>NZ_CP031746.1:0-1328081 GCF_003185725.2 Auritidibacter sp. NML130574 | reverse complement strand
ACCGGGCCCGTATTGAGCGCATCTCAGATGCGGATCCGGCGATGCTACAGTTTTTCGACCGCCAGGGACTACACCCCGGAGTGGAATTCACGATCGTGCCGTCGGCGCCTTATTCGGGCTCGATGGCCGTCTCAGTCGGCGAGGCATCTACCGAGCCGGTCTGGCTGGGAGTTGACGCCACGAATAGCATTTGGGTGTACCGTTTGTCCTCGCCTGAAACGTCCTGATTCCGACTCACGGCCGGAAGTATGGCACAATGTTTGGGGTGTTCGTGATCCGCCATGGTGTAACGGCAGCACGCCAGCCTTTGAAGCTGCGCGGTCTAGGTTCGAATCCTAGTGGCGGAACTGGAGAGCGATTTTAGCCTTCATCTCACTCTGTGCCGATGACCAAAGGAAGTGACCAGGTGACTCAGCCTCCCGCTCCAGTAGCCGTGATCGTTCTGGCGGCCGGCCAGGGCACTCGGATGAAATCTTCTACTCCGAAAATCCTGCATCAAATCGGCGGGCGCTCACTCGTTGGCCATGCGCTTCACGCAGCTCAGAGCGTCAACCCTGAACATCTCGTGGCGGTAGTGCGTCACGAACGCGATCGTGTGGTGGCACACCTGCAAGAACTCGTGCCCGAGGTTGTTATCGCCGACCAGGACGAGATTCCGGGCACCGGTCGGGCCGTGGAACAAGGGCTCCAGGCGCTGCCGGCCGACACGACCGGAACCGTGGTAGTCACCTACGGTGACGTCCCGTTGCTGACCCCGCAAACCCTGAGCACGCTGGTGGCCTGTCACCATGACCAGGGTAACGCCGTGACCGTGCTGACCGCAGAGGTCTCCGACCCCACCGGATACGGTCGTATCGTCCGCGATGACCAGGGCCTTGTGGAGCGCATCGTCGAGCACAAGGACGCGCTACGTCATGCCGAGGAAACCGGCGATGACTCGCTGGTGAACATCCACGAGATCAACTCTGGGATCTATGCTTTCGACGCTCAAGTGCTGGCTCGTACGCTGGCCGAGGTCTCCACCGATAACGCTCAGGGTGAGAAGTACTTGACGGATGTGCTTAGCCTGGCCCGCGCCGAGGGCGGCCGGGTCGCCAGTTGGGTCACCACCGATGTGTGGGAGGTTGAAGGCGCGAACGACCGTCGTCAGCTGGCAGCCTTGGGCGCCGAACTGAATCGTCGGATCACTGATTTTTGGATGCGTCAGGGCGTGACCATCGTTGACCCGGCCACCACCTGGATTGACATAGAGGTTGAGCTGGCCGCCGACGTCACCATTAAGCCGGGAACCCAGCTCCACGGCTCTACTCGGATTGCTCCCGGCGCCACCATTGGCCCAGACACCACGCTGACCGATGTCCATGTCGGTCAGCACGCGACCGTCAAGCGTACCGATGGGACCGAGGCAATGATTGCTGCGGGAGCTAAAGTGGGACCATTCACCTATCTGCGCCCCGGTACCGTCCTGGGAGAAAACGGCAAAATCGGTGCCTTTTATGAAACCAAGAATGTCACCGTAGGCGCTGGGTCTAAACTCTCCCACCTGGGGTATGCCGGCGACGCCGAGATTGGAGAGAACACCAATATTGGATGTGGCAATATCACCGCAAACTATGACGGGGTCAATAAGCATCGCACCGTGATCGGTTCCGAGGTGCGCACTGGATCTAATACCGTCTTTACTGCTCCGGTAGAAATCGGCGATGGCGCCTACACGGGTGCGGGCGCTGTGGTACGAGACAATGTGCCCGCTGGGGCCCTGGCCATCAACCAGGTTTCTCAGCGCACCATTGAGAATTGGACCATCACCAAGCGTCCCGGTACGGCTGCCGCTCGAGCCGCAGAAGCCGCTGGAGAAGCATCTGAACACACCGATGGCGACCGGTCCGCGAACTAGTCACTAGCATCTCGCTGTGATGACGAGCCACAACACAACTTCCACAACGGCGACGGGAAGACAAGAACCTCTCAGGCCTGCCGTTGAGGACAAAAACTACATAGTGTAGTTTGCAAGAACTATCGCACGCACATTTCTGTCGAGGGAGTCGATCGTTGAGCGAGATTAGTCATCACGAAAATAAGAAGCTGGTCCTGGCTTCGGGCCGGGCGCATCCCCAGTTGGCCGATGAAATTGCCGAGGCCTTGGGTACTGAGCTTCTCTCGCTGTCAGCCTACGACTTTGCCAACGGGGAGATTTACGTTCGCCCCGGCGAATCGGTGCGTGGTAAAGACTGTTTCGTCATCCAGGCGCACCCAGCACCGTTAAACAACTGGCTGATGGAGCAGCTCTTGCTCGTCGATGCGATGAAGCGTGCCTCAGCACGACGGATCACCGTGGTCTCGCCCTTCTACCCGTACGCGCGTCAGGACAAAAAGGGGCGTGGACGCGAACCTATTTCCGGACGCCTGGTCGCTGATCTCTATAAGGCCGCTGGTGCCGACCGCATTATGTCGGTGGACTTGCACACCGCTCAGATTCAGGGGTTCTTCGATGGACCGGTGGATCACCTGTTCGCAGTGCCCATCCTGGCCGATTACATTCGTGGCAAGGTTGGCGACTCCGAGGTTACGGTGGTCTCTCCGGATACGGGACGCGTGCGGGTCGCCGAGCAGTGGGCCGATCGGCTGGGCGGTGTCCCGCTGGCTTTCGTGCACAAGACCCGTG
This sequence comes from Auritidibacter sp. NML130574, assembly GCF_003185725.2. Classification (GTDB taxonomy): domain Bacteria; phylum Actinomycetota; class Actinomycetes; order Actinomycetales; family Micrococcaceae; genus Auritidibacter; species Auritidibacter ignavus. The sequence continues at coordinate 1,325,416 of NZ_CP031746.1, read as the reverse complement.
ACCTGACTACTCCGAACAAAGCTGAGTCGAAAACCGTGGTCGGTAAGATCGAGGGTCGCACCTGTGTGCTGATCGACGACATGATCGATACCGGTGGCACCATCGCCGGTGCGGTGCGAGTGCTGAAAGAAGCCGGGGCGAAAGATGTCATTATTGCCGCTACTCACCCGGTCTTCTCCGACCCTGCCGCCCAGCGGTTAGCCGAGTGCGGGGCCCGTGAAGTGGTGGTTACCAATACCTTACCGATTCCGGCGGCCAAAAAGTTCGAGAACCTCACCGTGCTCTCCATCGCTCCACTGATAGCGCGGGCCATCAAGGAAGTCTTCGAAGACGGTTCTGTCACCAGCCTGTTCGACGGCAACGCCTAAGAACTGGCGATCGGCCGATCACTAGCCGGCCCTCGTTACTTTGTCGAGTCCATGATGGTCCCACACTCGCCTGCGCAGACACCCAGATCGCTGATAGAGCGTCTGAAAACTGACGCGACCTATCTGGGCCCGGCGGAACGTAAAGTCATCGTGGCAGTCATCGAGGCATTCGAACAGATACCTGATCTATCTGCCACCGATCTGGCTGCTCGCGCTCAAACATCGGCGGCTACCGTCGTGCGAGCCGCACAGAATTTGGGCTATTCAGGCTTTCAGAGGCTGAAGGATGAGATCTCTCGGTCTCTTCTCGCCCAAGCTGACCAGTCGCAGGTGGCCACTGCCCAGGGGCAGGTCAGCGGTGCCGTGCAGCTGTCCGCGTTGCAGTTGTTGAGTCGAGATGTTTTTGCTGCTGCCCAGAGCGAAATCGCCCTGACTGAGCGAATGCTTGCCAGCGAGGTCATGGAGCAGGCGGTCACTGCGGTGGCGTCGGCGAAGACCATTCTGTTAGTCGGCACCGGAGGTTCAGCAATTCCGGCCCAAGAGGCCGCGCTACGCTACACCATGTCAGGCTTAACCGCCGTGGCCCCCGTCGATGTCCTGGGGCAACAATTTACTGCTCGGATGCTCTCTGAGCGGGATGTCTGTATTGCGGTGAGCTACTCGGGAGCCAATAAACACACTCTCGACTCCGTGCGAGCCGCCCAAACTGCGGGGGCACTCATTATCGCTATTACGAGCTCTGGGATTTCTCCTCTGGCTCAACAAGCAGACCTGACGTTGACTGCTGGAAGCCGAAACGACGACCAGGAAGTGCTGGTGTCCAGAATTTCCCACACCTTGGTGCTCAACATCTTAGGTCTCGCCGCTCAGCGTCTCGTGTTTCACGATGCCGAACCTCACATGGGACCTTCAGAAAAACTGGGTCCGCTACTGTCCGACGCGCTCGAACCTGACATCTCTGAGGTCGAGGATTAATCGAAAAAATCTCACGTGGTAACAATCGTCACATCGGTTAGCTGAGATTGTTAAACCGTTGTCGCGACCCGTTCACGGTGTATTTATCTTCGCTCGTTCTACTGGGGTGTAACACCGTTTCATCGATAAAGTAACGATGAAATGTGTGGGCCTCGTTGAGAAATATACCGTGAGGAGGGCGAGATGGCACCGTGGGGCGATCCCAACAGTATTCATAACCTGCGCCCTCTTCCCGGAGTGACCAGCACAGCCAAGGGCCCCGCTAAGATTTACCGCTCGTCGGTTCCGGGGAAACTTCAACTCTCCGCTCCCGAATTGTGCGCCGTCGATGGGATTGGGACCGTGATCGACCTGCGTGAGCCAGAAGAGATCCTTCAGCGCCCGGACACACTGCCAGAGCACGTTGGCTATATCAATATTCCGCTCTATCGGGGACCAGTTCCCAGAGACGAGCCCATTTTGCAGGTCTATTCCAGACTCATCACCCAACGCGGTGCTCAACTCGTCTGCGTGTTAAAAGCTGTCACAATGGCGCTCGATGATGGCGTACTCATTCACTGCACTGCCGGAAAGGACCGCACGGGACTTGTGGCAGCGCTGGTTCTTTCGGTGGCAGGAATACACCGGGACATCATTGTTGCCGATTATGCCCGCAGTGCTGACGAGCTACCGGACAGCTACCACGCACAAGTCGCTACCGAGATGTCGAGTCAATGGGATACCTCGTCTGAAGAATTCTCTCAGGCCCTCAGATTGCATACCCTCAGCCCCGCCTCAGCGATGAGGCACTTACTGGAACACCTAGACCATCGTTACGGTTCAGTCGCGCGTTTTCTTGACTGCGTTGGTTTCAGCCTTCCTGAGCAACGCGTACTGGCTGAGCATCTGCATGCGAGGCGAGAGCCGAAGGGGGCCTGAGATGGCAGACTCATGGCACATAGCTCACTTAACCGACCCGCACCTGACCGAAAACCAGCAGACCCTGTATGGTGGCTCAATCGACCCCTGGGGGCAACTGCGTCAAACATTCGAGGCCCTCGCCCGCGGTGACGCTGGTTTACCGGATGCCGTGGTAATCAGTGGCGACCTATGCCAGCGTGGCCATGATGCCTACGCTGAAGTCGCTGGTTTTCTTACCGAGCAACGAAGGCGCTTGGGCTGTCCGATCCTTGTCGTTCCAGGTAACCACGATGAACCGGGGGCGATCGATGCTCGTTTTCACGATCCTGACACCAGCCATACTGATCCCCACGATGCAAGCAATAGCATCATCGCGGTACCCGGTCTGCGACTCATCGGGCTCAATACCCATGGTTATGGCCACCCACACGGTTGGCTTGAGACCACCTCATTGGATTGGCTAGAACACCACATCCGCCAAGACGGCACCGAGGACATTGTTTTAGTTCTGCACCATCCGCCGGTACCGGGGATGATCGCCGGCCTGCGTCACCGCGGTCTCCTCGATTCTGACTCTCGCCGGCGGCTCGCAGAGATTATGACCGGTTCGCGGGTTTGTCTGATCCTGAGCGGACATTACCACCTGAATCAATACGGCAGCTTTGCCGGAATCCCGGTCAGCGTTGCTCCCGGAATCGCCTATAGCAACGACCCCCTAGCCCCCAGAGAAACAATCCTGGCGCGGGCGGTCTTTGGATTCGTTCGCGTTGAACGAGAACCCCCAGGGCCCCCGGATATCGTGAGCAGCCTTCTTCCCTGTTCAGAACCATCCAGAGTGGTTTTCACTCTGGAGGCTTCTCCCTCGTCCCCCTAAACCCTGACCAACCCGAAACCACTGTTCACCGACAAACGTTGAGGAGGAAACCATGAAAAAAACCACCAAACTGCTCGCTCCGCTTGTTCTCATTCCTGCTCTTGCCTTGAGCTCCTGCGCTGATGAAGCGCAGGAACAGATGAACGAGTCTGACTCTGGGGATAACACCCTGACCGTTTACACCTCAGAACCGCAAGAGAAAATCGACGAGATCATTGATGCCTTTGCGGAGGTTAATCCCGACGCAGAAATTGACGTGTTCCGTGCTGGCACGGGTGAGCTGAAGACTCGTGTGGCCAGCGAAAAAGAAACCGGCGAGATTCAAGCCGATGTCATTTTGGCAGCGGATGTGCCCACTTTCGAAGATTACGCCGCAGAAGGTGATCTTGCCGAGCTGAATTTGGAGAACACCGATTCGCTTGATGACTCCTACGTCGATGAAGACAACTACTGGGTCGGGACCCGACTCATTCCGACCATTATTGCTGTCAATACAGACGTTATTTCCGAAGAGGATGAACCGAGCTTATGGCAGGACCTCACCAATTCGGACTATGAAGGTCAAATAGCGATGCCCAACCCGGACGTATCTGGTGCCGCCGCATTCAACACGGCGGTTTGGCGTTCGAGTGATGAGCTAGGAGATCAATGGCTCGAGGACTTGGTCGCCAATGATCCCACCATCTTGGAATCCAATGGTCCCGTAGGACAGGCCGTGGGTGAAGGGACCACCGGCCTTGGCATCGTGGTGGATTACGTCATTCGCGACCTGGCTGATCAAGGTTCGCCGGTAAAAGTCGTATACCCGGAAGATGGCGCACCTTATGTGTCACAGCCGGCGGGTGTGTTTGCTGATAGTGACAACCAGGAACTGGCTAATCAGTTCGTGGATTTCTTGATCTCCGAAGACGGACAGCAGATGGCTGTTGAACAGTCCTACCTTCCGGTTCGTGATGACGTGGGGGTTCCTGAGGGGGCTCCGGAGCTGGCAGATCTTAATCTGATGAATCCTGATTTGGAAGAAATTGCGGCTGAACAGGATGAAGCCGTGTCCTATTTCAATGGATTGCTGAAGTAAGGTGAGTCAGCTGGCTAGCACCGCGGGTAACGTGGCTCCGAGAACTCGCACAGGACGTGCCGATGGCTTGTTCATCATGCGATGGGCAGTTGTTCTGGCCCTGGTACTCATTGTTGTTGTTCCGCTGGTTGCGCTGATCAAGGTGGGAATTGATCCCACAGCTTTGACGGTTTTTTCCGACCCCGCGGTGCTAGAAGCGCTCACGAATTCGGTGGTCTCAGCTACCATCTCCGCGATGATCGCGACCACGCTGGGGGTGATCTTCGCCATAGTCTTAGACCGGTTGATCATCCCCGGCGCCCAACTCATTCGTTGGTTGTTGCTTATTCCCTTTTTGATTCCGCCCTTCATCGGCGCGATGGCATGGATGGCGCTCTTAGGGGTCAACGGTCCTGTCAACCGGATCTTGGAACAGATGGGTCTCGAGGCGAATCTCAGCATCTTCGGTGGATCCGGCGTGATCCTCCTACTCACCATTCACTCCTATCCCACGGCTTTTCTCGTGGTCTCGACGGCGTTGCGTCGGGTCCCCGGCAACCTTGAGGAAGCCGCAAGAATCTCAGGTGCCTCGACGTTCAAGGTCATGACCACCGTGACTCTGCCACTGATGCGACCTGGGATCGTTGCCGCCTTGATCCTCACCTTGGTGGCGAATCTTTCCGACTTTGGTATCCCCGCTTTGATTGGTCTGCCGGAGGGTTATACCACGCTCACCACGCTGGTATACCGCTACCTCGCCTCGGCAACCATTTCGAATCCTCTTCCAGCAGCCTCGGCGATCGGAATGGTGCTTCTGGTCGTCGCGCTCGTAACCATCCTCGCGCAACGTCGCATGCCGACAGCCTCACAGCTATCCGATACAGCCGTAGCGCAGAAAGCCCATCCAGGCCGGGGCATGCAATACCTGCTCAGCGCGACACTGTGGGCATGGATCGTGCTTATCTGTATCGTCCCTATGGTTGCGCTGAGCGTGCAAGCTCTACTGCCGGCCCCGGGAGTCCCCTTGATCTGGGAGAACCTGACGTTTGACAATTTTGGTTCCGCTCTCACCTCCCGCGGGGCCGTTCAGGGCCTCCAGAATTCGCTGATGTTGGCCGGTTCCGCGGCCGTGATTTGTGGGGTGCTGGGGTTGTTGGTTGGGATCGTGCTGACCAGATCTCGATCCCGACTCAACCCTGCGATCGACGTGCTCGCAACGTTGCCTCAGGCCTTGCCCGGACTGGTGATCGCGGTGGGATGGTTGCTCATTGCCCCGATGCTCAAGATCTTCAATACCCCGTGGGTGATTCTCGGCGCGTATGTCATGGCTTTCATAGCCCTCGTTGTCCAGCAGGTCCGCGCACCGTTGGCCACCATTTCGTCCTCTTTGGAAGAATCAGCTCAGATTTCGGGAGCTACTCATGCCCGAGCGGTGCTGGACATCACTGCCAGAATGGTGACTCCCGCGGTGATCACCGGCATCATCGTTGTATTCTTCACTGCAGTCCGAGAACTCACCATTTCCATTCTGCTGGTCGCACCGGGATCGCAAACGCTGGGTGTCACCATATTCAACCTGCAACAAGCCGGTAACTACAACGCGGCCTCTGCGCTGGCGGTGGTGGTTGCTCTGGTCGGCATGATCGGGCTGTCCTTTGCCGGGTGGTTGGGCTCCCGTCGTGCCAGCTGATGTCTGTCGTTCTTTGTTCTTGCTGGTCTTGCTTCGCCTCTACGTTCGAAAGATGATTGCTTCTTATGTCTGATATCAGCATTTCGCAACTCAACCACAGCTATAACAGTGCCCCCCTGGAATCACAGCTAGCTCTTCAAGATATTTCGCTCAACATCGCCGATGGAGAATTTATCGCCCTGGTCGGGCCCTCCGGATCCGGTAAAACCACCTTGTTGCGCACACTGGCAGGGTTCATCCGACCGCTGAGTGGACGGATAACGTTGGGTGGACGGACCCTATTTGCTTCCGATATCTGGGTACCACCACATCGACGTCAACTGGGTATGGTATTCCAAGACCACGCGGTATGGCCTCATATGAGCGTCAGCGAGAATGTGGCGTATCCTCTCAAACGTGCCGGACTGCGCTCGGCAGAAATTTCGGCGCGGGTCGAGAAGATACTCGAGGACGTGGGACTGGTGGAGTTCGCTCAGCGCAAGCCCACACAGTTGTCCGGAGGACAGCGACAACGAGTTGCATTGGCCCGCGCAATCGTCGCAGAGCCGTCAGCACTTTTGCTTGACGAAGCGTTGTCGGCCTTAGACGAGCCGCTTCGCGCTCGGCTTCGCCTGGAACTTCGCAGGCTCACCACCGAGCAAGGTCTCACCGCGGTGCACGTGACCCACGACCGCTCTGAAGCACTAGCGATTGCCGACCGTGTGGTGGTGATGGATCAGGGCCGAATTGTCCAAGTTGGTACCGCAAGCCAGATGACGGCCAGTCCCGCGTCAAGTTTTGTGGCTGGCTTTCTTAATGATGCGACGCTGTTTCCAGGAAGTATCTCATCGGGTCGGTTCTATCCGGACCACCCGGGGGTGAACCTGTACACTGCTGGCACGGATCATGCTCCCGCGAAGGTCAGTTTCGTTGATGACGTGCAGGCTGGTGCCGGCAGGCAACGAGCTATCGCTAGCGTCGACCCCTACCATATTCGCCTGGAGTCGGTGTCTCAGCCCGACGGAGACGATGTGCAGGTGGCGCGAGTCACCTCGATCTTGCAAGGTCGCGATCGGACCGAAACCGCGCTCGAATGGGGAGACACGGAGGTGCGTGTTTTTGGCGATCCGGATCAACCGGTTCGGCAACCGGGCGAGCTGGTCCAGCCCGTGATTCAATCCGCACACGTATACTTGAACTAAATCAATCCAGCGAACAGGATCTCTTGCGTGCACGACCAAGACCGCCCTCAGCCAGGTGCTACCTGGTATCTCGTCCGCCACGGTCAAACTGATTGGAATAAGGCCGGCCGGATGCAGGGACGCACCGACATTCCGCTCAATGACACCGGTCGCGCCCAAGCGGTTTTGGCAGCTGAGGAACTGGCAAATCTGCGTCCCACGGCGGTGATTAGCTCGCCACTGTCTCGGGCACAAGAAACCGCACAGATTATCGCCACCCGGATCGGGGGAGTCGAGGTCCACATCGAACCTGGGCTGATTGAACGATCCTACGGCAGTGCGGAAGGCCGGGATGTACGGGGATTGTCCGATGAGCAACGTCAGGCTCTGATGGACGGTGGTGAACCACGTGCGGAGGCGGGGCGACGTGGGGTGCGGGCACTGCGAGAGCTTAAAACCCGCTACGGTGATGCCCCGGTGGTCATTATTAGTCACGGGGCACTGATTCGAGTCATGCTCGAGCAACTCACTGGAGAGCCACACCCCCGGATCGCTAACGCCGAAATTAGGGCGATTGACTCTCGACTGGTGTGATCACCACCGCAGCATTGTGGCCACCAAAACCGAAGCTGGGAGCCAACACCGCCGAGGGTTGCCAATGTTGTGTGGATGTCACCACCTGAATCTGCTCAGAAAAATCTGGGTGCTGAAGATTCCGGGTGCCCGGAATGAGCCCGGCACAAATAGACTCAACCGCCATGGCCACCTGCAAAGCACCGGATCCGCCCATCAAGTGACCGGTCACCGACTTGAGTGCGGTGACCGGCACACCGGGAAGGCACGCGCCAAAAATTCGTGATAAAGCAGCTACTTCGGCAGCATCCCCACGGGGAGTGGAGGTAGCGTGAGCGCTGATCTGTCCGATCTGGTACGGTTCGAGACCGGCATCCGCTAGAGCATCAGCGATCGTCTGTCCGGCCCAGCGACCGGTGGGGTCTGCCGCGGTGGGATGAAAACTATCCTGGCCCATCCCGCCTCCGGCCAACAGCGCCAGGGGACGGGCCGGGTCGGCTTCCAGGAGTAATGCCACCGCGCCGGAAGCCATCACGAACCCATCGCGTGCGGCATCGAAAGGTCGGCAGATCTGATCCGGATTTGCATTCTTGCTCAGCGCCCCAACCAATGCATTACCGGTCAGATTCACCGGATTCACCGCGTCTTCATAACCGATGACCAGCACGCGGCGGGCATAACCGTGGCGTATCCGGCGCAAAGCGGTCACGAGCGCGATCGTGGAGGACGCGCACGTGGCACTCACCGCTTCGGTCCCGCCATGACTGCCATAGCGTTGGGCGGCCAGTGTGGCCACCGTATCGGGGGAGGCCGTTAGGACCGCTGGGATCGCGGGCGCTCGCGAGACGCCGGAGGTGATGGCTTCGACCGCGCGGTGAATTGTTGTCACCGGTCCGTTGGCGCTGGCGGCAATAATGTCCCCGCCAAAAAAAGGTTCATCGGATGTGGGGGTGCCGGAATACCCCAGGGCCTGATCGGATGCACAGATTGCCATCACCACAGCCTGATCCACCCGGTTCGATAACGGTGGGTCAAAGATGTCGGTGGCATCGATCGGCTCAGCTGTGGCAGCTACGCGGACACCGGTTTGCTGTACGAGAGACTCCGGCAGGGGGCTGAACAGATGGTGCCCGTCAGTTACAGAATGCCAGAGCCTAGCGGTCCCGTGCCCAGCTGCGCTCACCGCGCCCATCCCGGTGATGCCAACCTGGTGGATACTCATAACCGGTGGGCCTTTCCCTCATCAATGAGTTGGATGAGGCGTTGGCGTTGAATTTTCTCTGAGCTGGTCCGTGGGAAACGGGCGATGGAGTACCAGCGCCGTGGTCGGAAGGGCTCCGGGATGTTGTCGCGGGCGAGCGCCACCAATTCGGATTTTGTGGGCGCCTGTGGAGTTTCGATCACCCCGGCGATGATCACGCCCAGACGTGGATCGGGCAAACCGACGGTGGCTGTTGCCCCCGTGGCCAGGGGGCCAAGAGCTTGCGCCAGCCTGTCATCGGCCTCGACGAGGCTGATGGTGTTGGCCCCGGTGGTGACGATCTCGTCGCCACGGCCAGCTAGCTGAATCCACCGATCCTGCACCGTCCCCCAGTCACCCACGGTGCGCCAACCGAATTCGTCGCTGAGTTGGGCAGGGGAATTGAGATACCGTGCAGACGCCGACGGGGCCCGAAACCACAGCTGCCCCAGACAGTTCTCGGCCAAGACCCGGTTGGTGGTGTCTCGGACCTGGGCAGTGACGTGGTCATAGAGACGTAACCGGTCGGAATAGCTGATCCCGTAGGGATCCGGTGTGGAATCGGCAATGAACCCGATTTCTCCGGTGCCAAAGTAGTTGATCAGTTTTGCGCGTGGCACCTTCTCCGCGACCCGGTCGCGTAATGCTTGAGGGACTGCCGAGCCTCCGGTGACCAGTACCTGAAGATTCCCTAGCCGTTCGGTCTGATTCCCGGCGGCCTCCAGAATGCCCAGCAAGACGGCCGGTGCCGCCACGACGCGGGTGATCGGCCAGTGGGTGAAGGCTGCGGTCATGTGCCGAAAATGCGCCCGGCCGGTCACCACGCAGGTTTCACCAGCGCCCAGTGCCTCGACCACCGCGTAGAGGATGAGGCTATACGACAACGTTCCGGGGGCCAGTGTTGTGTGACCTGCTACCTGGAGTCGTTGGTGCGAGGCCCGGTAATTGGCCCGGTACTCGCCCCGGGTTTTGATAAATGCTTTGGGCTGGCCCGTCGTCCCCGAGGAAAACAACACGAGATAGGGATCTGCATCCTGCAGAACCGTGGTGTCTACGGGATCCACGTCTGGTGCTAGCAGCAGTTGCGGGCCGAGCACCGTTCCAGGAAAGCCGTGGGTACGAAGATACCGGGAGAAAGTCTGGTCATCGGTGACTACCACAGTGATACCGGCAGAGGAGATATTGCCCCACAGTTGCTCGTGCCAGTCCCTTGGATTCAGCACGCTGAGCACCACCGGGCCCATGCTGAGCTCGGCAAAGAGACGTACGGTGGTCAACGCATCGTGCAGACACAACGCCACGACCGGGTAACCGGCAAGATCCTGGTGAGGGCTGTCCGGGGTTTCCCGCGCCACCTGCTGGAGTCGTGACGCTGTGGTGCGGGATGAGCTCAGCAGCTCACCATAGGTAATGTATTGACCCTGGTCATCGGCGAGGGCGATGCGCTCGGGGGTCTCGATTGCGCGGGCCAGAACTGATTGTACAAAGGGCATAAGTCGACACCCCCTTACCACTTCACCACGGATTGGATAGGCCGTGCCGGAGACTGTCCCGGCGTTCCTTGCTATCTAAACACATCGCTCAGGCGAGGTTGAAGTGGTCGAAGCCAGTGCGCTCATGCTAGAATGCAACAGTTGCCCAGGCGAGGGAGCAGACTTGCTCCGTTATCGACGAGGCTGATGAGATCACCGTTGCCAGCTGTCTTCATGCTCGGCGTATCACAGATTCTCTTTGTTCCTGCCTGGTCGTGATGAGCACTAGCTCGTGAGTATTAACAGGAGGACTCATTATGGCGATTGATACCGTCAACATCAATGTCGAATTTCGCACCGATACTGGCAAGGGTGCATCCCGCCAGGCGCGCCGCGAAGGCAAAATCCCGGCCGTCATTTACGGTCACGGTTCAGAGCCGCGCCACATTCTGATGCCTGAGTACGACACCTTCATGGCTTTGCGGACCCCCAACCAGTTGCTGAAACTCATCGCTGACGGTGAAGAGATCATGGCACTGGCCAAGGATATTCAGCGCAACCCGCTGAAAGAAAAGATCGAGCACGTTGACCTGCTGATCGTGCGTCGCGGTGAAAAGGTGGTTGTTGACGTGCCCGTTGAGGTCGAAGGCGAAGTGGCACCTGGCTTCACCTACTTCTTGGAAGAAGCCTCCCTGCCGATCGAAGCCGACGCGCTGGACCTGCCGGATTCTGTCACCATCTCGGTAGAAGGACGCGAAGGCGGCAACCACGTGCTGGCTTCCGACGTGCAGCTGCCGGCTGGCACCTCGCTGCAACTGGAAGATGACGCTGTAATCGCTACCGTCGACGAGATCGTCGAGCAGGACCTGGGTGAAGAGCCCGAAGCAGGTACTGAGGGCGACGAGGCCGCTTCTGGCGACGAGGCCAACAGCCAGGGCTCTGAAAACAGCGACGACTAAGTGTCTCGTCACGGAGATATATGGTGCCGATGCGTTTAGGCAGAAGCTCAGCGTCCACCACCAGCCTATGGCTGGTGGTGGGACTGGGCAACCCCGGTGACAAATACCACAGCACTCGGCACAATATTGGTCACATGGTGGCCGATGAGCTCGTCGACCGCTATGGCGGAAGCTTCCGGGCTCATAAAACACAGAACGCGTTGGCCACCCTGCGGCTGGGAGGAACTCGAGAGAAAGTCCTGGTGGCCAAACCAGCTACCTACATGAATCTCTCTGGTGGTCCCGTCAAAGCGTTGACCACTTTCTTTAAAGTGCCACTGGACCAGCTCATTGTGGTCCACGACGAGCTCGATATCGATTTCGATCGCCTGCGCATCAAACGCGGTGGGGGAGATGGCGGTCATAACGGACTGAAATCCATCACGCAGTGTGTAGGCGATAAAAACTATTACCGCGTTCGGGCCGGAATCGGACGGCCCCCCGGAGCCATGGACGTATCCAGCTACGTGCTCAAGCCTTTCAATTCCACTCAACGCCAGGTGCTACCGTTGCATGTATCCACAGCAGCTGATGCTGTCGAAAGTCTCATTACTGACGGCTTGACTCCCACACAAAACCGTTTCCACTAGCCTTGGGCCCACCTGTCTGCTAGGACCGAGAACTGTTTGATATCTCACCATCTGTGACGGACCTCTGAGATAGTAACTGTACCGAACGGTTGGTAGAGTTTTGGGGGTGATGACTCGTCTTCAAGCTGAAACCTCAACGCCCGGTCAGCGTTGGGCCTTTTTGGCCATCATCTCCGCCGCACTATTTTTGGTGGGTGCTGATAACTCGATCCTCTATACCGCATTACCGGTACTGCGCGATGAGCTCGGCACCAGTGAACTGCAAGGTCTCTGGATCATCAATGCCTACCCCCTGGTACTATCAGGGCTGTTACTGGGCACCGGCACACTCGGAGATAAAATCGGTCATCGGCTCATGTTCTTACTGGGCGTCAGTATCTTCGGTGCCGGTTCCTTGCTGGCGGCCTTCTCGCCCAACGCCTGGACGCTAATTGTCGCCCGGGCAACCCTCGGCGTGGGAGCTGCCACCATGATGCCAGCGAGTCTCGCACTCGTGCGGCTAACATTCCGTGACGTTAAAGAACGCAACGTCGCAGTGGCCATCTGGGGGTCGGTGGCGGTCGTGGGCGCCGCATCCGGTCCGGTGCTGGGTGGTTTACTCCTGGAGTTCTTCTGGTGGGGCTCGGTGTTTTTGCTCAACGTCCCCATCGTCATCATCACGGTGATTGCCACCATCGCGGTTGCCCCACCGAACGTGGCACACCCAGAACGGCATTGGGATCTGATGTCATCGCTGTTGATGATGTTTGCTATGGCGGGGTTCGTGATGAGCATTAAAGAACTAGCCAATCCTCAGCGGAATGCCTGGGTGCTATCGGTCGCTCTTGTCATTGCCGTGATTGGTTTTGTGTTGTTTTGGCTTCGCCAGCGCTTGCTCACCCACCCGCTGTTGGAATTGTCGATTTTCCGTGACCCAGTCTTCACCGGCGGCACGCTGACCGCGGTGTTGATCATGGTGGTGGTTTCCGGCGTGGAACTTATGACCACCCAGCGGTTCCAGACCGCTGGCGGTCTCACCCCCTTGCAAGCCGGCGCAATGGTCGCTGCCGTGGCTCTGCCGGCAATTCCTACCGCGTTATTAGGTGGCTCGGTACTCCACAGGGTCGGTTTCCGTCCGCTGATTACCGGCGGGTTCCTGCTTATCGTGGTGGGACTGGGAGTGAGTATGTGGACGTTCACCCTCGATGTGGTGCCCTTGTTCCTGGGCAGTATGATCCTGGTGGGTCTAGGTGGTGGCCTGGCAACCTCGGCCTCGTCGACTGCCATCCTAGGATCGGCACCCCCGTCCAAGGCGGGGATGGCCTCCTCTGTGGAAGCGGTTTCCTACGAGTTCGGCACCTTGGTTGCGGTGGCCGTTTTTGGCTCGGTGATGCCCCTGCTCTACAGCATGAACGCCCCAGCACCGGTAGCCGCAGACGTGGACCACGGGGTCGATCACCCAATGTATGGCGAGCAAGCCGTTGCCGCCTACGATCAGGCCTATCTCAGCATTTTGGGCATAGTAGCGACCGTGGGCCTCATCGGTGCCCTGGTGACCGCCTGGTGTTTCCGAGGCAACCCGAAGGAAGCTGATGCGACCGAGTAAGAAAACCAAAATCATCCGCACCGCTATTGACCTCATTGAGGCCGGAAGCCTGGATTCGGTGTCTTATGATGCGTTGGCCCAATCCTCCGGGCTGTCGAAATCCGGGATCATCTACCATTTTCCCTCCCGCGAGGAAATGATGCGCGCGGTGCATCAGTATATGGCGGATCAGTGGGAAGCCGAACTCGAAGCAGCCGGGGGTGGCCCCGCCGAGCAACTCACGGGGTCCCAGCGCCTGCGCGCCGTCGTGGTATCTCTGCGACGCAGTGCCACCAAAACCGAACTCCTGTTGGAAATTGATGCCCGCTCGAACCCGGAACTGGCCGCTATCTGGCAAGCGGTGGATCAACGTTGGGTCCCCTCCCCGGCGGAGATCGACAGCGCCGGGACTTTGGGGCTCGAGCGTTTCCTCGTGTTGTTAATGGCCGACGGGCTGTGGCTCCACGACTACGTCCACGAGGATCGGCTCAGCGAATCCCAGCGGGAAGCGTTGGTGGACCACGTCCTGGCCAAGATCGATCAAACCGCCACGGACGAACGACCAGACCGCTGAGCTAGTGCTCGGCCAACCACGCATCGATGGCGCGTGCTTGTGTGGCGATAACCTTTGACACCTGGGGCTCGAGCGTGGAAACCAGTGCGGACCCGATGAACGGGATATGGCACTGTAGATTTCCTTCAACCGCATAATCCGTGTCGCTGGTACTGGTTGCTGACAGGGTCTGGGTGACGGTGCTTTCAGCACGGGCGATGGGGATGAGAATCCTCAGCAATGCTGTCCGCGAGTCGTTTTCAGCTGGTCTAGACCAGACCACTTCCTGCCGAATTTCCACACCGTCTGTGACCAAGCTTCGCAGCGCATGCGGGACCTTATGCTGGATGGCCTCGCCGGAGAGATGAGGAATCATCGTCACCTTCACCGGCCCGTCACATCGCCGTCAGCCACCTGAAACTCGGTGAGGGTCGCCCCGATCTGCTCGGTGGCGTGTCGATGAAAATCGTGTGAGGTCAGCGCCTGAAAGACGTGTGCTACGGGGTGATGCACGGTGATGTTTTCCGCAAAAGCCATGATCGGTGCTGGTCCTCTCCGCAGGAGACTTTTGGTTCACTCACGGCGTGAGGAAAGGTGAACCGGGTAGTCTAAATCTGGGCGCCACAATGATGGCGCTGAACCCATTTAACCACGCTGAAGGAAGACCATCCCGTGTCCGAGCATTCACCCTTAGCACCGCTGTTGCCCGCGCTGTCTGAAGATCGCGGATTAGCCACAGCGTTATCGAGCTTGGCCGCCCACGACGAGCCCACCCCAGACCTGGGACTCCACCTGCCTGACGGGGCCCGACCTGCGGCCACCGCGTTGATTTCAGGCGCCGTGAGTGACCTCGCGACTCAACGCAACGGCGACACCCCAGTGCACCCGGTGGTGCTGGTGATGACCGCTACCCACCGTGAGGCCGAGGAACTACGCTCAGCCGTGACCTCGTGGATGGATGCTGACACTGTCGGGTTGTTTCCCTCCTGGGAGACGTTGCCTCATGAGCGACTCTCGCCACGTTCGGATACGGTCGGTGAACGGCTGGCGATCTTGCGCCGCCTGGCTCACCCACAGGATGCCGGGCAGGCCCCGCTGAAAGTGCTCTTCGCCCCGATCCGTTCGATCCTGCAACCGGTGGTCAAAGGACTCGGCGACTTAACGCCGGTGGTGATCAACACCGGTGAATTCTACGAGTTTGAGTCCGTGGTCGCTGCGTTGGCTCATGCCGCCTACTCTCGGGTGGATATGGTTACCAAGCGCGGTGAATTTGCGGTACGTGGTGGGATCATTGACGTCTTCCCACCCACCGAAGACCACCCACAACGCATCGAGTTCTTCGGCGATGAAGTCGAGGAAATCCGCTGGTTCTCGGTGGCAGACCAGCGCTCCTTGGAAGACACCAGTAATGACGGCTCGGCCACCCCCACCAGTGTGTATGCGCCACCGTGCCGAGAACTGTTGCTCACCGACGCCGTGCGCGAAAAAGCCCGTGCGCTACAAGCCTCCATGCCGCAAGCCGTCGATATGCTGGAACGCATCTCGCAAGGCCAGGCCACCGAGGGCATGGAATCGCTGGCGCCGTTGGTGACCGAGATGGTTGACTTCCTAGACCTGTTGCCGGCTGGATCGTTGAGCCTGCTGATTGAACCGGAGAAAATTCGAGCCCGGGCCGAGGACCTGTTGGCCACCAACGAAGAATTCCTGCAGGCAGCCTGGGCGGCTGCTGCCGACGGGGTGGCAGCACCGCTGGATACCTCTCAAACCGAACAGTCTCAGTTTGGGGGATTCGCCACGCTAGCGGAGACCCGGGCCAAGGCGCTGGAGAATCATCAGGGCTGGTGGCAATTCGCTGTGTTGGGTGCTGACCCCGATTTAATCGCTGATGAGCAGAGCTACCGGACCGGGTTCCGGCCCTCTGCAGAATTCTCCGGAGACGTGGAGGCCATGCTAGAGCATATGCGCACCCGGATATCTCAGGACTTCACTGTCGCGGTGGCCACCGACAGCTCCGGTTCGGCTCGGCGCGTGGCCGAGTTGCTTGTCCAAGCCGGTATGAGCGCCTCGGTGGTCGAGGAAGTGGCCGCAGAATTGCCCGGCCAAGTTCAGATCACGCCAGCAGCTATTAACGCCGGTTTCGTGGCGGAAGCAGAAAAAATCGCGGTGGTATCTGAACGTGACTTATTTGGACGTCGTGCGATTGCCGGATCCGAACGCGGCAAACGTCGTTCTCTCGCCCGGAAAAAGCGCAACGCGGTCGATCCTCTCGAACTGCGCGAAGGCGACTACGTTGTTCACGCTCAGCACGGCATTGCCAAATTCATTGAACTACAACGTCGCAAAGTCTCCACGGCACCATCTGGAGTTGCCGCCCAAGATGGTTATCGGGAATACCTGGTGTTGGAATACGCTCCCTCCAAACGCGGTGCTCCCGGAGATCGGCTGTTTGTGCCCACCGACCAGCTGGACCAAGTCTCGCAGTACGTGGGAGGAGAGACTCCCAGCTTGTCGAAAATGGGCGGCTCTGACTGGGCTCAGACGAAGTCCAAAGCCCGGCGGGCGACCCGCGAAATCGCCAATGAGCTGATCCGGCTCTACTCGGCACGCATGGCCTCTCGAGGGTACTCGTTCTCGGCCGATACGCCGTGGCAGAGAGAACTCGAAGAATCCTTCCCCTTTATCGAAACGCCCGACCAGCTGACTGCAATCGATGAAGTCAAGCACGATATGCAGTCGCAGGTTCCGATGGACCGGCTGATTTCCGGGGATGTAGGCTTCGGCAAAACCGAGGTCGCCGTTCGCGCAGCGTTCAAGGCGGTTCAAGACGGCAAACAGGTGGCGGTGCTGGTGCCCACCACGCTGTTGGCTCGCCAACACCATGAAACCTTTACCGAGCGTTTCGCCGGCTTTCCCATCACCGTCCGGCCTCTTTCACGTTTTCAAACCGGCAAACAGGCTAGAGACACCATCAACGGTGTCGCCGACGGGAGCGTCGATGTGGTGATCGGTACTCACCGGCTGTTGGCCGACCAGGTGCAGTTCAAAGATCTCGGCCTGGTGATTGTCGATGAGGAACAGCGCTTCGGCGTGGAACACAAGGAACAGCTGAAGAAACTTCGCACCAATGTCGATGTGTTGGCCATGTCGGCGACCCCGATCCCGCGCACCCTGGAGATGTCGATGACCGGGATTCGGGAAACTTCGACGCTGGCCACCGCCCCGGAGGAACGCCACCCGGTGCTGACCACGGTCGGTCCCTATACCGACCAACAGGTGATTGCCGCGATACGGCGGGAGATGATGCGCGAAGGGCAGGTTTTCTATGTCCACAACCGGGTCACCTCGATCAATAAGGTAGCCGCCCACATTCAGCAGCTGGTGCCCGAAGCGCGCGTCGCGGTGGCTCACGGCAAAATGGCTGAGTCCACCTTGGAAGAGATCATGGTTAAATTCTGGGAGAAAGAGTTCGACGTGCTGGTCTCGACCACCATCATTGAAACCGGGCTCGACATTGCCAACGCCAACACGTTGATCATTGAAGATGCCCACCGCTACGGGCTCTCCCAGCTGCACCAGTTGCGCGGACGCGTGGGACGTGGTCGAGAGCGGGCCTACGCTTATTTCCTCTACGATCCACATAAACCACTGACCGAGACTGCCCTGGAACGACTGCGGGCGGTGGCCACCCATAACGAGTTGGGATCGGGTCTGAAGCTGGCCCAGAAAGACCTGGAAATTCGTGGGGCCGGCAACCTGTTGGGTGGGGAACAGTCCGGCCACATCGCCGGGGTGGGATTCGACCTCTATATCCGCATGGTCGGGGAAGCTGTGGCCGATTTCAAGGGCGAAGACGATCCTTCGCCGGTGGAGGTCAAGGTCGAGCTACCGGTCAACGCGCACCTGCCGCATGATTATGTCCCCGGCGAACGGCTACGTTTGGAGGCGTATCGAAACCTGGCCCAGGCCCACGATGACCAGGCTATCGAGGCGGTGATCGACGAACTCAAGGACCGCTACGGGGACCTACCAGAACCGGCTGAGAACTTGGTCGCGGTGGCTCGATTGCGCAATGTCGCGCGTGGACACGGGATCTCCGAGATCATGTCGATGGGCAGGAACATCAAGTTCGGGCCTGTGGAAGAGCTCCCCGAGTCACGTGTGATGCGCCTGAACAGGATGTATCCAGGTTCGAGTCTCAAACCGGCTTTGAAAGCCGTAATGGTGCCCCGGCCCAAGGACGCTCAGACGGTGGTCGGTAAGGACCTCACCGACCAACCACTGTTGCAGTGGGCCAGTGAGCTGGTGCGCAATATCTTCCCTCAGGTGGCCAAGAACTCACCGGAAGAAGGTGGATCATCGCAGGAGTCCGGTGTGACTGAGGGTAATTAGTGTTGGCACTCGCCACGCTGGAGGATGCGACGCCAGAAAGGTTTCATCGGAACCCCAGCTAAGGGGCGGGACAGTGGTGAATAGATGATCAGCAAGCCGAGTGCCCAGCTGGTAAGTACGGTGAGGATAAAGCGCTGATGCAGGTTATCGACACCCAGCCGGGCGAACTCCATGATCAGCCAGCCATGGGCCAGCACCACCACGGTCCCGGTTCGGACTAGTTGCTGTATCACCGGGCGGGCGGGTTGGACCAGAGCGTTGACCCAGGTGCCGAAGATCATCACCATGCCACAGACCATCAGCACCCCGACCACCGGGGTCACCAGGAACAGACCGAATCCAGCGAATTTGATGTTGTGCGGTGGCACACCCATCAGCACCGCGGCCATGCCGATCAGCACGAGGCCAAGACCGAGGAAACCCAGCGTGGTGGAGTCGAAGGGCGTGGTCGTTGATTTGGCTTTGATCCCCGGAAAATCGCTGAGTCGCGGCAGGATGTGATAGCGGAAGGCTTCACCGCACAGGATGTAGAACATACACGGTATAGCGAGTCCGATGCCCAAGGGCAAGATCACGCCCAACTGGTAGTCCTCGGGCAAGACCGCAGCGGCGACAAAGCCCAGGATGGCCACCGTCCAGGCCACCCAGGCGGGGAATCGTTCGAGGAACCGACGGATAAGTACGGCAAAAAAGAGCACCGAGATAAACCAGAAGGCCCACCACGGCGGGTCTTGCTGCGACCCGCCGTACCAGCCGTAGAAGAGTGCTTCGAGGAATTCTTCCCAGGTGTCGTTGAACAGCCATGCCACGACCGACATCAGCACCGCCCAGATCAAATAGGGCACGCCCAGAGTGAGCCACCGGTTTTTCAGTTCGGTGGTGAAGGGCCGGCCGGGGGTGAAGAAGAAACCGGACAGGAAGAAGAACAGCGGCATCCGCCAGATTTCCAGATAACTTTTGAAGGTGAAAGCATCCCCGTAGATGTGTCCGACGACCACCGCGACGATCGAGACGATTCTTAACAGGTCGATCCCCACATTGCGACCGATGGTCCCGGTGAGATGGCGCCGAGTGGCGACGTCACCGGCGGGGTAGGTGGGAGTGGCCATGGTGCGCTGAAGGGGCTTCTCTTCTCGGTCGTGGAACAGCTGTTGGCTGATCGGCTGGCTGGTGTCCGTCCCAGTCTAGCTAACCGAAGACCTCGGTGACGAGGTCTTCGGTGTGCGCATTCCGGTCAACAGACGGGCCCACCGGTAGCGGGGTGCCAGGCGGCACAGCAGAGTTCCGACAGCGAAACAGATCACCACAGTCAGCAGGAAACGCAGGTGGAGGTTGCCCAGGTCCCAGCGGTCTAGTTGCAACAGCACGATCCCGTGCAGGAGCACGACAACGGTTCCGGCACGGGCGAGCTGATATACCCAGTGGCGCATGGGCGGTATAGCTCGGATGAGACGGTCTCCCCAGGTGGCGCTGAGCAAGATGAAACCGGCAGAGATGGTGATCCCGGTAAGCGGGGTGACCAGAAACAAACCGAAGTCTGAGGACTGGATGGAATGGGTGGGGACCCCTAGGGCGGTGGCGATGAAGCCGGCGACGACCAGGCCCGACCCGATCAGCGCATAGGGCGTACTTGGGCGCTCAGTGCCGATGGTTGCTTGCAAGCGGGTGTGCACCAGCATGTGCAAGGCACGTCCGCAGAGGATGTAGAACAAGACCGGCAAACACAATCCCACCGAGAATGGGGTACGCGCTAGGAGCTCGTCGTCGAGAATGTCAGACAGCACGAGTCCGCTCAGTGCCACGGCCCAGGGAACCCAGGCTGGGAGATGTTGCAGGCACCGGTAGAGCAGCACGGTGGCGGTCAACACCGACAGAAACCAGAATGCCATCCAGATAATGGTCTGGTCGACTCCGCCATACCAGCCCATGATGAGTAGCTCCGTGAGATGTTTGGGGTCGTGATACCACCAGATCACGGTCACCACCGAGCAGATGACTGACCACCAAAAATAGGGGACGAGAAGAGTGGTGAATCGTGTATTTGTTTCCGCGCGCAGTGACTTTCCCGGGGTCAAGAAATATCCGGAGAGCACGAAGAACAGCGGCATGCGCCACATCGACAAAAACTCGCGGTGCTCTATGGTAGCACCATAGGTGTGGCCGAAGATTACCGCGATCAGGCACAGCACTCTCAGAGCATCGACGCCGACGATCCGCGGTCGCTTCACGGTCGCGGTGTTGGTGTTCGGGGGTGCTGTTGTCATCATGGTGGGGGTCAGACGGCGGTGGGTAAACAATAGCCCGGGCCGTTATGGGCCCGGGCATGCAGTCATTGAAAACGAAGGTCGCCACCGTCGGAACGGTGCGCGGGGTTAGTACTGCTCGGGGTCGTGACGAAGGTTCTTGGGATCGTGAATGTGATCGTGATCAACCGTATCGGAGCGACCCACAATGGCCTTGGGGATCAGGAAGGTGATCACCATCAGCACCAGCGCGGTGATGCCCGGGAGCCACACAGCGTTGACGTAGTCGGTGCTGTGCTCCCAGAAACTCAGGGCGAACATGGTTCCCAGCAGGAGTACGAACACCACGACGAACAGGATAATATTGCCGGTGCCGAATCCGCGACCAGAGTGGTCGGTTGGTTTGCCGTTACGAATCACGGGTCTACCTCATCTTTCACAGCTACAGAAGCCTCTGTAGCCAAGCGCGGGTGCGAGTCGAAAATGCCTAGTTACGTTCTAGGATAGCAAGAGTTGCGGAACAGCCCAGCCGGTTGGCCCCTGCATGAAGCATCTGCAGGGCGGATTGCCGGGTTTTAATGCCACCGGAGGCCTTCACCCCCAGCCGGTCGGAGACTGCCTGCCGCATCACGGTGACAGCTTGGCGGGTGGCGGGACCGTAGCCGAATCCGGTGGAGGTTTTCACAAAATCGGCGTGGGCTTCCTCGGCGGCCTGGCAGGCCCGGGTGAGCAGGTTGGTGGAGAGGTTGCCGTCGGGGCCGGTCAGCGCCCCGATTTCGACAATGACTTTCACCAGCGCAGAATCGTTGATGGACTTGGTGGCCTCGACCACCTGGGCAATATCGGCGATGACGGTGTGATCGTCCCCGGCATGCAACGCGCCCAGATTGATGACCATATCGATCTCTGTGGCCCCGGCAGCGACAGCTTGTTGAGCTTCGGTGGCTTTCGCCCAGGTCGTGGTGGCGCCCAAGGGAAACCCGACCACGCTACACACCGCGACCGGTGAGTCCTCGAGCTGGGTCACCGCGGTCGGGACCCAGAATGGATTCACGCACACCGAGGCGGTGCGGTGGGCGGTAGCCTGGTCACACAGGGCGGCAATGTGTTCGGCGGTGGCGGTGGCCGTCAACAACGTATGATCGATCAACCCCGCCAACTCGGCGGTGGAGAGGGTGTCAATCTGTTCGGTGGTCAGGGCGGCGGTGGGGGATTCAACAACAGTCATAGTTTGGGTGCTTACCGTTCGGGGTTCACGGGTTGGGTCAAAAACGTTTCGGCATCCGCTTCAAGCCGTGCTAACAGGTCCGCAAGCCGTGAGGCGGCAGCGGTCTTGTCGGGGGTCTCGGTGGCCCGTTGTGGTGGCAGGTGAACTTCCAGATAGCACTTCAGCTTCGGTTCGGTCCCGGAGGGACGGACCTGGACCGACAGGTGTGCAGCCGGAACCTCGGGGTGGGCGGGGTCGGCTTCGGCGCTGAGGGACACCAACTCGGTGGGGTGTAATCCTTGGGCGGAGGCGGTGGCCGGGTCGGCGTAGTCAACCAGCGTGGTGGGGCCGATACCGGCTAAGGAGGCTGGTGGGTGCTGGCGCAGGTGCGCCATGATCTGAGGGATCACGCTGAGATCATCCAGCCGCAACGACAGCTGGCTACTGAGCCCGGACCCCACGAGGGCCTGCAACTGCTCACGATACTCCCACAGGCTCGATCCTTGGGATTTCAGTGCCGCGGCTAGTTCGCAGATTAACAGCCCGGCGCTGAGTCCGTCTTTATCGCGGACCACCTCGGGCGCAACACAGTAGCCCAGGGCTTCTTCGAAACCGAAGCTCAGATCGGGCACGCGCGAGATCCATTTGAAACCGGTCAGTGTTGGAATGCATTCAGCCCCCGGGTAGTGGTCGGCCAGCCGGGCTAACGCGGGGCTGGAGACCACCGAGCGGGCCAGCACCGGCGGGTTGGTGGTTGTCGCGTGGGAGCCTGAGCGAGCTAAGAACAACGACCCGAGGATTAAACCGAGATCATTGCCGGAGAGTCGTTGCCAAGTGCCGTTCGGGGAACTGGGGCTCGGGATGGCAACGGCCAGTCGGTCCGCGTCGGGATCGTGGGCGATGATCAGATCGGTCGCGGGTTCCCGATTGGCGGTGCTCAGCGCCAGATCCAGGGCACCGTGTTCTTCCGGATTGGGGAAGACCACCGTGGGGAAGTCGGGGTCGGGATCGATCTGTTCGGCTACTGGCCGGAGTGGCCCGTACCCGAAACGGCGCATCATCTCCGGGAACACCACCCCGCCCACCCCGTGCATCGGCGTATACACCACCCGCAGTGACGCCCGAGCCCCGATGGCTTGGTCTGCGGTGAATTCCGTGAGTGGAGACCGCGGTTGCAACGAGTCGGCGAGCGCGAGCCGGTAGCGTTGGGCCACCTCGTCGACGTCCAGAGACTCCACGCCATCGGCTTGCATGACCGGGATCTGGTCGGCAGTGTGCCAGTGGTTGATGCGCTCGGCGATCTCGGTATCGATTGGGGCAATGATCTGGGCTCCGGTGCCCCATTGGTCACTGAGCCGTCCGCCGAGGTAGACCTTATAGCCGTTATCGGTGGCCGGGTTGTGGCTGGCGGTGACCATAATGCCCACATCGGCGGCGAGCTCCCGGACGGCGAAGGCGAGCAGCGGGGTGGGACACCACGTTCTGAAAAGGTAGGTTTGGCACCCAGCGGCTTGGAACACGGCTGCAGAATCTTCGGCAAAGCTCAACGAGCCGTAGCGGGCGTCGAAACCGATCACCACCCGCGGCGGGCGAGAGTCCTCGGTCAGCCGGGATTGTGCCCAATCGCTGATGCCGGCTGCGCTACGCCGGACGACGACACGGTTCATACGGTTCAGGCCCGGACCTTCGGCAGCCCGCAGACCAGCGGTGCCGAAACGAAGGGGCCCGGCAAAACGGTCGGCCAGGGTGGCATAGTCGTGGCGGTTGAGTTCTTCGTGCAGGATCTCGTGGTGTCGCGGGTCGGGGTCGATCTGGCACCAATCCTCGACCAGGCGAACGAGTTGGTCGGGGTCAACGGGGTTATGTGTGGTCATAGCTTGTCGATGATCGAGGCGAGTAAGTGGGAAATGCGTGTCTGGGCGGCACGGCCGGCCTCGATCACTTCGTGATGGGAGAGCGGGTGCTGGCTGATGCCGGCAGCCTGGTTGGTTACCAATGACATCCCGAAGACTTCAAGCCCGGCATGCCGGGCTGCAATGGCGTCTAATGCAGTCGACATACCCACCAGGTCTCCACCGAGGAGCTTGGCCATGCGTACCTCGGCGGGAGTTTCGTACTGCGGGCCGGGGAACTGGACATAAACTCCCTGTGGCAAGGAGGGATCCACGCTGCGGGCGATCTCACGGATGCGAGGCGAGTACAGATCGGTGAGATCAACGAACTCCGGGCCCAGGAGGGGAGTAGCGCCGGTGAGGTTTAGATGGTCGCTGATCAGCACCGGTTCTCCGGGCGGTAACGCCTCGTTGACGCTGCCAGATCCGTTGGTGAGCACCACCAGCTCAGCTCCGGTAGCGGCAGCGGTACGCACCGTGTGTGCTACCGCGTTCACATCGCGGTGTTCGTAGTAATGGGTGCGAGATCCGAACACCAGCACGTGGTCAGTGACCGTACCCTCGGCGGAGCTCCGGGCAATGGAAGACACGGTGGAGCCGTGTCCGGCCACAGACGCAGAAGTGAAACCCGGAATATCACCGGTGGGCAATTCGGTCTGACGGTCACCGAGCAGATCGGTCGCCCCGGACCAGCCAGAGCCCAGTACGACCGCGATGCGGTGCTGTGCTACTCCGGTCGTCTCGGCGATATAGCGCCCGGCTTGGCGGGCTAGCTCGAACCCCGGATGGTCCCCGGACAGCCCCATGGACTCCGCAATAGGCTCAGAAATGTCATTGTCAGTCACGTCTGTCATCCTAGCGAGAACGGCACCAGCCAGCCTAGCTGTGAGGTTCAGCTGTCATCTGCACTACATCTGTGAGCCTTGGCAAGGTTTGTACGACAGAATAGGACTTGTGTCTTCTTCAGCATTGATTCCTCACCCCTCATTGACCATTATCGGTGCCGGACCCGGAGGCTACGAAGCAGCGCTGGTGGCTGCTAACCAAGGATCCGAGGTCACCATTGTCGAACGTGACGGTATCGGCGGGTCAGCGGTGCTGACCGACGTGGTGCCGTCGAAGACGCTGATCGCGGCAGCCGACGGCCGTCGGCGCGTGATGAAATCGACCAGTCTGGGTATTGAGCTGGATTCGAACGCAGTGTTCTCCAACCTCAACGAGGTGGACCAGCGTATTATCCAGCTGGCCTCGGAACAGTCCGAAGATATCCGCCATAAGTTACAGAAGGCCGGCGTCAGGATTGTCATCGGTCAGGCTCGCTTCCGGGAGCCTCGCGTGCTGGAAGTGGAAACCATCTCGGGCAAAACCGAAACCATCACTTCCGATGCGGTGCTCATCGCCACCGGGGCCTCACCTCGAGAACTCCCAACCGCCCAGCCCGACGGGGAGCGCATTTTCAACTGGAAGCAACTCTACCGACTCCGTGAACTGCCCGAACACATGATTGTGGTCGGCTCGGGTGTCACCGGTGCGGAATTCGCCTCGGCTTATAACCTGCTGGGCGCGAAGGTATCGCTGGTATCCTCACGTGACCAGGTGTTGCCCAATGAAGACCCTGATGCGGCGCGAGTGCTGGAAAACGTCTTTATAGAAAACGGTGTCAACGTCGTATCCCGAACCCGCGCCAATGCCGTGACCCGCACCGAGCACGGGGTTGCGGTCGAGTTGTCCACCGGCGAGGTGCTGGAGGGCTCCCACTGTCTGTTGGCGGTTGGCGGGATCCCCAACACCCAGCACCTGGGACTGGACGAGGTCGGGGTGGCCACCACTGAATCTGGACACATTCGGGTTGATGCGGTCTCGCGCACCTCCGTGGAAGGCATCTACGCTGCCGGGGACTGCACCGGTCGGCTGGCGTTGGCCTCCGTGGCGGCGATGCAGGGCCGGATCGCGGTCAACCACCTTATCGGTGATGAGGTTAAGCCCTTCAACCCGTTCCGGGTCTCGTCTAATATTTTCACCTCTCCGGAGATTGCCACCGTCGGTGTGGCTGCCCAGCAGGCCGATCGTACCAAGTATCAGTATGACGAGGTGATCCTGGATCTGACCACGAACCCGCGGGCCAAGATGATGAACGTCGAGCACGGTTTCGTCAAACTCTTTGCGCGCAAAGGCTCCAATAGTGTGGTCGGTGGCATCGTGGTGGCTCCCCGTGCCTCGGAGCTGATCTACCCGATCTCGTTGGCGGTGGCCAAACGACTGCAGGTCGATGATCTGGCCAATACCTTTACCGTCTACCCCTCACTGTCGGGCTCCCTGGCCGAGGCTGCCCGACTGTTGCACGTGCGTAGCAGTGATTTGAACCCGGTCCCCGAAGACGTCTAAATACACCAGAATGCTCGCCCAAGGCCTTTAAAGAGATTCAGGGCTGTCAGGATCGCGATGAGTCCTGACAGCCCTGAACCGTATGTCGGGTTAGCCTCAGGTGCGCTGGACTTCGTCGACAGTGAAGTCATACAGCGAGCGGTACTTGGTTTCCGGGGCCACAACGAGGGCCACCAGTGAGATCGCTGAAGCGATCGAGAGATAATAGCCGACCCAGGCCACTGACATATTTTGCACCAGAGCGGTGGCAATAAAAGGGGTCAGGGCGGCGCCGAGGATCGAGGAGACGTTATAGGCAACGCCCGAACCGGTGTAGCGGGTTTCGGTGGGGAACAGTTCCGGAAGTACCGCCGACATGGGCCCAAAGGTCAAGCCCATCAGCATCATGCCGACGATTAAGAAGGCAGCCATCTGCCAGACCTTCAGCGATCCATCGTCGTGGAGCACTGAATGCGGTGACAGCCAGGGGCCAAAGGTCATCCCGAATAGCACCATCAGCACCGTGATGACGATCAGGGTGGGTCTGCGGCCGAATCTATCGGCGAGGTATCCCGCGACCGGAATGAACAGCGCGAAAAAGACAATGCCGATCAGTTGCAAGACCAAAAACTCCGAGTAGTTTTCGCCCAGACCCTGCCCCTGCTTGGGGCTCCCAATGGCATAAGAGAGGATCCAGGTGGTCATCAAATAGAACATCACGTAGGTGGCGTACATGATGAACGTTCCCAGAAGTAACTCCCACCAGTTGCGCTTGAAGACCTGACCCAGGGGAGCCTTGGCCCGTTTGTCCTGGGCAATGACGCGCTGGAAAACCGGGGTTTCTTCCAGGCTGACGCGGATCCACAAGCCGATGATGACCATCACGGCCGAGAGCAGGAAGGGAAGCCGCCAGACCCAGTCGATGAACACGTGATCGACACCGTGTTCCACCGAGTTGTAGCCGACCGCAACAGTCAGGACCAAGAAAAAGCCATTGGCCAGCAAGAACCCAATTGGAGCACCCAGTTGTGGCCACATGGCCGCCCCAGCACGCTTGCCCTTTTGGGCGGTTTCGGTCGCGAGCAAGGCGGCCCCGGACCATTCACCGCCCAGGCCGAGTCCCTGGCAGAAGCGCAGAATGGTCAGCATCGCCGGCGCCCAGATCCCAATCTGGTGGTATGTAGGCAACAGACCAATCAAGAACGTGGCAATGCCCATGGTGAGCAAGGCGCCGATCAACGTGGCTTTGCGTCCGATGCGGTCGCCCATGTGGCCGAAAATGATCGAACCGATCGGCCGGGCCACGAAAGCAGCACCAAAGGTCGCCATCGAGGCCAGTAGTGCGGCCGACTCGTCGCCTTCAGCGAAGAAGATGAGCGGGAACACCGACACCGCGGCGGTGGCATAGATATAGAAGTCGTAGAACTCAATGGAGGTACCCACCAGGGAGGCGATAATAATCCGCCAGCGCGGGACACCGAGTTCTGTAGCGGTGTGGTCATAAGAATCTGACGTGATTTCGTCAGTGACACCAGGCATAGGCTGTCCTGCCATGATGCTCCTCAACAGGTAGTCAGTGAATAAGCGAATTTGGAACTTTTTCAGGCTACTACCGCGCTGAAGTCAACGCTGCAGAAACAGCAAAAACCGAGGTGATCGTCTCACATTTTGAGATTCTGTGAGAGGGTCACCCCGGTTGAGGCTATAAAAGACGAGATGGTGGCGGGATTTTTAGGAATCGGAGATGGTGGCCAGAATGCCACCGGCGGCGATGGTTTCCCCCTGGGCTACTGTCAAGGAAGTCACGGTGCCGGACTTGTGGGCGGTGATGGGCTGTTCCATCTTCATCGCTTCCAGTACCACGATCAGATCTCCTTCAGAGACGTGCTCGCCTTCGGCGACGGCGATTTTGACCAGCGTGCCCTGCATCGGGGAGGTTAAGTCATCGCCAGAGGCTTTCTTCGGTCCGGTCGCTCCGGCGGCTTTACGCAAACTGCGACGAGGCTTGCCGGTCGCTCGACCGCCCGATTGTTGCACCGAGGGCAACCCCGGCATGGTTTCCGGTAGCGTGACTTCGACACGCTTGGTGTTGACCTCGATGGTGACGCTACGACGTTCGGTCGCCTCGGTCTCGAGAGCGGTGGGGCCATCGTAAGGGGTGATGGTGTTATTGAACTCGGTTTCGATCCAACGGGTGTGGACATCGAAGGACCGAGCGTCAGGCTCGTTGAGCTCCGGGGCGAAGGCCGGATCGCGGACGACGAAACGATGGAAGGGGAGTACCGTTGGCATTCCCACGATCTGCATCTCAGTCAGGGCGCGGTAGGAGCGTTCCAGGGCCTCACGACGCGTTGCGCCGGTGACGATGAGTTTGGCCACCATAGAATCGAACGCGCCCGAGATGGTCTCGCCTTCTTCCACCCCGGTGTCGATGCGCACTCCGGGGCCACCGGGCAGACGCAACCGGGTCAGGGTACCCGGTGCTGGCATAAAGTTTCGACCGGCGTCCTCGCCATTGATTCGGAACTCGAAGGAGTGGCCACGATTGGTCGGGTGCTGGTAACCAAGTTGCTCACCGCGGGCCACGCGGAATTGTTCGCGGACCAAATCCAGGCCCGTGACTTCTTCGGAGACACAGTGTTCGACCTGCAGTCGGGTATTGACCTCCAAAAACGAGATCGTGCCGTCTTGGCCAACCAAAAACTCACAGGTACCAGCGCCGACGTAGTTGGCTTCGTGCAATAGTGCGACCGAGGCATCGTAGAGACGCTGGTTCTGCTCATCGGTCAAAAACGGTGCGGGTGCTTCTTCCACCAGCTTCTGGTTCCGCCGTTGCAACGAGCAGTCGCGGGTTGAGACCACGGCAACATGGCCGAAGGAATCTGCGATGCACTGGGTCTCAACGTGGCGCGGTGCCTCCAAGAAGCGCTCCACAAAACACTCACCACGACCAAACGCGGCGGTGGCTTCCCGCACGGCCGATTCAAACAGCTCGGGAATATCTGCGCGCTCGCGGGCGACCTTAATGCCCCGACCACCTCCCCCGTAGGCGGCCTTGATGGCCAAGGGCAGGCCGTGCTCATCGGCGAAGGCGAGAACCTCGTCGGCGGATTCCACCGGATCTTGAGTTCCTGGGGCGAGTGGAGCTCCGACCTTCTGAGCGATCTGTCGTGCTGCGACCTTATCGCCCAGGGAGTCAATGGCTGAGGGAGAGGGGCCAATCCAGACAAGGCCGGCCTCTAAAACGGCGCGGGCAAAGTCAGCGTTTTCAGCCAAAAAGCCGTACCCGGGATGAACGGCATCGGCTCCGGACTCTTGGGCTACACGAATGATTTTGTCGATGCGCAGGTACGTCTCGGCAGCTGTGTCGCCCTCCAAAGAGTAGGCTTCATCGGCCATACGCACATGCATCGAGTCTCGATCCGGGCCTGCATAAACTGCGACCGCGTCGAGGCCTTCGTCGTGGGCTGCGCGGATCACGCGAACAGCGATTTCACCGCGATTGGCAATTAGGACCTTAGAAAACGGCTTGAGCAGCAGCTCGGTGCTAGCGCGTTGAGCGGTCATACAGGCACAGGCTCCTCAATAATGACGAAAACTTGGCGAGGGACGTCGGCAAACGGCCAGGAGAATATTCCACCACAGTCCCTTGAAGAATCCTAGGACCTCACGGTGGGCATTCTACAATTTGACGTGAAATTCTTGGCAGATTGGCAGAATCCCTTGGAGGAAGTCTACAAAAATGCTTCGAGTTCCTTCAGCGGTGTGATGTCAGTCCCACCAATCGGAGAGCCGGTATCCCCAGGCTTGAAGTGACTCGCGCACCACACGCAGGCTGAGCCCCAAGACGGTATTGGGATCACCCTGCACGGACTGGATCAGCGATGCGCCCCGGGCTTCGAGGGTAAATCCACCGGCACACCCTAGCGGTTCGCCGGTGGCCACGTAGTCGAGGATCGTTTGCTCGTCCACTGCTGCGAACTCCACCTCAGCAGAGTCGGTGACCACTTGTTGCTTGAGTGCACCGGGTTTTTCAGGGTGGAGGAGCCCCAGCCAGTGTCCGGTGTGCAGGGTACCGGACTGTCCTTGTTGGGCCCGCCAGCGCTCGATGGCGATCTCGGGTTCATGGGGTTTGCCGTAAACGCTGGAGTTGAATTCAAAGACTGAATCGGCCGCCAAAATCAGTGTTGGGGAGGTTATCTCCTGAGCTACCTCGGTAGCGACTGCCCTGCCCTTGGCCTGGGCAAGCAACTCGGGAATCTCAACCGGGGTGAGTTCGCGGTTTTGAGAGGCCACCAATGCCGGTTCATCGATATCGGACACACGTTGGGTGAAGGGAAGAGCGGCCCGAGCGAGTACTTGGGCTCGGGCTGAGGAGCCGGAGGCCAGAATAATCTCAGGGTGCTGAGATCGCGCCATTAGTCTTCCCCAGCGGAGATACGCCAGTGTGCCGTGACGTCACGGTTCCAGGTCGAGACCCGGCGACGGTGCGAAAAACGACGGGCACGGGCCTTTTCTCGGTCTTCGGCCGTTTCAGGCTGCGCCATGGCTACGATACCCACTACGGCCGTGGCTGCAGCGATGTCTTCGGCGGTGAGATTGCCACCACGCACGATCATCCCGGTGGGATCGTGGTGTTCCTCAACGCTCATCCAGGTTCCTCCCATATCTCGGCCGGTGTGGTCTTGGGTTTACAGTGGAATATTGCCGTGCTTGCGGTACGGGCGCGACTCACGCTTATTGACCGTGGCGCGAATGGCCTTGACAATTTCGGCGCGCGTTTCTGAAGGCGCGATCACGGCGTCAACGTAACCGGACTCTGCTGCCTGATAGGGGTTGAGCAACTCGGCCTCGTAGTCCTCAATCAATTCCTGGCGACGGGTCTCGACGTCTCCGCCCTCGTCAGCGACCTTGGCCAACTCGCGACGGTAGAGAATATTAACCGCACCCTGGGCACCCATAACACCGATCTGGGCGGTGGGCCAGGCCAGGTTGAGGTCTGCACCGAGCTTCTTCGAGCCCATCACAATATAAGCGCCCCCGTAAGCCTTCCGAGTGATCACGGTGATCTTCGGGACCGTAGCCTCGGCATAGGCATAAATCAGCTTCGCGCCACGCCGAATGATGCCGTTGAACTCCTGATCGGTGCCGGGCAAGAAACCGGGCACATCCACCAGGGTGACAATCGGAATGTTGAAAGCATCGCAAAAACGCACGAAGCGTGCCGCCTTCTCTGAAGCAGCGATATCCAGGGTGCCAGCAAATTGCATTGGTTGGTTGGCCACCACGCCCACCGAACGCCCATCCATCCGGCCGAACCCGACAATCACGGAGGGAGCATAAAGTTGCTGGACTTCTAAAAAGGCCCCGTCATCAACCAGCGTGGCCACCACGTCGAGCATATTGTAGGGCTGGTTCGCCGAGTCGGGCACGATAGTGTTCAGGGACAGGTCGGCTTCGGTGGTCGCCAGATCGGGGTCGACATCGAAGATCTGACCATCGGAGTAGTTGTGCGCTGGCAGGTAGTCCAGCAGTTCCCGCACCCAGTCGAAAGCATCGGCTTCATCCTCGGCCAGATAGGCCGCGGTCCCGGTTCGCTCATTGTGACTACGAGCGCCACCAAGAGTTTCCATATCAATGTCTTCACCGGTCACGGCCTTGATGACATCGGGACCGGTGATGAACATGTGCGAGGTCTGATCCACCATGACCACAAAATCGGTCAGGGCCGGGGAGTAGGCGGCACCGCCAGCAGCCGGTCCCATAATGATCGAGATCTGCGGAATCACCCCCGAAGCCAACACATTATTGCGGAAGATGTCTGCGAACATCGCGAGGGAGTCCACGCCTTCTTGAATGCGTGCTCCGCCCCCGTCGTTGATCCCGATGATAGGACACCCATTACGGGCAGCGAATTGCTGGACTTTGACGATCTTTTCCCCGTTGACCTTCGACAGGGACCCACCGAACACGGTGAAATCCTGAGCGTAAACGGCCACCAGACGTCCATCGATGGTCCCGTAGCCAGAAACCAGACCATCACCTTCGGGGTGTTTGGCGTCCATACCGAACGAGGTGGTGCGGTGCACGCGAAGCTGATCGAATTCGACAAATGAGCCGTCATCCACCAGCTCGTCGAGACGTTCACGAGCGGTGGCTTTACCGCGGGAGTGCTGACGGTCAATCGCGACTTGGCCGGAGGGCACCATCGCAGATTCACGCCGATGGAAGAAGTCTTCGAGTTTTCCCGCGGTGGTAGTCAGATCGGGAGTGGTCTGTCCCGCCTGGTCTGGCTCAGTGCTCAACAGCTTCCTCCAACATGGGTTAGGTGTGCTTTGTTGATCCCGCTGGTACTGCTGATTCTAGCGCGGAGAGCACAGCAAGATTCGAATCTCTAGTGTACTCATCTCAGCGCTCTGGCACCATGAAGTGTCCTGCGGGAAAGGCATCCCCTACGCTAGGAGTGTGACTACTTCCTCTGAGCCCATCATCCCAGCTGATCCGCAACGGATTCGTGAACGTTTCTCCACCGGCCTCAGTGATGATACCCGGCGGGGAGCCAGTCGGTTATGGTTGCCCAGCGTGGATTCCACGCAACGCTTTCTGATGAGGGAGGCCAAAGAGCACCCGGAGTTCTGGCCACACGCCAGTGGAGTGGGAGCTAATTATCAAACGGCAGGTCACGGCCGTCGTGGAAACGCCTGGCAGGCTGCTCCGGGCGCCTCGGTGAGTATGTCGATTCTGCTCAAACCCGCGCGGTTAGGACCCGGCCTCCAGGCCCAATATTGGCCCTGGATTACGTTGGTGGCTGCCGCGACGCTGGTCGACTGGTTCGGTGAACTAGGTGTGACGGCTCAGGTGAAATGGCCCAATGACGTGCTGGGATCTGACGGACGAAAACTAGTGGGAATCTTGGCGCAGGTTGTCGATGACGACCGGGTGATACTTGGTCTGGGCATCAACCGCGATTTCGGGGGTTCCGACCAGCAACGTCCGGTCGACACCGCTGCGGCACTTAGCGATTACAATCCGGTCCTGGCCACTGTGGGGTCTCGAAAGCTTGCTGACGAGGCGATGACTCGTTTGGTGGCCGGACTCGAGACCTTTGCTGAGCGCGTCAATCCGCCCAACCCGGATCACGTCGAAGACGAACTGCGTCGTCTCAGTCGATTGATCGTTACCGAAGGCCAGTACATTAGCGGTGAACTTCCAGGCCAGCGTCGCTTGACCGGCTGGATCAGAGGCCTCGGGGATACCGGTTCACTGTTGGTCGAACCTGACCCCTCTCTGCCAGAGGACACCCTGGAAGATCTCCCGCGAGATCCCGACACCGGCTGGGTTGATCTGACCTCAGCAGTGATTCATCACGTTAGACCCCGATAGGTTCGCCTCCAGCCAGACAAGCACGACTCCACGTCGGGCTCGACCGGTAGAATGGCAGTGGCCGGTCACATATCTCACGCTGTGAACGCTGAGCACACAGCATTTCTTCATCTTTGTCCGGCATACTGTGGTCGACGCAGCAGATGCACCCCGTCCGGGTCGGAGAGGAGGAGGATAAATGGCCAAGCTTGTCACCGGAGAACAAATGCGGATCCGTACCCGTGCCGATGCCTCCATCCTGATTGGCCCAGCCATCTGGCTGGTGTTACTGGGCGGGCTTCAAGGCGCTTGGCAAGGATTCTTAACCCGCCCTGATCTGCCCTGGGCGCTGAGTACGTATGACCGTGTGTGGTCGATCGCCGGAACTGTTGTGGTGGTTTTACTCCTGGCAGTGCTGGTGGTTCGCCCAGTCTGGCAATGGTTGACGGAAGTTTATGAAATCACCACCCACCGGGTGGCCCAACGCTACGGCACCTTATCTGTGCGTCGCCGGTGGATGGCGCTATCCAGTATTGTCCACATCCGGATTCGCCAGTCCCGCCGACAAACTCGTCGCGGGGTCGGAGACCTCCAACTCTTCACCGCTCAAGGACAATCCTGGACTTTGACTAACGTGCCACACGTCGATGACTTCACCCACTTTGTGGAAAACGAACGTCTCGCTTATGCTCGCAAATTTGGCACGTTGTCGGCAACCTATCGGCCCGACTATCGCCACGACGGCATGTCGGCACAGACGCCGGGGAACTCCCAACCCCACCCGATGGGAGGCTACTGATGGCTCACGGATCAGAGAACACCGGGCATTCCCAATACCAGGTTTACCGGGACCCCACACCTACTCAGCCTGAACCAGTAGTGCAGTCTAACCCTTGGGAAGGGCTCAAAGAGCTCAGCGACTTACAGGACCAGAAAGGTGACACCGCTGCCACTCTTGACCCGATCAACGACCCGGAAACCTGGACCCAGGCGATCCGGGTGCTTGATGAAGAGCTCATCGGGGGGCCACGCAAACTTAATCGTCGCCAGTTGGCCCAGAAACTCGGCGTATCGGCGCTCTCCGTTCGCAAGCTCGGCCGAGCCTTGGGCTTCCCGAATGTCTCCGAAGAAGAACCAGTCTTTACCAATAGTGACGCTGACGCCTTCGCCACCATGATCGACTTGGTGCGACGCGGTATTTTGAACGAAGAAACCGCGATCTCACTCTCACGCTCCATTGGGCAGATGACCGACCGGATGGTGGTCTGGCAGATCGAAGCCCTAGTGGAAGACAAAATGAATGCCGAAGGTCTCTCAGATCCGCAGGCCCGCCGTGAAGTCGTCCAGATGTTGCCCCGAGTCGTGGATTCGCTGGAAGAAGTCATGGCCTACTCCTATAAGCGTCAACTGAATTCAGCGTTGCAACGACTGGCCGTGCGGGTTGAAGCAGGGCTCGCCGCTTCAGCCCGGGGTCGCGATGGCACCGAAGACGATGATTCGCTACCGCTGGCCCGGGCGGTCGGGTTTGCCGATATGGTCTCCTACACCTCGCTGTCGCGCACCATGTCCGAACGCACCCTGGCCCAAATGGTGCAACGCTTTGAGAACCGGTGCGCAGAAATTATCTCTGTGGGCGGAGGTCACCTGGTCAAAACCGTCGGCGATGAGGTGTTGTTCAATGCTGAAACCCCCGAAGACGGAGCCGAAATCTCGCTGGCCTTATCAAAGGCGCTGTCGGATGACCCGGTGCTCCCCTCGGCGCGCGTCTCGTTGGTGTGGGGCCGGGTGCTCTCCCGACTCGGAGATATCTACGGCCCCACCGTCAACCTTGCTGCCCGGCTGACCGCGCTGGCCGATCCGGGCACCGTACTGGTTGACCAGATGGCTTCCAACGCGCTCGCCGATGATGACCGCTATATTCTGATTCCCCAGCCACCGGCTTCGGTGCGAGGATTCGGTGAAATTCGTCCGGCGATGTTGTTGCGGGGCACCGGTGAAGGTATTGAGATCGACTAGTGGGCGACTATTCTGGTGGGGTGAGTTCTTCCTACCGATTCCGTAGTGGCGTCGCCACCGATGTGGGGCACCGACGTGACACTAATGAAGACAGCTATGGCACCGCTGACGACCTGTTCATCGTCGCCGACGGTATGGGAGGACACGATGCCGGAGAAGTCGCCTCGGCGCTGACCGTCAAAGCCCTGCTCACCGGGCGCGAAGAACACGGCGACAAGCTCGTAGAACTCACGGATCTGCAACAGTGGCTCACCACCGGCAACAAAGAAGTCTTTGACTATTCCAATGGGCGAGCTGGCACCACTGTCACGTTGCTCTGCGCGGTCAAACACGAAGGCGTAGAGCGACTGGCGGTGATCAATGTCGGTGACTCTCGCACCTACCTGTACCGCAGCGCCGATGAACAACTTGTGCAATTGACCGAGGATCACTCCGTGGTCCAAGAAATGCTCCGCTCCGGCCACATCACGGCCGATGAAGCACGCCACCATCGGGCCAAAAATATGATCACTCGTGCCGTGGGTTCCCAGCTACGACTAACCGCCGATGTCATGATGCTCGATGCCGCGGTGGGAGACCGGTTCTTGCTGTGTAGCGATGGGTTGAGTAACGCGGTGGATCACCACGAAATAGGTTTAGTGCTCACGTCGGCCCAAACACCGCAAGATGCCGCCGACACATTTGTCGAACAGGCCCTCGACCTCGACGGTTCGGACAATATCACCGCCGTAGTGGTGGAAGTGCTCGATGCCCCACCCGAGACCGACCACCAGAAGGTTCAGCAATGACTTCCTCCGCAGAACATCACGAGCCAGACGTCATCCCCGATTCCGAGCTACGTGAACACTACGAGCAACTCATCTCTCAGGTGCGCCGGCATCGCACCGCGTATTACCAACACGATGAGCCTGAAATCTCCGACGCCGCCTACGACAAGCTGTACCGCGAGCTTGAAGACCTCGAAGCGATGCACCCGGAGATCGTGGCCAATGACTCACCCACCCAAGACGTCGGTGGCGACGTCTCGGCGGCCTTCACCCCGGTGGAACACCTGAACCAGATGTACTCGCTGGAAGATGTCTTCTCCCTGCAGGAGCTGACCACCTGGTTCACTCGCACCGAGACCTCCCTGCACAACATCCGCCCCGATATGCGTCCGGCTTGGTTAGCGGAGGTCAAGATCGATGGTTTGGCCATCGCGCTGGTGTATCGCCATGGCGTCTTAGAGCGGGCCGCAACTCGTGGGGATGGCACTGTCGGTGAAGATGTGACCCACAACGTGCGCACCATCAAAGACATTCCCCAACGACTCCGTGGAGACAACATCCCTGAGTTGGTTGAAGTCCGCGGAGAGATCTTTATGCCGTCCCAGGCCTTCCGAGAATTCAACCAGCAACGTGCTGAGTCCGGGTTGGCGCCCTTTGCCAACCCGCGTAACGCCGCGGCCGGGTCACTGCGACAAAAGGACCCGGCCCTCACCGCCCAACGTCCCCTATCGATGTTTGTCCATGGCATTGGAGCTCGGGAAGGACTGGAACTCACCAGCCAATACGAGACCTACCAGCAACTGGGGGAGTGGGGGCTACCTATCAGCCCGTACACCACCTTTTTCTCTGCTGAATCCGCCGAAGCAGCGCACCAGGATGTGCTGGATTATATCGCTCAGTATGGCGACCAGCGCCACGAGCTGGTGCATGACATTGATGGCATCGTGGTCAAGATCGATGACTTCGACCTGCAACGCCAGTTAGGCTATACCTCTCGGACACCACGCTGGGCGGTGGCTTATAAATACCCACCGGAAGAAGTCCATACCCAGTTATTGGATATTCGCGTCAACGTTGGCCGTACCGGACGAGTCACCCCCTACGCAGTGATGGAACCGGTCGTGGTGGCCGGCTCCACCGTCTCCATGGCGACCCTGCACAACCAAGACGTGGTCACAGCGAAGAACGTCAAGATCGGGGACACCGTGGTGTTGCGCAAGGCCGGTGACGTGATCCCCGAGATTGTCGGGCCGGTGCTGCCGATTCGTGAACAGATCCAGTCCGGCGAGCGCGATGGTGAGATTCGGGACTTTCAGATGCCATCCGAGTGTCCTTCGTGTGGTGAGCCGTTGGCCCCGGCGAAAGAAGGGGACGTGGATCTGCGGTGTCTCAATGCCGAGAAGTGTCCGGCGCAATTGACCGGACGCATTGAGCACGCCGGCTCCCGGGGGGCCTTCGACATTGAAGCCCTGGGGGAAGAAGCCGCTATTTGGCTAACCAATGGGCCCGGACCTGACCCGGCCCATAACCACGGGCACGTCCACCCCCAAGGCCCGGGCGTGCTGACCTCGGATGCTCAGCTGTTTGACTTGGCAGAAACTAACGGTGACCCGGACCTGAAAGCAGCGCTGGGCGAGGTGAAGGTCTGGCGCGAAAAACGCGTCAAAGACAAGGACGGGCACCTGGTCCCCAGTGGCACGTGGCAGTTACAGCCCTATTTTTACAATCAACGTGGCGAACCCACCGCGAACACCAAGAAGTTATTCGCCGAACTGGACAAAGCCAAAGAACAACCGCTCTGGCGAGTGCTGGTGGCGCTGTCGATCCGCTACGTCGGACCCACCGCCGCCCGGGCGCTGGCCGTGGCCTTCGGGTCACTGCCGGCTATCCGAAAAGCCGCCCAGTCCGGTGACCCTGAAGCCTTTGCTCACGTTGATGGAATTGGCCCAACTATTGCCGAGGCACTGGTCGAGTTCTTCTCCGAACCATGGCGGCTGAAGGTCATCGATGCGTGGGCTGCTCGCGGGGTGCGCACCGAAGACGAACGCGACGAAGCCATGACCAAGACCCTGGCGGGGCTCACGCTCGTGGTGACCGGTACGTTGGAAGAATTCAGCAGGGACTCAGCCAAAGAAGCCATTCTTGCTCGTGGCGGTAAAGCCACCGGGTCGGTGTCGAAGAAGACCGACTATCTCATCGCGGGCGCCAATGCCGGTTCTAAACTCGATAAAGCCGAATCACTGGGCATCACCGTCCTCGACGAAGCGGGATTCCAACGGCTGTTGGAACAAGGACCTGACGGCGCTGAAGGATAGGACCTATGGTCGATGAATGCTCCCATCCGGTCCAGGGCCTGCTCGCGGTCGCACGCGCGGCCGCTCGAGCTGGCGCCGAGACGTTGCAACGGCGCCCTGGTCCACTGACGCCGTTGCGCGCCGACCAGCTCGGTGCCGAAAACAAAACCTCGACCTCCGATTGGGTCACCGACTACGACCGTGGTGCTGAACACGCGGTGCGTTCGGTCATTATCGCCTATCGGCCCCACGATGAGATCACCGGAGAAGAATACGACCAGCACGTCCCCGAGAGCCCGTCGGGATACCGGTGGTCCATCGATCCACTGGATGGCACCACGAACTTCATCAGGGGCATCCCACACTATGCCACCAGTGTGGCGGTGGGCTACCACGCCGACGAGGGACGGGCTGTCCAATGGCTAGCCGGAGTCGTCCACGCTCCGGCGCTGGGGTGCACCTGGTACGCCGCGCGTGGGGCGGGTGCCTATCTGGTGCGCGAGGCCGATGTCCCTGCGGGTGAAGCAGGTCAGCACCCAGAACCGTTGCGACTTTCCGGCCCGGCATCACAACAGCAGGGGCGCCTGCTGGGAACCGGGTTCAGCTACGATCAGCAACGTCGTCCCTACCAAATTGCGGCTGCCAACCGGCTGATGGAGCACGAAGGATTCGCCGATATCCGCCGTCTCGGGTCAGCTGCCATTGATCTGTGTCTGGTGGCTCAAGGTACGCTGGACGCCTACGCCGAGTACGGTTTGAGCGAGTATGACTGGGCCGCTGGCGCGTTGATTGGTGAAGAAGCTGGTCTTAGCGTGCGTCGGCCTCGCTGGACTAATGGCGTTGAGACGGGAGATTGGTGTCTGCTCGGGGAACTGGGTCCGACCGGCAACAGTCTCGGGCTGGAACCAGGCCACCGCTGTCACTACTGAAAGGTGGAGCACGTGATTCAGATCAGAACCGCCACCGAAGACGATTTCGCCGCCATTTCCGACCAACGAGTGCGCTCCTACCTTGACGGTGGTCATCTCCGCCCCGAAGACAGCTATGTCGAGACCTTGGCCGACGTGGCTGCTCACGCCTCCGAACTCCTGAAGGTCGCTGTCGATTCAGCGCACCCGGACCAGGTGCTCGGTTCAGTGATCATGGTTCGCCCCGAGGACGATGCCTCGGAAACCGCTCGACCGGATGAACGTGAATTTCGCATGCTCGTGGTCGCCCCGGAGGCACGCCGTCGAGGAGTCGGCGCCGCCCTGGTCACTGCTGTATTGGATTGGGCCGAACGTGAAGGCGCTCGCGCGGTGTCGCTGACGACCTTGCAATCTATGACCGAGGCGCACCGACTCTACGAACGTCTGGGCTTTCGCCGGGCGCCGGAACGCGACTGGTCGCTGTCTGATATCGGCTTAGCTGACCCGGTCGACGGTGAAGAGGTCTTTCTCGTCTACGTCCGCCCCTTGTCAGCTGAGACAACGGGCTAAACTAGATGCGGACTGACATACGTGCAGATGAACAGTGCAGTGATAAAGGAGACTCATGTCCGGAATCTCTCGCGAGACGGTCGCGCATCTAGCGCAACTGGCTCGAATTGATCTAACCCCCGAGGAACTTGACCGGTTCTGTGGTGATCTCGATCTGATCCTGAAGTCCACCGCGATGGTGCAGGAAGCGGCCGGAGACGACGTTCCGCCCACCTCTCACCCGATGCCACTGACCAATGTCTTCCGTGAAGACGAGGTATCCGGTGTGCTCACCCAAGATCAAGCGCTTGGCGGTGCCCCTGACGCCGAAGACGGCCAGTTCAAGGTTCCTTCGATCCTGGAGGCTGAGTAATGACACAGACCACAGATCTGACACGTTTAACTGCCCTGCAGATGGCTGAAAAACTCCAGTCCGGAGAGATCACCTCTAAGGAGCTGACCCAGGCCCACCTCGACCGTATTCACGCCATCGATGGTGACGCCGAGTCCGGGGTTCACGCCTTTCTTCACGTCAACGACAAAGAAGCCCTCGAGGTGGCTGTCGAAGTTGACCAGTTGCGCGCGCAAGGTGCTGAGCTACACCCGTTGGCCGGTGTACCCATTGCCATTAAGGATCTGCTGGTCACCGTCGGACAGCCTACGACCGCAGCATCCACGATCCTCAAGGACTGGATGAGCCCTTACGACGCCACGGTGATCCGCAAGATCCGTGAGGCCAAACTGCCCATACTGGGCAAAACGAACTTGGACGAATTCGCAATGGGCTCCACGACCGAATTCTCCGCCTACGGGCCCACGCGCAACCCCTGGGACACCACCCGCGTCCCGGGCGGATCCGGCGGTGGCTCCGCCGTTGCGGTCGCAGCGTTCATGGCCCCTCTAGCGATCGGTACCGATACCGGCGGGTCCATCCGCCAACCCGGTTCCTTCACCGGAACAGTGGGCGCTAAACCCACTTACGGTTCGGT
Source organism: Auritidibacter sp. NML130574 (assembly GCF_003185725.2). Taxonomy (GTDB): domain Bacteria; phylum Actinomycetota; class Actinomycetes; order Actinomycetales; family Micrococcaceae; genus Auritidibacter; species Auritidibacter ignavus. Next base: position 1,284,422 of record NZ_CP031746.1, on the reverse strand, counting down.
CTCCCGCTACGGTGCGATCGCGATGGCCTCCTCGCTGGACACTGTCGGCCCGGTGGCCCGCACCGTGGCTGATGCAGCGGCTCTGCACGAGCTGATTGCCGGCCACGACCCGCACGACTCCACCTCGCTACAACGCGAGTGGGACGACCTCGCCCCGGCTGTGGTCGCCGGTGAGGACCTCACCGGGCTGAAAATCGGTGTCATCGAGGAACTTGATGGTGAAGGATTCGATGCTGGGGTGCTGGAATGTTTCCAGGCCAGCCTGAGGCTGCTCGAAGATGCCGGAGCCGAGATCGTGAGGGTCGCGTTGCCTCATCTGAAAGCCGCTCTGCCGGCCTACTACCTGATCATGCCCTCGGAGGCGTCCTCCAACCTGGCCCGCTACGACGGTGTCCGCTACGGTAACCGGGTGGTGCCTGAGCAGGCCACGATCGACCGGGTCATGTCCGCTACCCGTGCTGCTGGCTTCGGAGATGAGGTCAAGCGTCGCATCATCCTGGGGACCTACGCACTTTCGGCCGGTTACTATGACGCCTACTACGGTTCGGCCCAGAAGGTGCGCACTCTGGTCCAGCGCGACTTTGCAGCAGCCTTTGAAAAGGTAGACGCTTTGATCTCACCGACCACCCCGACCACCGCGATTGCCCTGGGCGAGGAACTGGACGACCCGATCGCCATGTACCTTAACGACGTGGCGACCTTGCCGTCGAACCTGGCCGGGATTCCTGCGATTTCCGTGCCCGGTGGACTGGCCTCCAACATGCCTGTCGGCGTGCAAATCCAAGCCCCGGCCACCGAAGATGCGCTGATGTACCGCATCGGTGCCGCCCTGGAAACCGGTCTGAAAGCCTCGCATGATGGCGCCGATTTCTTCTCGTTACTTCCCAACGCTTATGAGAGTGATGCCCGATGAGCCAAGATCTCATGAACCTCGATGAGGCCTTTGAAAAATTCGATCCCGTGCTGGGCTTTGAAGTCCACGTCGAGCTGAACACCACGACCAAAATGTTCTCCGCGGCGCCCAATGCCTTCGGCGATGAACCCAACACGAATACCACCGAAGTCGATTTGGGAATGCCCGGCGCGCTACCGGCAGTAAATAAAACCGCGGTGGAATCAGCCATCAAACTGGGCCTGGCCCTGAACTGTCACATCGCCGAGAAGTGCGGTTTCGCCCGCAAACAGTACTTCTACCCGGATCTGGCGAAGGCTTTTCAGACCTCCCAGTACGATGACCCGATTGCGTCGAGCGGTTATGTGGATGTGGAACTTGATGACGGAGAAATATTCCGCGTTGAGATCGAACGCGCGCACATGGAAGAAGACGCTGGAAAGCTCACCCATAAGGGTGGGTCCGGACGCATTCAGGACGCCTCCTATTCCCTGGTGGACTACAACCGTGCCGGCGTGCCCCTGATCGAAATCGTCACCAAGCCCATCGAAGGCGCCGGCGACCGGGCACCGGAGTTGGCCCGAGCCTATGTGACTGCGATCCGCGATATCGTCAAAGCCCTCAATATCTCGGATGCGCGCATGGAACGCGGTAATGTGCGGTGCGACGCCAATATTTCGCTGAAGCCTCGAGGTGCAGAGAAATTCGGGACCCGCACCGAAACCAAGAACGTCAACTCCACGCGTGCGGTACAGAACGCGGTGAGCTACGAGATTCAGCGCCAGGCTGCGATCCTGGATCAGGGTGGGTCTGTCACGCAGGAGACCCGGCACTGGCAGGAAACCTCAAAGACCACCACCTCGGGTCGTCCGAAGTCCGATGCTGACGATTACCGGTACTTCCCCGAGCCTGATTTGGTGCCGATCGTGACCGACCAGGCCTGGATTGACAAATTGCGCGAAGAACTGCCCGAAGATCCCTTGGCCCGCCGGCGTCGTCTCAAAGGCGAATGGGGTTACTCGGACGAAGAGTTCCGCGATGTGGTCGCAGCCGGGCTGATCGATGAAATCGATGCCACCGTTTCGGCCGGGGCCTCGGCATCAGCTGCCCGTAAATGGTGGATGGGGGAAATCGCCCGACTGGCCAATGAAGCTGAGGTTGCACCGCATGAACTCGGTGTCACCCCCGAGCACGTGGTCGAGATTGAGGCGCTCATCTCTGAAAAAACCATCAACGACAAGATCGCCCGCCAGGTCATCGGCCACGTCGCCGACGGTGAGGGCTCTCCTGGAGAGATCATTGAAGCCCGTTCTTTGGCCGTGGTCTCCGACGAGGGCGCGCTGAACGACGCCGTGGCCCAGGCGATTGCCGACAACCCGGACGTGGTCGAGAAGATCAAGGGTGGCAAGAAGAAAGCCATCGGTGCCCTGATGGGACCGGTGATGAAGGCCACCCGCGGTCAGGCGGATGCTGCACGTGTCCAAGAACTGATCAATGAACAGCTCGGCCTCTGAACCCCGGTCTATGCCTGGATTCCCGAGTCGTTGACGGCACCGAAGCCGGCCCCGTCTTACGCATCACGGGGCCGGCGTGGTGCTGTCTAGGCCCGATTTTCGTGCTCTGGCGCCTTAGCTGACCTTGAGCGAGCGCAACCGGTTGACCGCTGCCATCACTTCGTGGCGACGGGGCATTGCCAGGTGACCTTTCCACCGTGGCGCTAGCTCACTCAAGCTACGTAGCGTTAGGTTTTTCTTGCCCCTGTTATGGTTGTCACCTTGTTGTTGCGTTACGATGATCTGTTCCAGAATGCCAGCAATGGCCCGGGTCTGTTCCACACTGACCAGCTGGCTGAGGGCGGAGAGATCAATATCTTCGTGCCCGATCTGAATGGTGTGCACTCCGCGTGCCCGAGGCGGTTTCCGGGGAGATTTGATCTGTTGCGGAACACGATCCTTCGGCAACCTCAGGGGTTGCGCAGCGCAGTGGTGTCGTTGCTGGGCACCGAGCCGGTGAGCCTCGGCGGTGAGATCACTGACACGGTAGTTTTCTAAACCTAGGACACGATCGGCCACCGAAAAGAACGCTCCGGTGCCCCCGGCCACCAGCACCGTGGAAATGCCTTGGTCGGCCAGTTCTTTGATGCGTGCGGTAAATGGGGTAATCGGCTCGGTTTTGACTAGCTGACGCATCAACTCATCCCGGACCATGAAGTTCGTGGCAGAGGTATCCTCATCGATCAGCACAGCGCTTGCTCCTGCTTCCAGGGCCTCTACGACGTTAGTGGCCTGCGAGGTGGAGCCCGACGCGTTCGTGGTGGAAAAACGTGTCGTGTCAGTGCCCTGTGGTAGGTCAGAGATGAAGGAGGAAATATCGACGCCGGCCACTGAACGACCGTCTTCGGCCCGAATTGCCACCGCATCGGGATCCGTGATCACGAACTCACGTCCGTCGCCGGCTCGGTGGGGATACACGCCGTGCTCCAGCGCATTGAGTACCGTGGATTTACCGTGGTAGCCCCCACCGACGATCAGTGTGATCCCGTGGGCGATGCCCATACCGGTGAGAGTTCGGCCACTGGGGAGATCGAAGCTGACCGAGACGGAATCCGGGGACTCGAACGGTTCGGCATATTGCAACGGTGCCGAGGAATTACCGGCAGCGCGGGGCAGGACTGAGCCATTGGCGATAAAGGCGACCAGCCCGCGGCGGGGAAGCTCGTCGCGAATGGCCTGCTGGTCCTTCAATAGCGTGATGGTCTCGTCCAGTTCCTGGTGGTCAATCTCCTTCGTGGCATCCCGGAGTAGGTCAGGCAACACCTGGGTGATCAACCGGGCAGCCTGGTGACCTTTGATCCGGCGACCCGCAGCCGGCAAGGACACCAGCAGGTGGATTTCCATCACCCACCGACTCGACCCTGGGACGCGATGAAACTGGATGCACGAACGCTCCAACACCTCAGGCCCAAACGTCCCGATGCTGATCTCGCGCGGGGCACGCTGGCGGATCCGGCGTGCCAAGTAGTCTGTGGTGGCCACTGTGGTCAGGTGGTCGGCGAGGTTCTCTAGGTGGTCGGCTGTGGCAAATACTCGCACCGTCGACGGCGGCGCATACGGGTCAGCCTGAATATGGTCCAGGTGTACCGTGAGCTCTCCGAGCTGGTGCTTACCCTTCAGATTGCGATATTTGGCGTAAGACTGCCCGTCCAGAGCGTGTAACTGCTTCGCCAGCGACATGGCACCTCCATCGTCAGCATCGAGACGTCACGCAGGTTTGGCAGTCTAACAGTGCACCCTTAGTCCCGGCTCAACCTGTCCGCACCGGCATGCGGGCCACCACCGTGTGGTCTCCTGTCATCCAGCCGCGCACGTAGACTGAGTGACTATGAAGTATGTGATTATTGGTGGCGGGATAGCCGGAATTTCCCTGGCCGAAGAGCTCACACGGCGTGTGGCCAGCAACGATCAGGTCACGGTGCTTGAGGCCGAAGACCGGTTGGCGTATCACACCTCCTCGCGGGCCGCCCAGCAACTGACACTGTCTTATGGACCCCAGGCGGTGCGAGAGCTTACCGAGTTCACCGTCCAGGACCTCGACAAACGACAACAGGGACTCGACGAACCACTGATGTGGCAGTCCGATTTCTTGCTTTTCGGTACCCAAGACCATGTCGTGGAGGAAATGTATCCGGGAATGACGCCCTTGACTCACCAGGAGGTGCGCGAGCACGCCCCGGAGATCCGTCCCGAAAGCTTCGACGATGGCGGACTGGAACACCGCTCGGTGCGAGTCCGCGCTCTGCCATTCCTGCACTGGTTGGCCGATCAGGCCACCGACCGCGGGGCGAACACCGTGCTGAATGCTCGAATGATCCGGGCTGAACGTGTGGGTGGGCTCTGGCAGCTGACCACTGAGGACGGCCAGGAATTCGTCGCCGACGTGGTGATCAACGCTGCTGGAGCGTGGGCCGATATCGTCGCTGAGGCCTTTGGGGCCCGGCCCTTGGGTCTCATTCCTAAGCGTCGTACGGCACTAGAGGCGGCTCTGGCCACTCCGCTGACTCCCGACCACCCGCTGGTCTGCCGTGCCGGCCACGACTACTACTACCGCTACGACGAACTGGGCATCGTCGCTTCTCCCGGGGAGGATGAGCCCTGGCATGCTGAGGATGCCCAACCCCGCGATGCCGACGTACAACGTCTGATCGATCGCATCCAGACTGAGACGACCTTGGAGATCACTGAGGTCATTCGCTCTTGGTGCGGACTGCGCACTGAAGGCCCCGATGGGGAACCGGTGAATGGATTTGACCCCCAAGTCCCGGGATTGTTCTGGCTGGCCGGACAATCTGGGTACGGATTCCAAACCTCACTGGCTATGGCCACTCTGGCCACCGACCTGCTCATTGATCGCACCGCTGGCAACTGGGTGAGTGCTGATGCCGTCGCTCGGGTCAGCCCGGACCGCTTTTACCAGCAGGGTTGAGCCGACCGACTTACCGCAGTGCCTGCTGGGCCGCTTCGAGTCGCGGGACCGTCTTCCGCATGAGCCGACGGAAGGCAGAGGCTGGTGGCTGACGCCGGAGTGCGTTCTCGATAGATTCCAGTGCCATCGACGCTGACCATACGCGGGCATGCACCAGCTCGGAGGGTGAAGAACAGATCTGGGGGAGCATACCGGCGCCGTGCCACAGACTGAGAATCGCCGGATTCAGGGCCGGGTCCCACCGACTTGCCTGGTCCCAGTCCAGCACCCCGTTCAGTCGCCAGGGATCCTGGAGCCAGAGCATATTGTGTCCGGCGAGATCACCGTGCACGAGCCCGAAAGGGCCTTCTTGGGTCCATGTATGAGTCAGTTCCGCGACGTCTGCAATAAACTGCGCAAAATCCGGTAGCGGTGGGCCGGGCATCTTGGCTAGTCGCGTGACTTTCTGCGGGGTCAGCCCGCCACGCTGGGCAAAGGGCTGGTTCAACGCCAAACCGGTGGTGTCAACCTCCGATAACGTGTGAACAATGTCGCGTAACTGCTCTGGGTCCCCGCTGTGGTTCGGGTGGGCCGTGCCAGCAATATAGGGCTGGATAACTCCGCCGTCGACGATCGACAACGCTACCGGGACCTGCCACGGTAACTGGGGTGCGAGCTGGTCCAGCAACGTTGCCTGACGTTCAAGATTGGTGGCCGAATCCCGTGGAATCCGCACCACAAGGTGGCCCGGAACGATGACCAGACGATGATCTTTTCCTCGCTCGATCAGATGAGCTTGAGACCACGGTGCGGACTCAATCAGGGCGCGGTGTCTAGCGCTGATCCCCTCGCGCAAATGCGCGGCCAAATGCTGTGCCAGGGCCAGGTCGTCGTCGGTGGGCAAAGAAGCCATAGTCTCTAATTTAGTGCCCCTGACAGGTTTACACTGGGGTGGTGGTGCTGAGATTCTCGCGAACGGTGGTCTGGTGGCAGATCCTGATTGTCCTGGGGCTATCCCTGGGACGCTCCGGGGTCTACGCCCTGGTGGACTTAATGGAAAAGCTCACTCAAGCACCTTTAGACGAGCAAACCACCGCGCTCAACCCCTCGCTGGCACCAGATCCCGTGTTTGATCTGATTCGCCAACTCCTCAGCATTGGGTTCGGTCTGGTCCCGGTCGTGCTGGTGCTTCACCTGGTGTGGATCTACGGTCGCAACCCATTGCGAAGCTTCGGTTTGGATTTCCGCCGTCCGGTGAGTGACCTTGGGCTGGGACTGATCCTGTTTGTCACTATGGGTGCTGGCACTCTGCTGGTCTACGCGGTGGGACGATCTCTGGGGCTGACCACCGCGATTATTGGATCGAGCATGAATGACCACTGGTGGACTCCCATCGTGCTGACGCTGGCAGCCGTCCGGCACAGTCTGGTTGAAGAAGTCATTATCTTGGCCTGGTTGGTGGACCGGGTCAGCCTCCTGCGACGCACCCCCTTTCCCCCGGCTGACTTGGGTACAAATACCACCTGGCTGCCAACCACCACGACCGATGTGGTCGCGGTCTTGCTGGTCTCCTCGCTGATCCGGGCCAGCTACCACCTCTACCAGGGCATCGGTCCGGGGATCGGTAACGCGATCATGGGAGTGGTATTCGTGCTGGTATATCTGAAGTATCGAAGGGTGATGCCGATGGTCTGGGCTCATCTCTTCTTGGACGTGGCCGGCTTCGTGGGCTTCCCGGTACTCGAAAGCCTGGGCTGGTTTGGGCACTAACGTCGGGCTCGGCGTGCCACGTGGAAGGTAAGCGGTTGTGCATCGCGATCACACAGCGCGCAACGCATCGTGAAAGGAACATTCATGCAGAAAAATAAGCTTCTGATTTATGGCCCGTTGGGTGTGGGCGCTCTCGCGCTGTTTTCGCTCATGGCGCTACTGTTATACCTGTTTATTTTTGGCACCCTCTTGGGCCATAATGTTTCCTCGCTCGACGGTGACGGACCGCAATGGCCGTTTGCGACCGCATGGGTGCTGGGATGGATTAGTGTCATCTGCGTTCCGCTGGGGGCTCTCTGGGCCGTGATCATGCCACATATTGGCCGGGAGCAGGGCTAAAGAGAGAAGCCAGCTCAGCTGGGGGTCGTTCCATGGCCGGTTTGTCCGCTGTCAGCGGTGCAACCGTTTATTGGTCAGCCGGGTCGCGGTGGCGGTCGTGGGGTCTTCTGGCCACGGGTGTTTGGCGTAGCGTCCTCGGTTCTCGGCACGTACCTGGGGATAGACTTCAGACCAGAAAAACGGCAGGTCTTGGGTGATAGCTAACGGTCTTCCGGCAGGGGAGAGCAAATGAATGCTAACCGGGACATCGGCAATGGTTGGTGTCTCCACGGCTCCGAACATCTCTTGGAGCTTCACTGCCAGCACGGGTGGGTCCTGGGAATAATCCACCCGATAGCTTGAACCGGACGGGACCGTGAGCCGTTCCGGGACTCGTGTCTGTAATTCAGCGTCCTTGTCCCAGCCCACCAGCGTCTTCAGACCTGACAGGAGATCTTGGGCAAAAGGAGCCCATTGTTCGGGAGTGAAACTCCGGGGATCGGGCCAGTCTGGCAGATGGTGATGGGCGAAGCGTAGCCGGTCCCAGTACTGCCAGAATTGCTGACTTGGGTTGAGGGCCTCGAGCCCCTGGACGCGAATGGCCCGAGCGGTGGCCTGCAAGGTGTCGTCACTGGTGGCCGCCACCGGGGTCTGGTGGAGAATGATGGCACAGATCCGGGACACCTCGCGGACGGTGACTTTCTGCCCCGACCATTCGGCAACTCGCTCTTGGGTAACGGGTAACAACAGCTCGACGGTGTCTTGATCAACCGGCACTGCCGCGCGGATGATGGGCTTGCCACGCAACAGCCCAACCTCAGTGCACACTAACCAGTCGGTCTGTGGTAGCCGAGAATCTCGGGGTAGTTCGGCGGCGGTTCCGGAGACCAACAAGAATTCTCGGGAGTCGCGTTCTCGGCGACGGGCAATGCGATCTGGGTAAGCCAGAGCTGCTACGGTGGCGAGATCCTGTTCCCGGGGCTTCTCAGCCGGTGCTATACCGGAGGGGGGAGCACCGGTGAGGCCGAGAAATCGGTGCGCCTCGCGTGGAAGCTCACGTGCTCTCACATTGACACCAGGGGCTCTCTGATCGGAATCCAATAACGCTACCGCCGTGGCCGCGGTGGCAGGGTCGAGGAGTTCGGAACCGTCCAGTAAAGCGCGGGCGAGTCGTGGTTCTGTAGGAACTGAGGCTAAACGTCGACCCAGATCGGTCACCACCGGCCACGCACCGGAGTCTTTATCGGGTGGTTCGATAGCTTCCAAAGCACGCAAGACCTCCACTGCGGCGCGATATGCGCGTTGCGGTGGACAGGTCGGGAGACGGGTCGGACCCCAACACGCCAGGAACAACACGGCCGAGGTCAGGTCACTGGTGAGGATCTCCGGGGTGATATCACTGGGGCGGGCAGCATATTCGCGTTCCGTCACACACCGTACGACCAGGCCTGGCCCGAGACGCGCCGCACGACCGGCCCGCTGCCGCATCGAGGCCTTGGACGCACCCACGGTGACCAGCCCGGTCATCGCCCGCATCGTGTCTAACCGTTGGGTTCGCTCCAGCCCTGAGTCCACTACGGCCCTGACCCCCGGAACGGTCAAGGACGACTCAGCGACATTCGTTGCCAGAATGATGCGCTGATGGTTGGCTCGGGAGAGTACCTGGTCCTGTTCCTCGGCGGTGCTTGACCCGGTCAACACGAGGGCTTCAGGAAGCTGGCGTTGTACCGCGCGGATCTCGGCGACACCGGGCAGAAAGACCAAAACGTCTCCCTCGGTGCGGGCACTGGTCTGGGCCGTCGTCTTCGCAACGTGGGCGAGAAAATCTGGAGTGACGCCACGGTCGTCCAGCGCGGTGGGGGGCTTAGAGAATTCTTCGGTGAGGGCATAAATGTCGGTGTGGGCGGTGAATAATGCAGCATCAAAATAGTTCACCCACTGTTGCGACTGCGCAGTTGCTGACATCGCCACGAGTTCCAGGTCATCGCGTCGTGGTAAGAGATCGCGGATAAATGCGGCGGTGAGGTCGGTTTCTACGGAGCGTTCATGGATTTCGTCGATCACCACCGCCGAAACATCATCCAGGTCCGGATCACGCAACAGACGACGGAGCAACACTCCCACCGTGACGAACTCGATCTGAGTCTGTGCTGAGACCTTCGCATCGCCCCGAACGGTATAACCAATGTGGTCCCCCACGGTGGTGCGAGTGAGCTGTGCCAGTCGCCGTGCTGCTGCCCGGACCGCAACCCGGCGCGGCTGGGTCACCACGACCTTGAGACCGGGCTCGCGGTGCTCGGCCCTGGCCGCCAACAACGGGGGAATGATCGTGGTTTTACCCGTACCCGGAGGTGATTCCACCACCGCGCGTAGCCGGTGCGGTAGCCCGAGAAGTTCTTCGACTAATGACGCGGCCGGTAACCCGTGGCCGATCTGTGGGAGGGCGTCGTGGAAGGACAATGAAGAACTGGTCATCCCTTGTAGTCTATGGACTCGTCGTTGGTAGGCAGAACCAGTGCAGTCTCCGATGTGATCAGACCTGGGATGAAATGACCGCCCAGATCTGGCAGAATACTTTGTATTGGTCACGAGTGTCAGTGAAACAGCCCCGGCTTACTGACCGGCAACCCTCCACCGCGGTGGGGTGCCCCGGGTGAGGACCAGGCGCGAACCACAATGGTTCGCAGCAAGCGCGGGTCCACCGTGCTCTGAACGCTGTCTGCCGGCACGGTGTCAGAACACGAGTTGCGACCCCTGAGACAACAGGAGTCAAACCCCATGGGTCAATCACAGCAACCAGACAGCACCAACCCCAACACCTGGGGGCTAGCCACCAAACAGATTCACGCTGGGATCCCGGAGGTAGCCGACTACGGTTCCACCCAGCTTCCCATTCATGCCACAGCGTCCTATAACTTCCCGACTTTGCAGGACGCAGCCGATCGTTTCGCACTCTCCAGCCTGGGCCAGATCTACACCCGCATTACGAATCCCACCACCGACGCGGTCGAACAGAAGATCGCCGCACTGGAAGGTGGCGTGGGGGCGGTGATGACCTCCTCCGGACAGTCCGCGACCACCCTGGCCGTTCTCAACCTTGCCGGTGCGGGAGATTCGGTGGTGGTGTCCGCATCACTGTATGGTGGCACCCAAAACCTGTTCAAACACACCCTGCCGCGACTCGGGATTGAAACGATCTTTGTCGACGATCCCGATGACCTTGACGCCTGGAAACAGGCCATCAAACCCAACACCAAGGTGCTCTTTGGTGAAGTGCTGGGTAACCCGAAAGCCGATGTGCTCGATGTGGCAGCGGTGGCAGATATTGCCCATCAGGCGGGGCTCCCCTTGATCGTGGATTCGACATTGACTCCACCGCCGGTGTTCCGCCCGTTCGAACACGGTGTGGATATTGTCGTGCACTCGGCGACCAAATACCTGGGCGGTCATGCCGCGGCGCTCGGCGGGTTCGTCGTTGATTCGGGCCATTTCGACTGGACAGCCGACCCGGAAAAATTCCCCTGGTTCAATACCCCCGACGAGTCGTATCACGGCGTGGTGTTCGGCACCGATTTTGGACCCGATGGACCGCTGGGCGCGAATCTCTCCTATATTTTGCGACTTCGCACCCAGCTGTTGCGCGATCTGGGCAGCGCAGCCAGCCCATTCAATGCCTGGATCGTCAACCTCGGCCTCGAGACCCTCTCCTTACGTGTCTCCCGCCATGTGGAATCAGCGCTGACGGTGGCGCACTGGCTGGAAGACCATCCCTTAGTTCAGCACGTGGCCTACGCCGGTCTGGAATCAAGTCCCTGGTATCACCGTGCCCAACGGCTCTTGCCCGAGGGAACCTCTGGCATCGTCTCCTTCAACATCGCCGGCGGTGCACAAGCCGGTCGGATTTTCGCTGAAGCTCTGACGCTTCACAAGCGAGTCGCCAACCTTGGAGACACTCGCTCACTGGTGATTCACCCGGCTTCGACCACTCACGCCCAGCTCAGTGAAGCAGAACAGCGGGCCGCCGGCGTCGAGCCGTCGTTAGTCAGGCTGTCGGTCGGTCTGGAGAACCCCGAGGATATCCTGGCTGATCTGCAACAAGGTTTTGCAGCAGTCGAACAGCGTCGCTAGCGCCACAACCGCGTAGCTACTCGCAGTTACTGTCGAGCACAGTATCGACAACCGGAACTGAGGATGATGAACGTGTCAGTGGATGCAGAACCGATCGTTGCAGGTCGTGTGATCTCACCGGGGCTTCGGACCATCTCAGTGGGTGAACTGACCTTTGAAACCGGAGGCTGGCTACCCGAGGTGCAGCAGGCCTATGAAACCTGGGGCACACTCAATCAGGATGGCTCCAACGCCATCCTGATATTGCACGCCCTGACCGGTGATAGCCACGTGGTTTCCTCAGAAGCGCTTCCGCATCCGGGCTGGTGGGAGTCTCTTGTCGGGCCGGGCCGCCCCATTGATACCCGAAAATGGTTCGTGGTGGCACCTAATATGGTGGGTGGCTGTTACGGCTCGACGGGCCCGTCTTCCCCGGACCCTGACGGGCGACCGTGGGGCTCACGGTTTCCCTTTACCACGATCCGAGATTCGGTTCATGCTGAAGCACGCCTGGCCGACGCGCTGGGCATTGAAACCTGGCACGCCGTGCTGGGCGGTTCTATGGGCGGAGCTCGCGCACTGGAATGGGCAGCCACCTACCCGGAACGAGTCCGGGGTGCGGGTATTTTAGCCTGTGGGGGAGCAGCCAGCGCCGAGCAGATTGCCTTCGCCCAGTCGCAAGTGGCCGCGATCAAACTTGATCCACACTACCGCGGTGGTGACTACTACGGTCAACAGCCGCCCGAGGAAGGGCTGGGTATCGCACGGCGCATTGCTCACATCACCTACCGTTCGGAGGCCGAGCTCCAGTACCGCTTCGCTCGGAAACCTCAAGGGCAGGAAGACCCCTTCGGGCAGATCACTCAGCGTACCGGCCGGTACCAGATCGAATCCTATTTGGACTACAAAGCCAAAGACCTGGCCTCCCGGTTCGATGCCAACTCCTACGTGGTTCTCACCGAAGCGCTGATGTCGCACGACGTTGGACGCAACCGTGGCGGGCAACAAGCCGCGGTAGCACGGATTGTGGCAACACCGTTCATCGCTGCGGTCTCCTCGGACCGGTTGTACTTCCCCTCTCAGTCCCAGCAACTAGCCGACGATTTCAACCGCGGCCGTGGTGCCCAGGATCCTGATCATCCGCAGCATGTCCTCAGTCACCAAATCGATTCGCCCATCGGACATGATGGCTTCCTGACCGCTCCGGAACAGATTGCCGATGAACTCATCCGGGTCCTGGAGCTGTAAAGCGAAGCTTCTGCACTGGTAGACTGGTTCGCTAAGATCATCGACTATGAGCTACAACACTGAGTCGAACCAGCTGGTAGTACGTTTCAGCCACCAGGACCTTTCCTCCCGGAGCGATAGTGATCTGCTCGTGGTGCTTCACGGTTACGGCGCCGATGAAACCGATCTCCTTCCGCTCACGGCCGAGTTGCCCGACACTTTTACCGTAGCCGCGGTGCGTGCCCCCATCTGGCTGACCAACGGGATGAATGGATACGCCTGGTTCCCGATCACTGAAGAGTTGAGCTCCCCGCCCGAAAGCGTTCGGAGTAGCTTGGAACAGTTGGATGCCTGGATCCAGAGCGTGGCCGATGGTTTCCGCACCGTCTCCATTCTGGGGTTCTCCCAGGGTATGGCCATGGCCACCTCCATGTTGCGGATGCGCCCCGAGCAGTATGCTGCGGTGGTTGGTCTGTCGGGCTTTGTTCTTGACGCGAGTAACGAGCCACTCCTGGCAGAGCTGTTGAGTCACGACGAAGAACTGGCAACCAAACAGGTGCCGGTCTTCTGGGGTCGCGACCTACAAGACCCCATCATCCCACCCCAGATGGCCAAAGAGGCTGGCATGTGGCTTGACCAGCATGTCGACCTCACACAGGACACGTACCAAGGTGTGGGCCATGGGGTACACCCGCAGGAAATCTCCGATCTCACCGCATTCCTCGTTCGCCACGTCGCGAACCGGCGTTAACCGTAGGTGAATTTCGGGGTGCATCAGGAGACATGGGTTGTTACCAATCTGTAATCTGTGGCCCCTACAGTGATCGTGTTCTTACTGAGGCTGACCAAGCCTTGTTCCAAGATCACTATCACCGAGGAGAACACGCATGTCGTCGAATCGTCGCCCGCTTGCTATCGGGCTGATCACTCTTGTGGGGTTGCTTGCTCCGACCCCGGCTTTGGCAGCGACTTCCGAGTCCCCTGCCCCTGAAGAAAATCTCGCACCTTCGGCACAGGCTACTCAGTCGTCGGAAGTTCCTGACGAAACTCAGCCCGCTGACAACGGACCTGAGACTGAAGATACCGAGACGGAAGGTTCTGAGACCGCGGGCTCCGAATCCCCTAATCCGGATGAGGAAACCGCCGAGAACCCAGACGGAGAAACCACCGTCAGCTTGCTGAACATCAATGACTTTCATGGTCGCATGAGTGAAGATATCGCCATGCCGTTTGCCAAGCTGATCACTGATCAGCAGGCTGTGAACCCTGGTAACACTTTGTTCTTGTCGTCTGGTGACGATATTGGTGCTTCTCTGTATGTTTCCTCTGTGCAGGATGACAACCCGACTCTGGATTACCTGAATGCTCTAGGTCTGGATGCTAGTGCGTTGGGTAACCACGAGTTTGATAAGGGCGTTAGCGACTTAGTAGACCGTGTCTTCCCGCGCTCGGATTTCGATCATCTGGCGGCCAATGTGATCGTGAAGGAAACCGGCGAGCCGCTGACCGATCCTTATAAGATCTACGAAACCGAGTCCGGTCACTCCGTGGCCGTCGTGGGCGGTGTGACCCAGGAGACTGTTACCCTGGTGAACCCGGCGGGCATTGAGTCCGTCGAGTTCAAAGACCCGGTGGAATCGGTCAACACCTACGTTGAGCAGCTGTCCGATGGGGATGCGTCGAACGGCGAGGCAGACATCATCGTGGCTTCGTACCACGAGGGTGTCAACACCGACAATATTGACAACGACCGCATCGTCAACAACACCCACCCTGAAGCTGACGTGATCTTTACCGGTCACACTCACGAGTTGTACAACGTGGATGCTCCAGTTCCAGGCGAGGAGGGCAAGACCCGCCCGGTTATGCAGACCGGTGAATACGGCAGCAACCTGGCTCGTGTTGACTTCAGCCTCGATGCTGAGGGCGAGATCATTGACGTCGAGCACAAGAACTTGCCGGCCGAACAGGACCCGAGTGATGAAGAGATCGCTGCCAGCCCGGTGCTGACCGAGGTTAAGCAGATTGTTGATGACGCCGCTGCTGTGGCTGAAGAAGAAGGCTCTGTGGTGATCGGTGAGCTCGAAGACTACATCACCACCGGTTACAATCCTGAGGCCACCGATAAGGGTGGATTCGACCAGCGTGATCGTGAATCCACCATGGGTCACCTGGTGGCCGATGCGTGGTTGTGGGCCGGCAATAACAACCCGGCTGGTCTGAGTGCTGACATCGGTGTGCTGGCCGCCGGCTCCCTCCGTGACGAATTCCCCAGTGGCCTGCGTTTGAACAAAGACCTGCAACCTGGTGAAGTTACCGTTGCTGATGCTGTATCCGTGAACCCGTTTGCTAACGACATCTACGTCGTAGAGATCACCGGCGAGCAGCTCCGTGAAGCGCTGGAGCAGCAGTGGCAGACCACCGCTGATGGTGAGATTCCTTCTCGCCCCTACCTGCAACTGGCTCTGAGCTCTAACGTTCGTTACACCTTTACCGGTGAAGTGTCGACCAACGCTAACAACCGTGCTGGTCACGAGACTCTGGGTAACAACATCGACCAGATCTGGGTTAACGACAAGCTGGTCACTGGTGACGAGACTTTCAAGGTGGCTCTGCCGTCCTTCTTGGCCGCTGGTGGTGACAACTTCCGTGCTTTTGGTAACAGCCTGAACCAGCAGCAGACCGCGCTGATTGACTCCGACATCTTCGTCAACTACCTGCGTGACGAGCTGGATGGCAAGATTGCTCCGCGTTTCGATCAGCAGGCCATCAAGGTCTCTGATGTGTCTGATAGCTACGACATCAACGGCGAGCTGACTTTCGGCCTGCAGTCCCTGGGTGTTCCGTCCTACAACGCTCCGATTCCGGAGAACTTCGCGGCCAGCATCGTGACCGAAGATGGCACCGAGGTTGAACTGGGCACCGTCGAGGTGCAAGACAAAGCAGGTAACGTCACGTTCGACCTGTCGCAGTTCGATTTGGCTGCCGGTAACGTTCAGGTCAAGCTGGTGGATGAGACCACCGGTACCATCATTACCCGCGCCATTGAGTTGACTGGTGAGCGGGACGACGAGGGCGGACAGCCTGGTGATGGTGAGACGACCGAGCCTGGTGACGAGGAGACCAGCGAGCAGCCTGGTCAGCCTGGTGATGACGAGACCAGCGAGCAGCCTGGTCAGCCTGGTGATGACGAGACCAGCGAGCAGCCTGGTCAGCAACCTGGTGATGAAGATGAGTCGGGCAAGCCTAGCGAAGGTGGCGAGGCTAGCGAAGATGGCGAGGCTGGCGACAAGGGCCAGGGCGGTGCCGAAGGTTCTGAACAGGGCTCCTTGGCTTCCACTGGTGCCACCATTGGTGGTCTGGCACTGCTGGGTGTAGCAGCCCTGGGTGCTGGCGCGCTGTTGGTTCGCCGCCGCGCTAACGCTCACGAGTAAGGGCCCTATCCCCTGAGGGGATAGTTCACACCGACGATCAGGGTGGTGACGGAATCATTCCGTCACCACCCTGAATCGTTGTGGAGGCTGAGTCTTAACCGGGTTAAAGAACGAAAAACACAGGAACAGACTAGACCCCGGGTGATTCTCGTTCGATAGTGACAGCAATGCCTGCGCTCGGGACAGCAATTACGTCCCCGGGGTGCAATTGCCGACCACGGCGAGTTTCGACCTCACCGTTGACCACAATAAGGCCATCCTGGATAATCTCACGGGCCTCCACTCCGTCTTCGACGAGGTTTCCCAATTTGAGGGCCTGGCCTAAACGGATCATGTCATCGTTGATCAATAGTGCTGTGACGTCAGGTGGCTCAGAAGCAGAAATACCCATGATGCCATTCTCACACCCGCCAACGATGTTGTCAGTGCCTGATCTGGGTGTCGCATCCGTGCCCGTGACTCAAACTGCCCGTAGACTAGTCACCGTTAGGCTCGCTTACGCACCATCGAACAGAGTGAGCCTCCACGATATCAAGACACTCATACCACCTTTGTCCCGCGCGAGCCCGCGCAGAAAGTGAAGCTTCATGGCTGCCCCGTCATCTCCTCTGGACCAGGTTATTAATCTCGCCAAACGGCGTGGATTCGTGTTCCAAGCCGGTGAAATTTACGGTGGCTCGCGTTCAGCCTGGGACTATGGACCACTGGGCGTCGAGCTGAAAGAGAACATTAAGAATCAGTGGTGGCAGACCTTTGTTCGTGGGCGTGGCGATATGGTCGGACTGGACTCGTCCATTATTTTGCCCCGTCAGGTCTGGGAGGCCTCCGGCCACGTCGAGACTTTCACGGACCCGCTGGTGGAATGCACGAGCTGTCACCGCCGGCAACGCCAAGACCACCTCGAGGAAGCTTTCGAAGCCAAGCATAACCGTGTTGCAGAATCCATGGCAGAAATCGTCTGCCCCGACTGTGGGACTCGTGGCCAGTGGACCGAACCTCAGTTGTTCTCCGGACTGGTCAAAACCTATCTGGGGCCGGTTGATAATGAGGAAGGCCTGCACTACATGCGCCCGGAGACTGCCCAGGGCATCTTCGTGAATTTCCTGAACGTGCTCAATGCCTCCCGGAAGAAACCACCGTTTGGTATCGGCCAGATTGGTAAAGCCTTCCGTAACGAGATCACTCCGGGTAACTTCATCTTCCGCACCCGCGAATTCGAACAGATGGAAATTGAATATTTCGTCCATCCCGACCAGGCTGGCGAACACTTTGACCGGTGGGTTGATGACTGCTTCAACTGGTTCGTTGATCTCGGCGTCAACTCCGACAACCTGCGTAAGTTCGATGTTCCTGCCGAAGACCGGGCACACTATTCGGACGGCACCATCGACTTGGAGTATCGTTTCGGTTTCCAGGGTTCTGAGTGGGGCGAACTGATGGGTATTGCGAACCGGACCAACTATGACCTGTCGCAACACACCGAGTATTCCGGTACCAAGATGCAGTACTTCGACCAGGGCACCAACGAGCGGTACACACCCTATGTGATTGAACCCTCCTTCGGTCTCACACGCTCGCTGATGGCCTTCTTAGTGGATTCCTACCGCGAAGACGAAGCCCCCAACACGAAGGGTGGGGTTGATGTGCGCACCGTACTGGGCCTGGACCCCCGATTGGCACCGATTAAAGCCGCCGTGCTCCCGCTGTCGAAGAAATCCGAGCTACAGGTCCCGGCTAGCCAGCTGGCAGACACGCTGCGGAAACGTTGGAATGTCGATTACGACGAGTCCGGGGCGATCGGGCGTCGCTACCGTCGTCAGGACGAAGTTGGTACCCCGTACTGCATCACCGTCGACTTTGACACGCTCGAAGACCAGGCCGTGACGATCCGCGAACGTGACTCGATGAACCAAGAACGTGTGAGCCTTGACCAGGTGGAGAACTACCTCAGCACCAATTTGGGTATCTAAATGACACCAGGCGACGATATTCACATCCGGCCTTGGGCAGAAGGTGACGACCTGAAGCTTCTCGAAGTTTTCGCCGACGTCGCCTCGCCCCAGCAAGCTGCCGATCGACTCATTCTTGCCAGGGCCACCACCGAGCCCTTCGGCATCACTTTGGTCGCTGAACGCGACGGTATTGCCATCGCTGCCGGTGGTGTGCGAGAGCAACCCATCCACCCCCAACGGCACTGGGTATACCTCGAAACTGCTCCGCTCGAGCGTCGTCAAGGAATTGCCGGCCTGCTCTTGGAACGGTTGGGTGAGAACATCCCGGCAGGTAGCGAGCTCAAGGCCCGGTCGGTGGCCGGTGATACCGCCACCGAATCCTTTTTAACCCGGCACGGGTTCTCCCGCATCAACACCGCTCGGAGGGTGTTGATTGGACCCGGTGGACTACAAACTCCCACCTTCAGCGAGAATGGTGAGGACGGTGCCCCAGTGTTAGAAGAACTCGGCACCGGTTCCGTTGAGCTCTCTCAAGCGGTCGCGACCTTCTACAATGCCGTGCATGCTAGCTGGGATCCCAGCGAGATCAGCCTGACCAAGGCTCAACAGCTCTTCCTGGCACCTGAAACTGCAGCGACCGGCGCTGTGGTAGTCCGAGACCGCCCCAAAGCGCACTCAGGTACCATTCAGGCATTCGCGATCTCTTACCTGGTGGAGGGACCGGACGGAGCCGAGCACGATGAACGGCAACCGGCCGAGGTGCTCATGGGATGGAACCCGGAGGCTCCCGACCCGCACACCGCCGTGAGAAACTTACTCGCCATGCTCACCGGAACATACCCGATTCAGCTCGAAACCGATGAGTCACTCACCGCGCTCAACCCGGTCATCGACGAGTTGATTGACTCCGGCTATGCCACCGTGGAAGCAACTCATCACCTGTGGGCCACGGATGGCTGATCACCGTCGCCGTTCACGTCGAGCAACCACTGCTGGGCACCCCCGCAACGAGACGGAGACTGGGACCCCGCATGCCGGGCACGGCCACGGCCTACCGGCCGGGCCCAGCGCCGATGGACTGGTGGCTGGCACCTCCAGTCGCAAAAAGCGCCGTGTCATCGGGTGGCTGACCGGAATCTTGGCCCCGTTGACCCTGGTGCTGATCATCGGCATGGTGCTGTTGTGGCCCTCCGGCAGCTACCGGGAACTGGCCCTCGACGACCCCTACGGCACGACCGAGAACTTCACCATCACACCGGCCACCGTCATCGAAACGGCGGAACGAAGCTGTCAAGACCAAAACCAGGTGATGGAGTCAACCACCGGGGCTCCCATGACCCTGCCCGATTCCGAGACCGGGGCTAGCCCAGAGTGCCACACCGCTTGGGTCAATCCCGATGGAGGTGGCAGTGAACGAGTCGAAGTGGAGATCCCGCCCCAGGTCTCGGCTTCGGCCAGCATTGAGGTGGGAGACCGACTGAAAATCCTGCGCCCCAACGCCTCGTCGGGATTTGACACCTCGGTGGCCGATTTCGTCGACTTCGAGCGCACCGTACCGATCGTGCTACTGGCCGGCCTCTACGCGCTGGTGGTCGTGCTGGTGGCCCGGTGGCGCGGGGTGCGCGCGATCATCGGACTCGTCGCCTCCTTCGCGGTGATCTTCTTTTTCATGATCCCGGCACTGCTCGAAGGCGGCCCACCACTGTGGATTGGACTCGTCGGGTGCTGTTTGATCATGGTCGCTGTGCTCTACTTCGCCCACGGTTTCTCTCTACGGACCACCACCGCCCTGCTCGGCACCCTCTTAGGCCTGGGCTTGACCGCAGGATTGGCCATTTGGAGCACCGATGCCGCCTATCTGACCGGGATGGGTGAAGAAGAATCCTTCGTGCTCTCCTCGGTTGTGCCCGATATTCGGCTCTCCGGCATTGTGCTCTGCGGACTACTTATCGCCGGGCTGGGAGTGCTCAACGACGTGACCATCACCCAATCCTCAGCGGTCTGGGAACTGCAAGCCGCCAACCCGCAGGCCAGCGCCTGGGAGCTCTTTAGCGCCGGCATGCGCATCGGTCGGGACCACATTGCCTCCACGGTCTATACCATCGCCTTTGCCTATGCCGGATCAGCGTTACCGGTCATGATGGTGATCTCCATGTACGAAACCGGACTGGGCACCATCCTGGTCTCCTCCGAACTGGCCGAAGAAGTCGTCCGGATCTTGGTGGGATCGATCGGACTGGTCTTGGCCATCCCGGCCACCACCGCCATTGCCGTTGTGGTGGCCAAGGCCGTCAGCAGTGACTCTTAACCTCCAGCCCGTGGTAGTGTGATCCGGGGCACAACTCGTGCTAGATTCAGAGATGAACACTGTCCTGTACGCTCGTACAGTTTGCAGGTGTGTGGCATGAATTGGTAGCACGACGGGAGAAAGAGGTCTCGATCATGGTTCAGCAACTTAGTCACTACCTCAATGGTGCACGGGTACCGGGATCATCTGGTGCCTTCAGTGACGTCTACAACCCCTCCACGGGAGAAGTTCAAGCTCAGGTCCCGCTGGCCAGTGTCGACGAGGTTCGGGAGGCAATCGCCCAGGCCAAACGAGCCCAGCCCGCGTGGGCAGCCACCAACGCCCAGAAACGAGCTCGGATCATTTCGCGATTCGTGGATGTGGCCTACCAGCACGAAGACGAGCTGGCTGAATTGCTCTCGCTGGAACACGGCAAGATTTTGGACGACGCCAAGGGAGATTTGCAACGTGGGCTGGACGTGATGGAATTCGCCACCGCAGCCCCGCACCTGCTGAAAGGCGAGTACTCGACCGGAGTCGGCACCGGCATCGATGTCTACTCCATGCGCCAGCCATTGGGCGTGGTCGCCGGCATTACCCCGTTCAACTTCCCGGCCATGATCCCGCTGTGGAAGGCCGCCGGCGCGATTGCCTCCGGTAATGCCTTCATCCTCAAGCCCTCCGAACGAGACCCTTCGGTGCCCCTGCGGCTGGCGGAGCTGTTCACCGAGGCTGGGCTGCCCGATGGCATCCTGCAGGTCGTTAATGGCGATAAAACCGCCGTGGATGAGATCCTGGACCACCCCGACATCAAGGCCGTGGGCTTTGTGGGGTCCACCCCGATTGCTGCCTCGATCTATTCCCACGCTGCCGCGAAGGGCAAGCGCGCCCAGTGCTTCGGTGGGGCGAAAAACCACATGGTGATTATGCCCGATGCCGATATGGACCAGGCCGCCGATGCACTGATTGGGGCGGCTTTTGGTTCGGCCGGTGAGCGGTGTATGGCCATCTCCGTGGCGGTGCCGGTCGGCGTTGAGACACATCAGATCATTCGCGATAAGGTCCTGGAACGCGCCCAGCGACTCACCGTGGGACACTCGCTGGCTCAGGACTCCGATTTCGGTCCGGTCGTCTCCCCGGAAGCCAAAGAACGCATTGAAGCAGCCATCGCCCGCGGTGTGGATGAGGGTGCCGAGCTCATCCTGGATGGCCGCCATCCCAAGGTCGCCGATTATCCCAATGGCTTCTATATCGGTGCCACCATTTTCGACCACGTCACTCCCGGGTCCTCACTGCACGCCGATGAGATCTTCGGTCCGGTGCTGTCCATTGTCCCGGCCGCCGACTATGACGCAGCGGTGGAGATCATCCACGGCCATAAGATGGGCAACGGTGTGGCGATCTTTACTCGCGACGGTGACGCTGCTCGGGAATTCGCCGCTGGGATTGAGGTGGGCATGATCGGTATTAACGTGCCCATCCCGGTTCCGATCGCCTATTACACCTTCGGCGGCTGGAAAGCCTCGGGCTTCGGGGATCTCAATCAGCACGGCCCCGATGCGTTCCGGTTCTATACCCGCACCAAGACCGTCACCCAACGGTGGCCATCCGGTATCAAAGACGGCGCCAGCTTCGTGATGCCCACCGGCAACTAACACCCCACCACGAAAGGACCACGAAGATGAGCGAGAACCATTCCGAACACGTCATAGCAGAGGTCCGTGGATCACTGGGCATCATCACCCTGAATAAGCCCCAGGCGATGAACTCGCTGTCACTGGAGATGGTCCGCACCATCACCGCGACACTGCAACAGTTCCGCGAGAACTCTGCGGTGGTCTCAGTCGCGTTGCGCGGTGCCGGCGATCGCGGTTTCTGTGCCGGCGGGGACGTGGTGGCGCTGTACCACCAGGTCGTCAATGATCCGCGTGATGCCTCGCCGTTCTTCATTGCGGAGTACCAGCTCGACCACGCCATTTCGGTCTACCCTAAGCCGGTGCTGGCCGTGATGAACGGTGTGGTGCTCGGTGGGGGAGTGGGCCTGGCCGGCCCCAGCTCCCACCGGATCGTGACCGAGACGACCCGGCTGGGTATGCCAGAAACCGGGATCGGTTTCAGCCCCGATGTGGCTGGAGTCAACTACCTAGCCCAGGCGCCTGGACTGCTGGGACGCCACCTGGCACTGACCGGTGCACACATTTCAGCTGCCGATGTCCTACATATCGGAATGGCTGATTATTTCGTCAACGACGAGTCCATCGAGGAACTTTTGGACGCGGTGTCTCAGATCAGCACCGCAGACCAACTGGACCCGACCATCCGGCAGTTTCAGGCTGAGCCGGGCCAGTCAGAGCTGGCCGCCCAGGCGGAATGGATCGACCGAGTCTACGACGCAGACACCGTGGAACAGATGCTGAGCAATGTGAGTGGCTTGGTGGAAAACCACCCCGACCACCCGGCCGGAAAGGCGCTCCGAGCACTACAGCGTAATTCACCGACCGGGATGAAAGTGGCTTTAGAAGCCGTCAAACGGGCCGGAGACCAGACCATTGGTGAAACCCTGGCTCAAGATTTGCGGACCACCATGAATGCTGCCTATGGCCACGACTTGCGCGAGGGTATCCGCGCTCAACTGGTGGATAAAGACCGCAACCCGCGGTGGAAACCGGCTGAGCTCTCGCAGGTCAGCCAACAGCTGGTCAACAGCTTCTTTGACCCTGTCGATGGGGTAGCAGATCTAGAACTCAACGAAGGATGAACCTGATGAACATCGCGTTTTTGGGATTAGGAAATATGGGGGCCCATATGGCCCGCAACCTGCTGGAGGCCGGCTACCAGGTGACCGGTTTCGACGTGGTTCCCGCTGCCGTGGAGCGTGCCGCCGAGGCGGGGATTGCCCCGGCCGAGTCAGGAGAGGCCGCGGTGCGCGACGCCGAGGTGGTGATCACCATGTTCCAAAACGGGCAACAGGTGTTGGATGCCTATCAAGGCTTACTAGCTGCCGCGCCGGAGAACACGCTGTTTATTGACTCGTCGACTATCAGCGTCGATGAAGCCCGTCAGGCTGCAGAACAGGCTCGTCAGGCAGGCCACCGCCCACTGGATGCTCCGGTCTCGGGCGGCATGTCCGGTGCTGAGGCAGGAACCTTGACTTTCATGGTGGGTGGCGATGCCGAAGCGTTTGCCACGGCCGAACCGCTTTTCCAGGCCATGGGACGCAAGATTGTGCACTGCGGTAACTCCGGTGCTGGACAAGCGGCAAAAGTCTGTAACAACATGCTGTTGGCGGTGACCACCATTGGCGCCAGTGAGGCCTTCGCGCTGGGACAGAATCTGGGGCTCAGCGACCAGGCACTGTACGATGTGCTGTCGACTTCGGCGGCACAATGTTGGGCCGTGACCACCAACTGCCCGGTGCCCGGCCCGGTGGGCACGGCCCCGGCTGATCGGGGCTACGCCCCGGGGTTTGCGACCGCGCTGATGGCCAAGGATCTCGGGTTGGCGCATGCGGCGATTGAAACCACCGGGACCTCGGCTTCGTTCGGGGAAGCAGCCTACGAGGCATACCGTCAGTTCAACGAGCTAGATGGTGGTGCCTACTCAGGACAGGACTTCTCAGCGATCATTAAAACTATTCGCCAGGGTTCACCCCGTGATGACGACGAGAAAGCGCAAAACAACGACACCCACCACTGAAAGGTAGATGACGAGACGATGACTGAGTCCAGCGAAGAGATTATTCTGACCGAAGTCCAAGACCGGATCGGAGTGATCCGGCTCAACCGTCCTCAGGCCCTGAATGCACTGAATGCCGAGGTCATGACCGCGGTGGTGGACACCGTCACAGGCTGGGAAAAAGACCCCCAGGTCATGGCTGTCGTCATTACGGGCAACGAGAAAGCCTTCGCTGCCGGTGCTGACATTAAAGAAATGTCGACCAAAACCGCAGTAGAGATGGCACGCAACGACTGGTTTGCCGATTGGGACGCCTTTGCGAATCTACGGATCCCTACCATTGCTGCGGTCAACGGCTATGCGCTCGGTGGTGGCTGCGAGCTAGCCATGATGTGCGATATTCTCGTCGCCGGTCCCTCCACCAAATTTGGTCAGCCTGAAATCAACCTCGGTGTCATCCCCGGGATGGGTGGTTCCCAACGACTCACCCGAGCGGTCGGAAAAGCCAAGGCCATGGACATGGTGCTGACCGGTCGGATGATGCCAGCCGACGAAGCAGAACGCGCCGGTCTCGTTTCACGACTAGTCGACGAGGATGAAAAGGTTTTTGACACCGCGATCGAGGTGGCCGGAACCATCGCCTCGAAATCGCGTCCGGTGGTTCTGGTCGCCAAGGACGCGGTGTCTGCTGCCTTTGAGACCACCTTGCAACAAGGTGTGCTCTTTGAACGCCGGACCTTCCATAGCCTGTTCTCCCTGCAGGACCAGAAAGAGGGCATGGCCGCCTTTAACGAAAAGCGCAAACCTGAATTCACAGATCACTAAAAATCCCCACACATACAGGATCCGCCGGTTGGTGTCCTACCAGCCGGCGGATCCTGCTGTGCTGAGGGCTGAAGTCCGGGAAATCGGTCAGTTACGCGGTGACATCCGTGTCGGAAAACTCGTGGTTGTACCCTTCGGTGCTGGTGCGCGTGGCACGAGCTTGATCCGTGAGTTCGCCTTCCTCACCGTGGAATTCCCGCTCTTTTGCACGCAATTCAACACGGCGGATTTTGCCCGAAACCGTCTTGGGCAACTCGGCGAATTCCAGCCGGCGAATCTTGGCATACGGAGGCAACACCGTGGAAGTGTGAGCGAAAATCGATGCCGCGGTCTCAGCAGTCGGCTCGTGCCCGGCGGCCAACACCACATAGGCTTTCGGCACCGAGAGTCGAATCGGATCTGGGGATGGGACCACCGCCACCTCGGCCACTGCCGGATGCTCAATCACTGCCGATTCCAATTCGAAGGGGGAGAGCTTATAGTCAGAAGCTTTAAACACGTCATCGGCTCGACCAATATAGGTGAAGATTCCCTGCTCATCTCGCTCCATGATGTCACCGGTGTGGTAGTAGCCACCGCGGAACGCTTTGTCGTTCTTCTCCGGGTCCTTATAGTAGCCCTTCATCAGCCCTACCGGCCGAGGGGCGGCAACCAGGCATACCTCGCCCTCTCCTGCCCCTTCGATGAGCTCATCGGTGGCCGGATCGATCAGGACCACCTCAAAGCCGGGGAGGGGCCGGCCTACGGAACCGGGCTTGAGCTCCTGGCCGGGAGTATTAGCGATCTGCAACGTGGACTCGGTCTGTCCGAACCCGTCGCGAATGTCTCGATTCCAGTCTTCGCGGACTTTATTGATCACCCGGGGGTTCAACGGTTCACCGGCAGCAACAACTTTGTCGGGTGGATTCTTCAGTTTGGTCAAATCCGCCTGAATCAGCATCCGCCAAACCGTCGGCGGAGCGCAGAAACTCGTCACCCCTTCGTCATCCATAACCTGCATCAATTTTTCGGCATCGAAGCGTGAATAGTTGTAGAGGAAGATCGTCGCTTCAGCGATCAACGGGGCAAAGAAATTCGACCAGGCGTGTTTTGCCCACCCTGGCGACGCGACATTGAGGTGAACATCTCCGGGTTCTAAACCGATCCAATATACCGTGGTGAAATGCCCAACCGGGTACGAGAGATGGGAATGAGCCACCATTTTGGCCCGTGATGTGGTCCCGGAGGTGAAATACAACAGGACCGTGTCATCAGCAGGAGTTGGTTGATCCGGTGTAAAGGCGATGTCCGCATCGAACGAGGCAACGTAGCTGAACCGGGGGTGGGCCACATTCTGCGCTTCGGTGTCCGACCTCGTGGTTCCGGTGGTGATGACCGTCATCTCACCGGTGACGGCCTCGAACTTCTCTGCGTTATCTGGGTTGACCACAACCCAGCGAGCCTCGGAACGATCAATGCGCTCCTGTAGATCATGGGGCGAGAGCATCACCGTGGTTGGTAACAGCACCGCCCCCAATTTGATGCCAGCCAGCATCGTTTCCCACAGCTCCACCTGGTTATTGAGCATCACCATCACGCCATCGCCACGCTGTACACCCAGAGAACGCAACCAATTGGCAACCTGCGAGGAGCGGTCGGCCAGTTCTCGATATGTCAGTCGCGTCGAGGAACCATCCTCTTCAACGATGACTAACGCGTTGTGATCCCCGCGTTCGGTCTCATAGGCCACGTGGTCGACCCAGTCTAGGGCGAAATTGAAGTGCTCAAACTCTGGCCACCTGAAGTTCTCTCGGGCGCTCTGGATATCGGTGCGGTAGCTAAGAAGTTGATCGCGGGCTGCGCGAAATGTCTCGGTAGCTGACATGAGGATTGTTCTCCTTGCCAAGGATGGAAACAGGGGGATGGAATCACAGGCTGTACAAGTGTATAGTTCCAACTGGAGTGATACAGCTCACTTTATAGTTTCGAGAGAGGATGTCAATGACTTCGACCGTGGACTGCGACCCTGAGCTTCGTCTCCCTTTCCCTGATGCGGATCTGCTCGATGTTGCATCGTTGCTGACGGCTGATGAACGTCAAGCTTTGCGTGCCGTGCGATCCTACATGCAGGACGTGGTTCGCCCGGTGATTGTCGACTACTGGAACCGTGAAGAGTTTCCTTTTGAGTTGCTTCCGGGGATGGCTGAGGTTGGGCTCGCCGATGTGGCTTTACAGGACCGGTCCTGGCTCTACCGTGGGCTCGTCTACTCCGAAGTGAGTCGTGTCGATGTCTCGCTCGGGGCGTTGGTGGGTATTCATAATGAACTCATTGTCGGTATGGTCAACCAGTTGGGCTCTGAGGCTCAACGACAGCAGTGGCTACCAAAACTCACCCGTTTTGAGGCGGTCGGGTCGTTTGGAATGACCGAGCCGGATCACGGGTCCGACATCGCCGGGGGTTTGGAAACCACTGCCACCCCGGTTGAGGGTGGATGGGTTATTAATGGTGCCAAGCGCTGGATCGGCGCCGGGACTTTCTGTGATTTTCTCTTGGCCTGGGCCAAGGATGCCGCTGATGGTTCGGTGAAGGCTTTCCTGATTGACTCATCGACCCCAGGGTTTTCGGCCGCAAAGATTGGGCATAAGATCGGTCTGCGCGTGATGCAAAACGCGGACATCACCCTCGATAACGTCTTGGTTTCCAGCGATGACATGCTCCCCGGAGTGGTCGGCTTTGACTCCGCGAACGAAATGTTGCGCAATTCCCGGGTCTGGGTCGGCTGGCAAGCCGTCGGCGCCCAGCTGGGTGCCTTTGATGTGATGCGAAACTATGCGCTGAATCGACAACAATTCGGTCGTCGGTTGGTGAAGTTCCAGCTCATCCAGCAAGGTCTTGCAGACCTGATCTCCAATGCCCATGCATGTCTGGGCATGATGATGAATATTGCTCGCTTGCAAGAAACTAACCAGATCGAAATGGTCCATGCCGCCATGGGTAAGGCGACCGGGTCTCGGCTGTTGCGAGAATCGGCGGCGATTGCGCGCAACGCGCTGGGTGGTAACGGGATCCTATCGACCTATGAAGCAGCCAAGATCTTCGGTGATGCCGAGGTGATACACACCTATGAAGGCACCTATGAGATCAACTCGCTGATTGTGTCTAGGGCGGTGACGGGGCACTCTGCTTTCGTGTAGAGTCGGCCGTGTCACACCGTGTTTTCTCTCACATAGTATCCCAAAGAACCTCATAAAAAGGGCCCCATGAAAACCAGTGAAATGATTCAACGTGCCCGCTTGAACACCATTGGGCAAGCTTTGCACCGGGTAGCTGTCGGATCGCCCGATAAGCCAGCTCTGAAATATCTGCAACGCGAATTTAGTTATCGAGATCTAGACGATGCGGCCACCATCACCGCTCGTCTGCTGATCGAAGCCGGGGTGAAACCGGGTGACCGCGTGGCTTCCTATGCCAAGAACTCCGATGCCTTCGTGTTGGCATTCTTCGGGTCTTTACGGGCCGCTGCAGTTCACGTGCCCATTAACTTTGCCCTCACCGGTGAAGAGCTGGTGCATGCGTTGATTGACTCCGGGTCCACCTATGTCTTTTGTGATCCAGACCAATATGACAAAGTCGAGGAAGTTCGTGGCGATACGGCCGTGCAACAGGTGACCTTGCTCCACGGGGACATGGACTCGCTACTGGCTCGGGTGCAGTTGATTCTCGAGGATCCTGAGCAACGCCAGGCCTACACCTCTGGTGAGACACCGGATAGTCAGGAACAATCTAGTGACGTAGTGCAACTGCTCTATACTTCCGGAACCACCTCGCGCCCGAAGGGTGCGATTCACACGCACGAATCGTTGATGACCCACTATGGTGCGGTGCAACAGGCTCTGGATTTTACGCCCCAGGATCGTCCTGTGGTGTGTATGCCGCTTTATCACTCGGCCGGGCTCCACGTGTTTTTGACCCCTTATCTGCTGATGGGGGTAACCGTTCGACTCCTAACCGTTCCGGATATCTCAGAGATCTTGGCGAAGGTGGAAGAAGACCGGGCCACCAGCTTGTTTTTAGCCCCGACCGTGTGGGTGCCGTTGTCGCAGCATCCAGAGCTGGAACACCGGGATCTCTCCTCGCTGACGCATGCCTACTACGGAGCCTCTATCATGCCGGTCACGGTGCTCCAAAGACTGCGGGAGGCTTATCCGAAGATCGGGTTCTACAACTGCTTCGGTCAGTCTGAAATGGGGCCGCTGGTTTCTGTCTTGCGTCCAGAAGACCATGATGAACGGCCGAAATCCGCGGGTCTACCGTTACCCACGGTGCAAATCCGGGTGGTGGACCCAGAAGGACAGCCGGTCCCTGAAGGAACCCCGGGGGAGATTCAGTATCGTTCGCCGCAGCTGTGTCGGGGCTACTGGAATCGAGATGAGGCTACTGCCGAAAGCTTCACCGATGGCTGGTTCCACTCCGGAGATCAGGTCGTGCTCGATCAGGATGGCTACATTGAGGTGGTCGACCGGATTAAAGATGTCATTAACACCGGCGGTATCCTGGTTGCCTCCCGCGAGGTCGAAGATGCCATCTACCGTCACGACGCCGTTGCGGAAGTTGCGGTCATTGGACGCCCCGATGAGAAATGGATCGAATCCATTACCGCCTATGTGGTGCTCAAGCCCGATCAGCAGCTCGACGCTGACGAGCTCAAAGAGTTCCTGCGTCCCATCTTGGCCGGGTTCAAAATTCCTAAGAGTTACGAGTTCGTTGACGAGCTACCCCGGAATCAGTCCGGCAAAATTCTCAAGCGTCAGCTCCGGGGGGGCCTAAGACCGTAACTGGGCCTCAGCAAACTCGACGTTGAACCCTTCGGTAACCACGGGCGGAGTCTTCTGCCCATCGTCACCGTGGAGTTCTTGTTCTTGGCGACGTAATTGCACCCGTCGGATCTTGCCGGAGATCGTCTTGGGTAGCTGCG
Organism: Auritidibacter sp. NML130574; assembly: GCF_003185725.2. Lineage (GTDB taxonomy): Bacteria > Actinomycetota > Actinomycetes > Actinomycetales > Micrococcaceae > Auritidibacter > Auritidibacter ignavus. The sequence continues at coordinate 1,254,519 of NZ_CP031746.1, read as the reverse complement.
AGAACTGGAAGCGACGAACCCGGCCGTATGGTGGCAGTGTCTCACGACCGAACTCATAGATGGACCGCGCGGTCTCTTCGGTAGGTTCATAGCCTTGAGCCAAAACGATATAAGCCTTCGGCACGGCCATACGAATGGCATCCGGTGAAGGCACCACGGCAACTTCCAGCACCGCGGGGTGCTGGATGAGCCCGGATTCCAGTTCAAAGGGCGAGAGCTTGTAGTCGGAGGCCTTGAACAGATCATCGGCGCGGGACACGTAGGTGTAGACCCCAGATTCATCGCGCTTCATCACGTCCCCGGTGCGGTACACGCCCTGTGAGAAGGCTTCGGCATTACGCTCATCATCCCGGTAGTATCCCGGGGTTAACCCGCCCGGTCGTGGGTCGAGGCGGAGAACGACCTGGCCTTCACCGGGGCCGGAAATGATGTCTTCGGTGTCCTGATCCATCAGCTCGACCTGGTAGCCCGGCAACGGGCGACCCAAAGCGCCCGGGGTGAGCTCTTGGCCGGGGGTGTTGGCGATTTGGAGCGTGGATTCGGTCTGCCCATAACCGTCGCGAATATCCACGCCCCAGTCACGCCGGACGTGTTCGATGATGCTGGCGCTGAGTGGTTCCCCGGCCGAGAGTGCAACCGTTGGAGGAGTGGACAGTTGGGTCAGATCTGCCTGGATCAGCATTCGCCACACGGTCGGAGGAACACACAGGGAGGTGACCTGCTGGCGATCCATTAACTCCATCAGCGCCTCGGGATCAAAGCGACGGTAGTTGAATACCAGAATGGTGGCCTCGGCAATCCAGGGTGTAAAGAAGCTGGACCAGGCGTGTTTGCCCCAGCCCGGGGAGGCGATATTCAGATGGACGTCTCCGGGACGCAACCCCATCCAATACAGAGTGGAGAAGTGCCCTACTGCGTAGGAGTACTGCGTGTGAGTAACCATCTTCGGTTCCGAGGTGGTCCCGGAGGTGAAATAGATCAGCATCGTCTCCGCCGCATCGGTCAGCCCCGGATCGGTCAGCTCGCCGGTGGCCTCGCGGGTGAACCCGTGGGCCTGATCTGTGGCCTCCCCAGTGGTGATCAAACCATCGAGCTGGTCGGCACAGTTGGCGAATTTGTCGAGATTGTCCGTATTGGTCATCGCCCAACGCACTTGGGCGCGTTCCAGACGAGAGATAATGGCCTGGGGAGCCAGCATCGTGGTGGTGGGCAGAACGACCACACCGAGCTTGATCGCTGCCAGCATGGCTTCCCACAGCTCGACCTGGTTGTCCAGCATCACCATGAGCTTATCGCCACGGCCCATGCCCAGGGATTGGAACCAGACCGCCACGCGGGCAGCGCGCTCCGCGAGCTCGCGGAAGGTCAAGGAAATGTCTACGCCGGCCTCGTTGGCAATGATCAGAGCTGGTTGATCGCCACGGACGGGGTCGGCGGCCAGCTGGTCGAACCAGTCGGAGGTGAAATTGAAGTGGTCGATCTCAGGCCACGAGAAGCTCTTGCGTGCTTGGTCGAGATCCTCACGTAAACGTAGCAGGTCATCTCGGTAGGCTCGGTAGGTCTCCGTGACTGTCATCAACACACACCTTTCGTGGCTTCAATCTTGGCTCGAGCTGATCAGATGTCGTGCACCACTCGGCGGTAGCCCGACTCAAAGTCCTTCCGGCCACGGGCAATGTTCTCACCAACTAACCGCAACCTGTCGGTACGCAATCCCACGGTGAGTGCATTTTGGAGCACTTCACGATTTTTTGGTGTAAAGAACAGAAAGCCCAGGATCCGCTGTGCCCGATGGAAAAGGGACTGTGCGTCGAGATCGTCGTCGCCGAGCGCCTCATAATAAACATTAGCAATCTCCACCGGGCTCAGATCCTTCAAACGCCCATGTGAGCCCAACATCACGGTGCGGTATACCGCCCATTGATCGATGTTGACACTGGCGGGCCAGAGGAAGCCGTACTCGTCGGTGATCCAGGTGCCGTGAGCGAGCCGCTCACGGATGACCTGGCTGGCCGCGGAGCTGACGCGGGTGACGAACCGTGGCCGGCAGGGCCAGAGGTGATCGAGCAGATATTCCGCCCGGGGCCGACCGGACATCCCCGACGTATCGGGGTACCGCAACCGCTCGCCCCAGCGTGGTTCCAAATACTGCTGCAACTGAACATTGTCGACCTCGGCGCCGGACTGTGTGAAGCGCATAATGGTCTCCGTCTCCCGGAGCACATCCTCCAACTGCGAGGTAATCGTTTCGATGCGGTTCAGATCCCGATTCGATAAGCGGGGATTTGTGGCTACATCAGAACTTGGGTCCACAGGTGACACCGCCGGTGCCCAGAGTCGCTGGGCGCGCGCGTACTGTGTATGGAGACGTTGAATCGCTGGGTGCTGGCCGGTGACCCATTCGGGGTGGTCCAAGGCCTGAGCGGGGTTGGTTTCTCGCAGTGCCAGTTCCGACTGCAACCGCTTGATCTTGTGTTGTAAGGCGTTCAATCGGGCACGCTGGACACGACGTTGATATAAGAACACGGCACAACAGCCCACAGCGATCACCAGGGCCACCAGTAAGAAGAAGATCACAGGCTCCACGATGCTCACTCTATCTTGTGCGCTCGGTGTGGTGAGATGAAACTGTGGGACGCACGGCGGGCTGATCCATCACTTCCACCTCAGGTGCTCAAATACCCGGACCCAACTGGCAAAGAGGCGCCGGTTGGCAACCACGCCCCACTGGTTGGGGTTGGCCACCAGGAGCAGGTCAGCCTCTCGCGCCGCCTGATCTGCGGCCAGCTGCTCCGCGACGCTGTCTACGGTGCCCACCACCGTGGGCCCGGACCGAGCTCGAGCACCATCGAGCATCCCGACAGAATCTGTCTCCCCCGAGATCGGGGCATAACGGAGCTTGTCTTCGGCCGATTCGATCACGTAGATAGACCGAGTGACCGCCGTCTGTCCGCCTGTCGTGTGGCCCGAGGCAGTATAAGCGGCACGATACTCGGTGAGTTGGTGAGCCTGCTGGACATGGAAGGGGCGTCCGTCGTCTTCCAACAACAGGGTAGACGAGACCAAGTTATATCCCTGTTCGCCGGCCCAGACCGCCGACGAGGTGCTTCCGGCGCCCCAATACAGGCGGTTAATCAAGGTCGAGGAATACGGTTCGATGCGCAACCGGTCCACCCCCACCGGCGCCCAGGACGACTCCGGGTCAGCGTGAGCGATGGGCTCACCGGAGACTGCCTGTCGAATGCGTCCTCCGGTGTTGCGGGCATAGTCGGACCAGGACTGGCCCTGGTCACGGTGATAACCGAACTGGTGTTGCCCATCTAAGGCCGCCTCAGGGGAACCACGGGAGATCCCCAGGTGTAGACGCGCATCGGAGATGAGATCGGTGGTGGCGGCTTCCTCGGCAAAGTACAGCGGATTCTCGTAGCGCAACATTCACCCGTAACATTGGATTCATGACGAGTCGCGTAGCCGCCTACATGCGGATCTCCCAGGACCGCACGGGCGACGGATGGGCCATCGACACCCAGCTCCGCAAGATCAGCGACCTGGCCACGCTGAGGGGCTGGCGGGTCGTCGCCGAGTACGAGGACTCCTCCGTCTCGGCCTCCAAGCCGCGTGGTGCCGGCACGGACTGGGCCAGGATGCTTAAGGACGCCGACGCCGGTCAGTTCGACATCGTGGTCGCCGTCGACATCGACCGCCTCCTGCGCAGCACCAAGGATCTGAACACGCTGATCGACCATGGGCTGCAGGTCGTCACGGTCGACGGCGAGATCGACCTCGCCACGGCCGATGGGGAGTTCCGGGCGACGATGCTGGCCGGCACGCGCGCTTCGAGGCCAGGCGCAAGGCGGAGCGGACGATCCGCTCGAACGAACGCCGTCGTACCGAGGGGATGCCGGTGCTCTCGGGCTGGACGCCGTTCGGCTACACGAAGGACGGGGCGCAGATCCCGGAGCAGGCCGAGGCGGGTGCGTACCTGATCCGGTCGGGCGGGGGGGGGGCACCTTCCGCCAGTTCTACGACGAGCGGGGAGCGGGTCGACAAGCTGCGGGCGCCGGGCAAGCAGCTCGAGGACGAGGCGCGTCGTCATGAGGACGAGGCGCGCAGGATCACCGGCAGGGTCCGATGATGGAGATGACGGAATAGCCCCGGCCAGGGCCGGACGGGGCTATCGGTGAAGAGGGAGAGGTCCATGCTCGGCAGGTGCGCTGGGCCGGTCATGATCTTGGGTCAGGTGAGTTCGGTGATGAGGTCGCGGATGCGGGATCCGATCTCGTTATGGATGGGGCGCACAGCGTCGAGCCCAAGTCCTGCGGGGTTGTTCAACTGCCAGTCCTCGTAGCGTTTGCCGGGGAAGACCGGGCAGGTGTCGCCATATCTCGTCGTGCTCACTGCAGCCGAGGTCTGCGCGGTGTCGGTGGCGAGCAGCGTGGCATGGTCGGAGGGTTGGATTGCGCACACGGCGAGGGCCTTCGCCAGTGGCGGGGCCCTCGTGGCTGTTCCTATGACGGCATCGAAGTTCTGTGGATAGCGTCAGCCTTCCGTCTTGGCGTCCTGGCAGCAGTTCTCCTCCGTTGGCTGAGGCGTCGTAGTGTTGGTGTTCTGCTGCTTATCGTCTTCGTCGGCCGGGACGATCTCGACGTTGCAGCAGTCTGACTGCTCGTTCTTCGAGCGTCCGGTGAACAGGTCTTTCAGTCCCATGGTGGTTCCTTTCCTATGGTGGGTTTACGGGGGACAGTTGTAGGGATCAGGCTGTGATCGTGAGGATGTAGCCGCCGGCGATCGCCACGGTAAGGATGGTGACGACGAATGCCACGAGAAGCCGTGGCTTGAAGATCGCCGTGAGCATCGAGACCTCCGGCGGGGAGGCCCCGGCCCCGCCGATCATCAGGGCGAAGATCGGGCCGAGGGCCACACCGGCGGACTGGAGGGCCAGCCCGACCGGGAGCATGGTCTCCAAGCGGATGTAGAGCGGGATGCCGATGACCGCGGCCAGTGGCACCGCCCACCAGATGTTGGCTCCGGCGAAGGCGGTCAGCTGGTCCTCGGGGACGAACTCGTAGATCGCGGCTCCGATCGCCACGCCGATGAGCATGGGCACAAGCAGGGGGCGCAGATCGGTCCAGGCTTGGCGGAGCGCTCCGGGCATCTCGCCGCGCATTCCTTTCCACGGCTCGGGCGTCGTCTCGCCCTGCACGCGCACGCGCTTGAGCGCCTTCTTCAGGCCCAGGCCGCGCCATACCCACGGGATGATCAGTGAGACGGCCAGGGTGAAGAGCGTGTAGACGATCGCGGTCGTCCACCCGAAGATGATTCCGATGCCGCCGACGATGATCGGGTTGAGCAGCGGTGAGGCGATGAGGTAGGTCATCGCGGTCTGGAAGGCGACCCCGGCGTTGAGCATTCCGACCAGCATCGGCAGTGTCGAGCAGGAGCAGAATGGAGTCACCGCCCCCAAAAGTAGTCCCTTGATGGATCCGGGGACTTTCCCGCTGCTCATCCAGTCACGCATCTTCTCCGGGCCGAATCGCCGGTTGATCAGCGCGACGGCGGTCGAGACGACGAGGAACAGGGCCAGCAGCTCGCCCAGCAGCAGTGCGAAGGTGCCGAGCGTGTCAGTCAGCATCGGTCACCACACTGCGTGCCGGGATCTCGGCCTCGGTGCAGCAGGCTCGCTGTCCGGCGGGAGTCAGGGTGGCAAGGTGGGCCAGCCATTGGACTGGGGCGGCCAACTGTTCGCAGCAGATCGAGATGAGGTTCGACCGGCCCTGCGGGGTCACGTCGATCAGTTCCGCTTTAAGCAGGGCGGAGACGTGGTGGCTGACCAGCGCCTGACTAAGGCCGGTGGCCTCCTGCAGCTGCTTGTTCGTCTTGGCGCCATCGGCGAGGCACAGCACGATCGTGAGCCGGTTCTCATCGGCCAGAGCCGAGAGGGTGGGGGCCAGGTAGGCGGCGCGTTCTTTGGCTGACAGGTCCGAGGCCACGGCCGGAATTTGTATCGGTGAAGACATACCTCCACACTAACAAGCCACTGCTTATGACACAAGCGACGGCTTATCTATTGTGGGGGTGACGCCTCGGGGAGGTGGCTGGTGATGTCATGGACTGCGTCCTTGGCGGTCCTGCCCGCCCCGATCAGGGTGGCTGAGGCGAAGCCGGTCCAGTCCCCGTACCCGAGCAGGTGCAGGCGGGGCTCGTCGGCGGAGCGTGTGCCGATGGTCTTGGGCACGCCGTTCTCGCGCCTCAGGCCCAGGGACGCGAGATGGTTCAGGGTGGGGCGGAAGCCGGTGCACCAGATGATCGCGTCGTAGGGATCCATGGTGCCGTCGCTCCAGGCCGCTCCCTCGGCGGTGAGCCGGTCGAACATGGGGCGGGGGCGCAGCACGCCGCGGTCGCGGGCAGCACGGACACTGGGGACCATGACGATGTCGCCCAGACCGGAGACGCCATCGGCCTGGGTTCCCGCCTTCCGGGCGGCTTCTTCTCGGGTGGCGGTGTCGAAGAGGACGCGGCCGTCGACGTCGTCGGGCATGAACCGGGGCGGGTGTCGGGTCGCCCAGGTCGTCTCCGCGATGGTGGAGACCTCGGCGACGATCTGCGCGGCGGAATTGCCGGCACCGACGACCAGCACCCGCTGGCCGCGGAATCGCTCCGGGACGGAGTAGTCGACCGTGTGTAGCTGCTCGCCCGCGAAATCGGCCATGCCCGGATAGGCGGGTATGAAGGGGGTGTCCCAGGTGCCGGTGGCGCTGATGACGAACTCGGCGTTCCAGGTGCCCCGGTCGGTCTCAACGCTGAGCCCGCGGCTGTGGGCGCGGACGCCGCTGACCTGGACGGGCCGGTGCACGGGCAGCTCGTAACGCTGTTCGTAGTCGTGCAGGTACTCGACGACGTGACCGGCGGTGGGGAACGTCTCGCCCCGCTGGCGCGGCATTGGCCAGCCCGGTAGCGGGCTGTACTCGGCCGGGGAGAACAGTCGCAGTGAGTCCCAGCCGTGACGCCAGGCCCCGCCTGCACGGTCCTGCCGGTCGAGGATCACGAAGTTCAGCCCCGCCCGGCGCAGATAGTAGCCGGCGGCCAGGCCTGCTTGGCCGCCGCCGATCACCACGACGTCGGCGTGCTCACTCATCGGTCTCCTGAGGAACGAGCAGTTCGGCGATGAGGACGCGGACGCGGGTCTCGATCTCGTTCCGGATAGTACGCACGGCGTCGAGCCCACGCCCTGCGGGGTCGTCGAGCTGCCAGTCCTCGTAGCGCTTGCCGGGGAGAAACGGGCAGGTATCGCCGCACCCCATGGTGATGACGACATCAGCGGTCTGCACCGCGTCGGTGGTCAGCAGCTTGGGCCGCTCGGCGGTGATGTCGATGCCGACCTCGCGCATGGCCTCGACCACGGCCGGGTTGAGCTGGTGGGCGGGCTCCGACCCAGCGGAGCGGACCGCGATGCGGCCCGCCGCGTGGTGGGTGAGGAAGGCGGCGGCCATCTGGGAGCGTCCGGCGTTGTGGACGCAGACGAACAACACCGTCGGAGGGGTATCGGTGGTCATCGGGGGCTCGTTTCTGTCTGGTAGGGGTCGGTGTGGAACCAGCGGCGTGCAGCCCACAGGGAGACGTAGACGAGAGCGACGAGGACAGGCACCTCGATCAACGGGCCGACCACCCCGGCCAGCGCCTGCCCACTGGTTGCGCCGAAGGTGCCGATGGCGACGGCGATGGCGAGTTCGAAGTTGTTGCCCGCCGCGGTGAATGCCAGCGTGGTGGATCGGGCGTAGCCGAGGCCGATGCCCTTGCCGAGCAGGAGGCCTGCGAACCACATGAACGCGAAGTAGACCAGCAGCGGCAACGCGATCCTCGCGACATCGAGGGGATTCTGCGTGATGGTTTCGCCTTGGAGGGCGAAGAGCAGCACGATCGTGAACAGCAGCCCGTAGAGCGCCCACGGCCCGACGCGCGGGATGAACTTCTCTTCGTACCAGGCGCGGCCCTTGCGTTTCTCGCCGATCCAGCGGGTCGCGAACCCCGCGACCAGCGGTACGCCGAGGAAGACGAGCACGTTGAGGGCGATCTGCCCGACCGAGACGTCCAGGCCCTGGGTGTCCAGGCCCAGCCAACCAGGAAGCACGGTGAGGTAGAACCATCCGAGCACGGAGAACATCACGACCTGGAAGATCGAGTTGATCGCGACCAGCACCGCGGTCGCTTCCCGGTCGCCGCAGGCCAGGTCGTTCCAGATCACCACCATCGCGATACAGCGGGCGAGACCGACGATGATGAGGCCGGTGCGGTACTCGGGCAGATCGGGCAGGAACAGCCAGGCGAGGGCGAACATGACCGCGGGGCCGAGCAGCCAGTTCAGCACCAGCGAGGACACCAGGAGTTTCTTGTCGCCGATGACGGCGGCGATCTTGTCGTAGCGGACTTTCGCGAGCACCGGGTACATCATCACCAGCAGGCCCAGTCCGATCGGCACCGAGATGCCGGCGACCTCCATCCTCGTGAGCACGTCAGCCAGGGCGGGGATGAAGCGGCCCAGGAGGAGGCCGGCGATCATCGCCAGCCCGATCCAGACCGGCAGCCACTTATCCAACGTCGACAACTGCCGCCTCGCCGCAGCCGCAGGCGCTGGGGTGTTCGTGCTCTTGGTGTTCGGGGGTGCGGGCATCGTGCTGCTCAGTCTCCTCGTCAGCTCGGGGTATGCGGTTAGTTCGTAGGCTTAGTGGCGCGGATGATCGCGGCGTGCATCCTGTCCGCGGGCTCGTGCGTGAACTCCACGCTCGCACCCGTGAACCCCGCCTTGGCGAGGCCGTCGAGGTACTCGGTCTTCGACAGGGCTCCGGCGATACACCCAACGTAGGAACCGCGCTCAGCACGCTCTTCGGGGGTGAGGGGGTCTTCGGCGACGACATCGGAGGCCCCGATACGGCCACCCGGCGCGAGGACGCGGAACATCTCGGCAAGGTCGGCGGGCTTGTCGGTGGAGAGGTTGATGACGCAGTTGGAGATCACCACATCCACCGACCCGCCCGAAAGCGATATGTCCTCGATGGTGCCCTTGAGGAACTCGACGTTCTCCGCCCCGGCCTCGTTCTTGTTCTTCTCGGCCAGCGGGAGCATCTCGTCGGTCATGTCCACCCCATAGGCGAACCCCGACTTACCGACCCTGCGGGCGGGGAGCAGCACATCGAGGCCGCCACCGGAGCCGAGGTCGAGGACGCGCTCACCCTTGTGGAGTTCGGCGACCGCCGTGGGATTGCCGCAGCCCAGGCTGGCCTCGACCGCCTCCAATGGGAGTCCGGCGGCGGTCGCCTCGTCGTAGAGGCCCGCGCCGAAGCTCCGCTCGGTCGGAGCACAGCACGAACCCGAATCCGGCTCAGTGCCCTCGGCGGCAGTCGTGCTGGAACAGCACGAGGAGACGGGGGTCTCCTCGGTGAGGAGGTCGGCGTTGCAGGTGCCGGTGGTGACCGCGGTCGCGGCCTGGGCGTAGCGGGCGCGGACCTGCTCACGCAGCTCGGTATTCTCGTTCTCGCTCATTGCCTGCTCCATTTCCCGCGGGTACCCCGACTACATATTGATGCTCGTCGATGTATCGACAGTTGTCAATGCATGGCGTAGGGTCGAGGGCATGCCGATCTCACTGTCGCTGGTCGCGACCGACACGGGAGGATGTTGCGCCCCCGTCACGGGTGGGGTGCTCGCGGTCGAGGATGCGCAGCAGTTGGCGCGGATGTTCAAGGCCCTCGGTGATCCCACGAGGGTGCGGTTGGTGTCGATGATCGCTGCGCAGTCCGGCGGGGAGGCGTGTGTGTGCGATCTGACCGAGCCTGTCGGCCTCTCCCAGCCCACGGTCTCGCATCACATGAAGCAGCTCGTCGACGCCGGCCTGGTCACGCGTGAGCAGCGCGGCAAGTGGGCCTACTACGCGGTCGTTCCCGAGATCCTGGGGATGCTCTCGGCCGCGCTCGACCCGCAGACACTGAGCACTGACACTCCCGCGTGCTCCTGCTGAGGAGATTCGGGGTTCAGCGGCGCAGGGCGGCGTAGCGGTTCCACGCTGCTCCCGCGAGGGTTCCAGTTCGTCGGCCTTATGCTCAAGGCAGGGCTACTGGTGCTGCCGGAGGATGACGGCCCGACTTCCGCGAGACGAAGGGTGCCCTGCGCACGGCATGGCGCGAGTTCCAGGCGTTCCAGGCCCGCTCGCCCATCTGGCGGCTCGCGCTCATGGCGGCGCTCTACACCGTCGGCTTCATGGTCGTGCGGCTGCTGTTGACGCAGGCGATGGGGATCTTCGAGAACGTCTGGATCGCAGGCGGCATCTCGGCGCTCGTCGCCTCGGTGATCGTCGCCCCGACGCTCATCAGCAACCTCATCAAGGGGGTCGGCTCCAAGACGGGCGTGAAGGTCACGAAGGACAAGAGCTGTGGATGTGATGGCTTGGTGGCGGGTTTCTGTGATCTCTCAGTGGCGGTGCAGGCGCGATCAGGTGGCGGCCGTGGTGCGGCGCAGCTCGCGGTAGATGGTGGTGCGGGAGACGTTGAACAGCTCGGCGAGCTCGGCTTGGGTGTGTTCGCCGGCCGTGTGCAACGTCAGCAGGTGCTTGCGCTGAGAGGGCGAGAGTTTGGGCTTCGTGCCTTTGAGTTTGCCCTTGGATCTGGCGATGCCAATGCCTTCGCGGGTGCGCAGGCGGATGAGGTCCGCCTCAAACTCGGCCACCATGCCGAGCACGTTGAACAGCAACCGGCCGACGGCATCGTTGGGGTCGTAGACGCTGCCTCCGAGACTGAGCGCCACTCCCTTGATGGTGAGCTCGTCGGCGGTGTCCCTCGCGTCCGGGAGCGAGCGCGCCAGCCGACGTACGGTGAAGGATCCCCTTACGGGCATGCGATCTGGGCTGACGCCTGTGACCGAGTGTTCAGTACCTGCTGTATAGTTAAGTTCATGCTGACTATTGCTTCGCGTCTCGACGTGATGAACCGCCTGGGTCGTGCACTGGCCGACCCCACTCGATCCCGGATCATCTTGACCCTGCTCGACCATCCCGCTTACCCGGCGGAACTGGCCCGAGATCTGGACCTGACACGCCCGAACGTGTCCAACCATCTGGCATGCCTGCGCGATTGCGGGATCGTCGTCTCCGAGCCCGAGGGCCGTCGGACACGATATGAGATCGCCGATTCGCACCTGGCGCAGGCGCTAACGGCACTGGTCGATGCCACCCTGGCAGTGGACGAAGACGCCCCGTGCATCGATCCCGCCTGCTCGCTTCCCGGATGCGACGCAGCTGGGGAGGGCGCATGATCCTCACCTCGGTCTTGCAGGCGATGGGCCTGTTCGCAGCGACCAACATCGACGACATCATCGTGCTCTCCCTCTTCTTCGCGCGAGGGGCAGGCCAGCGCGGCACTACCGCCCGCATTTTGGCCGGCCAGTACCTCGGATTCGCCGGCATCCTCGGTGCCTCGGTCCTGGTGACCATCGGCGCCGGAGCATTCCTGCCCTCGGCAGCCATCCCGTACTTCGGTCTCATTCCTCTGGGCCTCGGCCTCTGGGCCGCATGGCAGGCCTGGCGCGGAGACGATGACGACGATGACGACGAGGCCAAGGTTGCCGGCAAGAAGGTCGGCGTGTGGACAGTCGCAGGCGTCACCTTTGCCAACGGCGGCGACAACATCGGCGTCTACACCCCTGTCTTCCTCAGCGTGGAACCTCTCGCAGTAGTCGCCTACTGCATCGTCTTCCTCGCGCTCGTCGCGGTCCTGGTGGCCCTGGCAAAGTTCGTCGCCACCCGCCCCCCGATCGCCGAAGTGCTCGAACGCTGGGAGCACATCCTCTTCCCCATCGTTCTCATCGGCCTCGGCATCGTGATCCTCGTCAGCGGCGGAGCCTTCGGACTCTGACGTAGCGGCAACGATCCAAACGGCCCCGACCGTGCTCACCCCTCTCGGTTCAGACCGCGACACCTACCTGCAGCCAGTCCTGGGTGATCGCGGCAACAAGACCGCCACGGAGCGTTGCAAAAACCCCGCCACGAAGCGAACGAAGCCACAACCACACCTCCCGATGCCCGGTGATCCGACGGAGGAGGATCAACGGGCGCCCTGTTCTGCGTGCGGGACCTCAGCCGTCCTCGAGTCGACGCAGAATGTTCGCCAACAGAATCACGGCATCCGCGGTGATGCCGGTCGTGGTCCGGTCGGCCTTCGGTGAGTGCTTCATCTTGTGGGCGAGAGCCGACGCCTTCTTGGTCAGCCCCCGCAGCTCCTCATTGGACTTGCCGGGCAGACGGTGGTCGATGTACGCGCCGATGCGGATGTCGGTCTTGTCGACCGGAGGCTCTGAGAGTACCGGAGGGCAGTGCACCTCAGGATCGTAGACGTGGGCGCTGAGCGCCTCGAGGACGCCGACGCAACGGTTGCCCACATCCTTGTAGTCGACAGGCGTGGAGGCTGACCTGAAGCGCTGCCGTAGCTGTGAGATGTGATCGTCGACGTCAGTCCAGCCGAGATCGCCGTGCGGCGAGATGCCTTCGGCCAGTTCGCCAAGGAACTGCCGCTCTTCGGCCTCCTCAAGCTGATCCTGGATCGGCCGAAACACCTTCTCGATGATGTCGCGGCGGGCTTGCCACTTCCCATAGGCACCTTCAGCGATCCAGTGACTGTGGAAGGACGAGAAGTCACGCCATGGAGGGTCGAAGACGATGCCCCTCCGCTTGAGGAGCATGCGGAGCGCCTTGAGTGCGGCCCTCGCCTCGTCCTCGTCGGTCCGCAGGTGCGACTTCTCGGTGCCGTAGGACTCGTACTCTGCTCGGACGAGCCTGGTGAGCTCGAGCGCGGTCTCCAGCGGGTTCGGGTCGTAAGCGGTGCCCTGTGCGAGCTGGGTGATCAGGTCGGCGTTGAGAACCGGCTTCGATGAATCCCAGGGGTTGTCAGTCCCCGCTGGCTCCTCGAAGAAGTCTTTGATGCGCATGCTTCATTATCCCACGACTCCTGCATTCACGCAGATCAAGAAAGAGACCCTCGAGGAGCGAGCGGATGCTCCCCGGGGGTCTCGTGATCACGCTCAGCTCTCCTGCTTCTGCAGTAGCTTCGAGCTGACGTGGTTCTGGTGCGGGATGGTGATCGAGCCGTCGTCGTTGACCGTGCCGTAGACGTTGTAGCTCATGAGTCCGACGAAGGTCAGCTCATCGCCGTTGCGGGTCCAGGAACAGTCATCGTCGATCTCGGCCTGCGGGTTGGTCCGCTCCTGGTGGCCGCAGGTGCTGTCCTCGCCGAGGACGAGCATGTATCGGCCCTCCTTGGCGTCGAGGTAGGTGCCCTCGAGGCTGTCGCCACTACAGCCGGTGAGCAGGGCGCTGGCGGCGATGGCGAGCGTGGTGGCGGTGATCAGGTGGCATCGCATGGTGGGGCTCCTATGGGAGGCAGAGATCTGTCAGACATGCTATGCCCGATTAGATGCTGCGTACGTGTGCGCAACTATGCTGCCAAGACAGGTTGAAATGCAGTCCATAATAAAAGGACAAGGCGAGCAAGACCCCGCTCCGGACCGAAGAAGGTCACCGTGATAGACCGTGCTGAGATCACCGTTGGATATCTGCACGCCTGTGGCGATCTGGAAACCTTCCTCGCGCTGGCTGGTGACGCCGAGTTGCGTAGCCGAAGCGCCGGTACGCGCTGGACCAACGAAGAATTGTTGTTTCACATGGTGTTCGGTTACATGGTGACCCGACGCCTGCTGCCCCTCGTCAAGTGTTTCGGTCGGTTGCCACCGTCCGTGGGGAATGCCTTTGCTGGGTTGCTCGATGCCGGGACCAAGCCCTTTGATTGGGTCAATTACTGGGGGTCTTGGGCGGCATCGCGCGTGTACAATCGTCACCGGATGGCCCGGAAGTTGCGTCGGGTCACGACCACGCTGGCCGCCAACCTGGAAACCGAGTCCCACGCCTCCTTGGGGCTGCAGATGGCGTTTCCCACCCGGTGGGATCCATTTTTTCGGCCGGTGATGACCGTGGCCGACCTCTACGCCTACCCCACGAAACATTTCGCCTTCCACGCCCAGCAACTGAGTTTCCTGCCCCACACCCCCGAATAACAAAGGGTCAGGCACAACAAGACGTGGGCAGCTCGTCATGGAAGGTGCCTGCCACCAGGCGCAGTGCTTCGGAGGTGGTCAGATAGGGTGCCCAGGTGTCGGCGAGGTGGCGGGTGGTCATCCCCGCGGTGATCGCATAAGTTGCCGGGAGCAGGAGCTCTGCTGCGTGATCGCCGATAGCGCTGATGCCCAGGATTTTGTCCGTTCTTGTTTCGGCGACCATCTTCAGCGCCCCGCAAGTGTCGTGATTGACTAAGGCGCGCGGCAGGTCTTGGAAGCTCAGCACCCGGGAGTGACACCGGTACCCGGCTCTCCGGGCCGCGGCTTCGGTCAGTCCGGCCGTGGCCAGTTGGGGGCGCGAGAAGATCACGGCAGGTAGGCCGGTGTAATCGACTTTCGTGGCCGGCACTTGCGGATCGGTGCGCAGGGCATTGGCCGCGGCAGCTTTGCCGGTGGCCGCGGCGACGTAGACATATTGCGGGGCCGCCGTAACGTCACCGGCAGCAAAGACCCGCGCATTGGTGGTGCGCTGGTGGTCATCGACGAGGATGAATCCCTCCTGGTCGGTGGTGATACCTGCGGCGGGCAGGTTGAGATGCTCGGTGGACGGGCGGCGGCCGGTGGCCACCAGCAGGCGCTCAGCACACAGGCTGCGTCCCGAGGCGGTGGCCACCTGGATCTGGTCATGCTCCTGGGTCACCCCGGTGGCGTGCTCTTCGAGCACCGTAATCCCATCGAGGGTCAGGGTTTGTCGGAGGATGGCGGTCATTTCTGGCTCGGCGGTGGGGGCTATCCGGCCGATGATCGTCACCCGGGTGCCCAAGTCGGCAAAAAGCTGGGCTTGTTCGATGCCGACGTAGCCGCCGCCGATAATAATCATGGACTCGGGCAGCTCGGTCAGTGCCATGGCCGTGGTCGAGGTCAGATAGTCCACCTCGTCCAACCCGGTCACGTCCTGTGGTAAGGCTGGCACCGCGCCGGTGGCCAGCACAATCGAACCGGCTGTCACCGGGGTCCCATCCACCACCAGGGTGTCGGGATCAACAAAGGAGGCCTCCCCGGTGCGGATCTGGAACCCATGCGCGGCCGCGACCTCAGCGTATTTGGTGTCTCGCAGCCGGGTGATTAGCTGGTCTTTTTGTCCGACCAGCGACCCCAGATCCACGCCCGCGGCGGAGGTGGGGACCCCGGGGAACGGGTTGGTCAGGGCGGCTTGCCGGGTGCCGGCCGCGGCCAACAGCGTTTTGGACGGGACGCATCCGATGTTCACGCAGGTGCCACCGAGGGTGTCCCGCTCGATCACCAACACCTCTTTGCCGGCCCGCCGGGCTGTAATGGCTGCCGCCATGCCAGCGCCACCGGAGCCCACCACCACCAGATCAACGTCGAAACCTTGTACCATCTGTTTGCCTCTTTCTTTGGTCTGCACCCAGTATGAACCTTCCAGTACACTGGAAGGTCAAGTCCGACGATCATAAAGGAGCCTTGAGTTCAATGAGGATTGGCGAATTGGCAGACGCTGCCGACACCACCACCAAAACGCTGCGCTATTACGAAGCCATCGGGCTGCTGCCACCCCCGGATCGGGCCCCGAACGGCTACCGAGACTACCCCGAAGCGATGCTCTGGCGACTCGATTTCATCCGTCGAGGCCAACGCGCGGGACTGTCCCTGGCCCACATCGGTGAGATTCTGCGGATGCGCGATACCGGCCAGCCGCCTTGCGCCCACGTCGACGCGCTGCTGGCCAACCGTCTGACCGAGCTCGACCAGCAGATCGCTGACCTCATCCAATTACGCCAGACCGTCACTGCCCTGCACCACACCAGCCGCGCAGCGGACCCCGCCACGTGCCACGCCGAGGCCATCTGCACCAACCTCTGACCGCCAGAGCTGATGACTGCAAGAACTGTTCAACCGCTGTGGCTTAGAGACCGAAGGCTCCGCCGCTGATGAGGATCACAATGCCCAGCCCAATGAGGACTGCTGGAAACAGAATGTGTTCCCACCGTTCCAGGGCTTCGGCGATAGGTTTCCTGGACGTAATCCATCGAGCCACAAACACCAGGACGGCGACGAGGAGTAAGAAGACGATGCAGTAGGCCAGGATTGTGCTCCAGCTAACACTGACGAACACTGGCACATAGACCCCGATATTGTCGCCACCATTGGCGAAGGTCACCGCGGCCACGGTCCAGACCGAGACTCGCTTGCCTTCCAGCTGTGCTGCGTCGTCATCGTCGTCGTCGCGATTGCGCCACGCCTGCCATGTTGCCCATAGGCCTAGCCCCAGTGGGATCAGGCCAAAATAAGGCAGCACTTGGTCAGGTAGCAGCGCTTGGGCGCCCAGGGCCGCAAGCACGGCAGCCCCGAGAATGCCGAGGAATCCGAGATATTGTCCCAGCAGGATACGGCGGGTGGTGCCGGGTTGTCCTTGGCCTCGGCCGAAGAACAACGACAAGATAATGATGTCGTCGATATTGGTGGCGATGAACAGCCCAACTGCTTGCGCAATGGAGGACAGGATCACGCACTCACCTCCGCAACGTCACTACAGTCCCCCACAGTGCAGGCCGGGTCGATGCACGGTGCGGCCTCATCGACGGCCAGGGTCGTGTCCACCAGCGCCGTCAGTGCCCGAGTCAGGTGTGGGTCGGCGATCTCATAGCGCGTCTGGCGTCCCTGGTGGTGCGCCACCACAATCCCACAGTCCCGCAGACAGGCCAGATGGTTTGACACGTTCGACCGCGTCAGCTCAAGGTTCTGGGCGAGTACCGCCGGATACTCTGGCCCACGCAACAGGGTCAACAGGATGCGGGACCGCGTGGGGTCAGCCATGGCTCGACCCAAGCGGTTCATCACATCAATACGTGCATCATTCGTCAGCATGCGCTGAACTATACAGCAGTGACTGAATAGTTCTTCTGGGTTTTACGAGAAGTGGAGTAGATCGATGCTCACCCTAAAGAATTTCCACCACGACAACAGTTGAGTACTGTCAAAGAGGGTATAGACGCGTTTACGTGACAGTGCAGTAAACGCGCCTATAGCTCAGAGGTTGCGGAAGACGAGGACGCCGCCGTCCTCGGCGACGTAGCTGCCGGACCGCACCCAGCCGAAGAGGGCTTCCTGCTGGTGCTCGGGCACCGAGGTGAGGATGCGGCCCTACTGGGCCGCGGTCATGGGGTCCATCTCGCCGGTGACAGGGATGCCCTCGTGGTCCATCACCCAGAGTTCCTCGTGGTCGGTCGCGTGACCGTGCAGCTGGGCAGGGGTGACCTCGTTGCAGTCCTCGGCGTCGTACCACTGCCCGACGAGACCACCTTCGTTATGGCACGCGAGACAGCCAAGCCCTGCGCGGGGCTCGGTGTGGCGGATGATCCGGGCGCTGGTCGTCATGGGGTCCTCCTCGTCCGCGAGCAGGCTGATCGCCTACTCCTCAGGAGGTCTCCCGGCCACGCCTGGCGTGGCGTGTCAGCGGCCGCTGTGCCGCCTCGACGACACAACCGTCATGAAGCTAAGTGCTCGTAGCGCAAGTCGATCACGCCGGTCCCGAGTTCAATGGTCGAGGTCCGCGCCGCCATCGCAGCCAGCGTGGGGAACGGCGCTGAAAACATCGACTGAAAATGATGCGAGCGAATCCAGGCGGCATCCAGCCCAACCTGCTCGCCAGCGACAGTCATCTCAATCTGGTCGTGCAGGGCTTGGCGCGCGCCACCAGTCCCGTTTTGTCCTTGGGACCAGTGTCCAAAGTTCAGAAACCCGAGTTTCTTCTTCATGCTCGGTTCAACAATTGATCATCGGGCTTCATTCCAGGTGATTATTCCAAGTGATGTTGCTTGCTTTACGCACTGTGGACCGCCTGCGGTGGTCCCTGCCGGCCAGGATCTGGGATAATTGAGCAATCATGACAACTACTGTGACTTCTTCTGTGCGAGAACAGCGCATCGCGACTGGTACCGGAGATCAAGGCCGTCCGCACCACACCACGGAGAAAACCACCCTGGCGTTGCCCCCATTGCAGATCGGACCGTTGACCATTCCGGTCCCGGTGGTGTTGGCACCGATGGCCGGGATCACCAATACCGCGTTTCGTCGTCTGTGCCGCGAGTACGGTGGCGGGCTCTACGTCAACGAAATGGTGACCGCCCGTGCCTTGGTAGAACGCAAACCGGAGTCGATGCGGATTATCTCCCACGACCCCGATGAGGTACCGCGGTCCGTGCAACTGTACTCCGTGGACCCGGTCACCACTCGCGCTGCTGTGCGCATGCTGGTCGAAGAAGATCACACCGACCATATCGATTTGAACTTTGGCTGCCCCGTCCCGAAGGTCACCCGCAACGGCGGGGGATCGGCGCTACCGTGGAAGATCGATCTGTTCACCTCTATCGTCAAGGGCGCCGTGGACGAAGCCGGCGATATTCCGGTCACGATCAAAATGCGTCGCGGGATCGACGAGGAGCACCTCACCGCCCTGGAAGCGGCCCGTCGGGCTGTGGATCTGGGGGTCTCGGCGATTGCACTCCACGGGCGCACCATGCGCCAGCACTACTCCGGTCAGGCCAACTGGGACTCCATTGCCGAACTGAAAGCAGCCGTCAGCGAGGTTCCGGTGCTGGGCAATGGTGATATCTGGTCTGCCGAAGATGCCATCGCCATGGTCGAATACACCGGTGTCGACGGTGTGGTCGTCGGTCGCGGCTGCCAGGGCCGCCCCTGGTTGTTTGGGGATTTGCAGAATGCCTTCACCGGATCTGAAGAGCGCTTCCGGCCCGGACTGGGCACCGTTGCCGATGCGCTCTACCGCCACGGCGAACTACTGGTCGACACCTACGCAGATGAGCTCAAGGCCATGCGCGATATCCGCAAACACGTCTCCTGGTATTTCAAGGGCTACCCGGTCGGCGGAGAAATTCGACGCTCGATGGTTACCGTGGAGACCCTGGACCAGTTGCGTGAGCTCCTGGACACCCTGGACCGGTCGATCCCGTACCCCGGTGCGGTCGCTGAGGGCCCCCGCGGTCGAGCCGGTGGCCCAAAGAAGCCCCACCTGCCTGACGGTTGGCTGGACTCGCAAGAACTCAATACCGAACAGCAGGCGATGATCCACGCTGCAGAATTGGATATCTCCGGTGGTTAGACAGCAACCCCTCTTCGGCCCCGAAGACCGTCCACCCTATGCCGGCCAAGCGGTGCAGACACCCGGGTATACCGATTGGGACCGACAACGCTGGTTAGCTGAACCGCCGAAGTCCTCCTACCGCTCCGACTATGAGCGTGACCGGGCTCGCGTGGTGCACTCGGCGGCACTGCGTCGGCTGTCGGCCAAAACCCAGGTGCTCTCACCCGGAGATGATGATTTCACTCGCACCCGGTTGACGCACTCACTGGAGGTTTCACAAGTGGGACGCGAGCTGGGCCGCTCGTTGGGATGTGACCCTGATGTGGTCGATACCGCCTGTCTGTCACATGATCTCGGGCACCCACCGTTCGGACACAACGGCGAAAAGGCCCTGGACACACTGTCTCAGCACATCGGCGGATTCGAGGGCAACGCTCAAACCCTACGGTTGCTGGCCCGATTGGAGCCCAAAAAATCCTTCGCAGACGGTACCTCTGCCGGGCTGAACCTCACCCGGGCCAGTCTGGATGCCGCTTGCAAATACCCCTGGACCCGTCAACCCGGTGTGCGGAAATTTGGGGTCTATGAAGACGATCTGCCAGTGTTCACCTGGTTCCGCCAAGGTCTGACCGGCACCAGGAAATCCATGGAAGCCCAAGTCATGGATCTCGCCGATGATATTTCCTACTCGGTGCACGACATCGAAGACGGGGTGGTCTCCGGGCACTTCCAACTGCATTGGCTCAAAGACCCCGAACAGCGCGCCCGTGCGGTGTCCACAATCCAGGCCTGGTACCTGCCCGACACCGATGAAGCCACCATCGAGGCTGGGCTCGACCGGCTGGAACACGCACCAGAATGGGTCGGTCGGATCGACGGGTCCCGCCAAGCCCGCTCACAGCTCAAGGACATGACCTCCCAACTCATTGGGCGATTCTGCACCTCAGCGTTCAACGCCACCCGTGAGGTCTACGGCAATGACCACCTCACCCGACACAACGCCAACGTGGTGGTTCCCGAAGACACCGAGGTCGAAATCGCGGTCATGAAAGGAATTGCGGCCACCTACGTGATGGAGTCCGAAGAACGGCAACCGTTTTACGCCCGGCAACGCGAGATCCTGAGTGAATTGGTCGAGCTCTTGGCTGAGAACGACGACCGCTATCTGGAGCCGACCTATGCCCGCGACTGGCAGCGGGCCGACGACGCCGGCAAATTCCGAGCTGTCATCGATCAGGTGGCATCACTGAGCGACTACGCAGCGCTACAGTGGCACGGCAATCTGGTGGCCGGTAACGCCGAACCCACTCGCATTAACTAGTGGTCTCCTTCAACGACTCGGCTCCGCAGCATGGTCTAGTTGCGGGCCGGAACCAGCTGTGGCATGACCTCAGCTGCTGGCGCTCGCAGAATAATATCGGCCATTTCCGACAGCTCGGTTGGGGCCGGGTTGATCTCGATCAGCGTCGCCCGCGAGGCCGCCAACGGCAAAGATGCTGCTGGTTGCACCACCGAGGATGTTCCCACAGAGATGACGGCGTCGGCCTGTTGCATGGCGGTCAGAGCGTCCGTGAAATCTTGCTGGGGGAGCACCTCGCCGAACATCACAATGTCGGGACGTAAATACCCCGTACAGATCTCACACTCGAGAGGCTGGGCGAGTCGCTCGGGATCAGTTGGTGCCTGGGTGATTTGCTGTTGGGCCAGGATCTGCTCCAACGAAAACGGCGAGGGACGCTGACAGTCATGGCACCGGAATGTGGCGATTTGGCCGTGTAAGTGCGACAGAACCGTGGCACCCCCGCGTTCGTGGAGGTCATCGACGTTTTGGGTGATGACCCGAACATCGTGGAGCCGGCGTTGCATCTCCGCCACGGCTTCGTGGGCGGGATTCGGAGTAGCCTGGCGCATGGTCACTGCCTGATGCATCATCCACGTCCATACCAGCTCCGGGTTGTAGTACATGGCCTCAACGGTGGCTAATTCTTGGGGGTCCCACTTCTCCCACAGGCCTTCCAATGGCTCACGGTAGGTGGATAGGCCGGATTCCTTGGAGATACCGGCACCGGAGAAAACGACAATGTGCTCGGCATCGGCCAGGACTTCACGTGTTTTTTCCATGACTAATTCTTGCACCTCTCCATGCTATCCACAGATGCTCAGCCAGTGGAGAACGCTGTCGGTCGTTGCTCCTAGACTGGTGCTATGGCAGGACTGATTAAGCGCGACACCATCGATGCGGTACGGCAAGCCACGGACTTGAAAGCCGTGGTGGAAGACTATGTCACGCTCAAGTCCGCCGGTGTGGGATCCTTCAAAGGCTTGTGTCCTTTCCATGACGAGCGGACTCCGTCATTCCACGTGCGGCCATCGGTGGGTACCTACCATTGTTTCGGATGTGAAGCCTCCGGGGATGTCTTTAGTTTCCTCATGGAGTTGGAACACACCTCATTTACCGAAACGGTGGAAGCGTTAGCGGCTAAAGCTGGCATCGAAGTCGCCTATCAGGACGGTCAGGGTCCAGACCGCCGCGAGGTCGGACAGCGCCAGCGTCTATTGGAAGCCCACAAGATTGCCGACGAGTTCTATCAGAAAACCCTGCAAACATCCCAGGCAACATTGGGACAGCAATTCCTCCAATCCCGGGAATTCACGGCTGAGGATGCCCAGCGTTTCGGGGTTGGCTACGCCCCGGCCGGGTGGTCGAATCTGCTCGACCACTTGCACCGCCACGGATTTACCGACCAGGAATTGAAAGCCACCGGGCTGTTCTCAGAAGGACGTCGCGGTCTGTATGACCGGTTCAGAGATCGGCTGACCTGGCCGATCCGGGATCTGACCGGCGCCACCATTGGATTCGGGGCGAGGAAAATGTCAGACGAAGACCCCGGACCGAAATATCTGAATACCCCGGAGACTGCGTTGTATAAGAAGTCCCAAGTTCTCTACGGGCTGGATATCGCCAAACGCCAGATCTCTCAGCACCGTCAGCTCGTGGTGGTGGAGGGCTACACCGATGTGATGGCAGCTCACCTTGCCGGCGTGGACACCGCTGTAGCCACTTGTGGAACCGCATTCGGATCGGGCCATACCAAAATTGTGCGCCGGCTGATTAGCGATGACCGCAGTGGCGCCGAAGTGATCTTCACGTTTGACGGTGATGAAGCCGGTCAGAAAGCAGCGTTGCGGGCCTTTGAAGAAGACCAACAGTTTCAAGCTCGCACTTTCGTGGCCGTAGAACCCTCGGGTATGGATCCTTGCGATCTGCGTGTTAACAAAGGAGACCACGCTCTGCGGGAGCTCATTGACTCGAAGCGGCCATTATTCGAATTTGCCCTCAACACCACGCTGAAGCGGTTTGATCTTCAGAGTGTGGAGGGTCGTTCCCAAGCATTGCGAGCCACAGCCCCCATTCTGGCTGGCATCAAAGATCCCATCATGAAAAAGGAGTACGCTCGAGATCTTGCTGGAAAACTGGGGCTGGAACTCACCGATGTCGACCAAGCGGTTCGTACCGAAGAACGTCGCCTCCAACAACACCAAAAAGAACACTCGGCCAGAGTATCCCAGCCGGGGCAACAGCGGCAGGTAGGTGAGAACCTCCCGGTGGCAAGTCACCCCGATCTTAGGGATCCTGTGGCCAGAATGGAAAAAGGCGCGCTAGAGGTCTTGCTCCAGTACCCGGAGGTGCTCTCCCAAGAGCAGTGGGAAGCGTTCTACTCCTCTGTCTTCAGAGTGCCGGTCTTCGCAGCGATCCAGGCGGCCATCATTACCACAGGTTCAACGACCGAGAGTTTGAACGGGTGGGTTGAAAAAGTCTCTGGGGAAGTGCCCGCTGCCTTGCGTCCCATGGTCGCTGAGCTGGCCGTGACAGCCTTACCTGCAACGAATGAACATGATGTCGTTCTCTACTGTCGCGACATCATGAACAGTCTGTTTGAATTACAGATCACCCGTCGCAAAGCTGACCTGCTAGCCCAGCTAAATCGAGTGGGCGACAACGACGACGAGTTCCTGAAAATCAATCAGGAACTGATGCAACTCGAACAGCGTCGCCGGGCCATCAGAGGCCACTAAGACCCCCAGCCTCACAGATCAGCCGATGTCACCTCGATTTCACACTTCGGATTTCTTCTGCTAAAGTAATTATCCGTCGCTTTCCTCCATAGCTCAACGGCAGAGCATTCGACTGTTAATCGAAGGGTTGCTGGTTCGAATCCAGCTGGGGGAGCTGTGAAGAAACGTCCCCGTTCGGAGCTGCCGGGCGGGGACGTTTTGCGTTAAAGGTTCCCTCCCCCCCCAGTAGCTGGGCACAACCAATGCCATTAGCAACTACCAGCATCCTGCAACCGTCTGAGACGGTATCTGGTGGGTTGAGACTGAACGAGGTGGGCTCGTGCGCCATAGCTGTTTTTATCTCGAGTTTTCAGGGGGCGGGCGAGGTATTCGGCCACCCACGATGGCGTGCCTTCTCACGAGGTCGTTATCGGGGTGCGGACGCCTCTGGCCCGAGGCCAAGCCAGGTCGATTTGAGTAGTACCTCACAGTGCTGACAATAACCATCCGTAGCACGGTAGCAGGAACTAGAATCAGACGTTATCGAGGTCCGTGGAATCGTGTGGTTCAGTGCCCCCTGATTCTTCAGGACCTCGAAGTCTCTCAAGATACAAATACACCCACTGCGAAACCCGATCTCGCCTCACACCCATTCCGAAGAGCGGCGTTTCGTCATGGCATAGAGGAGTTATATGATGACGCGTCGATATGCGAAACCGTGGAAGGCGGGGCCGTTTGACGTTCGGCTGCCCTTCTTGCACTACCGATTTGAATGGCGAGACTACACGCAGGGTCTCGTAATGTGTGCGGTTGACCTCTCCGCCATTCCGTTGATGACCGAGCTGCTCGAAATGCCGTTTGAGGCTGCGCTTGCGATCGTGATTCTCAACGGCTTGCTCTACCTCACCCATCACATGCTCGGTGACCCGGTCGTCCCTGGCTGGATCACCCCAGCGATTCCACTGTTGGCGCTATATCTTGAATCGTTCCCAGTGGAACAGCGGGTCCATGCGCTGGTTTCGTTCCAGCTGGTGTTGGGGGTGCTGTCGCTGACGCTGGGTGTCACGGGGCTGGCCTCAAAGGTGGTGCGATTCGTGCCGAACGCACTGCGCGCCGGCATCGTCGTCGGTGCTGGACTGGCAGCCGTGCAGGGAGTCTTCTCCGCGGGCGGGCAATTTGAGGACTTCCCTTGGACGATCACTATCTGCGTCGGTATCGCATTTTTCTTGTTGTACTCAAAACACTTCCAGATGTGGCAACGTAAATCCGGGGTCCTGGCTTTCATCGGTAGCCTCGGCATTCTGCCCGCCATGCTCCTGGCTGTGGTTATCGCTCCGCTGTTTAACGAAGTACCTTGGCCTGACGTCGAGTGGGGTTTCAGCACCCCTGATTTCAACACGCTATTCACTGAATACACGGTGTTTGGTCTGGGTATGCCACCGATCGGGATGTTCCTCACTGCAATTCCCACGGTGCTGGCTGCCTACATCGTCGTCTTCGGCGATGTCCTGCAGGCACGCGCTGTGCTGGACGAAGCAAACGTGGTGCGTACCGATGAGAACGTTCGCTATAACCCCAACCGTGGGCACCTGATTTTCGGTGGTCGAAACGTTTTGATGAGTATCTTCGGGCCCGACACCGCGATGTGTGGTCCGCTTTGGGCTGCCATGCACGTGACAACTTCGGAGCGGTACAAGAAGGGCCCGAAGGCGATGCAATCGATTTTCAGCGGGGCGGGTTCGTTCCGATTGGGAACGAATACGGGTCTTTGGCTCTTGCCGATCGTGACGTTGATGGAGCCGGTGCTCGGGGTCGCACTGGCACTGACCCTGCTGGTGCAGGGCTTTGTGTCAATTCGAGTTGGTATTACCGAGGCACGCTCGAAAACCGACCTTGGTATCGCTGGGGTGACCGCAGCAATTCTTGCCACCATGGGAGCAAGCTGGGGCTTTGTGGCAGGTATCATTCTGTGCCTGCTCATCTACACGAAGGACTTCTTCAAGGGAGAAGACGACGGTCTCTTTGCGGAGCCTTCGCCCCATGATGCCTCGGACGAGTTTGCTGCTGAACAGCAGCAGGCCAGCACTGAGGGAGGGGAACCTGGTCAGACTGAGACTAAGCGGGCACCGGAGGATGGTTCGGAACCAGGCGGCCGTTAGATGAGCACGGAGAAAGCGCCCGCCCGTTAGTGGTGGGCGCTTTCTCGTGCGTCGAACTTACGTCGGCTTCAGCCCGAGACCAATACAACGGCAACGAAACGTCCTCGTCCGGAGCACTGGAACGAGGACGTTTCAGGTTGAAATTTTCTGGTGCTTGCTTCGTGGCGATCTCGGACGTGGACTGTGCGGTGTCATCGGTCTCTCATCAGGGCCCCGATAAGTCCGGAACGGCACGCTGTGATCAAGATCCATCCGGCTGAGTAGAGGACAGCATGGCCCCATGCCGGATATTCAGCACCGGTTGAATAGATGATGGTGAATCCCGCCAAGAAAAACAATCCCAGCTGAAGCAGAGTCAACAGCGTCGAGATAGGGCGAGTCCCCAACAGTGCAAAGAGCGTGATGGCCCCCAAAATGACCAACGCGATGAACGGTCCCATGGTGATCACTTCCTTGTGGTAGCGGTCGGTATCGGTAATGAACCGTTGGTCCTTCCATTCGTACGGAAAACCACGGACAACATAAAGTTGTGGTCGATATCTCATCCTAAAATTTTGAGATCGGTGTCGATCATCGCCACATTCGCATCACGATGGGGCCGGTCCTGACGGCATCATGCCTCGGGCCCCTCCTGACTACCGAGGAGAGGCCCGACGAGAAACAGACAGGGCGGGTGCTTCAGGTGCTTCAGGAAGGCCGCGTCAGTCTTGTTGCGACTGTCGCTCGTCCACCATATCGCTCAAGGTTTCTTCCAGTGGACGAGGCTCGAACCCCAGCTCACGGCGGGCCTTGGCATTTTTGAAACGGTTTCCTGAGCTCAGGGTATAGAGAGAATACTTAGTAAATAGCGGGGGCCGTCCGAAGAGACGCGCGACACCTTCGACCGGCACCGCTGCTAGCCGAGCCACCCACAACGGCAATGTCAGGGGGTCACGTCGATCGACCAAGTTGGTGACAATCCGTCCGAGTTGACGCAGGCTCACGTAGCCACCGGTTGCCAGATAGGGTCCCGAACCGGTGCGACAGGCTTTGACCACGCAAACGGCCACGTCACGCACGTCGACCATGTCATAGCCACCTTTGACCACAACTCCCAGTTCTCCATCCACCAGGCGTTGCACCAGTGTCGTCAGGTTTGTTGCCCCGGGATCGTTCGGGCCTAACAGCCCTGAAGGATGAATGATGACCCGATCGACGTCATCAGCTTCCATGACAAGGGCCGCTGCCTCGGCTTTGGTTTTGGCATACCCACCGAAGACGGTGTCGGGGTCGAACGACTCCGGTTCTTCCATCACGACGCCGGTCGGAGCCTCGGTGAGGGCATGAACAGACGACACATACACCAGACGAGCCTGGTGACGACGCGCCGCTTCCAGGATATTGGCGGTGCCTTCGACGTTGACGGCTCGTACCTGCGGTTTCACCTGGTCTTCAATAGTCACCATCGCTGCGCAGTGGATGATGACATCGCAGGGCCCGATGGTTTGCTCCACGTCCTGGGCATCGGTGATATCGCAATCGTTGGCATCCGCTAGCGCGGTGACTTTTTCCCCGGCTGCTTCCAGCTGGGAAACGACGTGGCTACCGAGGAAACCCCCGGCACCGGTAACAGTAACGTGGAGAGGCTGATCCATAAGTTGAAGCTTACCCGATACTCGCTCTGACTATGATTTTTCCCGTCACATATCGGCATTTATCGTGCCAAACATACCGCCGAGTAGTCAGGTCGTCCGAGATAATGCTTGGGGATAGATAGTTCGTGAGGTGATACCACCGGCGCTGATGTCTCGTGTGCCGGGCGATTCAGCCCGAGACTCCTCCGGGAAGGTTGGTCAGTGTGACCCCGTGTGCTTGTGCGAGTGATGCGTAGGTCTCAACAAACCGCTGACTGCGTTTGCCAGAAGCGCAGTACGCGACGATGTCTGCTTCGCCGTGACGGGAGAATAGATCTCGGACCTGCGGGGCATCTTGTTCAAGTGTGCCGTCTGGCAAAGTTAACTCCGACATTGCCAGGTGGCTGGAGCGACTGTGTGGTCCTAGCGCTGCGAGATTGTCCAGCAAGGTTTCGTGGTATTCGCGCACGTCCAGCGCGACAGCGTCTCCTTGGGAAATGCGGTCCAACAGTCGCCGGCGTTCAGAGAGGGTACGGGTGTGGGCATCGCCGTCCGGGCACACAGTTTTTGATCTGCAGGTGCTTGGGGTTGTACCAAGCTGTGCTGGTGTGACTGGGTTGCGTTGCGGATCTGCCATCACGTTAAAGGTGCTGGTGGTGGCGTTCAATGCGTCATAGGACAGTACGGAGCCGAGCAGTGGGCGACCGATGCCGGTGAGCACCTTAATGACCTCGGTTGCGGCTAAAGAACCCATGACTGCTGTGGTTGCTCCTAAGACACCTGCAGAAGCACAATCCGGTATGGCGTCTCCACTTGGTTGGTTTGGAAAGAGATCCCTCAGACCTACTTTTCCCGTCTGAAAGACGGAAAGCTGTCCGCTGTATCGCAGTACTGTCGCCCAGACCAGCGGGGTGCCGGTGATCTCGGCTGCATCGGCGACCAAGTACTTGGTGGCAAAAGTATCGGAACCATCCAGTACGACATCGACGTGCGCCAAAGCATCGAGAATATTCTCCGCAGTGAGACGCTCGCGATGTTCTTCGACTCTGATGTCCGGTTGCAAACGACGGAGCTGTTCGGCAGCGACGGTGACTTTTGGTCGGCCCGTGTCGGCTGTGCTGAACAATATCTGCCGGTGCAAGTTGGTGATATCGACGGTGTCGTCGTCATACAGCACGATGGTGCCGACCCCGACTGCTGCCAGCGATTGCATAGCGGGGCTACCGAGTCCGCCAGCACCTACAACGAGCACCTTAGCGTCATGAAGGCGTTGTTGCTCGGCGGGCCCGAAATCGGGAAGATTCAGGTGGCGAGCGGTGCGTCGTTGCTCCTGAACTGGCAGACTACGAAAAGGCTGGGGACTGTGCTCGGTCATCACACTAGAGCACCTCTTGTGCCCAGTTCTCATCCCACCGGGCAAGGCCTTCGAAGGTCGAACTAGCCAGAGCGCCTTCGGCATGGTTGCGGAGGGGGATCCGGCCGGCCTCCCGGGCCAGGCGGCCGGATTCCACCGCACGTTTCATAGCTTGTGCCATCGTCACCGGATCTTGGGAACGATTGATAGCGCTGGCTAAGAGCACACCGCTACAGCCAAGTTCCATGGCCAGCGTTGCATCTGAGGCGGTGCCCACACCTGCATCCAGAATGATCGGAACCTGGGCGCGGGCACAGATCAGCTCAATATTATGGGGGTTAAGAATTCCCAGCCCTGTTCCAATGGGAGACCCGAGCGGCATTACCGCAGCGGCTCCGGCGTCCTCGAGTCGTTTGGCCGCCACGGGGTCATCACTGGTGTAGGCCAGAACCTCAAACCCATCAGCCACGAGCATCTCGCAGGTGTCGACCAGTTCGACAACATCCGGTAGCAACGTGCGATCATCGGCAATCACTTCGAGCTTCACCCAGTTCGTCCCTAAAGCCTCACGTGCCAGCTGAGCGGTAAGGATTGCGTCTTTAGCCGTGCGACATCCGGCAGTATTGGGCAACACCGCAATGCCGAGTCGTTCCAATAACGTAAAGACGCTCTCGCCGCGGTTGCTTGACGGAGTATCGGCGCTGTGTGACGTGCGATAACGACGCATAGCAACTGTGGTCAGCTCTGTGCCACTGGCGACCAAGGATTTTTCTAACAGCTCGTGGCTCGTCGCACCGCCGGTCCCCATGATCAACCGGGAGTTAAAAGACCGTCCTGCAATCTCCAACATGTGCTTAACCACCTTGCACGGCAATGAGTAGGTCGATGTCGTCACCATCGCTGACTTGCTGTGATTCCCATTGGCTCCGCGGGACAACAGTGCGATTAAGTGCGACCGCGATGCCTTGTGCATCCGCTGTAGCTGCGGCAGTTGCCCCGGACGAAGACGTTTCGTGGTGCACAATATCCGCGATGCTCAGCGGAGTTGTGCTGGTGCGTTGTTCCTCGTTGACCGTATACAACACGGGCATATTCTCCTTTACAGGTACCGTTCCAAGGCACAGGCACTGATGTCGATGCCTACCTTATCTGTTGCCTCGTTCCGTCCAAATTGTGAAGTGTCTTGGGTTAACCCTAGGGCCACATTGGCCTGTCCGGCGAGCGCAGAGAGTAAAACCCCGTGGCGGAAATATCCGGTCGAAATGACCACGTTGGACCCGACCGTGCCCAGCAGCGGGAGAACGTCCGGGGTGGCCGGTCGAGCCCCAGCGAGGGCCTCGATAAATTCGCACTCCTCCAGCCCCGGTACGATGCGAATCGCATCCCGCAACAGCGTATACACCCCATCGACGCCGGCACGGGTGCGCTGATCTTCTCGGCTGGTGGCGCCCACGGCAATGGTGTGATCGGTGCGCGGAATGACGTAAATAGGGCGGTCCTCGACGAAACCGCGAATGACGCGATCGACTGGGGCCGGCTGGTCGTTTGGAACCGCCAAACGCACTAGGTCGCCCCAGACTGGACGCAACGGCAAGACGGGCACACCGGCGATGTGCTGGGCGCCTAGGTGTAGTTCCTCGGGAGGTTGTAAACACTCGAGATAGGTGAAGACCTCCGGTAAAGATGGGGTTTACCACAACCGTCCATCCTGAAAACCGGAGGTCTTCAATGTCCCACCCTAATGCACCCTTGACGCCTGAAGGTCGCAGACGCCTTGCCGTGCTGATTGTCGAGGATGGTTGGACGATTCGTCGCGCTGCTGAGCGATTCCAAGTCTCACCAGCCACCGCTTCGAAATGGGCGAGACGCTACCGTGCCGGGGAGTCGTTGACGGACCGGTCCTCGCGGCCGCAGACGTCGCCCAACCGGTTATCTCCACGGCGGGAGCGGCGTATCATTGCGTTGCGATTTACTCGGCAGTGGGGCCCGCACCGGATTGGCTACCACCTGGGGATCGCTCGTTCCACTGTGGGTCGGGTGCTGGCCCGCTACAAGATGCCACCACTGGCGTGGTTAGACCAGGCCACCGGGTTGCCGGTGCGGAAACCGGCACCGGTGCGTTATGAGAAGGCCACACCCGGTGAGCTGGTGCATGTGGATATCAAAAAACTGGGCCGCATCCCTGACGGCGGTGGCCACCGCAAACTCGGGGCAGCTGGCCGCAAAAACAACGGCTACGGCAACAAAGGCCGCGGCTATGCCTACCTGCATCACGCGGTGGATGACCACTCCCGGCTGGCATACTCCGAGATCCTAACCGATGAACGCCAAGACACCGCAGCAGCCTTCTGGCAACGTGCCAACGCATTCTTCAGCGAGGCTGGGATCACCGTGCAAGCAGTCATGACCGATAACGGTGCCTGCTACCGGTCACGCCTATTCCGCGACATGCTGGGTGACAAGATCAAACATCGCTTCACCAAGCCCTACCGGCCTCAGACCAATGGCAAGGTCGAACGCTTCAACCGCACTCTGGCCCAGGAGTGGGCTTATGCCGATACCTATTACAGTGACGAAGCCCGCGCCGCGACCTACGCGGACTGGTTGCATTACTATAATCACCACCGCCCCCACACTGGTATCGGAGGCTCAACGCCCTCAGATCGCGTTCACAACCTCACGGGGAACTACACCTAGGCCATTGCAGACATAGACGCTCCCGCTGACCTCGACGACATCATTGGTGGCCAGGCGCACCGCGGTACAGCGCGCCGAGTCAAAGGTCAGTGCCGTTGCCCGTTGCTTTATCAGTCGCACCCCGGCTTCTTGGAGTACCTGAAGCGATGCCACACAAAACAATCGTGGATTGACCTGGTGATCTCCCGGGATTTCCACTGCCCCCGCCAACTGCGGGGAAAGTCCCGGCTCTAAGGTCCGGGCCTGGCGTATGGTGATGCGGCGGACGTCCATGCCGTGGTGGGTCTGATGCGCGTGGAGCTCAGATACGTGGGTCGCATCGGCCCGATCAGCGGCGACAACGAGCGTGGATTCGGACCGATATCCTGTCGGCAGTGTGGTGCGTTCCCGGATCCAGTCCACCACCTGTGGCCAGAGTTCAGCCGAACGCACCATGAGCGGATACAGCTTTTCTTGTCCATATTGGACCTCCGCCACCGGGGCGAGCATGCCTCCAGCCACGCGGGAGGCACCACTGATGGGGTGGGCGTCGACGAGCGCGATGTCTTGAGCGGGAACCCCGTGGCGTAACAACTCGATTGCGGTTGTCAGCCCAATAATGCCGGCACCAATGATGAGGTGCCCAACGGGGGAGACAAGGCGGGTAGCGGAGGCGTTCGTCGTCATCGGGTGATCCCCCGGGTTGCAAAGGCCTGGTTGACTTCCTGGGCAACGGCCGCGGGGTCTTCAGCCTGCATGAAGCCTCGTACAATAGCGACACCGGCGACCCCCGTGGCGGCCAAATCGCCCGCATCCTCGGCGCGCACGCTACCGATTGCTACCACCGGAACTCGGCAGGCCTCGACGAGGGCGGGATACCCCTCTAGTCCTAAGGGCTCGCGTCCGGAGTCCTTGGTAGGTGTTGGGTGAAAGGGCCCAGCGCCCACATAGTCAATGACATCGGCATACTCGTTGGCCTGTTCAACCAGTGGCAGTGTGCCGGTGGTTAGTCCGATGATGGCTTGAGGCCCCAAGACCCGCCGGGCGAGTCTGGGGTCCAAATCATCTTGGCCTAGGTGTACTCCGTGAACATGGTGGTCTGGCATCAGCGCGACTGCGATATCGACGCGATCATCGATGACCACTTTGGTCTGCGGGTTGACCTCTTCGACCGCAACTGCAATGTTGACCGAAAGCCGGGTCAGGGCACGGACGCTAATCGGCTTACTCCGAACCTGTACGATGCCCGCGCCACCAGCAACCGCGCGCCGAGCAATATCCACGATCGCTTCTATTTCAGCTTCATCTGGCTCGGGAGTGGGGTGGGGCACGGTTCGTCCGGTCACGAAGTAGCACTCCAGGAAGCTCTCGTTCGGGTGTTTGCTTTGATCCAACCGCTCGTTCCTTCAGATCGATCCGGATGTCGCTACCCCATACGACTGTGGTCTCAGACACTTTAACGACTACCGCAACGGATCAGCGCGGAACAAGGGACGGACTGGCTGATGACGATACGGTGTCGCCTCGAGGTACTACTCTACGCTGAGCCCGGCACACGAGAGCACTCTGTGATGAACCCGGCTCGAACTGAAGAAGAGATTCGAGGGGTTGACATCAAACGATCCCTGTGGCGTTATGTCAACCAAGAAGTTATTCAGATATGTCATGTTTTTGAGATGACAGAGAACTCGGAGAGGAAGTGATGATGAACCGACCCGAGATTGAACCAGAACCGAGGATGAACCAACCCAGGATCGAACCAGAACTGCTGTGGGAGGAACGGTTCGGGGATCCGATCGTGATGCAACGCAAACACGATCGGTGGCAGGCCCAACAGGACGCATGGGACGAGGATCCCAACGTGTGGCAGAACCCGTTGGAGGAGACCCCGTATCTGCAGTCTCTGGTGGAGATGTACCACGAGGAGACAGTGGACGGGGAGTTTCCGTCGGTGCTGGATCGGGCACTGGAACTTCCGAGGTTTCAGGACGTGACCGAGGAATTCAGGAACTATCTGAAGGCGATCGTGATCAGCCACGAAGTACAGTTGCGTCGGGAACGAGTGCGACCGTTCAAGCTGGAAGAGATGGAGAGACAGAGCTTGAAGTGGCAGAAGGAGACGATGATGCAGTTGGACGTGTTGATGCGTCGGGCGTTCGACTGGATGAAGTCTCAGGGGATGGACCCGATGCCAGGCCACGAGACGATGCCAGTAGTGATGAACGAGCAGATGTATCAGAGAGCACTACAGCGTCAGAAGGAACACCAACAGGTCTCACCGAGTAACAGAGTCAGAGAGCAGAAGAACACTGCCGACGAAACCTGGGGGATGGTAGGTAATGAACTCGGTATCGCGTGAGTCCTGTACCCGGAGCTCGTTCTGAACTGTTCCGCTGACCTGATTGGTATATTCGCCCTTGATGTTGCTCCTCGTGATTGGTGGCCTCGCGCTCTTAGACTCCACGGCTTTCGGGACACTGCTCATTCCGGTGTGGTTGACGATGGCACCGGGACAGTTCCGCTTTGGTCGTATTGCGACCTACCTAGCTGTCGTGGCGCTGAGTTACTACGCGATTGGTCTGGCCCTCCTATTAGGTGCTGACGCTCTGTTTGCTCGGTACCGGTCAGTATTTGAATCGGAGGGGTTCTCTTGGATTCTGGTGTTCATCGGGGCCCTGGCTGTCATGATTGGGGTGTTTCTGATGTGGCGTGATCGCCGAAGAAACCGCGTCCGGAAGGCGCCGAAGCGAGGCCCAGGCGTCTTGCGGAGAATCAGAGACCACATCATGCAGTCCGAGAGTTCGGGGTTGAAATCGGCGTCCTTAATGACAAGCCTCGCTCTGACAGCAGTGGTGTTGGAGGTGGCCACCATGCTTCCCTATCTGGCGGCGATCGGCATCTTGGTCGCTCAGGAGCTGAGTCTGTGGCAATCGGCTAGTCTGCTGGCCCTGTATTGTGTGGTGATGATTATGCCAGCCTTACTGCTGGCGCTGGGGCGGTGTTTTTTCCCGAAGACAGTCTCCGGGCCCCTGACGACGCTCGACGAGTTACTTTCTGAACAGGCGACATCCTCCAGCGCGGGATTTACCGCAATTTTCGGTGTCGTTATCGCAGGAATTGGTATCTTTGAGCTGCTTTAGCGCCAGATTTCGCCACAGGTGAGCGGTGGAGGCAAGCGTGCCGTTTGTGTGAGGAGGTTGACATTTCCTGAACAGTGTTCAAGGATTGAACAGTGTTCAACTACGGATTACTCGCAGACCGCGTTGAAAACGGTGAAGTCATTTCCGCTGACGACGCGATGGAAATTTTGACCAGTCCAGATACTGACTTGATGGAGCTCGTCAGCGCTACGAGTCGCTTGCGCAGAAAGTACTTTGGCAACCAGGTCAAGGTTAACTACCTAGTGAACCTGAAGTCTGGTCTGTGCCCTGAAGACTGTGGTTATTGCTCACAGCGCTTGGGGTCAGATACCGAGATTCTCAAGTACTCCTGGCTTGATGCTGATGAAGCACGGCGACAAGCTGAATTCGGGCTCGCCGGTGGAGCCTCGCGCGTGTGCTTGGTGGCCTCCGGACGCGGGCCTTCGAATCGAGACATTAAGAAGGTCTCTGGGATGGTAGAGGACATCAAATCGGCCAATCCCGGTGTTGAGGTGTGTGCCTGCTTGGGCTTCCTCAAAGACGGGCAGGCGGAACGATTGAAAGAAGCAGGAGTAGATGCCTATAACCACAACCTCAATACCGCTGAGTCACATTACGGCAATATCTGCACCACTCATACCTTTGCTGACCGCGTTGATACTGTCGGTAAGGCCCGAAATGCTGGATTGTCACCGTGCTCGGGTCTGATTGTGGGTATGGGCGAAACCAATGAGCAGATCATCGAAACCATTGAGTCGCTCCGGGACGTCGACTCAGACTCGATTCCGGTCAACTTCCTGATCCCCTTTGAAGGCACC
Source organism: Auritidibacter sp. NML130574 (assembly GCF_003185725.2). Classification (GTDB taxonomy): domain Bacteria; phylum Actinomycetota; class Actinomycetes; order Actinomycetales; family Micrococcaceae; genus Auritidibacter; species Auritidibacter ignavus. The sequence continues at coordinate 1,219,487 of NZ_CP031746.1, read as the reverse complement.
CCTCTTGCGGGGACCAATTATCTCACCCCACAGCAATGCATGCGCATCCTGTGCGCTGTGCGGTTTATGTGTCCTGACCGCGAACTGCGGATCGCGGGTGGTCGAGAAATGCACTTGCGCTCGCTACAGCCACTATCGCTCCATGTGGCTAACTCATTATTCTTGGGAGACTATCTCACCTCAGAGGGGCAACCGGCTGAAGAAGATCTTGACATGATCGTCGATGGCGGATTCTCTATCGTGGGCACTGAAGATGCACAACAATTACGTGACGAGCTCAAAGCACACCGTGCTGCGCATCTGGCTGCTGTATCAACCGATCCCCAGCCGGCTCAGAAGGTCAACGAATCTGTGGCTACGGCGGCGTCGGAGTCCTTGCCTTGCGGTAAACCGCGTCCCACGGTCACAGGCCACGAGACAGACCCCGACGGTGTGTTGATTCCGTCGATCCGGTTGCGGGGAGCTGGGACTGACTACGCGCCGAATGCCTAATTTACGCCTCTGGCCGGTTGGAATCCTGCGAAGTTCCGTACGATTGGAGTGCGGGGCCATCGAGCCGGAAGACGTGCCAGCCATCCATGGGGTAGGCCCCGAGGTGGCGGTAGAAATCAATGGAGGGTTGGTTCCAGTCCAGCACTGACCACTCGACCCGGCGGTAACCGCGCGCTACGGCAATACTGGCCAGATGCTGTAGTAGCGCCTTGCCGTATCCCTGGCCACGGTGTTGTGCACGCACGTAGAGGTCCTCGAGATAGATTCCGTGCGTCCCCTCCCACGTGGAATAGTTCAAAAACCATAATGCGAATCCAGCTAGCCGGCCGTCGCTGGGACCGGGCGCGTCAACGACGTGGGCGAAAATGGCAGGGTGCGGGCCGAAAAGATGGACTTGCAACTGCTCGGCAGTATTGCGGACGGCATCAGGCTCTTTCTCGTACACGGCAAGGGCCTGGATCATCTGAAGGATTTCGGCGGTATCTTGCGGACGCGCGGGGCGAATCGTTGGGCTCATGAGTGTCAGTTTAGGCCTCATACGCATCAATTCTCATAGCCTTCTCACAAACTCTCGATACGTTCAGACTCATCAGCCGGGGGAATAGCATCCTCGGGTCAAAACAGAATCACGACGAGATGTAATCCCGCAAGGAGGAGATTCTGATGATGACGACTACCACTACCCGCCATGTCACCACTGTTCTGGGGCTTAGCGTTCTGGGACTGGCCACGCTGACAGGTTGCTCGACCGAAGAACAAGGTACCGACACTTCAGCAAATGCCCCCGCTGAGCAGAGCGCAGACTCTGGGACCGAGGCGAACAACCAGAATGCTGGTGCCGACGCTGATGGCCAGGTGGAAGAAAACGACCAGTCAGACAGCGATGATCAGGATGATGACGCTAGTAGTGCCAACGACTCAAACGGTACCGCGGAAAGCGAGGACGCGGTCTTCGGCGTGATTGATGCGGCACTGAATGAATATAGTGATGGGGTGGTCATTGCAGTGGATCGCGAGGACTCTGGTGCAAGCTATGAAGTTGACGTAGTTTCTTCGGGTGCTCTTTATGAGTTGGTGATCACTCCAGAAGGTCAGGTCACCGAGACCGAGCAAGACGACGGCGATGACGACGATACGCAGAAAGCCGAACAAGCCACGGTCACCGCGGCTGAAGCAGCTCAGCAAGTCCTTCAGGGACGCGATGATGAAGCGATCGTCGACGAGCTGGAATTGGATGAGGACGATGACCAATTGCGGTGGGACGTTGACCTCGACGACACCAATGGCCAGGATCTTGCTGAAGAGACGGTGCCCGCTAACTAATCTGGTCATTGTGTGAATTCCCCCAGGCATTCAAGCCCAAGGTGTGAAATACTGAGAGAAACACGCTGAGTAGACGTTTGGTGCACCGACGAGGGCCCGATGGTTCTCGTCGGTGCACCGGTCATGATAGTTTGTTGCTGGTACTGAACACCTCCCGTGGAGAGTAGGAATTTTCGAATGGCTCAGAAGAGTGCCCCGACCGTCTCAGATCAGACTCGGTCCAGCTCGCTGATGGATCTGGCCACAACTGGCTCGCGCCTGGTGCCGAAACAGTTAAAGGACAACCTCCAACTACTAAAATCTCATGCCACTTCCAAAGGTGTGACCATCGGGGTAGGGGCCGGATTTGCGGTTGTCGGCCTCTTGTTCCTGTTTATCACCATCGTGGCCTTGATCGTGGCAATGATCGGAGGCTTTGCTACTCAAACCAATATCTGGGTTGCGGCACTCTGGACCGCTCTGGGAGCCTTCGTTCTGACTCTGATCCTGATCGGTATTGGCGCTTGGCGAATCATGGCTGCGATGCCTCTTGTTCCCGCTGACCTGATTCGCGGGGTCAAGCACGACATTGGATACCTCACGGAAGGTAACGCATTCGACCCAGTGGAGTTCGATCGCCTCGAGGCCGAAAAGGCCGAGCAGAAGAAGATCGATAAAGAGCGCGAGAAAGAACTCATCAAGCAGGCGCAGAAGGAACAAAAAGCCGCGATCAAGCGCGGTGAGGCACCGGAGGGCATTCCTGATATCAAGCCCAGCGATGACGAAATCCGCCACCGCATGGACTTGCGTCGCCGTCACCTCGGTGACATTCGCTCCGGCCTGAATGAGAAGACTGACGTCAAAGCCCAGCTGGCGACCTTCACCGACCACGCCCTGGGGCGCGTCGATTCGGCTACCCGTGCAGAACAGTTGCGTCCGGTTTCTTCCTACTCGACCGCGGCAGCAGCAGGCGAGAAAGTCAACGACGCAGGTGAATTCGTCAAAGACCGCTGGGCTCCATTGACTCTGCTGGGTGCTTCGGTGACTACTTTCGCTGTCTTAGTCCGTCGTCTGAACAAAAAGAAGGACTAACCCTGTGGCTCTTACCACCCGATGGAGCTCAGGACCGTCCTGATGCGACTGATTGGTGCAGGTACCCGCGACGATATTGACTATGTTGTCACCGACCGGTGGCTGACCATACCCAATATCATCACCTTTGTCCGGTTTTTGCTGGTGCCGGTCTTTGTCTGGTTGCTGGTCATTGATGAGTATGTCTGGGCATTCATCACTTTGGTGGTGTTGTTCTCCACCGACTGGATTGACGGATATTTAGCACGGCGACTGAACCAAATTTCCACGGTTGGAAAGTGGCTGGATCCGGTGGCCGACCGCATCGGGATTATCATCGTCGTGGTGTCGGTGGCACTGTCTGGTTTCGCTCCGTGGTGGTTAGCACTCAGCCTGATTGTGCCAGACCTGTTGCTGGCTATCCTGATGGCGTTCTTATTTCTGGGTAGCCCAGAACTTGAGGTCACAGTGCTGGGCAAGGTTCGCACCGCGTTGCTGATGATTGGTATCCCGGCCCTGGTCCTGGCCCAGGGAGTCGCTGAGTCTAACTGGTTGAACCTGATTGCTTACGTCTTTTTGATCCCTGGTAGTGCCGGTCACGTGCTGGCCGCGGTTGACTACGCCTGGCGAGGTATTCAAAAGTACAACTCGTTACGCTCCCAGAACATTAATCCGCGCCACCGTCGAAGCTGGTCCATGGCTTATACTCACGAGCCGAGTGAAGACCTCAGCCACGGACTGCACGAACGAGGTAGCTCGGCATCCGACTAAAAAAGGCGATTCGGTTGAGAACCGCCTTGTTGTCTGCTTCCATGACAGTCGTGCAACGAGTTGATATGTTAGCTAGCAAATATTCCCGTTGCCTATCCCGCATACCAAAGGAAGCTTGTGCCCGTACCTGAATCCGGCCCGCTGACCCTCCTGATCGCTGCCGATACCTATCCGCCAGACGTCAACGGGGCCGCAACCGTATGTTTCCGTCTTGCCACTGAACTGCATCGGCGCGGTCATCATGTCCACGTGGTCTCGGCCCGCAACGAGGCGGGGCCTGACACGGTCCAGTACCGCGACGAGGCAACCGTGCACCGTCTGAAGTCGTGTCCGGCGCCGACCCACGAAACCTATCGGCTGGTTTCGCGATCGCATGCGGGACAGGCGATTGGGGCGCTTTTGGATGAGATCAAACCTGATGTTGTACATGCGCAGTGCCACTACATGATCGGTGAGGCAGCGATCTTACAAGCTGAGAAGCGACGGATTCGTACCGTGTGCACCAATCACTTTATGCCGGAGAATTTGGACCCCTTCCTTCCGTTTCCGCAGTGGTTCCGTAATATTGTGTCGAAGAATTCCTGGCGCGATATGGGACGACTAATGGGTAAAGCCGTCGCCGTGACAACACCGACCCCGCTGTCAGCTCAAACGATGCGCGAGCGAGCGGGCCTAGATTTGGTGCTACCGGTTTCTAACGGCATTAATGCGGCAAAATATCAGCTTGCCGAGGGCGAAGAAATCCCCAAAAACCCATACCCGACGGTGTTGTTTGTCGGCCGGCTGGCCGTGGAGAAGAATATTGATGTGCTCCTGCGTGCGCTGAGCCATACTGGACCGGAGATTCATGCAGAAATCGTCGGTGACGGTGAGCAGCGGTACCGGTTGTGGGATCTGGCTGAGTCCCTGGGGGTCGATGATCGGGTCCGGTTTTTGGGTCATCTTAGTGATGAGGAACTGCGAGTCGCTTATTTGCGGGCCGATGCGTTCTGCCAACCAGGAACAGCTGAATTGCAGTCTTTGGTCTCTCTGGAGGCGATGAGCGCACAGAAGCCGGTGATCCTGGCCAACGCGTTGGCGCTCCCACATTTGGTCAATGAAGGAGAGAATGGGTATCTGTTCACTCCTGGCGACGCTGGAGACTTAGCGGATAAGTTGCAACGGGTTTTACTGGCAGCTCCGGCCGAACGCCAGAAGATGGGCGAGCGCTCGTATCAGATCGCATTGCGGCACTCTGAGTCCGCTAGCGTTGATGTGTTGGAAGCACTGTACCGTGGCGCCACCCTTGAAGAAGCAACTCAGTTGCTCCCCGAAGCTACGCTACGATAGATTCTTGAGCCTTGGGGCGTTAGCTCAGTTGGTCAGAGCAGAGGACTCATAATCCTTTTGTCGTGGGTTCAAGTCCCACACGCCCCACCAATTGCCATCTCACCAGGCAACCAATCTGATCAGGTGTGAGCCAGGTACCTTTTCGTGGGGAGAACGTCATCGAGGGAAGGAAGCCCATGACCACAACGTTGAGGCTGGTGATGGACGCTCGATACACCCGCACCGATTTCCACGACGGGATTTCTCGGTACGGGTCCTCCCTGATCGAAGCGGTGGCCGCCCAGCATCCTGTTTCCATGCTCATCAGCGATACCGCACAGCTCAAGCTCCTGCCCAATAATGTCCCGTGGGAGCTCATGCCCGCACCGACGTCTCCGGCCGAACCATTCATTGCTCGACGGATCAACGCATTAGAACCCGATGTGGTGTTTTCCCCTATGCAGACCATGGGGTCGTGGGGGAGGAACTACGGGCTGATTCTCACCCTGCACGACCTGATTTATTATCAACACCGCACCCCGCCACATGATTTGCCCGCCCCGGTGCGTGGACTGTGGCGACTCTATCACCTGGCCTACTGGCCGCAACGGCTGGTGCTGAACAGAGCGGATGCCGTGGCGACGGTGTCGCGTACCACGCAACGGCTCATGCGCAAACACCGGCTAACCACTCGTCCCATCACCGTGATCTCCAATGCGGCCCATGAGGTTTCCCAGCCCCGTGATCCACACCAGCAACCGGATAAATCATTGGTCTATATGGGCTCGTTCATGGACTACAAAAATGTCAACGAGCTCGTCCGGGCCATGGCAGAACTCCCTGAGTATCAGCTACATCTATTGTCAAAAATTTCACCACAACGGGAAGAAGAATTGGCTGCTGTCGCTGCTGAGGCCGGGGTTGGGTCCGAACAGGTGATCCTGCATCACGGTACATCCGAAGAGGAATATCACCAGCTCTTGCGCACTGCCACCGCCCTCGTGACATTGTCTCGTACCGAGGGTTTCGGCTTGCCACTGGCCGAAGCAATGGAAGAAGGAACCCCGGTGATTGTTTCCGATATCGAGATATTCCGGGATATCGCTGGGGAAGGACCGCACGCCCACTTTATCGATCTGCAGGACTCGGACTGGCTCTCTGACTTTGCACAGGCCGCTATCACGCTCAACCAGCCCGAACACTTCGCGCGGGCCTCGGTTGCAGCGCGAGAGCAATCGCAGTGCTACCGCTGGGAGGATTCGGCCCGTCGACTCATCGATCTGGCTTACCGCGTTCATGACCAGCGTCGCCGCGGTGCGTGACTCAGTGTTCCGGCGCGACCGGCGGATCATGGTCGAGTGGCCATAACACCGACGGCCGTTGCCATCCCAGCAACAATGACGGATCGATATAGCGATCTCGAAGCGTCGAGCCAATGCGCCATCCATCGGGAACTCGCACCCCCCAGTGCACGCACGAAACATCACAGTGGTCCACGCCCGGTTCAATCTCCCCGATGACATCCCCGGTCTGCACCGTTTCTCCGACCTCGAGCTCGGTCACCACCGGTTCGAACGATGACAACAGACCATTGGGGTGCTCAACTGTCACGACATGTCGGTCCACCACTTTCTGAGCCACCGTCACCCGCCCGTGAGCGGGAGCGACCACGGTGCCCGATGGAGCAACGAGATCTATCCCACGGTGGCCAGCGGACCACGGGGCAGTCGGTGGATCAAAACTGGTGACAATGTCCTGCGGACTCGCGCCGGGAACCGGTGGGTCCCATTGAGTGTCTGCTGGCAACACAGTCAGAGGCGATCTCGACACAGGGGAGTAGTGGGGAGTGGCGAGCACCGTCGCAGCCGGAAACAACCCCATCAGCCAGATCATCGCGAGTAGCCCAAGGAGTCGTCTGCCGATTTCACGACGCCCGGGAGCACGTTGGTCTCGCCGTGGAACTTCGGAACAAAAACGTTGTGTCGTCGTCATATCCGTAGCATCGTCCGCCACCAGTACTTGGATCCAGCAAGAAAGGGAACTGTGGATGAGGAAAGTCTTGTTCCCCGGGAGAGTGTAGATATGTCATGATGAGGACACGGTGAGCGCACATTCTCATTGAGGTCTCACGAAAAAACGACAGAATAGGCATCATGTCAACAGGTGGAAGGACAGCCCTGCTATGGGGTGGGTCGGCGGTAGCGCTGGCCGCCGTGATCATCGGTTTGGGCATGCTCTGGGTCAATCTCTCTGGTGGCTCGGATGAGGTGGAACTCAGTCCTCCGATTTCCGTGAATCAGACCCCCACCTCCTCTCAACACCGCCCATCCCAAGCCGTCGCCGACGAATCATCTGGACCCGTGCCCGCGACCTCATCTAAGATCACCGGTTCTTCTCAGAACCTCTCGTCCGAAGCTCAGCCAACAGAAACACCCGGCAATACCGAAGTAAACGAAGTGAGCCCGAAGAACGTTGGCCCACCGGCACCTTCGCCCTACCAGCCAGACGATGATGATGACGATGATGATGACGATGAAGACGGGGATGATGAGGACGATGATGACGACGACTAGGCCAGCGTGAACAAAGAGCAGCAAGCACCAGCTTGGAAACGGCTCTCGGTCCGCACCCGAGTGGTGCTGTTTTTGATCGCCATGACCCTACTAGCGCTGAGCCTGACGGGGGCATTGTCCTATCTCTTGCAGCGTGGCGCCTATCTTCAGCGCATGGACGACGGGCTGACCCGAACCGTTCACGAAGTGCGTATCTTGGCCGAACAGGGTGTAGACCCTGAAACGGGAGAGCCCTTTAACGAGTCAGACCAGCTGATCTACGTAGCCATGGCTCGGCACATGCCCGAAGCCCATGAAGGCATGCTGGGCCTGAACCGGAACGGGGTGGTCTGGACCGCTCATGAATCTGTGCCCACCCGCCTGGAACACGACCCAGAACTCGTGTCCTTGCTCGAACGTCGCGTTCAATCAGCGGAATTCACCGCGGTAACGTTGGAAACCGTGCGGACCGAGCTGACTACGTACCGGGTGGTCTCCATTCCGGTGTCTTTTTTTGAAGACCCCGAGCCGTCAGTATTGGTGGTTGCACAAGACCAGCGAGCAAGCCTGCAGGAAGTCAACCGCACTTTTATGACTTTCGGCATTACCGCTGGCGTGGTGGTCGTATTGATCGCCGTTGCCGGTTGGGTGCTGATTGGCAGACTCCTTGCACCACTCCGGCAACTTCAAGCCACCGCGGCCAAGATCTCGTCCGACGAGGACCTTGACCGCCGAGCGCCGGTGACTGGTGACGATGACGTTGCCCGTCTCTCTCAAGACGTCAATGCCATGCTCGATCGTCTCCAAGACAGTTTCTCGTCCCAACGACAGCTACTCGACGATGTGGGCCACGAAATTCGTACCCCGATGACCATCATTCAGGGCAATTTGGAACTGATGAAAAGTGACAATCCCGACGACGTGGAGAGAGTACGCGACATTTCTCTGCACGAGCTTGAACGAGCCACCCGGCTCACTGAAGACCTGATGACGCTAGCTACCTCAAACCGCCCAGATTTCGTGCAACCGATACCCGTAGACGTAGCCACGCTGACTCATGATGTCGCCCGAAAATCCGAACAGCTGGGCACGCGTACCTGGAGCGTAGCCGAAACCGCCGACGTGATCTATCCCTTAGATGAACACCGCATCACTCAAGCATGGTTACAACTCGCCGAGAATGCCGTCAAACACTCTGAACCCGATAGTGAAATCACGCTGGGCTCGCGCCTGGTCGAGCGCTTAGACAGTGGCGAGGTTCTCGACCGTAGCCTCGATCTCTGGATTACTGACTATGGTGCGGGGATCGCCGTCGACGATCTGAGCACGATCTTCGAACGTTTCGGTCGAGCCCGTAACGCTTCCGGCACCGAAGGGCCCGGGCTCGGACTGACCATTGTTCAAGAGATAGTTCGTGCACACCGTGGCGTGGTCTCTGTCCGGTCTCAGCTCGATGTCGGATCGACTTTTACGATGTCATTGCCCTATCCCTCCGGCTCAGGCAAAACCTTGTTCACCACCAGTTCCTCGCGTCAGGAGAGCACCGAATGACAGTAGCCCGTATTCTCGTGATTGAAGATGAGCCACGTATTTCGGATTTTGTATTCAACGGTCTGTCGGCTGAGGGATTTGACCCGGTAGTCGCTGCCACCGGCGCCAAGGGTCTCGCGCTGGTGCGCACCGAAGAGTGGGATTTGATCATCCTCGATCTGGGACTGCCCGATATGGATGGCTTCGAGGTTCTTGAACAAATTCGACTCAGATTTTCGGATCTTCCTGTCATTATTCTCACAGCACGAACCTCTGGGGCAGCGACCGTCCAGGGATTGACGTCCGGGGCCGACGATTATGTTCCCAAACCGTTCCGTTTCCCCGAACTGGTGGCTCGCATCCGGTTGCGACTTCGAGACCGGGAGAATCGTGAGCAAGCAGCGGGCGCCCCGCACGATCAGCCAACCGCCTCGCCCCATGCCGGCAACACCGTCCACGACGCACAAGGTCACGACGTGGTCAGTCACGCCGAAGTCGTTATCGATTCCACCCGACATTTGGTCACTGTGGACGGCAAGCCGGTTGATCTCTCACCGCGCGAGTTCGCCCTGGCAGAATTATTCTTCCGCAACCCCGGGCAGGCGCTCACCAGAGATGTGTTACTAAGTAGAGTCTGGGGCGAGGGCTTTACAGGTAGCTCCAACGTGGTCGACGTCTACGTTCGGTACTTACGCAATAAACTCGGTGCGGACCGCTTCGAAACGGTGCGGGGAATCGGCTATCGGCTCGTGGAGGAAAAACACTGGCATGGTCGCTCCTGACGCGGTTAGGGCCACGGGAAAATACGGTATGCTGATACAAGCAGTAGTATCCAGGCCGGCAAATCAGCCTGCGATGGTACTGACTTCGCGCACGATGTGAGTGTCTAGTCAGACAACATAACCCCTTCGGTCCCCATCACGGGGTGCTGGTGTTGTGTCGGGAAACCGCCGTCGTGCCAGGAGCGCCGACCAACCGGTTGTGGTGCTAAGTAACCGATAGACAAGAAAAATGTCAGCCTCGGCGCAGGCCGCGAAGGCTGACGGTAAAGGAGCGACATGCCCGTCGTTACGATGCGTGAAATGCTGGACTCTGGTGTTCACTTTGGACACCAAACTCGCCGTTGGAACCCGAAGATGAAGCGTTTCATCTTCACCGAGCGCAACGGCATCTACATCATTGATCTGCAGCAATCGCTGTCTTACATCGACCGCGCCTACGACTTCGTTAAAGAAACCGTGGCACACGGCGGTTCCATCCTGTTTGTAGGAACCAAGAAGCAGGCCCAGGAGGCCATTGCTGAGCAGGCAACCCGGGTCGGGATGCCCTACGTCAACCACCGCTGGCTTGGCGGTATGCTGACGAACTTCCAGACCGTTTCTAAGCGTGTCAATCGCATGAAGGAACTGGAAGAAATCGACTACGAAGATGTTGCCGGGTCCGGCCACACCAAGAAGGAACTGTTGCTGCTACAGCGCGAAATGCAGAAGTTGCAGGCTAACCTTGGTGGTATCCGCAACATGAGTCGCACCCCTTCTGCGGTCTGGATCGTTGACACTAAGAAAGAACACCTGGCTGTGGACGAGGCCAAGAAACTTGGCATTCCCGTGGTCGCAATCCTCGACACCAACTGCGATCCGGACGAAGTCACCTACCCGATTCCGGGCAACGACGACGCGATCCGCTCAGTGGCATTGCTGACCCGCGTGGTTGCAGACGCTGTGGCCGATGGTCTACTGGCACGCAATCAGGGCAAGCAGGGAGAGGCCGGCGGTGAAGAGCCGATGGCTGAGTGGGAACGTGACCTGCTCCTCGGTGAACAGACTGAGACCAAACAGAAGGCACAGGCCGAGCAACCCGCCGAGACCGCAACGCAGCCGGCCACGACTGAGGATCAGGCTACCGCGCCAGCACCTCAGTCTCAGACTGACTCCGAGTGAGATTGACCTTTCGACCTACTCACCACCAATAACTCAGAAACCTAAGGATGGGATTACTGAATGGCCAACTACACTGCCGCTGATATCAAGGACCTGCGCGAACGTACCGGTGCAGGCATGATGGATGTCAAGAAGGCCCTGGATGAAGCCGAAGGCGACGCCCAGAAAGCCATGGAAATCATTCGGATCAAGGGTTTGAAGGGCGCGACCAAGCGTGAAGGTCGTTCCGCTGCTGAAGGTCTGATCGTCGCTACTGTCAACGACGGCGAAGGCGTGATGGTCGAGATCAACTGCGAGACCGACTTTGTGGCCAAGAACCAGAAGTTCATCGATCTGGCTAACAACGTCCTCGAGGTCGCCGTTTCCAGTGGAGCCGATGACGCTGAGGCATTGCTGGCCGCTGAGTACGATGGTAAGACCCTGGGCGAATACGTCACCGAGGAGGCTGCCACCCTGGGTGAAAAGGTCGCGGTTCGTCGTGTCGCCCGGGTTTCCGGTGCGTACGTTGACGCATACTTGCACAAGACCAGTAAAGACCTGCCAGCCCAGGTCGGTGTGCTCATGGCTGTCTCCACCGATGACGAGAAGGCTCAGGAAGCAGCTCACGACGTTGCAGTTCACATTGCAGCTCTGTCTCCGACTTACCTGACCCGTGACGAAGTTCCGGCCGAAACCGTTGAGAATGAGCGTCGCGTGGCTGAGGACACCGCTCGTGCTGAGAACAAGCCGGAAAAGGCCATGGAGCAGATCGTCAATGGTCGATTGAACGGCTATTACAAGGATGTCGTGCTGGTGGATCAGCCATTCGCTAAAGATTCCAAGACCACTGTGGGTAGGGTACTGGAAGAAGCCGGCACCGAAGCCGTGCAGTTCGCACGCTTCCGCGTCGGCGCCTAAGCATGAACAGCAGAAGGGGTGAACACTTATAACTAAGTGTTCACCCCTTCTGACTGCCCCAAACTTTTTCATTAATATCGCTGACTTCGTTCAGATCCGGTGAACCATTGCAGGAGGAGACCATGACCGAACCCACCCCGGCTATTAATATTCCCGGAGGCCTCCAAGATGGGCCGAGATCTGCAGAATCTGACCCTTCGACCCGGAGGCGTCGGGTGCTCTTGAAACTCTCCGGTGAAGTCTTCGGCGGTGGCTCCGTGGGGGTTGATCCCACAACGGTTCGGTTCGTGGCCGAACAAATTGCGGCGGCCTCTGACCAGGTCCAGATTGCCATCGTTGTCGGAGGCGGTAATTTCTTCCGTGGAGCCGAACTATCCGAGAACGGCATGGAACGCCGGCGTGCCGACTACATGGGTATGCTCGGCACTGTGATGAATGCCCTGGCCTTACAGGATTTCTTGTTGCAAACTGGCGTGGATTGCCGGGTTCAGTCTGCGATTCACATGTCACAGGTTGCTGAACCGTACATTCCTCAGCGCGCGGTGCGACACATGGAAAAAGGCCGTGTGGTAATTTTCGGCGCCGGTACCGGTCTGCCGTACTTTTCCACCGACACTGTCGCGGCCCAACGGGCCCTAGAAGTCGGTGCTGACGAGGTGCTCATGGCCAAGTCCGGTGTGGACGGTGTCTACACGGCCGATCCCAAGACGAACCCCGATGCTCAGCTCTTTGACCACCTCAGCTACGACGAAGCCATCATGAGAAATATCCGAGTGATGGATCTCACCGCAATGACGATGTGCAAAGATAATAATTTGCCAATGATGGTTTTTGGCATGGAGCAAAAGGGTAACGTCACCAAAGCACTGCTCGGTGAACGCATCGGTACTACGGTGGAGTCATAACCGCCCCGCCGTATCAACACGACGGTGACTGCACCTAAGCTGTCCTAAGATGGTAATCAGGCGATTAAGTTCGCCCAACCGGAGCCGGTTGGGCAAGTTCATAATGTTGAAGGAGATTCCGTGACCAGCGAAGTACTCAATGACGCCAAGGCCGCGATGGAACGAACCCTGGAGGCCACCTCCGAGGACTTTGCCTCGGTGCGCACCGGTCGAGCCACACCTGGTCTTTTTGCCAAGGTTCTGGTCGACTACTACGGTACTCCCACCCCCTTGCAACAACTTGCCTCCTTCACCGCACAGGATGCCCGTACCCTGCTGATTGCACCTTATGACGTATCCGCCCTGCGTGAGATCGAAAAAGCCCTGTCTGACTCCGAGGTGGGAGCTAATCCCTCCAATGACGGCAAAGTGATCCGGATTGTCATGCCGGAGTTGACCGCTGAGCGTCGAGCCGAATATGTGAAGCTGGTTAAATCAAAGGCCGAAGATCACAAGGTCTCGATACGTAATTCCCGTCGCAAAGCCAAAGAAACCCTCGAGAAGATGGTTAACGACGGCGAAATCGGCGAAGACGAAGGCAAACGTGGTGAGAAAGAACTTGATGACCTGACCCGTAAGTACGTGGACCAGGTTGAAGAGATGGCCAAGAACAAAGAACAGGACCTCATGGAGGTCTAAGCACCTCTAACGTGCACCACATGAGCCAACAAGACCCCACAGGCAACACCGGATCCTCACCAGGTGAGGAGCCGGTTATTACCGAGCTTGAGGGCTTCGAGAATTTGGTCCGGGACCCGGAAACCGGCCGGATCATTCCCCAAACCCGGAAAGAACGCAAGGCTCTGGAAGCCGCCCAAGCCGAAATCGAGCACCAACGGGCTCTTCCCGAGACGGTTGGTGCTGAACGCGGTGAGTCCAATGACACAGACCCCGAGACAGCCGAGCCCGCCACCTACGTTGACAACGATCCCATGGTGGCACCTACCACCGTCTCGGAACGTCCAGCCGAGCTAGAAGAACCCAAACAATCGACGGCTGGTCGTAACCTTCCGGCAGCGATTGCCGTCGGTGCGGTTCTGCTCGTCGCAGCCATCATCGGGATCTTCTGGGTTCCCGTGGTGGTGATGGTGCTCATCTCACTCCTGTTGCTGGTGGGCACTTGGGAAATGTCCCGGTTGTATCGCCCCTACAAGATTGAGGTACCTTTGGTACCGCTCTGGGTCGGGGCCCTTGCGATGCCCATTTCGGCGTATTTTGGTGGCATCGACGCTATGGTGTTCGCCCTGTTCGGGACGATGATCCTTGCGGTGTTTTGGACTGTAGTCAGTGATCCCTACCGGCCCCTAGCCGCGGCAATGACCACCGGATTCATCGTGCTTTGGGTCCCCTTTATGCTCTCGTTCGGGGTCGTGTTGATGCAGGAGCCCGAGGGCAACTATATGGTCGCATTGTTCCTATTGGCCGTCGTTGCCAATGACACCTTCGGGTACATCGTCGGAGCCTTGTTTGGCAAACACCCGATGGCGCCACAGATCTCACCGAAAAAATCCTGGGAAGGTTTCGCGGGTTCTTTGGTCGGAGCCGTCCTGGTCTCGATTGGGGCTGGCTGGTTCATGCTTGACTTGGAAGTCTGGCGGTCGGTGATTGTCGGCCTCGTCATGGTCGTGGTAGCCACTACTGGCGATTTTGCGGCCTCGATGGTCAAACGCGATCTCGGTGTCAAAGACATGGGCAACACGTTGCCCGGGCACGGGGGAGTGATGGACCGGTTGGACTCCCTCGTTTTTGGTGCTCCAGTGGCGTTCGCGCTGTTCGTGGTTCTTTTGCCCTAGGCTACGAGTAGATGACCGAGCAACTCACATCCGTCAGGAAGGATACAACCATGGGCCGACGGGCTGCACGAACCGAGCACGAGAGTTCTCCTTTTACTCGGGTGGAGAAAAAAGCCTATGGTTACCAGCCGAACCAGGTTGATGAATTTATCGCGCGGGCGCGTTCTGCTTATGACGGGAATGAATTCATGGCGGCCAACGACGTGCGTGATGTCTCCTTCGCCGCGGTCAAAGGCGGGTATGCACCCCATCAGGTCGACAAGGTCTTGGACCGTCTCGAGGACGCATTCCGACGGGCCGAACGAGATGAATTTATTGAGAGCCATGGCCTGGAAGCGTGGAACAGCTACCTTGATGACTCCATCCGGGAACTGATGGGTCGCCTTCAGCGCCCAGCCGGGCAACGTTTCCGTCGCCCCAAGAAATCAAAGGCCATCAGCTACCGTGTTGAAGATGTCGACGCGGTATGTGAGACCCTTTTTGCTCACTTTACCGATCGCGATACGGTCACTGCCCAACAGCTTCGAGCCACGACCTTCCGCGCCGCTAAAGGTAAGAAGGGTTACGAAGAGGCCGAGGTTGATGCCTTTGTGCAAGCTGGAATCGAATTGCTGATCAACCTCAGCTAGAATGTTGATCAAGGCATGACCCAGTCCCAGCTGATCGCCAGGCAACCACCAGGCGCAAGGGCTGGTTAGGGTTGGTTGAGCTCTAGCACGTCCTCCGTGATAATCTCAGCGCGAGCATTTGAGAAGGATTGCTCTTCACCAATCTTTTCGAAACCACGTCGGGTGAGTACCTTCTGTGACCCGGCGTTGTCAGCCGGAACCATGGCGCGGATGGGGCGCTGTTGGAAATCCTCCAGGAACTGGTCCACCGCCGCAGTGGTAATGCCCTGGTCCCAGAACTCCCGGGCTGTCCAGAACGACAGTTCCGGAATCTCGTCGATGTTCAAACAGATCAACGCACCGGCCACCTGACCGTTCTCCTCGATGGTGCGAACGATGGTGTTCTCATCGTGAAGCAAGCTATTCCAGTGGAAATCGAAGACGCCACGATCCTGGGGATTGCGAGGCGCAAAGGCGGCCATCAGATTGGCCAAGGTATCCTGCTGGTGGACAAAGAACTCATCGAGGTCCTCGGTCCGTACCTCACGAAGAATCATGCAACTGCCTCCTGGTCTCTGGTAGTCCCACCACTCTACATTCTTCCACCGTGGGATGTGCCGATCCTGCAAACCGCACAGCACTCACGTTGGGCGCGAGCTCTTGGGCCAATGCGGTACAACTGTCTTCTGGTAGCACAGCCGGGCACGCATCAGATGGTGTTCGCTTGCCTCGTCTGAGGAACTCAACGTGGTCGGCCCGGCCGGGTGGACGGCGATGTTCCGCTAGGGGGTGTGTGGTCGCGGAGTTGGCGGCTGTGCTAGCTGATGACATTGTGCCTCTAGCACTGCCTCGACGAGGATTCAACCGTTCATCCGAGCCCACTTCACAGGTTTGACCGGCATAATAGGCCGGTGAACTATCCCTTGGATAGCGCGTGCAGACAACCTTGTGAGAAACAACCCAATGAGAAATGAGAGGAGTACTCCGTGGAGATTTTGGCTTTCACCCTCGGTGTTTTGGCCATTGCCGTGGGGATTATCCTCTCTATTGCGTTGCACGAGATCGGGCACCTGGTTCCGGCCAAACTCTTCGGAGTACGTGTCACCCAGTACATGGTGGGTTTTGGAAAGACACTGTTCTCCATCCGCCGTGGCGAGACCGAATATGGGGTCAAAGCCATTCCCCTGGGTGGCTACGTGGCCATGATCGGGATGTACCCGCCCCAAGCCCCGGGCGAGAAGCCGAAAACCTCGTCGACCGGCGTCTTCCAACAAATGTCCCAACAGGCCCGGGAGATCTCCGCGGCTGAGATTCGCCCCGGAGATGAGAACCGGTTGTTCGTCCAGCTACCGGTATGGAAACGGATCATCATCATGTTGGGCGGTCCGGCGATGAATTTGTTGATTGCGGTGGTTCTGACCGGGATTTTAATCACTAGCTTCGGGGTGAACACCGCCACCACCACGGTTTCTGAGGTCTACCGGTGTGTGCAGGCAGTACAAGTCGCGGCCACCCAGGACGAGATCGCCGAATGCGACGACAATGACCCAGATGGGCCGGCCTACGCCGCCGGACTACAACCCGGTGACACGATTACCTCCTTCAACGGGGTCGCGGTGGAATCCTGGGACGAACTCACCGGCTTGATCCGACAACGAGCCGGAGACTCCACGCCCATGACCTACGAGCGCGAGGGACAACAACATGACACCGAGATTACCCCGGTGCTGACCGAACGCCCGGTGGTCGACGACCTAGGACGCACCGAAACCGACGAATCCGGCGACCTTGTCACGCACCAGGTCGGATTCGTGGGAATGGGATCGCAGGTAGAACGAGTGCAACAACCGGTCACCCAGACCTTCCCGGTCATTGGACAGCAATTGGAAGCCACCTTCCGCGTGATCGTAGTCTTGCCGGTTCGGCTATGGGATACCGCCCAAGTGCTGATTACCGACGGGGAACGTGACCCCAACGGTCCGATGTCGGTGGTGGGAGTCGGTCGCATTGCCGGCGAGGCGGCAGCCATGGACGAGATACCCCTGCAGGACCGGGTGGCCATGCTGGTCTCGCTGATCGCCGGGGTTAATATTGCCCTCATGGCCTTCAACCTGATTCCGCTCTTGCCCTTGGACGGTGGCCATGTGGTGGGTGCGCTTTGGGATGGTGGGCGCAAACTCTGGGCCAAGCTCCGGGGTAGACCACGCCCGCCTACCTTCGACATTTCACGACTATTGCCCCTGACTTACGTCGTTGCGGTGGCCCTGTTAGGCATGGGCGTACTGTTGATAGTGGCCGATATCTTCAAACCGGTGACGCTCAACTAGCGCCTGCCTGAACCACCTTGAGCCGTTCGTATCAGTCGAAGGGATACCAGAGATGAGATTTGCCCGGCAGATGCGTTGGCTATTGGACACCGAAGACCAGCTGTCTCGGACCACCGGCGATATGGTTCGGATCCTTTCCGACGACGACACCGAGGCCTTATCCCGACTGGTTGCCAGCGACCCGGTGGCTCACTGCTATGTCCAATCGTTGCTCGACGGCGGCCGTGGTGCTGGGCCTGGACGTGACCTGCATCGCGGGCTATTTCTGGGTATCGATGACGAGCACGACCCGAATGAGCTCCGGTGTGCGGTGTGGGTTGGGTCCAATATCGTCCCGGTCGCGGTCAATGAATTTTATGGAGAAATCCTGGGCACGGCCATCCGGTGCTTGGGCCGACGCTATGGGTCGATCTTCGGGCCGCGGGACGCGGTGCACGGAATCTGGTCTAGCCTGTCGTATGGGTTGCAACAACCCCGCGCCATTCGAACGTCACAACCGCTGATGACCACCCGGAGCCTCTCTGCGGTACCGGTCGACCCCGACGTGCGGGTCGCCCAAGCTGGTGACTTCAACACGGTCTTTCCCGCTGCCGTGGAGATGTTCACAGAAGAGCTCGGATACTCACCGATGAAGGACAGCCCCAACTCCTACCGAGCCCGGGTCCGACAATTGATCGAATCCGGATGGTGCCTGGTGAAGACCCCCGGTCGCCGAATCGGTGGAGAGGTTCTGTTCAAAGCAGACCTGGGGGTGGTCACCAACGACTGCATTCAAATTCAAGGTGTGTGGATCCCCGAGCATTTGCGTGGTCGCGGTGAGGCCAGCACTCTGATGTCAGCGGTGGTCGCTCACAGCCTGACCCTAGCCCCGGTCGTCTCGCTCTACGTCAACGATTTCAATGTGGCGGCGCTGAAGACCTACCGTAACGTCGGGTTCGAGGTTACCGGAGAGTTCGCCACGGTGTTGTTCTGATCGTTTCGGCGCCCTGCACTGTTCTCCATACCGGACAAACTCGGCTACAGTGAGAGAAGTATGTGCTTCGACCTGAGAACTCCAAAACAGGTCAAAAACAGCGTGCAAACAGCTCGTGACAGAACGTGAAGAGGAAGGCAGTGGTGTGGCCCTAGGCAGAGCGGGACACCTAACGTTATGGGCGGTGTGTGCGCTAGCGCTGGCCGGTTGCGCCGGCGGTGACGACGAGGCTGAACGTGCGCAGGCCACACCGTCTGACACTGCCAGTGCCAGTCAGTCACCGTCTGCTGAATCCGATTCAGACGCGTCGCTGCAGGTCATTCGTCACGCCCTGGGAGATCAGGCCGTGACGCTCGACGGGGACCAGGCTCGGCAGGCGCTAATTGAGGAAGAACGCGCCTTGGAAGAATACGAGATTTCGCCTGCTTCGTGCCAGACCACCTTTGACGAACAGCTGTTGGCCAACACCGCCGCTACCTTAGGCGTGGTTACCGAACAAGACGCTGAGACCCTCTCCACGTCGGCGTCCATCATCGAATTTGAATCCGAGGCTGAGGCCGAAGATTATCTGACAGCTCGTCGCCAGGCTGCCAAGGAGTGTCCCACCTATCTCGTGGACCTCGACGAGGACATCGAAGCGGAGGTCACGACCGCGGTCAGCGATTTCTCCAACCCCGAGCTCGCCGGCGAGCAGGTCGAGGACGAACCCACTGAGGACCAAACCGCCACCGGTGGAGACGGAGACGAATCGGTAGCACCGTCGCCCACCGCCGATCCCGCCCAGGTGGGTGAGGAACTTCAACAGCTGGCCACTGAATTCGATGAAACTCTGTTGATCAACAGCACGACCGTGATTGATCTTGACGAAGCCCAAGACCAGGCAGATACTGCCGACGCCGTCGAAACGCCTCCCACACCGGCCGAGGAAATGCCCAGCGCCGCCCCGCAACTACAACCTCGGTTGGAAGCACAAACCACGACCACCACAGCCCTGGGACAAGAAAATCATCTCGTGGTGGTGGTCACGGTCGATCATCCTGTGGAACAGTCTCGTCTGGTGGAGATCTTGACTAAGATCGTAGATCAGCTGCCCGAAATCGCGACGGAGCAGGAGAACCATGCACCATAGCTCGGAACACAGGCCCCGGTTACAGCGCGCTACCTGGATTCTTGCGCTGACGATGGTTGGCATCTTGACGTTGTCCGGGTGCCGAGACGACTTTCAGCCCGAAGACGGTCCGTCGCCGACAGACACCGCTGAGGTTGCGATTACCGAGGACCAGATCGCCGAAACCCTGAACGAGGTGCTGGGACCCGGCGCCGAGGTGGTCGATGGGGAAGCCGCCATTGATTACGTGAATGTGCTGGGCACCACAGGTGAGTGCGTCAGCGGGGGAAGCGATGAAAGCCCCGTCCCTAAGCCTGACTTGCCCTCAGCCGAGGACGTCGTGGCGGTGACCGGGACACACGTCGATGCCTCCGAGCCCGGTAATTTTGACTTTCGGCAACTCGCGGTCATCGAGTTCGACGATGCCGATGAAGCCAAGCGGTACACCGACCAGGTCCGAGAATTCGCCAGCTCGTGCCAGAGAGCCCTTTTTGAGCCCCAAGGGAGCCCGGCCTTAGAACGCGAGATCACCTTCGAAGAACTCACCCATCACACTGACCAGGCGTTTGCGGTGTATCTGGAAGATTATGGCCAGGGTGAGTCCGCTGCGGGGGAGTCTGTCACCGATGAGGCATCCGAGGACGAGTCTGAATCTGCCACGGACGATGAAAACACCCCTGAACCCGAGTACACACTCAGCCCTGCGGGCCAGAGCTCGGAAGATTCCCCAGCAGCGGTCCCGCTCAGCGGTGACGATCAGGAAGTCCTCGGTCACGTGGGTACCTCTACGGTCTGGGTCCAGGACGGTAGCCGTCTCACCGTTGCTCTCAGCGTGCCACCGCGCGCCTACGCTGAGGAACTGAGTGCTATTGACCAGCTGGCCGAGGAACTCAAGGCCCCCGCTGACTAGACTCCGCTGGGGTAGACTTTCCCCAGATCTCAGAATGTCCTGACGCTCTCACCGTGATTGGAGCCGTGCTGTGCCCTTGCGCATGTCCCACTTGTTCTTGCGTACCTTGCGTGACGACCCGGCTGATGCCGAAGTCGCCAGCCACAAGCTACTCGTCCGGGCCGGTTTTATCCGCCGGGCTGCACCTGGTGGTTACACCTGGTTGCCGTTGGGTGTGCGCGTCAAGACTAAAGTCGAACAGATCATTCGCGACGAAATGAACGCCATTGGCGCTCAGGAAGTCTTCTTCCCAGCTTTGCTACCCAAAGAGCCGTATGAAGCGACCGGTCGCTGGGACGACTACGGCGACAATATCTTCCGGGTCAAAGACCGCAAGGACGCCGACTACCTGTTGGCTCCCACCCACGAAGAGCTGTTCACTCTGCTGGTTAAGGATCACTACGCCTCATATAAGGATCTGCCGGTCTACCTGTACCAGATCCAAACCAAATATCGCGACGAAGCTCGCCCGCGAGCTGGTCTCCTGCGGGTGCGGGAGTTCGTGATGAAAGATTCCTACTCCTTCACCATTGATGAAGCTGGGCTCGATGAGGCCTATGAAGCCCACCGCGGTGCCTACTTTCGGATCTTCCAGCGACTCGGTCTGCCCGTCGTAGCAGTTCAAGCCACCGCCGGTGCCATGGGCGGTTCTCGGTCTGAGGAATTCCTGCACCCTTCCCCCATCGGTGAGGACACTTTTGTGGAATCCGACGGGGGCTACCGGGCCAACGTGGAAGCGGTAACTACCGTGGCTCCTGAGCCTGAAGACTACTCGGATGTGCCGGCAGCTGAGGTGAAAGAGACCCCGGAGTCCACCACCATCGAGGCTCTGGTCGAGGTCGCTAATCATCTGGTGCCGCGCGAGTCCGGTGCCTGGGACGCCTCCGATACACTGAAATGTGTGGTATTGGTTGCCATCGATGGTGATCAACGTCTACCCTTCGTCGTCGCTGTTCCTGGCGACCGCGACGTCGACGTCAAGCGTTTGGAATCCACGATTGCCGAGGCTCTTCCGCTCACTGGTGAACCTCAACTGGAACCGGCCACTGCAGATGATTTGGCCAAGAACCCCCATCTGGTGCCCGGATACATCGGCCCCGCCACCGTGGCAGGCGAGACCGTGACCCAGCTGTTGGGTGCAGAGGCACCCTCCGGGGTGCCGTTCTTCGTCGACCCCCGCATTGTCCCCGGGACCCGCTGGATTACTGGCGCTAATCAGACGCAGCACCACGTCTTCGACCTGGTCGCAGGACGCGACTTCACCTGGGACGCGGTCGTGGAAGCCACTGTGGTTCAAGATGGAGACGAGGCCCCGGATGGATCCGGACCATTACACACTCGTCGCGGTATGGAAATGGGCCACATTTTCCAGCTGGGTCGTAAATACACTGAAGCCCTGGACCTGAAAGTGCTGGACGAGAACGGCAAACAGGTCGTGGTCACGATGGGCTCTTATGGCATCGGTGTCACCCGCGCGGTGGCAGCGATCGCCGAAGCACACCACGATGACCGTGGCCTGATCTGGCCACTGAATGTTGCCCCCGCCCACGTCCATGTGGTGGCCACCGGCAAGGACCAAGACATCTTCGATACCGCCGAAAAACTCGTCGCCGACCTCGAAGCCTCAGGCATCGAGGTACTCTACGACGATCGCAAGAAAGTTTCGGCCGGCGTGAAATTCTCCGACTCTGAGTTGGTCGGTGTACCACTCATCCTGGTGGTCGGACGCGGTCTTGCCCAAGGCACGGTTGAGTTCAAAGACCGTCGTGACGACACCCGTCAGGACCTGCCGGTTGATCAAGCGGTTTCTGCTGTCGTCGACATCGTCGCGCAGGGGCTCTCGACGCGGTCGGACAACCAGAACAAGCAGTAAAGAGATCACTCTCTCGGCCCGGAGAGTAACTGCCGGTCGGTCCTGTGCCCCTGTGCCCCCTAGGCGGTGAGTTCGGCCAGCTCCGATAGCTTCTGTTCGAACACCATTGATTCCCAGAGCCCGGCCTCAGCAAGTTGTTCCTGAGCCGGGGTGCTGGCCTCCTCCCAGGCGCGCGTCCACTGCGCCTTGAGGCTTTCCGCCGGCTCGTGCAGGACTGTCATCGTCGGCGAGGAGTCTTCCCGTAGCTGTTGGTCAACTACCTCTGGGTGTTCTGGGTAAGCCACGCATTCAGTTGGTAGACCGGCGGTCATCGCCATACTGGAAGATTCGGCAGTTAAATCAAGATCAATCACCGCGTTAGTCCAGTCTTGTTGCTCATCCTCCGTAGAGGCGCTCTCAGGTGCCTCGACGCGGGCGGAGAGAAATTCTGTCAGACGAGCGAGTGCTCGGTGCTCTCGGCCGAGGTCTTGAACTTGCTCGACCCAATCACCGTCGCATTCTTCACCGGTCACGGTGGAAGCGGTGTCCCACAGAGCACGATAGTCCTCCGGTTCTTCGCCTTGCTCGGCGAGACGCTGGTACTTCTCCACGATTTCGGTGGCATCCCGCGGTGGCGCAAACAGCGGGAAAGAGAATGGCCCGGGCGCGAAGAGGCTACGAATGCCCCACCATCCCAGAATCAGGATCACCAAGGTGGCTGCCACGGTGAGGGGGATTACCACGTAACGCCAACGAGACGATTGTGTCGATGCGGAGGATTTCACAGCTCAGATTCTTCCACGTTTACCACTCAACTGTGCGTATTGCTGTCCCAGAGGGCTAAGGTTTAAGATTGCGCACGATATTGAGCACGCCACAGACGACACCACAGATAACAGCCGACAACCTTTCGGAGGTCCATCCCTGATGGCATCACGGTTCTTTGCTCGCACGCATGCTGAGTCCTCGGAAGACGTTTCAGAAAAAACGGTCGAGATGCGAAGCCCACTTGAACAGCTGATCGCCACGGCGCTGACCGATCAACAGGTCTGGGTGGAAGATGTGGAGGTCACCGGGACCCCGGGGTCCAAAGTTCTCACTGTCGTGATTGATGCTCGGACCGGCACCGAGGGTCTTAGCCTGGATGAGATCGCTACCTCCTCGCAAGTAGTCTCAGACGCTTTGGACGCCTATACCGGCCCGTTGCCGGAGATCGGTGACGACGCCTACCAGCTGGAAGTTTCCACTCCCGGGGTGGGGCGACCGCTGGTGCGTCCTCACCACTGGCAGCGCAATCTCGGTCGCACGGTGGAAGCCGAGTTAACAGGCCAGCCGGGTCGGCAACGCGCGCGTATTGATGATGTGGACGACACCGGAGTCGAACTGACTTTGATCATTCCGGGCGCCAAGAAAGGTATGCCGGAGAAGGTGGGGGAGCGTGCTCACTACTCATTCGACGACATTACCGACGCTCAGGTCCAGGTAAAGTTAAAACAGGCCTAGGCATGCTGGTGGTCTGTGGGACGTCGCATCCCAGGCACGAGATAAGTGAATGATCGAGAAGACCGGAGGCAGAGATGGACATCGATATAAGCGCACTGCGGATGTTGGAGAAGGAACGCGATATTCCGCTTGAACAGCTGGTGCCAACCATCGAACAGGCCCTCTATCTGGCCTATCAGAAGTCTCCGGGGGCGATCTCGAAATCCCGTGCTGAAATTGATCTGAAGACCGGCAAGGTGACGATCTGGGCCACCGAGTTCGATGAAAACAACAACGCCATCGGGGAATTCGACGACACCCCCAATGACTTTGGTCGCGTCGCGGCCTCAACTGCCCGCCAGGTCATCCTGCAACGGTTGCGCGATGCAGAAGACACCCAAATTTTAGGTGAGTTCAAAGACAAACAAGACCAGCTGGTATCCGGCGTCATCCAACAGGGTAAAAACCCCCATATGATTCAGGTCGATCTCGGGTCGATTGAAGCAGTGTTGCCGCCAGCAGAACAGGTTCCCGGGGAAGAGTACGTGCACGGCAAACGCCTACGGTGCTATGTTGTTTCGGTCACCCGTGGTACCAAAGGACCGTCGGTGACGGTTTCGCGCTCGCATCCGCAGCTGGTGGCCAAGCTGTTTGAGCTAGAAGTTCCCGAAATCGCTGACGGGTCAGTAGAGATCGTTGCTCTTGCTCGTGAAGCCGGGCACCGCTCCAAGATAGCAGTGCGGGCCAAGCAGGCCGGGTTGAACGCTAAAGGCGCGTGCATTGGTGAACTCGGCTCGCGCGTCAGAGCGGTCATGACCGAACTGAACGACGAAAAAATCGACATCATTGACGCCTCAGAGGAACCAGCCAAGTTCGTTGCGAACGCGCTGAGCCCCGCCAAGGTTTCCTCGGTGCCGATGGTTGATGAAGCCACCCGCTCAGCACGTGTGATCGTTCCGGATTACCAACTGTCTTTAGCTATTGGCAAAGAAGGACAAAATGCTCGTCTGGCGGCCAAATTGACTGGATGGCGCATTGATATTATGGGGGAGTCGGGAACCACTGACCCTTTGGCGGTGACCCCGGACTAGAAACCGGCGACAAAATATTTTCAAAACCGCTAAACTATAGTATGTCTTTTTGTGCTCCATGAGATGGGAGAACCATGGGTTCACGTCTTCCGGTGCGAACGTGCATCGGATGCCGAGCACAACAAGAGACTCCTAACCTGGTGCGTTGCGCCTGCGACATGACCGCGGATACCCGATTCGTGGTGGTGGACTGGCAACGAAAACTCCCGGGACGTGGGGCGTGGATACACCCCAACACACAGTGCGTGCGACGTGCTGTAAAATCCGGTGCTTTTCACCGCGCTTTTCGGACTCGCGTCAATGCCGAGTCACTGCGTGCGGTCGAAGCGGAGTTTTCCAAGGTGCTGGGTGAACTAAACCAAGGACAAGAAAGCGGGTCGAAGATCTGATGGATACCCGGTGAGCACACGATGAGTGCCCAACCATGACCAAAAAGACATGCTCACACAGCATGCTACGACACCAAACTGTCGTGGCGTGCCCAAGATTAGAGCCCCACACAACGATGGTACGAATCCGGACGCGCTGAGCACCCGCCCGCCGCCGCGATTCGTCCAGAACAGGAGAGTCGTGGCGAAACTACGCGTCCACGAAGTTGCCAAGCAACTTGGGATCACCTCGAAAGAGGCCCTTGCCAAATTGGAAGACATGGGGGAGTTCGTCTCCTCCGCATCGTCAACCATTGAACCCCCAGTCGTGAAACGGCTGAAGGCCGAATTCAAAGACGACGCTTCGTCCGAGGACAAGCCTAAGCCTGCCCAGAAGCCCGCGCCCAAAAAGCCGGCCGCCAAGCCATCTGCTCCGGCGAAGAAGCCGGCCACCAAGCCAGGCCAGAAGAAGACCACCACTGCGGGACCGAGCACTGAGCCGACCGCGCAGAAGTCAAAGGAGCAGGCATCCCAGGCTCCCGAGGCTCCCAAGCCGTCCCAATCCAAACCGAAGCCGGCCGCGCCGACTCCGCGTCCTGGGGCAGCCCCCAAACCCGGAAAGCCGGGGGGTTCTGGGAAGAAACCGGCACCGCGTCCGGGCAATAATCCGTTTAGCCCGAAGGGTGCCGCCACCCCGCGCCCCGCACCGCGTCCGGCACCTCGGCCCGGAGCGCCGCGTCCGGGCAATAACCCCTTCGCACCCCAGCAAGGAATGCGGTCTTCCGAAGAACGTCCGGGTGGGCCACGTCCCCGTCCTCGTGGCGGAGCTGCCCCCAAGCCCGGTATGCCCCGTGGTAATAAACCGCGGTCTGCACCCAAGCCAAGTCGCCAGGATTCGCCGGCGCCGAAGCCGTCGAATTTGCGTCCCTCACCGGCGATGATGCCCGGACACATTGATCGTCCGGCCCCGCCGAGTCAACACAAGGGCCCGGGACATCCGGGGGGCCGTCGTTCTGGTGGCGGCGGTGGCCGTCGTCCAGGCGGTCACGGCAACGCTCAGGGCGCATTCGGTCGAGGAGGCCGGGCAGGACGTCGTCGGGCGAAGAAGCGTCAAAAGCGTCAAGAAGTAGAGCAACAAGCACCAGTGATCGGTGGTGTCAAAGTCCCCAAAGGCGATGGCAACACCGTCATTCGGCTACGTCGCGGCTCTTCCATTGCCGATTTGGCCGAGAAAATTGGTGCCGATCCGGCAGCACTGGTGACCGTGATGTTCCACCTAGGCGAGATGGCGACCGCCAACCAGTCTCTGGACGAGGACACCTTCGGTGTGCTCGGTGACGAACTGGGGTACAAGGTCCAGATCGTCTCGCCCGAGGACGAAGACAAGGAAATCCTCGAGTCCTTTGACATCAATCTAGAAGCGGAAGAGGCCGCAGAAGATGAGGAGGACCAGGATCCTCGTCCGCCGGTGGTGACCGTGATGGGTCACGTCGACCATGGTAAGACTCGGCTGCTGGATGCCATCCGTTCCTCGAGGGTTCGGGAAGGCGAAGCCGGTGGTATTACTCAGCACATTGGTGCGTACCAGATCGATGTGGAGCTTGAAGGCGACCAGCGTGCCATCACCTTCATCGACACCCCGGGTCACGAGGCGTTTACGGCCATGCGTGCTCGCGGTGCTGAAGTCACCGACATCGCCGTGCTCGTCGTCGCCGCTGACGATGGTGTGATGCCGCAAACCGTTGAAGCGCTCAACCACGCTCAGGCAGCTGATGTGCCCATTGTGGTGGCCATCAACAAGGTGGATAAGCCCGAGGCCAACCCCGACCGGATCCGTGGTGAGCTGTCGGAGTACGGGCTGGTGCCCGAGGAATACGGTGGCGAAACCATGTTCGTTGAGGTTTCGGCGTTGCAGAAGATGGGTATCGACCAGCTACTCGAAGCTGTGTTGCTGACCGCAGATGCGACTCTGGAGCTCAAGGCAAACCCGGATAAGGACGCCCGCGGTGTGGCTATTGAAGCCAACCTGGATAAGGGCCGTGGTGCGGTGGCCACCGTCCTGGTTGAGTCCGGTACCTTGCGGGTGGGAGACAACATGGTTTGCGGTGACGCCTACGGGCGTGTGCGTGCCATGTTTGGCGATGACGGTCAGAATGTCTCCGAAGCCAAGCCGTCGACTCCGGTCCAGGTGTTGGGCTTGTCGAACGTGCCACGGGCCGGTGACAACTTCTTGGTTACCGACGAAGAGCGCACCGCCCGTCAAATCGCTGAGAAGCGCGAAGCTGCCAAGCGTAACGCCCAGTTGGCACGTCGTCGCAAGCGGATCACCTTGGAAGAATTCGACCAGGCGGTCGCCGAGGGCAAGTTGGATACCTTGAACCTGATCATCAAGTCCGACGCCTCCGGTCCAGTGGAAGCGCTGGAAGACTCGTTGATGAAGATCGACGTGGGTGGCGAAGACGAGGTCCAGTTGCGAGTGATCCACCGCGGCGTGGGTGCGATTACCCAGAACGACGTCAACCTGGCCACCGTCGACAACGCGATCATCATTGGTTTCAACGTTCGCCCTGCCGAGCGGGTGACCGAACTGGCCGATGCCGAAGGCGTGGATATGCGCTTTTACACGGTCATTTACGACGCGATTGATGATATTGAAAATGCTTTGCGCGGTATGCTCAAGCCCGAGTACGAAGAAGTCGTGCTGGGTCGTGCCGAGGTCCGCGAGATCTTCCGTTCCTCCAAGGCCGGTACCATTGCCGGTTCTCTGGTGCAGTCCGGTGTCATTAAGCGCAACGCATCGGCACGTTTGGTCCGCGACGGCGCGGTGGTCACCGACAATATCAGTATCGAGTCGTTGCGCCGGTTCACCGATGACGTGACCGAGGTTCGTGACGGCTACGAATGCGGTATCGGCCTGGGCAAATTCAACGACATCAAGGTCGATGACGTGATTGAAAACTACGAAATGCAGGAAAAGCCACGGAGCTAGTCCTGCCGATCTCCTCCCCGACCCGGAGACTGTGAGCGCACAATGGCAGTGGCCGGGTCGGAGGGGGGATCCCTAGACAACACAGCATGAGAGAGGTTG
The DNA here is from genome assembly GCF_003185725.2 of Auritidibacter sp. NML130574. Lineage (GTDB taxonomy): Bacteria > Actinomycetota > Actinomycetes > Actinomycetales > Micrococcaceae > Auritidibacter > Auritidibacter ignavus. The sequence goes on along the minus strand of NZ_CP031746.1, from coordinate 1,191,041 downwards.
TCGCCGATGGCAAATAACAACCGTCCGGCACGTTTGGCTCAGCGGATCAAAGTCATTTTGGCTGAAGCCCTGCAAAAAACTGTGAAAGATGATCGCGTGGAAAACGTGACCATTACTGACGCCAAAGTCACCAATGACCTGCAACAAGCCACTGTCTACTACACCGTTTACGGCGACGAGGACACGGTCGCTGCCGGTCACGCGGCGATGACCGAACACCGGGGCATGCTACGCCGAGAAATGGGTCGAGGACTCAACATCCGTTTGGTCCCGACCCTGGAATTGGTGCCGGATACGGTGCCGGAGGCCGCAGCACACCTGGAAGATATCCTGCGTGCTGCGCGCGCTCGTGATGAAGAACTGGCCGCTAACCGAGACGAGTCGCAGTACGCTGGCGAGGCGAATCCGTACCGCACGTCGGACCACCACCGGTCAGGAGACTGACGGGTGGTGAGCTTCTCCACCTCCGCTTCCAACACCTCCCAGGCCCCGGGACGAAGCGTCTCGGGTCTGGTGCTGGTGGACAAACCGACCGGCTGGACCTCTCATGATGTGGTGGCCAAGCTACGCAAACTCGCTGGGACGCGGAAAGTCGGTCACGCAGGAACCTTGGACCCGATGGCTACAGGCTTACTGGTCGTGGGGTTCAATAAAGCCACCCGCCTTTTGACCCACATCACCGGTACGAACAAGACCTATGCCGCAACCATCCGGCTCGGTGTCAATACCACGACCGATGATGCTGACGGTGAGGTCATTCATCGCAGATACGCCAACGCGGTCACTCGAGACCGTCTTGAGGTCGCCATCGCAGAACTGACGGGGGAAATCGATCAGATCCCTTCGGCAGTGTCTGCCATCAAGGTTGGTGGCAAACGAGCCTATCAGCGCGTGCGTGACGGTGAAAAGATCGAGCTACCGGCACGTCGGGTCACCGTATCTCGGTTCAAGGTCACCGGAGTTCATCGTCTCGACAAGGGAAAGATTCTTGATATCGAGGTCGCTATAGATTGCTCTTCGGGTACCTATATCCGGGCTCTCGCCAGGGACTTGGGCGAGTCTTTGAACACTGGCGGGCACCTGATCGCGCTGCGCCGCACCCGGGTGGGACCCTTTACTATCGATAAGGCCCACACCATAGAACAGCTGGGAAGTCGGTTTGACTACTGTGAGCTATCACAGGCCTGTTCCGAGCTGTTCCCGGTCCGTGAAGTCTGCGACCACGAGGCGGAAGCGCTGAGTTTCGGGCGACTGGTTAGCCCCAATGACGACGACCGATGCTACGCAGCTCGCCATGGTGGCGACACCGTGATCGCGCTGATCGAAAACGCTCGTACCAAAACCGGTTACGGGGCCAAGCCTCAGGTAGTGTTCGTCACCGATTATCGCATCCACACAGAAGGTGAGGCCTGATGGTCCTGGACGCTTGGTTCTGGGTAGCGACAGCGATCTGTCTGGGCTCCCTAGCGATCTGTGTTGTGATGACAATAATCCGCACGTTTCCGGATGATTTGTCGATCCTCTCGGTCGGCGCCGTCGAAATTTTCTTGGTCATTTACGGCATTTATGCGGCGATCTCACCGGTGGAGATCCAAGGTCCACTCTGGGAATTCTGGGGCTATCTCGTGGTCGCCCTTATACTGCCAGTGGTGGCCTTTTTCTGGGCCATTACCGATAAGTCACGATGGTCTAACCTGGTGCTGGGAGCCATGGGCCCCACCGTTTTGGTGATGATTCATCGCATGCAGGTCATCTGGCACGCATGGTATGGAGATTGATGCACGTGGATTCAATTGCAAACACAGTCGGGAACCGTTCAACGGCCCCCAAGTCGCCCCGATGGGACCGCCGTCATAAAGGGATCGGTCGTTTGATCGTCGCTGTCTACGGTGTGTTTGCCTTCTCTGCCATGGCCCGTGCCAGCTACCAGATCATCACCAAGTTCGACGAAGCCCCGATCTCTTATGCGTTGTCAGGTTTTTCCGCACTGGTCTATGTCGTGGCGACCATTGCTCTGGCGATTCCCGGCAAAAAAGCCTGGATCGTGGCTATGGTGGCAGTAACCGTGGAACTGGTGGGCGTGATCGGCGTGGGGATTTGGTCCTACGTACAGCCGGAACTATTTCAACATGCTTCCATCTGGAGCCACTTCGGTGAGGGTTACGGCTATATTCCGTTGATCCTGCCTTTCGTGGGGCTGTTCTGGCTGGTCAAGCACGCACCGAAAAACGCAGACTCGCACCAGGCTGACACCGTCCAGACCACTGAGGCGGTAGTCTCAGCACAACGGCGATAGGGGGCGCTCAAATAGTGGAGGCTTGGCAAGGACTGGCAGCGGTGCCGGCCGAACAACCGCCCTCGGCGGTGACCATGGGCAACTTCGACGGGGTACACCGGGGTCACCAAGAGGTGCTCACAGCAACCGTTGACACCGCCCGTGACCGCGGACTCCAAGCGGTGGTGCTGACCTTTGATCCGCACCCCAGACTGGTGCACCATCCCGAAGAACCCCTGGTGCCTATTGTTTCGTTGCCGCAACGGCTGAACCTGATTCAACGGGCCGGTGCCGACGCCACGTGCGTGGTGCACTACACGCTGAACTTCGCGAGCCAATCGCCAGAGGAATACGTGCGCACCACCCTGGTCGAAACCTTTAACGCCCAGGTTGTCGTGGTGGGATCCGATTGTCGCTTCGGCAAGGCTAACGCCGGTGATATCACGACGTTGCGAGAGCTCGGGGCGACGTACGGATTTGAGGTGGTAGAAGTCCCCGAAGTCGGCACTGACTCGCGGTGGTCCTCCACCAGTGTCCGCCAGGCCCTGTCTGAAGGCAGAGTTGCCGACGCCGCCACCATCCTGGGGCGACCGCATGAAGTCTGTGGCGAAGTTGTTCACGGCGAAGCACGCGGCCGCGAACTGGGTTTTCCCACCGCCAACCTCAGCGATGAGGCACAGGGTATGATTCCAGCCGATGGCGTCTACGCGGGATGGTTTATTGATCAAGATCACCACCGCTGGCCCACCGCGATCTCCGTGGGTTCGAACCCGACTTTTGAAGGGGTCCAACGGACCGTGGAAGCCCACATCATGAACCGGCCCGAAGAAGAGCGCGTAGAAGACTTCGACCTGTACGGACAAATCGTCACCGTGGAATTCGTCGCCCGGCTTCGGGGCATGGTCGCCTTCGAAGGTGTGGAGAAGCTCATCGCCCAAATGGGTCAGGACGTGGCTCAAGCCCAAGCTGTTTTGGAAGGCCGGTCCCTAGCCGTTGATGCCGTCGATGGCTGATACACCGTCTCGCCCGCAGTCAGCGCCACGCATCGACACCAACAGGCGACACGCCTTCGGTACCTCCTACCATTCCACCAGCGCCCAGACCTACCACTCGGTGCGACCCGGATATTTCCCAGAGATCATTGATTTTCTCCTGGAGGAGCAGGACCAGCCCTTACAGGTTTCTGCCTCAGCTCTTGACCTCGGTGCCGGAACCGGACTGTTCACCCAGGTGCTGGTCGACTATGGTTTCACCGTCACCGCTGTGGAACCGGCCGAGTCGATGGCAGCGTTTCTCTCCCAACGACTACCCCAGGCGCAGGTGTTGCAACTCAGCGTCGAAGACCTGGACCACCGGGTCCGTCATGACCCGGACCTCGCTCGACGGCTCGGCGATCAAACACTGATCGTGGCCGCCCAGTCATGGCACTGGTTCGACCCGGACCAACTCTGCACAATGGTAGCGTCCCTGTTGAAACCCACCGGCGTACTGGGTATCGTCCACCACCAGCTGGATACCTCCATTCCCTGGGTCCACCGCTTGACCCGGATCATGCACGCCGGAGATGTTCACCCGGTTGAGCTCAGCCCTGCACTGGTCCCGCCGTTTCGTCCCGCTGAAGGGCGATGGTGGCACTGGAACGACGTCTTAGGACCACAAGAACTTCACCAGCTGATGCAGACCCGATCCTTTTATATGCGCACCACCGACACACAGCGCCAACGTATGCACCACAACCTCGACTGGTATCTGCATCAGCATCTGGGCTACCGGCCTGAGGAATCTATCGCCGTCCCGTATGTGACCAGCGCTTGGCGCACCCAAGTACACCGGAGATCGCCTGCTAGCGACTGATCACAGGACGTACTATAGTCGTGATGTCGATCAACCCGGATACCAGCAGGATCAGTGCATGACACACACCAGTAACTCCTCGGAACACGCCTCGGAGACTGCTCAACCAGCCGCGGAGACCTCAACGCGAATCCCCAGATTCTCCCTGAAACAGCTTTGGACCGACGTCTTTGGACGCACCAGTATCCGGGCAGCCCAAATCCTGCTGATCGGTATTGTCGCCATCGCGGTGATCTTCGCGATGCTCCAGCTGACCCTGATCGTCATCCCGACCTTGCTAGCCCTGATCATCGCCTGCGCGCTATGGCCACTAGTGCGACTCTGTCGCACGGTGATGAATAGCATGCTGGCCGCCTGGTCCGTGTTCTTAGGCTCGTTGCTGGTGCTCGGCGGTGTCGGAACCGCCTTGGTGTTCTCGGTGATGAGCGAGTGGGAAACCCTGGTCGATCAGGCCATCAACGGTTTCAATCAGTTGCGTGCCTGGGCTGATGAGCTGCTTGGCGATGCCGATCTTCAACTCCGACAGGAACAGGTCGATAGCCTGCTGAACTCCATTCAAAGCTTCTTAACCTCCCCACAATTCGGCACCGGGGCCGTTAACACGATCAGTGCGGCCGGAAGTTTTGTCACCGGGCTGGTGCTATTCCTGGTGATTCTGTTCTTCTTCCTGAAAGACGGCGACCGGATTTGGGCCTTCTTCGTCTCCTGGACGCCCGAGCACTTCCGCGATAAGTGGATCGCCTCCGGTGACCGCGCCCAGCGGACATTCGGCGGATACATCCGTGGCACCGCGATCGTGGCGGCCGTGGACGCCGTTGGCATTACCATCGCGCTGTTGATCTTGCAGGTTCCACTGGCCATCCCGCTGGGTGTGGTGGTCTTCCTGGGCTCGTTCATCCCCATGGTTGGTGCTACGCTGGCGGGCATTTTGGCCACCCTGATTGCCCTGGTCGCCAACGGCCCGGTGGTGGCGATCATCGTGTTGGCCGCGGTTATTTTGGTCAACCAGCTCGAAGGCAACTTCCTGCAACCGGTAGTGATGTCGCAGACTCTGAAACTGCACGCATTGATCATCTTGATGGCCCTGACCGGTGGTACGGTGCTGGCCGGTATTATCGGCGCAATTCTAGCGGTTCCTCTGGTGGCGGTGATTTGGGCAGTCATCAAGGTCTGGACCGGACGTGACGGAGAAAATGACAAAGTCGACCAGGCCCAGCATCAGATCCGCCGCGTCGCCGAAGAAAATAAGGAACGCGAGCGACAGGCGAAAAAAGAGCGCAAGAAAGAGCATGACAAGCGCAAAGCCGCCAAGGACGCTGAAACGGTGAACAAAGAGGATTCACTCATTTAATAAGTAGCCACGGCAACGGGGTGGCTCCGCTGGACACCGTAGCCCGCCCTCAGATCCAGTCTGGCCCGTCAGCTTCTGGCGTCAATAGCCAAGAGTAGACCCACGCGCGGATGTGTGGTTATTCAGGGGGCACACACCATCGAACCATCACCACGGCTGTTTACTCCCGCCTACGTGCTGACCATTGGCGTTCAGCGGTTCGTCTCTTTGGTTTTCATCTCGTTGATGACCTTCATGGCGGTCTATGCGATTCGCATGTTCGCCGTTGAGGAGACCGCTGCCGGCTTCGCAGCGGGCGCCTACGTCCTGGGAGCAGCGCTGGCCCGGCTGGCCTTCGGGAAATACATTGACGTGATCGGTAGACGGCGCGTGCTGATAGTGGGACTGATCGTCTTTGGAGCCTGCTCGGGGCTCTACTTGCTGGCGATAAACTACCCTCTACTGATTACGGTGCGACTGATCCACGGGCTGGCCTTCGGCCTGATTAATACCGCCATTACAGCCGTGGCGATTTCGTTGATTCCCGCCCACCGTCTCGCGGAAGGAATCGGCTACTTTGGGATTTCGGGGACCATCGCCAATGGGATTGGTCCGTTGCTCGCGGTGCCGATGAGCCTGTCGGTTGACCCGGTGTGGATGTTTACTTATACCGGGGCGTTGTCGGTCTTGTCGTTGGTCGCGGTCTTGATCCTTAAGGTCCCCGAACCGGAGATCTCAGCCACCGAGCGAGAGACGTTGCGCGGTGTCCGGTTCGATACCATCGTCGACCTGGATGCGTTACCTGTTGCCGGGGTGGTGTTGTTGTGCGGACTTGGATACTCGGTGGTGATGACCTATCTGACACCGTTTATGATCTCCACCGGTGAACCGGCCAGCGCCTCGATCTTCTTCGCAGTGTTCTCCGTGGCGATGTTGCTGGTCCGGCTCTTTGCTGGGCGCTTACAAGACCGGCGTGGTGAAAACTCGGTCATACCAGCTCTGTTGCTGTGTTTTGCGGCAGGCCTAGGACTCCTTGCCCTCACCCAAGACCTCTGGGCCGTAGTGCTCGCCGGGACTCTGGTCGGATGCGGATTTGGCGGTGCTGTGCCTTGTTTGCAAGTGGTCGGAGTCCAACGGGCCACACCAGAACGCGTCTCGATGGCCACCTCAACCCACTTTCTCGCGCTGGACTCCGGGGTGGCGCTCGCTCCAGTGTTGCTGGGATCGTTGATTACCTACTCGGGGTATCGTCTGCTGTATGCAACCGGCGTCGGTCTGATGCTGGCCAGCCTGGGGATCTATTGGTTCGTGCACGGCCGGTACCACCGTGGCAGGATACCGCGTGGGGGAATGTAACACAAACCTGTTAGACTGATTCCGGTGCTTGCTGCGGTCCGCGGTGGCGGGCACTGGCTGGCAACCCACGGGTTGGCAGTGTTGTCCTTGAACGCGGCACACTCCAAGGAGTTTTTATCATGGCATTAGCCCCTGAAGTTAAACAGCAGATCATCCAAGAATACGCGACTCACGAAGGTGACACCGGTTCTCCTGAAGTTCAGGTTGCCGTGCTGACCCGTCGTATCTCGGATCTGACTGAGCACTTGAAAGAGCACAAGCACGACCACCACACTCGCCGTGGCCTGATGGCTCTGGTGGGTCGGCGTCGTCGCATGTTGCAGTACCTGCAGAAAGTCGACATTGAGCGCTACCGCTCCTTGATCGAGCGACTGGGACTGCGTAAGTGATCTATCTGACCGAAGGCGGCGAACTTGGGATCAAGTCGCCGCTTTCGTTGTGTCAGGCCACAGTAGGCCGATGCTGATAAGTCAATAACCCTGAAACTCCACTGATAGGTCAGCCACGTTCGTGTGCGGTCCTCGACAGTGGCTTTCGGAACCGCGGTGTCCTACCGGTATCGTACCGGTGGGTTATCCCACAGCATCCGAGGGCTTCGATCGAAGACCGACTGGGGTAGGCCTTGAGGTGGAAAACCACGAAAGGAGACCCATGGAGGGTCCTGAAATTAAGTTTTCCGAAGCCGTGATTGACAACGGCGCCTACGGCAAGCGCACGGTGCGCTTTGAAACCGGCCGGTTGGCCCAGCAGGCTGCTGGGTCGGCCATGGTCTACATCGATGATGAGACGTCGATGCTCTCGGCCACCGCGGTGGGCAATAGCCCGCGCGAAGGTTTCGACTTCTTCCCGCTGACCGTCGACGTCGAGGAGCGTCAATACGCCAAGGGCGAGATCCCCGGCTCGTTTTTCCGTCGTGAGGGTCGTCCCTCCACCGATGCGATTCTGACCTGCCGTCTAATTGACCGCCCGTTGCGACCGGCCTTTAAGAAGGGCATCCGCAACGAGGTCCAGGTCGTGGTCACCGTGACCTCCATCGCCCCCGATGAGCTCTACGACACCGTGGCCATCAACGCCGCCTCGATGTCCACCAGTCTGTCCGGCATGCCCTTCTCCGGCCCGATCGGTGGCGTGCGTATGGCGCTGATGGACAACGGCTCCGGAGAGCGCCAGTGGATTGCCTTCCCGAAGCACTCCCAACTGGACGACGCCGTGTTCAACATGGCGGTCGCCGGTCGTCTGGTTGATGACGACATTGCGATCATGATGGTCGAAGCTGAAGCCACCGACCACGTGTGGAAGCTGGTCAAAGAACAGGGCGCTCAGGCGCCCACCGAAGAGGTCGTCGCTGACGGTCTGGAAGCTGCCAAACCGTTCATCCGCGCCCTGTGTGAGGCGCAGGCCGACCTGCGCGAACGGGCTCAGAAGGATCCCGTTGATGTGCCGCTGTTCATTGATTACCAAGAAGACGCCTACCAGGCTGTGGAGAAACTGGCCTCCACGCGATTGGGTGAGATCTACACCATTGCCGATAAGCACGAGCGTGAGTCGGCCGACAATGCTTACCGCGAGGAAGTCGTGGAAGAACTGGCCGGTGAAGGCCGCGAGTTCGAAGAGCGTGCCGATGAAATCGCTAAGGCCTACGGTGCAGTCACCAAACAGGTAGTACGCCAGCGGATCCTGAAAGACCAGGTCCGGATCGACGGTCGTGGTCTGACCGACATCCGCAAGCTGACTGCCGAGGTGGAGGTCCTGCCGCGCGTGCACGGCTCGGCCATCTTCGAACGTGGCGAAACCCAGATCATGGGCGTAACGACCCTGAATATGCTCAAGATGGAGCAACAGATTGACTCACTGAACCCGGTCACCAATAAGCGCTACATCCACCACTACAACTTCCCTCCCTACTCCACCGGTGAAACCGGCCGTGTGGGTTCGCCCAAGCGTCGCGAGATTGGGCATGGCGCCCTGGCCGAACGCGCTCTGGTGCCGGTCATCCCCTCCCGCGAAGAGTTCCCCTATGCGATCCGTCAGGTCTCCGAGGCACTGGGTTCCAACGGCTCGACCTCTATGGGCTCGGTGTGTGCCTCGACCTTGGCGTTGTACAACGCCGGCGTGCCACTGAAAGCTCCCGTGGCCGGTATTGCCATGGGTCTGGTCTCCGACACCGTCGACGGTGAAACGCGCTATGCTGCCCTGACCGACATCCTCGGCGCTGAAGATGCGTTCGGTGACATGGACTTCAAGGTCGCCGGTACCTCCGAGTTCGTTACCGCCATCCAGCTGGACACCAAGCTGGACGGTATTCCCGCCTCGGTGCTGGCTGCCGCCCTGACCCAGGCTCGCGAGGCGCGGTTGCACATCCTGTCGGTGATCGCCTCGGCCATCGACGGCCCCGACGAGATGAGTCCCTACGCTCCGCGGATCCTCACCGTACAGATCCCGGTCGATAAGATCGGTGAGGTCATCGGGCCGAAGGGCAAGATGATCAACACCATCCAGGAAGACACCGGCGCTGAAATCAGTATCGAAGATGACGGTACGGTGCTGATCGGTGCCACCGAGGGTGCTGCCGCAGAAGCGGCCCGGGGTGCGATCAACAGCATCGCTAACCCGCAGGTTCCCGAGGTCGGGGAACGCTACCTGGGTACGGTCGTGAAGACCACCAGCTTCGGCGCGTTCATCTCGCTGACCCCCGGTAAGGACGGTCTGCTACACATCTCCGAGTTGCGCAAGCTCAACGACGGCAAGCGTGTCGCAGATGTTGAGGACGTCGTAGGTGTTGGCCAAAAGATTCAGGTCGAAATCACCAAAGTCGATGACCGTGGCAAGCTGTCACTGATCCCGGTTACCGAAGAGTCCGATGAGGACTAAGTCCCGGCTTTGACTGACACGATGACGGCCCCGCACTCGATATGGGTGGGGGCCGTTGTCGCGCACGGACTAGATGAGGACGAATCCCCGATGATCGTAGCAGGCGAACAACTTGGCCACCGGTTCCAGGTGGTGAACTGGGATAACGCACACGTCGACTGGTGCACTTCGACGTGGTGGTGTTGGGTTCAACCTGGGACTACAGTGACCGACGAGAGGACTTCCTCGCCTGGCCGGATCACGTTAGCCAGGCCAGCACCCTGGCCAATCCGACCGAGATGATCCGGTGGACGACGGGGTGGCTATAATCCCCACCACGGTGATCGAGCCCGGGGAAACACTCGGTGGCCATCCGCAGTCTGTCGTGGTGATTAAACCTGCCATGGGCGCGGGGAGTCGGTACGTCTCACGGTTCCACCACACCAGCCCTTGAGCCGGTAGCCACCGAGGGAGAATGGCTACTGGTATTCATCATTGGAGAATTTAGCCACGTTGCCAATAAGCGGGTCAGCATTCCCGAAACGGGAGCGATCATCGGCACGCTCTGTGCCGGGGAAACCAACACGCCGTGGCAGGCTACCGCAGATCAGGTGCGCTTGGGGCAGGATGCTATCGCGAGCGTCACTGATCGGTGGGGCACCATCCCGACCTATGCCCGGGTGGATGCAGTCATCGATGACGCCGGATTCTACCGGGTGCTCGAACTTGAACTGCCGGCTGGAGTCAGGCACTAAACTACCCAGCATGGCCACCATCGATATTGACCCGCAGTACTCCGGTGTGATCTATAACGGTGGGGGAGGTAACCTCGTTGAACGCACCGTCCTCGACAACGGTGTGCGTATCCTGACCGAAGTGATGCCTGGACAAAAAGCCGTTTCCATCGGATTTTGGATCGGGGTGGGCTCGCGGGATGAACAGCCATCAGGATACGGGTCAACCCACTTTCTTGAGCACCTGCTGTTCAAGGGCAGTGCGAATTACACCGGGTGGGATATTTCCGAAGCTTTCGACCGGGTCGGTGGAGATGTCAATGCTGCGACCGCGAAAGAGTCCACCTGTTACCACGCCCGGGTGATCAACACCAACCTCGCGATGGCGGTAGACATTCTCACAGATATGGTGACCGCACCACTGCTCGAGTCAGAGCAGATGGATACCGAGCGCGGAGTCATCCTCGAAGAACTCGCCGTCGACAGCGACGACCCGGCTTATGTGGTCCACGAATCCCTGGCCGAACAGGTCTTGCTCGGACACCCGCTCGGCCGGTCCATCGGTGGCACCCCCGAGGTGATCAACTCCATCAGTCGCGAGGACATGGTAAGCCACTACAACCGGTGGTACCGCCCCGAGCAACTCGTGATTACCGCAGCCGGAGGGCTTGACCACAAAGAACTGGTGCAAACGGTTTCTGCCGCACTGAGCCGTAGTGGATGGATGAGTCCGGAAAGCAACCTGATCCAGACCCCGGCACCGCGTCGCGACCACCACGCTGAATTCCCGGTCATGAACACCGAACGCCTCACGCTTACCCGTCCAGTAGAACAAACCGCGGTGATGGTCGGTGGCCGGGGCCTGAATACCGTGGATCCACGCCGGTTCGCGATGACGGTGATGAACGTCATTCTCGGTGGCGGGATGACCTCTCGGTTGTTCCAAGAAATCCGAGAACGGCGTGGCCTGGCCTACTCGACCTATTCTTTTGCTGCCAGCTACTCTGATCTGGGCTACTTCGGAATGTATGCCGGATGCCATCCAGCTAAAGCCGACGAGGTCATTGAGGTCATGAGCACAGAACTCGACACGCTCGCGCAGAAAGGCGTCACCGCCGATGAGCTCGAACGAGCCCACGGTCAAATCGCAGGAAACGTGGTGTTGGGACTAGAAAACACCGAAGCACGGATGTCACGACTCGGACGCGCCGAACTCGTCACGGGTCAATACACGTAGTGCCTCATGTCAAACTGAGCGCGAAGGGTAAGTCGTGCCTCACAGATCGTGAGCGCGAGAGGTCGCGTGGCTGCAGTGTCGTGCCTCAGCTAGTTTGAGCGCGAAAACTTGGGTTAGCTGGCTTTGGTGCGGATGCCGGTGGTGCGGCGTTTTTGCCGGGCCTGGTGCTTGCTGTCGAGGTCGGCGGCGATGGTGAGGGTTTTGTCTTTGGCCAGGCTGATCAGCCGGTCTTGGTAGGTCAGGATTTGGCGGGTCAGCTGGGCTGGATTGATCCTGCGGTAGATGGCCGCTAGCTCTTCTTGTTGGGCGGTGGAGAGGATCCCGGCATCCAGCAGCCGGTGGTAGGGAGTCTTGGGTTTGTCATAGAGGCGTTTGCGCCGCCCGCTGGCGTCTTGGGTCCAGCCGGTGGGTTTTGTGGTGGCGGTGAAGTAGTTGAGTTTCAAACCCACCACCTGCCATAGGGCCGCCAGGATGGCGCGTTCATCTGCGGTGTCGTACCGGTAGTGAAACCCAAATTTTCGCACGGCGTGGTTGTTTTTGGATTCCACGGTGGCTTGATCATTTTTTTGATACGGCCGGCCCCGGGTGAAAAAGATCAACCGGTCAGCAGCCCAGTGCATGACTTCGTGGTTGATGAACTCGGCAGGTTCAACCGGTGGTTGCAACACCGGCCTGTTTCAGGGATTGTAGTGCTTCGCCGAAGACTTCGGCGGGGGTCTTCCAGCCGAGGGTCTTGCGGGGTCTGTTGTTGAGGGTGTGGGCCACCGCTTCGAGGTCGTCTGCGCTCCAGCGGGACAGGTCGGTGCCCTTGGGGAAGTACTGACGTAGCAGGCCGTTGGTGTTCTCGTTGGTGGGCCGTTGCCACGGGGAGTGCGGATCAGCGAAGAACACCTTGGTGCCAGTCTCAAGAGTGAACGCGGCATGTCCTGATAGTTCCTTGCCGCGGTCCCAGGTGATCGTCTTGCGTAACTGCTGGGGCAGGGTCGTGATCGCAGCGGCCAGAGCCGCGTTCATCGCGACTGCACCGTAGCCGCCCAGCGCGGGGCCGTTCTTGACCGGAGGGTGCTCGCCCCAGCCGTCGAGGCGGGGCAAGTGGACCAGGACCGTCGCGCGGCTGCGACGCTCGACCAAGGTCCCGATCGCACAGCGGCCGGTCCCGATGACCAGGTCACCTTCCCAGTGTCCTGGAACAGCACGATCAGCGGCTTCTGCTCGGCGTTGGCTGATCACGACCTCGGCGCCGACATGACCGCCGGGTTTGTTCCGGGAACGCTCACGGGGCTGTCGCAACGCCCTGCCCGTTCGCAGGCAAGCCACCAGCTCACGCTTCAGTGCGCCGCGGCCTTCGATGAACAACGCCTGGTAGATCGCCTCATGACTGATACGCATTGACTCATCATCAGGGAAATCCAGCTTCAAGCGGTGACTGATCTGCTCCGGGCTCCAACTGGTAGCCCACCGTCGATCTTGCCGACGAGGCTTGTTCAACCCCTTCCACGTCGGCGTGACCGGCCCTTCCACCGGCGTCCCGTCCGGGCCAGTGACCTTCCCAGAGAGTCTGTCCTGGACATAGCCGCGAAGCCGCAGGTTGGCCACCAGCTTCGCGGCCTCCTGGGCTTTCCATTGGGCCACCGTGGCGCGATACTCCAGCTTCCCGCTGCGGGTAGCAGCGTTGCGGCGCAACTCCCGACTGATCGTGCCCGGATCCCGCCCAAGGGTACGCGCGATCGACCGGACACCGCGTCCCTGAGCACGCAAGATCGCGATCTCCTCTCGCTCCTCGAAACTGAGATAACGACCAGTTGGCTCCGTCAACGTCAGCGGTGGCATACCGCCAGCGTGACGGAACCACCGCGATCCGACCGGCACCGACACCCCACCGCCAGCGCTGCCTCCGCTGTCGTGACCCCGGCCGCGATCAGGCGCCAGAATTGTCGCTGCACCGCCCTCGATGGCTGCGGTCTGCCCGGAGAACGCATTGCTGGCCGCAACGCCCGGTCCGCGCGCCACTGCCGCCGCATCCCCTCCGGGACCTCGCCGATCTTCATGCTCCAGTCCTTGGTCACCATCCTTGAACACCTTTCTCACCTCAAGGTGTTGCGACGACCAGCTGAATCCGCCCCGAGACCCATGGTCTGAGTGAAATATAGCATTCTTTTTCGCTCCACCCTGGGTGCGGGCCATCTCCAAAGCGTCGATGACCAGGCTGGTGCGCAGGTGGGTGGCGGTCTGCCAACCGATGACCATCCGGGTGGCCAAATCGATCACGGTAGCCAGGTACAGCCACCCCTGACCGGTACGCAGGTAGGTAATGTCTCCCACCAGTGCAGTACCGGGAGAATGGGACTCTGGAGCGAAGTCCCGGCCCAGCTTATCCTCGAAGACCTGGGCTCGACCGTCGACCACCGTGGTGGTCTTATACGCCCGCTTCTGCACCGCCTTCAACCCCAGTTCACGCATCAGCTCGGCCACCAGCCCCACCGAAGCTTCGAAGCCCTCCTGGTTGAGCTGAGCAGCCACACGCCGACAGCCAGCAGTGCCGCGCTGTTGATCGAAGATCCGGGCGATCTCGACCTTCAACACTTCCCGGCGGGCTTCGGTAGCCGTGGTGGTGCCGACCCGGGCCCGCCACGCGTAGAACGAGGAACGCGCCACTTCCAGCTGGGTGCACATCCAGTCGATCGGGTAGTTGTCCTTCTCAGCCTCGATCAGGGCTGACTTCTCGTTCAGTCCTGCTCCCTGGCGAAGAAAGCCGCGGCCTTTTTAGGAATCCATTTTCCATTTTCAGCCGCCGGTTTTCTTCTTCTAACTCCGCTAACCGGCCATGATCAGCAGGAGTCATCGCCTTCCCCGGCTCTGGATTCTCTTGCCTGTATTTCTTCACCCAGTTACCCAACGTACCAGGCTTGAGCCCAAGCTCGCCGGCAACCTCAACAATCTGCCGATCCGACTGGACCACCAACTGGACCGCCTCAGCCTTGAACTGCGGACTGAACTTCCGCCTCGATGATGCTGCCATACTCTTGATCCTTCCCCATCAAGAGAAACTGTCCAACATCCTTGATACACCCCAATTCCACCAGTGGACCCAGTTCATCGTTTCGAATTCCACCTCAGTAGCTGACGGCCAAGCGGGCCGAGCATAAATCAATTCGGTCTTATACAAGCCATTAACCGTCTCGGCCAATGCATTATCGTAAGCATCTCCAGCGGTCCCAACCGATGCCGTCAGACCAGCCTTGGCAAGATGTTCGGTATAGCGAATGCTGACATATTGCGAGCCACGATCGCTGTGATGGACTAACCCATCCAGGGCTTGGTCCTTAGCACTGAGCAGCGCGTGCTCTAACGCTTCCAAGGGCAGCGCATCAGTACGCATCGTCGTGCGGGTCGACCAGCCCACGATCTTACGACTGAAGGCATCCGTGACAAACGCGGTATAGCAAAACCCGCTGGTGGTGCGCACATAGGTTATATCCGCGACCCACAGCCGGTTGGGTGCTGTGACGCCAAAGTCCCGGTTGACCAAATCTGGCCGCTGATCCGGGACCTTCGCAGCGATGGTGGTGTGGGGTTTTCGTCCTCGCACCACACCGCTAAGTCCCGCCAGGCGCATCAGCCGAGCCACTTGGTCACGGCCCACGTCCCAGCCAGCACGTCTCATGGCATGCCACATTTTGCCCACCCCATAGACCCCATAATTGGCTTGGTGCAGCTCTTTGACCACTGGGATCAGGGCTGCATCCCGACGCGAACGATCACTGGCAGGACGGGCTTTCGCCGCCCGATAGCCACCTGAGGTGATGAACCCACGGTCTGTCGCACCCAAAACACGACAGATGGACTCGACCCCGAAACGATCCCTGAACATGTCAATGTAAGCAATCATCTCGTCGTGGGGCGGTCGAGCTCCGCTGCGAAAAAAGCCCACGCCGTCTTGAGGATCTCATTAGCCCAGCACAGCTCCGCGTTCTCCCGCTTCAGCTTCCGGATTTGCGCTTGGGCATCCGTGGACACCCCTGACTTCTGACCGGTATCCACTTCAGCTTGTTCCACCCAACGACGCAACATCTGTGTCGCGATACTGAGCTTGGGCGCGGTTTCACGAATCACCACATACCGGCTCGGCGCGTCTTCACCTTCGAGCCGATCAAACACCATGCGCGTGGCACGATCTTTAAACGACTGCGGGTATTTGGTTGGCATAGTTCTATCCTCTCATTTTAGGACGGAACAAAACTGGCTCTTCACAATCGAGGGTGTAGACGGGGCTTGAATCCTCCGCTCTCGAGCAAGGACCTGGCGATGTAGTTGGTGAGATTCCGGAAGCCCAGGGCGGATCCGCGCAGGTGTTCGAGTCGTCCGTTGATGGCCTCGGTGGGTCCGTTGGAGGTTCCGGGGCGGTCGAAGTAGGCCAGGATGTCTGCCGCCCTTTTCTTCAGCGTCCTACCCAGACCGGCCAGCTCGATGAGCTTGGTCGGCACTGCCCGGCCCAGCTTGGCGATCAGCTGCTCCATCATCGCCCTGCCCTCGGCCCTGTCTGTCTGGCGGTAGGCGGCGACCATGTGCTGGTAGAACGCCCACGTGGCCTCGACCTCCACATGCTCGTCAGCCTCGAAGAGGTCCTGGATCCTGGAATACTGCTTCTCGGTGAGCAGGTCGGCCCCGGTCAGCAGGGTCCGGCGGGCCTTGTAGAGCGGATCCTGTTTGCGGCCCCGGTGGCCGTTCACCTGTTGCTGGACTCGCCGGCGGCATCGCTCGAGCGCGTCTCCGGCCAGGCGGACCACATGGAAGGGGTCCATGACCGTGGTGGCTTCGGGGATCTCCTCAGTGGCTGCGGTCTTGAAGCCGGTGAACCCGTCCATCGCCACCACCTCCACGCCATCCCGCCAGGAAGCCGGACGCTCGGCCAGCCAGGTCTTGAAGGCCTGTTTGGAGCGGCCCTCGACCATGTCCAGCAACCTCGCCGGACCGGTGCCGACGCGCAGTGGTGTGAGGTCGATGATCACGGTGACGTACTTGTCGCCACGCCGGGTATGGCGCCAGACGTGTTCATCCACGCCGATCGCGGTGACCCCGTCAAACCGGGCCGGGTCGTCGATGAGCAGACGCTTGCCCTCGGCCAGCACGGCGTCGTTGGCGGTGTTCCACCGCACCCCCAACGCCTCGGCGACCCGGGCGATGGTCAGGTGCTGCACGACCAGAGCTTCCAGGGCCCAGCGCAGGGCACGGCGGGAGAGCTTGGCCTTCGGCTCTGCCGCGGCGGTGGTGTCCTGGCGCCAGACGTGGGCGCAGTCGGCGCACCGGTAGCGCCGAACCGTGACGTGCAGAGTCGTGGGCCTCCAGCCCAGCGGCTCGTGCGCCAGCCGGCGGATCACCGTGCCCCGCGCGGTGCCCTGAGAACCACAGCGGTGACACCACTCATCTGGCTCCACCACCCGACAGGCCAGTACCGCCCGCCCGGGCTCCACCCGTTGCCCGGTAGCTTGAAGGCCGAGCTCGTCCAGCCGGCAAAACTTGGTCAGGTCACAGTCGTCGAAGGTAGCGTTAGGCACGTCGAGGTCTTTCAGATGGCTTGTGTAGGAACTTCCATCATCGGAAGGCCTCGACCTCTATCCAGCTATCGACGCGCCACTTCCCCGAGACCCCCGTCTACACCCTCGATTGTGAAGAGCCACAAAACCCAGGACGGTTCACAGTCACCCCTGCCCAAGACGCCACACACTTCCGCAACATCCGTGCCGCCCGAGCCAACCTCGCACAAGCCGAAGCCGACCTACGCGAAGCAGTACAGCAAGCACGCGAAGCCGGAGACTCCTGGACAGTCATCGGCGCAGCACTGGAAACCACCCGACAAGCCGCCTACCAACGCTTCGGACGCGACTAACGTCGCCCCCATTGCGGTATTGGTGCGGTAAATAAACGGTAGTTTTTCGGTAATTTTCATCCATGACAGGCCCACCTGCCCCATTATCTGTTGGCATCAGGGTGGCGCTTTAAAGCGTTGTAGACCGTCTGACGAGAGACCTGAAATTGTCGTGCGATCTCAGTCTTTTCATGACCAAGCTGCAGCAAAACGTGAATTTGCTCCACGTCCTCTTCAATCAGCTTCGGCTGCCGCGCATACTTACCTTTCGCTTTGGCAATAGCAATCCCTTCGGCTTGCCGCTCCCGGATCTTAGCGCGTTCAAAATCAGCGATATCCGCTAGAAGTCCCAACCTCAACTATTTCTGACCTGCGCTCACCGAAACAACGAAGGAAATAGCACATGCGAAGATAGAGACGCATAGCCAGGCCATCAAGCCCTCCGTTGCAAACATTAGATTCGCTCCTGGAACTATCACCGCTAGAGCAAGTGCAGCTCCTTTAAAGAAGTTGATGATACTAATAATGGGGACTGGCCCAAGGGGGGTAGCAAGGTAGGTCTCAGCACCCCATCGAGCGCCTTGCCTTCGGGCATTGTAGTTGCTGACTGCCCCCATACCAATGCCAACCACAACGGCGGATGCAAGAACCTGGGGCTGGCCAAAGGCGATACCAATGACGCCCCAAGTGACTAGGGTCCAACCTGTCATGAGCACACTGGGTACGATCAGATGCGCAATACTTTCTGTCCGCTTTGAAAGGGGCAACTGGTCGTATTTGTTTCGACTATTCTCATCCTGACGTCCGCTTAAGCTAGACACTTCTGCCGCAAGGTAGGTTCCTACAAAAAGTATAATCAGGAAAAGAAACGGGGCCTCATGCACCGGCGAGACAGCCAAAGCAACAGTATATAATCCAGTAACCAAGAGTGCTGCAACCGCGTATGGGTGTCTGCGCCATACCCGCCAATCCATGGTCGCTACCACCCAGGCAGGCTTGCCCAGAAGGCGGTGTGAGAAACCTTCCTTGCTCCTAGAGGTGGAAGGAGTGCCGACGAAGAACATACGTAGCACTTCAAAAGGCCGCAAAGCACTAGCAGACCACTGCAACAGCATGCTTTTCCCGGCTGAAGCCTCGAGTTGATACCAGCTGAGGTTGGGCACGGGGAAAGGTTTGTGGGTCTCGAAAGGACTCGAAATGTCTTTCATGGTTTGACGCCTTACCGATAGCACCCCCGCAATGGTACAACCAATAGCACATAGCAAGGCGCAGCTAATGACTTCTATGAGCCGCATAGAATCCAACATAAGAATGGGTAGGGAGCAACAGACTCCGCCCACCAAGCCAATAACAACTGAGCTGAAAAGTACCCAGCGCTGTCGACGGCCCAGCAGACGTAGGGTGTCGATCGGTGCTTGAAACAACCAGATCAGTACATGAAATGGCATGGAAACAGGACCAAGCTGGCTGCAAAACACACCCCAAATACACGCAAACAGAATGCTGAGGCCGAAGGCCACCACGAACGCCACATAGTCTGAAGATAGGCCAGCTATAGGTGCACCAATTTCCGGAGTGAGAATACCCGGACCAATCAGTGTTGAAGCGTTGACCAAAAATGTCACGAATACTGCTACCACGCTTGCTGCCAATATCACCCAAAAGTACCAGTCTTGAAATCGTTCAGACCCGGTGCGTGAATCATTCTCCCGTGAGACACGCCGGATGAATTCCATGACCACATCGGCCGAGTGTCCTGTCCAATGACGTGTAACACTACTCACTCGTGGCTCCCACGCAGTACTGCTAAACCTTCTCGGCGTGGAACAAAATCACACCCGCCGTCTGCCGAGATTTGGAGGCACTCAGCATTCATACCCTCGGCTACGATTGGGTCATGCGTTGCTAACACTATGGCCGCACCGTTTTGAAGCTGCCCAGCCAGTCGAGAGACCACATAATCGCGCATGGCAGGATCAAGTCGTTGTTCTGGTTCGTCCATAATTATCAGTTTTGAGGGGCGGAGAAAAGAAGATGCGAGAAGAAGTCTCCGCTTCTGACCAGATGATAAATGAGTAGGAAAAACAGAGGAACGCCCAGCCAATCCCCAAGTTTCAAGGGCTTCCTCAACAGCCTCTCGGGGGCCGGGCAACCCGTGAGCCAAGGACACTGCCTGCAGATGTTCACGAACCGTCAGATTAGGGAAAAAGTATTCGTCGTCGAATAAAACCGATGCATTTTTCCGCCAGAGCACCGAAGCAGAATTCAATGGTTTTTGGAAAGCGTTCAACATTCCTCCTACCGGGGGGAGGCGTCCAGCCAGTGTGTGCAGCAGCGTGGTTTTCCCCGTCCCGTTACGACCTACCACCAATACACACTCACCCGGACCAATAGACATAGATACAGGACCACATATTGCTTGCCCATCGTGCCCGACAAGTAAATCCTTCACGACAAGGCTATGGTTGTTTCCATCATATTTAATCGACTGTTTACCGGTGTTAATAAGCCGCTCCTCCACTAAATCCCCTAAAGCGCAGAATCCCTTGCTCGCCAGCAGCCAACTTCGATACTGTGAAAAGTGACCTGCCAGCATTTATCACACAAGGAGGAGAGTATGTCAATCGAAATCGACATCGTTCAGCAGTTCGCCAATGAAACATTCAAGGAAGCAACCCCAGGATTCGTAACAGCAGCCGAAACACCTGCAATGGCTACACCTGGTGTAACACCTGCTACGCCCCACGCTGCTCAGTACGTTGTGCAGGGAAGTACTATTTGCCTCATCTGCTGATTTGCGTTGTTGCATGACCCCATGAGGGTGACGAGCTGCCTAATAGGGCTCGTCACCCTCATTCAATCGCGGCAATCCCGCCGTATAACGCCCCACTACACACAATGACAGCAGGAAATGTTATTCAAACGTAGAAAACAGAAAAGGTTGCTAGCAACGCAAGCTCAGCAGACAGCTTTGCAACAAACATTTCGACCACTTGCGATTGGGCAGATCCTGGCTGCCTTAGAATCATTATCAATAAGAGGCGAACACGACTCTGAAGGTTACTTGAGAGGACTCTCTTCACGCGAATACAAAGGCACGGGTCTAAAAGGAACTTTTCTCAGGGCACTGGATAGCAAGTATAGTCCGAAAGTATTCTCCGCTGCTTCCCTGGGGGCAGCTAGCCTGATGTTACTGAAACCGAAAAGCCGAGCAGTGCAAGTTACTACCTCACTGATATTGGCCATCTCAAGTACGCTCAGTGAACTCCGTACCCCCTATGGACGTGACGGTGCGGACCAGATGTCTTCGCTCATTTTCCAGTACCGGGTCCTTACATCGCTAATCCCCAACCGGCAAAAGTCCGACGACCTGCTCCTTCGAGCGATTAACTTTCAAACAGCCACGAGCTACGCGACGTCTGGGTTATCCAAAACGTTTGGAAGTAGTTGGGTACAAGGTGATGCTTTGTATGAAATCCTGCAAACTGAGAACTATGGAAATGGCCCACTAGCCAAAGTACTCAAACGGTTTCCCACACTTTGCAGAGTCGTCACTAGATTTACCGTCGTATGGGAAACATTATTTCCTGTAATTTACCTTCTGCCCCCAAGTATAGCTACACAGTTTTTAAATATAGTGAAGTTGTTTCATCTTGCTGTTGCACTCACCATGGAACTCCCCAGGTTTCTTTGGGGATACTTGGGAGCCCACGGCGCAGTAAGCTACATGCTTACGCGCTCACGGCAGTCTGATAGCGGCCAGCTGGAGGGGCTTACTGCACTAGCGGTGGGCGGGATTCTTATTGGAAGCGTGGTAAATGTCACTGAAAAGCGCCAGACTTTGCTAGCGCGGCGGAACGGAATCGGAGGTAAAGGTTCCGATTTCACCAGGACTGCTGCCGGACACCTTGTGGAGTACCAGCTTAACGGCCCTGTGAGGTCAAGCCATCACGAATCAGGCCGTATTTTCCTTCTAGAAAACGGGCTGGGTGAACCAATGGAGTCGTGGAGCTGGATCACAGAACTCCTCAGTAAGACCGACACTGTTATTCGCTACCATCGACCAGGATACGGACAAACTGACAAAAAAGCAGACCATAATGCGGTTGTCTCAGCGATTCTAAATAATGTTTCCGAAACGGCACCGATCGTGCTGGTTACCCATTCCATTGGGTTATTGTCAGCTCTTGCAATCGCTAAAAACTCACACCTGAGAGAAAGGATCGAGTCTTTAGTAGTTCTCGACGGAACAGACCCGGGGCATCTGGAAGAACACCGAACGGACAGGAAAAAGGCAGGAGCATTTCTTCAAAGTCAAGCAATAACATTGCTAGCCAGCCTCTTCGGATTCTATAATTGGGCCCCCAACGCTGTGGAACGGCAAGCCAGTTATACCCCAGACGTGCAGTTTTCTTATGTCACCTCTGTCTTCTTCCCGCCCAATATAATTAACGCAACGAAAGAATACTTTTCCTTTAGCGTGGACGAGTTCCAAGAAGATCTGGGATCCATACCGCAGCGACTCGTTATAGCTTCAGATGAATACTACGGCGAAGCTATGGAAGTTGCTAAGCAGCTCGACTGCGAGGTTGAACACATATCCGGTAGCACGCATAGAAGCATGCTAGGTGACCGTAATCACGCAGAGGTCATTGTAAAGCACATGCATACATTTCTGGAGCGCAATGAGTAAATTAACCAAGGTTGCCACTGCGAGCATTTCTTGTATCCTCGGCGCCCACATGACGGCAACAGTGTTGCAAAATACCCCCGAGTCCTTTAATCAGAACATGAAGAAATTCGTTTTTGGCTGGACGGTTCCTGGTTGGAGGTTCTTTGCTCCGAATCCCGGGATCCAAAACGTTCACTTACTTGTGCGACATGTCGATGGGGAATCTGGCTCAGGGAATCCCACGAACTGGAGCGATATAACACCGTCCAACAGTCACGGACTCTTGGAAACCCTCTGGAACCCAGGCAGTAGGGGACCTAAAGCGCTTTTCGATGCGATGCAACAGATTAGTTTAATGAGCTCAAACTATTCTGACTTTGCCATCGTTTTATCTAGTTCTGCATACGAGATAGTGTCTGGAGCTGCTAAACGCGATGCCAGAGAAAACAATTTTACCTCCACACAGTTTCTGCTGATTAATTATTTCCCCAGTAAAGACAACGAAGAAAATATGCAGCCAATCGTAGTGTCAGACTGGATTGACGTGCAGTAACGGAGAAAGAGATTCAAATAAGCATGCAAGAAGAAACCGGGCGCTACGAGGGCACTGAGCTACACATCCACATATGCGGGACCATTGCCGCTGCTCTAACGCCATGGTGGATTCATTGGTTTCGGACCATTAACCCAAAGGTGCGAGTAAATGCATCAGTATCCACAAACGCCTTACAGTTTGTTACCTTCGATGCCCTAACAAATCTAGTGAACGGCAGGATCTGGATAGATGAATGGCACGACCAGCCCCCGCCGCCCGTTCAATGGAGCAAGGGTGAAAGTTATGGCTCAGAGTGCTTTCTGGTCTTTCCTGCAAGTCTGGATATGATCATGCGACTGTCGCAAGGCCGAGCCGACTCTCCGGCCTTGATGATGTTGCAGGTCACGAGATTACCTATTGTCATAGCGGACGCGATCCCTCAAAACAACGAGGTAGTCGACCATTACCTTTCTCTCCTGAAAACCCGTTCGAACATACGCTTTGCTCCCCGCCTCGAAGGAGCAGTAACGATTTCCAGAGAAAAACGAAGCAGTGGAGTAAATTTTCCGGGAGCAATTCAGACCTGCACGCAACTTGTGGCCGAAAGTAAAGTTTAAGTTTTCGCTGTCATGTTTTCGGTGCCAGGTGCAATTTACCAACAGCAAATCACGAAACAGTGGGATTGTTCGCCGGAAGGAGCGCCTCAGTCATGCCCAATGCATATTCAGGTGAATCAGTGGACATATACGATTTGTTGGTTGGAGGTGATGAGGCTGCACAAAAAGTGGCTCAAAAGTACCTTCCCTACGTAAGGAATAAACGCGTTATCGATATCGGAACGGGCACCGGCGATGTTTTAAGACGTTGGAGTAACTACGCTGAATCCGTTGTGGCTATGGATAATTCCCCAGATATGTTAAACGAGGCGAGTAAACACGCTTTACCCCACCACGTCTCATTAAGGGAAGCCGATTTCTTGACCAGCTTGCGGGTTCACGGGAGTTTTGATCTTGCCTTGGCTAGCCGGGGATCCCTGATGTGCGTGACATCAATTTCCGAGTTCACATCGGCCATAAAAAATGTAAGAGAAGTACTTCGCCCGGGTGGTGTGCTGATATTTGAAGCATACTCATTTGGTGTTTACACCAGCCTACTTCAAGAGTCGGAAATCCCCTTCAACCATAACCATCTGACCGGTCGAATGGTGCTGCGGCGTGATCGAGATATTCTACACGTCACTACCCACGTCGACGAATCGCCAGCAGGAAGTCTTGATGTAACCGAAACAGTGCTCTTCCTAGGGGCGAACCACATCATCAACGCCGTAGAGGCCCAAGGGTTTAGCCTAGACCCGATCGAAACGACTTTCAGCCGTGGAGAATCTGCATTTGATACATATAATTTCGTAGTCGCTTAACCTTGGTCGTAGGGTATCTCTACGGTGTGACTGTTAACTTCATTTGGCGGGGTTTCACTGCTTCGTTTGGCGGTTTCACCGCATTATCGGTGATGGCGATCAGCTGTCGCCGACGGGCAGCTGTTGGATGCGCCGGTACAGGGTGGCTCGGGACATGCCAAAATCACGAGCCACTTGGGTAGCTGGCTCTCCGGCGTCGATGAGTTTCATTGTGTTCCGGATCTGACTGTCGGTAAAGGCTCGGCGTCGGCCGCCGAGATCTTTGCCAGCGGCCCGGCGTTTCGCCACCGAATCGGTGATACGTTCACGCTTGATATCCAATTCCATCTGCGCCAACGCGGCCATCACCGTGAACACCATCGACCCCCATCGGGGTGGAGGTATCCACATCCCCACCGCCCAGGTTGAGCACCCGCAACCCCGCACCGCGATCCCGCAGCTGCTGGGCAAACGTCAGCATACTCTGGGTGGACCGACCCAACCGGTCCAAGGTGGCAATCACCAACGTGTCCCCAGACTGTAGTGCCGCAAGAGCTTGATCGAATCCCGGCCGGGAGGTTCGAGCACCAGAGACGCCATGGTCGACATACAGGTCATCGCGCCGAACACCAGCGACCATTAAGAAGTCCTCGATTTGCCGGTCGGCCTGCTGGCTGCGCGTTGACACTCGCGCATACCCAATAAGTTTCTTCATGCCACCTCAACCTGTCTTGCAACCCACGTTGTTGACACCATTCTAGACTTTCGTTGCAAGGCAGAGCTGCAAGACACCCAAATGCTTGAAGTCGTGTGAGCCTAAAAACTTTGAGTGAGACGTCTTGCAAGCCATCCGTTGCGAGACGCCACACCTGTCGTCCATCGCCACTCTATGAGTCGCAACGGTAAGTGGCGCCTGGCTTGCGCACTGTTTAACAGCCGATGCCGACGAGGGTTTACTGCACTGCTGCTAGCTGCGGGCACTCCTTTCCGTTCTTTTGGCCTAGTTTCACGTGCGAGGGCCGCTCAGCAGCTCGCTGGTTGGCGTAGTGAGCGTAGAGAGTAGGCCCCAGGAGGGGGGGGAACCGTTAACTGCCTACGGCATCGCGCTTTTATTTAGTGGTTCTCGGACGGCCACGTTTTGCTGGCAACCCCAGCTCTTTCCGAAGCTCTTGGACCCGCCGGATACTAAGACCCAATTCTGCTGCAATCTCTTTTGTTGCAGGCGTTTCTAAACCCTGCCGTCGAAAACGCGCCACTAGTGCAAGTATTTGGCCTTTGTGCTCTTCTGTACTGTAAGTTCTCAGCTCGTTGGCCTTTGCTAGTGGGGCCCGCGCAGCTTTTTGATACTGCTTTTGGGTTGGGTCTTTCCAGCGTTTTGCTGCTTGTTGTCCGCCTCTGCGTCCCATGGTTGCTAGTGCTTTGCGGCCTGCACTGGATTGACCCATGCTGCGACTGCTCCTGCTGAGGTCAGTGATGCCCTGGGTGACGTATGCGCGGACTCTGCGGGCTGGCGTGGATGAGTCGCTAGCGATGACGTTGCGGTGGAACTAAGCAACCAGGCCGATCGGTCGATTCGAGGGTGTCAGATTGTTTGTGTACAGAGTCATCGATGAGAGGACATGATGATGACCATGACAGATGTGGGCTGTGTCAAGGATTTCGTACAGTCTCTCGGTGTTTTTCTTGTGTTTCAGGCCGCTGCGGGTGGGTCCGCGGTGGTGGGTTCGTGGTGGTCGGCCCAGGCTCGTGCTGGGGTGCGATATCCGAGGCTGGAGTGTGGTCTACGACGGTTGTGAGCACCTCGATGTACTCGGCCACAGCGAACCGCGCCCTGCCCCGAGTGGTGAAGACCTGCTGGTGATACATTTCGTTCTTCAACGTCGCGAAGAATGACTCCGCGGCGGCGTTGTCCCAACAGACCCCGGTCCTGCCCATCGACTGGATAAATCCGTGTTGTTGAGAATAATTAATGAATTCATCTGAAGTATACTGGGCAGGTTCAACCGGTGGTTGCAACACCGGCCTGTTTCAGGGATTGTAGTGCTTCGCCGAAGACTTCGGCGGGGGTCTTCCAGCCGAGGGTCTTGCGGGGTCTGTTGTTGAGGGTGTGGGCCACCGCTTCGAGGTCGTCTGCGCTCCAGCGGGACAGGTCGGTGCCCTTGGGGAAGTACTGACGTAGCAGGCCGTTGGTGTTCTCGTTGGTGGGCCGTTGCCACGGGGAGTGCGGATCAGCGAAGAACACCTTGGTGCCAGTCTCAAGAGTGAACGCGGCATGTCCTGATAGTTCCTTGCCGCGGTCCCAGGTGATCGTCTTGCGTAACTGCTGGGGCAGGGTCGTGATCGCAGCGGCCAGAGCCGCGTTCATCGCGACTGCACCGTAGCCGCCCAGCGCGGGGCCGTTCTTGACCGGAGGGTGCTCGCCCCAGCCGTCGAGGCGGGGCAAGTGGACCAGGACCGTCGCGCGGCTGCGACGCTCGACCAAGGTCCCGATCGCACAGCGGCCGGTCCCGATGACCAGGTCACCTTCCCAGTGTCCTGGAACAGCACGATCAGCGGCTTCTGCTCGGCGTTGGCTGATCACGACCTCGGCGCCGACATGACCGCCGGGTTTGTTCCGGGAACGCTCACGGGGCTGTCGCAACGCCCTGCCCGTTCGCAGGCAAGCCACCAGCTCACGCTTCAGTGCGCCGCGGCCTTCGATGAACAACGCCTGGTAGATCGCCTCATGACTGATACGCATTGACTCATCATCAGGGAAATCCAGCTTCAAGCGGTGACTGATCTGCTCCGGGCTCCAACTGGTGGCCCACCGTCGATCTTGCCGACGAGGCTTGTTCAACCCCTTCCACGTCGGCGTGACCGGCCCTTCCACCGGCGTCCCGTCCGGGCCAGTGACCTTCCCAGAGAGTCTGTCCTGGACATAGTCGCGAAGCCGCAGGTTGGCCACCAGCTTCGCGGTCTTGGGTCGTTTCGCGGCCTCCTGGGCTTTCCATTGGGCCACCGTGGCGCGATACTCCAGCTTCCCGCTGCGGGTAGCAGCGTTGCGGCGCAACTCCCGACTGATCGTGCCCGGATCCCGCCCAAGGGTACGCGCGATCGACCGGACACCGCGTCCCTGAGCACGCAAGATCGCGATCTCCTCTCGCTCCTCGAAACTGAGATAACGACCAGTTGGCTCCGTCAACGTCAGCGGTGGCATACCGCCAGCGTGACGGAACCACCGCGATCCGACCGGCACCGACACCCCACCGCCAGCGCTGCCTCCGCTGTCGTGACCCCGGCCGCGATCAGGCGCCAGAATTGTCGCTGCACCGCCCTCGATGGCTGCGGTCTGCCCGGAGAACGCATTGCTGGCCGCAACGCCCGGTCCGCGCGCCACTGCCGCCGCATCCCCTCCGGGACCTCGCTGATCTTCATGCTCCAGTCCTTGGTCACCATCCTTGAACACCTTTCTCACCTCAAGGTGTTGCGACGACCAGTTGAATCCGCCCTCTGACCCGTTGTCACAATCTAAGCCCGCGATCCCATAGGGGATGGCGGCTGCGGCCCGGTCCAATCCTGCCAGGATGTGCACTTGGGCGTTATGACGGAGCACTTCTAGGTGCACCCACCCGGTGCGCACATCAGTCATGGTGAGGGTGCGGGCGAATTCGCCTTGCAGGGTTGGCCCGCAATGGGCCACCGTGTCGGTTTCGAAAAACCCTGGTTCGTCTTCGACCTCATCGCCGGCTTGTCGCACCG
Source organism: Auritidibacter sp. NML130574 (assembly GCF_003185725.2). Lineage (GTDB taxonomy): Bacteria > Actinomycetota > Actinomycetes > Actinomycetales > Micrococcaceae > Auritidibacter > Auritidibacter ignavus. The sequence continues at coordinate 1,163,195 of NZ_CP031746.1, read as the reverse complement.
TAATCGAGTTGCGCAACAAGGCCCCAGGCTTGGTCGTAGCGATGCCTTTGAGGCGTAACCGGTCGCGTTCGGCCTTGAGATACCGGTCAATCGTGGCGGCACTCATGGCCACCAGCTGGGCACGCACCGTGGGGTTATACCCGGAGCGGCCAAACGCCAACTCATCGTGGGCTTCTAACGCGTCTAACCAGTCTTCCATCACCGGTTTCATGTATTTGCCCGAGGGCATGCCCATCAACCGCCACACCCGGATCAACTGCTTTTTCGCATTCGCCGAATACTTCGTGGGTTTATGCTTTCGACGGTCAATGCGCACCACGTTTTTGACCCCGATGGTCTGCGAGGTCAGATACCGCCTGGCCGTGGACCGGCCCAACCCAGTGGAAGCACAAAACTGATCTAAAATCGCTGACTTCTCCGCCTTGGACCCCGTGCGATAATCCCTACGTAATTGCTTGGTGACTTCAATCCGAGCACTCATCGAGACAATGTCCTTATCCATGCGTTCACACTATGGCTTCGCGCTCACGATACGTGAGGCACGACCTGAGCTACGCGCTCAATATCAATAAGGTACGTCGATACATTGACTTAGACGGTTCTGTGGCTAGAATCACAGGTGTCTCAGCGGACGAAGTCGTTGGGATGGCCCGGCTGCTGGCGGACTCGCCCAGAACACAGATCAGTGTCGGGCCGGACAACCGATAAACAGTTAAACACTCACACTAAAGGACCGGCATGGACGCTCTGATCAATTCCATCCATGAAGTGATCGTGGCGATTCGAGACTTTGTCTGGGGACCATTTTTTCTGATGCCCTTACTTTTGCTCTCGGGTCTCTACCTGACCGTACGTTACGGCGGTCTTCAATTCCGAACGCTGGGACGCGCCCTGAAGCTGGGATTCGTCCAGCGTAAAGACGACTCTGATGACGGAGATATCTCCCAGTTCCAGGCGCTCACCACAGCGCTAGCAGCGACAGTGGGGACCGGAAATATCGTCGGGGTGGCCACGGCGTTATCAATCGGTGGACCCGGCGCCTTGTTTTGGATGTGGGTCACCGCACTATTGGGTATGGCAACTAAGTACTCCGAAGCCTTTTTGGGTGTGCTCTACCGCACCAATGATGCGAAGGGCGAAAAGTCCGGTGGCCCGGCCTACTACCTGGAACGGGGACTGGGAAGCTGGTACGGCAAAGTCTTGGGCTTGCTGTTCGCGATCTTTGCGTTCTTCGCGTCCTTCGGCATTGGCAATATGACTCAGGGCAATTCCATTGCCTCCAACGTGGAGAACTCGTTCAACGTTGAACCGTGGATCACCGGACTGATCCTGACGGTTCTGACGCTAGTGGTCTTGCTAGGCGGTATTAAATCCATTGGGAATGTCACCTCCGCCCTGGTGCCGGTGATGATTGTCTTCTACGTGCTGGGCTCACTGTGGCTGCTGATCGCTAACGCCGGTCAGCTTCCCGAGGCCCTTGGCATGGTGTTCACCGATGCCTTCACCGGAACCTCTGCGGTGGGTGGTTTCGCCGGCTCGGCGATGATTATTGCCATCCAGTACGGTGTGGCTCGCGGTATTTTCTCGAACGAGTCGGGGATGGGCTCGGCCGCGATTGCCGCGGCAGCTGCCAAGACCACTCACCCGGTCCGCCAGGGCCTGGTCTCGATGACCCAGACCTTTATCGACACCATCATTGTGGTGACCTGCACCGGTCTGGTGCTGATTACCACCGGAGCCTGGCAGGCCGGAGAACGCCAAGAAGCCGCCATCATGACCGCTAACGCCTTCACCGAAGGGCTTCCCGGTAACTGGGGCCACCTGATCGTCACCATCGGTCTGATCCTGTTCGCCTATTCCACCATGCTGGCCTGGTCCTATTACGGCGAGCGCAATGTGGAACGCCTGCTGGGTCGCGCTTGGGTGATGCCCTACCGCGTGCTGTTCTGCATCGTGATTTATCTGGGGTGTACTTTGCCACTGGAAATCGTGTGGGATTTCTCGGACCTGACCAACGGTTTGATGGCTGTGCCGAACATCATCGGCCTGCTGGCGATGTCGGGACTGATTGCACGAGAAACCAAGCGCTACCTGCAGATCGACCCGCGCATGGACTCCTCGGCCGAAGACATCGACCGGCAGATGAGCCATGTGTCGTGGTGGCAGGCATGGCGTCACGACAACCTCACCGAGCCGTTCTACCAGCTCGGGGCTGAGGAATCCCCAACCCACTCTTATTCTGCAGGCCAGTCTGACGGCCGCGGAAGCTTCAGCGAGACTGACCGCTTCTAAACAGTGTCTGTCAGCGCCCATCCAGTCCCGGCCACTAGAGTGGGGGACATGACCTCACAGACAGATATTCACGTGGCCCTGGTGGGCGCGACCGGAAAAATGGGCCAGCATGCCGGGGCTGCCATCGAGGCAGCCCCGGACATGCGCCTGGTGGCTCAACTGAACTCAAAGTCTCAGCTGGAAGAAATTCTTGACTCCGAGGCCACCCACGTGTTGGACCTCACGGTCCCGTCGGTGTCTGAATCAGTGGTTCAGTTCGCTGTCGAACACGACCTGCACACCGTCGTGGGAACCTCCGGGTGGTCCGATGAGAAGCGGGACCGTCTCCAACAACAGTTGGGGGACCACCCCGATGTGGGAGTGCTGATTGCTCCGAATTTTTCGATCGGCTCAGTGCTGGCCACCCAGTTTGCCACTCAAGCTGCACGGTACTTCGACTCGGTTGAAATTATCGAAATGCATCACCCTCATAAAGTTGATGCTCCCTCCGGAACTGCCACCCGCACGGCGTCAATGATTGCCCAGGCCCGCGCCGAGCACGAGCTTCCACCCAGCCCCGATGCCACCGAACAGGATCCCCACGGTGCTCGCGGGGCGACCATTGACGACATTCACGTCCACGCGGTCCGGCTGGCGGGGCTTGAAGCCCACCAAGAGGTGCTGCTGGGTAGTCCCGGGCAACAGCTGGTCTTGCGACACGATGCCTTCGACCGTAGCTCCTATATGCCCGGTGTTTTGCTCGGCTTGCGACAGGTAGCAGATAACCCGGGGCTGAGCTACGGGTTGGATGCGTATTTAGATCTGCACTAAAACCTGAGTCAGTTGAGGTAAAAGTAGTCTCGATGAAGAATAAGATTGCGGCCATCGCACTGATTGTGTTGGCCTTGCTTTTCATTTTCCTGGGATTGACGTCTGCGATCGGGTTCATCAGTTCCCAGTCCACCCTGGCCAACCTGATCGGCTGGGCCGTGATCGTCATGCTCCTGTTCGGGATCTGGGCGTTGATGAGAGAATGGCGTTTTGGGGTCGGGACCGAACGGTTGGCGAAAATTCTCGACCAGGAAGGTGGCTTGCCGGTCGATGACCTCCCGCGGGGAAAATACAACAAGATCGATCAGGCTGCTGCCGATGAGGATTTCGAGATCTACCGAATAGAAACCCAGAACGATCCGGAGAACTGGCGGAGCTGGTTCCGCCTGGGACTGGCCTATGATGCCGCCGGTGACCGACGTCGTGCCCGACAAGCGCTGAATAAGGCCATCAAGATGGAAGCCGGGCACGACTGAGCCATGGGGGCACTGTGCCGTGAGAAGGTCTAGCGGGAGTCTTTAGCCGGCGGGTTGAGCACAATTAAATGCGTGGACACCGCGTGTATGAGGAATTCCAACGGGCCACGCCAGCCCACGATCCGAAGTGCAGTGCCCAGAATCAAGCACGCGCCCCATTGGATCAGCAACACGGTCCATTCGGAGCCGGCCTCATCGCCCAACACCGCCATGACCAGCACGTGAGCGACGTACAGGGTCAGGGGAATGGCTCCGGCGCCGATCAGCGGATAGAGGACCTTATCGCCCAGACCCGCTGTGTGCTGGGTGAGGATGAGACACAACCCGATCACCGCCACGGCAATCCCGGCCGTGGAGATCACATCGAGGGGAGCCGTGGAATGCGGAGCGACCATCACATACCAGGAAGGATCACCGACAAGGTACTGAGTGACCATACCCGACCCGGTCAGTGCGGCAGCCGGGGCCTCGGCCGGGTCGGTGAAGCTCAGCTCGCTCCACCGCCGGAGCCGCTCCGGATTCGATGCGAGCCCATAGCCGGCGGCACGTGTCAGACCAGCCACCAGCAATCCCGCGCCGAAGAGCAACAGATGCACCGGAAAGGACCGCAGGTCCATCTTGGCGATAAACATGCCCAGCAGTAAGAAACCGGTCCACACGAGCACCGGATAGTAGCCCGAGACCAGCACGTCCCAGAGCGTGACACCCGGTTGCTCCAACAACGAGATGAAATTCGGGTTGGACCATAGCCGAAAGTTGTTGACGTACTCCACTCGGCCCATAGCCGCCTGGAGGAACCGGTTGAGCACTCCGAACAGCAGTGGCATCAGCACCAACCAGCTGACCGCCAGCACACCCAAGACCTTGGCCGAGAGCTTCAGGAAGGCGATGGCAATGACGAAAAGCACCCCGTAGTGCACCAGGATCACGGCAACCCCGGAATCCAGCTGGCCCAGGGTCAAACCCAGCAATACCAACACGGTGGCTCGTAACAGCAAACGAATCACGATCTGTCCGAAACCCACCGTCGACGCGTTGCGACTGAGCAACACCACCGAAACACCCGCCACAACGCAGAACAGCACCGAAGACGACCCCGCCGCGATCCACCCGACCCAACTGGGGACGATACGGCCGGTGGCTGCATCCGTGACGTTCAGCGGGTAGACGTGAACGGCAATCATGCCAAGAATCGCCAGTGCGCGGGCGACATCGATACCGGTCAGTCGTTGCCGGAGCCCAAAGGGCGAACCCGTGGTTGAGGAAGAAGAAGCCATAGTTGGGTGCTCATCCTGTGTCTAGATCGTCACCTCTTAAGGTCCGCCTGGATGCTGGGACAGCGTGACGATGAAATACCTGATGCCGTGAACAACTTTACAGAGTGACGGTACGGCAATGATGTACCCCGCGTGCGTCACAGGTAAGCTATGTCCATGAGCGATTTGAGTCAGCAAGCAGAAGACGTTTTCGGTACCACCCTGGTTGCTATGGTGACACCATTCACCGCCGACGGTCAGGTGGATGCCGACTCCGCTCAAAAACTTGCCACGCATTTGGTGGATTCTGGAGTCAACGGACTCGTGGTGACCGGAACCACCGGTGAGATTTCGACGCTGACGGATGATGAAAACGTGCTGATGTACCAGGTAGTCAAAGAAGCTGTCGGCGACAGGTGCAAAATTATCGCCGGAACCGGGATGAACGACACGGCTCATTCAGCCGAACTCTCCCGACGTGCTGCGGCCACCGGCGTTGACGGGTTGTTGCTGGTGACTCCCTACTACAACAAGCCAGTGCAGGCCGGTATCAAAGCACACTTTGAAACCGTGGCCTCGGCGACTGACGTGCCAGTGATCCTCTACGACATTCCCGGACGTTCGGTGCGTCCCATTGCCGCTGAGACCATCGTCGCTCTGGCCGATCACCCCAATATTTTGGCGCTTAAAGATGCCAAGGGCGACTACCAATCGACCACCACAGTACTGGCTGAAACAGACCTGTTTGTCTATTCCGGCGACGATTTGATGACTTTCCCGCTGATGGCTGCCGGTGCTGTTGGCGTGATCTCGGTCAGCGCTCACATTGCCCCGGGGACTTACCGTGCGATGGTGGACGCCTTGAACGAGGGCGACCTGCTTACTGCCCGAGCACTGCATTTTCAACTCGACCCGGTCCAGCGCGCGGTGATGTCCCACCACCAGGGCGCCGTCGCCTCGAAGGCCATCCTGGCCGGTCAGGGCTTGATTTCATCGGCGACCGTGCGCCTGCCTCTTACCGAGGCCACCGAAGAAGACCTCAAGGCCATCCGTACAGACCTGGCCGAAACAAATATTTCATTCTGATATTTTTCCGAAAGGACCTTCATGCCCCACGAACAGCAAGTAGTGCTGTCTCATCCTCCTCAACTGCCTGGCGGAACCATGCGCATTGTGCCACTGGGCGGGCTCGGCGATGTTGGCCGCAACATGACCGTCTTCGAGCTCAACGGAAAACTACTCATCGTTGACTGTGGTGTGCTCTTTCCTGAAGAAGTACAACCCGGTGTTGACCTGATCCTGCCAGATTTTGACTACATCCGCGATCGTCTTGACGATGTGGTCGGCATCGTCCTCACCCACGGCCACGAAGATCACATCGGCGCGGTACCCTACCTGTTGCGGATGAAAGACGATATCCCCCTGGTGGGCTCGCAATTGACCCTGGCCCTGATTGAAGCCAAACTCGAAGAGCACCGCATCACTCCTTACACGCTGGCTGTCACGGAAGGTCAGCTCGAACAGCTCGGGCCCTTCGAACTCGAATTCGTCGCCGTCAATCACTCGATTCCCGACGCCTTGGCGCTGTTTATCCGCTCGGAGGCGGGCACCGTGTTGCACACCGGTGACTTTAAGATGGACCAGTTGCCCCTTGACGGTCGCATCACCGACCTGCGCGCTTTCGCTCGATTGGGTGAAGAAGGCGTGGACTTGTTCATGACTGATTCCACCAACGCCGAAGTTCCCGGCTTTACCACCACCGAAAAAGACATCGGCCCGGTGCTAGAATCGCTGTTCGGACGCGCACAACGACGCATTATTGTCGCTAGCTTCTCCTCCCACGTCCACCGTGTCCAACAGGTCCTTGATGCCGCGGCGATGCACCAGCGCAAAGTGGCCTTCGTCGGTCGCTCGATGGTGCGGAATATGGGAATCGCTGCCCACTTGGGCTACCTCAACATCCCAGACAACACCGTTATCGACATGAAGAAGGTCGATGACTACCCCGACAACCGCATTGTGTTGATGTCGACCGGCTCCCAGGGCGAGCCCATGGCTGCCCTATCCCGGATGGCGAACGGCGACCACCAGGTCCAAATCCAGCCCGAGGACTTGGTCGTGCTGGCGTCCTCGCTGATCCCTGGTAACGAAAACTCCGTATTCCGGGTGATCAACGGCCTGATGAAACTCGGTGCCGAAGTGGTGCACAAGGGCAACGCCCAGGTGCACGTCTCTGGCCACGCTTCACAAGGGGAACTACTCTATAGCTACAACATTGTTCGACCCCGCAACGTGATGCCGATCCACGGGGAAGTCCGCCACCTGATCGCCAACGGTCGGATCGCCGAAGCCACCGGGGTTCCCACCGAGAAGGTGATTCTGGCCGAAGACGGTTCTGTGGTCGACCTCAAAGACGGTCATGCCGAGATTGTGGGCGAAATCGACTGCAGCTATGTCTACGTCGACGGTAAGTCCATTGGCGAAATCACCGACGCAGATCTCAAGGACCGTCGGGTGTTGGGCGAAGAAGGCTTTATCTCGGTGATTGCGGTGATCAACCGGCAAACCGGAAAGATTGTCTCCGGACCCGACATTCACGCCCGAGGTGTGGCCGAAGATGACACCGTCTTTGAATCGGTCAAACCCAAGATCATCAAAGCCCTGGAAGAGGCAGCCGCTTCCGATAAGAAGCACACCAATCACCAGCTACAGCAAGTCATGCGTCGAGCGATCGGATCGTGGGTGAACCGCAAACTACGCCGTCGTCCAATGATCGTGCCGATCATTATTGAGGCCTAACCAGATCCCACGTACCCGTTGCCCATCTCAACGGGTACGTGCTGAATGCAGGCTGTGTGGTTTTAAACAGTGTCTGAAACACGTCGTTCAGATACTGACACCACGTGAACCGGCCCCTAACGTGAGAAAGAGAAGCGTTCGCTCCGGGCCGGACCTGTCGCCCGGGGCGACGACAACGGAAGGAGAATAATGTTTACTCGTAGCCGTGACGACGTCGAAAAAGTTGAATGGGGTGGCGGAACCTCCGAGCGTCTGCTTGTGGACAAAGACAACATGGGATTTGCTGTGGCCCATACCGTTGTGCGGGCCGGCAGTTCCTCCAAACTGCAGTACCGCAACCACCTGGAGGCCTGCTACTGCATCGGCGGTTCCGGTTCCGTGGTGGAGCCTGACGGTACCGAGCACAAGATCACTGAAGGGACCATTTACGTGCTCGACGAGCACGATGCCCACACCCTGAAGGGCGGCGACAACGAGGACTTGATCCTGGTGTCGATCTTCAACCCGGCCATCACCGGTAACGAGAAGCACGAGCTGACCGAGGACGGTTACTCCTCCTACTAAACCGCTCACTGATACGTCATCGACTGTCAGTGAGCCAAGGGGTCTGCTGGTCATGTGAGTAGCAGACCCCGTGCTTGTCTGCGGTACCAAAGAGCACGATGACGTGCCCGAACCGCGTTCATCCTGTCTCAGTCGCTAGAGCGCGGTAGAATAAGGCCTTATGGCGACTGAAACTTCCCCAGCACGGTCGTCGAAGACCTCCAGCTCTTCGTCGAAGAAGAACGCAGGTGCCGATGAGACCGTGCATTTAGCGTACGAAACCACCGACCCGACCAGTCCGTGGGTTGTCCGGGTGCTACGCGGGTTCTGGATGATGTTTGCCACCCCAATCGGCGCCGGTGTGCGCAAAATCGGGCCCGACCGCCACATCCCGCCCCAAGATCGTCGCGACGGCACCGGCTTCTTCTTAGTACTCGTGGCCACGATCATTGCCTCGGTGGAATGGTGGGGCTTACGCGATTTGCCCGGGTACGGTCACATCGTCCATGGCGTGGCCGCCGGAACCTTCGGATGGATGGCTTTGTTTCTCCCAGTGGCCCTGGTCATCCTCGCCGTGCGACTCTTCCGGTACCCGGAAGCTGACCGGGCCAACGGACGGATCTCGATCGGACTGGTGATCATGATGATCTGCGGTGCCGGTATCGCACAGTTGGCGTTTTCCAACCCGCCGGTTGCCGGCTCGCTTCAGGAAATGCTCAGTTCCGGAGGAGTACTGGGCTTTATTGTTACCGACCCACTGGTCTCACTGATCACCCCGGTCCCCGTGTGGGTGCTGATGATCGTGCTGTTGGTCTTTGGCCTGCTGGTGTTGACCGCCACCCCAGTCGGGAAGATTCCCGCCCGCATCGTGGGCATGTATCAGTGGCTGACCGGACAGGACCCGTCTGAACACAGCGAGGAACCACAGGACTATCGTCGCGAATCTGGACACGATCAGTCTTACCTGTACCAACACGACGCTGTCGGGCAGCCCGGCGAGCCGAAGAAGCCACGCCGGGCCTCAGGTGGGCTGTTGCGCTTCTTGCGACGGTCTACCAACAACCGGGCTGACGACGGGGAGCTCACCGATAACGACGCGGACCACCTCGATCGTCAGTCCGCCGGTCAGCAGGCCTACGCCACTGCGGTGCTCGACGATCACCCGAATCATCCCGATACGACGGAATCTCTCGGATCGGATGGGGCCGGCCGCGAGTCGAAGAAGTCCGCAAAGCGCACGAAAGACCAAGCCACCGAAGTGATCGACTTCGGTGATCTCTTCGACGAGGCATCTACCGAGCCTGACGAAACCGGCGACACTGACGCACTGGACGATGACCCCTCACCCGATCAGGCCGTGGACCAGGACGCCACCCAGCCGATCGACACGACGATTCCGGCCGGGGTGAAACGCCCCACCGCCGATGAACAGAAGTTGCAGCAAGCCCGTCGAGCAGCAGGACTCGTCGCGGATGACAGCGACCAGCCGCCCCAACACTCGGTGCCCTCAACGAAGGTCTCTCAAGCACCGCAACTGCCACCACTTCCAGCCCGGTCAGAACAACTCCACCTGGACGGCGATGTCACCTACACGTTGCCCTCGCTCGAGTTGCTACCACCCGGACCTCCGGCCAAAGATCGCACCGAAGCCAACGACCACATCGTGGCAGCACTGAACTCGACCTTCGAACAGTTCAAAGTCGACGCCGAGGTCACCGGCTTCTCTCGTGGCCCGACGGTGACCCGCTACGAGATTGAAGTGGCACCGGGGACCAAGGTCGAGAAAGTCACCGGTCTGGAGAAAAATATCGCCTACGCGGTGGCCTCGCCCGAGGTACGCATGCTCAGCCCGATCCCGGGCAAATCGGCGATCGGTGTGGAAATTCCTAACCGGGACAAAGAAGTTGTCGCCCTGGGGGATGTGTTGCGCTCTAATGCAGCGCGCAAATCCGATCACCCGATGGTCATGGGCGTGGGCAAGGACGTTGAAGGTGGGTTCGTGATGGCCAACCTGGCCAAGATGCCCCATATGCTTGTTGCCGGTGCCACCGGCGCCGGTAAGTCCTCCTTCGTTAACTCGATGATCACCTCAATCCTGATGCATTCGACCCCGGACGAGGTCCGGATGATCATGGTCGACCCCAAGCGTGTGGAGCTGACCGCCTACGAGGGCGTACCCCACCTGGTGACACCGATTATTACCTCCCCGAAGAAAGCCGCCGAAGCTCTGCAGTGGGTCGTGCAAGAAATGGACACCCGCTACGACGACCTAGCCGCCTTCGGGTACAAGCACATCGACGACTTCAATAACGCTGTGCGCGCCGGAAAAGTGACCCTGCCACCGGATTCGAAGCGCAAGCTCAAGCCCTACCCTTACCTGTTGGTGATCGTTGACGAGCTTGCTGATTTGATGATGGTCGCCCCGCGCGATGTCGAAGACGCGATTGTGCGCATCACCCAGTTGGCTCGTGCTGCCGGTATTCACCTGGTGCTGGCCACCCAGCGGCCCTCGGTGGACGTGGTCACCGGTCTGATCAAAGCCAATATCCCCTCCCGGTTGGCGTTTGCGACCTCCTCGGTCACCGACTCCCGAGTGGTGCTCGACCAGCCCGGCGCAGAGAAACTGCTCGGCCAAGGTGACGCGTTGTTCTTGCCGATGGGCAAGTCCAAACCGATGCGTGTCCAGGGCGCCTGGGTCAACGAATCCGAAATTCACGCCGTGGTGGACCACGTCAAGTCGCAAATGACCGCCCAATACCGAGACGATGTCATCCCGGACAAGCCGCAGAAACAGATCGACGAGGATATTGGAGACGATCTGGAAGACCTGCTGCAAGCCGTCGAGCTGGTCGTCACCTCCCAGTTCGGATCCACCTCCATGTTGCAACGTAAGCTCCGGGTGGGCTTCGCTCGGGCCGGGCGGCTGATGGACTTGATGGAGTCCCGCGGGGTGGTCGGGCCCTCGGAAGGATCCAAGGCCCGTGATGTGCTGGTCAAACCCGATGATCTGGCCGATGTGATCGCCACCATCAAGGGCGAGACCCCGCCTTCGGCCCAGACTGAGACCACGGAACACGCCGAGACGGACTCAGCCCTCGATACTGACTCGAGGACAACCAGCACCGCCTATGATTCGCCCGTGCATACCGACTATGCGGACTACGACGATCTGGGTGAGGCTGACACAACGAATGAGGACGCATGGCAACTGACGGGGCGTTAAACACCAAGCAGGTCTGGAACCTGCCGAATATCCTCACCATGGTTCGCATCGTGCTGGTGCCACTGTTGATGTGGTTCCTGATCGCCGGCGGAGCGTATGGTGTCGAATCGGGAGTGTACCGCTGGTTGGCCTTGGTGGTCTTTGCCGTGGCGATGTACACCGATAAACTCGACGGCGATATCGCTCGAGCCCGCGGGATCGTCACCGACTTCGGCAAGATCGCCGACCCGATCGCAGACAAGCTTCTGACCGGAGTGGCTTTTATCGTCTTGTCCGCGCTCGGGGAGCTGTGGTGGTGGGTTACCATCGTTATCCTGGTGCGGGAGTGGGGCATCACGCTGATGCGTCTGGCCCTAGTCCGAGTCCAAGTCATGCCCGCCTCACGCGGTGGCAAAATCAAGACCGTGTTCCAAACCGCGGGCCTCATCGTCCTGTTGGCCCCGCTGGTTGATCTGGTCGGACTGTGGTGGCTCTACCTTGGCTGGGGTCTCGTCCTGATCGCCATGGCCATCACCGTGATCACCGGCATCGACTACGTGATCAAAGCCATTCAGCTACGTGGTACGACCCCCGAAAAAGATCAGGCGAGCTCCTAATGCACCAAACACCCCTGCACGCGCTGGTTCACACCCTGACTGACCGTGGCCTAACGGTGGCTACTGCAGAGTCTCTGACTGCCGGTTTGCTTGCTGCCCGTATCGCTGACATTCCCGGCGCCTCAGCGATACTCAACGGGGGAGTGGTCTGCTACCAGAATAAGATTAAACAGCGCGTGCTCGGGGTTGACGCCCACCTACTCAGTACCCGGGGAGCCGTGGACCCGGTTACCGCAGAACAGATGGCTCGGGGCGCCCAGAGAGTCTGCGACAGCGACATTGGTATATCCACGACCGGAGTAGCTGGCCCGGAGCCGCACCAGGGCAAAGACGTCGGCACCGTATACATCGGCCTGTGCATTGCCGATCACGTTTCCCAACACGTTGAACTGCATCTGCAAGGAGATCGAGCACAGATCCGGCACCAAACCGTCGAGGCCGCCATCAAAGAGCTCTGCGCAGTCGTTGACTAAGCGGTGAGCGGGCGAACAGTTGAGTGATCTAGACTCAACTCTTCCCAGCTTTACTTCAGGTTGCTCCCGTAGACTACATCACGGCGCCAGAGGATGCGGGAGAAATCGTTCCGAGCGATCGGGAACAAAATCCACGCATCATGAGTTGTTCATAATAGAACACAGGTCGCTAGTCCTTGTTGTCCTCAGAACTAGCAGAATTCCTAAGCGGCAGAGGAGAAACGCCACAGATGATGAAAGAACCAGTCGTAGTCAACGGAATTACCCGTTGGGTTAACGCAGGCGATCCAGGCCGAGAAGAACAAGACGCTACCGAGTACGCAGTACCGGTTCTTCGTGAGGAAATCGGAGAGGTGCTCCGCGATATTCGTCAGCGGCAAGGACGCACTCTCCGCGAAGTCTCCCACGATGCACGAGTCTCACTTGGCTATTTGTCCGAAGTGGAACGCGGACAAAAGGAGGCCTCCAGTGAATTGCTCGCCGCAATCTGTGAAGCCCTCGACGTCCCGTTCTCCGGTATGTTGCGGGAAGTTGCCGATCGTATCGCCGTGGCCGAAGTGGGACACGTACCCGATACCGTTCCAGAAGAAATGACCCACCGCTTCCAGCGGGGAGTCGCGCAGCCGAACCAGTCGGCTACGGGACCTCGCGGTTACATGGCTGGAACCCACTAATACACACTCCAGGGTTGCCTGGATACACCGTAAATTAAAGGAGCAGCCGCCGATTCTCTCCACGAGTCGGTGGCTGCGATGTTGTCAAGGAGAGTCACAGCTGGTGAGAGTCTCAGAGTTCTGGCGTTTAGCCACCGAAGAATTCGGTGACACCACCGCACGCGTCATCGTAGATTCCCTCATACTCCCTAGTCTTCATGTCACTGCCCAGCAGGCCCTGGATCGAGGTGTGGAGCCAAAACGCGTTTGGCACGACCTCTGCGACTTACATCAGATCCCTGAATCTCGTCGACTGGGCCGAGACATCCCGACGAAAGACAATCCCGACGTCATCTAGTGACGAGTCACTGGCACCGCGAGTGGTTCAGACGTTCTATAAAATCGCGGACAAACAGCCCACTTTGTACAACACGCCTGCCAATGTTCGAAATAGTGTTCTAATTCCCGTACAGTGGAGCTAGAACAAGGGAGTATTCGTCGGTGCGATAGTTTTCCACACGCTGTCCTTGAGGCTTATCGCGTCCGTGACGGATCCCTAGACTTTTGGGTGCATCGGGACCGTGCTAAGCGGTTCAACGTTGCGGTCTACCTTCCCTCGTGACAAGGAGTACAACCATGGCAGCAACCTCCAGCAAAGGCAATAAAGGAACAGATCGAGACAAGGCGCTCGAAGCGGCCCTGGCACAGATCGACAAAAATTACGGAAAGGGCTCCATTATGCGCCTGGGCGACGAAGCCCGGGCTCCTATTGAAGTCGTAAAAACCGGTTCTGTCGCTCTCGACGTTGCTCTTGGTATTGGTGGTTTCCCGCGGGGTCGTGTTGTCGAGGTCTACGGTCCAGAGTCTTCCGGTAAAACCACTGTGGCATTACACGCTGTGGCCAATGCGCAACGTAACGGTGGCGTGGCTGCATTCATCGACGCGGAGCACGCACTCGATCCTGAGTACGCTGCCAAACTCGGCGTTGACACTGATTCGTTGCTGGTGTCTCAGCCCGACACCGGTGAACAAGCGCTGGAAATCATGGACATGCTCGTCGGATCCGGCGCACTCGATATCGTCGTTGTCGACTCGGTGGCGGCATTGGTGCCTCGAGCAGAAATCGAAGGCGAAATGGGAGACTCTCATGTGGGCCTGCAGGCTCGCTTGATGTCGCAGGCCCTGCGCAAGATCACCGGTCGCCTCGCTCAGTCAAAAACCACAGCAATCTTCATCAACCAGCTACGCGAAAAAGTTGGGGTGTTCTTTGGCAGTCCGGAAACCACCACCGGCGGTAAGGCACTGAAATTCTACGCTTCCGTGCGCGTGGATGTACGTCGCATCGAGACGTTGAAAGAAGCTGGTAATCCGGTCGGCAACCGTACTCGGGCGAAAATCGTGAAGAATAAGATGGCTCCGCCGTTTAAACAAGCGGAATTCGACATTCTCTACGGCCAAGGTATCTCCCGCGAAGGAGACATTCTGGACCTGGGCGTCCAAGAAAACATCATTCGTAAATCCGGAGCATGGTTTACCTACGAGGGTGACCAGCTGGGCCAAGGCAAGGAAAATGCGCGCCGATTCCTCAAGGACAACCCAGATTTGGCCAATGAACTCGAAGAACGGATCAAGAAGGCCATGGGCATCATTGCCGAGGACGAGGAGATTGAAGACTCCGGTCTGAGCGTGGTCGAAGATACTGGAGCCTGATGAGTCAACCTCACGACCGTCCCGAGGTCCTCGCGCGCTTAAGGGAGCAGATCGAACAACTCGAGTCGAGCGATGAACCTCGGCGCGGAATGCACGACGATCCGTCACAATACTCGGCTACCGACGGTGTAGCTCCCTGGGCGCCCGTTGGCGAGGACCAGGCACAACGAGCCCGTCAGATCCTCTTGCGCACCCTGTCGGCGACTCCGAAAACCAGGAAACAACTGGCAGATAAGCTCGCGTCCCAGGAGATCCCCGCTGACGTTGCCGAAAAGGTTTTGGACCGGTTCGAAGAAGTTCAACTCATCGACGATGCTGCCTTCGCCCGGTCCTGGGTCGAATCACGGCAACGTTCAAAGGGATTGGCCAAAACAGCCCTGGCACGTGAGCTACACGACAAAGGCATTGTCGGGGAAACAGCTGAACAGGCACTGGAACTCATCGACGATGACCAGCAATACCAACGTGGCGTTGAGCTCGTAGAGCGTAAACTGGCGCGCAGGTCTGTCCCCGGGACAACAATTGCTGAGGACCGTCGCGAACGCGATAAACTAGTTCGACGCATGGTGGGGATGCTCGGTCGCAAAGGCTATGCACCCTCCATGGCCTTTAGCATTGTTAAACGGGTGCTAGAGGAGAAAGAAACTGACTCCTAGCCTCATGAGCGAGTATTACTGTGACTCTGACTTCCCAGCTCATCGCCGATCAGGCTGATTCGACCACGCGCTCGTACGAAGTGCGGACTTTCGGATGCCAAATGAACGTTCACGATTCTGAACGTATCTCCGGGCTTCTGGAAGACCACGGCTACGTTCCCGCCAGCAGGGACGAACAAGCTGACCTGGTGGTATTCAACACGTGCGCGGTGCGGGAAAACGCCGATAATAAACTCTACGGAAACCTTGGGAACCTCCGCGCCGTCAAAGAAGCGCACCCCGGCATGCAGATTGCCGTCGGTGGTTGTCTTGCCCAAAAGGATCAGAACACGATTGTGGAGAAAGCTCCCTGGGTCGATGTGGTGTTCGGTACCCATAACATCGGCTCGTTGCCGACACTACTGGAGCGGTCGCGTCATAACCAAGAAGCCGAGGTCGAGCTGTTGGAGTCCTTGGAAGTCTTCCCCTCCACCTTGCCCACCAAACGCGACTCCACCTATTCAGGTTGGGTTTCCATTTCGGTGGGATGCAACAACACCTGCACCTTCTGCATTGTTCCCCAGCTTCGAGGCAAAGAAAAAGACCGCCGACCCGGGGATATTCTGGCTGAAGTTCAGGCCCTTGTCGATGCCGGTGCCGTTGAGGTGACCCTGCTGGGCCAGAACGTCAACACCTACGGTGTAGAGTTCCGGGATCGGGGAGCATTCGCAAAACTCTTGCGCGCCTGCGGAGAAATTGATGGGCTGGAACGAGTGCGCTTTACGAGCCCGCATCCGGCATCGTTCACCGATGATGTCATTGATGCCATGGCGGAAACCCCGAACGTGATGCCACAGTTGCACATGCCACTGCAATCCGGTTCCGACCGGATCCTGAAATCGATGCGACGGTCCTACCGCACGAAGAAGTTTCTGGGCATTTTGGACAAGGTACGCACGCGAATTCCTCACGCGGCGATCACCACTGACATCATTGTTGGCTTCCCCGGTGAGACCGAACAAGATTTCCAGGACACCTTAGATGTTGTGAGATCCTCACGGTTTTCCTCGGCCTTTACTTTTCAGTACTCCATCCGGCCCGGAACGCCTGCCGGTGAGATGCCAGATCAAATTCCTGCCGATGTGGTCCAAGAACGGTTCGAACGTCTCGTGGCATTGCAAGATCAAATTTCTGGCGAAGAATCCGCCACATTGCTAGGCACCACACAAGAAGTCTTGGTCACCAATGACACCGGTTCCAAAGGCGCCACGACCGGTCGTCTCAGCGGGCGGGCTCCAGATAATCGTCTGATTCACTTCTCGGTTCCGGCTGGGGCAACCCCGCCACGTCCCGGTGACTTTGTGACTGTGCCAATCACTGAAACTCACCCCTACTTCCTGATTGCTGACCCCCAGCCTGAGGACTACCAGTTACGGCGGTCTCGTGCCGGGGATGCGTGGGATCTGGCGCAGGCCGATAGCTGTGGCGTTAATGCCGGTGGCTCCTCCACAGGTTCCGGAGTAAACCTGGGGATGCCAACCATTCGCGTGGGTGGCTAAAGGTCACTGTAGCTATGCCAGAACCGGTTGTTGCGATTGTCGGTCCGACGGCCACTGGAAAATCGGACCTGGCCTTAGACCTTGCTGTCGAATACTCTGAGGGTCCCGGGCCAGGGGCGGAGATTATCAATGCCGATTCGATGCAGTTTTACCCCGGCATGGATATCGGGACGGCTAAGGTTCCAGAGGCATCACGTCGTGGCATTGTGCATCACCTGATCGATATCCTCCCGCTTCATGCAGAAGCCTCCGTGGCCGAATTCCAGATCGGGGCGCGACGAGCCATCGAGACGATCCGGGCGGAACAGCCCGACGGCTCCGCCATGCCCATCTTGGTCGGTGGATCCGGGCTGTATGTGCGAGCAGCGCTGGACGACTTGGAATTTCCGCCGACAGACCCTGACCTCAGAGCACGGTTGACCCAAGAAGCTGAGGTGGTCGGAATCCAGGTGATGACCGAACGCCTGCGGTCGGTGGACCCGGACTCCGCCGCGCGACTAGACGATGACCGGCGCATTATTCGCGCCCTGGAAGTCCATGAGCTCACCGGCAGACCCTTTAGCTCCTACATGCCCCAACGTCGCTATGCCGCGGGGATCCCGCCGGTGGTTCAGATTGGATTAAGGCTGAACCGGGTCCGGTTGCACCAACGGATTCGTGACCGGGTCCACGCCATGCTTGAACAAGGATGGCTGGAAGAAGTCCAACGGCTGGTAGCACAGGGTATCACCGACTCACCCACAGCATCCCGAGCTATCGGCTACCGCCAGCTTTTGGAGGTGTTGGAAGGACGGTTGCCTCTCGACGAGGCTGTCGAGAAAATCGTGATTGCCACCCGACAATTCGCCAAACGACAAGAAACGTGGTTTTCGGCCGACCCACGCGTGCACTGGATCAACGCCGACGCCCCGGACCGGCTACAGCAGGCCCACAAACTCATTGCCGTCGCACAGCAAAGGACCTGATCATCATGAACACCTCCCCGGCGTCACTGGGAGAGCTTTTGGGCCTGAAGGCCACGCGTTTCCAGAAACTCATGAGCGGATCCCTGGATTGGTTAGTCACGATCGGGCCCGAGCTGGCCCCCATGGACCCCGATACCATCCGTGTGCTCACCCACCGCACCAAGGGGATCGGAGCAGCCGGAGTGGTGGGTCTTGCAGATCGTGATGATCACTGGGAGGTCATCGGTTATGCCGCCGATGGACAGCAACTCGACGATCCCACCGAGGCCTTGCGCGTGGCAGCGGAGGTGATCACCGCTCATGGTGGCCAATCCACTCCGAGAGGTCTCACCCTGACCTGTCACCAAGGACCACGGCCTGGATCATATCAGCTGGACTCGCCCCAACCAGGCTGGTGGTCGGTGCGCACCCCTGACTGGAGTTTCGCTGATCCCGAGCAAGCCAGATCCCACGCGGTTGACGCCTTGGTGAAATGCGCGGGCCTACCGGATCCGCGACCGGGGCTAAGCATCCAATCCCACAACAGACGGTTCGTCATTGTGGCCCTGGGATCAGAAGAAGAGTTCGAGGCGGCCTCCACCCAGTCACTGCCCGGCATTGAACCACCGACCCAAGAAGATCCGGTGGTGGGGCTGGTGCTGATGGCCGACCCGGTCGTCTCCAACGGGAAGGGCCAGTTGCGACTGAAACTCTCGCAACGACCCTCAGATATGCACACCGGGGCCACAGCGGCTGCAGCCGCCACAACCGCGGTGAAAACGTGGGCCCATTTACCCCACGAGATGCCTTGGCGAGTGCTAGCCGCCGGGACCGAATACTCCGTGCACTGCGCAACAGCCCCCGAAGGTAGTAACGGCCTGGACGTAGCCACCCCGGTCACCTGGCTCTTTGACGCGGTGCTGTAGGGTTACTGCGCGCGATGAATGTGCAAAATCCGGAATCCCTTGACCGTGGCGTGACGCTGTGCGGTAAATTCTCCGGGCCCATGGTTCTGAAGCATCGTTGCAATCCAGGGCAACAGTGAATCCGCGCCGAGCTTCTTGGCCACCACCAGCCACGCGTGCCCGCCGGGACGCAAACGCGGTAACCACCGTTGCAAAATTTCGTGCAACACTGCTTTACCCACGCGGATCGGAGGATTGGACCAGATCAGATCAAATCCAGGTTCGGGATCCAGCTCGTCCGGGGCCCAGACGCTGATCTGCTCCAGACCCAATGCTCGGGCATTCTCCACGGTCAACTCCCGGGCGCGCTCATTGACCTCCACTGCACAAACCTCGGCCTCGGGGGACAACAGCGCCATGGACAAGGCTAGTGGCCCCCAGCCGCTGCCGATATCGAGAAAACGTCCAGTCGGCGGGGGAGCGGGCACCGTATCGAGTAGAACGCGCGTGCCACGGTCCAATTCGTCGTGGGAGAACACGCCGGCAGCTGAAAAAACCTCGCGCTCGGCCCCAGCCAACGGCACGGTGATGCGGTGTCGACGCTGGTCACCGGCCGGAGTCGCGGAAAAATAATGTGCTGAGTCCACGGTCTCTCAGTGTAGCGGTAGGGGCTAAATGTGACAGAATAGAAGAATTACGCATCCCCGGGATGCTTGATGACGAGAACCCCAAGGAGACCATGACCGATTCCGATCGGAACACCACCACCGCTCAGCACGGCAAGGATGCCGCCCAGCGGATGATCGAGCGCATTCTCGCGCACGAAAATCAACAGACAGAAGTCAGCCATGACCCGCAGCCAGACAACGCGCGCTGGGACGGCGGGACCGCTCAAGCGTTGCATCAGGGCGAGACCACTCACACGGACTTTGATGGCGATCAATTTGACCTCGAAGAACGTCGCGCACTACGGCGTGTGACTGGGCTGTCGACCGAACTGGAAGATATTACCGAGGTCGAATATCGTCAAGTTCGGCTCGAGCAAGTGGTGCTGGCCGGACTGTGGACCGAGGGAACCGCGGCTGAGGCGGAGTATTCGCTACGAGAACTCGCCGCCCTAGCTGAGACTGCTGGCTCCACGGTGCTTGATGGCCTGATCCAACGCCGCCACGCCCAGGACCCAGCAACCTTTCTCGGCAAAGGCAAGGCCCAAGAACTGGCGACAGTCGTGGCTGAAACCGGTGCCGATACCGTAGTGATCGACTCCGAGCTGGCCCCGTCACAGCGCCGGGCGCTCGAGGATGTCGTCGGGGTTAAGGTCATTGACCGCACCGCACTGATTTTGGATATTTTCGCCCAACACGCCAAGTCCAAGGAAGGTAAAGCCCAGGTCGAACTTGCCCAACTCGAATACCTCCTCCCGCGTCTTCGCGGTTGGGGCGAGTCGATGTCCCGGCAGGCCGGTGGTCGTGCCGCATCCGGTGAAGGGATCGGCTCCCGTGGTCCCGGTGAAACCAAGATCGAGTTGGACCGTCGCCGCATTCGCGACCGGATGGCTAAACTACGGCGTGAAATCAAAGCCATGAAACCTGCCCGGGACACCAAGCGTGCCCGCCGGCAAGCCCGCCGGGTGCCCTCAGTGGCCATCGCCGGCTACACCAATGCTGGTAAATCCTCCTTGCTCAACCGACTCACCCGCGCCGGTGTTCTGGTCGAAAATGCCCTGTTTGCAACCCTAGACCCCACCGTACGGCAGGCCGAAACTCCCGATGGCATCGGCTACACCCTCTCAGACACCGTCGGGTTTGTCCGGCAATTACCCACCCAACTGGTGGAGGCCTTCCGATCGACGCTGGAAGAAGTCGCCGACGCGGACCTGATGCTACACGTGGTGGATGCTTCTCACCCGGACCCGTTTGGTCAGATTGAGGCAGTCCGCACGGTTCTGAACGACACCGAGGTCGCCGGCGTGGACGAGCAGATCGTGTTCAACAAAGCAGATCTGGCTGATCCTCTCGTTTTAGCAGAGTTGACTCGCAAATATCCCGACGCCATGGTGGTCTCAGCTGCCACCGGCGAAGGGATTGATCAATTGCAACACCGCATCGCCGCACGCATCCCGCGTCCCAACGTCGAATTGAATCTGGTCGTTCCCTACACCGATGGCGCAGTCGTCTCCCGGCTACATTCGCCCGATACTGAAATTCTGCACGAGTCCTATCAGGAAGATGGCACCGCGCTTCGGGTGCTGGTTCGCCCCGAAGATGTGGAGGATTTGCGGGACTATGTCCACGACTAACCGGCTCGATACCCAGCCCGTCACGCAGGCCGACCATCAGGTCATTGACTGGCTGCACCATGTCGTTGAATCTCTGGGAGGTACGCGGCGGGTCGGTCAAGAAGCTATGGCTCTGGCCGTCTCACGAGCCCTGGAAAACCAACGCCACCTGCTGGTGCAGGCCGGTACCGGCACCGGGAAATCACTGGCATATCTGATCCCGGCTCTTCAACGCGCCCAGACCAGTGACCGGCCGGTGATTATTGCCACGGCGACGTTGGCTCTGCAGGCCCAGATTGTAGCCAAAGATGGCCCTCGGGCCGTCGAGGCACTCGCTAAGCACACCGAGAGCACACCCAAAGTGGCCTTGTTGAAAGGTCGGGCCAACTACCTGTGCAAGAACCGTCTGCACGGGGGGCTGGCCAGCGAAATGAGCACGCCTCCTTTGGTGGATGAGACCCAATTCGCGGCCGCCGGTGCCATGGCGGAGACGTCTTCTCGACTCGGGACCGAGGTGATGCGTCTGCGCGAATGGGCTGAGACAACCGACACCGGTGATCGCGATGAACTGACCCCGGGTGTCTCCGACGACGCGTGGTGTCAAGTATCTGTCACCGCACGTGAATGCATCGGCTCGTCGTGCCCGTTCGTTGAAGAGTGTTTTTCCGAGCTTGCTCGTCACGAAGCCGAAGAAGCCGACATTGTGGTCACCAACCACGCTATGCTGGCCATTGCCGCCTTCGAAGGGATTCAGGTGCTTCCCTCCTCAGAAGCCGTCATCATCGATGAGGGCCACGAGTTTGTCGACCGGGTCACATCGGCGGTGACCGGGCAACTCTCGGCATCGCTGATTACCTCGGTGGCGAACAGCGCTCAGCGGGATGCAGGATTGAGCGTCACCGACCTGAAAGCTGCGGCCTCCAGCGTTGAGGATGCCTTTATCAACGCCGAGTCCGGTCTGCTCACACCTGGCCTCAACCAGGTTCAAGAACTGGCCATCGAATCGGTCCGGAGTGCCACGCGCACTCTGCTCAGCGAGCTGAAAGACTCTAACACCGCGTCCAGTTCGGCACAATCCGCTGACGAGACCGCATCCCAGGCGCATCTCGTCCGGGCGCGACTCCAAGAGATCTTGGACGTCTGTGAGCGCATCCTCGACCAACCGACTGAGGAAGATTCTGTCCCGTGGGTGGTCTGGGCCACCAGACCTCAACAATTTACCCCGGGCACCGGGTGGCACCCGATTGACGAACACGTAGCACCCACCCTGTATGTGGCCCCGCTATCAGTCGCTGGCACACTGCGTCATCACCTCCTAGAAGAGAAGACTTGCGTGCTGACCTCAGCCACGCTGAGCATCGGGGGACGATTCGACGAAGTCGCCGGAGACCTGGGTCTAGCAGGGACAGGGGCTCCCCCCTACACCACGTTGGATGTCGGCAGTCCGTTCAACTACCCGAGCCAAGGTATTCTGTATGCGGCCAAAGATCTGCCCGCTCCGTCGTTCAGCCTGGCAGAGCGGACCGCGGACCGTCTCGAATCATTGCTCCGGGCTTCACAGGGTGGCGCACTGTGTTTGTTCTCCTCCCGACGGGCCGCCGAAGACGCCGCTGCGGAAATGCGCCAACGCCTCGGCGATAAGTTCCCTATTTCATGCCAAGGCGAGGCCACACTGTCCAGTCTCGTGACCGAGTTTGCTGCCGATGAGCAGCTGAGCCTCTTCGGCACGCTGTCGCTGTGGCAGGGCATTGACGTTCCGGGGCGGTCATTACGTTTGGTCACTATCGATCGCATCCCCTTCCCACGTCCTAACGACCCGCTGACCCGGGCCAGGACACAGTGGGTCGTCCAGCACGGGGGTAACGGGTTCATGAAGGTCTCGGCTACACACGCGGCCGTACGTTTAGCTCAGGGCGTCGGCCGGCTGATTCGTTCCACCCAGGACAAAGGTGTGGTAGCCATTCTCGACCCTCGGATCGTCACCGCCCGATATGGTTCCTTCCTGCTGAAATCCCTTCCTGATTTTTATCGAACTGTTGACGAGGAACTTGTCACACATGCCCTGAATCGGCTGGCAAATCTGGCATAAAGCGGTCAGACCTGAGATGTTGTGTGTAAGGGTCTGCCCATGTGCCATGCCGGAACCGATCCCGGAGTCGCAGATGGTGGGGCCTCATCACATCACTACCGGGTAGAAAGGGGGACACATCATGTCATCTGGTACGCCGCAATCGGGACATACCGGTGTCGAACAGTCCGACAAAAAATCCCAACGGCGCCAACGCGACGAGGAAGTAGCCCGCGAAGAAACCAGAATCGTTCGGAGCAATCTCTACGAAGCGCTCCAAGCACGCAACGATGACTCGATTCTGGCGCACTTGAGTATGAAACCCCTCTGGTTCGTGCTCGCCTTCGTGGCTATGGGCGTAGTGTTGTTCATGCCGACTCCCGATGGGCTCTCCATCGCCGGGCAACGAGCACTGGCGATCTTGGTGTTCGCGGTGATCATGTGGGTCACCGAAGCCGTCTCCTACCCGGTCAGCGCCGTGATGATTCTCGGACTGATCGCTTTACTGATCGGTTTCTCACCAGAGTTAGATCCCGAGACCGGGGCGGAGCTGGAGGAGCTCTACGGCACTGGTGGTGGCTTAAGTTTTGGGCTTCACGGCTTTTCTACCTCTGCCTTGGCCTTGGTGGCGGCCGCCCTGGCGCTGGCTGCCGCCATGCAAGCAACCGGGCTACACAAGCGCCTGGCGTTCTATATCCTGAAGTTTGCTGGTGAAAAAGTCAGCCACATCCTCGTTGGGGCGATCGTCATCTCGATCATCTTGGCATTCTTCGTCCCCTCCGCGACCGCTCGTGCCGGTGCGGTCGTACCGATTCTGATCGGCATGGTGGTGGCCTTTGGACTGCCGGTGCAGTCCAAACTCGGTGCTTTGCTGATCATCACCGCCGCCAATGCGGTCTCGATTTGGAACGTCGGCATCAAGACCGCAGCCGCCCAGAACCAGGTGGCTGTTGGATTCATCGAAGGAGAATTCGGTGCAACGATCTCATGGCCGGAATGGTTCGCCTACGCCGCCCCGTGGTCCGTGCTGATGTCCGTGGCGTTGTACTTTGTGATGCGCTGGGTCATCAAACCCGAAACCAAAGAACTCTCCGGTGGGAAGAAAGTCGTTGCCGACGGTCTGAACGAGATGGGCAAGATGACCGGTCGCGAGATTCGACTGACCATCATCGCCGTGGTGATGTTGGCGCTATGGGCTACTGAAGGAGTCATTCACGACCTCGACTCCTCGACGATTACCATCCTAGGTATTGCGATCATGCTGATCCCGCGGGTCGGCGTGATCTCCTGGAAATCACTGGAAAAAATGGTCAACTGGGGGACCCTGGTGGTCTTTGCTATCGGTATTTCCTTGGGGAACCTGTTGCTCCAGACCAATGCAGCCGCCTGGCTGTCGGATGCGATTTTCTCCCATATCGGACTGGCAGAAATGCCATTGTTGGCCACGATCGCCCTCGTAGCAGCCTTCAATATCTTGATTCATCTGGGGTTCGCCTCGGCTACTGCACTGGCCTCGGCCCTGATCCCGGTCTTCATTGCACTGGCCGGTTCGATCCCCGGGCTACCGAACGAAGGTCTTGGTTTTGTGCTGATTCAGCAGTTCGTGATCAGCTTCGGCTTCATCCTGCCCATCTCGGCACCACAGAACATGTTGGCCTACGGTACCGGCGCGTTTACCTCGAAACAGTTCATCAAGGCCGGTATCCCGTTGACCATCGTGGGCTACCTGCTGATTCTGCTATTCTCGGCCACCTATTGGCAGTGGATCGGGCTGATTTAGGTCTTCCGCTAGAGCCAGCCGCCCCGATAATAAGGGCAAACCATCGCAGGTGCGACAGAACCCGTTAGTGGTCCTGTCGCACCTGCGATGCTCAAGCGGTGGTTCGGCTGATACAGGCTATACCGAGCGCAAGACCGAGACGACTTTGCCCATAATGGTGGCGTGATCACCGAGGATGGGTTCATAGTTGGTGTTTTGAGGTAGCAGCCAGGTGTGACCATCCCGTTGCCGGAAAGTCTTGACAGTGGCTTCGTCGTCGAGCAAGGCAGCGACAATTTCGCCGTTATCGGCGGTATTCTGTTGGCGGATCACGACCCAATCGCCGTCACAAATCGCAGCGTCAATCATGGAGTCACCGCGCACCTTGAGCATGAACAATTCACCCTCGCCCGTGAGCTGTTTCGGAAGCATCATGTAGTCTTCGACCTGCTGGTCGGCAAGAATCGGCCCACCGGCAGCAATACGGCCCACTAGTGGCACCGCCACGGCTTCGGCTGGTCCCATATTCATGCGAGTATGCAGGGCCATCATTTCCGCGGCATTCATCGGAACTTCTGGAGCCATGTCGTGCTCATTGTCGGTGTCAGTTATCAGATAGCCGTACTCATCTCTGAGGACTTCGATACCGCGTGGAATGTGCGGATCGCGTCGGATATAGCCATACTCGGTCAACTTCTTCAGCTGATAAGTCACCGAGGACAATGACTGTAGATGGCACCCGGTACCAATCTCTCGCATTGACGGCGGGTAGCCCCTCTCGGTGATGGATGCCCGCAAAAAGTTCAGTACCTGGCGCTGGCGCCCACTGAGTTTTGGAACGTGCTCCGCTGGGGTCGTGGACTCAGCAGAGTCCATTTGCTCGCTCATCTAGGTCCTCCGTTCTAAAAATGTCCGTGCCCTCTGATGAACTAGCACCATGAGCCTCGAACGGATTTTTCCGATAACTGGTGGCCGTTGCTGAAATTCTATCGGATTACCGAACAGATTCATAGTTGTGTTCGAGAGATTCATTGCATCGTTCGAACAAGCATGTTAGAAAAGATGTACTAGCAATTGTGTTCGGCAAGAACACGTGGATTCGTACTGATTTTGCACGATGAGATAGGGAAGATCATGACTATCGCTAACCATGCTTCAACCTCGGTGAATGCCATGTCGCTGACTCGTCGCGGGCGTCTGGTCTTCCGCGCTGTCCCTCTGGCTGTGGTTGGTACACTGCTTGTGGGTTTCTTCGCGATGGTGCTGTTTGGTTGGGGTAACCCCTCAGCCGAGGCAAGCCACCAGTCCCATCAAGCCGGTATGGTGACGCTGACTGTCGGGTATGGCGACACGCTGTGGTCTATTGCCGGTGAGATTGCTCCGGAAGAGCCCCGTGCCGATGTGGTCACCCGTATTGCGGAACTCAATGACTTGGAAACCTCCGATATCGCGGTGGGAGATAAGCTGTTTGTCCCGCGTTATCAGTAAGGCTCAGGGCCGGCTAAGCTGGAGGGGTGGATTCTCAGAAAAGCTTCGACCCCACAGCCCTGCAGCGCTTACCTTTACGAGACGCGCTACGCGGTCAGTCTCCCTACGGAGCCCCTCAAATTGAGGTTCCCTACGCGTTGAACACCAACGAAAACACTCACCCTGTCCCGCCGGCGGTAGTGGATGCAATTGGGAAAGCAACGCTTCAGGCTGCGACAACGCTGAATCGTTACCCGGACCGGGAATTCACGGAACTTCGAGAACAGCTGGCGCAGTATCTCGGACACGGTCTGAGCCGGGAACATCTGTGGGCTGCAAATGGCTCCAACGAGATTCTTCAGCAAATACTGCAAGCTTTCGGCGGGCCGGGGCGAAGTGTGCTAAGTTTTCCGCCCACGTATTCGATGTATCCTCTGTTGGCGTTGGGAACTGAGACAGCGTACGTCTCTGGCGTCAGAGCCGAGGACTTCACGCTCAGCCCTGAATCAGCTGCCCAACAAGTACGTGAAACACGACCGAACCTCGTCTTGTTGTGTTCGCCTAATAATCCCACCGGCACCGCGCTAGGTCTTGACGTGGTAAAGGCTGTGTATGAGGTGGCGTCCGAGATTAATGCCCTGGTGGTCGTTGACGAGGCCTACGCGGAATTTGCGCTGGAGGGCACCGCATCCGCACTGAGTTTGCTTCCGTCCCGTCCGTTGCTGATCGTGACGCGGACCATGTCGAAGGCCTTTGCCCTTGCCGGGGCTCGCCTGGGCTACTTAGCCGCGGCGCCAGAAATCACCGATGCTTTGCGTCTGGTGCGTCTGCCGTACCACCTCTCGGCAACGACACAGGCCACCGCATTAGCAGCCCTGGCCCACCGGGAAGCCTTGCTGGAAAACGTGGAAGCCATTCGAACTCAGCGTGATCGTATTGTGGCGGACTTGACCGAGATGGGCCTGAAGCCGCATACTTCTGACTCGAATTTTGTGTTCTTTGGGTGGCTCGAAGATGCTCGCGCGGTGTGGCAGAGCTTGCTTGATCGTGGAGTCTTGGTGCGCGATGTCGGGATCGCGCACCATCTGCGCGTCACTGCGGGGACGGAAGAAGAAACCTCGGCATTCCTCAAAGCTCTCAGAGACATCGTCACCCATACGGACGAGCTCCCGCTGTAGAGTGAGCAGTGTTAACCACTAGTCCAACCGGGAAATCCAGGAAGGCCACGATCCCTTGGGTGCAGAACTACTTTCGGGCCGTCGTGCCAGCATGACACGCACGACCTCTGAGTCCAACGTGTCTGTCGAAGCAGATCTAGACGGTACCGGTCAATCGCAGATTTCCACGTCGGTGCCTTTCTATGACCACATGCTTACTGCGGTTTCGAAGCATTCGTTGATAGATCTGACTGTGACCGCTAGTGGCGATACACATATTGACGTCCACCATGTGGTCGAGGATGTTGCGATTACCTTGGGCGAGGTGTTAAAAACTGCTTTAGGGGATAAATCCGGAATTCGTCGTTTTGGTGATGCCCTGGTTCCGCTCGACGAGTCTCTAGCCCGGGCAGTAGTGGATTTGTCAGGACGGCCCTACGTTGTCCACACTGGTGAGCCAGCAGGGCAGGAATATCACCTGATTGGTGGACACTTCACCGGATCGATGACTCGCCACGTTTTCGAATCCATTGCCCACCACGGTGCCCTGTGCCTGCATATGGATCTCATTCGAGGCCGTGACCCTCACCATATTGTGGAAGCGCAGTTCAAAGCGTTCGCCCGTGCGCTCCGGACAGCCGTCGAGCCCGACCCTCGGATGCAGGGCACGATTCCCTCCACTAAAGGGGCCCTATGAGCCAGCAGGGTCGCGCCACAACTGTGCAGAAGAAAACGGTCGCCGTGCTGGACTACGGCTCGGGGAACATCCACTCCGCCGTTCATGCCTTGCGTCGGCTTGGCGCCAAGGTCGAGGTCACCGCTGACGCCGAACAGGTCCTGAACGCTGATGGCCTTGTCGTCCCCGGGGTGGGATCCTTCGATGCCGTCGCCAACGGCCTGCGCGCCATCGAAGCGATGCGATGGATCGGGCGCCGGATCGCTGGCGGGCGAGCTGTGTTGGGGATCTGTGTGGGCCACCAGATTCTGTTCGAAACCGGTGTTGAACATGGAATTACTACCGAGGGTATGGGGGAGTGGCCCGGCACCGTTGAGAAGCTACCTGCCGAGGTGTTGCCCCACATGGGATGGTCTGAAATTCGGGCTCCCGAGAACTCGGTGCTTTTCGCTGGTCTGCATCGGGAACGATTCTATTTTGTGCATTCCTATGCCGTACGACGCTGGGAGTTCGACCAGAACTCCCAACACATGCGACCACCGCAAGTCACCTGGGCACACCACGGGAGTGATTTCATCGCTGCCATTGAGAACGGCCCACTATCCGGTACCCAGTTTCACCCGGAGAAATCTGGTGATGCAGGAATGCAGTTGCTCAACAACTGGATTGGAACGCTTTAATGCCGGTATGGTCAACATTGTTGATCGCGCTGGGAGGGATTCTGCTGGGCGGATCGTGGTCATCGTATCGGCAGAAATTTCCCCTCTGG
Organism: Auritidibacter sp. NML130574; assembly: GCF_003185725.2. Classification (GTDB taxonomy): domain Bacteria; phylum Actinomycetota; class Actinomycetes; order Actinomycetales; family Micrococcaceae; genus Auritidibacter; species Auritidibacter ignavus. Next base: position 1,134,147 of record NZ_CP031746.1, on the reverse strand, counting down.
GTCACGGTCAGTTTCGTGGTGGTGGGCATCATGGCTATTCTCGCCGGATTCCTGACTGTTCCCGCTGTTGAATGATCGCCCGAACCCAGCACCTTCGCGCCCAACACCCCACAACAAGGAAAACCACCCATGTCTGAACGCTCTACCTCGTTGACCCTGTTTCCGGCCGTCGACATTAAGAACGGCCAAGCCGTTCGTCTCGTCAAAGGCGAGGCCGATCAAGCCACCGATTATGGTAACCCGCTCCAGGCAGCACGCCGTTGGGCTGAGGCGGGTGCCGAATGGATCCACCTGGTGGATCTCGATGCGGCCTTCGGGACCGGGGATAACCGGCAGATCATTCGTGATATCGTGACCGAGTTGCAGATTAACGTCGAAGTCTCCGGCGGTCTGCGTGACGACGCCAGCCTCGACGAAGCCATCACGATGGGCGCAGCTCGCGTCAACCTCGGCACCGCTGCCCTGGAACGCCCCGGCTGGACCGCTGAGGTCATTGCCCGTTACGGTGAAAAAATCGCGGTGGGACTCGATGTGCGCGGCGAAGAATTAGCCACCCGAGGCTGGGTGCAGTCCGGGGGGAACCTCTGGGAGGTATTAGACACCCTGGAACAGGCTGGTTGCGACCGGTATGTGGTCACCGACATCACCAAAGACGGCACCCTGACCGGCCCGAATACCGAGTTGTTGGCTAGCATTGTCGAGCGGGTCCACAAGCCGGTCGTCGCCTCCGGTGGCATTTCCACCCTCGATGATCTCGCCACGCTGTACCAGATGAGTGGCTCCGGGGTGGACGGTGCCATTATCGGCAAGGCACTGTATTCGGGACAGTTCACCTTCCAACAGGCTTTGGCCGTCGCAGGCGGGGCCGACCCGGCCCAGGTGCAGGAGAATTCCCCCTCGTGACCACCGCTGGCCGAGACAACGTGACAGGATCCGGTGACCGCCACCAACGGTCCACCTCCCGGCAGTTGCCCGCCCACATCCAGGCAGCCATTCAGCGGAACCTGGCCCATCAACATCGTGACGCTCAGGGACGACCGGCAGATTCGGCAGGAACCGCTTGGAAGGGCCGGGACCTCAGCGGCGCTGGGATCGATGGATCCCAGAATCCGCTACACGCCTTCGACACCGATGACGGCACCACCGATCAGGCGTGGACGACCATCGCCGAACAACTCATGGCCCGTGAAGCCACAGAGGTTGACGCCATTAAAGCCCTAGCTAAGATGAGGGTTTTTGCGGCCGTGGTGCCGAGAGCGACCGAGGTATCTCAGCACGACCACGCCACCTACGGGGATAAAGCAGCCGACGTCGCGCTGGTGAGCCTGCAGGCCAAAGATGGCAGACAAGCCCTCCCGGTCTTCACCTCGGTACCGGCGCTGACCTCGTGGAATCCGCAGGCGAGACCGGTGGCGGTATGGATGCCCCGGGCGTGCCTGGCGGCTGTGGATGAAGGCGATCAATTGGTGGTGGTGGACCCAGGAGAAGACCTGACCTTTGTGGTGCGACGTCCGGCCGTGTGGGCGCTAGCCCAACAGCGAGACTGGGTGCCGTCCTATCTAGACGAACAGCTCAGCGAACACCTGGCTGATTTTGTGGGTCTCGTACCGGGGCTAGCACGAATCGAAATGCTCCCGGGCCCCGGTGTTGGCAGCCTCACCCGCTCGGGCACGCCGGTGGCCGGTGGCGGGGCAGGCCCGGAACTTGAACTCCGGCTCGTGGCAGAGCAGTCGGTGGACTCTATCGGGCAGAAACTGATGCTCACCACGTTCGAAACGCTGATTGCCGATGACCCGATGCTGGCAGAACGTGCCGATAGTGTAGAGCTGCGACTCATGGGGCACCACCACTAGTCGTCAAGGTCCTCTGGGCGGTGTTGGACTCGAGAAAAGTTCCGAAACAGCGACCGCTGGTCAGCCTCATCAAGCAGATCGGTACGCATCTCTCAGACAGTGTCGAGATGGATCATTGAGGCCTTCCGGAACACATTGCGCCTTTGGTCGGTCAGCACGGTTTCCCTTAGACCGCTCGTCGGTGGGCAGGGACTGTTGCCGGGCGACCAACCCCCGCTGGTGGAAGACCGTGACCGAATAGGTGAGCCAAGAGGGTGAGACGACCGTTTCACGAACTAATTCACTCCTTGTCAGCTTTTGCTCCTGCGCCTCGGCGAAGGCCAACAACACGTTGTATTCCGACACAGTTAGACCGTGGAAGTCTTTCAACCGGTACCCCGTGGCCGATGAGGCTCAGATGGACGTTGCAGGTACCCGCTCTGATGAGAGGGTGTAAAGCTGTTGACGTGGTGGAGGCATCTAGCCAGAGGCAGGATCAGGAGTAGCCTGCGAAACGGGTCCACCACTAACGATGGGGTCGTTGCCGGCATGTTGGCGACCAACCAAGAACTCATGCGTTGGTGCATCAGGAACATTTGACGCTGGTAGTCGCCAACCCAGTCGCGGAAGCTGAGGGTACGTTCAATGACCTGCTGGGGCGAGCCGACGGTGAGAGTGGTCATAGAGGTGAACTCTTCCATCGACGGGCCGTGGCCATAGACTGGCGCGTTAGCAAAATAAGGACGGACCTCACGCCAAGCATCCTGTGAGTTCTTCCGCATCAAGGCCTGGCTACCCAGCACCACGTAGACCTGGTGGGCCTGGCCATGTCCGTAGTACGCATAGCGTTGCCGGTAGATTTCGACCATTCGGATGACGTGTTCTTTATTCCAGAAGATGTTGTTGTGGAAGAATCCGTCACCGTAGTAGGCGGCCTGTTCAGCTATGTCGACGGAACGAATCGAACCGTGCCAAACGAATGGGGCAACCCTGTCGAGCGGACGCGGGGTGGAGGTGAACTTGTGCAACGGGGCCCGAAAACGCCCAGACCAGTCGACATTCTCTTCTCGCCACAGCTGGTGGAGTAACCGGTAGTGCTCTAAAGCTAGAGGGATGCCCTGCCGGATGTCTCGGCCAAACCACGGGTCTACCGGACCGGTATTACCCCGTCCCATCGTCAGGTCAACTCGACCATCAGCTAAGTGCTGGAGGTAGGCGTAATCTTCGGCCAAGCGCACCGGATCCATCGTGGTGATCAGGGGTGTAGCGGTGGAAAGTACGAGATGATCTGTGGTCGCTGCCAGAAGGGTGATCCCCTCGTAGGGTACCCATGACCGTGAAGTAAAGTTGCTATCGGACCATCACCTATCGAGTCGTAACGGAGTGTTACCCGTGGGCCATCATCCCCATCAGTCCTCGGCCTCATCATCGCTCACCGACAGCAACAGTCGGCGTGTTGTTGTGGGAGCTGCCATCCTCGATGACAAGCATGAACCTGGACAGATGATGCTGGCACGTCGCAAAGCACCAAAGTCCTTGGCCGGCTATTGGGAGTTCCCTGGTGGCAAGGTTGAGGCCGGTGAGGATCTCGAACAGGCACTACGCCGTGAGCTTCAGGAAGAACTCGATGTTGAGGCTGAAATATTGGATCGCATCGAATCTCCAGAGCCGCAGGGGTGGCTGTTGGGCAACGGGATGCGGATGCAGGTCTATACCGCAGTGATTATTTCCGGTAAGGCCACGGCGCTGGTCGAACATGATCAATTGGTCTGGGAACAACTCGACTCTACTGCGTTGCACGCGTTCGAATGGATTCCCGCGGACCGTCCTATCGTCGACGCGCTCCTCGAGCAGCTCAGCCGATGAGTGCTGTTTCGATCGTGATAGAGCGCTGGCTACGGCCCCGACGTTTCTAAAACAGCGCCTGTTGATTCGTGCCGGGAGTCTGTGTGGTTGTGGGCCTCGAGTTGACCGGGCGGATTGGTAAATGCGTGCGAAAGTGCACGTCCGGGTCCTTTTCCGATTCGTGCACTGCGCCGATACCGAGCCCGTGCTGGTGGGCCAGTTGTCGTGTCTTGGCTCGTAATTTGTTGGCATAACGTGCCGGAGCATAAATCCGGCCACTGTACATGGATTGAAAACCGGCCAGCAGATGCGGGTACTGTGACTGGATAAACGACATGAACCACTCGCGAGAGCCTGGTCGCAGGAAGAGGGGAGTGGTTTGGATGCTGGTGGCACCGGCGGAGGCCACTGAGCTAAAGAGCTGCTCCATGGCGTTGATTGAGTCGGTCAGCCACGGGATGATCGGCATGGCCATGATTGAGACATTGGCTCCTGCTGATGAGAGCTTCTCAATCAGTTTCAATCGTGCGCTCGGAGATGGCGTTCCGGGCTCAAAAATCTCGGTCAACTGTGGATCAATCATTGCCAGGGAGACCCCAATATCTAGGGGGATCTCTGGGGCTAAGGATCGCAAGAGTGGAATGTCTCGGGAGAGTAGAGTGCCTTTGGTGAGGAGGGAAACCGGAGCGCCGGCTTTGCCAAGTTCAGCCAGTAGCCCCGGCATGAGTTGATATCGGCCCTCTGCGCGCTGGTAAGGGTCAGTATTGGTGCCGAGGGCAACGGTCTGTCCATCCCACTTGCCCCTTTTGAGTTCTTGACGTAGCGCGTCGACAATATTGACCTTGACCACGATCTGTCGGTCGAAGTCTTCGCCGTAGTTGAAATCGAGATACTCGTGTGTGCCCCGAGCGTAGCAGTAAACGCAAGCGTGAGTGCAACCACGATACGGATTGATCGACCAACGGAACGGCATGTTGGATGCTTCGGGCACCTTGTTGAGCGCTGACTTGGTGATGACCTCGTGGAATTCGGTATGAGCAAACTCGGGGGTTGGGGAGGATAACTCCAGGTCGACCATCGGGTGTTGGACACCACCTGACGGGGTATCTCCGTCGGCAATATCCAGCTGCTCGTGGTCGACCTGGAGGGTCTGCGCTTCCCATCGCATATAGAACATTATAGAACAAATTGATCGAAAGCGCATACTCTCTTCGGACAAATGAACGATAGGGGGTGTACGCGCAGGAAGAGGCGGCGATAGCTTCGTGTCGGCGTGAGTTAGCTGGATCACTCGAGTGTCTGGTATCTCAGACGGTTATCTGGGGCTGAGCTTATTACTGATCTCCAAGAGGTGCTGTACTGGTGTGTGTACCCGATTCACCACTGTCGTATGCACCTCGTCGAACGGTGATGGAGGGACGACCAGAAGGTGAGGTGGGCTGAGGCCCTCTCGACTCGCGCGAAAGCATGAAGGAGATTACCTCGATGTGAAACACACATGCCACGACGGTTTTGGTACGCGTTTCCCACACTGTGGAGATTGAGACCGTGATTTCTGTCTCCAGTGGTTGGTTTGTTGGGCAACAGAGAAAACTGCTGTGGCTAGCAGACCGCGTGAGTAGCTATCACGTCGCTTGCTACAAGACGCGGCAGGACCATTGCCGAGAAATGCGTAAGCCGCTGGGCACGATTTTCGGAGAATATACTGAAGATGACCCGGCTAGGACCTCAACTGGGTGTGGCGTACTCACGAGGGTAGTCCAACCGGAGGCGGTATTGTCGCCGGTGAATCCGCCTGGAAACGTCAAGTCGTGGCACCTGAAGACGATGGAATCCAACTGTTAGCTGCTCCGCGACGTCCTCCTCGGCGCGGGGGGATATAACAAGAATTTTGGAAAACTACTGATCACCACGTCTCGGAAGATCGGAGACGAGAAAGCGGTTGGACCATCGATCCGGCCCAGACAGGAGCTGACATGACTGTGCACAGTGAAACGTCAGAAACACAACATACCCACACGGCGGGTAACGCTTTCCGCGTCATTTTTTACAGCGCGTTGGGTATTTTCATTTTCTTCGTTCCCTTGACTATCAACGGAGAGAGTTCGATCCTTATTGAACACATCGTCTCGTGGTTCACCGACTGGCTCGGTCAGGCGGTGCCATACATCATTCTGGCACTCGCTGTGGCCGGAGCGGTGCTCACCGTGATTCAGGGCAAGTGGATGACGAACGTCGTGGATGCGGTCTTCGCCGTGTTTGCCGTCTTGGGCGCTCTTTTTTCAGCCATGGTGGTCTTTGACTTCGGACCGAACTGGATCATCGGTGAGGACATTGCACCGTCGATTTTTAACCCGGTGGCATCACAGGTCGGAATCCTGGTGCCGATTGGCGCGATCTTCTTGGTGCTACTGACCAATTACGGGCTGATGGAATTCATCGGTGTTTATGCCCAGCCGATCATGCGCCCAGTGTGGCGCACGCCTGGTCGCTCCGCCGTGGATGCGGTCGCATCGTTCGTGGCCAGCTACTCGGTCTCGATGCTGATCACCGATCGGATGTACAAGAAAGGACGCTACACCGGCCGGGAAGCAGCCATTATCGCGGTGGGCTTTTCCACCGTGTCGGTGACTTTCATGGTCGTGATTGCACGCACCCTGGACCTGATGGACATGTGGCTGTGGTACTTCTTCTTGTCGCTGATCGTAACCTTCCTGGTGACCGCCATTGTCGTCCGCATTCCTCCGCTGGGCACCATTCCGAATACAGCGTATCCCAACGTGGAATTGGAAACCGAAAGCATTGTCAAGAAGAATAAGACCAAAGTGGCCTGGTCTGAAGCGCTGGCGATCGCTGATGCTGCACCCAATATCTTTGTGAACCTCGGCACCAACTTCCTGACCGGGCTTCGTATGGCCACGAACATCGTCCCATCCATCATGGGTGTGGGAACGGTGGCTTTGATCCTGGTGCACTTCACACCGATCTTCGACTGGCTAGGATACCTGCTCTTGCCGTTTACGTGGATCGTGGGCATGAGCGAACCGCTTCTGGCCGCCAAAGCATCGTTCCTCAGTGTCGCTGAAATCTTTTTGCCTGCGACCTTCCTGAGTGGCGATGAAGATCTTGCGTTACGACTGCTGATTGCCGTCGTCTCAGTTTCGGTGATCGTGTTCCTCTCCGCACTGATTCCGACCGTGATGTCGACTTCGATTCCAATCAGCCTCTGGCAAATGCTCGTGGTGTGGTTTGAACGCGTCGTGCTGACCATTCTGATCGCTGGCCCCTTGTGCCACGTGGTGGTGATGTTGCAATAGTGAAAACAGGCAGTGTCCTTTCGCAACGGAAGCCGGAGCAGTACTCGTCATCTCGCGTGCCGGCAGCTCAGCACGTTCTGGAGATCTTGCTGATGCTGTCTAGACAACGTGGTCCCGTGAGTGCACAACTGGTCTCGGATCAATTGCACATTCCGCGTTCGACCGTCTATCACCTGTTGAACACGGCCATAGCGCAGGGGTTTGTCATCCACTACCCAGAAGAGAAGAAATACGGTCTGGGGCCTTCCGCGGTCGAATTGTCTCACTCCTATGTGCGTTACGAGCCGGTTTCACGTCTGGCCTCGCCACTGCTGGCCAAGCTGGTTGACGAGACACGGGCCAACGGACATCTGTCGACGCTCTACGGGCGTAACGTTGTCTACTTGTTGAATGAACGTGCCGAGGGCCGGCCGGTGCTGGTCAACCACGTCGGCGTGCGCCTGTTAGCTCACGCGACCGCCTCGGGACGGGCCATGCTGGCACAGCTACCCGAAGATCAAGTGGCCGCCATGTATTCACTCAAGAGCGCGTTTGCCACGGGGGAGCACGGCCAGTCGGAGGGAGAACATAAGCTCGATGACGAATCGCTGGAGTTTCCCGTCCGCAATATTGACCTGCTGAGAATCACGACGCTACAGAAATTGCAGGAGGAGTTAGGCGAGATCCGTCAGAGAGGCTACGCCAGCGAGCATTCAGAAGTCACCGAAGGTTTTTCCTCAGTATCAGTGGCGATCTGTGACCGCAATGCCTGGCCTGTTGCTGCGATGACGCTGACCTATATCCCGGCCAAGACCACACCAGAACAACACGACAAGCTTGTGACGGCTCTGCGCCGTTACGCGAACATATTAGAAAAACGGCTGATGTAGTCCTCCGGGTGACTACCAGTGTGCTACCCGAGAAAGGAAAAATACGATGTCTTTTACCCGTCATGACCCGTCCCGCGAAATTCATGCGCCTCGAGGCACCGAGATCTCCGCGAAGTCCTGGCAGACTGAAGCTCCGATGCGCATGCTGATGAACAACCTCGACCCCGAGGTGGCTGAACGTCCTGAAGACCTGGTCGTCTACGGCGGAACCGGCCGGGCAGCTCGTAGCTGGGAAGCCTACGATGCCATCATCGAAAGCCTCAAAGAACTCGAAAACAACGAGACGCTGCTGGTGCAGTCCGGTAAGCCCGTTGGGGTGCTCAAGACCAACGAGTGGGCACCGCGCGTGCTGATTGCCAACTCGAACCTGGTCGGCGACTGGGCCAACTGGGAAGAATTCCGCAAGCTCGATGACGCTGAGCTGATGATGTACGGACAGATGACCGCTGGATCGTGGATCTACATCGCGACCCAGGGGATTCTGCAGGGTACCTACGAAACCTTCGGTGCGATCGCGAAGAACCGTTTCGAGGGCAGCTTGGCCGGAACCCTGACCCTGACCGCCGGTTGCGGTGGTATGGGTGGAGCACAGCCACTAGCCGTGACCCTTAATGGCGGTGCCGTGCTGATCGTGGACGTTTCCGAGGAACGGCTACGTCGCCGTCAGGGCAAGCGCTACCTCGACGAGGTCGAAACCGATCTGGAAACCGCGCTGAAAAAGGTCCTGGAAGCCAAGGAGCAGAAGAAAGCCCTGTCTGTGGGATACGTGGGCAACGCCGCTGAAGTGTTCCCCGAGCTATTGCGTCGTCACCGTGCTGGTGAAATCAGTATCGACATTGTGACCGATCAGACCTCGGCACACGACCCGCTGTCCTACCTGCCTGTCGAGTACACGATTGATGATTGGGATCGGGAAGCACAGGCTGATCCGGAGGGCTTCACCAAGAAGTCCCGCGAGTCCATGGCCACGCACGTGCAGGCCATGGTGGAGTTCCAAGACGAAGGCGCTGAGGTCTTCGACTACGGCAACTCCATTCGTGACGAGGCCCGCAAGGCCAGCTACGAGCGTGCCTTCGAATTCCCCGGCTTCGTCCCGGCCTATATCCGTCCGCTGTTCTGCGAGGGTCTTGGCCCGTTCCGCTGGGTTGCTCTCTCCGGCGATCCGGAAGACATTAAGGTCACCGACCAGGCCTTGAAGGAGCTGTTCCCGGACAACGAGCACCTGCACACCTGGTTGGATGCTGCTGAAGAATACGTCGAATTTGAGGGGCTACCGGCACGTATTTGCTGGTTAGGCTACGGTGAGCGGCACAAGGCCGGCCTGCTGTTCAACGAGCTGGTGGCCTCCGGCAAGGTCAAGGCTCCGATCGCTATTGGCCGTGACCACCTGGACTCCGGTTCGGTGGCCTCTCCGTACCGCGAAACCGAGTCCATGCTCGATGGCTCCGACGCCATTGCCGACTGGCCTCTGTTGAACGCGCTGACCGCTACCAGCTCGGGTGCCACCTGGGTCTCGCTGCACCACGGGGGTGGTGTGGGCATGGGCCGCTCTATCCACGCCGGCCAGGTCGGTTTGGCTGACGGTACCGAGCTGGGTCGGGCCAAGCTGGAAGCACTGCTGACCAACGACCCGGCAATGGGTGTCATCCGTCACGTGGACGCCGGTTACAGTCGCGCAGCCGAGGTTGCTCAGGAACGTGGTGTCAAGGTTCCGATGGAGCCGAAGATCCGCGACTAATCGCCGTTGAGTGATGGCCATGTGAGCTGCCTGGGCGCGTCTGTGTCGGTCCTTCAGGACGACACGGACGCGCTCCGGTTTGATCGGTTACAACGCGGGCGAGCCATCGGCCGTGGCCATGGGCACTACACCCTCACCGACAGTCAAAAACATCCGGCAGATCTGCAAAGGCCCCGTATTATTTTTATCGTTGAGAGGAATGAGTGTTTCGATGAGCTCGAAGAATAACGAGTCGACCGCAATCTTCAATATCTCCGAATTACATACTCAGGATGCAGAGTCACGCGTCATCAAGGATGCCGGGATTGTTTTCGAAGACGGAAAGATCGCCTGGGTAGGCCCCTCCAAGGATGTGCCCGCCGCTGACGTCAGTGTTGACGCCGAAGGCAAAGCCGCTCTTCCCGGCTGGGTTGATTCCCACACTCATATTATTTTCGATGGCGACCGTAGCGCCGAATTTGAGGCTCGAATGGCAGGAGAATCCTACTCGGCTGGTGGCATTAACGTCACCACCGAAGCGACTCGGGCTGCCAGCGATGAGCGACTGAGCGGGCTGGTGCGTGATCGGATTCGTCAGGCCGTTGACGGTGGCACCACCTATCTGGAGACCAAGACCGGGTACGGGTTGCAGGTTGCCGAAGAAATTCGGCACGCCAAGTTAGCACACCAGCTGAAAGAAGACGGGGAGCTCGATACCGTCACCTTCCTCGGTGCCCACCTGGTCCCGGCGGGCGTGGACGCCGATGAGTACCTGGCCGATGTCAACGGCCCGATGCTGGAAGGTGTGACGCCATACGTGGATTGGGCCGACGTATTCTGTGAACGGGGCGCCTTCAACGAAGACCAATCCCGGAGCGTATTGCAACACGCCAAAGATGCTGGTCTGGGTTTACGGGTACACGGCAACCAGTTGGGAGAAGGCCCCGGTGTGAGACTCGCCGTGGAGATGGGAGCCACCAGTGTGGACCACGTGAACTACTTGAGCGATTCGGACGTCGAGGCCCTGGCAGGATCCTGGAGCGATGGTGATCGGGACAATGGCACCGGACAACGTGGCACTGTGGCAACCTGCTTGCCGGCCTGCGACCTGTCCACCCGCGAACAGCTGGCTCCGGGCCGTCGCCTGCTTGATGCGGGTGCCGTGATTGCGTTGGCCTCCAACTGCAACCCGGGCACCAGCTATACCTCGTCGATGAACTTCTGCGTGGGTACCGCTGTGCTCCAGATGGGGTTGAGCTTGCACGAAGCTATCCGGGCTGCCACACTGGGTGGCGCCATCGCCGTGGGGGCTGACGATGAAGTCGGCTCCCTGGAAGTCGGAAAACGAGCCGATCTTCACCTGCTGAACGCCCCCGCTGCCATCCACTTGGCCTACCGCCCTGGAATGCCCATGACGCATTCGGTCTGGCGTCGCGGCGTTCGTGCAGTGTAAACCGTCCGTGAGCTTCGTGATTTGAGAACAGGGGTAGATTGTATGGCTCTTATTGACACCATGAACAAAGAGAACTGGAGTGGCCGTGTCGACGGGGACGGGCCAGAGCACCTGCGGTGGCACCAAGCCGTCCGTCCCTTTTCGGCTACAGCCGAATCAGGAACCGCACTGCTAGGGTTCCGCTCCGATGAAGGCGTGAAACGCAATATGGGTCGTCCTGGAGCAGTGGAAGGACCTCAGTCCTTGCGCCAGGCATTAGGCGGATTCGCGTTGCCGGAACCGATCAGCATCTACGATGCCGGAGACATTGACACCGGGGCTGAGCTCGAAGAAGGTCAGAAAGAATTCGGTGACAATCTGAGCACCCTGCTGGACCAAGGCCACTTCACCGTCGGATTAGGCGGGGGCCATGAAATTACCTGGGCCAGTTTTCTGGGTGTTTCCCACTTCCTGCGTGCTGGTGACGCCTCAGACCGTTCGCTGTCAGGCTCGGCAAAATTAGGCATCGTGAATCTGGATGCTCACTTTGACAACCGGGACGCCGGCTTTGCGACCTCCGGAACCGGATTCTTTCAAATCGCTGAGCATGAGCATCTTGCCGGCCGTGACCTGCACTACGCCGCCCTGGGCATTGCTGAGCAAGCCAACACCAAAATTCTGTTCGACCGCGCGAAATCTGAGAATGTGGCCGTCCTCCTTGACCGGGAGGCCACCATCGATCACAAGAGCGCTGTGACAGAGTTTGTGGAGTCGTTCCTGGCAGATCTGGATGCGGTCTACCTGACCCTGGACTTGGATGTGCTTTCGGCCGATGTTGCTCCGGGCGTCAGCGCTCCGGCAGCTGTTGGTGTCTCGCCCCATGTGATTGAGTACGTGATCGGTCTGGTGGCCCGCAGTGGGAAACTACTACATTTCGATGTCGCCGAGTTGAGCCCAAAGCACGATATTGGTGGGCGCACCGCGAGAACTGCGGCCCGGATGATTCACCGTGCCGTGATCGAAAAGCAGTAATGTTCGGATAGAGCCTTCCGGGCCTTCGCGCCCCAAAAACTCTCAGACGGCAACAGGGTTAGTCCAGCCACACAGAGGGGGCTGGACTGACCTCGTTTAAGAATCGGTTGAAGGAATTCTCTAATTGGGATGTTGAGGAATCACCCACTGAGCGACTGTTTCTTACCCTCCCGCATAAGTATTCCAGTCAGGAGAGTGAGCGTCGCTATGACCATAAGGTATACAAGATAGAGATTGTATTGACCGTTATCGGAGAACCAGGTAATTAGATATGGAGCGGTTCCACCGAAGATAGCCGTTGCTAACGAGAGGATGCTCGCTACTCCCTTGGCGCGGACGTGGGTTGGTAAAGCCTCTGCCCAAACAGCTGCATTAACACCAAAGAGCGTGGCGATAGCCAAAAGGACAATGACCTGAGTAATCATAAACGTGGCAAAGCTTCCGTCAAGCATCATTTCGACAGGGAAAGGCAAAACGATGAACAGAGCGCCAAAGGTTATCACCATCGGCTTTCTTCCAATTCTGTCTCCAAGTAGCCCTGCCAAAAGGATCGCGAAGAGGAAAATTAACTGTGCCATCAAAGATGCGCTTAGAGTCTGAGTCGGTGACATGTTATACGCCATCTGCGCGTGATTGGGGAAGTAGATCAGCCAGGTATAAAACATCAAAGATCCACCTGCAGAGACGCCGAAAATTACCAGCAGGCCTTTCCAATAGTTGAAAATGCTATCTGGACTTTCCACATCGTTTCCGGTAGCCGCTGTTGCTAACTTTCCCGCTTCCGATCTTGTAGGAAGCGATTCATTGTTGGATTGGGCGACCTGTTTGTATGATTCTGTTTCAGTAATCATGCGACGCAGATATAGCGCATAGAGACCCAAAATCCCGCCGAGCCCGAAAGCAATGCGCCACCCCCAGTCGTGAACTTGTGTTTCACTTAGCAAACCGTTTATAGCAAGGCCAACTAACGTCGCGATCATAGTTCCGACCACGACACTGACCCAAGACGTTGAACCGAAAAGAGCTCTGCGATGAGACGGCGCTCGTTCGATCAAGTAGGTCGCTGCGGTTCCCATTTCTCCGCCGTGTGCCAAACCTTGAGCAAGCCGGGCTACAAGGAGCACGATCGACGCAACGATGCCAACGGCTTCAAAAGTTGGGGTCACCGCGATGGCGAGGCTTCCGCATGCTGTAATCAGCATCGCGACGAAAAGACTCTTCTTGCGACCAACTTTATCGGCGTAGGCTCCAAAGAGTATTCCGCCGATCGGCCTTGCGATAAACCCCACTGCGAAAACCGCTAGGGTTGCCAAGAGTGCTGAGGTAGGGTTCTCTGTACGAAAAATCTGCACCGAGAACACCGGGGCGAATACCGTATAGATATTCCAGTCGTACCACTCCAGAGCGTTTCCAAAGTTGACCGCGACTAGGTCCCGTACACGACGTGTGTGGGACTGTTGCGTCGTACGATCTTCGCCATCCGCATTAACTAATTGCGCAGACATTATGCACGCCCTTCTAGTCCGGCTTGGGCCTCACTGTCAGAGCCGGGCACACGCATCTCGAAAGTTTCGCGGACCACTGTGTAATCAAAGTAACCAAGTCGAGCAATCGGGGCGATTCTCTCGATATCCAGACGGCCCTCGTCGGTGATGAATTCATCAACGATGTGGATCTTCTCTACGGTTGCAAAGACGACATCAATCGTTCCAACCGGTGAATTTCCTGGGACTCGATGAGTGGAGTGATAACGGCACTCGAATTTGACTGGCGATTCCGCGATCATTGGTACGGGATAATTATCGGCATACATCTTGCTCACGCCATGGTCGGTAAGATAATCAAATTCGTTTTCGTGCGGTTCCAAAGCCATTGCGCTCACATTGACTGCCTCGCGCAAATCATAGGTTGCCATGTTCCACACGAACCAGCCGGTTTGCTCGGCATTTAGAACCGTGTCTTTGCGTCGACCATCCGGGTATTGGTTCGCTGAAAACATCACTCTGGGTGGATCAAATGTGAGGTTTTGCCACTGACTATACGGAGCTAAATTTTCTCGGCCATCAGAACTAACGCTTGAAAGCCAACCAATAGGGCGAGGCACCGTTGAGCTTTTGAAGGGAGAGTAAGGCAACGGATTTGGTTCTTGCAACGGTGAGTACTTCAAAGTGCTGACGCCTCCTGACGTAATCGGTCCTTTGTGTATCGTGTGGATATCAAGAATATACACTATGTGCTATGAATCACAAGAACGGTGTAGTGTGATATGACGCATTTGTCGTAGAAGAGGTGGGCAGTGGGCAAAGCAGACGAAGCGTACTTGAAGCTGGCTGACATGATTGAAGATGGGACCGTCGTTCCCGGTAGTATCGTGACGGAAGCGGATTTAGGACAACTCGCCGGAGTAGGTCGCACGCCCCTGCGTGAAGCGATCCAACGACTAGACCGGGAGCGTTTACTTCGAGCGCGCGGTGGCCGGGGTATAGAAGTTCCCCCCATATCCGTGGACGACCAGCTTGCAAGGTTGGAAGTAAGGCGCCCCCTGGAGGCCTTAGCTATTGGCCTCGTAGCGACCCGAGCCACAGAGACTCAACGCAAGGACTTGAGGATGCTTGTCGAGGATTTTCAAGTTGTGGATACGATCAAGAAGTATTCAGACGTGCTGAGAAGAGCTCATACTCTTGTCCGTGAAGCTACCAATAATCGTTACCTCAGTGACTCGCTGACTGCCTTGCATGTCTTGTCTCGAAGGTTTTGGAGGGCGAATATCTCTGATACGGAGAAAGAAATTAGTATCGGCAAGACATTTATCATTCCTGCCTTACAGGCCGCTTACAACCGTCAGCCACGAGAGGCAAGGGACTGGATCATCAAGCTTAATGATCATCTGGTGCAGTCTGCTATCGGGGTGGCTTCGGCAAAAGCAGAAGAAAGTCGGATTTTTTAGAAAGTTAGCTCCAGAGTCGCCCTTGTACGGGGGAGCGCCCGCCCCATGTTTGTTGTCAAGTAGTCTCTTGTCCTCGAAATGAGCAGATGCCCTGTTCTACCTCGTCTATGGATGTTGCTTGGGCTGAAGTCCTTCTCTAATCGCGGAGATAAGGGGCTCTTCACAATCGAGGGTGTAGACGGGGCTTGAATCCTCCGCTCTCGAGCAAGGACCTGGCGATGTAGTTGGTTGGGTTCCGGAAGCCCAGGGCGGATCCGCGCAGGTGTTCGAGTCGTCCGTTGATGGCCTCGGTGGGTCCGTTGGAGGTTCCGGGGCGGTCGAAGTAGGCCAGGATGTCTGCCGCCCTTTTCTTCAGCGTCCTACCCAGACCGGCCAGCTCGATGAGCTTGGTCGGCACTGCCCGGCCCAGCTTGGCGATCAGCTGCTCCATCATCGCCCTGCCCTCGGCCCTGTCTGTCTGGCGGTAGGCGGCGACCATGTGCTGGTAGAACGCCCACGTGGCCTCGACCTCCACATGCTCGTCAGCCTCGAAGAGGTCCTGGATCCTGGAATACTGCTTCTCGGTGAGCAGGTCGGCCCCGGTCAGCAGGGTCCGGCGGGCCTTGTAGAGCGGATCCTGTTTGCGGCCCCGGTGGCCGTTCACCTGTTGCTGGACTCGCCGGCGGCATCGCTCGAGCGCGTCTCCGGCCAGGCGGACCACATGGAAGGGGTCCATGACCGTGGTGGCTTCGGGGATCTCCTCAGTGGCTGCGGTCTTGAAGCCGGTGAACCCGTCCATCGCCACCACCTCCACGCCATCCCGCCAGGAAGCCGGACGCTCGGCCAGCCAGGTCTTGAAGGCCTGTTTGGAGCGGCCCTCGACCATGTCCAGCAACCTCGCCGGACCGGTGCCGACGCGCAGTGGTGTGAGGTCGATGATCACGGTGACGTACTTGTCGCCACGCCGGGTATGGCGCCAGACGTGTTCATCCACGCCGATCGCGGTGACCCCGTCAAACCGGGCCGGGTCGTCGATGAGCAGACGCTTGCCCTCGGCCAGCACGGCGTCGTTGGCGGTGTTCCACCGCACCCCCAACGCCTCGGCGACCCGGGCGATGGTCAGGTGCTGCACGACCAGAGCTTCCAGGGCCCAGCGCAGGGCACGGCGGGAGAGCTTGGCCTTCGGCTCTGCCGCGGCGGTGGTGTCCTGGCGCCAGACGTGGGCGCAGTCGGCGCACCGGTAGCGCCGAACCGTGACGTGCAGAGTCGTGGGCCTCCAGCCCAGCGGCTCGTGCGCCAGCCGGCGGATCACCGTGCCCCGCGCGGTGCCCTGAGAACCACAGCGGTGACACCACTCATCTGGCTCCACCACCCGACAGGCCAGTACCGCCCGCCCGGGCTCCACCCGTTGCCCGGTAGCTTGAAGGCCGAGCTCGTCCAGCCGGCAAAACTTGGTCAGGTCACAGTCGTCGAAGGTAGCGTTAGGCACGTCGAGGTCTTTCAGATGGCTTGTGTAGGAACTTCCATCATCGGAAGGCCTCGACCTCTATCCAGCTATCGACGCGCCACTTCCCCGAGACCCCCGTCTACACCCTCGATTGTGAAGAGCCAGATAAGGTTGGAACAAAACTGTCATTTCTTAGGCCTAACCGCAAGTCGGCCAGGTCGTTGCTTTCGTTGAGTAAGGTGGGGAAGTCTTAGGTCGTAGCCCGTTCGAAAGTGGCGACCGGATTGGTTCACCGATGGTGAAAATATTGTTTATCATGCCGTAGGTTGTGGATTTCCAGTAGGCGATGCGTTGCGGATCCCCTTGTGAAAAGGAGGGGGAACTAGCGTTTTGAAAACCGTATCCTAAAGATTTTGTCGGGCTTCTACCGTCGCAACGCAGTACAACAACTTTGAGTTTGCCATGCCGATATTCCAAGTCCGTATTGTATGGGTGGCTCTAGCTTCATCCGTGTCGGTTTTGCTTCAGTCTACCGGTAAGCGTGCAAAAAGCTGGGGCTAGGTATTCTGGTGAAATTACAAAAATGCTAACGTCTCTGTCGGGAACTTCTTTGTTCACAATTCGCTTCTCTTCCCTGGAGCTGGTTCCAGGCAATTGCGCGAAAATAAACACTGTTGCCCCCCGATCTGACCGATGAGTTCCAAATCCCCCTTTCGGGAGAACTTGGCCTATTTGTTAGTGCGTTTGCTAACACTATATATCTGCCCAACGTATTTACCAATGCTAAAGTACTTATATTTGGTATTATAGATATGATAACTATTTCTTATAGTATTCAAATACTGTCTCGCTGAAAGGATAATTAGAAAACTATTATGATAGAGAGTAGTTAACCGCTCTGTTTTCGAAGTGTCTGTGATTCTATTTGGTTTAGTATTACTAGTTGAGTGCAAGGAATTGTTGTCGTGGAGAAGTGCGTGTTCCGGGATTTAGGAAAGGCATCTTTTGTCAATGTACGGTAGCGTCGCTGAGCCGATTGGTTGCCTCCCTGGGGTAGAAACACCGCCTTATTGCTGAAGAAAGCGGCATATGCTGTAGTTGCCTGGTCTACCTCAAGGCGGATTTTGGTAGAGTAAATTGCAGAAGCGACCCTTATAATCTGGCCCCACGGTTTCGATAGCTTCAGCTTGGTTAGCTTAGTTACTACGTGAAGAGAGCGCCGGTAGAAGGGGCTAAAGAATAGAGGCGCGAGTGCGACTAACGATCCTACGTGCGTAGTTTGACTTGCTATATTAGCGCCTGAGCTTGCGCTAATCTACAATGGTTCAGCCGAACACAGGTTGATGAGAGAATTCAAACGGCAATTTTATATGTCATGTTAGAACAAGGAATGCGAGTGTCTGTTAAAACGTCGCAGGCCTTCGTTGCTGTCGAGACGGATGTTGCTCGTCAACTGACATGCCACCCAAACAAGATCGGACCAATTGATTCTCTTTGTTTTGATGTTTTTATGATGGCAAAGTGGTTGTTCAAGCCCTCGGGTTTGTAGGTGTAGGCCCTACTTCGGCCTGGTCTTTTTGGGTTAGGTCGGAGAGCGTTATCTGAAGTGAGAATCGACGCTCAGACGGCAACAGGGCCAGTCCAGCCACACAGAGGGGGCTGGACTGACCTTGTTTAAAGAGCCCTGAGAGTGCCCGGCTGTGTACTCGATGAACGAGCAACACCCTAGACGCAAAATGAGGCCATTCGATACAGTGTTGAACGACACGGGGTGCCTGAGAATGGGCTGAGAATACACCCGAGAACCTGATCGAATTAATCTTCGCGGAGGGATGTCATTGCTGTGCTGGTACCGAATCTTGGTACCTGTGAAGCGAGTCAACGTCAGGCCTTATTCTGTGTGCACGATCGTGTCCTGAGTTTTTCTGTGCAAGAACGGAAAGGACAACAGGACGAAATGAGCCAACGTTTTAGTCAAGAACTCCTTGAAGCCAATCGCGACACCTGGGAGGAAGCGATTAATCACCGGTTCGTGACCGAGCTTTTCGAGGGAACAATCGATGACGCCGTGATGGCCGGATATCTCGACCAGGACTACCGCTTCTTTGAAGCGTTCTTACAGTTACTGGGCGCCGCCATCACCACCGCGGACCGGCTCGATGCACGGTTACGATACGCCAGCTTCGCCGGAGAAATGGTCAATAGTGAAGACACCTACTTCCAGCGAGCCTTTGACGCACTGGGCGTTACCGATGAACTCCGCGCATCGACTCCAGACACCCCGAGTGCCGGCGGTTTCGTCGATCTGATGCGGGAAGCGGCATCCTCGCAAAACTACAGTGCCGTGGTCGCGGTGCTGATGGTCACCGAGTGCTTGTACCGAGACTGGGCGGCCCGAGCTCCCGAGAACCATCCGGAGAGTTTTGTTCATCACGAATGGATCACCTTGCACGACAACCCGGACTTCTTGAGTTTCGCGACCTTCCTCGAACAGGAGGCCGACCGTTCCGGGGCGCAAGATGCCGAGACCGCCCACGACTTTTTCCGCCGGGCGGTGGAGCTTGAGCTCGGCTTCTTCAACGACACCTATAAGTACCCGCTGAAAGGAATCCACGCATGACGTTGTTCAACGATCTGAAGCAGGCCAACCTGGAGGTGTGGCAGTCCTATACTCGTCACGAATTTATCCAAAAGTTGGCCGCTGAATCCCTAGAACTCGAAGCCTTCCAGCGCTACCTGATTCAGGACTACCACTTCCTGATTCACTTTGCCCGCGTCTATGGACTGGCCGTGTATAAGCAACACACGCTCGAGGGCATCCAACATTCGATGGATGGGCTGAAGAACATTGTCTGGGAAACCGGATTACACACCTCGATGACCGCCGAGTGGGGGATCAGCCCCGAGGAACTGAACGCGACCCCTGAGGACCTTGGCACGGTGGCCTACACCCGCTACGTACTCGACACTGCGCTGACCGGTACCCTGCTGGACCTGTACGTCTCCCTGGCACCGTGTCTGATCGGCTACGCCGAAATCGGTGCCGAGATTGCACCGGCCCTGGAAAAAAATCCCGACCACCGGTATAAAGAGTGGATCGAAACCTACATTGATCCACAGTTTGTCAAAGCCTCGGAACAAGAGGTTGACAACCTCGACGCGCTGGCTGGCGAGGGGCCGTTGTCTGACCAGCGATTCGCCGAGTTGTCACACATCTTTGCCACCGCCTCACGCTTGGAAGCCGAGTTCTGGCAACAAGCACTCTAAGTGGTTAGGCCCGTAGGGCGAGGTGATTGACGGGCCCGTGCCCGGTCTGCGGAGCATAGGAGAGTTCCCACTGTGCTCCAGCGGCCAGGGCGCGGGCCAGATCAGTTTGGCCCTTCTTGATCCACGCCAACAGATCCTCGGAGCTTGGCGGGGTCTGAGCGGATACGTTCAGGGCCGCTCGGGCTGCGATTGCTGACGACAACGTGCAGCCGGTGCCGTGCGTATTGCGGGTGCTAACACGGGGGATCGGTAGCGAATAAGCTTCACCGTTGATGACGACCACATCGGTCATCTCCTGGGTGTCGTGGTAGAGGTGACCACCTTTGACCATCACCGCTCCAGTTCCATGCTGAGCGAGAACGTGGGCCTGTTTAGTCATCTGTTCGAGACTTTCGGCCTCAGCATCGGCATCGGAGAGCCGCGCAGCTTCGGGAAGGTTGGGGGTCACCACATCCGCTAACGGAAGCAGGTGCTCGACCATTGCCAGAGCGGCATCGTCATCGGACAAGCTATCTCCGCTGGTGGCTACCAGTACCGGGTCGACGACGAGAACACCGAATTCTTCACGCCGATCGGCAATGATCTTTGCGACCGCCTTGACCATCTCGGCCGAGCCGAGCATCCCAATTTTCGTGGCGTCAATGGGCAGATCATCCAGCACCGATCTGATTTGAGCCCGCAGATCATCGATACCAATGGGGATCACCTGTTGAACGCCCTGGGTGTTCTGTGCGATCAGCGAGGTAATAGCGGAGGTTCCGTACACCCCGAGGGCGGTGAAGGTTTTCAGATCGGCCTGAATGCCGGCTCCTCCCGAGGGATCTGTTCCGGCGATGGTTAAGGCGGTGGCTGGTCGAGATGTCATCGGTCCTTGCCTTCCTTTCGTTCCTTCCGTGTTTTGCTGTGTCTTGATGATTCGAGGGCGAGTAGTGGAGGGTGAAGCGTTGTGCTGGGACAGTTATTCACGGTGCAACGCCGAGAATAACTGCGCAGCCACCTGGGCGGGATCGCTAGCTGCAGCGATAGCAGAGACCACACAGATCCCGTCCACGCCGGTTCTGCGATAGATATCAGCCGCATTGGTGGTGTTGATGCCACCAATGGCAACACATTTCACCTTGGAGCCGGCTGTTGCCTGAACGCACTGGCTGATCCCGGTGAGACCTAAGGGCGTGGTAGCATCGGGTTTCGTGGGGGTCACAGCAAACGGGCCGACGCCCAACACATCAGCCAGCTGGTGATCTACGGCCTCTCGTACCTGCCGGGGGGTTGACGTAGATAACCCAATCATCACCTCCTCCCCGAGCACGGCACGAGCTTCAGAGATTGGGGTATCGGTTTGTCCCAGGTGTAGGTGACAACCGAGCTGGCGGGCCACGTCCAGCCGGTCGTTGACGAAGAACCTGACCTGCTCGAACCGTTGTTGCCCTAGCTGGTTGCGCACGGCGTGCTGGCAGGCCACGGTCAGTTCGGCGAACTCCTCGTCGGAAAGCGTCTTATCTCTGACCTGGACGACACCGGCCCCGCCTTTCACCGCCTCGACCACGACGTCGGGAACCGCAGTGAGACCACCGGAGTATTCGGTATCGGTGATGTAGTAGAGCCGCCAGTCGGTGGTGTCAGCGAGATGTGTGGAATGCCGTGACATACTTTAGGCCTGTTCGGAGTCGAGGGTGATCAGCTCGAGCACGTCGTCGGCGCTCAGGGTGTGGAGGGCATCCAACCAGGCCACGGCAAAATGTCCCGGTGCGCTCGCGGTCTGTCCCGCAACGGTCCCAGCCGCCGAGACCAAGGCGTGGGACGCCACCACCGCAGCGTGGTGTTGGGCAGGCAACTGCGCGACGCCCAGAGTTGCGGCAGTCAGGGCGCCCAAAGCGCATCCGGTGCCGATGACCTGTTGCAACATCGGGTGCCCGCCGGTGACGTGAGTACGCGCTACTGTGGAGACGACCAGGTCGGTGGGCCCCGAGGCGGCCACGACTGCTCCACTACGGTGGCTCAGTTCTGCTGCAATGGTGGTAACCGCCTCCACGGAGTCGGTGGAGTCAACGCCACGCCCGCCGGAACCGGTTCCCGCTAGAGCCGCGATTTCTGAGGGGTTGCCACGGATCGCAGCGGGGCGGGAGTCCAGAATGGAACGGGCAAACTGGGTGCGGACGCTCAACCCGCCGACCGCAACAGGGTCGAGCACCCACGGGGTGTTGGCTGACTGCGCGGCGCTGACCGCTGAGGTCATGGCCTGGCGGATATCGGGGGTCAGTGTGCCGACATTGACCAGAACCCCGGAAGCGACGTGGGCGAACTCG
The DNA here is from genome assembly GCF_003185725.2 of Auritidibacter sp. NML130574. Lineage (GTDB taxonomy): Bacteria > Actinomycetota > Actinomycetes > Actinomycetales > Micrococcaceae > Auritidibacter > Auritidibacter ignavus. The sequence continues at coordinate 1,112,157 of NZ_CP031746.1, read as the reverse complement.
CCGGCCTCTACAGCGTCTTCCACCATCGCCGGTGCTGCCCCGGCCGCCAACAAGGCATTGGCGGTAACCTGTTTGACCACGTTATTGGTCAAACAATGCACCAGCGGATGGCCGGTTTTCACCTGGGTCAGGATGGCGCGCACGTCGTCGTGAATCGCCTGAGGGGTCAGTTCATCTGCCACAGTGACTATTCCTTTCCAGCAAGGGGATGGACCACAACGGCCAATACGGTGGGCGTTAACGCGGGGGCACCGTGCCAAAAGAAACCCGCAGACAGCTCGGGCAGACAAGAAAGAACCATCCGGAAAGAGCACAGGGCATGCACAGTGACCCGGTGCAACCGGTGAGACGTCCCTTCGCCAGTACGAGCTGGATCAGGTTCAACGGGTATCTTCTCAGCTTCCGTGTGGTGACGTGAAGCACCCCGCGTCATGGAGCTCAGTCTAACTCATCGCGGTTAATATTGGCTAGCAGAGCCGCGACCGAGGGTGCCGGAGAGGTCGCTGGATAGGCAAGCGCCAGAGGTAGCTCCACTGGCGGATCAAGGTCCAAAATCACCGCGTCGGGTCCTGTGACGCTGGGCTCCTGCAAGGTCGAGCGAGGCACGAGTGAAGCGAACTGGGTGGAGGTCGCCACAGCAAGGAGTGTTGGGAGAGTGGTCGTTTCCAACGCCGGGTGCAGCTCGACCCCTACACGCGCCATGGCTCGATCGAGCATGTTTCGTGCCTGCATGGCAGGAGACAACACGGCAAGCGGAATGTGGGCAAGATCGGATAAGCAGATGGAAGGTGAGGGAGACTGTGCCAGGTCTACCACGTGCGGGTATTGGTCCAGCAACTCCCGGCTGGCCAGGAGCTGATATCGGTCCTCTGCCACACGATGGGTATAGAGGTCATCTTCTGCGCCCAGATCGAGGATGATCCCTGCATCGAGCTCGCGGTGGCGCAATCCGTGGAGGATATGATCATTGGACCCGGAATCGACACTGACGGTGACCGTCGGATGTGTTTTTCTCAGGGTGGTCACCAGCTGTGAAGCGATGGCCAGCCCGGTAGGAACGGTACTGAGGCGAAGCGGAATTGTGAGGTGTTGCTGGGAGTACTCGAGCTCAGCGACCATCGAGCGATGATCGGCCAGGATGCGCTCGGCCCACTTCAGCACCACGTGCCCCTGCTCAGTGATCCCCTCCATGGCGTGACTACGGTGAATGAGTTCCACACCCAGCTCGGACTCCAGCTTCTTGATCGAGGCAGACAGCGTTGACTGCGAAATGAAACAGGCTTCTGCAGCACGTGCAAAATGTTGTTCTCGTGCCAAGGCCACAAAATAGGCCAGCTGGTTCAGGTGCATTGCCGGTCACTCCTCGGACGTTTAACGACCGCGGGCCGGTAGCCAGTATGGCTACCGGCCCAGGATATGACCGAGTTTAATCGATGGGGCTTGTCAGGGCCCGGTTACTTCGACTGGCGGTAGGAGGAGGCACCGGTTCCGGCGTAGTCTCCGCCGTCAACAATGAGGTATTCGTCGCGGATCTGACGGTTGGCAAGGAAGTCTTCCAAGATCTCACGAGTACCGGCAGCATAACGAGCCTGAGCCGACAGTGACGAACCCGAGGTATGCGGAGTCATGCCATTATGTGGCATGGTGCGCCATGGGTGATCTTCCGGTGCCGGCTGCGGGTACCACACGTCTCCGGCGTAGCCGGCCAATTGCCCCGATTCCAGAGCGCGGACGACGGCATCGCGATCCATGATGGCACCGCGGGCGGGGTTCACGATATAGGCGCCATGTCGCATCGTGTTCAGCAGTTTTTCATCGAACATGCCCTCCGTTGACGGTGTCAGCGGAGTGTGAATGCACAGCACATCAACGTGCGGTACCAGCGCTTCGGCAGACTCGTGGAAGGTCAGATTGTACTTCTTCTCGTAGTCTTCGGGCAGACGATGCTGATCGAAGTAGTGCAGTTTGACATCGAAGGGTGCCAGGCGCTCGATGACAGCCCGACCGATGCGCCCGGCCGCCAGCACACCAACATCCATTCCCTCCAGATCGTAGGACCGAGACACAGCTTCAGCAATGTCCCAACGACCGTTGCGGGAGATGTCGTGCTGGTGCAGATAATCACGCACCAGGGCCAGCACCATCAACACGGTGTGTTCGGCGACCGAAATTGAGTTGGAGTAGGTCTCCTCTGCCACGGTGATTCCGCGCTTGGCGGCCTCATCCAAGTCAACGTGGTCAGAGCCAATGCCGGCGGTCAGAGCCAGTTTGAGATTCTTGGCTTTCTCCAGGCGCTCCTTGGTCAGGTAGGCCGGCCAGAACGGCTGGGAGATCACAACATCGGCATCGGGTAGCTCACGGTCAAATTCGGAGTCTTCCCCCTCTTTATCAGAGGTCACCACCACATCGTGGCCTTCAGACTTCAACCAGTCGACGATACCCAGCCCACCGGAGACGCACCCCAGCAACTCACCCGGGGTGAAATCGATATTGTCAGGGGTTGGTAGGGACTGGCCATCTGGGTATTCGCTGAGCTCGGGGATGCTCTCGCGGGCGTACTGGGGAGGGTATCCATCAGCAGGATCGGGGTAGAGGACCATGAGAATTTTCGCCACAATAACCTCCTTGTTGTTATTGATCTATGGGCTGTGCCTCTAATCCTTACCCTATGGAGCGCGTCACAGGCGGTCCAATAGAAATCTCCGATGCGATGATCGGAAACCCCGATCAGCCGGTCCGGGCGATAATCCTGCGCGCGTGAGCGATGAGCGGACCGTCGACCATGGTGCCCCGGAAGGAGAACACTCCCTGGGGGTGGTCCTCGACAGCTGCCAGCAAAGCACGAGCATATTCTTGATCTGCTGCGCTGGGGGTGAAACCCTCCCGGATCGTCGCCACATGTGAGGGGTGGATACATGCTTTGGCGCTAAAGCCGGTCGCTACAGCGTCTTCGACTTCCACTCGCAGACCCTGCAGATCCTGGATATCGGCCCAGATCGAATCCACACAGGCCACCCCGGCACTTGCGGCGGCCACCATCACCTGGGACCGGGCAAAACGGGGGACATCCCGGTAGGTTCCGTCGGCATGACGTGAGGAGGAACCGCCCATGGACGCGATGAGATCCTCAGCACCCCACATCATGGCCACCACCCGCGGATGCTCGGCGATCGCTGCCGCGTAGGCCACACCACGGGCGGTTTCCACCAGGGCCACCATCCCCACATGGTCGTCCAGACGAGACGCTACGGCATCGAGCTGATGGACCGATTCGACCTTCGGGACCATCACCGTGGTCACCGAACTACCGGCCAACGTCGCCAGGTCGGCCCGAGCCATCTCGGTACCGACAGGATTGATCCGCACTATCGTGCGGGCTGCCAGCGTCGCATCCTGCGCCACGGTCGTGGCCAGATGTTCTTGCAGAGCGTGACGGGCCCGGTCTTTGGCATCAGGGGCAACCGCATCCTCCAGGTCGAGGATGACCGCATCAGCCCGTTCGGCCGCTTTGATGTATCGCTGCGGACGGTCGGCAGGGCAGAACAAGATCGCCGGCCCCAGCGTGAAGATATCGCGTGGTTGGTTCATGGACGCTGTCCTGACTGCTCTCGCCGATGTTCAGCTTCGTTCTTCCACAGCAGCGTGGAGCGCACACACTCGGCAACCACGGTGCCATCCTGATTAACACCTACGTGCTGGAACTTCACGATGCTCTGATGCGGGCGGGAAGCAGAATCCCGCTTGTCCAGGATTTCGGTGCGGGTATACAGCGTGTCACCGTGATACATCGGGTGCGGGAATGCGACAGTGTCGAAGCCTAGATTAGCCACAATGGTCCCTTGAGTCAGTTGGGCTACTGAGGCGCCGACGATGGTTGCCAAGGTCAGCATAGAATTCACCAGGGGTTGGCCGAAGGACTGTTGGGACGACCAGTGCGCGTCCAAGTGCAGCGATTGGGTGTTCATGGACAGAGTCGTGAACAGTACGTTGTCGGCCTCGGTGATGGTTCGACCCGGGGCATGCTGATAGATTGTGCCGACCTCCATCTCATCGGCGTAGAGGCCCCGTTGCACCACCACCGGCGGTGTCTGATCTGCGGTACTCACAAGCAGGCTCCTTTTTCACATAGCATTCGGTTTGTCGATGCTCAAGGGGATTACATGCCCAAGGATCGAGCGATCAGCATCAACTGGACCTCGGTGGTGCCTTCGCCGATCTCCAGGATCTTCGAATCGCGGTAGTGGCGAGCGACCAGAGACTCGTTCATGAATCCGTAGCCGCCGAAGACCTGAGTGGCATCTCGAGCGTTATCCATGGCCGCCTCGGAGGCCACCAACTTGGCGATCGAGGCTTCGGTTTTGAACGGTCGGCCCGCGACCAATTTCTGTGCTGCATCATAGTAGGCCAGCCGTGCGGTGTGGGCGCGAGCCTGCATCCGGGCGATCTTGAAGCTAATGGCCTGATTGCGGGAAATGGGAGAGCCGAAGGTGATGCGCGTATTGGCGTACCGGACCGCTTCATCCACGCATCCTTGGGCAACACCGGCCGATAACGCGGCAATGGCCACCCGGCCCTCATCCAGGGTGTGGAGGAAATTAGCAAAGCCACGGCCCCGTTGACCCAACAGGTTTTCTTGTGGCACTCTCACGTCATTCAGCGTCAACGGGTGGGTGTCGGAAGCATTCCAGCCCACCTTGTCATAGGCCGGTTCGGCGGTGAAGCCCGGGGTGTCGGTCGGCACGATGATCGTGGAGATTTCATGGTCCCCAGTCACCGCAGTCACGGTGACCACCGAGGTGATGTCGGTTCCGGAGTTGGTGATGAATTCCTTATTTCCATTAATCACCCAGTGGTCGCCGTCTGCACGAGCAGTGGTGCGGGTGCCACCGGCGTCGGATCCGGCGCCCGGCTCAGTAAGACCGAAACCGGCCAGCTTTCGGCCGGCAACCAGGTCGGGAAGCCAGCGTTGCTTTTGCTCCTCCGTCCCGAAACGGTAGATCGGCATCGCGCCCAGGGAAACTCCCGCCTCCAGCGTAATGGCAACGGATTGATCGACTTTGGCCAATTCTTCCAATGCCAAGCACAGGGCGAAGAAATCCCCGCCCATGCCCTCATAATCCTCGGGGAAGGGGAGACCGAAGAGGCCGAGTTCTCCCATCTGAGCAATGACCTCGTAAGGGAAGCTATGCTCGCGGTCATGCTGTGAGGACACAGCAGCGACGACGTTCTGTGCGAAGTCGCGGACGGTAGCAATCAATTCCTGTTGTTCATCGGTGAGATCAAGGGACATCGCCAAGGTCCTTTCGTGGTGGTCATCACCAGCTAGTTTGCGGGCTCGTTTTCTGGATTCTTGTCATCGTCAGGGGTGATGCTGGCCAGCACTTGGCCGAGCTTGACCTGTTCGGTTTCTGCTGTGTGGATCGTGACGACACCGTCGAAGGGAGCGACCAGCCGGTGCTCCATCTTCATAGCTTCCACGATCACCAGCGTGTCGCCGGCTGATACCTGGTCTCCGGAGGTTGCCAGCACCGACATCACAGTGCCGGGTAGCGGGGAGCTCACGTCCGGGTTGGAGATAAGCCCGGCAGTGCCAGCCTGCTGGGCTTGGACCTCGTTGCTGGTGATGGCCTGTCGGTCACTGATGGTCAGCAGTCCGGCGAAGTTCGGGGTGAAACACCACAGCTGGCTTTGCCCGGCGCGTTGTGTGGCGACGACCGCGTGCACCCTGGTGGTCATTGACTCTGGTGTGGATAATAGGTACTCATGGTCTCCCACCTGCTCGACCACCGTGGAGGGGTCCAAGGTGACGTCGAAGTCTTCGGTGTCCCCGGAAGCCGTACGGTAGCTGACGTGCCGGCGGACGCTTGGCGACTCGGCCATGCTGCGCCACCCATCGCAACGCCATCCGGAGGACAGGCTGGTGGTCGGAGCCGGTTCAAAGTGGTAAGCCAATGTGGCTGCAATCTGTGCGTCGTCGGCTCCGGGCCCCGGGAAATCCATCTCCGGCAGGATCCGTTCGATCATGGTGGTATCTAACGCCCCGGCTCGGACCCGGCTATCATTGATCAACTGTCGTAGATAACTGATATTGGTCTGGACCCCGAGCACCACCATGTTCTTCAACGCCCGATCGAGACGGTCTAGCGCCTGGTCACGGTGCGTGCCGGTCGCGATGACCTTGGCAAGCATCGGATCGAAATTCGTGCCGATGACACTGCCACGACGCAACCCGGAATCAACCCGCACCCCGGTGCCGGCCGGTTCGGCCAGTTCGAGGATGGTTCCGGTGGAGGGCAGGAAGCCGGCGGCAGGAACCTCGGCATACACCCGAGCCTCGACCGAATGACCGCGCAACTGAATCTCGTCCTGGGTGTAGGCTAGTGGCTCGCCGGCGGCGATGCGAAGCTGCTGTTCCACCAGATCGATGCCCGTGATTTCTTCGGTGACCGGGTGCTCGACCTGCAGGCGAGTATTCATCTCCATGAAGTAGAAGGTGTCCGGGTCGTGATCGGAGACTAAGAACTCCACGGTTCCGGCACCGCGATAATTTACAGAGAGAGCGGTATCGCAGGCGGCCTGACCAATTCTGGCACGCGTCTGGTCGGTCAAGACCACCGAGGGGGCTTCTTCAATGACCTTTTGGTGCCGGCGCTGCAAGGAGCATTCTCGTTCGCCCAGGTGGATGACATTGCCGTGCTGGTCGGCGAGAATCTGGACCTCAACGTGGCGTGGGGAGCCGATGAGCTGTTCAATAAAAAGCGTGTCATCGCCAAACGAAGCGTGGGCGATACGTCGAGCGGTGGCCAACATTTCCGGCAACTGGTCCAAGAACTCGGCAACGTACATGCCCTTCCCGCCACCGCCGGCAGACGGCTTGATCAGCACTGGAAAAGTCATCGAACAGGCTTTGTCGACCAGCTCCTCATCACTGAGTCCGGGTTCAGAAATCCCTTGAATGAGTGGGACCCCGGCGGCACCGACGTGCTTTTTTGAGGTGATCTTATCGCCCATGATCTCCAGGGCCTGTGCATCGGGACCGATGAACGTGATCCCTGCTCGAGCACAGGCTCTGGCAAAGTCCGCATTCTCTGACAGGAAGCCGTAGCCGGGATGGATAGCGTCAGACCCCGTCTCCACCGCAGCGGCCACGACCGCGTCGATGTCCAAGTAGCCGGTGGTGGCCTGGTGGTCGGGTAAATGCACGGCTCGGTCGGCGAGTCGGACATGCAATGCCTGGGCATCCGGCGTGGTATACACCGCCACAGCGGTCATGCCCATCTGGTGAACGGTCCGGATGACCCGGCACGCAATTTCGCCTCGGTTAGCGATCATAACGGTGCGGAAGACTGAAGCGGTGGGTTGATCCATGAGTCATCTTTCACTGTGCGGTGCAATATGGCTGGCGGTAGGTCAGGGCAGGGCGCTGAACAGACAGAGTCCAGGTCACGACTACATGCGGAAGACTCCGAAACCGGTGGGTGGCAGATCGGGCTGACGGCACACGTCCAGCGCCATCGCCAGAACCCGACGTGTATCGCGCGGGTCAATGATTCCGTCATCCCACAGTCGCGCACTGGAATAATACGGTTGGCCCTGGGCTTCGTAGCTGGCCTTGATGGGTGCGGTGAACTCAGCCTCTTCTTCGGCCGACCATTCGGTGCCGGCGGCCTCGTGCTGGTCCCGCTTGACCGTAGCAAGCACACCGGCAGCCTGGTCGGCGCCCATCACCGAGATCCGGGCATTGGGCCACATGAACAAAAACCGTGGCGAATATGCCCGTCCACACATCGAATAGTTCCCGGCGCCAAAAGACCCACCGATGACCACGGTGATTTTAGGAACCCGTACGGTGGAGACCGCCGTGACCATTTTGGCCCCGTTTTTGGCGATGCCTCCGTGTTCATAATCCTTACCGACCATGAATCCGGAAATATTTTGCAGAAAGATCAGTGGGATGCCACGTTGGTCGCATAATTCGATGAAGTGAGCTCCCTTGAGCGAGGATTCAGAGAAGAGAATCCCGTTATTGGCTACAATCCCCACCGGGTGACCTTCGAGTCGAGCGAAGCCGGTGACCAGCGATGTCCCGTAATCGGGTTTGAACTCGTGGAACGAATCCCGATCAATGACGCGGTCGATGACCTGGTAGGCATCAAAGGCCTGATTCAGATCCTGCGGGATGATCCCGGCTAACTCGTCGGGGTCCGCCGCAGGGGCGCTCGCGGTGATTTTCTGCCAGGCCCGGGGATGCGGAGGAGGTAGCGTCGCGACAATATTGCGAATGATCTGTAACGCGTGGTCATCGGATTCGGCGATGTGATCGGCTACTCCGGAGGTCTTCGTATGGACCTCGGCGCCGCCCAGCTCCTCGGCACTGACTTGTTCACCCGTAGCTGCTTTCACCAGGGGCGGACCACCCAAGAAGATCGTGCCCTGGTTGCGGACAATCACCGACTCATCACTCATGGCCGGCACGTAGGCCCCACCTGCCGTACATGAGCCCAGCACCGCCGCTAATTGTGGGATCTTCTTCGCCGACATCGTGGCTTGGTTGAAAAAGATCCGGCCGAAATGCTCGCGGTCGGGGAAGACCTCATCCTGCATCGGCAGATAGGCACCGCCGGAGTCCACCAAGTAAATACAGGGCAATTCGTTCTCTAATGCGATGGTTTGGGCACGCAGGTGCTTTTTGACCGTCAGCGGGAAATAGGTACCCCCCTTGACCGTAGAATCATTGCAGACCACCATCACCGGTCGTGCGTGAACCAGTCCGATGCCGATAATAATTCCTGCTGACGGAGCTTGATTATCGTAGACATCCCAGGCCGCCAGCGCACCAATTTCCAAAAAGGGGCTGCCATCGTCGAGCACGCGGGTTACGCGATCCCGTGGGAGCATGCGACCACGATCCAGATGGCGTTGCCGGGCCTTCTCTGACCCGCCTCGGCGCACCCTTGCCAGTCTCTGGCGCAATTCGTCCCAGAGTCCGTGGTGAAACGCAGCGTTGGCCTGAAACTGTTCAGATCGAGTATCGACCGGGCTACTGACCTCCGCCATGGGACCTCCTGCGACAAATTGGGTTAATCGCCATTCACTGAATCTTAGGATAGTGATATGATTCACATTTGTCTAGATGGCGGATCTCTGCAGTGAGAAAGTCCCGTAAAGGAGTCACGATGACCACTGAAATTCAGGGGCAACGAACCCGTCGAGCCCAAGATAAAGCCCGCCGGCGACAGTCGCTGCTAGATGCCGCGGCGCGATTATTCGCAGCTCATGGGTATGCGCAAGTGTCCCTGGCTGACGTGGGGGCCGAAGTCGGTGTGACAGCGCAGGCGATCTATCGTCACTTCGATTCCAAGCAACATCTGTTGGGCCAAGTGTTGGTCGATGTGAGTCGAACCCTGTTGGAAGGTGGCCGGTGGATTCAAAGTCATTATCCGGATCCGACGCCCCAGCTGGATGAGCTCATTAGTTTTCATGTGCGCTTCGCTTTGGATGCGCCGGAGGTGATTCGGATTCAAGACCAAGAAATGGCGCAGTTGGCCAATGAGGATCGACAACAGGTTCGTCGGACACAGCGAGAGTATGTTCGCATCTGGTCGCAGGCTCTGGCTCAGTTACACCCCGCTGATACGACCAAGGAGATTCGCACGCGGGTCTACGGGATTTTTGGGCTGATTAACTCCACGGCGCACTCGCTCACTGGCGGCTACCGGGCTCAGCGAGCTGACCAGCGACTGGCGCACCTGTTGGCCGTGATGGCGCATGAATCGGCTCATGTGGGGCAGTCGCCTCTCCCAAGGAGCTGTTATTGTGATTTATGACACATGCTGGTACCTTGGCGTCATTAGAACACCGATCTGGTCGCCAGATCCAGGATGATCAGGAGCCCCCGATGACCGAGTTGCTGACGCTGTCTCATGCTATTGGCCCCCGCGATGTCGCGCTGTTGGAAACCACTATTTTTGACAACCTGAAGGACACCGTCGAAAGATTTCCCGATCGTGAAGCTCTCGTCGATGTAGTGCAGGGTAAACGCTGGACCTACGCAGAATTCCACACCGCCGTCCGTGGTCTCGCCACCGGGTTGTACCGTGCGGGAATTCGTCCCGGAGAACGAGTCGGGATTTGGGGAACTAACCGCTGGGAATGGACCATGACCCAGTACGCCACCGCAGAGATCGGGGCGATTCTGGTCAACATTAATCCCTCCTATCGCCAACACGAACTCAACTACGTCGTCCAGCAAGCCGGCATCACCTCGGTGATTTCCTCCGAAGCGTTGCCGAAGAGCAATTACCCCGCGATGCTGAACCGCGCCGAAGAAGAGCTGGGAGACTTCCAGGTCAAGATCATCATGACCACTGAGTCCTGGGCTCAGGTCTACGACACCGTGGCCGACGCGGAACTGCTGGCCGCGGTCCAGTCTGGGCTCGGCCCCGACGACCCGATTAATATCCAATACACCTCGGGAACTACCGGCTTTCCGAAAGGGGCCACCCTGACCCACCGTAATATCCTCAATAACGGCTACTTTGTGGGCGAAACCATCAACTACACCGAGCACGACCGGGTGTGCATTCCGGTGCCGTTCTATCACTGTTTCGGAATGGTGATGGGCAATCTCAACTGCACCACCCACGGGGCGACAATGGTTATCCCAGGCATGTCTTTTGATCCTGTAGCCGTGTTGCGAGCGGTTGAACAAGAACGGTGCACTGCCCTCTACGGGGTGCCGACCATGTTCATCGCCGAGCTGGCGCTGGCGAGGTTCTCAGAATTTGATCTCTCCAGCCTGCGGACCGGACTCATTGCCGGATCGCCCTGTCCCGAAGAAGTAATGCGCAAAATCATGGGACAGATGCATATGGAAGAAATCTCCATTTGCTACGGCATGACCGAGACATCCCCGGTCTCGACCCAAACCCGGCCTGACGATACGGTGAACCGGCGGGTGTCTACCGTCGGTCGCCCCGGCCCCCACGTCGAAACCAAGATTATCAACCCGGCCACCGGAAAGACGTTACCGATTAACCAGGATGGCGAAGTCTGCACCAAAGGTTACTTGGTGATGCAGGGGTACTGGAATCAGCCTGAAAAAACCGCTGAGGTGCTGGATGACCAAGGATGGATGCGGACCGGTGACCTGGGGCGAATGGATGAACACGGCTACGTCAAAGTAACCGGTCGGCTCAAAGACATGGTGATTCGTGGCGGTGAGAACATTTATCCACGGGAGATTGAAGAATTTCTTTACACGCACCCCGATATTCTGGACGCTCAAGTCATTGGTGTGCCCGATGAGAAATATGGTGAAGAATTGATGGCCTGGGTTCAACTCCGCGAAGATGCCGAACCGTTGACCGCCACGCAATTGCGCGAATTCTGTGTCCCTCATCTCTCCAGCTACAAAATCCCCCGGTACGTTCACCTGGTGAAGGAATTCCCCACCACGGTGACGGGGAAAGTGCGCAAGATCGAGATGCGGGAACAAGCCAAACAACTCCTGGCTGATCACCAGGTTGATGATTCTCGTGCCGTGCTGTGAGCAGGGTCTCAGGTTCGCTAAGATACGAACTGTTAGACGGACGTTCAACACGCAGACTGCACGAATCTGAGGAGAAGATCCCGCATGACTAGTTCGGTGATTATTTCAGGTGCCCGCACCCCGATGGGGCGTCTGCTGGGCTCGTTGTCCAGCATTCCGGCTCATCAGCTGGGCGCCGTGGCTATCCGTGGCGCACTAGAAAAGGGTGGCGTAGACCCCACTAGCGTCGACTACGTCATCATGGGACAGGTCATTCAGGCAGGCGCCGGACAGAACCCGGCCCGCGGAGCTGCCATCGCTGCTGGGATTCCCCCATCCGTTCCTTCGATCACCATCAACAAGGTCTGCTTGTCGGGGCTCAATGCTGTGGCAACCGCTGATCAGCTGATCCGCGCCGGTGAAGCAGAGGTCGTCGTGGCCGGTGGCATGGAGTCGATGTCCTTGGCCCCGCATCTGTTGCCCAAGTCCCGGACCGGAGTCAAATTCGGCGATACAGCACTGGTGGATTCGATGGCTTACGATGCGCTGTATGACCAGGCCACCGAACAGGCCATGGGAGCACTGACTGACTCCTGCAACCTCGGAGAATTCGAAGTGTCCCGTCAGGATCAAGACCGTTTCGCCGCTACCTCGCACCAACGGGCTGCCGCCGCCCAGCAGAACGGGATCTTCGATGACGAAATCATCAGCGTTCAGGTACCCCAGCGAAAGGGGGAGCCAATGGTGGTTTCCCAGGACGAGGGCATTCGCCCCGAGACTACCCCGGAGTCGCTGAGCAAGCTACCCCCGGCATTCGGCAAGGACGGCTCCATTACCGCCGGCACTGCCTCACAGATCTCTGACGGGGCCGCCGCCTTGGTGGTGATGTCTCAGCAGAAGGCCGAAAGTCTCGGTCTGCAGTGGATTGCTGAAGTTGGCGCTCACGGTATGGTGGCCGGCCCCGATTCATCGTTGCAGGCACAACCCGCCAACGCCATCTCGAAAGCATGTGCCAAGGAAGGTCTGACAACCGAAAACCTTGACCTGGTGGAAATTAATGAGGCTTTCGCCGCGGTGGGGCTCGTCTCTGCGCGACAACTCGGCGTCAGCGAGAAGATCGTCAACGTCAACGGTGGGGCCATCGCCTTGGGGCACCCGGTCGGAATGTCCGGCGCACGCCTGGTGCTCACCCTGGCTTTGGAACTGGGCCGCCGTGGCGGTGGCGTGGGTGCGGCCGGTTTGTGTGGTGGCGGTGGTCAGGGCGACGCCCTGATTCTGCGCGTCAGCGCCTAAGCCGGCACAGGATTGAGCCAGGGCTCGAGGCTCAGGGCCGCACCGGAGCGCGTCGTCGGTAACCGCCATCGGTAAGGCCGGCGGCGCGTTCAAAAATATTGCCATTAGCTGTGTCCCCATAACGGTACAGTGACCACAACACCGCCAGCCCGTAGAGCGGTAGGAAGGGCAAACCTAGGCATAACGCCCACTGCGTCGCATGGCGTGATTCATGGGTCAGAAGTGCGGATGAGAGCCGCACTCCGGGACGGACCAGCACCACGTTGCCCAGGGTGATACACCCGCCGGAAGGCCATGGCCACCGATAGTTCATCGCCAGCATTAACCGATCGGGACCGGGCAGAAGTGTGGTCCCGGCAATAACCGCCACAATCAAGCCCAGCACCGTCGAGAGGTTAAGCAGATTGAACGTCGCGCGAAACATGATCTGTAATTTACCCGAGAAGATTTATCTGTGACTCCCCCTGATCATCTTCCTCGGGAGCTCTAGGATAGCGGTGTAGTCCATGTCATAGACCACGTCGTACTCAATCCACTGAGCGCAGACCATCGAAAGAGTACTCGGGGGAGGACACCCCATGACGAACGTTATTCCCGAACACGCCATCGAAGAAGAAGTCACCATTACCAAAGATAACGGCGAACCGTTGGTGGTGACTCGTTTCAGCAACCCGGATGGGTCGCAGCCTCGTGCCGCAGTGATCATTTCCCCGGCCATCGCGGTCCAGGCCAGGTTCTATCGGCGCTTCGCCGGGTGGCTGACGACCCACGGGCTTGTGGCCTACTTGTACGATCACCAGGGGTATGGAGGCTCTTCCCGTGGGCCGTTGAAAGATGTCACCGCGGATTTTCTCACCTGGGCCCAGGACCCCGGAGCAGTTGTTGATTACGTCGCCGAGCACGAGACAGTTCCGGTGCGATGGCTTGGCCACAGCCTTGGTGGACAAATGCTCGCCTTTGCCCGACACGAGCATCTAGAAGCTGCCACCATCGTCTCGGCCGGAACCGGATATTGGAAATACTGGCAGCACTATGGTGCCGGAGTACTGTTGCCGCCGGTGATGTGGTATCTCTTGGCTCCGGTCGCCGTGCGAACTGTCGGCTACTTCCCGGGAAAGAAGTTGGGCATCCTCGGTGATATCCCACCGCAGGTGATGAGACAGTGGGGGAGGTGGTGCACTATGCCTCGCTACATGCTGACCGAATATCCGGAACTGGCCAAAAAATTTGCGGGCTATACCGGACCACTTACCTTTATCACCTTCGCCGATGACCGCACGATGCCCTTACCGGCCAGCCTGTCGTTGATGAGCTGGTATTCCCGGGCTGACCTGGAACATCACCATTATCATCCACAGGATTTAGGACAAGAGCGCATCGATCATATGGGGATTTTTAAAACACACAATGCTCCATTGTGGCAGCAAATCTTTGCCGATATTATTTCCTGATAAATCCTATTCCTGAGAGCAACGGTCCTTAACTGTTGGAAAGCTGGATGGTTCACTGTACTATTTCAAGTATGAACACACTCGCAAAGAAACGCGCCAGCTTGAGCCTGGGCCTGATCGCTGTTGCCAGTTTGTCGTTGACCGCTTGTGGCGGACCGCCATCGGTGTCCGAGGTTAAAGCGGATGCGGTGGAGCATTTCCAAAATGCCGAATCCGCGCGTGTTGACGTTGAGGGGACAAGCTCAGAAGAGCTCGACTTCGGCTTTGGAGACGTAACCGGGTACTTTGAAGGTTTCTCGGAAACCGGTGACATGCGAGGTGAGCTGAAGTCCGAGGAACATGGCTTCACCGTTGAGATGCTGGTCGTCGACAACTCGACCTACATCAAGGGTGACGATAACTTCTGGAACTACTTCGATAGCACCGGCATGGTCGCCTCCACTCTGGATACCTCGAAGTGGATCGATACCGGAACGGTTGATGAACAAGATTTCTCTGCCTTTACCGAGGAGTTCCGGGAGACTCTGGAAAGTATGCCTGACGAGGACGTGGCCGTCGAAGAGGCCGAGCTTGATGGGGAAGAGGCCTATAAGTACTCCGGTGAAGATACCGAGGGGGAACCGATCGACCTGTACTTCAACACCGATAACCAAGTGATTCGTGGTGAATCTCAGGCTGAGGGCGGGGAAACCACCATGGACTTCTCCGCCTATGGCGAAGTGGAGGAGATCACTGCTCCTGATGCGGATGAAATTCTCGATATCCCTGGAGCTCCCGGCAGTTTCTAACCGCAGTTAGACAATATCCTGCATGGCTGATCCGGAGTCGACTCGCCGTGGCGCCTCGACTCCGGATCAGTGTTTAACCAGACCATTCCGAGACCGAGACCTTCTCGGTGTGCCGAGGGAGTAGCAAAAGCCCCTAAACTAGATGAGGGTCGAAGACCCATCCGTAACAGTCGAATCTAGGTGAAGGCGTGTGCCCATGACAGATCGTTCATCAGCTAACGATGACCAGCTGATCTCGCCGGCCGACCAAGATGCGGTCGACCGTGCTGTGGCTGAAGCTCTCGAAGCCTTCGAAGCAGCGGGATCACTCGACGAGCTCAAAGTAGCTCGTCTTGCTCACACCGGAGAAAAATCTCCGCTTACGCTGGCCAATAAGCAGATCGGTAGCTTGGACAAATCTGAGAAAGCAGCCGCCGGCAAGCGCATGGGGCAAGCTCGAGCTCAGGTTAATAAGGCGTTGGCTGCACGTACCGAAGTGCTCGAAGCTGACCATGAACAGCAGGTGTTGCTGGAAGAAACCGTAGATGTCACCACCGCGGTGCGTCGTCGTCGCCTCGGAGCCCGCCACCCGCTCAACGTGCTCCAAGATCGAGTCTGCGACATCTTTGTCGGGATGGGATGGGAAATCGCCGAAGGTCCCGAAGTGGAATCCGAGTGGTTCAACTTTGACGCGCTGAACTTCTTACCGGACCACCCAGCCCGGGAAATGCAAGACACTTTCTTTATTGATCCTCCCGAAGATCACTTGCTGTTGCGGACTCATACCTCTCCGGTTCAGGTCCGGGCACTCATCGAACGCGGAGCTCCCACCTACGTGCTGTGCCCCGGCAAAACCTTCCGCACCGATGAGCTAGACGCCACGCACACGCCGGTTTTCCATCAGTTCGAAGGACTGGCCGTGGACAGCGGGCTGACTATGGCAGACCTGCGTGGCACCCTGGAATACTTCGCCCGCGTCATGTTTGGTGACGAGGCAGCCATCCGGTTGCGCCCCAACTACTTCCCCTTCACCGAGCCCAGTGCGGAAATGGACATTTGGCACCCCGGTGCCAAAGGAGGCCCACAGTGGATTGAGTGGGGTGGGTGTGGCATGGTGCACCCCAACGTCTTGCGGGCAGCTGGTGTCGACCCTGATGAATATTCCGGATTCGCCTTCGGCATGGGTGTGGAACGCACCCTGATGTTTCGGAATGATGTTGCCGACATGCACGACATGATTGAAGGCGACATTCGCTTTTCTCAACAGTTTGGATTGGAGATCTAAGGTATGCGGATTCCACTTTCTTGGCTTCGTGAATTCACCCAGCTTCCCGCTGGCGCTACTGCCGAAGATCTCATGGCCGATCTGGTCAGCGTTGGACTCGAAGAGGAAGACGTGCACCGTCCCCTCGATGAGCTGTCCGGACCGATTGTGGTCGGCAAGGTCTTGGACAAAACCCCGGAAGAACATTCCAACGGCAAAACCGTCAACTGGTGTCACGTCCAGGTCGTGCCCGACGGAGCCAGCCAAACTCTGGAAGGCGAGGGCATCGCAGTCGATGGCGTCCAGGGCGTGATCTGCGGAGCACACAATTTCGAGCCCGGAGACAAAGTTGTCGTCACCCTGCCGGGAGCCGTCCTTCCCGGTGATTTCCGCATCTCCGCGCGGAAAACCTACGGTCATATCTCAGCCGGCATGATCGCCTCCGAGAAAGAACTCGGTCTGGGCGAAGGCCATGAGGGGATCATCGTGCTGGGGGACTGGGGGTTGGACCCAGAGCCCGGTACCGATGTGATCGAGCTACTAGGCCTCGATGACGAAGCCGCCGAAATTAACGTCACCGCTGACCGGTCCTACGTTCTTTCCCTGCGTGGTGTCGCTCGCGAGTACGGTCACGCCACCGGGACCACGAGTATCGACCCGGCAGAATCCGTGCACCCTCCTGTGCCCAACGATTCCGGGTATCCGGTCGTGCTGGACGATCAGGCACCGATCCACGGCAACCCGGGAGCAACCCGTTTTGTGACCCGCACCGTAACTGGCGTGGATACTACCGGTGCGACTCCGGTGTGGATGGCACAACGACTGCGACTGGCTGGCATTCGTTCGCTGTCGTTGCCGGTGGACATTTCCAACTATGTCATGCTGGAGATGGGACAGCCCCTGCACTTTTACGATCGTGACCGGCTGAACGGCGCTCTGCGCGTTCGGCGTGCCGCGTCCGGAGAAACGCTCGAAACCCTCGACGGCAAGACCCGCACACTGGATCCCGAAGACCTGTTGATCGCTGACGACTCCGGTCCGATCGGGCTGGCCGGCGTGATGGGTGGTTTGGCCACCGAAGTGACCGAACAAACCACCGATATTGTGATCGAGTCTGCCCATTTCGATCAGGTTTCTGTCGCCCGGACCAAGCGTCGCCACAAGCTCCCCTCAGAAGCCTCGCGTCGCAACGAGCGCGGTGTGGACTGGGAGATTTGCGACGAAGCCGCCGAACGCGCCGTCCAGCTCCTCGTGGAACTGGCCGGTGGTGTTGCTGATGAGGGTGTCACCGATATCGGCGAACGTCCCGAGCCGACCGTCGTTGAGATGGCAGCTGACTTCCCAACCCAACGCATCGGGTACGAGTTCACCACCGAGCAGATTGACGAGGTGTTGGAACAGATTGGGTGCAAGGTCACCCAGCATTCCGATGAACAGTCTGGCACCACCTACCGGGTCACCGTCCCATCCTGGCGGTTTGATCTGACCATTGCCGAAGACCTGACGGAAGAAATTGCTCGCCTGGTTGGCTACGACAAGATCCCATCACGGTTGCCCGTAGCACCGGCCGGGCGTGGTTTCACCCCGCGTCAGCGGCTGCGTCGCAACGTATCGGAGACCCTGGCGGCTTCGGGACTTGTGGAAGTCCTGTCGTATCCCTTCGTGGCTGAGTCGGACAACCGGTTCTTTGGTTCCGCCGACGAGCAGGTCGGTGCCCAACAACAGATGGTACATCTGGCCAATCCGCTTTCTGCCGAGCTGGGATGGTTACGCACTTCGATGTTGCCCGGTTTGGTGACCACCTTGCACCGCAACATATCTCGCGGTTTCAAAGACGTGGCGCTGTTTGAAACCGGCTTGGTGTTCCACCCGGAGGCCTCCTCGGACGCCGTGTCGGAGATTCCCGGCGTCGGTGTCCATCCCGCACCCGAGGTATTGGAACGCATCGTCAACAGCGTGCCCCACCAACCTCACTACGTGGCTGCGGTGTTCGCCGGTCACGCGGCAACACCCGGACCGGGCTTCGAACCGACCCCCTACGACTGGGAAGACGCCATCGGTACAGCCCTGAACATTGCCGATGCCGTCGGTGTGGCGTTAGAGGTTCGTCAGGGCGCCCATCAGGCCTTCCATCCCGGCCGTTGCGCTGAATTGGTCACCGCCAGTGGATCCGTGCTCGGTTATGCCGGCGAGTTGCTCCCCAAATACGTCCAGCAACAACACCTGCCAGAACGTGTCGCGGCAGTGGAACTGGACCTGGATCGGTTGCTCGATGAGGTCCCCGAGGTAGTGGAAGCCCGTGCAGTCAGCCCCTATCCTGCGGTCACTCAAGACGTGGCGTTGGTGGTGGATGAAGCCATGCCGGCTGCCCAGGTGAAGCGTGTGTTGGAGGAGGCCGCCGGTGAGCTCTTGGAAGAGATCGCCCTCTTCGACGTCTACCGTGGCGCCGGAGTGGAGCACGGCAAGAAGTCCCTGGCCTTCAATTTGCGGTTCCGGGACCACCACAAAACACTCACCAATGATGAAGCCTCTGAAGTGCGGTTGGCTGCCGTGGCTCGCGCGGAACAAGAGTTAGGAGCGCACCTACGATGAGCGACCCAGACCCGTGGGAACTCGAACGTGAGGTACCGCCCAGCGACGAGGACCGCAAACGGGGTCAGATCCAACGGATTGCCGTCGGCGTGATCGCGCTGGTCGTCATCGCCGGGCTACTCTACGCCACGATTTCGGGGCTGTTCGTCTAAATCAGCCAGATCGGCTCATGGGCCGATGCCCCCGGGACGCGGTGAGCCCCGCGGTGATGAGAGACTACACCGTCAACACGGTCTTGCCCGTCGTCTGACGAGACTCCAAAGCGGTATGTGCGCCTCCCACCTCGGACAGTGGCACGGTTTGGTCGATTCGCAAGGTCAACCAGCCCTGCTCGAGTCCATCGAAGAGTTCGCGGGCTCGAGAGGCAGTTTCCTCGGCTGTGGCGGTGTAGTGGCTCAGGGCCGGACGCGTGATGTACAGCCCGCCGGCGGAGTTCAGCCGTTGCAGATCAAAGGGCGGTACTTGCCCCGAAGCTCCACCGAAGAGCACCATCATGCCACGAACCTTCAGCGCCTCCAAAGAGCCGTCGAAGGTTGAGGCTCCGACACCGTCATAGACGACATCGACACCGCGACCACCGGTAACTTCAGCAATCTCTTCCGCGAAATTCTCGTAGTCGAAACAGTGCTCTGCTCCAGCTTGGCGGGACAGTTGCCTCTTTGCATCGGTGGAGGCAGTGGTGTAAACGGTAGCGCCCCAATGCACACACAACTGGGTGAGTAACAACCCCACGCCACCAGCGCCAGCATGGATGAGAACCGCATCACCGGGGGCAACGGGGAATGTCGAACGAGCGAGATAATGAGCGGTCAAGCCCTGCAGAGGTAATGCAGCTGCGGTGACCAAATCCATCGCATCGGGCACGGGTAATAACTGGGAAGCAGGGGCCACAAAGTGCTCGGCATAGGTGCCCCGACCTGCGGCGGTAGCCACCCGCTGCCCGAGGGCCACGTCGGTGACGTCCTCTCCGAGAGCCACCACGGTCCCGGCGCCTTCGGTGCCCGGGATAAAGGGGTAGTCCACCGAGTACACGCCGGAACGTTGATAGGTCTCAATGAAGTTGAGCCCCACAGCGGCCGTGGTGATCAGGACTTCTTCGGGGCCGGGGGCGGGGACAGAGGTTTCAGACCATGAGAAGTTTTCCACGCCACCGGCATCGGAGACGATAGCGGCGTGGTGGGTGGTGGGGATCTCAAAATGTTCCATAGTCACTACGCTAATCGACAGCTTCTGAGAAATCAGTCACAAAAGACATGACACGTACTGAATGCATAAATATGTCACAGAGTGCATAATCGGGTGATGGTGACGTAGGCTGGCCCCTATGTGTATTTCTGTAGCCGTTTCGGGTGCCTCCGGATACGCCGGTGGCGAAGTGTTGCGCCTGCTAGTCAATCATCCCGAAGTGACCATTGGAGCCATCACCGCCCATTCCAACGCGGGACAGCGACTCGGCGAACTCCAACCCCACTTGATTCCCTTAGCTGATCGGGTCTTGGAAGAGACCACGGCCGAGGTTTTATCTGGTCACGATGTGGTGTTCCTGGCACTGCCACATGGCGCCTCGGGCGAGATTGCAGCCCAGCTACCAGAGAACACCCTGGTCATCGATGCCGGCGCTGATCACCGCCTGACATCTGAACAAAGCTGGGAGAAATTCTACGGAACCGATTACGCCGGACACTGGCCCTATGGTCTGCCAGAACTACCGGGTCAACGCGAGATGCTACGGGGAACTCGGCGGATTGCCGTACCCGGTTGCTATCCGACCTCGAATTTGCTGGCCCTGAGCCCCGGGTTCAGTGCTGGACTGTTGGAAACCTCCGATGTGGTCATCGTGGCTGCCTCCGGTACGTCCGGGGCCGGGAAATCGCTGAAACCTCATTTGCTGGGTTCGGAAGTGATGGGGTCGATGAGCCCCTATGGGGTGGGCGGCGTGCACCGGCATACTCCAGAAATTGAGCAAGGATTGACCTGGGCTGCCGGTGAGCCGGTGCAGGTGTCCTTCACCCCGACGCTGGCGCCCATGGCCCGCGGGATCCTGACCACCGCTACCGCTCGGCTCCGGACGGGAGTCTCGGCGACCTCGGTCAGGCAGGCGTGGGAACAGGCTTATGCTGACGAAGCGTTCGTGCATGTGTTGCCCGAAGGACAGTGGCCAGCTACCGCTATGGTGGTGGGTTCGAATCATGCGGTGATGCAACTGGCTGTTGATGAGCACGCCCAGCGCGTGATTGTCAGTTGTGCGATCGATAACCTCACCAAAGGCACTGGCGGTGGTGCAATTCAATCGATGAATATTGCCCTGGGACTTGAGGAGTCCCGTGGACTGACCCAGACAGGAGTTTCCCCGTGAGCGTAACACAAGCCAAAGGGTTCCGGGCCGCCGGTGTTGCCAGCGGTATTAAAGAATCCGGGGCAAAAGACCTGGCCGTTATCATCAACGACGGACCCGATCAGCAGGCGGCTGGAGTTTTTACCTCCAATAAGGTCAAAGCCGCTCCGGTGAAGTGGTCCCTAGAGGCGCTGAAATCCAGTGGGTATCAGGCCGATGCGGTGGTGCTCAACTCCGGTGGTGCAAATGCCTGCACTGGAAAGATTGGCGACCAAGACGCCTCTGACACCGCGCAACGAGCCGCTGAGTTGTTGGACACAGTTGCCGACCGAATTCAGGTGTGCTCGACCGGGCTCATCGGCGAACGGCTGAAGATCCGGGAACTCGTGGACGGTCTTGACCTGGCACTGGACAGCGCGAGTGTTGCGGGAGGCGATGATGCCGCCGAAGCCATCATGACCACCGATACCCGCTCCAAGACTGCGGTGGCCACCACTACCACCGGATACCACATCGGTGGCATGGCTAAAGGGGCTGGAATGATTGCGCCCGGGATGGCCACGATGCTGGCGGTGATTACCACCGATGCCCAGCTCGAGGCCGGCCAATTACAGAGCATGTTGCAACAGGCAGTGGCTCTCAGCTTTAACCGTGCCGATTCGGACGGGTGTATGTCGACCAACGACACCGTGTTATTGCTGGCCAACGCCGCCAGCGGGGTTAGACCCGATCCAGCAGAGTTCCAGGCCGGGCTCAACGAGGTCTGCGCCCTATTAGCTCGCCAGATTATCGCGGATGCCGAAGGTGCCCAGCATGATATTGCCGTCACCGTCGTCAACTCCAGCACCGTGGCCGAAGCTGAGACAATCGCCCGGGCCGTGAGTCGCTCCAACCTTTTCAAGACTGCCATCTACGGCCAGGACCCGAACTGGGGTCGCGTGATCTCGGCGGTGGGTACCGTCGACGGTGATTACGATCCCGATCAGATCGATGTCACCATCAATGGCATCCAGGTTTGCCGGGCCGGGGGCATGGGCGAGGACCGCTCTTTGGTCGATCTCTCCCCACGCGAGGCACGGGTGATCATTGACCTCCACGCCGGTGAACACACCGCTACTATCTGGACTAACGATCTGACCTACGACTATGTTGCGGTCAACGCCGAATACTCGTCCTGAATCCCGCTAGCGCACCAGCCTTTCTTGTATTTTTTTGCTGCCCCATGACCGATGACGAAAGGTCCCTTCTCGTGACCGAAGATGTGCAAGCCCATCGCCACGACCGCCGGATTGCTGCCCAAAAATCCCAGGTGCTTATTGAAGCCTTACCCTGGATTCGCGGTTTTTCTGGAACCACTGTGGTGGTCAAATACGGTGGCAATGCGATGGTGTCGGAATCCCTTCGGCAGGCTTTCGCTGAAGACATTACCTTCTTGCACCACGCCGGCATCCATCCAGTGGTGGTCCACGGTGGTGGCCCTCAAATCAACGCGATGCTGGACCGGCTGCAGATTGATTCCGAATTTCGAGGAGGATTGCGGGTCACCACCGAGGAATCCATGCAGGTCGTGCGTATGGTGCTGACCGGTCAGGTGGGCCGAGATCTGGTGGGCTTGCTGAATTCTCGTGGCCCCTACGCCATGGGCTTGTCCGGTGAAGACGCCGCGATCTTCCGGGCCCGCCGTCGGAAGGTAAAAATCGAGGGCGAATCAGCCGATCTGGGACTGGTCGGGGAGATCGACCACGTTGCTCCGGGAGCGATCCAGACCATCATTGACTCCGGACATATCCCAGTGATCTCCTCGGTCGCGCCCGAGTTCGACGACAACGGAGAGCCTACCGGCCAGGTCCTCAACATCAATGCCGATACCGTAGCCACCGCTGTCGCGGTAGCCTTGGGTGCCTCTAAGCTATTGATTCTCACGGATGTGGAAGGGCTTTATAGCAACTGGCCAGATCGCGACTCCCTGGTGTCCACCATCGGAGTCAGCGCTCTGAAGGAGTTGCTCCCCACGCTGGAATCGGGCATGATCCCGAAGATGAGCGCCTGCGTCGAAGCCGTCGAAGCCGGAGTTCCCCAGGCTCACATCGTAGACGGTCGGGAAGAACACTCGATGCTGTTGGAGATCTTCACCTCCGCTGGAGTCGGCACCCAGGTACTTCCCGACGACCACCCAGAAGTTCTTACCCTCAACACCACAGGAGGCCACTGATGACGGACCCGGATTCCACTCATCCCGACTCCATGCAACGGGACTACTTGCAGCGTTATCAGCAGACCGTCACCGGAGTTTTTGGCACCCCGCAACGGGTGCTGGTGCGTGGTCGTGGGGCAACCGTCTGGGATGCAGACGGTGCAGAATACCTGGATCTGCTCGGCGGAATTGCCGTGAACATTCTCGGTCACGCCCATCCGCGGATCCTGGCCGCCCTGTCGGCGCAAGCGGCAACTTTGGGCCACATCTCCAACCTGTTTACCTCACCGGCTCAGGTTGAGCTGGCTGAAAAACTCCTCGAGTTAGCCCAGGCGCCCGACGGGTCCGTGTTCTTCTCGAACTCCGGTTCTGAAGCAAATGAAGCCGCCCTGAAAATTGCTCGCGCCTACGGCAAACAGCTCAGCGAGCACAAGACCCGCATCATCTGCGTGGAGCAGGCCTTCCACGGTCGTACCCTAGGGGCGGTGAGTGTCACGGCTAGGCAGGCCTACCGGGATCCTTTCGAGCCGCTGCTACCGGCGATCACTCGAGTGCCTGCCGGCGATCTCGACCAGATGGTAGCCGCTGTCGATGAGACGGTGGCTGCGGTGTTGATCGAACCGGTTCAAGGCGAATCCGGGGTCCACGGGTACCCGGCCGGATACCTTGCTGCGGTGCGCGACCTATGCGATCGATATGGCGCGCTATTGATCTTCGACGAGGTGCAATCCGGGTCTGGACGCACCGGAACCTGGTTCGCTTATCAAAATCCGGCCGTGACTGGGCAAAAACGTCCTGTGGTGCCCGATGTGATGACCTTGGCCAAATCTCTGGGCGGAGGATTCCCGATCGGGGCGACGGTGTGTCTGAACAAGGCCACCTCGATGGCACTGAGCGCCGGTCAACACGGCACCACCTTCGGTGGCAACCCGCTAGCCTGTGCGGTAGCCCTGGAGGTCCTGCACACCCTGGAAGAGGAGAACTTGCTGGAGCGGGCCCAGGCCATCGGGCGCTCCATGGCCACACATCTCACCGAGATCGAGGGGATCGAGACTGTGCGCGTCTACGGCGCCTGGGCCGGGATCGATGTGTCGATACCCGACCAGCCAGCCGACCAGCCACGCCCCGCCCGGGACGACCTCAACACACCGCACCTGGCGGCTCGAGTCGTCACGGCTGCCGCCGAGGCAGGTTTTCTCATCAACGCCACCTCGCCAACCACGTTGCGGTTGGCCCCCAGCCTGGTGGTCACTGACGAGCAGCTGGACTCGTTCTACCAGCGGCTCCCCGCGCTTGTCGCGACAGCCGGCCAGAATCACACCCGGTAGACCGCTACCGCGTCACCGCAGGAGACAAGAAAAGAGACATGATGAGTACAACACCGACTACCGCCACCACGCAGGAAGCAGGTGCCGGGGTGCGTCACTTTCTGATCGACACCGATCTGAGTCCCGAAGAACAAGCCGAAGTTCTCCAGCTCGCCCAGCAGATCAAGGCCGAACCGTATCGTCACCGCCCGTTGTCCGGCCCCCAGACCGGGATTGTGATGTTTGACAAAACCTCAACCCGTACTCGGATCTCTTTTGCCGCCGGGATCGCCGAATTGGGCGGTCACCCGCTGGTGATCAACCCGGGCGAGTCCCAGTTGGGTCATAAAGAAACCATCGCTGATTCTGCTCGCGTGTTTGAACGTATGGTGTCGGTGGTCATCTGGCGCACCTATGCT
Source organism: Auritidibacter sp. NML130574 (assembly GCF_003185725.2). GTDB lineage: Bacteria > Actinomycetota > Actinomycetes > Actinomycetales > Micrococcaceae > Auritidibacter > Auritidibacter ignavus. The sequence goes on along the minus strand of NZ_CP031746.1, from coordinate 1,087,005 downwards.
CAGGCCGGGCTGGAGGAACTGGCCGAATACTCTCATATACCGGTGGTCAACGCTCTGACCGATGATTACCACCCCTGCCAAATCCTGGCGGACCTGCAAACGGTGATCGAGCACAAAGGTCGTGCCCGTGGGCTGACCCTGGCCTACCTGGGGGATGCCGCCAACAATATGGCGAACTCCTACCTGCTCGGCGCAGCGACCGCAGGCATGCACGTTCGGGTCGCCGGTCCCGAAGGATATGTTCCCCGCACCGAGATCGTGCAGGCAGCTCAGCAACGAGCTAATCACACCGGCGGGTCGGTGACTGTCACACACGACCCTGCAGAGGCGCTGTACGGTGCCGACGTGGTAGTTACCGATACCTGGATCTCCATGGGCTACGAGGAAGAGAAAGCACAGCGCCTGAGCGTCTTGAGCGACTACACGGTCGATCAGGCGGCCATGGCTCAGGCCGCTCACGATGCGATCTTCCTGCACTGTCTGCCGGCCTACCGCGGTGTAGAAGTAGCAGCCGAGGTGATCGATGGGCCTCAGTCGGTCGTTTTTGATGAAGCCGAAAATCGGCTACACGCTCAGAAAGCTCTGGTGGCCTGGTTACTCTATGCCTCGGGGCGGGCTGATATTCCTGCAGATGTGTCCCTTCCGGAAGCGCACCGATCGGCTCAGCGACTGGGCAGAAGCGTTTAGGTCAGTCTCATGGACAAACGTGCTAGCACACCGCGCAGTAAACCCAACACGCCGGGCACTAAGACGGCTCGGCAGGCCCACATCCGGTCTCTGTTGGCCGACTATCCGGTCAGTTCCCAGGCTCAATTGCGGGCCATGCTCGCCCAGCAGGGAGTGGAGGTCACTCAGGGCACGCTCTCCCGTGATCTGGTCGAACTCGGCGCCTCCCGGGCCCGGGACGCCGGGGGAGAACTGGTGTATGTGGTTCCGGACCTGGGGCCTGACGCCGATGCGCAGCAGCGCTCGCAGAACGCGCAGACCGGTGATCTAGAGCAGACACCGTTGAGTGGCCCTCGAGCCAAAGCGCTGGCGCGGCTGGCTGGGCTCTGTCGGGAGCTGTTGGTCTCCGCCGAGGCCTCCGGGAACTTAGTGGTGGTCCGCACCCCGCCAGGAGCCGCACAATTTTTGGCCTCCTGCATTGACCAGGCGCGACTGGACGAGGTGCTAGGTACCATTGCCGGCGATGATGCGATTCTCGTGATCGCCCGTGAAACTACGACCGGTCATCGACTCGCCACGATGTTCTTGAATATGGCCGGTGGCCAGCTCGGCGAATAGCGGGCGCTCCGAGGGCTAGCGTTGGTGCTGGTCCAGCACGTCCTTCATAGCGGGCAGGTCCATGAACTCTACGGTGGCTCGTGCTGACTGGGCACCCAGCTCAGGGTCCGCACCGGCCTCGAGTAGTTGTTGGACCAGGCCTTTGTCCTGCAGGAATACCGCGCAGGTCAGTGCGGACTGACCCCGCTGATTCGTGGCGTTGACATCCGCACCGCGTTCCAGCAGGGCGCTGACCACCTCGGGCTGGTTGCGGTAGGTCGCCAGAATCAGGAACGTATCACCATTGGCATTGGCGAGATTGACCGGGATCCCTTGATCAATCGCCGAAGACAGCATCTGGACTTTCCCCTCGCGAGCCGCATCGAACAGCGTATGCAGAAACTCGATCTGCTCGTCACTCAACTGGGGTTCGGGACCGGAATGTTCCGGGGTCGGTGTTGCAGAATCAGCCATGCTCCCACTCTAGAACACCCTGCCGGTGGCTTGAAGTCGCCCGTAGACCGATGATCTCTCCCAGAGTGTTTCTTCAGACCACAAAGTCGCTAAAGTGGAGGTGGTAACTTTTTGATTCATCCGACACAGTTCTGAGGGGACAACACACACGCATGAGCGGTTCCTCCACATCTCCAGGCCAACCCGCACCGCGCCACGGCACCAATCAAGGGTCGCTGTGGGGAGGGCGATTCTCCGGTGGCCCCAACCAAGCCGTGGCAGCGCTGAGTAAATCCACCGACTTCGACTGGCGACTGGCCCGCTACGATATCGCCGGTTCGCGTGCCCACGCCCGCGTGTTGTACCGTAGCGGGTTGCTCACCGAGGACGAACTTGCCGGGATGCTCGAGGCCCTGGACACGCTGGAAGCCGATGTGCTTTCAGAAAAATTTCAGCCAGCCGAGACTGATGAAGACGTTCATGGTGCCCTGGAACGTGGACTGTTAGAACGCGCCGGCGAAGAACTGGGTGGAAAACTGCGAGCCGGTCGGTCGCGCAACGATCAAATTGCGACCATGGGCAGAATGTACCTGCGTGATCATGCCCGCATCATCGGTGGCCGGTTACAGGCGGTCGTGCAAGCATTGGTTGATCAGGCAGAGTCCCACCCCTACGCGCCCATGCCGGGGCGTACTCACCTGCAGCACGCCCAACCGGTGTTGCTGTCCCACCACCTGTTGGCCCACGCCTGGGCGATGCTACGCGATCTGCAACGTCTGCAAGACTGGGATGTTCGCGCCGCGGTATCGCCCTATGGCTCCGGCGCACTGGCCGGGTCGACCCTGGGATTGGACCCCAATAGGGTTGCCACAGAGTTGGGATTTGATTCCGCGGTGTTCAATTCCATTGATGGTACCGCTGCTCGGGATATTTTCGCTGAATTCCTCTGGATCGTGGCCATGATCGGCATCGACCTCTCCCGAATCTCCGAAGAAGTGATCTTCTGGGCGACGAAAGAAGCCAATTTCGCCACCTTAGCTGATGCTTTCTCGACCGGCTCGTCCATCATGCCACAGAAGAAGAACCCCGACGTCGCTGAACTCGCCCGGGGTAAATCCGGACGGTTCATTGGTGATCTCACCGGCCTGTTGACCACGCTCAAAGGTCTGCCGTTGGCCTACAACCGGGACCTGCAGGAAGATAAAGAGCCCGTCTTTGACGCCGTGGACAACCTGGAAATCTTGTTGCCGGCGGTCTCTGGCATGATTGCTACCTTGGAATTCAATACCGAGAAGATGGCCGAACTGGCCCCGGAAGGTTTCGCGCTGGCCACCGATATCGCCGAATGGCTGGTCCGACAGGGCGTACCGTTCCGAGTTGCTCACGAGTTGTCTGGCGAAGCCGTCAAAATCGCCGAACGACGCGGAGTGGAACTCTGGGATCTCACCGATGAGGAGTTTGCCTCCGTCTCCGTACACCTCACTCCCGCAGTGCGGGAGGTGTTGACGACCCACGGTTCCCTCAGCGCCCGCAACGCCCAGGGCGGAACCGCCCCGGAGGCGGTGGCTCAACAGCTGGAAGAATTCAAAGCACAATTACATCGTGTCCGTGACTTCATCGACTCCAACCCCACCGGCCTGCTGTAGTCCAGTGCCGGTGAAACAGGTGACATATGCACGTTGATCAGTCCTGCTCCGACGCCCACGATCACCTTCCTGAAACCTACCGGGATGAACTCGCCCGGGAACAACGCTATGTTGGGCAGCTCTACGCTCGGCTTGACCAGCTACGCGCTGAAAAGCGGGAACAACTAGCCCGGGTGCGTAAATCCGGCGCGCAAGGATCCTTGCAGAACCAATCCGAGCGTGATGCCTTTGCCACCCAGTACGAGGACCGGATCGCTCAACTCGACGCCGTCGAAGATCGCCTGGTATTCGGCCGGCTTGACACCGAGAACGAGGACCCACGCTATATCGGACGGATCGGTCTGAGCTCGGCGGATCACTCCCGGCTACTGATCGACTGGCGCGCCCCGGAATCAGCTGCGTTCTACCAGGCCACCGCGCAGAACCGTGGGACGGTTCAACGACGCCGTCACCTGTTGATGTCACGCCGACGGGTCGTGGGCTTTGATGATGACGTGCTTGATGCAGATCTGGTCGATGAAGATATCCAGTATCGTTCCTCGGCATTGCTGAGTGCGGTCACCGCCCGGCGCACCGGACGCATGGGCGACATTGTGGCGACCATTCAAGCTGAACAAGATGAGATCATCCGGTCCCCGCTGTCCGGCGTCTTGGTGGTTCAGGGAGGCCCCGGGACCGGCAAGACGGCCGTGGCCCTGCACCGGGCTGCGTATTTGCTGTACACCCACCGGCAACGCTTGGAGTCCTCCGGCGTACTATTGGTGGGCCCCTCGGAAGCGTTCATGAATTACATTGACCAGGTGTTACCTTCCCTGGGCGAAAACGGTGTGGTGATGAGTTCTCTGGCGGAGCTGTATCCCGGGCTCAAAGCCGTTGCCGAAACCTCTCGGGACGTGGCTCGCATCAAAGGACGTGCGGTGATGGCTGACGTGATGCGCCACGCGGTCCAGGCCCGGCAACGCCGGATCACTACCCCGCGTGAGTTGAAGGTTGAAACCATTACGCTGACCCTGACACCCCAGGTCGTCGACGCTGCGCTGAAGAAAGCACGCCATTCCGGACTGGCCCACAACCAAGCACGAGAAGTCTTCGTCAACGAGGTCGTCGACGCTCTGAGCGATCAGATGATCGCCGAACTTGCCGCCGGGTCCGCAGGCAAGAACGAGGCCGACCGGTCCTATGTGCCCACCGAAATCCGCCAGTCTGTGGATGTGCGGCGCATCCTGAACATGTGTTGGATGCCGTTGAGCCCAGAAAAAGTTCTCGACGAGTTACTGTCCACCCCGCGCCTACTCGTCGATGCGGCTTATATGCTCGACAACCACGAGCTACTGGCGTTGCTCCGTGAGCCCCACGCGCCTTTTACGGTCTCTGATGTGCCACTCTTGGATGAACTGGCTGAACTGCTCGGGGCGGTGGACGCCGCTACCCGCGCGGTACAACGCGCCGAGCAACGTCAATACGAACGTGACCTCGCCAATGCCGAAGCAACGTTGGAGAATGTGCACCAGAGCCTGGAAGACCTCGGAGTCGATGGTGTCGTGACTGCCGAGGCCCTGGCCCGGTCACAAGGACCTCAGCACGTCCGGCGTAGCGCTGCTGAGCACGCTATCACCGATCGGGGCTGGACCTACGGGCACGTCATTGTGGATGAAGGTCAAGAATTGACCCCGATGCAGTGGCGGGTGCTGTTCCGCCGATGTCCGATCAAGTCTTTCACCATCGTTGGCGATATTGCGCAGTCCTCCAACGCCGACACCACCACGTGGCGGCAACGTCTGGAGCCCTTCGCGGATCAGGCGACCCGCGAGATGGAACTGAGCGTGAACTACCGAACACCGGCCACCATTGCCGACTTGGCCGCCGAAGTTGCCACCCGTCACGGGGCGAACATCTCCACTCCGAAAGCGCTCCGCGCCGGTGAGGACCGTCCACGTATTGATGTTGTTGGTGTTGGTGATCGAGACAGGCATCTGCATGAGGTGATTAATCGGTTGGCCACCGACCTGCCCGCGGCACTGATCGCCGTCGTGGTGCCCGAGGCACTCATTGACACGACCGGTCAGAACTTGTCCTCGGCCTTTCCTGAGCGCATCTGGTGGGGACAAGGACTGCGTCACGACCGGGATCTGGTCCTGGTGACAGCCTATGAATCCAAGGGACTCGAATACGACGCCGTGGTGATCGTCGAGCCCCAACAGATCGTGGCCGAAGCCGAGGGCTCGATCGGTGACCTCTACGTGGCCATGACCCGAGCCACCCAAATTTTACGGATGATCACCACCGACGATCCCGAGGAGCTTCCCGCACCATTGGAACAACACTGTCACGCCGTTGAAACAGCCTGAGCCTAACTACTCCAAGCACTGACTGTGGGGAAGATGCACCAGAGTCCAGATAGAAACTGGTATGTTGTGGTGTGTGACTACTCCAGGTGAAATTTCCGTGCCACAAGCCAATGATCCGTCCTTTGACAATATTTGGCAGGAGCTGAAGTGGCGAGGACTGGCACATGTGAGTACCGATGAACAAGCACTGGAAAAAGTGCTTGCTGGAGAACCCATCACCTACTATTGTGGCTTCGACCCGACAGCAGCGTCGCTTCATCTTGGACACCTGGTTCAACTGCTGGTGATGCGCCGACTGCAGCTGGCGGGACACAAACCCCTGGCGTTGGTCGGAGGATTCACCGGACTGATCGGAGACCCGCGACAAACCACAGAACGGACTCTGAACGATAAGGCCCTCGTGGCCGAGTGGGTCAATTCTCTGCAAGACCAGGTTTCGAACTATCTGGAGTTCGACGCCGGAGACAATGTCGCCACCATGGTGAACAACCTGGACTGGACCGGGCAGCTTTCGGCCCTGGATTTCTTACGCGATATTGGTAAGTTCTTCCGCGTGGGAACCATGATCAAAAAAGAGATCGTAGCCAAGAGACTCGAATCTGAAGAAGGCATCTCCTACACCGAGTTCTCCTACCAGATCTTGCAGGGCTACGACTTTCTGGAGCTCTACCGTCGTTACGGTTGCGTGCTACAAACCGGTGGTTCTGACCAGTGGGGAAACCTCACCTCCGGAACCGAGTTGGTCCGCAAAGTTGAAGGTCAACATGTCCACGCCTTCGGGACTCCGTTGATCACCAACGCGGACGGCACCAAATTCGGTAAATCTGAAGGCAATGCGATCTGGCTCGATCCTGAGATGTGTTCGCCCTACACCTTCTACCAGTTCTGGCTCAATACCGCCGATGCAGACGTGATCGACCGGTTGAAAGTCTTCACGTTCCTCACCCGGGATCAGATTGCAGACTATGAGACGAAGGTCAAAGAGCAACCACATTTGCGTGAGGCCCAGAAAATTTTGGCATGGTTGGTGACTAGTCTGGTGCACGGCGAAGAACAAACCCGACAGGTCATTGACGCTTCGGCTGCGCTCTTCGGCCGCGGCGAATTGGCTCATATTGACGAGCAGACCTTAGCTGCGGCAGGTGCCGAACTACCACGGCCCGAGCCAGGAGCCCTGGACTCTTCCGCGCTCACCATAGTTGACTTGCTCGTTGCTACAGGCCTGGAAAAATCCAGGTCCTCGGCACGGCGAACCGTCAGCGATGGTGGCGCCTCCGTCAATAACGAGAAAATTCCCGACCCCGAAGAGCAGTTTGGGGCCGAAAAGGCCCTGCATGGGAAGTACCTCTTCGTGCGTCGAGGCAAGAAGAATCTAGCCTTCGTGGACCTCAGCGCGCTCTAGGGCGAAAGAACCAGCTGACTAACCCCAACGCGAGAGCGGGGTCACAGAAAATAGTTTTCGCACACCGTCGCTATCAGCCTAAAATCGGCGGAATCATGCGGTAGAACCCGACGATTCCGCCGATTTTGTTTTTTGCACGAGGTGTGTGTAAAGTATTCATTGCTGTCAGAGACCAAGCCCGCTGAACGAGCGGCCAAGAAGAGACAGCATCGAGAACAGAATTTGCAACGCAGAGAGATCATCTGCTAAACTACGAATCCGGTTCTCTTCCACGTTGGGTTCGAATTTGCTTCTGAAAATCAGGTGAAGATCTGATTTGACGAGGTGAACATCGAGTGACTATCGTGGAAACCCTGAGAAATGGGAAGTTGAAAACCTCTTCTTCTGTTTCTACGAACGGTTGTTTGATAACTCGATAGTGTGCCAAGTTTGTTGATGCCAAATTTTTTTTGTTTGGTTGCCATGGCCTCTTTTTTGCCTCGTTGGTTTTGGGGTTGTGGTTTGGCCAGTGGTGGGTTTTTCCGGCCTGCCTTTTGATCGTTCTTTCTGGGGCGTGACTTCATTTTTGTTGTTCTTGTTTTGGAGAGTTTGATCCTGGCTCAGGATGAACGCTGGCGGCGTGCTTAACACATGCAAGTCGAACGATGAAGCTACAGCTTGCTGTGGTGGATTAGTGGCGAACGGGTGAGTATCACGTGAGTAACCTGCCCTTGACTCTGGGATAAGCCTGGGAAACTGGGTCTAATACTGGATATGACTTCTGACCGCATGGTTGGTTGTGGAAAGTTTTTGCGGTTTTGGATGGACTCGCGGCCTATCAGCTTGTTGGTGGGGTAATGGCCTACCAAGGCTTCGACGGGTAGCCGGCCTGAGAGGGTGACCGGCCACACTGGGACTGAGACACGGCCCAGACTCCTACGGGAGGCAGCAGTGGGGGATATTGCACAATGGGCGCAAGCCTGATGCAGCGACGTCGCGTGAGGGATGACGGCCTTCGGGTTGTAAACCTCTTTCAGCAGGGAAGAAGCTTTGGTGACGGTACCTGCAGAAGAAGCACCGGCTAACTACGTGCCAGCAGCCGCGGTAATACGTAGGGTGCGAGCGTTATCCGGAATTATTGGGCGTAAAGAGCTCGTAGGCGGTTTGTCGCGTCTGCTGTGAAAGCTCAGGGCTTAACTCTGAGTTTGCAGTGGGTACGGGCAGACTGGAGTGCAGTAGGGGAGATTGGAATTCCTGGTGTAGCGGTGGAATGCGCAGATATCAGGAGGAACACCGATGGCGAAGGCAGGTCTCTGGGCTGTTACTGACGCTGAGGAGCGAAAGCATGGGGAGCGAACAGGATTAGATACCCTGGTAGTCCATGCCGTAAACGTTGGGCACTAGGTGTGGGGGATATTTCCACGTTTTCCGCGCCGTAGCTAACGCATTAAGTGCCCCGCCTGGGGAGTACGGCCGCAAGGCTAAAACTCAAAGGAATTGACGGGGGCCCGCACAAGCGGCGGAGCATGCGGATTAATTCGATGCAACGCGAAGAACCTTACCAAGGCTTGACATACACCGGATCGTTCCAGAGATGGTTCTTCCCTTTTTGGGCTGGTGTACAGGTGGTGCATGGTTGTCGTCAGCTCGTGTCGTGAGATGTTGGGTTAAGTCCCGCAACGAGCGCAACCCTCGTTCTATGTTGCCAGCATTTGGTTGGGGACTCATAGGAGACTGCCGGGGTCAACTCGGAGGAAGGTGGGGATGACGTCAAATCATCATGCCCCTTATGTCTTGGGCTTCACGCATGCTACAATGGCCGGTACAGAGGGTTGCGATACTGTGAGGTTGAGCTAATCCCTTAAAGCTGGTCTCAGTTCGGATTGGGGTCTGCAACTCGACCCCATGAAGTCGGAGTCGCTAGTAATCGCAGATCAGCAATGCTGCGGTGAATACGTTCCCGGGCCTTGTACACACCGCCCGTCAAGTCACGAAAGTTGGTAACACCCGAAGCCGGTGGCCTAACCGTTGTGGGGGGAGCCGTCGAAGGTGGGACTGGCGATTGGGACTAAGTCGTAACAAGGTAGCCGTACCGGAAGGTGCGGCTGGATCACCTCCTTTCTAAGGAGAAAGTTTTTTTCTCAGTGTTTTTGTTGGTGCCCTGGTGTGGTGACTGATGCTGTTGTGGTGTTGGTGCCAGGGTGCTGTTTGGGTGGATCATCAATGAATCCCTGGTTGTGTGGGGGTCATGCTGTGGGCATGGCTGGTTGCTGCTATTAGTACTGTTCCGCGCCGCGTGTTGTGTGTGGTGTGGTTCGTGGAGTGTGGTGGTTGCTGGTGGTGTTCTGGTGTGTTTGGTGCACTGTTGGGTTATGGGGTAATTGTTCCCTGGTGGCCTGTCTGCTCTTGTTGTCATCGTGTTGGTGGTGATGGGGGTGGGTGGGGTGTTGTTGTGGTAATTGCATAGTGGACGTGAGCATCTATCATGACACTGCGGTTTGTGGTGTTGTGGTTGTGCTGCAAAGAGCACGAGTTTGTGCTGCGATCATTGGCCTGTTGGGGTTGGTGGTTGTGGTGGTGTTTCTTTGTGGTTGCTTTAGTTGTTTGTTTTGTGTGTCCAGTCACCATCGCATGATGCTGTTGTGGTGTTGTGTGTGGTGTTGGTGTTGCTTGTTTTGTGGCTTACGTGTGGCGCCATCGGTTGCCCCCTGTGATTCCTTCGTTGTGTTGGGTTGTGGGGGTTGGTGGTGTTTGTAAGTTGTGAAGGGCGCATGGTGGATGCCTTGGTAATAGGAGCCGATGAAGGACGTGGGAATCTGCGATAAGCCTGGTGGAGTTGATAACCGAGCGTTGATGCCAGGATGTCCGAATGGGGTAACCCCGCGCATCGTGGTGGTGCGTGACCGCTGGTTGAATGTATAGGCCAGTTGGAGGGAACGTGGGGAAGTGAAACATCTCAGTACCTGCAGGAAGAGAAAATAATAATGATTCTGCTAGTAGTGGCGAGCGAACGTGGATGAGGCTAAACCTGGTGCGTGTGATACACGGTAGTGGTTGCGTGCTAGGGGTTGTGGGATGCGCTGTGCTGGTTCTACCGGGCTGGCGAGTGATGGTTGCGTGTATGCGAAGTAGTTTGGATGCTACACCGTAGTGGGTGAGAGTCCCGTAGTGGTAACGCGTTGGCCGGGCTTTGGTGTTTTCCCGAGTAGTACGGGGTTCGTGGAGTCCCGTGTGAATCTGCCAGGACCACCTGGTAAGTCTAAATACTTCCTATTGACCGATAGTGGATCAGTACCGTGAGGGAATGGTGAAAAGTACCCCGGGAGGGGAGTGAAAGAGTACCTGAAACCATGTGCTTACAATCCGTTCGAGCGTCCTGTGGGGTGTGAGAGCGTGCCTTTTGCAAAATGAGCCTGCGAGTCAGTGATGCGTGGCGAGGTTAACCCGTGTGGGGTAGTCGTAGCGAAAGCGAGTCTGAATAGGGCGGTGAGTCGCGTGTTCTGGACCCGAAGCGGAGTGATCTACCCATGGCCAGGTTGAAGCGTGTGTAAGAGCACGTGGAGGACCGGACCCACTTCAGTTGAAAATGGAGGGGATGAGCTGTGGGTAGGGGTGAAAGGCTAATCAAACTCCGTGATAGCTGGTTCTCCCCGAAATGCATTTAGGTGCAGCGTTGCGTGTTTCTTGCTGGTGGTAGAGCTACTGGTTGGCTGATGGGCCCGACAAGGTTACTGACGTCAGCCAAACTCCGAATGCTGGTGAGTGAGAGCGTGGCAGTGAGACTGTGGGGGATAAGCTTCATGGTCGAGAGGGAAACAGCCCAGATCATCGGTTAAGGCCCCTAAGCGTGTGCTAAGTGGAAAAGGATGTGAAGTTGCTGAGACAACCAGGAGGTTGGCTTAGAAGCAGCCACCCTTGAAAGAGTGCGTAATAGCCCACTGGTCAAGTGATTTTGCGCCGACAATGTAGCGGGGCTTAAGCATACCGCCGAAACTGTGACAAACCACCGTGTGGTGGGTTGGGTAGGGGAGCGTCGTGCGTGTGGTGAAGCAGTCGTGTGAACGGTTGTGGAGAGCGTGCGAGTGAGAATGCAGGCATGAGTAGCGATAGGAGGGTGAGAAACCCTTCCGCCGGATGACTAAGGGTTCCAGGGTCAAGTTCATCTTCCCTGGGTTAGTCGGGACCTAAGGCGAGGCCGACAGGCGTAGTCGATGGATAACGGGTTGATATTCCCGTACCAGTGGTAGACCGTCCCTGCTGAGCTGGTGATACTAACCACCCGAGCCTTCCTGGATCACCTTTCGGGGTGACGTGGTTGGTGAGCGTGGGACCTGAACTGGTGAGGCAAGCGTGTTAACAGGTGTGACGCAGGAAGGTAGCCGGGCCAGGCAGTGGAATGGTCCTGGTCTAAGCGTGTAGGATGCAGGGTTGGTAAATCCGCTCTGTGTGTGTCTGAGACGTGATGGGCTCCCACGTGGTGGGAGATCTGGTGATCCTATGCTGCCAAGAAAAGCATCGACGCGAGGTTGACATTGCCCGTACCCTAAACCGACTCAGGTAGTCAGGTAGAGAATACTAAGGCGATCGAGAGAATCATAGTTAAGGAACTCGGCAAAATGCCCCCGTAACTTCGGAAGAAGGGGGGCCTCGACCTTGACACCCACGTGCTGGGTGGAGGGGGTAGGGGCCGCAGAGACCAGGGGGAAGCGACTGTTTATCAAAAACACAGGTCCATGCGAAGTCGTAAGACGATGTATATGGACTGACTCCTGCCCGGTGCTGGAAGGTTAAGCGGAGCTATTAGCCCTTTGTGGGCGACGTGGTGAAGTTAAGCCCCAGTAAACGGCGGTGGTAACTATAACCATCCTAAGGTAGCGAAATTCCTTGTCGGGTAAGTTCCGACCTGCACGAATGGAGTAACGACTTCCCCGCTGTCTCAACTGTGAACTCGGTGAAATTGCAGTACGAGTAAAGATGCTCGTTACGCGCAGAAGGACGGAAAGACCCCGAGACCTTCACTATAGTTTGGTATTGGTGTTCGGTGTGGCTTGTGTAGAATAGGTGGGAGACTGTGAAGCTAGCACGCTAGTGGTAGTGGAGTCGTTGTGTGAAATACCACTCTGGTCATAGTGAATATCTAACTTCGGACCGTGATCCGGTTCAGGGACAGTGCCTGATGGGTAGTTTAACTGGGGCGGTTGCCTCCTAAATGGTAACGGAGGCGCCCAAAGGTTCCCTCAGCCTGGTTGGCAATCAGGTGTTGAGTGTAAGTGCACAAGGGAGCTTGACTGTGAGACTGGCAGGTCGAGCAGGAACGAAAGTTGGGACTAGTGATCCGGCGACTCGTTGTGGAACGGTCGTCGCTCAACGGATAAAAGGTACCTCGGGGATAACAGGCTTATCTTGCCCAAGAGTTCATATCGACGGCATGGTTTGGCACCTCGATGTCGGCTCGTCGCATCCTGGGGCTGGAGTTGGTCCCAAGGGTTGGGCTGTTCGCCCATTAAAGCGGTACGCGAGCTGGGTTCAGAACGTCGTGAGACAGTTCGGTCCCTATCCTCTGCGCGCGGTGGAGAATTGAGAAGGGCTGTCCTTAGTACGAGAGGACCGGGACGGACGAACCTCTGGTATGTCAGTTGTACCGCCAGGTGCATGGCTGATTGGCTACGTTCGGGATAGATAACCGCTGAAAGCATCTAAGCGGGAAGCTTGCTTCAAGATGAATTCTCCTGACACCCTTGTGGTGTGAGAGGTTCCCAGTAGATGACTGGGTTGATAGGCCGGGTGTGTAAGCACGGACTGACGACGTGTTGAGCTGACCGGTACTAATAGACCAAAGACTTACAAACACCCCCAACCAACCACAAACCACTCCCCGCCCGCCGGGGGTTGGTGGAGGATCACGGGTCTGGGGTGTGAGATGGTAAGCCAGAGACAACACCACACCCTGACACGACACCACCCCTACCGGGGGTGGCCTGTCAGGGTGATCACGAGCAAACACTCACGGCACACACAAAAAACACGACACCCAACGTGTTCTAGCCCAGCACAACCATGCCAACGTCCACTATGGGATTACCCCAACTAACACCGCCGTGTGTGAAACACACAGGCCCACACAATCGAAGACAAGGTTTCCCACCCCCACCCCCTGGGGGTTGGTGAGAAGAGTTACGGTGGTTATAGCGTAGGGGAAACGCCCGGTCCCATTCCGAACCCGGAAGCTAAGACCTACAGCGCCGATGGTACTGCACACGGGAGTGTGTGGGAGAGTAGGACACCGCCGGACAATCATTACACGGTCGGGGACGAACAGACCACACCGGTGACAACGACGCCACCACCGCCCAGGCTCTGTTCGTCCCCGACCACCATTTAACCCACCAAACACCTGATCGAGGTGTTCAGGTACGCAGGTACGTATTCAGCGCTAAAAAAGTGCCAGTGCTTCGGACTGTGCTATTTTATGTGTATCTGTTGTAGTCTCTTCCAATCATTGTTTGTCACTGACCGCTACCCGGGCGCAATGAGCTAGTGTCCAGTCGTTTCTATCCGACTTCATGCTACGGCGATCACTTCCGCGCGTTTCTTGGTAATGCAACGCGTTCCCTGAGTGCTCTTGACGTGTTGTTGCTGTGGGCATCAGCACCTCAACTGTCGGCCCAGAGGGCGTGGCCCTGGTAATATTAAATATATCGGTAGAGCGTTTAGATAACGATTTACTGATAAAGTTGAATGTCCAAGTTGCACATCGGAACGTTTCCGTGGTGACTTTCCTCAGGCGGAAACGTTGAGGGGCGGGAACATGAAACTCGAGGAGGACCGGCTCATCGAAGCCTATCGGCGGATGAGTCGAATTCGGCAGTTTGAAGAAGTAACAAAAGATTTATTACTTGATGGTCAGCTTTATGGAGCGTTTCACACTTCGGCGGGGCAAGAGGCCTCTATTGTCGGGTCGTGTTTAGCTCTTGAAGAGACCGATTATATGGTTGGTACACACCGGTCACACGGGCACCCTATCGGCAAAGGCGCCGATATCAAGGGGCTGATGGCTGAATTATTCGGCCGCGTGGACGGTGTTAACGAAGGTAAGGGCGGGTCGATGCACCTGTCTGATTTCTCCGTTGGGTCGCTCGGGGAGACCTCGATCGTTGGGTCCGGACTGCCTGTCGCTACCGGCGCCGGGTTGGGCACGAAATTGCAGGGGAAAGACCAGGTCACCTTATGTTTCTTTGGTGATGGTGCTTCCAATGAAGGTGCATTTCATGAGGCTCTCAACATCGCCTCGATCTGGGATCTGCCCGTCGTGTACGTCTGTGAGAATAACGGTTATGGTGAGTTTACCTCCTGGGGAAAGGTAGTGGCATCGGAATCAATCGCTGCCCGCTCCGTGGCTTACGATATGCCGGGCGTTGTTGTTGACGGACAAGAGTTCATGGCTGTGTATGAGGCGGTCAAGACAGCGGTTGATCGGGCACGGTCCGGTGAAGGACCCTCGCTGGTGGAGACTCGCACCTACCGTTTCGAGAACCATGCGATTGGGTTGCCCGTTGAGGAATATCGGGACGACGAAGAGATCGACGAGTGGCGAGAGAACCGTGATCCCCTGGTCCTGTTCCGTGATAAGGCTGAGGAATTCGGTCTGAATATTGCTGATTTAGACAGCATTGATGAAGCGATTATCGATGAAGTCAATGAAGCGGTTGAATTTGCCAAAGCCTCGCCGGAGCCATCGGCGGATGAGGCGTTCACCCACCTATTCACCGAACCCGTCGAGATTCGACACTAGCTGTGTGAGAAGAGGATACAGGCAATGCGTACTTTGACATATCTCGACGCTATCGTCGAAGCACAACGTGACGAGATGGCCCGTGATGAGAACGTGTTCCTCATGGGCTTGGACGTGTCTTGGAACATTACCGGAACAACGGGGAACAAGAATGGCAAACTCTCAGAGCAGTTCGGGTTAGAACGTGTTCGGGACGCTCCCATTTCAGAGAATGGCTACGTTGGCACTGGAGCGGGCGCTGCGATGGTTGGGATGCGACCCATCGTCGAAATTGAAATTGCACCGTTCATCTACGTTGCCATGGACCAACTGGTGTCCATTATTTCGAAATCCACATATATCTACGGTGGTCAAGCATCGCTACCCATAACAATCCGGATGCCCATGATTTATAACGTGGGCAACGCAGCCCAGCACTCGGATCGTCCGATTTCTACCCTTGCAACCATTCCCGGGCTGAAGATTATTGCGCCGTCCACGCCCAGAGACATGTACGGGCTGTTGCGTCAAGCAATCCAAACCGACGATCCGGTGGTGGTCCTGGAAGATTTCACCCGTACCGGTGTACGTGGCGAAGTTCCGGATGCCGACGAGGAATTCACGATTCCCTTGGGCCGGGCCGATATCAAACGGGAAGGCTCAGACGTCACCATCGTGACGGTTGCCGGGGCACTGGGTGCTGCCGAGGCTGCAGCAAATCAACTAGCCGACGAAGGAATTGACGCCGAGATCTTGGACCCGCGATCGATTTTGCCTCTGGACCTGGAAGCGATTCTGACCTCTGTCGCCAAGACAGGAAAGCTTGTTGTGGCCGACCCATGTCATGACTTTTCCTCGATTGCTTCACAGATCTCGGCCGAAGTTGTCCAAGAAGGTTTCTGGGACCTGGAAGCACCGATCCAGCGAGTGACCACTCCGCACACTCACATTCCATACGCGCAGTCGATGGAAAAACCGCTATATCCGAACGCCGACCGCATCGTTGCGGCCGTACACCAAACCATGGAATGAGAGGGGCCGTTGTGACGACTGAAATCAAGCTCCCACAGTGGGGCATGTCAATGGGTGAAGGTACCGTCACGCAGTGGTATGTCAGTGTTGGCGACGAAGTAGAAGCTGGCCAACCTCTCGTTGAAATAGAAGCTGCCAAAGTCACCGACGATGTCAGCTCTCCAACAGCGGGAACCGTTCAGGAAATTTTGGTTGACGTAGACGACACCGTTGAGGTTAACACTGTGCTGTGCGTCGTGGGTGATGGTGCGATGCAGCAACAGGCAGCGCCTCAGGACGGGGATGAGTCACCGTCTGAGACCACTTCGACATCACCGACAGAATCTGAGCGGCGCACCAGCGAGAACACCTCGCATGATGCGGGTGCACCGCGAGGGATTGAAGAAGCTCGCAAGAAATCCGGTCGCATCACCGGGGTGGTTCCTTTGGCCCGCAAACTGGCCAAAGAACACGACATCGACCTTGCTCAGATCGACGGCAGCGGAACCTCAGGCCGGATTGTGACCCAAGACGTCCGAGACGTTATCGAAGGTCGCGACGCTGCACCTGCCGATGACCAAGCCCAGGAGCAACCAAGTACGGCCGAAGCCGGTGGCGTCTCACCAGAAGGCGAAACGCGGGAGAAAATCCCACGGTTACGTAAAGTCATTGCCGATCGGATGCACGCCAGCCTGTCCGACACCGCACAATATACGCTGACGACCACAGCGGATATCACGGACTTTGAAACCTTCCGGGGTGATGTCGGTGGCGGAGTGACGAAACCGTCCTACATGGACGCCGTTCTGCGGGCGGTAGCGGCCGCTCTCGGGCACCATCCGTTGTTGAATTCCCGACTGGAAGACGACTCCATCGTCGATCCGGGCGTGATCAACCTAGGTTTTGCGGTGGCACTCGAGGACGGGCTCGTTGTTCCGGTGATCCACAACGCCGAACGCCTCGGGCTGGCCGAGATGGCAGAGACCACGCGGGAACTGGCCACACGTGCGCGTGACCAGGACCTGGGCGCTGATGACTTTGATGGAGGAACTTTTTCCATCACTGCACTTGGTGGGCAAGGAATTGATTTCTTCACCCCCATCATTAACCCGCCACAGTCAGCGATTTTGGGAATTGGTCGGGTTCGTGAAGTGCCGACACGGTTTGGGTCAGGCTTCGTGTGGCGCCACGAGTTGCCCTTGAGTTTGACGGTGGATCACCGGTTGAACGATGGGTATCCTGCGGCGTTGTTCCTTGCCGAGGTGGTTGACCTTCTGGGGCAACCGAACAAGCTACTGTAGCGAGTCTCCACGCTGACATTTCACGGTCGTTGGTCCTTCGGTACGGCGACAGCGACCGTGAAATGTGTGCTTTAACGTCTGCTGTGCACGCTGTTGAAGAAGCGCGAGTGGCGAGCACAGTGATTTCAGTTCCTGAGGATGTTTCTCAACCGATCAGTGGCTCAGCCGGCCTCGTCTGACCGAACAACACCGGTGGCTTTCTAGTAGACTAACTCCGACGTGTAACAAGGTATTTTCGATCGTTAGAACGGCTCGTTAGTGACAGAACATTCAGAACAGCAGTCCTCCCCACGACGTGACCACGGAGGCCAGCGCCCGCACCGTCACAACAACCACGGTGGTCGGTCACACCCAAACCGTGGGCGTGGGCATCACGGGCAGCGATCTGTTCGGGGACCGCGCAAGGACCGCCCACGGGAGCCACAGATTGACGGAGATGTCACCGGACGGGAACTGGACGGGGCTGTCACCCGCGAACTAGCGGCTTTAGAAGAGCACAACCGCGTCAAGGTCGCCAAGCACTTGGTGATGGCCGCCCGGTACTTAGAAGCAGACCCCGAGCTCGCCTTTGACCACGCACGCGCCGCCTCCAGCCGTGGCGGTCGCATCGGGGTGGTCAGGGAAGCAGTCGGGATCACCGCCTACGAAGCAGAGAAATATCAGGATGCGCTACGCGAGTTCCGGACGTATCGACGTATTTCGGGAGACGATACCCATATTCCGGAGATCGTGGACTGTGAGCGTGCCCTGGGGCGTGGCGAAAAAGCACTCCAAACCGCCGCGGAAGTCAACCGAGAAAAACTAACCAAACGTGTCCGGGTCGAACTTGCTATCGTGGTCTCCGGGATCTTGCAGGACCTCGGCCGCGCTCAGGAAGCCGTTGCAGCGCTCCAGATTCCGGAACTAGATCGGCACAAGGCCTTTAGCTATAGTCCGCGACTATTTACGGCTTACGCGGACGCATTAGAGAACGCAGGACAAGAGCGCGAAGCGCGTCTGTGGCGCCAACGCACCGCTCGAGCGGAATCAGCACTCGGGTTCTCGGTGACTGATGATGATCCAGCGATCATCGACCTCGGTGAAGATTTTGAGCCAGCGCCAGATAAAAGTCCCCGCCCCCAGAAAAAACACTCGGGACAAGGAAACCTACGCCGATGAAACTTCGTGACGGACACGATGGGCTCCTCTGTGATCTCGACGGGGTGGTCTATGCCGGGGACCAGTTGATTTCCGGAGCCGAGATCCTCAATGATCTCATCGACCACGGTGTGGCCGTGGGCTTCGTCACCAATAACGCCTCGAAATCTACCGAGGCCGTGGTAGCGAAACTCCAGAAGCTCGGCGTCCACGCCGCGCCAGCACACGTGTACTCCTCAGCTCAAGCCGGTGTTGAAATACTGCGCGCAGAACAACAGCCCGGAGCAACGGTCTTCGTCGTCGGTTCGGACAGTCTGCGACAGGCGGTAGTACAGGCGGGATTTCAGGTGGTGGACCACGCGAGCCAGCAGCCTGAGGCGGTCATTCAAGGTTTCGACCCCGGAATCGGGTGGAAGAATCTCGCCGAAGCGAGCTTCGCAATCCACCGGGGCGCCTTCTGGGTGGCTACCAATTTGGACCTGACGATCCCTCAAGAACAAGGCATCGCTCCCGGCAACGGATCGCTGATTGGAGCGGTCACCCAGGCCGTGGGCAGAGGCCCCGATGTGGTGGCTGGCAAGCCGGAGCCGCAATTATTCCAGCTGGCCGCCCAAGCTCAGGGAATGAACCGCCCGCTGATGGTCGGTGACCGGCTCGATACCGATATTAAAGGTGCACATGCGGCGGGATTTACTGCGGCCCTGGTGACCACCGGAATCCACCAGCCAGCCGACGTAGCCGGTCGTGAGAGAACAGAACAACCTGACGTGATCATTGATCATTTGGGACAATTGGTTGAGGGCGCCCATGAATGACGACGTTGAACTCACGGATGCCAGGTTACTCGAGATTCTCCAAGCTCTCGACGGGATCCAGGACCAAGACATCGCCACCGAGTGTCAGCGATACGAGCAGGTGCTGGATCAGCTCCAGGATCATCTCAACGACCCGAATGCGGCAGGGCCCACGCTGTGACCTCGACACCTGTGCAACGGTTGGACCACTATTTGGTTAGTGCCGGGCTGGCACCCACCCGAAGCCAGGCGGCAGGCTTGATTCACCAGGGGGTGATCACCGTCAACGGCCAGGTGGTACATAAGCCCGGGAAAAAAGTTGCCTCCGGCGATACGGTGGAATCCCAGGCCGACCAGCAGCAGTGGGCATCTCGGGCCGGGCATAAACTGGCCGGTGCTTTGGACATTTTCCGCGGAATAGACGTCAAGGGCGCTAGCTGCCTGGATGCCGGAGCTTCCACGGGAGGATTTACCGACGTGTTATTGCACCATGGAGCTGGACACGTGCACGCGGTGGACGTGGGCCATGACCAGCTGGTGCCACGGCTGCGAGTTGACCCCCGGGTGAGCGTGTATGAAGGCCTGAACATTCGCGCGCTGAGCCTCGAAACGCTCGGGGAGTCCGTGGAGGTGGTGGTTTCCGACCTATCATTCATCTCACTGACCTTGGTGCTGGAACCGCTGGCCGGAGTGTGTGCCGACGGCGCCGATGTGATGCTGATGGTCAAACCACAATTCGAGGTCGGCAAGAAAGCACTCCCCAAATCCGGAGTGGTGACCGACCCCCAGGCCCGAGTGCAAGCGGTGACTCGCGTGGTGCATACTGCTGCCCGGCATGGGCTCGACCCGGTCGGGCTCAGCGCATCCACTTTGCCAGGACAGGATGGCAACCGGGAATTCTTCTGTCACGCCGTGAAAAGGCCCTCCGCCGTCTCGGCCGACGCGCTTGCCGACTGGGTACGACGCCAAAACGTAGACTGGGGAGAGTAACGGTTGACTGACCGGGTCAGTGCCGATGTTTTCTCCACAGAGTGCTGGCCGAAAAGTACACGCTGATCCCGTGAGACGGTACAGTGATCTGAAGCGAGACGCGCGAGTTTGGAGGTATTGGAATGGCGCCACGCAGGATTCTGATCCTGACCCACACCGGTCGTGAAGATGCCATTCAATCCGGACTCGATGTTGCTGACGAACTGTTAACGTACGGGCTACAACCGGTCATGATGCGTGATGATGCCGAAGCGATCAATCAGGCCATTATCACCGGGGCCGTGCCCCGTCGCACCATGGTGGCCGACGTTCTCGAAGATGCCGGTCAGCTTGGTGATATTGATCTGTGCGTGGTGCTGGGCGGAGACGGTTCGGTGTTGCGCGCTGCTGAGCTGGTGCGCGGTACCGAACTGCCGTTGCTGGCGGTCAACCTCGGCCACATCGGCTTCTTGGCCGAATCTGAACGCACCGATATTCCCTCCACCGTGGCTGCGGTGGCTGAAGAGGCTTACGACGTTGAAGAGCGCATGACCATCGATGTCAGAGTTTTAGTTGACGATCAGCTGGTGGCCCGAACGTGGGCATTGAATGAAGCCTCGGTCGAAAAATCCAACCGCGAACGCACTCTCGAGGTCGTCATCGGGGTCGATGATCGCCCGATCTCCACCTTCGGATGTGACGGGGTCGTGATGGCTACCCCGACCGGTTCGACTGCCTATGCTTTCTCAGCCGGAGGACCGGTCGTCTGGCCCGAAGTCGAAACGATGCTGATGGTGCCACTGTCTGCCCACGCGCTCTTTGCCCGGCCCCTGGTCGTTTCGCCGCGCTCGGTCATGTCCGTGGACGTGTTGCAACGCACCAATGAGGCCGGGGTGCTGTGGTGCGATGGCCGTCGAACCGTGGATCTACCCCAGGCAGCTCGGGTGGAAGTCACCCGCTCGGATCAGCCAGTGCGCCTGGCACGGCTGTCGCACACGCCCTTCTCCGAACGACTGGTCCGCAAGTTCAAGCTTCCCACCAAGGGATGGCGTGGGTCGATCTCAGAAGCCGATCGGGCAGAAATAGCCGCCCGATCCCTGGCGCGTCGTCAGTCCGCAGCCTCCACCGGCTCATCCGGGGTTGAAGTCGTGGAGCCACACCACTTGGCACCCAAAGTCGAAGTCACCGAGCCGCGCACCACCGAGTTGCCGGTGGTGACGAAAGCTGATGAGAAGAATCCGCTGGTGACCAGGGCGCAATTACGAGCAGACCGGACGTCAAACCGGTCCGAGGACTAAAGGGGAGGCCAGTACCGTGATAGAGCACCTAGGCATTTCGTCGCTGGGCGTGATCGAATCCGGGGGTCTCGACCTCGGGCCGGGTTTCACTGCCCTGACCGGTGAAACCGGGGCCGGGAAAACGATGATTGTCACCGCGTTGAACCTGTTGCTCGGAGGCCGGGCTGATGCGTCGCTGATTCGTCGCGGAGACCGCAAGGCCGCGGTGGAAGCTGAATTCATTCTGCCCGAGAATCACCCCGTGGCCGGGCTGGTTGAAGAAGCTGGTGGCTCTGTAGACCCGTTGGAGGACAACGTCCAGGTGCTGGTCTCCCGGACAGTGACCGAATCCTCCGGATCCACTCGCTCCCGGGCCACCGCCGGTGGCCGGAGTGTGCCGGTGAGCTTGTTGGTAGCCGTGGGCGAACATTGCATCGCCATTCATGGGCAGTCCGAACAATTGCGCTTGCGTTCTGCGACCGCTCAACGCCAAGCTCTGGATTCCTTTGCTGGAGCCGAGCTGAAAGACACGCTGGAGACTTATCGGAAGAATTTCTCTCGCTGGAACGCAGTTCGAGAAGAACTCCAGGCGCTACGCGCCCAAGCCCAAGACAGGGCACTAGAGGCCGAGAACCTGCAACGCTCGCTGGAGGAGATCGACGAGGCCGAGATCACCGAGGCAGAAGACCAAGAGTTGGCTTCCACCATTGCGCGACTGGAAAATATTGAAGACCTCAGGTCCGCAGCAACTACCGCCCGTGGCGGGCTGGCCGGTGAAGACGACACCGATCTGAATGCGCCCAGCGCAGAAGTGTTAGTGGAGGCTGCTCGACAGTCCTTGGCGAGTTCACCGGGAGATGATCCGGTGCTTCAGCAACTCGCACAACGGCTGAGCGAAGTGGGGATCCAGCTTGCCGATATTTCTACCGAATTGGCCAGCTATCTGGCCGGGCTCGATGATGAAGGCCCGCACGCGTTGGACCAGGCCCAAGAGCGTCGAGCTGAACTGGATCGGCTGAAACGTCTCTACGGTCCCGAGTTGACAGACGTGCTGGCCTGGGCCCAGGACCACCGGTCCCGACTCGATGAGCTACAGGGCGATACCGGTCGCATTGAAGAGCTTGAGACCGAAGAACAACAGCTCCACCAGGCCGTCACGCAGGGAGCAGAACAGCTCCGCTCCCTGCGCCTGGGTGCCGGTGAGATGCTATCGGAGAAAGTTACGGACGAACTGCACGGGTTGTTGATGCCCACCGCCGAACTGACGGTCCGGGTCAGCCCGTTAGAGACCTTCGGGCCCTCTGGAGCAGATGATGTAGCCATTCTGCTACGGCCCCACCCCGGCTCCGACCCGGTGCCACTGGGCAAAGGTGCTTCCGGAGGCGAGCTCTCCCGCGTCATGCTGGCACTCGAGCTGGTACTGGCCGATACCGACCCGGTCCCGACCTTCGTTTTTGACGAGATTGATGCCGGGGTCGGGGGAGAGGCCGCCGTACAGATTGGACAACGTCTGGCCGCCCTGGCTCGTCGGGTTCAAGTCATTGTGGTGACTCACCTGCCACAGGTGGCAGCTTGGGCAGATCACCACCTGAAAGTCACGAAGAATCCCGATACCGCGGCCGGGGTGACGACCTCGGATGTACAGGAACTGACCCGTCGGGAACGAGTTGAAGAACTGGCCCGCATGCTTGCCGGGCATGCTGACTCCTCCTCGGCGCAGGAACACGCCCGCGAGCTACTAGACCAGTCGCAACTTTGCGACTAACTCACTCAGTGAACCCCGGGCGCTCCGTCAGACCCCGGTGCTAGAGAGGATTCGAGAAATCGTGAAGAACCGTGACGAAGATCAGCGCGCCAACCAGACCCAGGACTGTGTGGATCAGAGCTACCGGGCGCCGGTGAGGCACCGGGAAACTGCTTTCCACGGGGTGGTCTGGGATATCCGACGCGATACTTTCGAGCTGGACGCCGGCGGCAAACGCCAGGAACTGACCCGAGAATATATGGCCCATCCCGGGGCAGTGGCGGTCCTGGCACTCAACGACCGGGATCAGGTGGCGATGGTGCGCCAATACCGTCACCCGGTGTCCACGTTCTGCTGGGAAATCCCGGCCGGGCTCTTGGACGTCTGCGGCGAATCGCTGGTAGCCGCAGCCCAACGGGAACTGGCCGAAGAGGCTGGCCTGGAAGCCAAAGACTGGCAGATTCTGGTGGATCATTTCTCCACCTCCGGGGCCTCGACCGAAGGGACCCGAATCTTTCTGGCGCGCGAAGTGGCCCAGATTCCCGAAGAGAACCGGGCGGAGCTACACGCCGAAGAGGTGGGGATGCAACTGCACTGGGTGGACCGTGACCGGGTCATTCAGGCAGTACTGGCCGGCGAGATTCACAATGCCAACACCATCATGGCGGTGATGAGTTACACCGTGGGTTCAACCCAGCCATCCTGGCCGGTGCGCGAGCTGGATGATAAGTGGTTGGGTCGTAGCGGTGCTTGATCCGCGCGAGTACCCGGCAGGTTTAAGCACCCCAGCCCAGCGGTACCTCGATGCGGTGAGTATTGAACGGGGCCTATCGGAGAACACTCTGAAAGCATACGAACATGACTTGACTCGCTACGTGAACTATCTGGTCTCCCAGGGGCTGAACGACATCAGCCAGGTCACCACCCATCACGTCACCGGGTTCTTACAAACCATCCGCACCGGGGCCGATGGCGAGACCGCAGTGGTGGCCCGTTCGGCAGCGCGGATGCTCGCCGCCGTGCGCGGGGCACACGAATTCTGGGCGGTCGAAGGGTTGGTGGACCACGATCCGGCTCGCGAGGTTTCGCCACCCAGCCTGGAACAGAGCCTGCCGAAAGCTCTGAGCATCGACGAGGTTGCCCGTCTGTTGGAAGCACCCTCACCGGATACCCCGGCTGGGCTACGGGACCGGGCGCTGCTGGAATTTCTCTACGCGACCGGAGCCCGGATTTCTGAAGCGGTGGCCCTGGATGTTGACGATATTGTCCAGGCTCTGGATGGCACCTCCCAACCGGTGGTGCGACTGTTCGGCAAAGGATCCAAAGAACGCATCGTGCCGCTGGGATCCTACGCCTACCGGGCATTAGACGCTTGGTTGCGTCGGGGACGCCCGGGCATCGTCTCCCGGGGGAGGGGCACAGCGGCACTGTTTGTCAATCTGCGCGGTTCCCGGCTCTCTCGCCAATCTGGGTGGACCATTTTGAAAAAAGCCGCCCAACGGGTCCAGCTCACCGACGAGGTGTCGCCACACACGTTGCGACACTCGTTTGCGACCCACTTATTATCTGGGGGAGCTGATGTGCGGGTGGTCCAGGAACTGTTGGGACACGCTTCCGTGACCACCACACAGGTATATACGTTGGTCACCGCTGAGAGTTTGCGCGAGGTATATGCGACCGCGCACCCGCGGGCGATGAGGTCCTAAAGTGTATACCTTCAGGTTGCACTTTAACCTCAAGGCTCGCCGAGAAAGAGAGTGAACAACGGCTAAACTGCGACTTTCCCATTAGGGTAGTGTTAGAAGAATTTTCGAGGGTCACTAACCCCGGGGAGATCATACACCAGAAGTTTTGCAGGAGCTGTCTAGACCGTGAACGACCAACAGCAACCGTTACCCGTCATGATGGTCACCGGAGAACCGGTGATGGGGCCCACCGGCCGCCCTAAACACGACTTCCCCAACCCCCCGGCACTCGAAACCCACGGTCCGGCACGTATCATTGCGATGGTCAACCAAAAAGGTGGGGTCGGCAAAACTACCTCGTCGATCAACCTTGGAGCAGCGTTGGCTGAATACGGGCGAAAGGTGCTGATGGTCGACTTTGACCCGCAAGGTGCGCTTTCGGCAGGCTTCGGGACCAATCCCCACGAGATGGATCTGACCGTGTACAACGTGATGATGGAGCGAGACATCACTGCTCGCGATGCCATCATCCCCACCCGACACGAGAATATTGACCTCTTGCCGGCCAATATTGACTTGTCGGCTGCTGAAGTGCAACTGGTCAACGAGGTGGCTCGTGAACAAGTGCTCGAACGGGCACTGCGCCAGGTACGCGATGACTACGATGTGATCATCATTGACTGTCAGCCCTCGCTCGGATTGCTGACCGTCAACGCGCTGGCCGCCTCCCACGGTGTCATCATCCCGTTGACCGCAGAATTCTTCGCACTGCGCGCGGTGGCTCTGCTGGTAGAAACGATTGAGAAGGTTCAAGACCGCATCAACCCCGACCTCGAAATCGACGGTGTGTTGGCCACCATGTTCGATGCGCGTACTCTGCACTCCAAAGAAGTAGTCGGTCGACTCGTTGAAGCCTTTGACGATAAGGTTTTCGAAACCGTCATCTCCCGGACGATTAAATTTGCCGACGCCACGGTGGCAGCAGAACCGATCACCACTTTCGCCCACAACCACCCGGGTGCTCAGGCCTATCGGCAACTGGCCCGGGAGCTGATCTGTCGTGGTGGTGCACCGTGAGCCTCGCCGAACTCTCCGGCGATGCCCTCACCACTACAGCGCACCCCGAAGACTTCGAGGAGACCGACCATGGCGGTTTTCAGCTTCGCCTGAAAAATTTTGAGGGACCCTTTGATCTGTTGTTGTCACTGATCGCCCGCAAACGCCTGGAGGTGACCGAAGTCGCCCTGGCGGAGGTCACCGACGAGTTCCTGGCCTATGTGCGCACCATTGAGTCCACGGTTGATGCACTGGATGAAACCAGCTCGTTCATGGTGGTGGCAGCGACCCTGTTAGATCTCAAAACCGCCCGGCTATTGCCGGCTGGGATCTCGGATCCAGACGAAGAACTGGCGCTACTGGAAGAACGAGATCTGTTGTTTGCCCGTCTGTTGCAGTACAAAGCCTTCAAACAGACTGCTGCGCTGATGACCCAGCGCATGGCCGAAAATGCCAGCGCGGTGCCACGACGGCCCGGTCCTGAACCGGCCCACAGCCACTTTCTCCCACCACTGGTGCTCAACACCACCGTCGAAGAATTCGCGCAACTGGCGCAGCAAGTCTTTTCCCGAACTCCCGTCGAGGATGGCCCTGACCAGGTCGGTACCGATCACTTGCACTCACCGGTGGTCTCCGTCTGGGAACAAGTCAGTATCCTCTCCTCCCGGTTAGCCCAGGCTGGACGGATGAGTTTTACCGAGCTGGTCGCCGATGCCGACAACACCATGACCGTGGTGGCACGGTTCCTGGGTCTCTTGGAGCTCTACCGGGACCGGCTGATCTTCTTGGAACAAGACCATCCGCTAGATGACATCCAGGTGCAATGGCACCCCGAACGTGATGCCCGGCTCCGCCCCGAGCCGTCTGTCACGGAGGGGGAGCATGACTGAGTCTCTGGCCGAGCTACGGGCCAGCCTCGAAGCGGTGCTGATGGTCATCGAAGAGCCGGTGACTATCGATCAGCTGGTCCAAGCCACCGAAGCCACCCCAACGGAGGTACTCCAGGCCCTCGAACGGTTACGCGCCGACTACGACGGTGAAGCTACCGGACCCCGGCGGGGGTTCGAACTGCGCGATGTCGCTGGAGGCTGGCGGATCTACTCTCGTGGTGAGTATGAGCAGACTGTGGAACGATTCATGGTCAGAGGTGCCACCGCTAAACTGTCACCTGCTGCCTCCGAGGCCCTGGCAGTGATAGCCTATTTGCAACCGACTACGCGTTCACGAGTTGCCCAAATTCGGGGCGTGAACTCCGACTCGGTGATTCGGAGCCTGCAAACCCGAGGCTTGATCCAAGATTCGGGTCAAGACCCGCTCACCCAGGCTGTGTTGTACACAACCACCGGATATTTCTTAGAATTACTAGGTCTCGATTCTGTCGCAGACCTGCCGAAACTTTCTCCCTTACTTCCTGGGTTGGCTGATCTTACCGATCTGGACATTCCCAACGACACCGAAGGATAACTCTGTATGGCAACCCGCAAGCCGCGAGGCTCCGGACATTCCTCGTCCCGTCGTACCCCGAAAGCAGGGCAGAAAGGCGGGCCCTTCTCCGGAGCAGACTACGACCGCACCCTTGGCCCGGTGAAATCCGTCCAAAAGTCCCAGCGCTCCGCGTCGGCTTCCGCCCGACGCGGTTCAGCGCGCGCTCAGCACACCCCGGATGGACAACGCCTGCAGAAAGTCATGGCCGCGGCCGGTGTAGCCTCCCGCCGCGTCTGTGAGGACCTGATCACCGAAGGCCGGGTGGAAGTCAACGGCGTGCTCGTCACCGAGCTGGGCACCCGCGTGGATCCGACAACCGCCGAGATCGTCGTCGACGGAATCCGCGTCCACACCAACCCCGAAACCGTCTATTATGCGTTCAATAAACCCCGTGGCGTGATTTCTACCATGCACGATCCCGAGGGTCGACGCTGTGTGGCTGACTACGTCGAAACCACCGATCAGCGCCTGTTCCACATTGGCCGGCTAGATAATGAGACCGAAGGCCTGTTGCTACTGACCAACGATGGAGAACTGGCCAACCGGATGTCGCATCCCTCCTACGAGATTGCCAAAACCTACCTGGTACAGGTTCGCGGGCCGTTGGCTAAAGGGGTGGGCGCCCAACTGCGCGCCGGCGTTGAGGTCGAAGAGGACGGCATAGTCTCGGTGGACTCCTTCCGGGTGGTGGATTCGACTCCCGGACATGTGCTGTGTGAAATCACCTTGCACTCGGGACAAAACCGAATTGTGCGCCGGATGATGAAAGCCGTCGGCTATCCCGTGGAACGCTTGGTCCGGGTCGCGCACGGCCCCATTGTGCTTGGTGACCAGCGTCAAGGCACCCTCCGGGTGCTTAACCAGCAAGAAATCGGGCACCTGATGGCCGAGGTGGGACTGTGAGCCAGCCACGTTTTTCCCGCACTCAGCGGGTCGATACCCAAGCGCTGGCCGAGGCAACCGAAGAAGTCTCCCAGCGGCATGCCATTGCCGAACCCGTGTTGATTCGTGGCACCGGACTGCTCGGGACCAGCATCGGTCTGGGCCTGCGCGCCGCCGGAGTCGAGGTGCTCTTGTCCGACCCATCGCCCTCCGCCCTGGCAGTGGCCGCCGATATTGGCGCGGGAGCGGTCTGTGACCCCGCGCAAGCTCAGCCGGGTACCGTGGTGATCGCAGCACCCCCGGACGTCACCGGCCAGACAGTGGTTGACTCACTCCAGCACTACCCGCATGCGGTGGTCCTTGACATCGCCTCGGTGAAAGTCGCCATCGCCGATCAGGTGCATCAAGCAGTCCAGACCGGTGTGATCGCGGGTCAGGACGCCACCCGGTATATTGGTACCCACCCGATGGCCGGACGCGAAAAATCTGGTCCGGTCGCTGCCCGTGGCCAACTATTCACTGCTGCCCCCTGGGTGGTATGCGCCCGGCCAGACACCGCTGCTACCGCCCTGGCCGTTGCCGAAGATCTCGCTCGGGTGCTAGGTGCGACCGTCTACCGCCTCGACCCGGTTGATCACGACCGTGCGGTGGCCCTGGTCTCACACATGCCCCAGATCACCGCGAGTCTGCTGGCCAGCCGGTTGCAGAATATTCCGTCTCAGGCGCTGGAACTGGCTGGCAACGGGTTGCGCGATACGGTCAGAATTGCTGGGAGTGACCCCAGGCTGTGGGTCCAGATTCTGGCAGCTAACTCCACCGAAATCCTGCCACACCTCTACGGGATGAAAGCTGATCTCGACCGCCTGATTTCCACCCTGGAGGACCCCACCGCTCTCGGGGCGCGCCTGGACGTGGCCCAGCTGATCGATGAAGGCAACCGTGGACAGGCCAGAATTCCGGGTAAACACGGCAACCCTGCGCAATCCTTTGCGGTTATCACCGTGCTGGTGGACGACTCGCCCGGCCAGATCCTCGCGGCCTTGCAGGATGTCGCCGAGGTCGGTACCAACGTCGAGGATTTGCGCATGGACCACTCCGCTGGGTACCAGGTCGGAATGTTAGAGATTTCGGTGTTGCCGGGCCAAAAGGATCTCCTGGTGCAGGAGTTGACCTCTCGAGGATGGAAGGTGCTCTAGCTGATGACTTCACCCCGTGCTGACCACACCGCTCAGGCGCCGTTGGTTATTGCCATCGACGGGCCGTCAGGGTCGGGCAAATCCACCGTGGCGAAAGCTCTCGCACGACATTTCCAGGCTCGCTACCTGGACACCGGGGCGATGTATCGCACCGCCGCGCTGTGGTGCCACCACCAGGGAGTGGACCTGGCTACTGCGCCCAGCCCGGAGCGGACCGAACGAATCATCGAGCTGGTCCAAACCATCCCGGTGCACCAGGACCTCGACCCTGATGCCCAACTCATCCTGCTGGATGGCTCCGATGTCACCGAGGCCATCCGGGACCCAAACGTCTCGTCGATGGTCTCGGCGGTGTCCACCATTCCCCAGGTACGCGAGATTCTGATTGCCCGGCAACGTCAGCTCATCGCTGGTAGCCCGCGCATTGTGGCTGAAGGTCGAGATATCACCACCGTGGTCGCCCCGCAGGCTGATGCGCGACTGTTGTTGACCGCCTCCGAGACCTCTCGGATGGCCCGACGGGGACTGCAACAACAGCAAGAATCAACCCAAGCATTAAGCGCCGAAATTACCGAGCGGGACCAACGAGACCTCTCGGTGGTGGATTTCATGACACCGGCCGACGGGGTGGCCCTGGTGGATTCCACCGAGCTGGATCTGGACGAGACGATTGCCAGTGCACTGCAGGCAGTGCAGACTCAATTGGCGGAGAGGACATACCGATCATGACCGAGCGTGACGACCACGACGACACTGAGTTCACCCCCTCGGGTCCCGACACCGTCGACGAGTCCTTTGCGGCGCTGACCGATGAGGACTACCGCAACCGTGAAGCTGCGTATCGGGCTGGACTGGAACAGTATGACCTCGATGACGAGGACACCGCCCTGTTAGCAGCTGGCGAGGATGAGGATCCGCTCCGATTCCAACCGAACCATGTTCCTCCCGTGTTGGCCGTGGTCGGTCGCCCCAACGTGGGTAAATCCACCCTGGTCAACCGCATCATCGGCCGTCGGGAAGCCGTCGTGGAAGATGTTCCCGGTGTCACCCGCGACCGGGTGCAGTATCAGGCCGAATGGAACGGCGTGGACTTTACCCTGGTTGACACTGGTGGCTGGGAGTACGGGGTCAAAGGTATGGCCGCTCGCGTTGCTGAACAAGCCGAACGCGCGGTGGAACGCGCCGATGCGGTGATGTTCGTCGTCGATGCCACCGTGGGGATCACCGCCACCGACGAAGCAGTGGTCACCATGTTGCGTAAATCCGGCAAGCCGGTGATCCTGGCGGCCAATAAGGTCGATGGGATGAACCAGGAAGCTGACGCGGCGATGCTGTGGGGCCTGGGCTTCGGCTACCCGTTCCCGGTCTCGGGCATCCATGGTCGAGGCACCGGTGACCTGCTCGATGCGGTGGTGGCCACCCTGCCGGAAGAATCCGCCTACGGTCAGGCTCCAGATCTCACCGGGCCGCGCCGAGTGGCGCTGGTGGGGCGACCCAACGTGGGTAAATCCTCGTTGCTGAACACGCTGGCCAATGCTGAACGTGTGGTCGTCGACAATACCGCGGGAACAACCCGCGACCCGGTCGATGAGCTGATCACCCTGGATGGTCGCACCTGGAAATTCGTTGACACCGCCGGCATCCGGCGACGGCAACACATGGCTTCTGGGTCCGACTACTACGCCTCACTGCGCACCAAATCTGCCCTGGACCGCGCTGAGGTAGCCGTGGTGCTGATGGAAGCCCCCGAAGTGGTCTCCGAACAAGACGTGCGGATTATCCAGATGGTGTTGGAGTCCGGGCGAGCCATGGTGTTGGCCTTCAATAAATGGGACCTGATGGATGAGGAGCGCCGGGATGATCTGGAACGCGAAATCGATCTGGACCTCAGCCACGTGTCCTGGGCGCCACGCATCAATATTTCCGCCAAAACCGGCTGGCACAACAACCGGCTGGTGCCGGCCCTTGATACTGCGCTGACGTCCTGGGATCAGCGCATCCCCACCGGTCAGCTCAACTCCTTTATTGGGGAACTGGTCGCGGCCCATCCGCACCCGGTGCGTGGGGGCAAACAGCCTCGCATCCTGTTTGCCACCCAGGCCTCAGCCCGGCCTCCAAAATTTGTGTTGTTCACCACCGGGTTCTTGGACCCCGGGTACCGTCGGTTCATTCAGCGTCGGCTTCGGGAGACGTTTGACTTTACCGGGACGCCGATTGAGATCACCATGCGGATCCGCGAAAAGCGCAAGCGTTAACACACACGCCACACAGTGGCCAGGATTAGAGCCTAAACAGGGCCTTGGCATCGGGGATAATCTCGCGACCGCCGAGACCTGCCAGTTCTAGCAACACCGTGATACCGACCAGTTCGGCACCGCGGGCCTGGATCAGATCCATTCCGGCCCGCAACGACCCGCCGGTAGCTAAAATATCGTCAACGAGCAACACCTTCATCCCCGGGGCCAGGTCGGCCGAAACCTCCATGGTTTCCGTGCCGTATTCCAAGTTGTAGTTCACTGAGGCAACCGGCTGGGGGAGCTTGCCCTTTTTGCGCAACGGGATGAAGCCACGGTTGGCCTCGACCGCTAAGGCACCAGCCAAGATAAACCCCCGAGCCTCGATTCCGGCGACGACATCGAACTCACCAGCATATGGTTCGATCAAGGCTGCCATGCAAGAGGTGAAGGCCCGCCGGTCGGCCAAGAGTGGAGTAATATCGCGGAATGTCACCCCCGGTTCTGGATAGTCCGGTACCGAACGAATCAAGGACAGCGCACGATCAAGTTCTGCGGTGGAAACCGGGGAGTGTTGCATGGTCTCCAGTCTACGGTGTTCGCACCACGTCCGTGCCGGTCATCTCCGCGTCGACCTCCCGTTTCGTCATTCCGGGTTAACCTGGTGTAGTATATTCCAGGTGCTCTTCGGAGACCACACGATTCGGGCTGTGGCGCAGCTTGGTAGCGCACATCACTGGGGGTGATGGGGTCGCAGGTTCAAATCCTGTCAGCCCGACCGAATAGATCAGCAACAAGCCCAGCTCAGGCACGATGTCTGAGCTGGGCTTTTCTGATGTGCTGTTGCCGGCGGTGTAACCGGTTCTCGTTGACAAAATATCGTCAAAATTTCTCAGTGCATCACGGCTGTGAAACCGATAGAATAGGGACTTCAGAGGTCACACGCGATCACATCGTGTGCGTCACGTTGAGGAAGGACATGCGAGCGGTATGGCACATGAGGGTGCGGTCCCTGGAGGAGAGCCCCAGGACGAATCAATCGAGACGACCACGGTCGGTTTGCCTCGATTTGAGCCAATCAGTGAACGCTCTCTGAACGCAGAAGATCGGGCAGCAATTAATGCTCTGCCCGTCGGCTCGGCTCTTTTGGTCGCCCACGAAGGTCCACACCAAGGGTCCAGATTCCTGCTCGACCGTGATGAAGTCGTCGCCGGACGGCACCCCAAGGCTGACATCTTCCTCGATGACGTCACTGTCTCCCGCCAGCACGCGAAGTTCCAGCGCGTCGAAGACGGTTTCGTCCTTTACGACACCGGATCGCTTAACGGCACCTATGTCAACCAAGACCGCGTTGATTCAGTCAAGCTTCGGTCCGGTATGGAAGTTCAAATCGGCAAATTCCGGTTGACCTACTACGAAGGTATTCAACCGGTTCAGTAGCGCCACCTCGGCTAGCGTAGCTCGAGGGTGACTCCCGTGATGTGCTAGAGCGATCGGCTCGCTGTGCGGGAACCGAGTGGTGATCTGTTGTACCCGTGACTGACGTTCTGAAGGTCGTGTTGTGAATCCCGTTTCTGCTCTGAATTCCTATCCCTCCGGTTCCTCGCGTGGAGTGGCAGGACTGCTGACCATCGGCGAGGTTCTGGCTGAAATCAATGATGAGTTCCCCGAGGTGCGGGCCTCAAAAATTCGGTTCTTGGAAGAAAAGGGACTCATCACCCCACGACGGACACCGGCAGGATATCGCAAATACTCCCATACCGATATCGAGCGGTTGCGGTTCATTCTCTCGGTCCAACGTGACCAGTACCTTCCCCTGCGGGTGATCAAAGATTATCTGGACGCTGTGGATGCTGGACAACACCCTGAATCTTTGCCCGGGGGGCTACGGTTTGAACCTCGTAGCGTCTCCGAACAGCTCGCCCAAGAAATTGCCGGTCATGCCCGCCCCCTAACCCGTTCGGAGCTTATCGGAACCACTGGTGCCGATGAACAACTGATCGCCGGACTTGAAGCCAATAAACTGATCTGGCCCACTGACTCCGGTCGCTACACGGAGCACGCTCTGAAAGTAGTGCGGGCGGCTATGGTTTTGTCCACTCATGGGTTTGAGGCCCGCCACCTCCGCCCGTTCCGGATGATGGCTGATCGAGAATTGGGGCTCATCGAACAAGCCACCGCCGGGCTGAAAAACTCCGCCCAGACTACGGCGGCATCGCAGCGTGAAGAAATTGCCCGCGATATCTCTCAGGCCTGTCTTGAACTACATGCGGCGGTGATCGGTGCAGAAATCGCCGAGGCCACTGACGAATAATGCCACCACTGGTCCCAGGGAAGTGCCGACTGCGAGTCTCCCGCGCTACTGATACTGTTGTGACAAATGTAAACTCGAGCGACACGCTGGAGAAAAATGGGCAGGGTCTTTGACCCGGGACAGCTCACCGCATAGCGTTATCTTAGACGTTCCAGATCACTCACCTCATGAGTTCTGTCGGGTCGAGGGCTACCATAGTCTCAAGGGTAGTTTCAGCCCGTCTACGCGACTCAGAAACTTCCCCACAATGGAGCGCGGAAACAGGAGGAATCGTGTCAGGTATCCATGACGCGGGACAGACAGACGCCGAGCGCCAGGCTCAAGGCGTACTTTTCAGTGATGACGCGCCCTGGCTTGCTGAAGAGATCGGTTATCGGGGCCCCACTGCCTCTAACGCTGCGGGCATCACCTATCGCCAGCTGGACTATTGGGCTCGCACCGGGTTGGTCGTGCCGAGCCTGCGCGGTGCTAAGGGCTCAGGGTCACAGCGCCTCTATTCTTTCCGTGACATCTTGGTCCTCAAGGTGGTTAAGCGTCTGTTGGATACCGGCGTTTCTCTGCAACAGATTCGTAGCGCTGTTGAGCACCTGCGTGAGCGCGGTGTCGAAGACCTCGCTCAAATTACCCTGATGTCTGATGGTGCCTCGGTGTACGAGTGCACCTCCGCAGATGAAGTGATCGACCTGGTGCAGGGCGGACAGGGTGTCTATGGTATTGCTGTCGGACGGGTATGGCGCGAGGTCGAAGGCACGTTGGCCGAGTTGCCAGCAGAATATTTGGTCGAAGACGCCCAGCATCCTCGTGGCGTGCAGTCGTTCCCTGGCGACGAGCTGTCGGCACGCCGGGAAGCCCGCCGTCAGTCGGCCTCTTAAAGCCACTCGTTGCGTGGCTTTCCAGCCCGGGGTGCTGAGAAGCCGAAAGACACACACGATATGCAAACAGCCCGCTTGATTTAGGTGGACTGTTGTTTCCGCGGTCCGGGCGCTACCCGCAGGAAATGACGACGGGCGAGGTTGTCAGCACTCTCGACACCGCGGATTACTGGGCTCGTCGAGAGCGACGGGAGGACTCCTGTTGCTGGGTTATTTCCTGCAGGAGCTGGTCGAACTGTCGGGCCGTTCTCGCTGCGGTCTCACCCGGCCAGAGATGAATCGGCCATGCTGCGCCCTGGATCTGTTGCCAGTTGGAGATTTCGGGAATGCTCAGTGGCAATAAGCGGTCACCGTACATCCGCTCCATTTCGGTAAGCCGGTACTTGTGCTCGGTTGAGGCAGTGCGCACACGATTTGCCAGCACACGAATACTCTTAATAGAGGGGGCAAACTCGCGGCGGAACTGATCCAAAGCTCGCAAGGTACGTTCAGTACCCGCTACGGAAAACAGCGACGGTTCAGCGACCAGGACCACATCGGTGGAAGCAGCCCAGGCAATCCTGGTCACTCCGTTCAATGCCGGCGGGCAGTCGATCAGCACTAGATCATAACCGCGCACCCGATCGAGGGCCACAGCCAGACGGTTCACATCGCGAGAACGAGTCGAGATACGCTCGAATATGGAGGTCGTGGACGACCCACGGACCACATCCAACCGGCTACCGTTGATGGGCGAGGAAGGTTCGGCCTCAGACTCAGTCCAACCGGCCGGTTCGGCATTGGTGTTCAGATCGGCTTTCTTCGGCTTACGCAATAACGTCCCGATATCCTGGGTGTTCAAGCCCTGCTTCATTCCCAACCCGGTGGTGGCATCGGCGTGTGGGTCGAGGTCGATCACCAGCGTCGACATGCCGGCGGTTCGAGCTGCTGACGCCAGCCCGAGGGTGACCGAGGTTTTACCGACTCCACCCTTGAGGCTCGAGATGGAAATGACCTGCACCGTTAGGGATCCTCACGTAGACGTTACGAAACAACACCATAGTCTAGCGTGCTTACCACCATGATGATGAACAGTTTTCACAGCGGGCCATGGACAAAAAGATACGCCACCAGCTGTTATCGCTGGTCATGAACGCCTCATACGAGAGATTGATCAGGCGAGTCGCTAAACTATGGGAGAACCCACCGTCTCGTGCCCTGCCGGGTTTGAGCCGGTGACGAATCAACCACGCTAGCTTGGGTGAGCCGTGGTGCGACCCGGGCGTGGAAACGGCGCAACCTTGGAGGTCTCGTGGCGAGTAAAGACTCAGTCCAGCCGAACCGACCGGCACAGTCCGATCAGCCGACCGGTTTTTCGAAAGTACTGGTGGCTAACCGCGGAGAAATCGCGGTGCGTGCCTTTCGTGCCTGCTATGAGCTGGGGGCAAAGACGGTCGGGGTTTTCCCGTATGAAGACCGCAACTCCATTCACCGGCAGAAAGCCGATGAAGCCTACCTCATTGGTGAAGAGGGACACCCGGTTCGCGCCTATCTGGATGTGGACGAGATCATTCGCGTGGCCCAGCAAGCTGACGCCGAAGCGATCTATCCCGGATATGGTTTCCTCTCCGAGAACCCGGAACTGGCACGCAAGACTGCCGAAGCTGGTTTGACCTTTGTGGGTCCGCCGGCCGATGTTCTGGAAGTCACCGGTAATAAGGTGGCCTCACTCCGGGCTGCCCGTCAGGCTGGTATCCCGACGTTGCAGTCGACTGATCCGACCGATGACGCCGAGGCCTTGATTGCTCAGGCTGACGACATTGGCTACCCGCTGTTCGTCAAGGCAGTTGCTGGCGGTGGCGGTCGGGGGATGCGCCGTGTCGAGCATGCCAAAGATCTTCCTGATGCGCTGTCGGCGGC
Source organism: Auritidibacter sp. NML130574 (assembly GCF_003185725.2). Classification (GTDB taxonomy): domain Bacteria; phylum Actinomycetota; class Actinomycetes; order Actinomycetales; family Micrococcaceae; genus Auritidibacter; species Auritidibacter ignavus. Next base: position 1,050,287 of record NZ_CP031746.1, on the reverse strand, counting down.
GATGCGGGAGGCCGACACTGCTTTCGGAGATCCCACCGTGTTCCTTGAGCAGGCCGTGGTGCGTCCTCGTCACATCGAGGTCCAGGTGCTGGCCGATTCCCAGGGCAATGTGGTCCATATTTTTGAACGTGACTGCTCCATGCAACGTCGCCACCAGAAAGTAGTGGAGATGGCGCCGGCCCCGAACCTGGATGACTCCATCCGGCAGGCGCTCTACCGGGACGCGGTGAAATTCGCAAAGTCCATGAACTACGTCAACGCCGGTACCGTGGAATTCCTGGTTGATACCGCCGGTGAGCGTGCCGGCGAGCACTTCTTCATTGAGATGAACCCCCGCATTCAAGTCGAGCACACCGTGACCGAAGAGGTCACCGATATCGATCTGGTGTCCTCGCAGTTACGCATCGCCACCGGTGAGTCCCTGGAGGATCTCGGCATCACCCAGGAGAACCTGCGTTTGCGCGGTGCGGCCATCCAATGCCGTATCACCACCGAAGACCCGGCCAATGACTTTCGCCCGGACACGGGAACCGTGTCGGCTTACCGTTCTGCGGGGGGTTCAGGTATTCGCCTCGACGGTGGCACCATCTACACCGGTGCCGAGATTTCCCCGCACTTTGACTCCATGCTGGTCAAGCTCACCGGTCGCGGTCGCGATTTCGCCGCCGCCCGTCGCCGTGTACGCCGGGCCTTGGCTGAATTCCGAATTCGTGGGGTGGCCACCAATATCCCGTTCTTGCTTAACGTGCTGGATGACCCTCAGTTCATCGCCGGTGATGTTGCCACGGACTTCATTGACCAGCACCCCGAGCTGACCCAGATTAATCGTTCCAAGAACCGTGGTTCCCGGGCCTTACAGTATTTGGCCGATGTTACCGTCAATCAGCCACATGGCCCTCGTGTCGAAGGCATTGACCCTCGCGATAAGTTGCCCAGCTTCCCCGGGGATAAGCGTGAGGAGCCGGAGCGTTCTCCCTTTGACGGTGTCTCCCATAAGGTCGAACCACCTGCTGGCTGGCGGAAGGTCTTGCTACACAAGGGCCCCGAAGGTTTTGCCACAGCCCTGCGTGAGCACCAGGGGCTAGCCGTGACCGACACCACGTTCCGTGATGCCCATCAGTCGCTTTTGGCCACCCGTATCCGTACTCGCGACCTGCTGGCCGCAGCCCCTGCGGTCTCGCACCGTCTGTCGCAACTGTTCTCGGCTGAAATCTGGGGCGGGGCCACCTACGACGTGGCGCTGCGCTTCTTGGCTGAGGACCCCTGGGACCGATTGGCTCGTTTGCGTGAAGCCATGCCGAATATCCCGCTACAGATGCTGTTGCGTGGACGCAATACCGTAGGGTACACGCCGTACCCGCAAGAAGTGACCGAAGCCTTCGTGGCTGAGGCTGCTGAAACCGGGATCGATATTTTTCGGATCTTCGATGCGCTGAATGACGTCGAACAGATCATCCCCGCCATCACCGCGGTCCGGGAGCGCACCAGTGCGGTCGCAGAAGCGGCCCTGTGCTATACGGGTAACCTGCTGGACCCAGATGAGAAGCTGTACACGCTGGACTACTACCTCAATCTGGCCGAACGCATGGTGGACGCCGGTGCACACGTGCTCGGTATTAAAGACATGGCCGGATTGTTGCGTCCGGAGGCCGCCCGCCGGTTGGTCACCGAGCTACGTAGCCGGTTCGATGTACCGGTACACCTGCACACCCACGACACTGCCGGTGGTCAGCTGGCTACCCTGTTGGCTGCCTCCGAAGCTGGAGTGGATGCCGTGGATGTGGCGGTCGCGTCCATGTCGGGTACCACGTCGCAGGTGTCGATGTCGGCATTGGTGGCCGCCACCAATTTCACCGACCGCGAGACCGGTCTGGGTTTGGACGACGTTGCCAGTCTGGAACCCTACTGGGAGACCGTGCGTAGTATCTACGCGCCGTTCGAATCCGGCATCCCGGCATCGACCGGTCGTGTGTACCAGCATGAGATCCCCGGCGGACAACTGTCCAACCTGCGTCAGCAGGCCATTTCGCTAGGTCTAGCCGATCGTTTCGAACAGATCGAGGATATGTATGGTGCCGCCAATAAGATCCTGGGCAACTTAGTGAAGGTCACCCCGTCCTCGAAGGTCGTTGGCGACCTGGCCCTGGCTCTGGTTTCGGCACAGGCCGACCCGGCCGATTTCGAAGAAAACCCGCAGAACTACGACATTCCTTCCTCGGTTATCGACTTCCTCTCCGGTCAGTTGGGCGATCCTCCCGGAGGATGGCCTGAGCCCTTCCGTGCTAAGGCCCTGCAGGGTCGGGAGACTTCCCCGCAACAGGATGAGACGGTCTCGGCCGAGGACTCCGCGGCGCTCAAGCGATCCGGTCGGGAACGTCAAGAAACGCTGAACCGGTTGCTGTTTCCCGGGCCCACCCGCGAGTATGAGGAGCATACTCGTCGTTACGGTGACACCTCTGTATTGCATACCCGCGACTTCCTCTACGGTATGACCAAGGGCATGGAACACGTGATTTCGTTGGGCACCGGTGTGCGTTTGCTGGCCACCCTGCAGTCGATCTCTGAGCCTGACGAAAAGGGTATGCGCACCGTGATGGTTACTCTCAACGGCCAGGCCCGCCAGCTTGAGGTCCGCGACAATTCCGTGGAGTCCACCGTCCGATCGGCCGAAAAGGCAGACCGCGACCAACCCGGACACATCGCTGCCCCGTTCGCCGGTGCGGTGACCGTCCAGGTCGAAGAAGGCGACACCGTTGACGCCGGTGACACTGTGGCCACCATCGAGGCGATGAAGATGGAAGCTGCGATTACCACCCAGGTGGCAGGCACCGTGAAGCGCGTGGTTCTCACCGAGCCCACCCCGGTCGACGGTGGCGATCTGGTCCTGGTCATCGACCCGGAGAACTAGGCCAGCACCGGCCAATCACCGACGAACCATACCAACGGCGCCTGTCGGCCGGTATCCCCGGGTCGGCGGGCGCCGTGATCATCTGTGCGGCTCAGGCTTAACGATGTGAAGCGCACCGAAAGGTGGTGATGTTTCAGCGGCCTCTTCACCCTGACAGGCACCCACTAGGATGGGGGTATGAGCGTTGAACATTACGATTTAGCGATTATCGGGTCTGGTTCTGGAAACTCGGTGATCACCGAGAGCTGGGATGACAAGAAGGTCGCCATGATCGATTCCGGGGTATTTGGTGGGACCTGTCTGAATAAAGGGTGTATCCCCACCAAAATGTATGTCTATCCTTCCACCGTGGCCTCCACCCCAGAACCTGCCGCGGAGGTTAACGTCGATGTCAGTTTCAATGGGGCTGACTGGTCGGGACTGCGAGACAGAGTATTCTCCCGCATTGACGCGATCTCTGACTCAGGGCGTGCCTACCGCGATGAAGAACTCGAACACACGACTCTGATTGCTGAAGAAGTCCATTTCACCGGACCACGCCAGCTCACCAGCGCATCGGGTCGGGTGATCGAAGCCGAACAGATCGTGATTGCCGCCGGGTCGCGTCCGCGGATTCCTGACGTGCCCGGTGTGGATCTGCCACAGGTCCACACCTCCGATACGGTGATGCGTCTCGAACAATTGCCTGAGCACATCCTGATCATTGGTGGGGGATATATCGCCGCCGAATTTGCCGCCATTTTTTCCGGTCTCGGTTCGACCGTGCACCAGGTCAACCGCAGTCCCCGGCTTTTACGTCACCAGGATGAGGAGATCTCGGCGGCCTTTACCCAACGAGCCCAGGAACAATGGCAGCTCACCACCGGGTATACACTCAACGGTATCCGCCAAACTGACGGGGATCAGGTGGTTGCTGATTTTACTGCAGTCAACACCGAAGAGAACTCTGCCGATCAGTCCCAGAGCGCGGATCTCAGTGTGCAAACCGATGTGGTGCTGATCGCCACCGGCCGGGTGCCGAATACCGACCGACTGAACCTGACCGCCGCCGGCATTGATACCAACGAACACCACCGCATTTCCACCGACCCGTATTTACGGGTGCTCTCCAACGGTGAGGTATTGCCCGGGGTCTGGGCGCTGGGCGATATCACCAATGACCACCAGCTCAAGCACGTGGCCAATCACGAACAGCGGGTGGTCAATCACAATATGGACCACCCGGACCAGCTTAAGCCCGCCCGGCTGGACCCGGTTCCGGCCGCAGTGTTCTCCCGGCCCCAAATAGCCAGTGCTGGACTCACCGAGGCACAGGCCCGCGCCCAATACGGCGACGATGATCTCACGATCAAGGTCCAGCAGTACGCCGATGTTGCCTATGGTTGGGCGATGGGAGATGCCTTCGGCTTCGTAAAACTCATTGCCCAACGCAGTACCGGAACCCTGTTAGGTGCCCACCTGATCGGTGAGGACTCCTCAAACCTGATTCAGCCGTTGGTTCAAGCAATGAGCCTCGGCATCGACGCCCACACGATGGCACGCGGCCAGTATTGGATTCACCCGGCTTTGGCGGAAGTTGTCGAAAACGCACTGCTGGGTTTGGAGGTCCCGGATTCCGGGCTGGTCTGACCCCAGCTTAGGAGGTTTTCGGCTTGGGCTTGGCATAGATCTCTTCGATCAGGTCCTCGTAGTCGCGGGTGACGACCTCACGTTTGATCTTCAACGACGGGGTCATCTGTCCGGACTCCACGGTGAAGTCCTCGGTGGTAATGCGGAACTCACGGATTGATTCGGCCCGAGACACGGTGTCATTGGCCTTGTCCACCAGTGTCTGGACGTGGGCAATGATGTCGGGATGCTGGGACATCTCCTTGATTGACATCTCCGGGTCCAGCTTCTGCTGACGCAACCAGTCCGGGGCGGTTTCTTCATCGATGGTAACGAGGGCGGCCACGAAGGGACGCTGATCACCAATCACGATGGCCTGAGAGACCAACACGTCGGAACGTAACACGTCTTCCAGCTGTGAGGGCGAAACGTTCTTACCACCGGCGGTGACAATCAGTTCTTTCTTCCGGCCGGTGATGGACAGGTACCCGTCCTCATCTAGCTCGCCGAGATCACCGGTGGCAAACCAGCCGTCGGTGAAGGTGCTGTCGGCCAGGTCAGGACGGTTGCGGTAGCCACGCATCACGGAGACACCCTTGGCCAGTACTTCACCGTCGTCGGCAATCTTGATGGCGTTACCCGGGATGGGGCGTCCCACACTACCGATGCGCAGTTCCGAGGGCATGCTGACGGTGATCGGAGCAGTGGTCTCGGTGAGTCCGTAGCCTTCTAGAATGGTGACCCCCACACCCCGGAAGAAGTGCCCCAATCGGGCACCGAGCGGGCCACCTCCGGAGACCGCGTGGGTCACTCGACCGCCCATGGCGTCTTTGATCTTGTTGTAGAGAAGTTTATCGAACAGAGCGTGCTTGAGCTTGAGGCCGAGGGGTACCTTGCCATCTTGTAGAGCGGTCGAATAATCCACCGCGGTCTGGGCGCCGGCTTCGAAGATCTTGCCACGGCCGGAGTCATCGGCCTTCATTTTCGCAGCGTTGTAGACCTTCTCAAATACCCGGGGCACGGCCAACAGGAAGTCTGGTTTGAAACTCTGCAAATCTGGGACCAGCTGTTTGATATTGGCGGTGTGTCCCACCCGGGCGCCCCCGGCTACAGCGATTACCGCGATAAAACGGGCGAAGACGTGAGCTAGGGGGATAAATAGCACCGTGGAGTGTCCCGGACGCACCACGTCGCCCAGTTCTGTGGACAGGACTTGCTGGGAGAGTTCGGAGAAGTTGCCGTGCGTGAGTTCACACCCCTTCGGTTTGCCGGTGGTGCCCGAAGTGTAAATTACCGTCGCTAGGTCTTCCAGTGTGGCAATAGTGCGACGCCGTTCCATTTCCTCGGCGTCGGGGCCTTCTTGGCTGTGAGCACGCAGTTCGTCGAGGTTTTCGTCGAAGAGCCAGATGCCCACTAGAGGGTCGAGATTTTCTTGGCGCACTGCTCGCTCGACGACCTGCTGGTGAGTGGGGTTTTCTGCCAGCACAGCTTTAATACCGGAGTCTTCCAGAATCCAGGCCACCTGCGACGGCGATGAGGTTTCGTAAATCGGGACAGTCACCGCTCCGGCGTACCAGATGGCGAAATCGGCCAGCGTCCATTCGTAGCGGGTGGCGGACATGATGCCCACTCGGTCACCAGGTGCAATGCCGATGCCGGCCAGAGCCCGAGCGAGTTCTTTCACCTCGGCCTGGAAGGTCGCAGAGGAAATGTCGGTCCATTCGCCAGGAGAAGTTTGCCGAGCAAAAAGAGCGCGGTTGCGATCCGCTACCACTTGGTGCTCGAGCAAATCGGTGATATTTTCCGTCCGATCAACGGTCCTGGCTGATTCGGTGACGATTTCTTTCATAAAAATCCTCCTGGCGCTGTCCAAAATGTGGCTAGAGAGATGTGTATCAACTCACAATATTAGTCCGTATGGCCAGGATTTACGAAAGACGGGTAACCTCTTAGCACGGAGCGGATTCCGCCTACACTGCAAGTCAGGGAGCCAAAAACAAGCCGGTAACTTAAACCCTGGCCCCACTCCCATAGTCATCATCACTGTCTCGGCGACTATATCGATCTCGCGGTAACAGATAAAATAAACTGACCGCGGCCCCGAACCAGGCGAACCACAGTCCTGTCGTGAACCACCACGATAGCTGCACGCCGGGTAGTACCCAGAGCACGAAAAAGATCAGGGGGATACCGATGACGGTGACCCAGGACAGCACAGCACGGGGAGAACCAGAAAAAATCGGCCGGGGTGTCGCCGGGACGAAATCGTCATCGGGTTCCTCGGCCAGAGTGTAATCCCTTGGTCCGCGGGGCGTTGTTGTGGTGGAGGTTTCGCCGTGTTGGTGAGCTGTCCTGTCGACGGGAGCCGGCGCTGTGGCCTGCGTGTCGCTCCCACCGAGCTCTAAGACGATGTCCCGCCACCGTTGCTCCTCGCTGTGTGGCTCATCAGGTGAACGATCAGGCATCTGCTCTCCCGGCTCTGGTCAGACTGAATTCGTGTAATAGCGTTGCGCGACTGTGTTGGTGTATCAGCGTAGCATCGGCGTCCAGTGTCGCCACGTGACGAGAATGGGGTAGTGGAACGATCTCCAAAAGCTCTGTTGCCATGTGCCGACGCAAGGTCGACAGGGACCGATCTGAGACCAGCTGATCTTCGGTAGAACGGTAGACGGTCACCGGGGTGGAAATCTTTGAGAGCTCGCCACGTATGGTGCGCATCAAACGGGCGAGTTGCTCGACCGCAGCCAGCGGGGTCCGCGGATAGGCATGTTCTGACAGCGGTGTCTCGGTGTCAGAAGACAGCGCGTATGGATCGGCTATATCGTCAGCGATGGATCCAATGTTGGGTACCAGAGGGGCCAGCAACGGCGTGAACCATGCGGCGATGCTGGTCCATCTGTGAAGTTCAAGCGCGGGATTGACCAGAAATACTCGGTCAATTTCAGGCAGATGCGCGGCCGCATCTAGAGCCAGGAGGCCTCCCATGGATAGTCCGCCCACCACTAGCCGGGTGGTGTGTCCGGCATGGCGTTGCTGGCCCTGGCGGTCGAGAACCGCTAAGACGGTGGTTGCCGCTGCGGCACGAATCTCGTCGGCGCTGGTGCGGGCAAGATCTTGCCACTGCGTCCCGTGTCCGGGAAGTAAGGGAGCGACCACGTTGACGCCATGTTCGGCCAAGTCATAAGCCCACGGAGCGATGGAGGCCGGGCCAGACGTAAAACCGTGGAAAATTACCGCCGTCATCGAGACACCGGTGCTCGTTTCGGCCAGCATCCCTGAAGGACGGCCCACCAGGTCCAGGGGCTGTTGCTGCGGGTTACTCGTCACGGTTGTTCTCCTTCTCCCCGGGGTCTTCTCGGGAGGTTTGTCTTTTAGATTCATGCACCTGACAACCGGTCCTCAACTTCGTAGACTCATTCTATGAGTTTTGACGCCACAGCAGGAGTGCAACCGTTCGGAACCACCTTCTCTGAAGGTGCCGCACAGTATCCAGGATTGGACGACTATCAGGCCAAGCCCATCAAACAGGCTCCTGAGTGGTATGACCCCGAGCTCGCACAGCACGTGATTGATGAACTATCCGTGGTGCCTCCGCTCGTTTTCGCCGGCGAGGTTGACGTATTGCGCTCGCGGTTGGCCACCGCCGCAGCCGGAGACGCCTTCGTGCTCCAAGGCGGTGACTGCGCCGAAACCTTTGCCGGAGCCACCGCGAATAAAATTTCCGATCGCGTCAAAACCCTACTGCAGATGGCGGTGGTGCTGACTTACGGCGCGTCCATGCCAGTGGTGAAAATGGGCCGGATGGCAGGCCAGTTCGCTAAGCCCCGTTCCTCGGACACCGAAACCCGTGATGGAGTGACCTTGCCCAGTTTCCGCGGCGAGATCGTCAACGGCTTCGAATTCACCGAAGAAGCCCGCCGCCATGATCCGGAACGGATGCTCAAGGCCTACCACACCTCGGCATCGACCCTGAACCTTATTCGTGCTTTCACCCAGGGAGGTTTTGCCGACCTACGGGCTGTGCACGCCTGGAATAAAGGTTTTATGTCCAACCCGGCCTACGCTCGCTACGACGAACTCGCCGGAGAAATCGACCGTGCCGTGCGGTTCATGGCCGCAGCCGGGGCGGATTTCACGGCGCTACGCACCACCGAATTCTTCGCTGCCCATGAAGCGTTGTTGCTGGATTACGAACGTGCCCTGACCAGGTTGGACTCACGTACTGGTCTGCCCTACGCCACCTCCGGACACTTCCTGTGGGTCGGGGAGCGCACCCGCGACATTGACGGGGCTCACGTGGAGTTCCTGTCCAAGGTGCGCAACCCGATTGGGGTCAAGCTAGGCCCGAACACCACACCTGAGGACGCACTACAGCTACTTGATAAGCTCGACCCAGAGCGCGAGCCGGGACGCATCACCTTCATCTCCCGGATGGGCGCATCCAAGATTCGGGAGAACCTCCCGCCGTTGGTCGAAGCCGTTCGTGACTCGGGAGCCACCCCGCTGTGGGTGACCGACCCGATGCACGGCAACACGGTGACCGCAGCCAATGGATACAAGACCCGTCGCTTTGACGATGTTGTCGATGAGTTGCGGGGCTTCTTCGAAGTCCACCACGCCTTAGGCACCCACCCCGGCGGTATGCACGTGGAAATGACCGGTGACGATGTCGCCGAATGCTTGGGCGGTGCCGGCGCGATTGACGAATCGGCCTTCGCTGATCGATATGAGACCCTGTGTGACCCGCGCCTGAACCATCAGCAGTCGCTGGAATTAGCGTTTTTAGTTTCCGAGGCTCTGTCCCACCCGCGAAACGACGCACGCCACTAAGTCACCATCAATCAGTTATCGCCCTCGGAAACCGTCGAGAACTTGCACCAGGTTTCCGGGGGTATGCTGTCCATCTCGGCCCGTACGGGAACCTCGGCCTGTGCTGAAAGGGCAGGAATACCAAGATTAGTGCTGAGGAATAAATGTCCGGCCAGCATCCAGCCGACGAGTAAAGCAACGGCTGCGAGCATCACGATCACAATGCTGATCATCAGCCCGCGCAGTGGTTCGGGCTGAGACAGTCGGTGTGTGGGTGTCAGTGCCCGTCCTTTGAGCCGGGGTTGCCGTGGCGTGGCCATGGAGGACGATTGGGGTGCGGAAGCCGAGGGGGTCGTCTCTGGCGGTCGAGGAGTGGCTTGGGCGTAAATAGTGGTGCGGTCTGCTGGAGGCATTACCTCCGGAGAATCAGCAACCCACCGTTGCGTGGTGGCACTTGGATGCTGTGGTTGCTGTGTTGCATCGTCGTCGTGTGCTGAAACCGGTGCTGAGGTTACCGGAACCGTTGCGTCGGTTTCGGGGGCCACCACAGCGGTAGCGTCATCCTCCGGGCTCATCCTGGTGGGATGAGCTGGTGTCGGTTGCTGTTGTGAAGGCGGGCTTGTCGGTGGGGTGGGCAGGACAATTCCAGCCGAGTCTTGCACCACCTGTCGGGGACTCAACGCGGGATGACCCAGAGCGTCTAGCGACTGTTGGGCGGCATCGAGCATGGTGAGCATTTCTAGGGCATCGTGGGGTCGGTCTTCCGGGGTTGGCTCCGTACATGCCAACACGAAGTCGACGAGCAATTCGGGTAACTCCGGGACCAGATTGGCGGGCGATGGCACTCGCGCATTGACGTGCTGGAACGCTACCTGTACGGCGGTATCGCCGACGAAAGGCTGACGCCCGGTCAGTAGCTCGTAGGCAACGATACCGGTGGCATAAACATCGGAACGCTGGTCGGCTTTCTTCCCCGAAACTAGTTCGGGCGAAATATAGGCCACCGTACCCATCAACGTGGCCCCGGTGCCGGTGTGTTGTGTGGCGGCGCGCGCCAGGCCAAAGTCTGCCACCTTGATGCGACCATCTTCAGGACACACCAAAACGTTCTCTGGCTTAATATCGCGGTGAATCAGTCCCGCTTGATGCGCAGCGGCAATACCGCGGACCATCGCGGTGAGGTATGTCATCGCGGTATCCGGTTTCAGCGCGCCCTGACGGGTCGCTACGGTACGCAGGGTAAAACCACTGACATACTCCATGGCCAAGTAGACCACAGTTCCTGTGGGAGTGTGCCCCTCGCCTTGGTCATAGACGTTGACGACGTTGGGGTGGGAAAGTTTCGCAGCTGTCTTGGCTTCTTGTTCGAATCGAGCCACTAACGCACGGTCTTCGGCTAGGTGCGGATACAGGACTTTCAGCGCAACTTCGCGATCGAGGCGGGTGTCGAGGGCCCGGTAGACCGTCGACATCCCGCCACGAGCTAGTCGATCGAGAATCCGGTACCGGTCGTCGACCAGTACCCCGATCAGAGTGTCTTGAGCTGAGGACGTCACCCCACCAGGATAATGGCTGAGTCTTAATGGTTGATGAGACAGCGCCGAGCGGGGTGGCTTTCAGCCGGTTTAGAACCGTTGCATGTAACCGCGGACCTTCTTCACATAGTCCTTGGTGTCGGGGTACATACCGTTCTTCCGCACCCCGGCCTGTCCCTGATAGTAGGAGGCAATGCCAAAGTCCAGGGAACTGGAAGTCCGTTGCAAGTGGCGGATGATGGCGATCCCCGCAGTGATATTGTCCTGAGGATTTAATAAGTTCAGTTTCCGACCAACCATCTGGGATGCCCATTCACCGGAGGACGGAATCACCTGCATCACACCAATAGCGTTGGCCGGGGAGACCGCGGTGGCATCGAAACTCGACTCTGCCATGGCGTGAGCCAACGCGAGTTTCGGATCGACGCCCATGCGGATGGCGGTGTCACGCACCATCGCTTGCACCTCCGCCCGGGAAGGGGTTGGAGCATTGAGTAGAGCCTGCTTATTCGCATTCGCATTCGCTACCACGTGATCCGGGTAGGTGTAGTGCAAGAACGTATTACCCACCAACTGCTTCGGCTGGCCGGAGCCCGAGTTGGTGGACCCGCTTGCGGTTCCGACGGATCCGGTGGTTGCTTTTGATGACCCGGAGAGCTTGAGTTGCTGACCCGGATAGATGGGGGAGCTGACTTTTAGTCTGTTGGCGTTGAGCAGTGTCGAGAGTGAGACTCCGTGGCGGGCGGCGATGCCGGAGAGGGTGTCTCCTCGTTTGACGGTATAGGTCGAGGACTTCGATGAGCCTGCGTTGCCGGAGGTGGTTTTTGTGTTGGTTGCTGGACGTGAGGGTTTCTTTGAGCCGGTGTTGGTGCCAGAGAGCTTGATCTTCTGTCCCGGGTAAATGATCGAGCTGGTCTTCAGTCCGTTGGCGTTGAGCAGTGTCGAGAGTGAGACTCCGTGGCGGGCGGCGATCCCGGAGAGGGTGTCTCCTCGTTTGACGGTATAGGTCGAGGACTGTGATGAGCCTGCGTTGCCGGAGGTGGTTTTTGTGTTGGTTGCTGGACGTGAGGGTTTCTTTGAGCCGGTGCTGGTGCCAGAGAGCTTGATCTTCTGTCCCGGGTAAATGATCGAGCTGGTCTTCAGTCCGTTGGCGTTGAGCAGTGTCGAGAGTGAGACTCCGTGGCGGGCGGCGATGCCGGAGAGGGTGTCTCCTCGTTTGACGGTATAGGTCGAGGACTGTGATGAGCCTGCGTTGCCGGAGGTGGTTTTTGTGTTCGTTGCTGGACGTGAGGGGGTCTTTGAGCCGGTGCTGGTGCCGGAGAGCTTGATTTTCTGTCCCGGGTAGATCACAGAACGCGTGCTCAGGTCCGGGTTCCAGCGTAGCAGCTGAGACAACGAAACGTTGTTCCGGGCGGCAATGTGAGAAAGAGTGTCACCAGGTTTCACGGTGTAAATCTTTTCAGACTGACGCCCGGCCGGGATTTTAGCTGAACTCAGAGAGGCCGGGAGCTCGGTCACAGTGCCTCGGGAAGCGCTGACCCGCTTGGTGATGATCTGCTGTGCGGAGGCAATATTGGCTGGCGACGCGGTCTTTGGTTCGAATTGGACCGCGGGAACGTCAGCATGTGCTGCGGCCACGGACCCCAGAGTGACCAGGGGCAACGTGGTCCCTGCGATGGCGGTCGTATAGAGCCGGGAGGCACCGGATGCGCGCTGAGACATAGATATATCCTCTTGCGTCAGGCACCTGTAGCCAGGGGAAGTTCTCCCGAGATCAATGTGACAGGAGTAGCAACAAGGTGTTGTTGATGAAAATGTTACCTATGTAAAGTTACAACACTGATGGGGCTAATGTGAAGTGAGGGAGACACTTTTTTAGCGACACGCCGTGCAATGTTCGCGAAATCCGGAGAATGCGTGATTCCCGGGTGACATGGGGCATTGTGAATTGATGGTTATCCGATAGTTTTAAGGCATGACTCAAGAAGCAGAAACATCAGATCTCGATCACCTGGTCGGGGAATGGTTAACCCTGCCAGAGGTCGCAGAGCGTTTGGGCGTGGTGGTCACCAAGGTTCACAACATGATTCGTGACCGCCGTCTGATCGCTCTGCGTCGCGGAGAGAATAACGTGCGGAGCGTGCCGGCGCAGTTCTTCGACGACCGAGGTTTATTAGGCTCGCTCAAAGGGACCATTATCGTGCTGTCGGATTCAGGGTTTGATGACGAAGGCATCGTGCGCTGGTTGTTTACCGAGGACGAGTCGCTTCCGGGTCGTCCTATTGATGCGTTGCGCGCTGGTCAGAAGGCTGAAATCCGGCGTCGCGCACAGGCGTTGGCCTGGTAACTGGCTCACAGGACAGTAACGCTGACAGGTCAGCTCTTGCGGTGCAGGAGCCGTTGGGTCAGATCGATGATCTCGGATCGGGTGCGATCATCGAGGTTGAGATTATTCAGGTTGGTTAGCGCTTCCGAACCGAGCTGTGAGACCTCCGTTGTCACACGTTGCAGGGCACCTGAGTCTTTGAGAAGATCTTGAATCTCAGCCACCGAGACATCATTGAGGTCCTCGGTCCCTAAAGCTGAGGTCAACGTTTCTCGGCCGGCGGCGTCCAGGGATAACAGCGCGTGAGCGACCAACTCGGTCCGCTTGCCTTCCCGAAGATCATCTCCCGCGGGTTTTCCGGTCAGTTCGGGATCGCCAAAGACGCCGAGAATATCGTCCTGAAGCTGGAAGGCAATGCCAAGGGGGGTGGAAAAACGTCGTAGTTTTTTCAGGGTATTTTCATCGGCCCCAGCGAGAATAGCACCGATTTCAAACGGCCACACGGTGGTGTAGTGGGCTGATTTATGGCGTAGCACAGTGCGAGCCCTTTGCAACATTGCTTCAGCAGAAATAGCGGATACATCTACTTCCGAGACGAGATCCAGATACTGCCCGGTCATCACTTCGAAGCGCATCATTTGAAATGCCGAGGTGGCGGTTGCTGCATACGGGGTGGCATCCGCCACGGCGCTAAAGCACTCTTCACTGGCCGACAGGGCCAGATCTCCGGCCAGAACCGCGGCGGCTACGCCAAAGTGAGAGCCATCCTGAGTCCAACCTTTGATGCTGTGCAAGGCCTCAAAGGATTTATGGACCGAGGGGCCACCGCGACGGGTATCGGAGCGGTCCACAATGTCATCGTGAATCAGGGCAGCAGCCTGAAAAAGTTCCAATGCTGCCGCTGCTTCAACGATGCGGTGATCTGTTGCTGAGCCCCCAGCAGCTCGCCAGCCATACCAAGCGAGCAAACCGCGAACGCGTTTACCGCCGGAGCACAAACGGGAGATTTCATCGACCAGGTCAACCGCTTGTTCGGACATCTGCTCAGCCCGGTCACGGTACTGCTGAAGAAACGTGTCCAGATAGGAGGCAAGCTTGGTACGAAACTGTTCGGCAGTTCTGCCGGCGGATGAGGATGCTTGGGACGACACGATACTCCTACCTTGATGCCAACGTGGTCGGCGGCGCTCTGCTCCCACGCTACCTGCCATGTGACTACAGTGGAGACATGGGCGCGCAGACAGACAGGAATCAACAGCAAGACCCCAGCTGGGATTCCACCATTTTGCATATTGATATGGACGCGTTCTTTTTGTCAGTGGAGTTATTGCAACGCCCCGAATTGGCAGGCAAACCCGCTGTGGTGGCGCACCATGGCCCTCGATCGGTGGTGACCTCGGCTTCCTATGAGGCTCGTGCATATGGCATCAAATCAGCGATGCCCCTCGCACACGCTCAAGCTCTGTACCCTCAGGTGGAGGTCCTGGAACCACACCGGGAGAAGTACACGGCCATTTCGGCTCAACTAACTGAGATCTGGACCTCTTTCACCCCGTTGGTGGAACGGCTCTCTATTGATGAAGCTTTCCTCGATATTTCAGGAGCGCGTAGACGCCTCGGTCCTCCGGCAGAGATCGCAGTGCAGGTCAAGGAGGCAGTGCGTGAGAGAACAGGTTTGGCAGCTACCGTCGGGGTCGCGATGAACAAATCCGTGGCCAAGATTGCGTCCACCCGGTCAAAACCCGATGGGTTAGGTGTGGTCCCGGCAATACAAACAGCCGAATACCTCGCCCCTCTGCCGGTGAATGTCATTTGGGGCGTTGGGCCGAAACTCTTCGAACGGTTCCAGAGTGCCAATATCCTCACGGTTGGTGATCTGGCAACTCAGGACCCGCAACGAATGCGTCGGTGGCTGGGGGTGGTCGGTCCCGATCTCGTCCAGTTGGCCCGTGGTATTGATCCGCGACCGGTGGTGCCACAACGCGACTCGAAATCAGTCGGCGTCGAGCATACCTTTGATCAGGACCTGGTCTCCGCTGAGCAAGTGCACCGATATCTGCTCGATCTCAGTTATGAATGCGCTCGCCGGCTACGGAGCGAAGGCGCCCAGGCTCGAGGTATTGTGGTGAAGGTCAAAGATGACCACCGCGCCACTCGCAATAAGTCCCGGGGACTGAGGCACCCCACCGCCTCGGGTGCACAGATCGTTACGGTCGCCGAGGAGCTCTTGGCTGAGCTGATGCAACAACGGTGGCACCCATTGCGCCTCCTAGGGGTGCGTGGGGAACGCCTGATCGATGCCGATTCCCTTGAGACAAGCGACGAAACCGCCACCGCACAGGAGGCTTTGTTTTCCTGGCACGTCAGTGAAGACTCACAGCCGTCTGACCGCAGAAACTCCGGGGAGTCTCTGGCTAGAACCGATGCTGTGATGGACGAAATCCACACCAAATTCCCTGATGCTGGGCTGAAACCAGCTACGTTACTTAAACATCACCGACAAGAACGAATCGGTGAAGATTCCGAGTGATCAAGGCCTCGGGAAGTATTTCTGCTTTTTTGGCGTTCTTCCAGCTATAAGACTTACTATAGGTACAAGGACAGTGGTCGAAGCGCATTTTCCGGGTTGATGTGCTGGACGAGGAGGCTATCGTGGCGTTATCAGAGCGTGAACAAGAGGTTCTTGCCCAACTTGAGCAGCAACTCAGTGACGACCCTCAGTTTGCGTCACAGATGGAGATACAAGAGGGTTCCTCCGCCCGGAAGCTCTCCACTCGAAATATCGTCTTGGGCGTGCTGATTGCCGTGGTCGGTTTGGTCGTGCTCCTTACCGGGGTGACCATTAACCAGATCTGGGTTGGTGTTCTCGGGTTCGTCATGATGGCCGGTGGTGTCTTTTTCACGACGCTGCGTGGCAAAACCGAAAAGGCCAACGCGTCAGACTCAACAGGTCAGTCCAAGAAGTCCTCGTCTAAGCAATCGTCGGGTTTCATGAGCGGTCTTGAAGAGCGTTGGGAACAGCGTCGTAACCAACAGCCCTAACCGCGTCTCAACGACGCGGCAAAAACTTCAGACAAAAGGCCGTGTCGCCTGATGTGTCCGCAGTGCGGATCACGCATCGGCGACACGGTTTTTTCATGCGCTTAACTGGTCTGCTTATAGTGCTCCACACCCCACCCCACCGCCCTCCGCATTCTCCCCTCCACCTTCCTCCACTCGGGCAGCGAGGTCTGTCTGCCCATGGGGGCAAGAGCTGACCGGGCGTTCAAGAACTCGGTGGACAAAACCTCGATGTTTGCGCTGGATCCGCATGATCACGCGCATTTGGCCGATCTCGATGGGGTTGACTGTCGTCGCCAGCAGCGGCCTTCCACCTTGCTGTTGGCAGCCGGTGGTGCTGGCGTCGACGGTTTTTTTAACGACGCTTGACGGCCTGTGCGAAAAATCCCTCCACTTTGCTCCCAAGGTCATCCCCACTGTGCTCTACCGTCCGTTTAACCGCAGAATCATGCCGATTTTGGGGAAATTTCGGTGGCTGCATCGTCCGTGCTCTCGAGAATTCTCAGCATTTTTTGAGTTGAAAACGCCCGGATTTGGTTGCGGGGGGAGCGAAGTGGGGTAAAGTGGAGGCAGGTAGAGGGCGGTGGTTCAGAGGACGCTCTGAGACACTCAACAAGGAAGAGGTGGTGGGGTCATGTTTTTGGGCACCTACACTCCTCGCCTTGATGAGAAGTCACGACTGATTCTTCCGGCGAAATTCCGGGAGGAATTGGCCAATGGGCTCGTTCTCACTCGCGGTCAAGAGCATTGCGTTTATGTGTTCTCGGCTCGGGAGTTTGAACGAGTGCATGAACAGATGCGTTCAGCGCCACTGTCATCACGCCAAGCACGCGACTACATCCGTGTCTTCCTCTCGGGTGCTTCGGACGAAGTACCGGATAAGCAGGGACGGATCACTATTCCGGTGTCACTGCGCGAATATGCCGGTCTCGACCGGGATGTCGCGGTCATCGGTGCTGGTACACGCGCTGAGATTTGGGATCTTGAGTCCTGGAACAACTACCTCGAGGAACAAGAAACTGCCTTCTCGGAAACCGATGAGGAAGTTCTTCCCGGAATCTTCTAAAACGGTCCGACCATAACTGAACAGACGAGATGGGGACATCTCGAACGTGGTGTCTTGATTCAGACCTCCAGCCGAAGGATTCGCTGGCCTGTCTTCCCCTGGGCCAGGGTATCCGGCTGGGGATCTGGATCAAGAACCGTCTAGAGGAGTAACGCGCATCGGATCAGTGAAGGAGGCGACCGTGCATCATTCCGTATCACCGGACGAAAACGCTGCACGTCGCCACACTCCTGTGATGATCGATCGCGTGGTGTCCTATCTGAATGAGGGGCTGGCGGTTGCGCGGTCTGAGAAGCGTCGCCCAGTGGTCATCGATGCCACGCTGGGTATGGGCGGGCACACTCACCGTTTGCTCTCCGATAATCCCGATCTGAGAATAATCGGCATTGACCGTGACACTCAGGCTCTGCAGATGGCACAACAACGGCTTGGGGAGTTTTCCGACCGGCTGGTGAGTTTTCACGGCACCTACGATGAAATCTCTGCTGCGATCCAGGCCGCCGAGACGCAACTGCAGACCCGGTTGGACGGCGTTGACGGAATCCTGTTTGATCTAGGTGTCTCGTCCTATCAGCTCGATGAACCATCCCGTGGCTTTGCCTACTCCTATGACGCTCCGCTGGATATGCGCATGGACCCCACCGATCAGCTCACCGCCGCCGACGTGGTTAACACGTACTCGGAAGCCGACCTGGAACGAGTGTTGCGCAACTACGGCGATGAAAAATTCGCCCGACGAATTGCCACAGAGATCGTCAAAACGCGACGACAGCGCCCGTATCGTGGCAGTCAAGAACTAGTTGAGACGATTATCCGCGCTATCCCAGCTGCCGCGGCGCACCGAGGCAGTCATCCGGCCAAACGAACCTTCCAAGCCCTACGCGTGGAAGTCAATCACGAACTCGAGGTCCTCACCCGCGCTATACCCGCTGCCATGGCGGTCCTGACGATCGGCGCACGCATGGTGGTCATGAGCTACCAATCCCTAGAGGACAAAATCGTCAAAAAAGCTATTCAACACCAGGCGCAATCACTGACTCCTGCTGGGTTCCCCGTGGAAGTCGAAGAGTACGCGCCGGTGGTGAAAATTCTCAGCAAAGGGACGGAAAAACCCACACCGACTGAGATCGAGCAGAATCCCCGGGCTGCAGCCGCCCGCGTCCGGGTCATTGAAAAAATTAGACCCACCAGGAGTAACGGATGAGCGCTTCCCCCCAGAGCATCCGCCAGACAGCCTCGTCGGTAACGGCCGATAAGCTTCCTGTGGTCAACGGTTCGAGTGCCGTCAAGGCCCCACTACCGACGACCCAGCCAAAACACGAGACAGCCACGCGACGTCGTCCCCACCTTGCTGTGGTCACGGCTCCGTTGCGAGCCACTCCCATGGGGACAGTCATCTTTTCCGTTGCTGTGCTACTGGCGGCATTGATTGTCGTGTTGGTCATCAATATTTCGGTCTCCAATAAACAGTACGAGCTGTTGGATTTGAACTCTCAGACCTCGGAGTTACGCGAAAAGAATGAGGACCTCGAACAGCAAGTCGCTCATCTGGCAGCTCCTCAGAATCTGGCACAGAAGGCCGTCGACATGGGAATGGTGTTGCCAGGAGCCTCCGCCTCCATCAATCTCGACAGCGGGAAAATCTCGGGTACCACCGAAGCGGCGTCTGACGACAACGTCCCGACGGAGTTCGTGGGATCACCTACGGTTGCGGCCTCGGAAGGACGCCAGGTCGAGGTCGCGGAATCCCAACGCCAAGCACGCGAAGAGCCGGTGGCTGTGGATGCCAAACCGGTCCCGAAAACTCTCGAGATTGACCGCAAGGTGGACGGCCCTGAGATTGGTCGTCCCTCCGACACGAGCCAAAGGTCCGAGTCATCGGCCAACGGTGATGCAGAATTGGATGAGACGAGGATGTCGTCGCCTCAGATCAGCATCCCCTGATGCCTTCCACGAGGTGCCATGGCCAACAAGGGCCAACCAGTCACAGCAGTGATGACGAACAGGCTAGAACGTTAAAGGATGAGTGTGGCATGACATCACAACATCAGCACCCCGCGATGACCACGCGTCTGCGGATTCGGTGGATCATTGCCGTCGCTCTGGTGTTGCTAGGGGTCCTCGCCACTCGTCTGGTCTGGGTTCAGGGGGTCGATGCGGCAGGTTTTGCCGATGAAGCCATGAATGAACGGCTGCGGTCGGTTCCGTTGCCGGCCGAACGCGGTTCGATCCTGGATAAGAACGGCAACGTGCTCGCCGAATCAGTGTCCCGCTATAACTTGGTGGCCGATCAACGCTTGAACGAGGATTATCGCGTCTGGGACGAAGAAAGTCGCTCGTATCAAGAATACGACATCGATGATCGGATCGATGAACTGGCCACCATTCTGGACATGGACCCAGATGATCTGCGGGCATTAATGATGGGTGATAGCCCCTACCAAATCATCACCCGCGGGGTCACCCCCGAGGTCCGTGATGAAGCTTTGGATCTGGACATTCCCGGTCTGATTGCTGAACCTGTCGCCGAGCGTAGTTACCCCAATGGCGCCGTGGCCGGTAATATTTTGGGCTTCTTGGGCCAAGAAGGCCACGGGCTGGAGGGATTGGAACAATCCCAGGAAGCCTCTCTGGAAGGTACCCCCGGGGAGCGAACGTTTGAAATCGCCGCCAACGGGGTACGGATCCCTCATGCCACGTTTGAAGAAACCGAGCCGGTCGACGGCCAAGACCTGCGGTTGACCATTGACCAGGATGTTTCGTGGTACGCCCAGGAAGCGATCGCAGAAAAGGTCGATGAGTACAACGCCGAATGGGGCAATATTGTGGTCCAGGAAGTCAAGACCGGCAATATTCTCGCTCTCGCGGATTCCACCACGGTTGATCCTTCCGATCCATCGAAAACGGATTCACTGTTTTGGCGCCCTACCTCGGTGACTCAGGCCTATGAACCCGGCTCGACCGGAAAAGTCTCGATTTTTGCGGCCGCGCTGAACGAAGGGGGTGTCGGCCCGACTACTCCCCATACCGTGCCGAATAAGCAGGAGTTCGATCACGAGGTCATTAATGACTCGATGCCGCACGATACCTATGACATGACCACCGCCGGGATCTTCGCCCGGTCCTATAACACCGGCACGGTGCAGGTGGCCGAAACGCTGAGTAAAGAACAGCGGTACGACTACATGAAAAAATTCGGTATCGGAGATCCGATCGATCTCGGATTGCCCTATTCCTCTTCCGGGCAGTTTGCCAACTGGCAAGACTGGGACCGCCGTCAACAGTTCACCACCACGTTCGGTCAGGGCTACTCCGTGACCGCCCTGCACACTGCCCAAATCTTCCAGACCGTGGCCAACGGGGGAGTGCGCAAGAATCCGCGACTCATTGACGCCTACGTGGACCCCGACGGTACCGAGCACGCCTACGATGGCGGTGAAGACCAGCGGGTGATCAG
Organism: Auritidibacter sp. NML130574; assembly: GCF_003185725.2. Lineage (GTDB taxonomy): Bacteria > Actinomycetota > Actinomycetes > Actinomycetales > Micrococcaceae > Auritidibacter > Auritidibacter ignavus. Next base: position 1,029,518 of record NZ_CP031746.1, on the reverse strand, counting down.
CGAAGAAACCGCCGACGAGATGCTGAAACTCATGGAGGGCGTGGTCGAAAACGGCAGCGGTGGTGCCTCCAAGATTCCCGGTTACCGGGTTGGCGGTAAAACAGGTACCGGTCAGGTCGCCGGTGAATCGGGTGGCTATGATAGCCACGTCACCACCTACGCGATGGTGGCACCGCTGGAAGACCCCGAGTACGTGGTGTCCGTTACGGTGTATCGCCCCGAGGGGAATTGGAAATCCTGGCAGGTCACCGATACTGCAGCAGATGTAATGTCCTACGTTCTGAATAAGAACTCGGTGCCTCACTCCACAACCGATTCGCAAGCCTACGACGTATTTGTCGACGACCCACAGAAGCGCCCATGGTAGATCCTTTGACTCAACACAACCCCTCCTTCCGACCAGAGCACCAGCCTGCCTATAGCATCGACGAGGTACTTGCGGTGCTCGAGCAGGCCGGCTCCCCGGCCATTGTGGTGCCCCCGGGCCAGGACGAGTCATCCCAAACCCACAGCACGGACACCCCGGAAATTACCGGTGTGGCGTTGGATTCGCGCGACGTGCAATCCGGAGACCTCTACATTGGGGTCCCCGGCGCGAAAGTCCATGGCGCACGGTTTATCGAAACCGCAGTGGCCGCCCCCGCTGTCGCCATCCTGACCGATGCGGAAGGCTTGGAAATCCTGCGCGAATATCCCTCGGGTCAGCAACTGCCGGTCATTGTGGTCAAGCAGGTCCGCGAGGTGATCGGTGCGGTCTCGGCACTGATCTACGGCACCGTCGCCACGCCCGGGGCCCCGCAGATCTATGCGGTCACCGGCACCAACGGCAAGACGACGACGACCTACCTGCTGGAATCCGGGCTATCTGGTATGGGGTTGACCACCGGGCTAGTCGGCACGATCGAGATCCAGGTCGGTGGGGCCAACGTGCCGGCTAAATTCACCACCCCGGAAGCACCCGACCTGCACGCGTTATTAGCCAGCATGCGCGAGCGTGAGATTCAAGCCACCGCCATGGAAGTCTCTTCCCATTCGCTGTCTTATCGCCGGGTGGCTGGCGTGCAGTTCGCTGTGTCCGGATTCACCAACCTCACCCAGGATCACCTGGACCTGCACGGGAGCATGCAGGAGTACTTCCTGGCCAAAGCGCAACTGTTCACCCCCGAATATTCCCAGACCTCGGTGATCACTCTCAACGGTGGCCCACAGATCGACTACGGCTACCACATGGCCCAGCATGCGTTGGCCGCCTATGGCGACGATACATTTGGCGACCATGTGATTACCTTGGATCTCGGCCCAGCGGCCGTCTCCCACGAGATCGCTGATCCGGCGCTGACCAAAGCAGAGATTCCCGCCATCTGGCAGGTGACCGATCTGCAGCCACGCCGGCTAGGATCGGTGTTTACGTTGCAACACCGGGACGGGTTCTGTCTCGACCTCGCTGTGGGCCTACCCGGTGAATTCAATGTCGCCAACGCCGCCCTGGCCGCCGTGATGCTGTTCACCGGATATCCCACCGAACGCTGGGATGAGATCACCAACGTGTTGACTGAAACCACCCAAGACCAGCCCGGTGCCTTCCGTGCGGTGCGGGTGCCCGGGCGGATGGAAATTGTCGCCAATGCTCCTACCACCATTGTCGACTTTGCCCATAACCCTGACGGGCTCTACCAGGCCCTGGAAGCGGTCAACCAAGCACACCAGATTGCAGAGCACCCGGGCAAAACCATCCTGGTCTTCGGTGCCACCGGCGAACGCGATACCACTAAACGTGCGGTGATGGGAGACATTGCGGTGCGCGGAGCCGACATTGTCATTGTCTCCGATGACGATCCGCACTCCGAGGACCCGACTGCCATCCGCTTGGACGTAATGGCCGGGGCCCGCCAAAGCATCGAGGAACACGGGCTGGACACCGCATTGCACGAAATCGCCCCGCGCAACAAGGCCCTGGCGTACGCCGTAGAGCTGGCGGGAGAACACGACATCATCCTGGCCGCCGGTCGCGGGCACGAGACCTCCCAGGACTTTGGCACCCACTCGGTAGAGCTCGACGACCGAGTGGCCTTAGAACAGGCTCTGATGGATTACGGATATGTCACAATACGAGACGACTCGTCGCGTCGTGAGCAGGTCGAAAGCCGTAACGGATAAACTCATCTCGTTATGATTGAACTCACCGCTGCTCAGATTGCCGATGCGACCGGTGGTCAGCTCGTTGCTGGCACCGATCCGGACACGAGCGTTAACTCAGCTACCACCGACTCCCGCGAGATCACCGCCGGTGGCCTGTTTGTGGCCAAACCGGGAGAATTTGCCGACGGTCACGACTTTGTGCTCAGCGCACGGGAGCGCGGGGCGAAACTGATGCTGGGGCAACGCGAAGTCTCCGATGACAACGGGACCCCGGTTCCCGGCATTATCGTCGCTGACACGGTGGTCGCCATGGGTGATCTCGCCGAATACATTGTGGCCCGGATTCGTGAACATTCACCCACTACGGTGATTGGCATTACCGGCTCGGTCGGAAAAACCACCACCAAGGATCTCCTCGCTGGGCTGTTGTCCGAGGCGGTCGCCTCCGATGACCCGGACGCGGTTATCGCCCCACAAAACTCCTATAACGGTGAAGTGGGCGTGCCGTTGACCATCTTCCGCGCCAGCCTCACCACCCGGTATCTAGTGGTCGAAATGGGAGCCGACCATGTGGGCAATATTGCCGACCTGTGCCGGATGGTGCGCCCGGATATCTCCGTGGCACTGACCGTTGGCTCCGCGCACACCGCCTCCTTCGGGTCGGTGGAGAATATTGTCAAAACGAAGGGCGAAATTGTTGAAGGTCTCAGCCAGGGTGGGGTCGCTGTGCTCAACGCTGATGACCCGCGCGTGGCCTCCATGGCAGAGCGTGTCCCCGAGGGGGCTGAGGTGCTGTGGTTTTCCACCGCCAACCGCCATGACAGTGCCTACGCACCCATTGTCTACACCGCCGAGTTGAGCACCGACGACAACGAACGCCCCCACTTCTACCTGGGATATAATCCCACCGGGCAGCCGGCGGATCTACAACTGACGACAGCTTATGTCACCAGCGGACTGACCGGTATCCACCACGCCACGAATCTGGCTGCAACCGCTGCCGTGGCTGTGACGGCAGGTCTCGACCCGGAGACGGTCGGGGGCCTCCTGCACGGACGCGGGCCAGTCTCGAAGCACCGGATGGCCCGCACCGACCGAGCAGACGGCATTACCATCATCGACGACTCGTATAACGCCAATCCCGAATCCATGCGGGCCGGACTGAAAACATTGGCCCTCACCGGACGTAGCACCGGCCGGCGGACCTGGGCGGTGCTCGGGGAGATGCTCGAGCTGGGTTCCAACAGCATCAAAGAGCATATCCACATCGGTGAAGCCGTGGTCCGGTTGAATATTTCGCAGCTGGTGGTGGTCGGACAACAAGCCAGACCGCTCTATACTGGAGCGGTTATGGAAGGCTCCTGGGGCGACGAAGTGGACCATGTGGCTGACATCGACGAGGCCGAACAGTTACTCAACCAGCGCCTTCAGCCCGGCGACATTGTATTTATTAAAGGATCGAACTCGACCGGCCTGTGGAAACTTGCAGACCGGCTCACCGCTGACCCAACAACCCCAAGGCAAGGTGACCTGCAGTGATCGGACTCCTGATCGGGCTGGCGCTCGGGCTAGTGCTGACATTGATTGGCACCCCGCTACTGGTCAAAGTCTTGGTGAAAAAACACTACGGCCAATTCATCCGTGAAGATGGGCCCACCAGCCACCAGACCAAACGCGGTACGCCCACGATGGGTGGGGCAGTGATTGTCGGGAACCTGGTGATCGTTTACTTCCTGACCCACGGCATCATGTCCCTGATGGGGCTGGGCAATGCCGGAGTCACCGCCTCCGGGCTCCTCTTGCTGTTTTTGACCGCCGGAATGGGGCTGGTCGGCTTCTTTGACGACTTCGCGAAGATCTCTAATCAACGCTCGTTGGGACTGACTGCCTGGGCCAAGATCATCCTGCAGGGCGTGGTTGGTATTGCTTTTGCAATCCTGGTGCTCAACTTCCCCGACGACCGAGGACTAACTCCCGGCTCCACTGCGATCTCTGTCTTCCGCGACACCAGTATCGACCTGGCCTTTGCCGGACCTGTGGTGGGTGTAGTGCTGTTTGTGATCTGGTCTAATTTGATCACCACCGCCACCACCAACGCGGTTAACCTGACCGACGGGCTCGACGGTCTGGCCACTGGCGCGGTGGCGCTGGTGACCATGGCCTACGGGGCTATCACAGTCTTCCAGCTCAACCAGGCCTGCGGTAGCGGGCCAGAAGACCTGCCGGGGTGTTATCAGACCCGCGATCCCATGGACCTAGCCCTGCTGGCCGCTATCCTGACCGGATGTCTGATCGGATTCCTGTGGTGGAACACGAATCCTGCCAAAATTTTCATGGGAGACACCGGCTCGTTGGCCCTGGGTGGTGCCCTGGCTGGCTTCGCAATTCTGTCTCGCACCGAATTGTTGCTGGTGGTCTTGGCCGGGTTGATGGTGGCCATTGCGCTGTCGGTGATTATTCAGGTCGGATACTTCAAGCTCTCCGGTGGTAAGCGGGTGTTCCTGATGGCCCCGTTACAACACCACTTTGAGCTCAAAGGCTGGGCCGAAGTCACCGTGGTCGTTCGGTTCTGGCTGGTCGGATTGGTGTGCGCGCTGGCCGGTCTGGCCATGTTCTACGCAGAATGGGTGATCGTGCGGTGACAGTGCATCATGATCTATCGGCCCTGACCACCTGGGACTCCGACTGGGCCGGGCTTCGCGTGCTGGTCACCGGGCTCGGTGTGACCGGGTTTTCGGTGGCCGACACGCTGGCCGAACTTGGCGCTGAGGTCGTGGTGGTTGACGGCCAGGACGACGACAAGCGCCGTCACGCCGCCGACACGCTGAAAATTGTCGGCGTGCGCGAGGTACTGCTCGGTCACCAGGCGGTATCCGGTCTACCCGATGAGAACCTCTGGGACGGGCCCCTGGAGTTGGTGGTCACCTCGCCGGGCTGGAACCCCGCTCAACCCGTCCTAGCTGCCGCAGCCACCGCCGGGGTACCGATCTGGTCAGAAATTGATTTGGCCTGGCGGGTGCGTATCCGTGAGGGTCGGCGCACCGCTGAATGGCTGGCCCTGACCGGAACAAATGGAAAAACCACCGTGGTGACCATGGCCGAGTCCATGGCCCAAGCAGCCGGCCTCGACGCCATTGCTGTCGGCAATGTCGGCACCCCAATTCTGGATGCCATCCGCCGTCCCGAAGGCTTCGATGTGCTCATCATCGAGCTGTCGAGTTTCCAGTTGCATTGGACTCACCACTTCGAACCAGCTGCCTCAGCGGTGCTCAACATAGCTGAAGACCACCTGGACTGGCACGGCGGTTTCGATAACTATGCCGCTGATAAAGCCAAGATTTACGAGAACACCCGGGTGGCCTGTATTTTCAACGAGAACCAGCCGGCCACGATGCGAATGGTTGAAAACGCCGATGTGCAGGAAGGCTGTCGCGCGATCTCCTTCACCACCGACGTACCAGCTCGGTCCATGTTTGGCGTGGTCGACGGGTTGCTGGTTGACCGGGCCTTTTTGGAAGACCGCCACCACTCCGCTTTGGAACTGGCGGCCATTACCGATATTGGCGTGATCGTCCCCGAGCACCAGGTCGCCAACGCCCTGGCTGCCGCCGCGCTGGTCCGGGCTATTGACGTCCCACCCCAAGCGGTGAAACAGGGACTACGCAACTACGCTCCCGAACCGCACCGGGTGGAACTCATTGCTGGGGGGCCTCAGGGGGAGACCCTGCAAACCCTGTGGATTGACGATACGAAGGCCACCAACCCGCATGCCACCGACGCGGCGCTGAAAGCCTTCAACTCGGTGATCTGGGTGGCCGGTGGCCTACCCAAGGGACTCAGCTACGACCAACTGGTGAAAGATCACGCCTCGCGACTGAAAGCTGTTATCGTGATCGGTCTTGATCCAGCACCTGTGACCGAGGCACTCACACGACACGCACCCGAGGTCCCCGTCTACACCCAGTATCTGCGAGACACTAACAGTGACCCCACCGATGGCTGGTCGGTGATGACGCACGTGGTCGAGTTGGCCGCGCAACTGGCAGACGACGAAGACACGGTGTTGCTTTCTCCGGCTGCGGCCTCTTTCGACCAGTTCAGCTCCTACGGAGACCGTGGCGACGCCTTCCAGCACGCCGTGAGACAACACCTGGGGATCGCCCCACCGCCGACCGACGCACCTGACGACGAGTCGTAGACATTCAGCCACCACCAGCGCAGACAGGAGACCGAGGTTATGAGCACAGCTGACTCCTCCTCGGACTCACGAGTGTGGCGCTGGCTTGAAGGGTCATCGCCTAAAACCTCCTACTGGCTGATCCTGGGATCCACCTTGGCGCTGTCGGCTCTCGGAGTGTTGATGGTGCTTTCGGCTTCCTCGGTTGAAAACATTGGCACCGTGGGGTCCTACGACTCACTGCTCAGCCACGGGGTTTACGCCCTGGCCGGGGTAATCCTGATGGTGGTGGTCGCCCGACTGAAACCCGAAACCCTGCGACGTTTGGCCTGGGGGATCGTGCTCGCTTCCATCTTGCTGTTGGTCCTGGTGTTCACCCCGCTGGGCCATGAAGTTAACGGGAATCGTAACTGGTTGCGCATTGGCGGGTTCTCTTTCCAGCCGGCTGAAGCAGCCAAGCTGGGTCTGGCGCTCTGGGGTGGCCACGTGCTCGCCCTCAAAGGTCGCTATGCGACCCACCCGTTACACCTGGTGCTTCCGGTGGTGCCGGTTGGCGGGATGATCATCCTCCTGGTGCTGGTGGGACGAGATCTCGGCACCGGGCTGGTTTTGCTACTGGTGCTGGCCGTGCTGTTGTTTATGGCAGGGATTAAGTTCCGTTGGCTCGCGCTGGCCGGAATAATCGGGCTAATCGGGGTTGCGGTGGTCACCATGCAGTCCGATAACCGCATGTTGCGCATCGGCGCCTGGTTCGGTAACTGCGATCATCCCTCGGACCCGTGCTACCAGTCCGACCACGGCTTCTACGCCCTCGCCTCGGGAGGCTGGTGGGGGGTCGGATTGGGCCAATCGCGTCAAAAATGGTCCTATATCCCCGAAGCCGAAAACGACTTTATCTTCACGATCCTCGGTGAAGAACTCGGGCTACTGGGGGCACTGGCTACCCTGGCATTATTTATCGTGCTGGCCATCGGGATGTTTCGGGTCGCTATTCGCACCCAGCACGCTTTCGTGCGCATCACCACCGGTGCCATTATCGCCTGGCTGATCGGCCAAGCCTTCTTGAATATCGCAATGGTGACCGGCCTGCTTCCGGTCATCGGAGTGCCACTACCGTTTATCTCCCGCGGTGGCTCGGCAATGATGATGGCCATGTTGGCGGTCGGGGTAGTGCTGAGCTTCACCAGACAAGAACGCCGGGACCAGCTGGCCGAGCACGAGCCAAGCCACGATACCACCCCGCTGGGGCCACCGCCGGCCGATGCGGAAAGACCCAGCACACAGCACCACGCCAACCACTCTGAAGTCACCGGTACCGAGGACATGTCGATGACGGCCCCGGTGCCTGGCACCACACCGAAGAAACCCTCGCCCCTGCGGCGTCCTGGTAGAAAGCAGGTCAATTCCTGATGAGCCCACGATCCGGCACGACTTCGACCGCCTCAACAGCCACCCCACCCGTGCTCCGGGTGGTCTTGGCTGGCGGTGGCACCGCAGGCCATGTGTCACCGATGATTCAAATCGCCCGGGCCATCCAGCGCGCCCACCCACAGGCTGAGATCACCATGGTCGGTACCCGTGAAGGACTCGAAGCCGACCTGGTGCCTGCAGCTGGCTTCCGGTTAGTAACCATCCCCAAAGTCCCGATGCCACGAACAGTGAATAAGGACCTGTTCTCCATGCCTTTCCGGTTGCGTGCAGCGATCAAAGCCTCCCGTGAGATCCTGCGTGATAGGCGCGCGCAGGTGGTCGTTGGCGTGGGGGGATACGCGGCGACCCCCGTCTACTTGGCAGCACAACGCGAGCGGATCCCGGTGGTGGTCCACGAAGGCAATATTCGCCCCGGACTGGCGAATAAGGTCGGTGCCCGTCGGGCCGCCGCGGTCGCCACCGCCTTTGAAGGTACTCCGCTACCTGGTGCCCGTCATGTGGGCATGCCCCTGCGACGTGAAATCACCACCCTGGACACCTCCGTCGCAGCACAACGCCGGGCACGTCAGAGTCTTGGATTAGACCCCGACCGCACCACCGTGGTGGTCACCGGTGGGTCCTCCGGGGCCCAGCACCTCAATGAGACCATTGCTGCCAGCCGTGAGGCGATGACTGCCACGGGTGCCCAAATCCTGCACCTGACCGGAAAAGGCAAGACCATATTGGACGAGAACGGCGCACCGATCCGCCAGGACGGGTACCGGCAAGTCGAATATATCGACGGGCTCGAAACCGTTTTTCAAGCCGCCGATCTGGTGGTAGCCCGCTCCGGAGCCGGCACCGTATGCGAGTTGGCAGCCGTGGGCAAACCCGCTGTCCTCGTGCCGCTACCGATCGGCAACGGCGAGCAACGCCTCAACGGCGCCGGGCTCGTCGATGCTGGGGCCGCAGTGATGGTAGACGACCAGGACTTCACCGACGAGTGGGTCCGGACCCACTTACCGGCGTTGCTCAACGATCCGCAACGGCTGGCCACCATGGCGGAGGCCGCCGCCGCGCAAGGGGTGACCGATGCCGATGAGGTGATGGCCCAGATCGTCACCGAAGTGGTCACCCAGCACGCCGGCGACTAACGTCTCGCTCCAGCTCGTAGCCAACCAGCTCGCACCCAACCAGCACCGACCAACACCTCCCGTACACTGACCACAACCGATGTGCCAACCCCAGGAGCCCCGTGATGACCGACCACCGTTTCGATACCGTGACACACGTGCACTTCCTCGGACTGGGCGGAGTGGGCGTCTCCGGCATTGCCCGGATCATGCTCTCCCAGGGTTATAAAGTCTCCGGTAGCGATGCCAAACACCTGCCCGTGATTGACGAATTGGCGGAGCAAGGTGCCCGAGTCTTCATAGGCTACCGGGCCGAGAACTTCGCCGCTGCTCACCATGACTCTGAACTGGGACCCATCGAGCTAGTTATTGCCTCCTCGGTAGCCACCGCCGAAAACCCCGAACGCCAAGCCGCTGAGGCAGCCGGGATTCCGGTGCTACACCGCTCGGAAGGTTTAGCCATGGCCATGCAGGGCCACAAGGTCCTGACCGTGGCCGGAACCCACGGTAAAACCACCACGTCGTCAATGGCTGCCACCGTGTTGACCGAAGCCGGACTGGACCCCACCTACGCGGTGGGAGCAGCGGTGGCTGGGCTGGGCCCGAATGCCCATTCTGGAGCCGGCGAGTGGTTCGTAGCCGAAGCCGATGAATCCGATGGAACCCTACTCAATTACCGTCCCGATATGGCTATCATCACCAACATCGAGGCCGATCACCTCGACTTCTACGGCACCGAAGAAGCCGTCCACCAGGTCTTTGAAGACTTCTCTCACCTGGTCAGCTCTGACGGGGCGCTCATCCTGTGTGCAGATGACCCCGGCTGCCGACACCTGGCAGACCAGCTGAGGGCTACTCGCGCTGACAACCCGTCGGTGCCCGAGGTGTATTTCTATGGACATGGTCGTGGCGACCACCCGGTGGATCTCGAGATGTGCGACTCTGAACCAGCAGGTAGCGGACAACGGGTGAGCTACCGTTTCGCCGGTCGACTGGCCGATGCCGGGGAACTCAGTGTCGCATTGGCCCAGCCGGGCACCCACAATGCACTCAACGCCGCGGCGGTGGTCTTAGCCGGACACCTGATCGGCATCTCACCTGATGAGAGTACTCGCGGTCTTCGTCGCTTCCACGGCTCGGCTCGTCGTTTTGAGTTCCACGGCGAAGTCGCCGGGGTGAAGGTCTACGATGACTACGCGCATCACCCCACTGAGGTCTGGGCAGCAATCCATGCCGCCCAGACCTTGAGCGGTTGCGGAAAGGTTCATGCCATTTTCCAACCGCACCTGTTTTCTCGTACCCGGGATTTTGCCGCCGAGTTTGCCAATGCACTGTCTACAGCTGATAGCGTGCGGGTTTTGGAAATCTATCCCGCCCGAGAAGAACCGATCCCCGGAGTGGACGCCTCGCTGATCACCAAGGAGCTGTCCGAGACGCTACGGTCCGGTTTTCCCGCCGCTGGCCAGGTTGCCATCACACCTGCCGAGGCCATCGAGACCATCGTGGACCGCGCTCAGCCCGGGGATCTGGTCCTGACGCTTGGAGCCGGAGATATTAACGCCTCCACCCAGACGATCCTCGACCAGCTGGCCGCCAGGGCACAGTCACCACAACAGTGAGCACGGACAGTCCGGTATGAACAACAAGACTCACGACACCAACGCACGCACCGCCACCAGCACTGACGCGGACGTAGTACAGAAATACCCGGGGCTGGCTCAGCGCTCGGAAGACGACTCGCTGAGCGCCTCGAAGCCCCTGCCTGAGCATCTGCGGGATACCGAACAGACCGAAGAGTCTGAGTCCACGACAACGTCGCGGAGTTTCAGTGCTGAACGCGACCCGACCCAGCAGAAGCTAACACCGACGGCAAAACCGGCAGGAGGGCCGGTTGCGCAACGGGATGAACAACGGGATAAACCAGCGAAAAAACCTCGGCTCAGATTCTCCCGTCCTACCAAAGACGAGACCGAGAAAACTGACCGCACCTTGGCTGATCAGACCGTGGTGGAACTTCCCCCCACTGCCACACAGCTGACGAAAAAACGACTGAAACTAATGGGGATCTCTTTGGCCGGGGTCCTCGTACTCGCTCTGGTTGCCATTGCCGTGCTGTTCTATTCGCCCATTTTGGCGATCAAGAATATTGAGATCTCCGGAACCTCGATACTCAGCGAACAGCGCGCTACCGAACTATTAGGACCGCTCAAAGAGCGCCCCTTGCCGCAAGTTGGCGACGACGAAGTGATGGAGCTACTCTCCTTTTCACCAGCGGTGGCCTCGGTCAGCACTCGCGCAGAACCACCAGACACCCTGTTCGTCGAAGTGCACGAATTCACCCCGGTAGCCATGGCCCCCAAGGGCGATGGATACGCCGTGTTCAACGACGCAGCCGAAGAGATCGCAACGATCACCGCAGCCCAAGCACAGGACCAGACCTTACCGGTCGTGTCCTCAGCCGAAGACGTCGAAGATCCGGTGCTGTTCAATACCATCACCGAAGTCTTGGGTTCCTTGCCCGACGATCTGCGACAGGAGGTCACTCAGGCCTCCGGAGAGTCCATCGATTCGATTGAGCTCACCCTGGCCAATGACAAAACCGTGGTGTGGGGTAATGCCCAAGACGCCGAAAAGAAAGGACGTGTGGTACAAGCGTTGTTGGCGTTACCTGACGAGGAATCTGCCCAGATCTCCGAATACGACGTCTCTGCACCTGACCACCCGGTGACGCGATAATTCGCTGAAAATATCGACACGACACGCGACGGCGGTCATTGCCGTGACCGCCGTGGCACTCTAACGTCATGGGTAGAACTTTTAGGCTTAATGGACTCGGGATGATCCCGAGCCGTGGCCGGCCTGACATACCCGACATCAGATAAGGGAATCACATCGTGGCATCACCTCAGAATTATCTAGCCGTCATTAAGGTCGTCGGCGTCGGCGGAGGCGGCGTGAACGCCGTCAACCGCATGATCGAAGTTGGACTGCGCGGCGTTGAATTCATTGCGGTCAACACCGATGCACAGGCTCTGTTGATGTCTTCGGCTGATGTGAAGCTCGACGTGGGTCGGGAACTGACCCGTGGACTGGGAGCCGGTGCCAACCCTGAGGTCGGAGCACAGGCTGCTGAGGATCACGTCCAAGAGATCGAAGAAGCCCTCCAAGGTGCTGACATGGTGTTTGTGACCGCCGGTGAAGGTGGCGGAACCGGTACCGGGGCCGCTCCGGTGGTGGCCCGCGTGGCCCGGTCGCTGGGAGCACTCACCATCGGTGTTGTCACCCGCCCGTTTACTTTCGAAGGTCGCCGTCGCGCGACCAGCGCAGAGAACGGCATTGAGGCACTACGCGATGAAGTCGACACGCTGATCGTGATCCCCAACGACCGGTTACTGACCGTATCTGACCCCTCCATCTCGGTCATGGAAGCTTTTGAACTGGCCGACCAGGTGCTACTCTCCGGTGTCCAGGGCATCACCGATCTGATCACCACCGCCGGTTTGATCAACCTCGACTTCGCCGACGTGAAATCGGTGATGCAGGGCGCCGGCTCGGCGTTGATGGGTATTGGTGCCGCCCAAGGCGAAGAACGCGCTGTGAAAGCCACTGAAGCCGCCATCGCCTCTCCTTTGCTGGAAGCCTCGATCGACGGCGCCCACGGCGTGTTGCTCTCAGTCCAGGGCGGTTCCGACCTTGGATTGTTCGAAATCAACGAAGCAGCACGCATGGTGCAAGAAGTGGCTCACCCCGAAGCCAACATCATCTTCGGTGCGGTCATCTCCGATAATCTTGGCGATGAAGTGCGGGTCACCGTTATTGCTGCCGGGTTCGATGACAACGACGATGACCAGCAGCAGAGCGCTACCCAGTCACCGAGCCTGCCCAGCAACTCCGCTGGTCATACACGGAGCGAGTCGGTTCCTGGCCAGCAACAGACCGGTTCCGTGCCGACGGCGACTCCGTTGGCTCCGGTCGCCGATGACGCAGATCCGGCTGTCCCAGAATCCCTGGACGAAGACGGCAATGCCACAAACGAGGAATCAGAAGATGTCCCCACTGTGGTGGAGAACCAAGAAGATCGCCGCGACGACCTCGACGTTCCGGACTTCCTGAAATAAACTCTGCCATACACCCAGCGCCTCATACAGGCTCTGGTATTGCCTCAAGCCGTAGCGGACGGAACTATTCGTGACCGGGTCTGCCTTTGTAGAAACCTACCGTAGCCCCAGTGGACACACGGTAGGTTTCTCTCATGCCAACATGGGAAACCTCGGGTTGCTGGCCCGCGAACCAGGGGAGAGCATCGACGAGATTTATGCTCACCGGCGTGCTGTTGAAAAGCAGGCCGGGATTGCTGAAGGAACCACCGTGTTCCTGCACCAGGTACACTCGGCCACCGTGGTTGAGGCCGATTCACTCCCGGGCTGGTCTCAGACCACCGATTCCGTGGTCGCCGATGCAAGTATCTCGGCTACCGGCGCCACACCGTTGGCCATTCTGGTCGCAGACTGCATGCCTGTGGTATTCACGACCTCCGGGAAAGCCACCGCGGTAGCCCACGCCGGGCGCGTCGGTTTGCTCAGCGGAGTTTTGCAAAACACTATCGCCACCTTGCGCGAACACGAGCCAGAGGCCGAGATCACCGCGTGGATCGGCCCATCCATCTGTGGGAGATGTTATGAAGTGCCAGAACAGATGCGCTCGGAAGCCTCGGCGGTGATGCCGGTAATGTATTCCACCACCAGCTGGCAGACCCCTGCGCTGGACCTGCCTGCCGCCGGCCAGCAGCTCATGGAAGACCTGGGCGTGACCGTTCACCGCACCCAAATTTGCACATTGGAAGACTCGCGCGTTTTTTCACACCGGGGAGGCCACCCCGTGGGGCGGTGCGCAGGCATGGTCTTTGCCGACTAACCTGTCAACGACAACCAGAATTAGTCAGTGACACGCGGCAAAACACCGCCGTTGGTCCCGAGATTTTTAGCCCCGTGAATTAATGTGAGCTATAGAGTCCACGCTAGCTGAAAGATTGAGGAACTTATGGTTGGTGGAATGAAGAAGGCAATGATCTATTTGGGTCTTGCCGACGGTGACGAACACTACGAGCAAGAGCAACAACAAAAGGCTGAGGCCACGGCATCGCGCTCTGAGTCACGTTCCCAGGACCGTGGCACGTCGCGGTCGAAGAATCAGGCCGAGGCAGACGAACAGCAGGCAAAGGTCGCTGAGCCGGTCAACCAGATGCCGACTCTTCGGCGGGAGTTCAGCCCGGTACGCGCCGTGCCTTCCCCAGACAATAGCTCCGAGGACGGAGACGACAACGGGTACCGTGCACCGGTGACCCCGATCAAGCGTGCCACTCAGACCAGAGAGGAAGCCTCGGAAGTGCACCAGCTTAACACCATTCACCCACGTTCCTATAACGACGCCAAACTGATCGGTGAATCGTTCCGGTCCGGCGTTCCTGTCATCATGAACGTCACCGACATGTCCGAGGCTGAAGCCAAGCGCTTGGTCGACTTCTCGGCGGGGCTGGTGTTCGGTCTTTACGGCTCCATCGAGCGAGTGACCAATAAGGTCTTCCTGCTGACCCCCAACACCGTAGAAGTCATCACCGAAGGCTCACAGACCAACGAAGAAGAAGTCTCCTTCTTCAACCAGGCTTAAGATCAGGCCACTACAGCTTGCGTTTTGGCCGGACTCGGGTGAGCTTTCCACCAGGTTCAGCCGAGTCCGGTAGAATTAAAGTCTCCCGTACAACGTTGCAGAAGGAACTCTGAGAGTGAATATCGTCTTCGCGCTCTTGCACCTCGTGTTGACGCTGTACTGGTACAGCCTGCTCGTTCGAGTCGTTTATGACGTGGTGCAGTCCTTTGCCAGACAGTGGCGACCTCGGGGGATTTCACTCATCTTGGCTAGCGCGGTCTATACCGTTACTGACCCACCGATCCGTTGGTTACGTTCCAAGATCCCACCGCTGAATCTGGGCGGAATCGGCCTTGACGTGGCCTTCCTCGTGGTATTCATTGTGGTTATTCTTCTGCGGGCTCTTGTTCCTTTGCAGTAAAGTTTTTGACACTTCGTGCCACAAAGTTCCTCAACTGTAACCAGCTTCTCGTGCAGATAAATCCCAGTGGTCGATTGTTTCCCACAGCACTAAAAGGTTGAGATGTCCGCGCAATATCTGGTAAAAAATCAATATCATCATTCGAAGCAATGTCAGCTTGATCTCTGATACGGTGTTGCTGGTGGTAATCTAGTTACCAGGGATGACATTGTGACCAATAGTGGTCTGTGAAGATCACCGATAGCACCTAACCCTAGGTTTTACCCAGCTGGGTAGGACACGACACTTATTGAGGAGACCACATGGCTCTCACGCCGGAAGATGTAGTCAACAAACGGTTCCAGACCACAAAGTTCCGTGAAGGCTATGACCAGGACGAGGTAGATGATTTCCTCGACGAGATCGTCGTCGAGTTACGTCGGCTGAACCAAGAGAACGACGAACTACGTCGTCAGGTCTCCGAGCTCCAGGGTGGAGCCGGCTCCGAGAGTTCCCAGGCTGCCGTACCTGCCCCCGTTTCTGCTGATGGTCAGTCCGCTGAGACCCCGGCTGAAGAGCCCGCCACCCAGCCCGAGGCACCTGAAGACCACCAGCCTCAAGCTGAGGCTTCAGGACAAAGCGAAACACCCGCGACCGAGCAGGCCGCACCCGTTGCCGGCCCGCAGAGTGCCGCTGGTTTCGCCAACAATGACCAGTACGGTACCGGCGCTGTCCCGCAACAAGCCAACGTCCAGACCAACGCCGATGCGAACTCCGCCGCCGGCGTCCTGGCGATGGCTCAGCGTCTGCACGATGAATACGTTGCCGAAGGTCAGCAGACCCGCGACCGCATCATCTCCGACGCGCAGGCAGAAGCTGACAAGCTGGTCAGCGACGCACAGGAACAGTCGCGCAAGACCCTCAACGAGTTCGAACAGAAGAAGTCGGTTCTGGAACGCGAAGTGGAAGAACTACGTGGCTTCGAGCGCGACTACCGCTCCCGGCTTCGTGCCTTCATCGAAGGTCAGTTGCAGGACCTGGACTCCCAGTCTCGTATTGCTGAGTAATCAGCGCGGGTGACCGTCTCGATACCACTATCGACTCAGCCGACCACGTTCTTTTCAGCGTGGTCGGCTGAATTGTGTCAAGGACTGCGACCAGCTGGTACGTAGCCTGGAGATGAAACCCGCCCGACCTTGGAGCACCACCGTGAGCGATGCCCAATCACGCCGCCGCACTTTTCCCTGGTGGATGGCCATGATCCCTCTTGTCATCGGCTATCTGATCGATCAAATCACCAAATACGTCGTGGTGGAAAATATGTCCGAAGGACAATCCATCCCGGTCATTCCGCCCTTATTGCACTGGTACTTTATCCGCAACCCCGGGGCAGCTTTTTCCATCGGTACTGACTACACCTGGATCTTCACGATCATCCAAACCCTTGCTCTGGGGGTCGTTATGTATCTGATCATCAGCCGGGCCCGAACCCTTCCGTGGTTGATCACGCTGGGGTGTCTGGCCGCCGGCATTGCCGGCAACCTCACCGACCGGCTCTTTCGTGAACCGGGCTTCGGCGTCGGGCACGTCGTTGACTTCATCTCGTTGCCCAATTTTGCGATCTTCAACATTGCCGACTCACTGATTGTGTGTTCGATGATCGCGGTCGTAATCCTGATCTTTACGGGGCTACCTATGAACGATCATGCCGCCGAGGACGAAGCTTCCGTCGAGCCTGCCCGGGCGGAAAGTCCAGAAAATGTCTCAGACTAATCCCGAGCGCCCCGCAGAGCAGCAGATTGAGCTGACCGAATCCGGACGCGCCGATGCGGTGCTCTCGCGAGCGTTAGGGGTCTCGCGCTCTCAAGCAGCCGATTGGATCTCTCGTGGCCTGGTGACCGAGGCTGACAGCGGAGATCCGGTACTGAAATCCACCAAGGTTACACCGGGTACCAGAGTGGTGGTCACCGACGCGCAAGACCCCGACCCGCTAGAGGTTAAAGTGGAGGTTGTGCAAGACCTGACGATTATCGCCGAAGATCCCGATTATCTGGTCGTCGACAAACCCGTCGGCGTGGCTGCACACCCCTCTCCGGGATGGGTCGGCCCCACCGTGGTCGGCGGCCTCGCCGGACTCGGGTACCGGATCTCTACCTCGGGGGCCGCTGAGCGACAAGGCATCGTGCAGCGCTTGGACGTGGGAACCAGTGGACTGATGGTGGTGGCCACCAGTGAAACCGCTTATACCCACCTGAAAGACCAGTTCCGTGACCGGGTGCCGGCCAAAACGTATCACGCTCTGGTCCAGGGGCTACCGGATCCCGTCGACGGCACTATCGACGCCCCGATCGGTCGCGACCCAGGACACGACTGGAAGTTTGCTGTCCTGGACGGTGGTCGACATGCAGTCACGCACTACGAGACCTTGGAATCCTTCGGTACTGCCACGCTGATCCGTGTGGGGTTGGAGACCGGTCGCACCCACCAAATCCGTGTCCATTTCTCCGCGATGCGTCATCCGCTGGCCGGAGACCTCACCTACGGTGCTGATCCAAAGCTGGCCGCGAACCTGGGGCTGACCCGACAGTGGTTGCATGCCCACCAACTGGGTTTTCAACACCCCACCACCGGCGAATGGGTCACCTACACCAGCCTGTACCCTCACGATTTGCAGTTTGCTCTCTCGGTGCTCCGCAATCGGTAGTCGCCCCGTACAGAAGCGAGTGAGGAGCTGCCACACAGCAGGTGTGAAAGGACTAGACTGGGGTCTGGTGACCCTGGCCGTCGTCGAGGAGATGATCAATTCCTATGACCTCAACTGCCTCTGAGGATCGAGGTTTCGTTCACCTGCACACCCACACCGAGTACTCGATGTTGGATGGAGCGGCGAAACTGGACGAGTTATTCGCCGAGGCCAACAGGTTGGGTATGGAATCCATGGCCATTACCGACCACGGGTATCTCTTCGGCGCCTTCGACTTCTGGTCCAAAGCCAAAAACGCCGGCATCAAACCCATTATCGGGTTAGAAGCGTATTTGGCCCCCGGCCAGCAGTCCCGCCACGACAAAACGAGGGTGCGGTGGGGCGAACAGGGCCAGCGTGGTGACGATGTTTCGGGCGGTGGCGCCTATACGCACATGACCATGTTGTCGAAGAACAACACCGGCATGCACAACTTATTCAAAGCTGCCTCGATCGCATCACTGGATTCGGTCTACTCTAAATGGCCGCGCATCGACCGAGATCTGTTGAGCCAATACTCGGAGGGCATTATTGCCACCACCGGGTGCCCGTCCGGGGAAGTGCAGACTCGATTGCGACTGGGCCAGAAACAAGAGGCGCTGGAGGCCGCTGCGGAATTCCGCGATATCTTCGGTAAGGAGAATTTCTACCTGGAAATCATGCAACACGGCCTCGATATTGAGCGCCGGGTGTTTACCGATCTGCTTGAGATCGGCAAAAAACTCAATCTACCCATGGTCGCTACGAACGACCTGCATTACACCCACGAACACGACGCCGGTCACCATGAAGCCCTCTTAGCCTTGCAATCGGGGTCCCGACTGGATGAGCCCACCTACGATCAGGGCGGTTCCCGTTTCGCCTTTTCAGGCAACGAGTATTATTTGAAGTCATCGCGTGAAATGCGCACTCTGTTCAAAGAGTTCCCCGAAGCCTGCGATAACACCTTGCTCATTGCCGAACAGTGCGATGTCAGCTTCAACACCGATGCCAACTACATGCCGGCCTTCCCCACGCCCGAGGGGGAAGACGAGACCAGCTGGTTGATCAAAGAGGTCAATAAAGGCCTGCGCAATCGTTATCCCCATGGAGTCCCCGACTACGCCCAGAAGCAAGCCGACTATGAGCTTGACGTGATCATCTCCATGGGTTTCCCCGGTTACTTCCTGGTCGTGGCAGACTTCATCAACTGGGCAAAGAATAACGGCATCCGCGTCGGCCCAGGCCGTGGGTCTGGTGCAGGCTCGATGGTCGCTTACGCGATGCGGATTACCGAGCTGGATCCCATCAAGCACGGGCTGATCTTCGAGCGGTTCTTGAACCCGGACCGTGTCTCGATGCCTGACTTCGACGTCGACTTCGACGATCGCCGTCGTCCTGAGGTTATTGACTATGTGACCGAAAAATACGGGGACGAGCGGGTGGCAATGATTGTCACCTACGGCACCATCAAGACCAAGATGGCGTTGAAAGACTCTGCCCGTGTGAAGGGCAAACCGTTCTCGATGGGGGAGCAGCTCACCAAAGCACTCCCACCGGCAGTGATGGCTAAGGACATTCCGCTCAAAGACATTGAGAACCCCGAGGCGCCTCGGTACAACGAGGCTGCAGAGTTCCGCGAATTGCTCCAGACCGACCCGGAGATGGTAGATGTCTTCGAAACGGCGAAGGGCCTAGAAGGTTTGAAGCGGCAGTGGGGTGTGCACGCCGCCGGGGTGATCATGTCCTCGGCGCCGGTGATTGATGTAGTCCCCATTATGCGCCGACTCCAAGACGGCCAGGTCATCACCCAGTTTGATTACCCCACCTGTGAAGGCCTGGGGCTGATCAAAATGGACTTCTTGGGTTTGCGCAACCTAACCATCATCTCGGATGCCCTGGACAACATTGAGGCCAACCAGGGAACCCCACTGGATCTGGAAGCTCTCACCTTAGACGACACCGAATCCTATGAGTTGCTGGCGCGTGGAGAAACCCTCGGAGTCTTCCAGCTCGACGGTGGCCCTATGCGCCAGCTACTAAAGATGATGCGCCCGGATAACTTCGAAGATATTTCCGCGACCATCGCGCTATATCGCCCGGGCCCGATGGGTGCCAACTCGCACATCAACTACGCGTTGCGCAAGAACAACCAACAAGAGATTACCGCGATCCACCCGGAGCTAGCAGAACCACTGGCAGACATTTTGGACACCACCTACGGTCTGATTGTTTACCAGGAGCAGGTGATGGCCATCGCCCAGAAGGTCGCCGGCTACTCGCTGGGTCAAGCGGATATTCTCCGTCGCGCAATGGGTAAGAAAAAGAAAGCCGAGCTGGACCGACAGTACGTGGACTTCCACCAAGGCATGCTGGACCGTGGCTATTCGGAAGAGGCGGTGACTGCGCTCTGGGACATTCTGCTTCCATTCTCTGACTACGCGTTCAATAAGGCCCACTCGGCTGCCTACGGACTCGTCTCGTATTGGACCGCGTACCTGAAGGCTCACTATCCGGCTGAATACATGGCAGCCCTGTTGACCTCGGTGGGCTCGGATAAAGACAAGATGGCAATGTATCTCAACGAGTGCCGTCGCATGGGTATCACAGTGCTTCCGCCCGACGTCAATGAATCAGCTTTGCAGTTCACACCGGTTGGTAACGATATTCGTTTCGGCCTGGGGGCGGTGCGCAACGTGGGCGACAATGTCGTGCACGGGATCGTGAACGCCCGTGAAGAGCAAGGTCAGTTCACCAGCTTCCAGGACTTCTTTAAAAAGGTCCCGCAGGTGGTGTGCAATAAGCGCACCATCGAATCCTTGATTAAAGCCGGGGGCTTCGATTCGATGCGTCACCCCCGGCGCGCGTTGTTGGCGGTGCATGAAGAAGCCGTAGACGCCTCGGTGGTGCAGAAACGGCAAGAGGCCAATAACCAATTCGACTTCTTCTCCCTGCTTGACGACAGCGACACCTCAGCCGCTGACGTGGGCCTGGGTATCTCTGTGCCGGACGTGCCGGAATGGGATCGTAAGACCAAGCTCAGCTTTGAACGTGGCATGCTGGGACTCTACGTCTCGGATCACCCGTTGCACGGCCTAGAATCGGTGCTGTCGCAATACGCTGACCACACCATCACCCAGATCCTGGATGAAGATGGCCCTGCTGACGGGGCCCAAGTCACCATTGCTGGCCTGATCAACACCCTGGAGCGCAGGATCGCGAAGAACTCGGGTAATGCCTATGCCCGTACCGAAGTCGAAGATCTCAACGGGTCGATGGATGTGATGTTTTTCGGACAGGTCTATGCACCGATTGCCACCGTACTGGCCGAAGATCTCATCGTCTCGGTCAAAGGCAGAGTCCAACGACGTGACGACGGGTCGGTCTCGCTCTCGGCCCAAGAGATGACGCTGATCGACGCACAGGAAGCCAGTGTAGGCCATGGGGGACCGGTGAACCTCAGCATCCCGCATTTCAAGGCCACCGAAAGTCTGATGCGGGAGCTTGGCGAAACCCTGAAGAACCATTCCGGGTCGACCGACGTGCGGGTGAAACTGATGGGCAATCTCGGCATTGACGTGATGCAGCTTGGCCCAGATTTCCGCGTGTCACCTAATCCAGCCCTATTTGGTGACCTCAAGGTGCTGCTGGGAGCCTCCTGTCTGGACTAAGCGCCACAAACCCTTCGGTTACTACATGTAGTAGCTGTGTATTTGAAACACGCCTATATGTGGGAGTATTGTGGGGGATGTCTAACGTCGATACCGTGACACGGTGAGAAAATCGGAGCGAAGATGCACTGTCCTTTCTGTCGACACGAGGAGTCCCGGGTGGTCGATTCTCGTTCCCTCGACGACGGCTCTGCAATTCGTCGCCGTCGGCAGTGCCAAGCGTGTGGTAAACGTTTCACCACGTTAGAAACCACGTCATTGATGGTGGTGAAACGTTCCGGAGTCGCTGAGCCCTTTGACCGCAATAAGGTCATCAACGGTGTCTCGAAAGCTTGCCAGGGTCGCCCGGTATCAAAAGACGACTTGGCTGTCTTGGCGCAAGAGGTTGAAGAGGCCATTCGATCGACCGGTAATTCGGAGGTCGATGCCCACGAAGTCGGGTTGGCCATTCTGGGACCATTGCGCCGATTGGACCAGGTGGCGTATCTGCGATTTGCCTCGGTGTACCAGGACTTTGATTCTTTGGACGATTTCGAGAAAGCCATTAGCGAGCTGAGAGAGCATCCTTTCGCGGTAGAACCCCTACAAGCGAAACTCTTTACTCGATAAAATAGTTTTCCGGTGGGATTGCGGAGGGGAAGCCGCGATCCCACCGGTTTTCAACTCAATGGACCGCGGCACTGCGTCGTCGCGGTGCAGACTGCGGTGTGAAACCGGCCTCGACTACATCGATGTGTCGGCGATCGAGGCGAACAACGCTGCGCCAATAATGCCAGCGTTATTGACCATCTGTGCCGGGATAGTTCGTGCGCGGAGCTTCACATAGGGCAGGAACTCTTCGGCACGTTGCGATATGCCACCGCCGATCACGAACAGTTCCGGGGAAAATAGTCGTTCCAGGTAGGAGAAATAGGGCTGTAACCGTTGCTCGGCATACTCCTGGAAACTTAGCTCAGCACGCTCCCGCGCCGACGCAGAGGCATCGCGCTCGGCCATATTTCCCCGGAACTCGAGTGAACCCAGTTCGAAATTGGGCACCAACACTCCGTTATGGATCATGGCCGAACCGATGCCGGTGCCCAGTGTAACCACCAGCACCGAACCAGACACCCGGCGGGCAGCACCGAAGCGGGCTTCAGCCAGCCCGGCAGCATCTGCGTCGTTGATGACTCGCACATCGCGGTGCAGGTGATCGGAGAACAGCTCGTGAGCATTCGTCTCAATCCAGGACGGGTCGATGTTGTTGGCAGACAGCGCCAGCCCGTGGTGAATCACTGACGGAAGACAAATTCCCACCGGGCGATCCCGGGCCGGGGCCATTTCACGGCTGTCAAGTTCATCGATGATCTCGGCGACGGTGCGGGCGACCGCCTGGGGAGTCGCTGGTTGCGGGGTGGGAATCCGGAACCGCTCGCCGGAGAGTTCACCGGCCTGCTGGCCGGAGGCCGAGATTGCGACGATGCCACCCTTCATCCCGGTGCCGCCAATATCCACGCCGATATAGGTTGGGGTGTTGTTACCAGACATCGCTACCACGGTTCCCTTGTACTCGTCTTCCGATCGTGTCTACTCGGCTAGGGTCAAAATTTCGGCGCCATCTTCGCGCACCACGAGTGTGTGCTCGAACTGAGCGGTGCGTTGACGGTCCTTGGTCGTGACCGTCCAGTCGTCATCCCACATCTCCCAGGAAATATCGCCCAGTGTGATCATCGGTTCGATGGTGAACACCATGCCCGGAACCATCACGGTGTTATGATCCGGGGCGGTGTCGTAGTGGGGCACAATCAACCCGGAGTGGAACTCCCGGCCCACGCCGTGGCCGACAAAGTCGCGGACGACACCGTAGCCAAACCGGTTGGCATATTTTTCAATCACACGACCAATCACGTTGATTTCGCGTCCGGGCTTGACCGCCTTGATGCCGCGCATCATGGCTTCGTGGGTGCGCTGGATGAGCAACCGGGACTGCTCGTCGGTGTCACCGACGGTAAAGGTCTTATTATGGTCGCCGTGGTAACCATCCAGGTAGGCGGTGATATCGATATTGATGATGTCACCGTCTTCAAGCACGGTGTCATCGGGGATCCCGTGGCAGATGACCTCGTTCAGCGAGGTACACAGTGATTTTGGGAAGCCCCGGTAGTCCAAACACGAGGGGTAAGCCCCGTGATCGATCATGTACTGGTGGCCGATGCGGTCCAACTCGGCAGTGGTGACACCGGGTTGAATCGCAGCTTCGACCGCGTTCATCGCCTCCGCGGCCAGCCGTCCGGCAGCGCGGATTTTCTCGATAGCTACCTCATCATAAACATCGCCGTGCTGACCCTCATTCGGGTCTTTTTTGCCGACATAATCGGGCCGGGGAATTTCGGCGGGTACGTGCAAGCGTGGGGCAACATACCCCGGGGCGAGTCGTCCGACCGGCGCCAGCGAGCCGGGCCCAGGCCGTGCCGGACCATCGACCGGAAGATTATGGGAACCCTCGGCACCGGGTTCTGGGGCAGGATGAAGTGTCACTGAATTGCTGGGCATACCTTGATCCTAACGCTGAATAGCATGTGCGGGGTAGTTCGCCCCCGACGCTCAGCTCGGGCACATATGAGAGGATGGAGCCATGACTGACAGCGCGACACAGTACTGGTTCAATGTTGAGACTCACGAGGTTGAAAAGGGTCCCCAATCGAACTGGCGCAAATTGTTGGGCCCCTTCGAGACGGCGGAACAGGCTCGTCGGGCCTTGGAGAAGGTCCAGGAGAATAATGAGCGGTGGGAGGCCGAGGACGAAGCCGAGGACTAGCCGTCTCGCCCCTCCTGCTGGCGCGCACTCGACCGCGCTACGTGCTCCCCGTTGCACGCTGATCCACCACGGCCCTAACGGGCGAAGGAGTAGTCCTCGTCCGGGAATGCCCCCGAACGCACCTCATCGGCATAGGTCTTGGCCGCCTGGGAGAGCTGTTCCGCAAGGGTGGCGTATTGCTTGACGAATCGTGGCAAACGCCCGGTATTAAGTCCGAAAGCGTCCTGCCAGACTAAGACCTGACCGGTGGTGGCATTGCCGGCGCCAATCCCGATGGTCGGTACCTGCAAGGCCTCGTCGACTGCGGCGGCCACCTCAGTGGGCACCATTTCCATCAACACGGTAAATGCGCCGGCTTCTTGAAGTGCTAGTGCGTCCTGGATCATCTGTTGGGTGGCGTCCTGGCCACGCCCTTGGACCCGAAACCCACCGAGCACATGTTCTGACTGTGGCGTGAACCCGATATGGCCCATGACCGCCACGCCCGCTGAGGTCATCGCAGCCACGTGTTCGGCATACCGGGCGCCACCCTCGAGCTTGACCGCCGCGACCTGAGATTCTTTAACCAGCCGAACCCCGCTGTCCACGGCCTGTTGTACCGAGGACTCATAGCTACCAAATGGCATATCCGCGACCACCAGGGACCGTCCGACGCTACGAGCGACCGCCTGGGAGAACAGCACCATTTGATCTAAGGTGACCGGGATGGTCGTGTCATAGCCGAGCACCGTGTTGCCCACGGAATCACCGACGAGCAACACCTCGATACCGGCCTGGTCGAAAATCCGGGCGGTCAGGGCGTCATAGCTCGTGAGCATCGCAAACCGGTGGCCGGCGTCTTTGAGCTGCTGGAGGTGGTGGGTGCGAACACGTTTCGGGTTCGGGCTCTCGGTGGCGTAGCTGATATTCTCTGAACTCGACATGCTCACAGTCTAGGGGATCTAGATCACAGAGGATGTTCTAAGATCGAGGCATGACAACACCACTGAACACCACAGACCTTGCAGATCACTTTGGAGAGTCGGTCCGGAGCTGTCCGGTTCAACTACGGAACTTCGGCGGAGTGCAGAAATTCGCCGGCCAGATCGCCACGGTGCGTTGCTTTGAAGACAACACCGAAGTCCGGGCTACGCTGTCCACGCCAGGAGAGGGGCGGGTACTTGTTGTCGATGGGGGCGGAAGCCTGAACCGGGCGTTGCTCGGAGACAATATTGCTCAACTGGCCATCGACAACAACTGGGCCGGGGTGATCGTCCATGGCGCCATCCGCGACTCGGCCGAGATCGCCGAGATGGCGATCGGTGTTAAAGCCTTGGGTACCAACTCCCAAAAATCCCGCAAAGAAGGACTGGGTGTCACGAATGTTAACCTGGTGATCGGTGGGATTGAGTTCATTCCGGGAGAGTACGTTTACTCCGATGCCGACGGGATCGTGGTCACTAGTGACCCGGTGGAACTAGACGACACCGAGTAAGCGGTGACGTAGACTTGCCGAGGTAGCTCGTCACCGGCGAGCCCCACCACCTCACGACGCTGATGCAGGAGAGCGACCGTGGAACGATTGGACCGGCAGCAAGAATTCGTGTTGCGCACCCTTGAGGATCGAGACGTCCGCTTTGTGCGACTGTGGTTCACCGATGTGGTCGGTGCCCTGAAATCAGTGGCTCTGGCCCCGGCTGAAGTGGAGTACGCCTTCACTGAGGGCCTGGGGTTCGATGGCTCCTCGATCGATGGGTTCACCCGGATTTTCGAATCCGACATGCTCTTACAACCGGATCCCTCGACCTTCCAGGTTTTGCCCTGGCGGGGTGAAGATGAACAAACCTCACGCATGTTCTGCGACGTGAAGATGCCCGATGGGGAACCGGCGGCCGTTGACCCCCGCTACGTGCTCCAACGCAGTATCGACAAGGCCGCGGATTTGGGATTCACGTGCTACCTGCACCCGGAAATCGAGTTTTATCTGCTCAAGGCAGATCTGGAAGAACGCTCGGACCCGAAGCGGATGATGCACAACCCCGAACCGGTGGATGCTGCCGGGTACTTTGACCACGTGCCCGGTGGGGTCGCCCAAGACTTCCGCCGTCATGCGGTGTCCATGCTGGAGCAGGTCGGAATTTCCGTGGAGTTCTCCCACCACGAAGGGGGCCCGGGCCAGAACGAGATTGATCTACGTGCCATGGATGCGATGGCTACCGCGGATAACATCATGACATTCCGCACCGTGGTCAAAGAAGTCGCCACTTTGCAGGGTTACTACGCGACCTTCATGCCCAAGCCCTTTGGCGAACACCCCGGCTCAGCGATGCACACACACTTTTCGTTATTCGAAGGGGACGTCAACGCCTTCTATGCCCCCGGAGCCGAGTACCAGCTGTCGACCACCGCCCGTCGTTTTATCGCCGGACTGCTAAAACACTCCGCGGAGATCACCGCGGTAACCCACCAGTTCGTCAACTCCTATAAACGGCTCTGGGGCGGGGGAGAAGCACCACCCTATGTCTCCTGGGGCCACAACAACCGCTCCGCCCTGGTCCGTGTTCCCTTATATAAGCCGGATAAGGCCGGATCCGCTCGGGTGGAATACCGCGGTATTGATGCCGCGGCCAACCCCTATCTGACCTATGCGTTGCTACTCTCTGCCGGTCTGAGGGGTATTCAGGAAGAATATGACCTACCTGAGGCTGCCCAAGAGGACATCTCACAGTTGACCTCACACGAACGCCGACTCTTGGGGCACTCACCGTTGCCATCCACCCTCCACGATGCCTTGGGGGTGATGGAAGAATCTGAATTCGTTGCCGAGGTGCTCGGCGAACAGGTCTTTGAGTCCTTTCTGCGCAATAAACGCGAAGAATGGGAACAATACCGGGTCAATGTGTCCCCGTTCGAGCTCTCCCGTTACCTCGGGGCGGTGTAGCTCCTTGACCAAACGTACCCCCACCTCCGCATCCGGTTCACGATCCCGGTCCTCACGCGGGCGCACCCTGGCCGGAGCGGGGTTCACCGACCTGTCGCGAGCGGAAAGCCGGCTACAAGCGCCCGAGCTCGCTGAGCTGGATCGAGACCAGTTGCTCGATGTCATCTCGGTGGCTGCCAATCCTGACCAAGCGCTAATCCTGCTAATCCGACTCGTGGAGGCCGAAGCCAGTGTCCAAGAGCTCTTCAACCAAGCTGAGCAACACCAGATCCGCTCGCTGATTCGGCTGTTGGGCACCTCGGAAGCCCTTGGTGAATTTCTGATCCGCTACCCTGAGCACCTGGACGTCGTCACCGGGTCCGAGGACGCTGTGGCCAGCGCACCCGCAGTTGCTGGGATCTACGAGCCTGACGCGCACGGAGAAGCACGCTATGCTCCCGAGGCTTTGCGTTGCCTGTTACTGGAGGCTGTGGGAGCTGATCCACAGCAGGAAGAACCGGTGGCCACCCAGGGTGGTAAAGAGGCGGCGGTGGCGCTACGGGTTATGTATCGGCGACAAATTCTCAGCATTACCGTCCAAGACCTCAATGCCCCCGATCCCATGGGTGCCCAGCCGATTATTTCCCGGTGGTTGGCTGACCTGGCTGCTGCGGCCCTGGAGGCCGCTCTGGCGGTGGCGAGATTCGATGCTGAGTCGAAGTTTAGTCGCGAAGAAATCGATGGCACGAGCCTGACCGTGATGGGGATGGGCAAATGCGGTGCCCGAGAGCTGAACTACCTTTCGGATGTCGACGTGATTTTTGTGCACGGACCGGCAGCCTCGGAGCATGTGGAGTCTTTGTCGGAGGAAACCATGACCGCGGTGGCCCGAGAACTGGCCACCGGGATTTCACACACCATCCAGTCTCCCGCCCCAGAGCCCGGGCTGTGGGAGGTCGACGCCAACCTGCGCCCCGAAGGCAAAGATGGAGAACTGTCGCGCACGGTAGCGTCACACCGCACGTACTACAACCGGTGGGCCCATACCTGGGAGTTCCAGGCCTTGCTGAAGTGTCGTCGACTGGCCGGTAACCACCGCTTGGCTGAGGAATATCTCAACGCCATCTACCCCCTGGTCTGGCAGGTCTCCACCCGGCCAGGCTTCGTCTCTCAGGTCCAATCGATGCGACGCCGGGTGGTAAAGAATATTCCGGCGAAACAGCGTCACCGTGACATCAAGCTCGGCAGTGGGGGACTGCGTGACATTGAATTTCCGGTCCAGCTGTTGCAACTGGTGCACGGAAAAACGGATTCGAGCCTGCATGTGCGCTCCACCGAAGAAGCCATCCAGGCTTTGGAAGCCGGCGGATACGTGGGACGGGCCGACGCGCGCTCGATGACGGACTACTACCGGTTCTTACGCGTGATGGAGCACCGGTTACAACTTGCCCAGATGCGTCGCACCCACCTGCTACCCGAAAAAGAACAACATCTCCGGGTGCTAGCCCGGGCCGTCGGCTCAGGCGCGCAGGAACATCCGCATAACGCTGATGAGTTGCTGAGCAGCTGGAAGAAGACGGCTCGAGCCGTCGCCGAGGTCTTTGAGCGGTTGTTCTACCGGCCGCTCCTTCCCGCCACCGCGGCCCTGCCGGCCGACCAGGTCAGACTCTCCTCTGAAGCTGCCCAACAGCGGCTGGTCGCCCTGGGGTACCGGGACCCCAAGGGCGCGATCCGCCATATTGGGTTCCTTACCGAGGGGGTGTCTCGCTCGGCGGCGTTGCAACGTCAGCTCCTACCGGCCATGTTGGGCTGGCTGGCTACCGGTCCGGACCCCGATGGGGGTCTGCTGAGTTTCCGGCGTCTGTCGGAATCGATCAGTCGCTCAGGATGGTACCTGCGTATGTTGCGGGACTCCTCCGATGCTGCCGAGCGACTCTGCACCGTACTGTCCAGTTCCCGGTATGTCTGCGACTTGCTGGAACACTCTCCGGAGGCCACCGCCTGGCTAGACCGTGACCAGGACCTGGTGCCCTTGAGCCTGGACGCCATCCTGACCGAGATGCGCTCGGTGCTGTCGCGTCACCCTGAAGTCAACGAAGCGATGCGCCACATCCGGCTGATTCGTCGACGCGAAATTCTGCGTACCGCAATGGCTGACGCCTTGGAACTGATCGACCAAGATGAGATCTCTCACGCGCTATGCCGGGCCGACCAAGCCAGCGCGATGGCCGGACTAGATTTGGTGGAACGCGAACTTGTCGACAGTGGTGAGAAACGACTGGCGAACCTGGTGGTGGTGGCCATGGGGCGCCAAGGCGGACAGGAATGCGGCTATGGCTCGGATTTGGACGTGATGTTCGTTCACCAACCCACCGAGGCAGCCACCGACGAGCGTGAGGCCCACCAACAGGCCGTCAGCCAAGCCAAGAAACTGACCCACTACCTGAAGATGCCACTGAAACCGGCCATCCCGTTGGAACCGGTACTGATGATTGACGCGGACCTGCGCCCCGAAGGCAAACAGGGTCCCTTGGTGCGCTCGATGGAGTCCTATCGGAACTACTACCAGCAATGGGCTGAGATTTGGGAAATCCAGGCGTTGTTGCGGGCCCGGACGCTAGCTGGAGAACAGGCTCTGCAGGATGAATTCACGGACTGGGCAGACTCGGTGCGCTATCACACCGAGCTGACCCCGCAACGGTTACGGGCGATCCGTCGAATGAAAGCTCGGGTGGAATCCGAGCGACTACCCCGCGGGGCTGATCCTAACCGGCATGTGAAGCTCGGGCGTGGGTCGCTGTCGGATGTGGAGTGGCTGGTGCAGACCTTCCAGTTGCACTACGCCGGTCAAGCAGAGTCATTGCGCACCACCTCCACCATGGAAGCGTTGGAGGCATTGCACGAGCTCGGGCACCTTGATGCCCACGAGGCCCAAGCCTTGGAAAACTCCTGGAGACTGTGCTCTAGGATCCGCTCGGCGAATATGATCTGGTCGGCCCGTGCCTCCGACACGTTGCCCACCAACCGAGATGCCCTAGAAGCGGTCGCCCAGTGGTGCGGGTATGAGTCGGGCAATGCGGGTGTTTTCGAAGAGGACTACTTGCGCATCACCCGCCATGCTCGGCAGGTGTTCGAACATCGGTTCTATGGGATGAACTAGCCTCAACCCATCATGGTGACTGGAGTTTATCGGTTGATAACCGAGGAGCCGACCAGGTCCAAGGTGGTCAAGCGACTCTGCAACGACGGGGCCAGATTAGTCATGATCAGCTCATCGGCTGAGACCCGTTCGGCAAACTGATCCATGTACTCGCGTACCACTGAGGCGGTGCCCACCGCAGTGTACTTCAACATGCTCAACACCTGTTCGCCGGCCGGAGAGTGGAGCAGTAAGGACACCTCATCGTCGCTGAGGTTCTTACCGCGACCCAGGAAGGACCGAATCCGGGAGCGCTGAGCGGCCTCCAAGCTGGCCTGGGCGCCCTCTTCGGTCTCATCGGCAATGACGTTCAGGGCCGCAATGAAGTAGGGCTCCGGGTGCTGTTCAGAGGGCTCGTAGTGCTCCCGGTACAAGCTGGCAGCCGATTCCAGCATCTGCGGAGCGAAATGAGATGCGAAGGTGTAGGGCAGGCCCAGTTTGGCAGCTAGCTGCGCGCCGAAATGTGAGGAGCCGAGAATGAAGATGGGCAAGTTGGTGTCCTTACCAGGGTAGGCTTCCACCCCTGGAATCTGGGAGTCCCCACTTAAGTAGCCCTGCAACTCCACAACGTCTTGGGGGAACCGGTCAGCGGACTGAGGATCGCGACGCAGTGCCCACAGCGTCTTCTGGTCGGTTCCTGGTGCACGGCCCAAGCCGAGGTCGATGCGGGGGCCGTAGAGTTCCTGCAACATCCCGAACTGTTCGGCAATCAGCAACGGAGCGTGGTTGGGCAACATCACGCCCCCAGAGCCCAAGCGGATCGTGGAGGTGTGGGCGCCGATGTGAGATAGCAACACGGAGGTTGCCGACGAAGCGATCGAGGGCATGTTGTGGTGCTCAGCGAACCAAATACGGTGGAAACCTCGTTCTTCGGCCCGCTGGGCCAAAGTCAGCGATTCACCGACCGCGTCACCAATCGACTGCCCATGGCGGACGGTGGCTAAGTCGAGAATGGAAACCCGGTAGTTCGTTGAAGCGCCAGCTTCAGGCATTCGAAACCTTCTTTCAGTGAGCAGGATCTGTGTTTCTGTCGCGTATAGCTCCAACCGAGAGACAAATATTCCTTGGCGGTGCTACGACGCGTGTCAGATTCACCACGGTATTAACCGACGGTGCTGGTGGGGATCACGGTGATCCCCACCAGCACCGTTGCACTTACCTGAGTCGCCAGGTAGAAGGTTGAAGCCGTCCTTGATGGCGTAGGTGCTAGATCGAGTAGTAGAGCTCGAATTCCTTCGGCGAAACGTAGGCGCGCAACACATTGATCTCGTACTCACGCTTATAGTCAATCCAGGTGCTGATCAGGTCTTCGCTGAACACATCACCGGCCAGGAGGAATTCGTGGTCCTCTTCCAGAGCGTCGATCGCTTCTTCCAGAGTGCGTGGCGCCTGCTTCACATCGGCGGCTTCTTCCGGAGGCAACTCGTAGAGGTCCTTATCGACCGGCTCCGGTGGCTCGATGCGATTACGAATTCCGTCCAGACCGGCCATCAGCTGAGCTGCAAAAGCGAGATAGGGGTTCTGGGAGGGGTCCGGCGCACGGAACTCCAGTCGCTTGGCTTTGGGGTTGGTCCCGGTAATCGGAATGCGGATAGCTGCCGAGCGATTGCCCTGCGAGTAGAGCATGTTGATCGGTGCTTCGTGACCTTTGACCAGACGCTTATAGGAGTTCACCGTCGGGTTGGTGAAGGCCATAATGGCTGAGGAGTGCTCCAGCAGTCCGCCGATGTACCAGCGGGCCAGATCAGACAGTGAAGCGTAGCCCTTTTCGTCGTAGAACAGCGGTTCGCCGTCTTGCCACAGGGACTGGTGGCAGTGCATGCCTGAACCGCCATCACCGTAGACCGGTTTGGGCATAAAGGTCGCGGTTTTGCCGAACAACAAGGCGGTGTTTTTCACGACATACTTGAACACCTGAGCCTTATCGGCCGAGTGCAACAAAGAATCGAAGCGGAAATTGATCTCGGCCTGCCCGGGCGAGCCGACCTCGTGATGAGAGCGCTCGACTTCGAGCCCAACCTGTTCCAAAAGTAAGCAGATTTCATCACGCACATCGGCGATTTGGTCAATCGGGGAGACCGGGAAGTAGCCACCACCGGACGGAGTCTTGTGTCCTAGGTTGCCACCGGGCTCTTCACGACCGGTGTTCCACCAGGCTTCTTCAGCATCAATTTCGAAGAACGATTTATGTGCCTGATTCTCGTAACGGACGCCATCCAGCAGGTAGAACTCGGCTTCAGAGGCGAAACTGGCAGTGTCGGCGATACCGGTGGAGGCTAAATAATCCTCTGCTCGCGTGGCCACACCGCGGGGATCCCGGTGGTAGGGCTCCCCGGTACGGGGATTAATGATAGAAAAGAACATCGCCAGAGTCTTCTGCTCCCGGAAGGGATCGATAAACGCGGTGGTCACATCGGGAATCAGTTGCATATCGGACTCTGCGATGGTGGCGAAGCCGGGAATCGACGAGCCGTCGAAGAGCTGGCCACTTTCAAAAAAGTCGTCGTCGACAGCCTTGGCCGGCAGGTTGAAGTGGTGCATTCCACCGAAGAGGTCGGTGAACCGCACATCAACAAAGGCCACATCCTCGTCTTTGAGATAGGCGAGAATTTCTTCTGAGGTGGAGAACATTCTTACTCCTGTCATAGTTTCCGCGATGCAGACTTTCCGCGATGGCATTAACCCTACAGAAAGCGCGCTTTGATCGGGGGAAAGCCGTCGGGAATTTCTGCAATAGCGCAACGGAGAAAGGGTCTTGGTCAGGCGGAGCCGTGCCTGCCACACACTGAGGATGACAAGACCGAACCGATAGAGTTGTCTTATGTCCGCAGAACACCGTCGCGAAGACAACGCCGAGGACCCGTTGATCACCCGGAAAGATCTTGCTTCCTGGGTGGAAGGTCCCCCGGGAGAGCAAGATACCTACCCCGGTGAACGATTAGGGCTCCCCAGAACCGGGCCGAGCTCGGTTGCCTCGCTGGGACGCCGTGTCGGAGCACTGTTTAGCGACTGGTTTATCTCCGTAGGATTGGCTTGGCTTGTTGGCAGTGATCAGCCCTGGCTTCCCCTGCTGTTTTTCGTGATGATGCACTGGCTGTTGGTAGGACTGTTGGGAGCTACCATCGGCAAAGCTCTATTCCGCATTCAGGTGGTTCGCGTTGGCGGGGCCTCCGTGGGACTATGGCAGGCAGCAATTCGTGCGCTGCTCCTGGGCCTGTTTATCCCGGCGATCGTGATGGACAAGGACCAGCGTGGAGTCCACGATCTGCTCGCCAAAACGGTCGTGATCACCGCATAGTTAGTGTATCCACGCTCGAGCTCCGGGGCTTTAGCGCCCTCGCATCGCCCGACGATCTGGACGGGATTTGAAAGGATCCACACCCTTAGGAATCGGGAGCTTATTACTAGGCAAGGACGCCAGACGGTTCTCAATGGCCCGAACTTCGTGCTTATTGAGGGTTTTTTTCATCCGTTTGATGGTCTTTCTCAGCTGGTGTAGTGACACTTCATTCTTTCCATGACCGACCTGCAGAATACGGATCTCGACATTAGGCAAATAACGGCTCATGTGGCGACGCTCTTTTTCAGCCAGCTGACGGGCCTTGTTATACGAGCCCTCAGCCACCAGGACCACACCAGCTTTCCCGGTGGCACGGTACACCGCTTCCTGAGACTTAGCGTTCATGGCGACCGGCTCCTGGGGTACCACCCAGCCGCGGCCTAACGTTGACAAAGCCGCGCCCGTAGCACCAGGACGTCCGTCGATGCGCGCAAAAGCCGCGCGTTCAGCCCGCCGGTTCATGATAATCAAGGCGGTCAGCAAACCGAACGGGATAGCAATCAAGATCCACGTCACCCAGTTGCCGGTGAGACCGGCAAGGATGACACCGATCAGAATCGGCACCGCAAAACCAAGTAGCATCCACCACACCACGGCGGGATCGTATTCTTTGGTGTCTTTAAAGACTCGCCCAATACGTTTGAAAAAACCGTCCTGGTTCTTTTTGCGGCTCTTCTTGTTAGCCTTCGCTTCGGCTCTCTGCTGTCGCCGACGCTCTTTCTGCTCGGCTTTGACAGTCTTGAGATCTTTAGTGGGAGAAGAATTATCTGAGGCCATAATGACACCTATTCTACCGAAAGTTATCTGTGGATAACTCACCCCGTGAGGGGAGCGATTCCGGCAGAATCAGGGGCAGACATTGTCACCTTTGTCCTCGCACACCCGCATCGCACACCGCGTTGTTACGAGCCCAGGATTATTTGATGACCTATCCCTCATCGCACACCTCCGACGCACTACCTCAGCCTCCACAGCCGCTCTCGGGTGAGGTCGGCGAGCTGTATTGCACCGGCGAACGCTTTAACCTCTGGCGGTTTCGTCCCCCGGGATTTAGCTCACGAGATGCGCCCGCCGTGCTAAAAATTCCAGACCTCGCGCAGGTAGGGGAGGAGAGACACTCACAGATTATCGACCGGGCCCAACGGTTTAGCCATCCGCACGTGGTGCCACTGATTGGCGCCGTCGAGCTCCGCGACGATTCGGCGCCACAGGTGGGATGCTGGCAACTGATGCGAGGTTCTCATGCCGCTAAACTCGTCAACACCATGGGTCCGCTGGAACTCGAGCAATGTTTGACCATTGTCATCCCGGTCGCTCAGGCTTTATCTGAACTACACCGACAAGGGCTCAGTCATGGCGGGTTGGGCCCGGCTAAGGTGGTTTTTGACCTCAACGGGGCGCCCTATCTCACGGATGCAGGACCGGGCCAACCGGTGCACGGTTTTGCGGCACCAGAACAGCACGTTAAGGCCTCAGCCGTGACATCGGCGACGGACGTGTATAGCTGGGCGGCGCTGTGCTGGTATCTTCTGACCGGACGAGTGCCGGGCAAAACATATGTGCGCGCTCCGCTCCCGTCCTTGGTGCCCGACATTGATGAACATGTGGTAGATGTTCTGGAGGCGTGTCTGGACGATGATCCGACACAACGCCCCACTATGCGTCATTGTCTGGAAGCTGTCGTGCATTGGGGCGAGCCCAGGGCGCTGGAGTTGCATTCGATTGTGGCTGCAGACTTGAGGATCTTACTTCCCACCAAATTGTCGGAACCACCGTCGGAGAAGAAAAACCGCCCTCGACGTCCCGCCCGAAGAAGGTTACCGAAAACGCGTCGTGGCCTTCGGCAACGGGCGCAACGACGATTCATCGCTGGAGCGGGTGCCATGGCGGTTGGTTTAGCGCTGATTAGCGGGTCGCCGTCGTTGACGGCAGAGTCTCAGGAACCAGCCAGGGCCACACAGGACACTGTCTCGGTCACCGACCACATGGATCCGGAACGTTTGGATGAGCGGTTGGAACAGATTGTGCAGCAACGCTCAGCGGCGTTTCGTACCACCGATCCGGACATGGTGGATCGTTATGCGGTCGGGGAATCTGAGGTGGCGGTTCACGATCGAGAAATGATTGAGGGCTTGGTGGAGCAGGGATTGAACTTGGAGGATTTTTCGATGCGCGGACAACGCACTGGCGAGGTTGAGATCCTGGATGATACGACAGTGCGTATTCCCGTCCAGTGGGGGTGGCCGCAACAGGAGGTGACGGACGAAGGTGCTCACGGCGTGGTCAGGGCGTCGGTACAAGAGTCACACGCTGATCTGGTGGTCACGTTGCAGTATGACCAGGGATGGAAAATTAGCCGGGTCCATGAGCACTAACGGCGCACACAGGCTTCGGGGCCACCGTCAGGTTCCTCCTGGGAGGAATTGACGGTGGCCCCGAAACGTTGGGGATGATCTGCTTAGGGTATTACTGCCATAGCACAGCTACTAAAGCGGTAATGAGCGCGGTCCCGCCGGTCGCGTGCGCAATGCCAGTGGGGACCAGCTCACCCTTATTGACCTTACGTTGGCCCACCCAGGCAACCACCAGCACCGTAATGCCCAGCACCAACTTGATAGTGAGCTTGATGCGGTTTGGTTCGCCCATCATTTCGGCCAAACCAAAAAGTACTAGTCCTGACAGCACAATCACGATGGCTCCCCAGAACTGCGACTTGGTCACCGTCGGTTGCTTGAAATGCGCGAACCATCCACCGACCACGGCTGCGAAACCGAGCAAGTGAATTGCAAGAAAAATGAGACGAACAATTTCCATAATGGTGGGGTCAAGCTCCTTTAGTTCAGACCAAGCTCAGCGCCGAATTCCGCATTTTCAAGGCGGTTCTTCAACGTGGTCATGAAACGACCTGCGTCGGCACCATCGATGATCTGGTGGTCGTAGGTCAAGGACAGATACATCATGTCGCGGATCGCAATGCTGTCGTTACCTTCAGCATCCGGAACGATCATTGGTCGCTTGACGATGTTCCCCGGGCCCAGGATGGCCGACTGCGGCGCGTTGAGCACCGGGGTGTCGAACAGGGCGCCGAAGGACCCTAAATTGGTGATCGAGAAGGTACCACCTGAGAGTAGATCTGGCGAGATCTTGCCGGTCCGGGACTTCTCAGCCAGCTCAGCGATCTGGGAGGCGATGCCGGAGAGGTTCAGGTTGCCAGCGCCCTTGATAACCGGCACCAGCAGACCCTTTTCGGTATCAACGGCGATGCCGATGTCCTCGGAATCGTGGTAGGTGATTTCCTTGGACTCGGAGTTGTACTCGGCGTTGATGACCGGGTGAGCACGCAGTGCCTCCGCAGCTGCCAGAGTAATGAAGGCCAGGTAGGTTAGCTTGACACCGTGCTGGGCCTGGAACTGTTCCTTGGCGGCATTGCGCAGGGCGACGATACGGGTCAAATCGACCTCGTGAACCTGGGTGAGCTGGGCAGTGGTGTGCAGGGAATCCGTCATGCGCTGGGCAATCACCTGGCGGGTGCGCGAAGCCTTCTCGGTGGAACCCCGCTTGGACGGATCGACCGAGGACTTCGGCTCCGGAGGAGAGGATTGTGCAGGAGCCTGAGATGGTGTCGTTGCCGAGGAAGACTGCTGAGCCTGCTTCTCTTCGTACTTCTGAGCTTCAGCGGCAGTGAGCACGTCTTGACGACGGATCCGACCACCCACACCAGTACCGGTCACATCATTGAGGTCCACACCGGACTCACGGGCCAGCCGACGTACCAGCGGGGTGACGTAGCCACCGCTACTCTGAGTCGCAGTGTCGGATTCCGCATCAGAAGCCGGTGTAGCCGGTTGTTCCGCCGGTTCTGCGCTCTGGGTGTCTTCGGTCTTGGCCTCGGCTTCGCCCTGATCCTGTGGCTCGGCCTGTGCCGGCTCCTCATCAGCTTGTTCGTCTGCGGTCTCGTGGGTGGACGAGTCGTCTGACGGCGTCTCGGAGGGGGACTCGGTGGCATCGCCGGAGCCCACGATAGCCAGGACATCACCGACCTCGGCAACATCGTCTTCGTTGACCTTGATCTCTAATAGAGTACCGGCGACCGGGGAGGGGATCTCCGTGTCGACCTTATCGGTGGAGATCTCCAACAGAGCTTCGTCCACCTCGACGGTGTCGCCGATGTCTTTCAGCCAGCGAGTCACGGTACCTTCGGTGACCGATTCGCCCAGTTCTGGCAGGGTTACCTCTTCGCCCTCGCCGGAACCGCCGGAGGAAGCAGCCGGAGCCTGCTGGTCAGCGGAGTCGTCACCGGACTCCTCCGGTTGCTCTTCCTGCTGTTGATCTTCAGGTTTCTCTTCAGTTTCGTCTGCGGCGCCCTCGTCGTTGGAGGAAGAACCGCTGGCTTCATCGGCATCGCCAATCTGGGCTAAAGCCTGACCAACCTCAACGGTCTCGTCCTCGTCAACCAAAATCTCGACCAGGGTTCCGGCCACTGGGGAGGGAATTTCGGTGTCGACCTTATCGGTGGAGACTTCCACAATGGGTTCGTCGACTTCGACGGTGTCGCCAATTTCTTTGAGCCAACGCGTTACCGTTCCTTCGGTCACGGACTCGCCCAGCTCGGGCAGGTTCACGGTTTCTGACATGGTGTCCCGTTTCCTCTCTCAATTTCCCACTGATCTTGGGCCAATGATGTGCTGATGTCTTCGCTGCAGATCAGTGGTTGTCGGTGGTTCAAGGGTGGACGACGGTCGGTGCCTGCCAGCCACCCGGTGGGGTGGATGATTAGGCGTGCAGGGGGTGACCGAACAGCATCATGGCTGCTTCACCCAGCGATTCGTTCTGCGTCGGGTGAGCGTGCACCAGCGAAGCCACATCCTCAGGGTAGGCTTCCCAGTTGACGATCAACTGGGCTTCACCGACCTGCTCGGAAATGCGGGCACCAACGCCGAAGACTCCAACAATCGGGCCGTGCTTCTGACGCACCAGCTTAATCAACCCCTTCGTACCCAGGATCGAGGACTTACCGTTACCGGCCAGGTTGTACTCGGCGACTTCCACGTTGTCTTTACCGAAGCGCTCTTCAGCCTTGGGCTGGGTCAAACCAACCGAGACGATCTCGGGGTTGGTGAAGGTCACTGCAGGGATCCGTTCATCGGGAACGACCATCGGGTTGTTGCCGGCGATTTCTTCGGCCACGAAAATACCCTGCTGGTAACCACGGTGGGCCAGTTGCTTCCCCGGGACGATGTCACCGATGGCGTAGATGTTGCCCACGCCGGTGTGCAAACGCTCATTGGGGGTCACGAAGCCACTGTCCATCGGGATACCGACCTCTTCATAGCCCAAACCTTCAGTGTTGGGTCCACGGCCCACCGCGACCAAGCAGACTTCGGCTTCAAATTCTTTACCGTCCACCAGGGTGACCTTGACACCGTTGTCAGTTTCTTCGACCTTGTCGAAGAAGGTCCCCAGATTGGACTTGATGCCCTTGGACTTGAACTCACGCTCCAGGACCTTGATGATGGCCGGATCCTCGTTGGGGACCAAGTGGTCCAGGCCTTCGATGATGGTCACCTCAATGCCGAAGGAATTCCAGGCGGAGGCGAACTCAGAACCGATGACACCGCCACCGAGCACGATCGCTGACTT
The DNA here is from genome assembly GCF_003185725.2 of Auritidibacter sp. NML130574. Lineage (GTDB taxonomy): Bacteria > Actinomycetota > Actinomycetes > Actinomycetales > Micrococcaceae > Auritidibacter > Auritidibacter ignavus. Next base: position 990,345 of record NZ_CP031746.1, on the reverse strand, counting down.
GGGCAAATAGTCCAGCTGTAAGGCCTCGAAGCTGGTCATAATCTTGTTGCCGATCGGCAGGCCCATGGTCTTGGAGTAGGAACCGGATGCCAGGATGATGTTCTCGCCCCGGTAGCGGGTACCATCGACCTCAATTTCGGACTCCGACACCAGCTTGCCTTCGCCCTCAATCACCGTGATCTTGCGCATCTTCATCAGGCCCTGTAGACCCTTGAACTTGCCGGAGACGATTTTGTCCTTGTAGTCACGGATCTTGGACATGTCGATGGACTCCAGGTTGGAGTTGACACCGATCTTGGAACCGCCGCGTGCTTCATCGGCTACCTCTGCAGCGTGCAGGTATGCCTTGGTCGGGATGCAACCAAAGTGCAAGCACGTCCCACCGAGTTTCTCTTTTTCGATCAGACCTACGCTGAATCCGTGTTGCACTGCTCGTAGAGCGGCACCATAACCGGCGGAGCCACCGCCGAGGATTAGGACGTCGAATTCTGTGGCGTTTTCGGTCACGTTGAGTTCTCCTCATCTAGGTCAAGCCTGTTTGGCTCGACAAATATCGACTTTTCGTCAGCGGTGCACCGTGCAGGACCGCACACTGATCCTCGATGCCTTTGCTAACCAGCTTATCGCTGACAACCGGGCTGTTGCCACACATTGTCTGCGGTATTAACGACTGCGGTGTAAAACTCGTCACAGCTGATCTTGGAGCGCTGTTTTCGGGGCTGTCTTCGAATGTTTAGCTCTGCTGAGCGTTCTGGCGCAGGTATTCCACCAGGGTTCGAAGCATGACTCCGGTGGCATCTTTGGGCGTGTAGCCAAAGGGTGCCTCTTCGTTGAAACTGGGGCCGGCGATATCCAGGTGTGCCCAGGGGGTCTCGCCGACGAAGTCTCGAAGGAACGCCGCGGCGGTGAGCATTCCGCCAAACTTCGAGCCCATATTAGAGATATCAGCCACGTGTGAATCCAAGGACTCCCGCTGGTTCTCTGGTATCGGCATCGGCCAGATCAGCTCTCCGGCCCGTTGGGCGGCCTCGACCAGCTGGGTGCGGACCTGGTCGTGCCCCATGACGCCGGTGGTTCGTTGCCCCAAGGCCACCATTTGAGCGCCGGTGAGAGTGGCAATGTCAATTACAGCAGCGGGGGCTTCTTCGGTGGCGGCTACCAGCGCATCGGCCATCACGACGCGACCTTCGGCGTCGGTGTTCATGATTTCCACGGTCTTTCCGTTACGGATGGTCACGATATCGGAGGGCTTGACGGCCGTGCTGGAGGGCATGTTTTCGGCCATGGCCAGCCAGCCGGTGACCTTGATCGGCAGGTTCAGTGCCGCCACCGTGTTGATCACCGCGGCCACGGTGGCAGCTCCGGTCATATCGGTTTTCATGGTCAGCATAGAATTGGCGGGCTTGAGCGAAATCCCTCCGGTGTCGAAGGTGATGCCTTTGCCCACCAGGGCAACGTGAGTCGGCTGGACGTGCGAGTCCGTGGCGGGCTGATAGGAGAGCCTGACTAGCCGGGGCGGGTGGGCCGATCCCTGACCGATACCCAGAATGCCACCGCACCCTTCGGCCTCGAGTTGTTGTTCATCCCAGATCTCGCAACTGATCTGTGGCTGATCGGAGACCAGCTGGGTGACGAACTCGGCGAAAGACTCGGGGTAGAGCGCCGAGGCTGGAGTATTGACCAGGTTCATCACGGTGTGCACACCACGACTGATCTGAGACGCCTCAGTCACAATACGTTCGGCTTGTTCTTCCTCCACTGCGGTGCGGATCACGAATTCGTCAGCGACCAAGCGATCCTGTCGCTGCCCGGTCGCATCGTGCGGAGTCTCGTCGTTGCTGGTACGCGTTGAAAAGGCGGTGAACCGGTAGCTTGCAATGGCAGCACCTTCGGCAACGGCCTGGAGCAGCTCGGGCGAATCAGCGCCCATCTCAAACACCACGGTGGACACCGGGTGCTGGTCCAACAGGTGGCGAACCGCAGCACCGGCGGCGCGACGGTAGCTTTCGGGTCCCAGAGTATCCGGTGTGCGCTGATCGGGGACCGGCGTGCCCTGCGGGGCTGGTTTGGCCGAGCCTAAGCCAACGAAGGCGATCTTGCGGGCGGCAACATCTTCTGGAGCGGGGAAGACCAGAACCTTCTCGGCAGCACCGGTGACGTGGAAATCACTCAGCAGGCGATGGAGACTCTCCGGGGCGTCGGAGGCCACCAATGTTCCGGATTCTTCTCCGACGGCGACCCCGTAGATCACCAGATCGGCTTCCGGTGCAACGGTGGCATAACGCAGGTGCGGTTCGGCGCAGAACTTGCTCATGAGTTCGGTGATTTCAGTCAACGACATCACTTCCCGGTGATTCATACATCTTTACAATGACAACGCAGTTAATCCTAGACAGTCACCGCTATCTTGTCGCCCGTCACAGGGGCGTAACTTGAAGGGTTCCTCTCAGAGCGCAGACGAGTAAAGAGCTGCCTGACCCGGTCAAGGGAGGATGGAATTAAAGGGAGGTTGGAATAGATCGGGTAGGGAACACAGTTATAGTGCACAAGATCGATAGAATCGACAGAACACTTGATATTCCAGGACGTGAGGAGGCTTCTGGATGCAGGATCCGCATCACCTAATCCAGTTCAGTCCCGCCGGTCGTGACCTCATGACCGGGTCCGAGGACGATCCCTCACCGTTGCGAGGAACCAAGCTACTACTGCTTTTCGGTGGTCATCTGGATGCCGGGCACCTTACCGAACAGATCCGGTACCTTTTGTTCAACCGGCTCAATCACGAGCAACTGATCACCTTTGATACTGATCAGCTCATTGATTACCGGGCTCAACGCCCCCACATTACCTTTGACGGGGAAAAATTCACCGACTATCAGCGTCCGGAAATCTCGCTGGATGTTTTTACCGATGAAATGGACCAACCGTTTTTGGTACTGTCCGGCCCTGAGCCGGACTACCAGTGGGAACGTTTCTCCGATGCGGTCATGTCCATCGTGCGCGAACTGGACCTGTCACAGGTCGCGATAGTGGACGCTATTCCGCTTCCGGTTCCACACACTCGTCCCTTGGGCGTGACCACGCACGGTAGCCGGGAGGAATTACTCGAAGGACTGTCCACCTGGTCTCCTCAGGCCCAGATGTTGGCCGGTATGTCGCAATTACTTGAGGTCAAGCTCACCGAGAACGGCCGAAAGGTCACCGGGTTCACCCTGCACGTGCCACATTATCTGGCCGATGCAACCTACCCGCAGGCGGCTGTGGCCGGACTGGAATACCTTTCAGCGGCGATGGGCATCGTGGTGCCCACCGATGAGTTGCGTGAAGCGGGACGTCAGGTTGATCGGCAACTGGCCCAACAAACCGAGAACTCCCCCCAGATTTCACACATGGTTGTGGCCCTGGAAGCTCAGTTCGACCGGTATACCGAAGACCAGGAACAGCCGCGTTCTTTGCTTCTGCCGCCGAACCAGCACATTCCCGACGGCGAAGAGATTGGTGCTCAAGCCGAGGACTTCCTTAATAGCCAGTCGCAACACAACGCCGAGCGACTCGGGTTGAGCTCAACTGCACACGACGAGGACGAGTCGGCCGAAGAATCCAATGGCGCGGAGTCGGGTTCGGAAACTGACGAAGACAACCCTCAGGACTCGGACGGGCGCTAGATCCCCAAGCGCTAAGTCGGGCTGGTTCTCCACAATGTCGGTCCTGCGCTGAAACCGTCCACAGTTCATCTCGCTAGATAGTGTCGTCTCCGATGATGGACTGATGCTGGGTACATGACAGAAAATAATCAGCATTCAGTAGCCCTTGGAACCACCGACTCAACACCACCAGCCCGGTCGCAAGGACCACGACAGTTTCTCGCCAGAACTGAGGAAGATGTCCTGGCCTTCGTGCAGAATACGTTGGGATTCGTCCCCCAACGAAGTTGCGTGTTAATTAGCACCTGCGGGTCCAGCTTCCGCGCCGTACTGCGTGTCGATCTGCCAGCGCTAGATGACCCCGTCGGTGAGGACGAATTCCCTATTTCCACCGGATTCTTCGATCGCGTGGCGACAACCCTGCGCACCGATCCAAAGGCCGACGGTTGCTTTATGCTCTTGCAATCCGAAGATGACACGGTGGGCGATCCCGGTCCGGTCGACCGGCTAGCTGGATACCGACGCTTTGCTGCAAACCTGCAAGAGCATTTGCGCCACCACCAATTACCGGCTCAAGAAGTTTGGGTGCTCAGCCCACACCGAGTATGGCACCTGGACTGCGCGCACGGAGCCGAATGCCCCGTCCAGGGTGCGACATTGGACGCGACCGAAAACAGTTTCTTAGACCTCTCAATGCGCGCCGAGGGTGTTGACACACCCCTATGCGCGAACGACTTGGTGTTGCCGTTTCATACCCAACGACTGGCCGAACAACTTGAAACGTGGCCAGCAATGGACCCCACACAGCGCCATCAGGTCGCTGAGGCAAACACCCCCGAGCAAATTCGTGCCTTATACGCGGACCTTCAGGCGTGGGACCGGATGCTGTCTGGCGAGACCCTACCGCAGTCGCTGGAACCTACTGAATGGTGTGATCTCGTCCGTGGGCTGGGCGAAGACCGTTACCGTGACATGGTGCTCAATATCGCCTGTTTTGGTCTTGAGCCTGCCTTGGCGGGAGCCATCCACCTGGGCCTGATCCCTCAAGGTTATGCCGATGAGTTCGACGTGATCCCCACAGCAACCAGTGGCACACAGTTCAGTCAAGCATTTATCGGTGCTTCGGACACCGTGGCTGACTGGACCCGGATCCAGCGGTTTGAAGATTGTGCACGGTATGCAATGAGTATCTACGACGGTCCGGAAGTCCTTGTCTTAGGGATTTACCTTGTCTATATCGAGTGGGTGAGAGGCCGAGGGAGCATTGCAGCCGATTACCACCGCCAGCTACAACATGCCGGGGGAGACGGATATGAACTGTTGAACCTACTGGGCAAGACTCTGGACCGTGGAATGGTCTGTGATTGGGCCAAAGATGCCCAGCGGGCATGGTCTTCCAACCGTCGTACCTGATGTTCATCTTCTGGGCAGGACTGTGTTCGCTGTCATGGTGCAAAAGACCAGCGAAAAACATGTAATAATGAGTGCCTAGTTCGACGATGACGTCTGCTGGGTGAAAAGCGAAGAACTTTTTGCCCGGTTCAGGGAATAAGACCTCGACTGTGATCGTTGCACCTGCTATGGACCCTGTTTCTGCGAGACAGAACCGGATGGCTTTCCGATGCGAAAGACCACCGAGATTCTGTCCATTGCAACGCAGACTTGACAGGGTCATAGGTGTGTAGACCACTGTCTGTTGAACGGGATTGACCCGTAGGAAAGGTATCGAGTGACTGACAGTACCGTAAAGATCGACGCTGTCGACCCAGAAAGCACGGCATCGAAGTCTTCGACACGAAAGAAGACCACGACGAAGGCCTCGACAACGAAGGCCTCCACGGCCAAGGCCTCGACGACTCGGACGAAGAAGAGCTCGTCCAAGAAGAAGACGACGGGTACTTCGTCTACCGGTAAGTCTGGTGCTAAATCAACGGCCAAATCGACGAGCAAGAAGTCGACTGCGGGGAAGAAAACCACCGCGAAGAAGGCTTCCGGTAAGAAGGCAACTCAGGCCGAGACCGAGCCGGTGGGCGACGACGAAGAGGTTGACGATACCTTATTGGATGAGGACACCGATGACTTCGCCGAGGATGAGGCCGATGATATCGAGGTCGAAGGTGAAGACGATACTCCGGTAGATCTCGATGATCTGGTTGAAGACCAAGAGCCGGAGACCAAGAACGACCGGGGAGTCGTGGATGCGTTTAAAGGGCAGAAGGTCTCTCCGAGCAAAGACGACAATGATAGTTCGTCCTCCGGCTTCGTGGTGTCTGATGCGGAAGATGATGCCCCGGCTCAGCGCGTAAACGTCACTGGTGCCACCGCCGATCCGGTCAAGGACTATCTGAAGCAAATCGGTAAGGTCGCGCTGTTGAATGCAGAGCAGGAGGTAGACCTTGCGTTGCGTGTCGAGGCAGGTCTCTATGCTGAGCACAAGATGCAGGAAGAGACCTACGATGACCCGCGCATGCGCCGAGACATGCAATTGGTGATCGCTGACGGACGTCGGGCGAAGAACCACCTGCTAGAAGCAAACCTGCGTTTGGTGGTGTCGCTGGCTAAGCGCTACACCGGTCGTGGCATGTTGTTCCTGGACCTGATTCAGGAAGGCAACCTCGGTCTGATCCGAGCGGTCGAGAAGTTCGACTACACCAAGGGCTTCAAGTTCTCGACATACGCCACCTGGTGGATCCGCCAGGCGATCACTCGCGCGATGGCAGATCAAGCCCGCACGATTCGTATTCCGGTGCACATGGTCGAAGTCATCAACAAGTTGGCTCGCGTCCAGCGCCAGATGCTCCAAGACCTGGGTCGGGAGCCCACCCCGGAAGAATTGGCCGCCGAGCTCGATATGACGCCCGAAAAGGTGGTCGAGGTTCAAAAGTACGGTCGCGAACCGATCTCCTTGCACACTCCACTGGGCGAAGATGGAGACTCTGAGTTTGGTGACTTGATTGAGGACTCCGAAGCAGTTGTTCCTTCTGACGCGGTGTCTTTCACGTTGTTGCAAGAACAACTGCACTCGGTGTTGGACACCCTGTCTGAGCGAGAAGCTGGCGTGGTGGCGATGCGCTTTGGTCTCACCGATGGACAGCCCAAGACGTTGGACGAGATCGGTCGGGTCTACAGCGTGACCCGCGAACGCATCCGCCAGATTGAATCCAAGACGATGTCGAAATTGCGCCACCCATCTCGGTCGCAGGTTCTGCGCGATTATCTCGAGTAAAAACTCTGCCGTCGCCTGAGACAGCAGGTCCGAGAGCAGATAACAGCGGGGCGGTTCTCACGATCTGGTGAGAACCGCCCCGCTGTTGCTGTTTGTGCGTTGGAGTCTTATTCGCTACTGGCACCTTCGTGCAGACGCTGGGTCTCATCGTGCCAGGTGCTGGTTTGAGGACGCAACTGGTCTTCGACCTGGCGCGCATGGTGAGCGCAGAACAACAACACGCCACCGGAGGCGAGAACTGCCCGAACGTAGGCCTGTGCGCCGCACCGATCGCAACGATCGGCACCGGTCAAGGTCGGTGACTCAACTGCTGTTGCTGTGGACATTGGGCCTCCTCTGTGTGGTCCAAGCGAAGTTGGGCGGTTGGTACCACCCTCGCAGGTACATGCTGTCTTTGACAAGTTCAACACAAGCATCTCGCCTTTTAGTCCCGGCGTGCCCCGAAGTGGGAAACGCTGTCGGCGAAACGCTATCGAACGGGTGCTGGACCTGACCAATGATTGCATTGATTTCCGGACATGGTCGCGTTTCTGTCAGAGCTTACGCGAAAGGCGAACCAAGAACATGTGTTGGAACGCCAAAATACTTCGGTCAGACAAAAACGGCTAGTGTCAACAGGAGAGAAAGTCCAAGCTCTTAAGCGCCCATCACTCAGCAGATGAAAGGTCAGCGGATTCCGTGTCTCGAAACAGTGAATACAATGCCCATCAGCTTTCCGTACTCGAAGGACTTGAGGCGGTTCGTAAGCGTCCTGGGATGTATATTGGCTCTACCGATTCCCGGGGGCTGATGCACTGTCTCTGGGAGATCATCGATAACTCCGTGGACGAAGCTCTGGCCGGCTACGGGCAGTCCATCACCATCACGTTGGATGCCGATGGCAGTGTGGAGGTTGAAGACCACGGACGCGGTATTCCTGTCGACCTCGAGCCCCGTACCGGCTTGTCTGGTGTCGAAGTGGTGTTTACAAAGCTCCACGCCGGCGGAAAATTTGGTAGTGGTTCCTATAACGCCGCCGGTGGCCTCCACGGTGTGGGCGCGTCAGTCGTTAACGCGCTGAGCTCTCGTCTGGACGTGCACGTTTTTCGTGGTGGCAAGACTTACCAGATGTCGTTCCAGCGCGGGAAGCCAGGAACCTTCGAAGATCATCGGGCTCCCAGCCCCGATGCGCCGTTTAGTCCGAAAACAGAAGCCGGAGATATCCCCGTGGTGGGCAAGGCGAAGCGCGGACACACCGGTACGAAGGTGCGCTATTGGGCCGATGAACAGATTTTCACCCCGGATGCCACCTTCCAGTACCAAGAACTTGAAGACCGTGCCCGTCAGACCGCATATCTGGTGCCCGGCCTGAGGATTACGATCCGAGATTTGCGTCGGTTGCCGGGTACTGCCGGAGCCGAGGGGCCCCACGAACAGGTCTTCCAATACGACGGGGGTATTTCGGAATTCGTCGACCACCTCTCCACACTGAATCCGGTTACCGATATTTGGCGGTTGCAGGGGTCAGGGTCCTTTACCGAACGCGTGCCGGTTCTCGACGAGGATGGACGTGCCCAAATGCAGGATGTGGACCGTGATTGCGATGTGGATATCGCTCTGCGTTGGGACATCGGGTACGACACTCGGGTAAAAACTTTCGTGAATATCATTGCTACCCCGAAGGGCGGTACTCACCTCTCCGGTTTTGAACAAGCTATGACGAAGGTGTTCCGGAAAGCGATTCAGGCCAATTCCCGGAAACTGAAGCCCGGTCAGGACAAGATCGAGCGTGACGATATCCTGGCGGGACTCACCGCGGTGCTCACCGTGCGTCTGGCCGAACCGCAATTCGAAGGTCAAACCAAAGAGGTGCTGGGTACTCCGGCTGCCAAACAAGTCGTCAATAAGGTGGTCACCGAGCAACTGGGTGCCATTCTGAAGTCCACGAAACGCCAGGACAAACAACAGACCACCCAGCTGTTGGAAAAGATCGTCGCGGAGATGAAATCTCGCGTCTCGGCCCGAACTCATAAAGAAAACCAGCGGCGCAAGAACGCACTAGAAACCTCGACCATGCCGGCCAAGCTGGCCGACTGTCGCACCAATGACGCCATCGGGTCAGAATTGTTCATTGTTGAGGGTGACTCAGCGCTGGGGACGGCGAAAATGGCTCGTTCCTCAGAGTTCCAGGCGTTGTTTCCGATTCGTGGCAAAATTCTCAATGTTCAAAAGGCCTCAGTGGGGGATATGCTCTCCAATGCTGAGTGTTCAGCGCTGATTCAAGTGGTCGGCGGTGGCTCGGGGCGGTCCTTTGATTTGAACGCGGCCCGCTACGGCAAGGTGATTTTGATGACCGATGCTGACGTGGACGGGGCTCATATTCGCACTTTGCTGTTGACCTTATTCTTCCGCTACATGCGCCCGATGGTGGAAGCCGGCCGGATTTACGCCGCTGTTCCACCGTTGCACCGGGTTGAAATTATCAACTCTGGCTCGAAGGAGAACGAGGTCATGTACACCTATTCCGAACAAGAGCTCAAAAACCTGCTGGGCTCGTTGGAATCCGATGGCCGGAAGTATAAGGAGCCAATTCAGCGGTATAAGGGCCTGGGCGAGATGGACGCCGACCAGCTCTCAGAAACCACGATGGATCCGCGCTACCGCACGCTGCGGCGGGTGAATATTTCGGAATTTGAGGCGGCCGAGGAGATCTTTGAGCTACTGATGGGGTCCCATGTGGCCCCGCGCAAGGATTTCATTATCTCTGGGGCACAAGAGCTCAACCGGGAACAGATTGATGCCTAGTGGTTACCGTAATAGTCGGCGGTGAGCTCTAGTCCGCGGTCAATGCTGATCTCGGGTTTCCAGGCCAAAACCTCACGGGTACGACGCTGGTCGAACCAGTGGGCGGTGGAGAGCTGTTCGGCGAGAAACCGGGTCAGTGGGGGCTCATCGTCATGTTCTCCGGTGAGGTCCCAGATCTTTTCAATCACGGCTCCAGCGACGGTGGCCAGCCCGGCCGGTAATCGCAAGGTGGGTTCTGCAGCGCCACCGGCGATGGCAATCTGACGAATCAGTTCACCGACCGGACGGGGTTCCCCGTTGGTGACGACCAGGGCTTCACCGTGGTGGTTTTCGATAGCTGACACGGCTGCGAGCACCGCCGAGATAGCGTTGTCGATAAACAGCGTGTCGATCAGTGGGGCACCGGAACCCAGGATGGGCATACGGTGGCTGCGGGCGCGATCGATGATGCGTTCGGTCAGCTGGGTATCACCAGGGCCCCACATCAAATGGGGGCGAAGCACCAGCACACGGAAGTCTTCGCGGTCAGCTGCAAGCACCAGGCGCTCACCGGCTGCTTTGGTTGCGGCGTAGTGCCCGCGTGCCTGGTCGGGGTCGGCCGGTTGGGCGGTGGTACCCACCAGAGAGCGACCGGCGTGAGCGACCGAGGGAGAGGATACGTGAATCCAGCGGTTCACCGTTCCCGCCCGGTGTGCAGCATCTAGCAGGTTGCCCGTGCCCTGAATGTTGACGTTGCGGTACGCTTCGGCCGGACCCGAAACAGAAACCTTGGCGGCTACGTGGATGATGGTATCTACACCCTGCACAGCGCGGGCAACCAGTTCGGGATCAGTGATGGATCCCAGCACGTCGTAAGCGCCGGCGATCCCGCTTCTGCGACGCTGCAACGTGGTTAGCTGTGCGCCGGCAGCGACCAGCGCGGATGCGACACCGGAACCCAGCAGTCCCGAGGCTCCGGTGACCAGGACATGACGCGTGCTGAGATTGGGCAGAGCAACGGCGAAACGATTCATGGCTTGCCAACCTTTCCTCCGGTGAGGACTCGATCGGCCCAGCGGGCCAACCGGGAGCGGTCAATCTTGGAGTTATGGCGGATATCCACCGGGATGCTGTCGACTACCAATACGGCGGCGACGGGAACATCTCCCGGTGTGGTGACGGCGCTACGCACGGTTGCCGTCAGTTGGGTGGGAGCCAGTCCAGGCTTGATTGGGCCAGTGACCTCACGCTCGGGTTCGATAATGACCACCAGAGCTTGGGTGCCGGCCGGTCCGTGTCCGACAGCTGCAGCCCGGTATACCTCTGGTAATGCGGCGACGTGTTCTTCGATGTGCACCGCTCCCAGGGGTCCAGCCGGGGTGGAGATGACGTGGTGGGTGCGACCTTCGATCCAGAGTCGGCCGGACGCATCCAGGTGCCCGATATCGCCGGTGCGGTGCCAGCGTAACCCGTCGAGCTGATCGCGGGAGGCTTGAGCGGTGGTGTACCACAGTGCGTCATAGCCTTGGCGCATATGGGAGGCTGAGACCACGATTTCGCCCAGCTGGTCCACCGTATCCTCGGGGTTATACAGTGTTTCGGCCGGGATACCATGGTCATCCAGCGGGGCCATGGTGAGGCGGACTTCACCGGCCGGGGTGCCCACCAGTACACCGGGGTTGCCAGCGACTCGGTCATGCCATACGGGGAGTGAATCCCGGCTTGTGGCATCAACACCTGGATATCTCTGACTGGGTCCGGGGACACCGGAGCCCCGGCCGAGAGCATCATGGTAATCCCGGCCAGTGTTTCGCGCTGGGCACGGGAGAGTTCCCGGGCCGTTGCTGCCACATTGCGCAATGCCGCCGGGGAACCAAAGGCGATCGTGGACTGACCGGCAATGGTCGCATCGGCCAGAGCAGAGGCGGTCAGGGTTGCCGGTTTGGTGACCGACATGCGCGGGGTGACCGAGGTCGCACCAATGGCCGGGCTCAGCAGCGCGAAAGGCGCGAACCCAGCCAAAAGCGAGGCGCCGGGAGTGACGCCGAAGGTATCGCGCAACAGCTGGGTGAGGTGGGAGAGCCCGGTGTGGGTGTAGCGCACACCCTTGGCCGGCCCGGTGGAGCCGGAGGTGAACAGGATGGCGGCCAGACTCTCGGGGTCCGGGGTGGGAGCCTGTAGGGCTGAAAGCCGGGTAGTGGTTTTCTCGCGCAGTGCCATACCATAGAGCGAGTCTTCGACGCCCAGTACGCCAGCCAGCGGAGTGGACAGGGTGGACACCGAGATGCGACGTCCCGGCCATCCCTGGGCGCGCGCCAGGATCAGCCCGGGGGTTTCACCAATAATCCAATCCGGGTTGGCACTACGAACCGCTCGGGTCATACCGGTGATCCCCAGCCCTTGATCGGCAATGACCGCGACACCGCCGATGCGCAACAATGCGTAAAGTCCCGCGGTGAGATCACGTCAGGGAGGAACCAGGGTGCAGACCCGGTCCCCGGGGCGCAGTCCAAGATCCCACAGCCCCTGGGCTATGGCGGCCACGAGCTGGGAAAGCTGAGCCCAGGAAGCGGTGAAGGGTTTTCCGCGGTCGCTGACCGACATATCCACCAGGGCCGCAGTTGCGGAGTCTTCGCCACGGTACAGGAACTCCCACAGTGGCTGGTAGGGCACCTGGTGGGCTGAGCCGGCGGGGCGGGGTTGGTTGGCAGAGTGACCACTGTGTGTGATGGTGGCGGTGGTGTTGACGGTGGGAGAGCTGTCGTCGGCGGAGAGTTGTTGGGAGACCCATTCCAGGACGATCGTGGCGTAGTCGACGTCTTCGACGATCAGGTGCCCGCCGGTTTCCACTCGGTGCACATCGGCTTGAGGCAGGCGTTGGCGCAAATCGTTGAGGTAGCGATCCTGGAATACCGGATCTGTAGCACCCCAGATGAGCAGGGCCGGTAACGAGGTCTCGCTGAGTGCTGTGGCCACTCGGCGGAGCGCAGGAGCACTGCGGTGGGTGGCATCAGTGGGGATGTCGGCGACGAACCCGCCCACACCGCCACGGTCGGCTTGGTGCCGGTAAGGCAGGTTCAGTGGATCGCGCACCGGAGGGGAGCAGGAAGGGGATCGTCCTCGGACTGGTGCACGGCCGTGTTCAGTGTCATCAGCCCGGCGAGGTGATGGGATCCAGCCTGATGCGCTCGCAGAGCAGCGCCCAAGGAGATGACCCCGCCCCAGTCGTGGCCGAGGGTGAAGACCGAGTGCTCAGCTTCCGGGATGAGAACTGTGAGCAATTCCTGCAGATCGGTGATCCGATCCTCCAGGGCCAGGTAGTCGTCACCATTGCCGCTGTGACGAGGCAGTCCCCGGTGGGCTAACCGATCGGAGAATCCCATGTCCCGCTGGTCGGGGGCGATCACCCGGAGGACGGGGTATCGTTGTGGGTCGGAGACGGCCCGGTCGTAGGTGGTGTTGAGCAATGCGCGCCACAGATACGACCAGGTGGGGTTGCCGTGTACGGCCACGATGGTGGCGTGGGGGGGGGTCAGTCCCTGGGCTTCGAGAGCCGGGCCGGTGTCCATGACGTGGAAGCCGGCGGGATGTTCTGCTCGTGCGAGAGTGACCAGGTGAGAAAACTCTGGACGGAAACCGGGAAGCTCGGTCTGCATGGTCTCGGAGTCGGGTTGATGGGCGGCACGAGTCACAATCACAGCAACACTCTTCTTTCTCGAGGGTGTGGACCGGGTGGGGCTATTACCACTGCAGATCGAGCATGGCCACGTTGAGTCCGGAGCCAACACCCATGCACAACACAGAATCGCCGGGGCTCAGCATGTCTTTTTCCCGGGCCAAGGTCACCGGTAGCGCGGCGGGTCCGATATTGCCCAAATCCGGGAACGTGACCGGGATCTTGTCTGGGTCAATCCCGGCGGCCTGAATAATGGCGTTGGTGTGCTGGGAGGAGACCTGGTGGGTGATGTAGCGGTCGGCCTCGGACCACTTCCATGCCGGGTCGGCGTCGTTCCAGGCAGCCATGACCAGGTCGAGACCATTGGCTAGCAGAGCCGCGGAGTCGGTGCTCATGCCCTTATGGTCTCCGGCGCACAAATGGTTGAACTCGGTACCTGCCCGGGTGACGCTGTGCAGGATGCGGTGCCCCTCGGGGTGACGGTCGCTCGGCCCAATAACCGCAGCGGCGGCCCCTGATCCCAGGGTCAGGGTGGCGAATTGGGAGAGGAAGGCATCGCGGTTGGTGGCTTCGTGTACCTTGGAAGCATCTTCTCCGGCAACGACCACCACCTAGTCCACTTGTCCTGAATCAATCATGGTCGCGGCCAACCCCATCCCGTTGACAAATCCCAGGCAGGCGTTGGTGATGTCAAAGTTCATGGCCGAGCTCGGCAGTCCCATTTTGTCGTGAACCACCACGGACACCGCTGGTTCCAGGTGGGTGCGGATGACCGAGGTGTTGATCAAAAGCCCCACCTGGTCTGGGGTAGGGCACGATGACGCGGAGACTTCAGTTTCGCGGAACCAGGTCTGGGGCAATCGCGATGATAGGGTTCGCGACGACCGCTCGCCTAGCCATGTCTTCTTACTCTATCGGTCACGAAGAAGTTGACGGCATTTGGCCTTAATGAAAGCCTGTTAGTTTTCTTACACCCCGCACAGCGTCAGGGCTGCCGGGACAATCAACAGGCAGGCTGCCAGGGTGATGATCAGGGCTTGTTGCCAACCGGGTAGAGGGGGGCGGCTGGAGAGGAGCCGTTTGAGTCGTACCGCGGTTACCGAGGTAGTGCGGTCGGCCGGCTGGTCCGAGGAGAGGGGTTTGGCGATGGTATGTGGGGAGTCGTGGCTGGCAACCATGGCCATAGACCGGATTAAGGTCGCGCGATCGATGCGCGCCAGAGCTGCATCATCGGCAAGCATCTCGGTGAGCGTGGTCACCGCAATCCGTGAGGTCTCGGTGGCGACCAGCCAGGATGCCGCCCGGTGCCAGGCCTCAAACCCCACCCGCAATAGGTCGTGACGCTGACGCAAATGGGCCTTTTCATGTTCGATCACCGCTGACAATTCGGCCTCGGTTAGTCGCTCCATCAATCCCTGAGAGATCACGGTATACGAGCCGGACAGTGCGGGAATGCAGTAGGCCAGCGGGTGCTCGGAGGGGAGCAACAAAGTGGTGACGCCACCGGAATTGCGTTGGTATGGGGTCAGGGTCTCAGAGGCCGTGGGGTCGTGGATGACTTCGGAGAGTAACTGCACCGTCTCGCGGTGGCGACGACGCTCCAGGGTGGTTCGCCATGCGGAGTACACCAGGCTCAGCACCAGATGTACGCCGATGGCGACTGCCAGGGTTCCAGCCACGATCTCTAGCCCACCCCAGCGTGGGTCGAGGTGGAGAGCGAATAAACCGTGGTTGGTGATCGCCTCGAATATTTCTGTCCCGGCAGGGATGAGCCCGGAGCCGAATTTGCGGACTGCATAGAGCAAGGGTGCTGAAATCAGGGCTAGACCGCCACCGAGCCCCACCGCTTGCCATAAAATCATCGCTGCCACGGGAGCGCGAGCAGGCCACTGGGCGCGCCCCAGAAGCACAGGTACGGGCCAGGCCAATAGCACGGCCACGAGGGCGAGAAGAATGGGGGCCATAACAACGTGGGTCGAGAATGCGACGAATGGGCGGACGGCGTTGCGGTTAAGGGACTGAGCCCCTCTAGTTTACTGACTGAGTGATTCGTCGCGAGCATTCAGGATGCTCCGAAGAGTCGCGAGTTCCTCAGAGTTAATGGAGCCCACAAATTGAGCAAGCACCGCTTGACGATCTGGCGCCTGGTTGAGGACCTCGTGCAAAACATCAGCGGTGTGGGCTTCCCGGGTTGCTCGGGCGGTGAAGGTGTGCGGACGCTGTTGCTGGTCCTTATTCACAAAACCTTTTTTCGTCAGCCGGGTCAGCACCGTCAGGATCGTGGTGATCGCCGGAGTATTCTTGGTGGAGCCGGTACGCTGCTCTAATCGCTCGCGTAAGTCATTAGCGGTCATCGGCGCAGAGGAATCCCACAGCAGATTCATGACGGCTTGTTCCAGCTGTCCTAATGAACCAGTGTTCATACTCTGTACTCCTTGGGGCTGACGGTCACGGTAGTAGATTTATTCTACGCATTGTAGAAGTTTCGGTGCACTATGACGACATAGTGGCCTGATGCCATATCCACGACCGTTGCTCTCGGGTGCTTTTCACGGGGCGCGCCTGCTTGATCTGCGTCATACGCTACCGGGGCACCGTGTGTTGACCTCAGTCTAGGCGAATTTTCTACAACGTGTAGAAATCTTTTCTACGCAGCGTAGAAAAGTGGTTATGATGGTGGTAGCTTATCCGGCGATCAAGCGTTGTACGGAGTGAGTCTCACTGCGAGCATCGTGTCGTATCACCGTTTGAGCCTCGAGTTTGAGGCCTTGGCGACAGGGTTTTGACCGAGGTCGACCACAGCCGAACTCGACCCATCTCTTGCATTCGTCGGCGCGTTAGGCGCTCGTGAGGAAGGAATCCTGATGGATCCACTTGAGGTAGCCCGGTGGCAATTCGGTATCACGACCGTTTACCACTTCCTGATGGTTCCATTGACAATCGGCCTCGGTATTGTGCTGGTGTCAATGCAGACCATGTGGCATCGCACCGGTAAAGAACACTATTTACGCATGACGAAGTTCTGGGGCAAGATCTTTTTGATCAACTTCATCATGGGTGTAGCCACCGGTATTGTCCAGGAGTTCCAGTTCGGAATGGCCTGGAGCGAATACTCCCGGTTCGTTGGCGACGTTTTCGGTGCCCCGCTGGCCATGGAAGCTCTGATCGCATTCTTCTTGGAATCGGTCTTCCTCGGTATCTGGATTTTCGGCTGGGGCAGAATTTCCCCTCGTTTGCATTTAGCGACTCTGTGGGCCGCGGTGATTGGTTCGGTGGTGTCGGCCTATTTCATTCTGGCCGCAAACGCCTTCATGCAGCACCCAGTCGGCATTGAATACGCCGATGGTCGAGCTCAGATGATCGATATCTGGGCCGTGCTAACTAACCCCACCTTGTTGGTGCACTTCCCCCATACCATTTTCGGCGCCCTGTCCGTGGCCGGCTCCATGCTTTTCGGTGTGGCCTGGTACCACCTGTGGAAGCGTCGCAAAGACGGTATCGACTCCGTCAACACCAACGGCGAAGTGATCATTGGTGCCACCGGCTCCAAAGCTCGTGACGGTATTGACCATACCGTGTGGCGGACCTCGTTCCGCTGGGGTGGTTGGATCGCCCTGGGTGCCTTCCTAGGCACGGCCTTTACCGGTCACGCTCAAGCTCAAATGATGATCGAACAGCAACCGATGAAAATGGCAGCCGCTGAAGCTGCCTGCCACGACGGGACCGGTTTCTCGGTGCTGACGGTCGGAGATATTTCCAATACCGACGGAGCCACCACCTGTGATGACGTGGTGGGCGTCTTTGAGATTCCGGGCCTGCTGTCCTACCTGGCCTACGGCGACTTCAACACCGACGTCCCCGGTGTGAACACCCTGATCCCGATTTATGAAGAAAACTTCGGTACCCACCTGCCCGACGACCCCATGTACGGTGAACGTGCCGGGTCAGAGATTGAGTACCTGCCGGTCATGGAAGTCACCTACTGGGGCTTCCGGCTGATGATCACCTTTGGTGGTCTGGCGGCCTTGGCAGCCGCTATTGGACTCTTCCTGGGGCGCAAGGGCACCGTGCCGCAAACTCCGTGGCTGATGCACGCCGCCTGGCTGTCGATCCTGGCACCGTTTGGCGCCAACGCGGCCGGTTGGATCTTCACGGAAATGGGGCGTCAACCCTTCACGGTCGCCCCCAACCCCGACCCCACCGGAGTGGATCAGGTCTGGCAGTTTACCGCTGCCGCGGTGTCACCGGGAGTCGACGGGCGTGAGATTTTGTTCTCGCTGATCGTCCTCACTCTGGTTTATGCGGTGTTGCTGGTGGTCGAAGTGGTTCTGTTGGTCCGTTACATCCGCGGTGGTGTGCCGGCAGGTATGCCGGAGCTGACTGCAGATGAAGAAAACGACGGGGATGACCAGAACAAAGATTCCTCTGATGTTCTGTCCTTCGCGTACTAAATGAGAGAACCCAGTAGAGAAAGGTAATCACGCCATCATGGAATTTCTTCCCACCCTGTGGTTCATCCTCATTGCAGTGCTCTGGACCGGATACCTCGTGCTTGAGGGTTTCGACCTCGGTGTCGGAATGCTCATGAAGTTCTGGGCTCGCAACGAGTCCCAACGTCGTGTGTTGCTGAACACGATTGGCCCCGTGTGGGACGGCAACGAAGTGTGGTTGATCACCGCCGGTGGCGCCACCTTCGCGGCTTTCCCAATGTGGTACGCCTCGTTGTTCTCAACCCTCTACATCCCGCTGACCCTGGCCCTGCTGGGGCTCATCTTCCGCGCGGTCGCGATCGAGTATCGGGGCAAAGCCCACACCACACGAGTGCGTAACTTGTGGGATTGGGCACTGTGTCTCGGGTCGTTGACGGCAGCCTTCTGTGTCGGGGCGATGCTGGCCATCACCACCACCGGTCTGCCACTGAATGAGAACGGTGACCGAGTGGGTCACGCCTTCGTCTGGCTGAACTCTTGGGCTGTGATCGGCGGACTGGCCGTGGTTGGTTTCGCCTTGGCTCAGGGATGGGCCTTCCTCGGCCTGAAGACCATGGGCGCTCCACGAGCAGCCGCCAAACGCCACCTGTCCCGGTGGCTGTGGGTCTACCTGTTACCGATGGCCGGCTGGGCTGTCGGTGTCCTGATCCTCTACCCGAAGGTGATGCCGTGGATCCTGCTTGTTGTCGCCGTGGCAGGCATGATTGCCGCACTGGTTTTCGCGGCCCAGGAACGTGAAGGTTGGGCCTTCTTTGGGATGACGGTCTTCGTTGCCGCCGGTGTGGCAGCGATCTTCTGGGCGCTGTACCCCAATGTGTTGCCCTCTACGCTCAACGACGCGTGGAACCTTACCGTCAACAACGCCTCCTCCTCGGATTACACGTTGACCGTGATGGCCGTGGTCGCAGCGATCTTCGTGCCGATCGTTTTGGCGTACAGTAGCTGGAGTTACTGGGTGTTCCGCAAGCGGATCGCCGAAACCCATATCCCTGAATCCAAGGTCGTGACTCCGGTCTGAAACCAGAACTACCAACCTCTGCGACAGGACGCCGTGCTCTGATAGGGCTCGGCGTCCTCGCCGTGGTGAAAGCTCTCGGATGGATCCTGATTGCCATCGGGATCGCCCGAGGCATCTCGCAGCTGGCTGCCTCACTGCCCACCCAGGACGCAGCCCAACTCATTGACCTCTTCTTCAATCCTCCGGCCACCTCACCGGGCATCGTCGAATCACTAGCCCAAGCTGCCTTCACAGCCGAATTCCTCGCTCCCGTGGTGACTGGCTTCGGGGGAGCGGTGTTGCGCGGTGTCGCCGTCTGGGGCCAACAGGTGTTGGCCTCCCGGGCCGCGCTGGGCGAAAAAGAATATTTGCGCGCCCAGCTGGTCACTCATCGGCTCAACGCCGCCGGCGAACACGCCGATCGAGCCGGCGAAGACGCGGTACTGGCCTCCAAAGGTCTCGATGGGTTGGATAAGTACTACACCGAGTTCCTGCCGGCCCTACTTTCCGCCCTGGTCATTCCCGTTCTGCTTGGCGGCTGGATTCTGCTACACGACTGGGTTTCGGCACTCATTTTGGTCATCACTGTGCCCCTGATCCCGGTCTTTATGATCCTGATCGGTCGGTATACCGAATCCCGGGTCGATGACGCCACCGCGGGGCTCAATCGGCTCTCGCATCACTTATTAGAGCTCGCCCGCGGTCTGCCCGTGCTCGTTGGGTTGCGCCGTGCTGGGGTGCAGCGGAAGTCCTTGGCGACGGTGTCAGAAAAATACCAACGCACCACCATGTCCACCCTACGAGCCGCGTTTATGTCCAGCCTGGCTCTGGAACTCATCGCGACCCTGTCGGTGGCGGTGATCGCGGTGTTGATCGGGGTGCGTCTGGTCTACGGGGGACTAGAACTCAACGTGGGCCTGATGGTGCTCACCCTGGCCGCGGAAGTATATTTGCCCTTCCGTGATGTTGGCTCTGCCTTCCACTCTTCCGAAGACGGTGTGGACGCCCTGCGACGCGCTCGCGAACAGATCAACCAGCCCGAAGCCAAAACCCTCGCCGAATCCCTGCGGGCTGAGTCAACCTATGAAACGGGCACTGTCTCCATCGACAACCTCAGCATTGCCTACCGCTCCTTCACCGAAATCACAGCGGAAAAACTCCCCGATATTCGGGCGCTCCACCACGATGACCCACGACGGGCCAAAGTGCTGGCCCACAAGAACCATGCGGGCCCGACCCATCGGATGCAGGTGTTAGACCCGGTGGTCACCGGGTTGAGTTTGAGCTT
Organism: Auritidibacter sp. NML130574; assembly: GCF_003185725.2. GTDB lineage: Bacteria > Actinomycetota > Actinomycetes > Actinomycetales > Micrococcaceae > Auritidibacter > Auritidibacter ignavus. The sequence goes on along the minus strand of NZ_CP031746.1, from coordinate 970,261 downwards.
GGCACCGGGAGAAATCACCGTGTTCGGTTCGGCCTCGGGGACCGGAAAATCTACGGTGCTCAACGCCTTGGCCGGAGTACTCACCGAGGCCGAAGCAGAATTCCGTGGCAGGGTGAGCGGCCTCGATGAGCTCCATGTGGCCTGGTTGGCCCAGCACCCCAATTTCAGTGAACCCACCGTGGCCGAGGAATTGGAGTTCTATGTCCGACTGGACCGCCCTGAGGCCACCGCCGATACCGTCGAGTCCTTGGTGGCTCACGCCTTGGCTACGAGCGGGCTGGTCGACTATCAATCCCGCATCGTCAACGATCTCAGCCCCGGGGAGCGCCGGCGCCTGGGCTTCGCCCGCGTGGTCATCCGGTTACTCGCCGCCGGTGACGACGCCCGTGGCTGGCTACTGATACTGGATGAGCCCACCGCCCACTTGGATCCAGCCTCCGCTGACGCCGTCCGGGAGACGCTGGCCACGCTGAGACAACGACGTCTCCCTAAAGCGACCGATCGCACGCACCACGTCGGCGAGACACCACTGCTTCCACCGATCACGATGGTGGTGGCCTCCCACGATCCCGAAGTGCACCACCTGGCCGACCATTTGGTGGACGGTGCCAGGGTGACGACCGATGCCACGACCGTTCAGACCGTGACACACGCTGCGACCACACCGGTAGCAGATACCGTGTCTGCCGGTGCACGAATCACCGACCAGGCGGAGCATAGCGCTACCACGCCCCAGAGGTCTTCCCCAGACCACCACAGGGCGCACCAGCCACACGACACCGAGAACCACCGGCTCAGCCTGGGACAGTGGATCCGGTTCTTGCCGTTGAACCGCGGAAAATTCCTGGCCGGAGTCTTTTGGTCGGCCGCTGCCGTGCTTTCCGCCGCGCTCCTATCGGCCCTGTCCGGATGGCTCATTGTGCAGGCCTCTTACCAGCCCCCGATCCTCTACTTGCTGGCCATCATTGTCGCGGTGCGTTTCTTCGGCATCGGCCGGGCAGTGTTTCGTTACGCCGAACGCTTGGCGGTCCACGACGCGGTGCTGTCCTGGGCTGATGACTTGCGCCTGAAGATTTGGGACGCTCTAGGCTCCCAAGCGCAACAGTGGACCCGACTGACCCGCACCGGTGGCGCCCTGTCGGTGTTGATCTCCGACGTTGACGAATTGCGCGATGCAGTACCGCGCGTTATCGTCCCCATTCCCGCCGCGGTGATCGCGTGGTTGGCGACGCTGGGGATAACCATGTACTTCGCCCCCGGAGCCTGGTGGCCCGCCCTGGTTGCCGGACTTTTCGGCATCGTCGTCATCCCGGGCTTGGTTGCTCTCAGCGATGCGCGGTCGACGGCGATGCTGGCCGATCACCGCACCCAGGTGATGTCGCAAACCTCCCGACTGTTGACAGCGGCCGCAGATTTGGCCGGCAATGGGGGCGCAACGGTGGCCTCGGAACGCTTTGCCCGCTGGGATCTCCACCACCAGCGCCCCTTGAAACGCCATTCGATGGTTGCCGGCCTTGGCCAGGGGCTATCCTCATTGGTCTCCGGCTGGGCCGCCATCCAGATCATGTGGGAATGCGTCCAACACGGCATCAACGCCCCTCATACCGCGCTGGTGGTGATGATGATGCTCGCCCTCGCCGAGCCCTTCGGACTGTTGAACCAAGGGGTTCAAGAGTTCTCAATTCTCCGCCGGCAACTGCAGAAGATCGGTCCATTACTGGAGACCTCGCAGACCGCCACTGGTGGTTGGGTGCAGGTCGAGGCAGTGCCCACCCCACCGGCGACTGACGACGTGGCTGAACAGAAGCGCGCCCACCATCGCGATGTGGTCGTCAGCGCGGTGGAGGTTGACCAGATTGACGTGGCTTATGCGCCACACGGACCGTTAGTACTGGCAGATTTGAGCTTGCAGGCCACCCGCGGTGACTTTTGTGTGGTTACCGGACCGTCAGGGTCTGGAAAGTCCACGCTGTTGGCGGTACTGCTGGGTTTCTTGCGACCACAATCCGGGCGCATGGTCCTGCATGCCACCCGGCGCACAGACGCCACCGAGTCCGGTACTGACAGCATCATCGGCCCGGAATCTGCCCTGGGCGCGATCGCCTGGTGCCCGCAGGAGGCGTATCTTTTTGACTCCACGCTACGCTCCAACCTGGCTCTGGCCCGCGACCCGGATGACCGACCCGAGGATGCCGAGCTCATCCGTGCCCTGAAAACCGTGGGACTGGCCGACTGGCTCGAGGTGGCCCCGAACGGGCTCGACACTCGACTGGGCCCCTCCGGACATTTTGTCTCCGGCGGTCAACGTCAACGCATCGCTGTCGCCCGGGCTCTCATCGCTCGTGCTGACGTCGTGCTCTTGGATGAACCCACTGCACACCTAGGTGCCGATGAAGCAGCGCACCTCGTAGCGGATCTCAAGAGGGCCTTGGCCGATCGAACCGTGGTGATGGTCACCCACGATTCCCGATTCGCCACCGCTGGAAACCAGGCGGTGACGCTGGGTTAGCCGGTGCGTGGGCAGGGGCTAGAACAATCCTTCCGGTTGCTGGTCGGATGGTTCGGACGGTGCCGACGCGCTGTTTACGGTCACCGGTGAGCTGGCGGTCCCCACGGTCTCTACGGCCGAATCCAATAGCACACCGGAGGCATCCCGGTCACTGTGCTCAGTGGGCAGGTTCCGAGCCGTACCACCGCTGGTACTACCGCGCGGATCGCTTCCGGCCCAGGCGAGTTTCAGCCCGGTCTCGCCACGTAGCATCCGGTGAGCGCGCACGCCCCTGGTCGCCCGGCCTTTGGCCGGGAACTGACTGAGCAGGCTACGCTTAGCTGACCCCACCGCGCCTAACAGGTCTTCCTCTGCCTCGGTGACGGTCACCACCTCCGCCTGCTCGGTTGCGACAGCCGGTATGACGCCCAGGGCAATGACCTCATCCTCCTCGGAGAGCTTGATGCCGGCCACCCCACCGGCGTGGCGCCCTTGAGGGCGCACCTTGCTGGCTTCAAACCGCAAGAGCTGTGCTTGGGCGGTGATTAACACGATCGTGTCGTCGTCACGGTCGGCCACGGCGACTGCCACCACCTGATCGTTGGTCTTTAGGCTAATGGCATCAAATTCGTCCTGGTTCAACGGCCACTCATCCCGCACCCGCTTGATGACACCCTGGCGGGTCGCCAGTGCCAGCACCTTATTGAGTGGCACCAGGCCGACGAGGTCTTCTCGGTCCGGTAAGGGAAGGAACTGCGAGACCTTCACCGCATCGGTCATTGTCGGCGATTCGGTAGGTTGACTGAGCACCGGTACATCGACCGTATTGAATCGAATAATCCGCCCCGTGGAGGTCACCGCGCCCACTTCGCCGCGGGCGGTGGTCGCGACCACCGACTGGAAGACATCATGGCGTTTCCGTCGCCCGGCGGCCACGAGCGGGGTTCGATCCACAGTGCGCACCAGCTGACCAGAGGTCGACAAAATTACCCAGCACGGGTCATCGGCGATCATCATCGCCGAGGCAGCTTTCTCCGGGGACTTCTTCGCCTGGGCGGTCGAGGGGACCGGCGCCAATTCCTCGGACTTCAGCAAGGTTGTGCGGCGCGGGTCGGAGAAACTCTCTGCGATCTGCCCCAGCTCGTCCGAGACAGTTTCGCGGAGCTTGTCATCAGAAGCCAGAATCGCTTCCAGTTCGGCGATCGCTGCCGTAAGCTCTGCCTGTTCAGATTCGAGTTCGATCCGGGAGAACTTTGTCAGCTGTCGTAGTCGCAACTGCAGAATATGGTCGGCTTGTACCTCGGTGAGGTCAAAGACCATCATTAGTCGTGACCGGGCCGTTGCAGCGTCATCGCAGGAGCGGATGATCTCAATAACCTCGTCAATATCGACGAGTGCCAACAGTAGTCCCTGGACCAAATGCAGCCGGTCCCGGCGTTTGCCTAACCGGTATTCGGTGCGCCGACGCACCACGGTGAGTCGGTGGTGTACATAGACGTGAAGCAGTTCTTTTAGTCCCAGCGTGCGCGGCTGGCCATCGACGAGGGCCACGTTATTGATCCCGAAGGATTCCTCCAACGGAGTGTGCTTATACAGCTGAGCCAACACTGCCTGCGGATTGAACCCGGACTTCAGCTCAATGACCATCCGTAGCCCGTGATGCCGGTCGGTGAGATCCACCACGTCGGCCACGCCGGTGACTTTTTTGTTATTGACCGCGTCCTTGACCTTATCGATCACCTTTTCCGGCCCCACCCCGTAGGGGAGGGCGGTGATCACCAAACCGGTCCGGCGAGCACTGACCTGCTCCACGGTGATGCTGGCCCGCATCTTGAACGAGCCACGGCCGGTTTCATAGGCCTCTTTAATGCCCTCCAGCCCCACGATCTTGCCACCCGAGGGCAGGTCCGGGCCGGGCACAAACTTCATCAACGCGGCGGTATCGGCCTCAGGGTGGGCCAGCAGGTGTTGGGCGGCAGCAATAACCTCACCTAAGTGGTGGGGTGGCATATTGGTGGCCATCCCCACCGCAATACCGGAGGCGCCGTTGACCAACAGGTTCGGAAAGGCCGCTGGCAACACCGAGGGCTGGAAGATCTGATTATCGTAGTTGGGCTCAAACTCTACGGTGTCTTCACCAATATCGGCGGTCATCGCCACCGCGGCCCGGGTCATCTTCGCCTCGGTGTACCGAGAGGCCGCTGGACCGTCATCGACCGAGCCGAAGTTCCCGTGACCATCCACCAGTGGCAGGCGCATATTAAAGTCCTGAGCCAACCGCACCATTGCGTCATAAATGGCCCCATCACCGTGCGGGTGGAGCTTACCCATCACTTCGCCCACCACGCGCGCCGATTTCACGTGCCCTTTCTCTGGGGTCAGCCCCATCTGGCTCATCATGTACAGGATGCGACGTTGCACCGGTTTTAGTCCGTCCCGGGCATCGGGCAGGGCGCGAGAATAAATAACCGAATAGGCATATTCCAAAAAGGACTGTTCCATCTCGGCAGACACATCGATATCGATGATCTTCTGTTCCTGGTCCGGCACGGTTTGGGGCGCCAGCTTGCTGTCAGCGGTGGAACGCGGTGTCGACTTTTTCGCCATGGTCCTCTTCGGTCTATACTTTCGCTGATATCGGTCCAGAGTCTAAGCTGAGTCTATGGGAGAGCTCACCACAGACCGTGCATATCCAGCTCATTGGGAAGCAGATGTCGTACTCGCCGATGGTGCCACTGCCCGGATGCGCCCGGTGTCACCTCATGATGCGCAGGCGCTACAACAGATGCACCAGCATCAGTCCCAGGACTCTATCTACTTTCGCTATTTTACGTATAAGTCCTCGCTGTCAGCCAAAGAGCTCGAGCGTTTTACCGTCGTGGACTATCGCGACCGGGTCGCGTTCGTGATCTTGCACGGCGACGAACTGCTTGGCATTGGCCGATATGATCGCTTGCCCAACTCCTACGACGCCGAGGTTGCCTTCAATATCGCCGACCGGCACTCCGGTCGCGGACTGGCCTCGATTCTGATGGAACACCTGGCCGAAGCCGCCCGCGAGAACGGGATCCGGCGTTTCGTGGCCGACGTGTTGCCCGAGAACCAGAAGATGCTCTCCGTCTTCCAGGCCGCCGGCTTCGATATCAAACGCTCTTTTGAAGACGGTGTCATTGTTGTGGAATTTCCGCTGGACGAGACCGCCAAAACGCGTGCGGTCATGGAATCGCGCGAACACCGCGCCGAAGCCAAGTCCTTGGGTGAGTTGCTACGGGCCGAATCCATTGCGGTGATCGGTGCCTCGCGGGACTGGGGGTCGGTCGGTTACGCGCTGATGGAAAATATCATTGAAGGCAAGTTCACCGGACCGGTCTACGGCATCAACCCCGAAGCACTCGAGCTGGCCGGGATGATCTCGTTGGGGTCCATCGCTGAGGCTCCCGGCGATGTGGACGTCGCGGTGATCGCGGTGCCGGATCACCAGCTTGATAAGGTCATTCGTGACTGTGCGGCCAAAGGTGTGCGCGGTCTGGTGGTGGTCTCCGATCTGAGTGCCCAGGACACTTCGGCCATAGACCGCCAGCGCCAGCTGGTCTCCTTGGCTCGTTCCTACGGGATGCGTCTGATCGGGCCCGCCTCGGCCGGAATTATTTCCACCGACCCCGAGGTTTCGCTCAACGCCTCGGTGGCTGCGGCGATGCCCAAACGTGGCTCCATCGGACTGTTCTCCCAATCGGCTGCGCTCAGCGCTAATCTCTACACCGAATCCAGCCGACGTGGCATCGGGGTCTCCTCGGTGATTTCGGCCGGGAACCGTGCCGATGTGTCCGGTAACGATGCGATGCAATACTTCGAAGACGATCCCTACACCTCAGCGGTGGGTATTTATCTGGAATCCTTCGGTAATCCGCGGAAGTTCTCCCGTATCGGACGGCGTCTCTCGCGGAAGAAACCGGTGGTGTTGGCCAGTTCACCGGCCATGGGACGCCGGTTGCCTCCCGGTCACTCCACCCGTACCACCCAGGCTCCGCTGGGCACCGTGGAATCGATGCTGGACCAGGCCGGGGTGATTCAGACCAACTCCACCGCCCACATGATGGACGTCCTCCAGGTGCTGGCCTGTCAGCCGGTCCCTGGTGGCGACCGGCTCGGCGTGATCGGCAATGCGGTTGCTATTAACGAGCTAGTTGCCGAATCGGCCGAAATGCAGGGTCTGAAGGTTACTCGCCGGGACGCGGTGTCGGGACTGCCTGAAGACCATACCGTCGAGCAGGCTTTCGGTGCCTTCTCCGAGGCCATTGAACAGGCCGTGGAATCGCAACAGGTCGATACCGTACTGGTCTGCGTGCAGTCAGCCATGACTCAGTTGCCTGGCGATGCCCGAGAATTGGCCAATCAACTCGGTGAGATCGCTGCCGACACTGAGGTTACTGTGCTGGCCTGCTTTACCGCGGTGCTGGACCAGGCCTTTACCCCGACCGGCGTTTTCGGTGCGGGCACCTACCGGGAACGCACCGAAGCTGAAGCCGCGGAAGAAATCACACTGTCGGCCCAGCACGGACTACCGGTCTTCAGTACTCCGGAAAGCGCGCTGAAAGTCATTGCCCAGCTGACTCGCTACCAGGCTTGGCGGGACGCCGATCAGGGCAAAGAACTCGAATACTCTGATCTTGATCGGCACCGTGCCGTTGATCTGGTCACCGAATGGGCCCAAGAAGCCGTCGGCACCGACCTGCTGGCTCTGGATCAGCACCAAACCGCCGAGCTGTTGGCGTGCTACGGGATCTCGGTGTTGGAATCCCGGGGATTTAGTACCGCAGACGAAGCTGTGGCCGCTGCTGAAGAACTTGGCTTCCCGGTCGCCCTAAAAGCCGTGGACGCCAATCTGCGCCACCGCTTGGATCTTGGCGGGGTGCGCCTGAATATTGTCGATGCTGAATCACTGCGAGGCAATGTCGCCCAAATGCGTGAGGTGCTCACCCGCTACGGTAGCCCTGAACTCGAGGTGCAATCGATGGCACCGGCCGGTCAAGGTTGCACGGTGGTGGCCGTGGAAGACCCGCTGTTGGGACCGGTGGTGTCCTTCGGGATCTCCGGTGACGCCGTAGAACTCCTCCACGACTGGGTGCATATGGTGCCACCGCTAACCAGCGCAGATCTGGAACGGATGGTGCGCACCCCGCGGGCGGCCGCCAAACTCTTTGGCTACGGTGGGCTTCGTCCGGCCGATATTCACGGGGTGAAAGAAGTACTCGGACGGCTGTCGATCTTGGCCCATGACTTACCCCAGGTGGTGCGGGTGCGGTTCTCGCCACTATTGGCCTCCGAAGACAACGTCAGCGTGCTCCAAGCAGAAGTCCAGCTGGCCAACGCAGCTCGCCGGACCGACTCAGCCCGCCGGGCCTTGAGCGGATGATGAGATATCCAGTAGCAGACCACCGGTTACGCTTTATGATGGGATCATGACAGACCTCTCCTCGGACATCGATACCTCGCTGTCACCCTGGTCAGACATTTACCACGCTGGGTTCTACCCCGAACTGGTGATCAGTGCGCTGTACGATCAACTCGATTCCCGTGAGATCCTCGCTTCGCTAGTCCACGTGGAGACCCACGTGGACTACAACGACCTACACCGCCACCTGACGGTCTTGGCACTGACCGACACCGCACTGGCTGCCGTGCACCTGACCGACTTCGTCGCCGAAGAATACGCAGGTGCCACCCGGGCGCAAGTGACCACCGAGATGGTCCCGCTGGATGCGCTGGACTCGGTCTCGGTCACCACCGTCCACGACCAGCCGGCCACGTGGACTCCGGATCTGCCGGTGGCTGAGGTGACCCTGAGCGTGTTGTGGCGTGGCAATCAGCGCCTGGAGCTGGTCCCGGCAGTCTGCCCGGATCCCGACTGTTCTGCCGACCACGGGGTGACCGGAACCAGTACACCAGAAGATCTTGCTCTGCGGGTCGCTGCCGAAGCCGAGGGCCAACAGGCTGTGGACCAGGCCCTGGCCTTTGCCCGCACCCTGCGGACCACCTTTTTGACCGCTCGGGACCAGCATCGCTGATGATCGATCGTCATACGCACTACCCCCAGTCTCCGGGGATCTGGGACGTTGTTCCGGCCCTGCTGAATTCGCTGAGGCCCTCGTCTGATGCCCAGCCGGTCGCGACGACGAGCCTGCAGCTTCCCCAGGCTGGGTCTGGCATGGTGATTCTGGTCGACGGGCTAGGAATCCGCCAGCTGGTGGCCTACTCTTCCTACGCTCCCACCTTGCGCCAGATGCTCACCCGCCAAGGAGATCACGCTGCTGCTACCGGTGGTGCCCCAACCGAAATCTCTACGGTGTTACCCACCACCACGGCGAGCGCTTTGACTTCGATGGCCACAGGGTTGTTACCCGGCCGACACGGACTAGTGGGCTATGACAGTTTCGACCCGGATCGTGGCCAGGTTATTAACCAGCTGGGCAACTGGGACCCGGAGGTTAATCCCGAACAATGGCAACCCCATCCCACACTTTTTGAGAGTGTGCAGGCACCGCTGGAGGCCGTCACGGTCTCCTTGCCGGAGTTTGCTGACAGCGGGCTGACCCGGGCTGGTTTGCGCGGTCCGCGCTTTGTGGGGGCACGGTCCCTGGGAGCCCGCTTTCATAAGGCGTTGACGGAGTTGCAACGACCCGGCGCGCTTGTCTACCTGTATATCCCGGAACTGGATAAAGCAGGGCACCGTCACGGGGTCGGTTCTGCCGAATGGATTGAGGTACTGGAAGCGATCGATAGTCACATGCGTCGGCTACGCAGAAAACTATCGACGATCGGCCACCCGGTGAACGTGCTCCTGACGGCCGACCACGGTATGGTCACCATTGCCCCGGCAGACCGGTTGGACACCCGAGAACATTCCGAACTCTACGACGGCGTGCTGCACACGGCCGGGGAACCTCGCTTTTTCCAGTTGTATTTCGCTCCCGAGGCCGACGACAGTCACCGGCGCGAGATCCAGCAACGGTGGGAGAAAATCTATGGCGAAGTAGCCATCGTCATTAGTCGCGACCGAGCAGAACACGACGGCTGGTTCGGGCCCTTAGAACCCCGGGTGGTGCCCCGTATTGGAGACCTGCTGGTGGTAGCCCAGAGCGATATCGCACTCTACGACTCACTCCGGGCTTCAGCGATGTCCTGGGAGATGTGGGGCCACCACGGATCGACCACCGACGATGAACGCCTGGTGCCACTGCTGGTGATCGACTGAGAAATCTCACAACGAGCGGAGGCTGTAGAGTAGCGCTTCGTCTCAGTCGTCTTTGCGGGTGCCGAACATAATCTCGTCCCAGCTGGGCACCCGGGGACGCTTGCGTGTGGACTTAGACGCGGAGCTACCGCTCCGCCCGTCTTTGCCGTCCTGGTGGTGTTGGGTGGATTGCTGGTGCAAGGCGTTACCGCGAGAGGCCTCATCCATCCCGTCAAAGGCATCGGTTTGACCCTCATATTCAGAGGATGAGACAGAAGACAGTGATGATGTAGACTTCTCTGGTTGGCTTGACTCGTCCTCGACCCCTGCCCGCGTGGACGGCTCCGGCTCCTGCTGCCCCGGTTGTTCCGTATCCGGATCGGTCTGATCAGCTGTCTCAGACTCAGCAGGTTTAGCGGAATCGGATTCCCCGCTGACCACCAGACGTGGTCCAGTCCAGGAGGTGGGGTGCTCCTCGCGAGTGATCATCATCGCTAGCTCGTCATCAGCGTCTTCATCGACGCCCAACCGTTGCCCGCGTCGGGCGTGCAGGACCTCGAGTAACTCTTCTTGCGCATCGGAATCAAAATGCCGTCGCGGTCGCGGGTCAGGCTTTTCGGTGGATTCCACGTCAAAAACACGTTCCGCTGATGACACTGCGCTCAGCCGTCGGGTGGGTGTCGCGGTAGGAGTATCGAGTGGTTCGAGTTCGGAGAGCACCTGGGCCCACCGGTTGAGATTATCGACATGCTTGGCGGCGGGACGGAAACTCCAGCGGGCCACCGGCTCGTCGCCGATTTGGGTTTGGGCGCCGTTATCTTGGAAACTGGCCGAGATGGTCCAGTGGTTGGAGCCCTCTTCCTTCCACGCGTCCCATTCCAGGGTGGAGGTGTCTAAGCCCAGTGCCGCCAGCCGGTGTCGCACCATGGGTTCCAGCAGAGCCGGTTCTTCACCAAAAACGGCCCGGTAAATATCGTGACCTAATTGCGGAGAAGAGACTTCGATCGCGCGGGCCTGATCAACAATCCAGCGGCGTTCGGCTAGCACCGGGGCCTCGTAGATCTTCAACCGGTCCAGGCTGACGTCGTACCGAGAAGCCAGCTCGTCCACAGAGTAGCCGGCGCGGATCTTGGATTGAATATCTCGGGGAGACAACGTCACCGCTGCTGCCTCGTCGGCTGCGGCCGCCGAGGGCCGGCCAATGGGGCGGGTGGTGGCATGACGTAAAGCATCGGTGATCGGCAGGGAGAACTCTTCGCCAGCATCATTGGACAGAATCAGGTGGTCACCGGCATCATCGACACCAACGAGGCGCAACGGTTGGGCGCGACGTGCACCGGACGCGGTGGTATGGTCTGGTGACTGCGGTGAATCCATAAATTGCCTCCAGAATAGTCCTAGTTCTGTGCTGAACTCTGCCACGTCAGCCCCCACTACACCAGAATCTCGCTCGGTGTGGCGACACATCGCAGGGGGACCGACGAGTGTGAGCGATCCCATAAAGCGGTCAACACGGCACTTCAAGGCACTTCAAGATGTGTTCACTGTTGGCGATTTGAAATTTTGGTCGGGGACAGTAGGATTCTCTGCGAAATGATACTCGGTGAGCGCGTTGTCACGAGGGTCATTCCAGGGATCATGCACCGCGGTAAGCCATCGGTTTGGGCCTGGAATAAAAGAACCAATCACCGAGATTAACCTGTCAGACACTGACACCTGTGCGTTCAGTCGATGACTTAGTGGAGTGGATAGCAAATATATGGCAACTGATTACGATGCGCCCCGCAAAAACGACGATGAGGTCCGGGAAGACTCCATTGAGGAGTTGAAGAATCGTCGGACCGATACGCAGTCTGCCGCGGTCGATGAAGACGAGGCCGAAGCTGCTGAGGGGTTTGAGCTGCCCGGCGCTGACCTGTCGAATGAAGAACTGCAGGTTACTGTGCTGCCGGCACAATCTGATGAATTCACCTGCGCCTCCTGTTTTTTGGTGCGACATCGATCCCAGGTGGCTTATGAAGAAAATGGTCTGCTGTATTGCACCGACTGTGAAGGGTAGCAAGGTTCAGTTGAGCAACAACTGATCGACAACCATGTAGTGGGCGGGCCCGGTTACACCCGGGCCCGCCCACTACGTTGTTATGTCCCTGAGCTGACGTTCCTGCGTCGCGCCGGCAGTGTTGCTGAGCGCGGGGGCTGATGTTGCGCTAATCGGTGTTGGAGTCGGTGGGGGTGTGACCTTCGGAATCGTCGCGCTGTTGTGCTTGTTGTGTTTCTCGTTCTTCGCGCAACCAGTCGGGGATGTTCTCATCCTCGAGATCTTCGGGACGGGCGTACATAGCCCCACCGAGGGCATCAACGAGTTGTTCAGGATTGCGGGTTGACGTCAGCCAATAGGGAGTGCGGTCCCGTTCGTCGGTAATTTGAATACGCACCACCGGCGAGGCCCAACTGCGCAGATTGGTGTAAGCCAAACCGTGAAGTTTCTGACCGCGCTGTTCGAAGGCGTCGTCACCGCGATATCCGGTCACGTTGCCCACGAATCGTCGTTCAATCCCGGCACGACCGACTTGTAAAAACTGTTTGGTGACAATAATTTCAGAGCCCATCCCGACCAAAATGGCCACGGTGATCAGGGCCAATACCACAGCGGAGCCGATTCCGGCCGCGACGTTGATCGGTGCCAGCACCATGTATCCGAGGACACCGAAAAGGACCACGAGTAGCCACATCCAGGGTGTGGCCCGAAGCTTTTCATGGTACAGCACCGGATCATCGGCGGAATCAAGACTGTGTGGAGTCGTCGGTGAAGAGCTCATAATTCTAGGGTCCCATATTTTTGTTCTGTTCATGTTTTCCCGGTGTTGTGTTTTCCCGGTGTTGCAGTGACCTGCAGGTAAGGTGCTCGCCACCAGCCGGGGCCGAAAACAGGCCGAACCCTGGCAGAATACGTGCTGGAGCACACCGGTGCATCCAGTCTCGGGAGTCCAGCCCAGGAAATAATCTCGGAAACGATCCAGAAAGGAACCTTCGACCATGCCTCAGATCGATGTAGCCCTGCAACTCTTAGCCCCCGATGTCCCGGTCCCGCACTATGCTCAGCCCGGTGATGCCGGTGCCGATCTGGTCACGGTAGAAGATGTGCGTCTGGGTCCGGGGGAGCGCTACCTGACTTCCACGGGGATTGCGATTGCTTTACCGGAAGGATTCGTGGGGTTGGTACACCCTCGTTCTGGATTGGCTGCGAAAAAAGGCCTGAGCATCGTTAACGCGCCTGGCACCATAGATGCGGGATATCGTGGCGAAGTCAAAGTGGCCCTGATCAATACCGATCCTCACACCGAGATTGTGCTCAACCGGGGGGATCGTATTGCGCAATTGGTCATTCAGCCCGTCTATCAGGCCTGTTTCCAAGTGGTCGAGGAGTTGCCGGAATCGGTTCGTGGCCAGCAGGGTTTTGGTTCTACCGGTGGGTTTTCGCACACAGAGAACTAGAACGAACCCCCGTCGTGCTCTGAAACCGCGCGCGAATCCGCGTAGACTATCACCGGTGAGCCCGTCACGACGGCTAGTTCGCTCAGTCAGGACGACACCGCAGAACGCCACGATAGGTGAACACTGCAGCAGATGGATGAACGAGAAACTGCCCCACCGCTGGAGAGAGGACAGGTTGATTGAAGCTCTTTGGACGCAACCGCGACGTGAAGGTCGAGCGTGTGACACTTCCAGAACACCTGCGGGAAGCGCCAGAGTCGACCGACCCCGACGCGCGCCCGGCAGGTCCCCGCGACATTTCGGAAATTGATCATGCCAAGGGCCTGGTCGATCTCGGCGCGTTGAAACTTGCTGCTGACCCTCAGATCGCTGTGCGACTGGACGTCGAAGAAAAGACCAAGGACATCATTGGTGTGACCTTGTCCCACGATAAGTCCAGCTTGCAGATCCAGACTTTTGCGGCTCCACGCTCGCAGGGACTATGGGACGACATTCGGGAAGAACTTACCGAATCGTTAACCTCCGCCAACAACGCCACTGTGACCGAAGAACAGGGACGGTTTGGCACCGAGCTCTTGGCCAAGATTCCGGCGAAATTGCCAGACGGTCGTCCTGGCTGGCGCGTGGCTCGGTTTATCGGAATTGATGGACCCCGCTGGTTCGTTCGTGCCGTTGTGGGAGGCCCAGCGGTCTTGAAGTCCGAACACGCTGAACGGTTGCTTGACGTGTTGGGTCGCTCTGCGATTGACCGAGGCCAGGAACCACACCCCTCGCGGGAGATCCTGCGCCTGCACGCTCCGAAGAACCTGCGTCGGGTCAAACCAGCCCCCGAACAATCGGAGGCAGGTCAAGCGGAGTCAACCCCGACCGATGCGAAGGGTATGCCCACACGCGGCCCTGAGATCACCGAAACCCGCTGATACGTCGCGGACCGAAATGAGTCTTGTTATTCCCGGCGATCAGCGTATTCTGTTTTTGTGCCCTACCTGCTTAAATTTGAGGGTTCACACGGTACGCGCATGATGAAAGAGACCGGTGCATGGTGAATGTGACTACCTTAGACGAGACTTCGACGCTCGGCGTCGGTGACACCGGTTATCCGGAAATCCTGACCCTTGAGGTGGGGGTCATGGCCCACGGTGGTCACTGCGTGGCCCGGCACGAAGGACGCGTTGTTTTCGTCCGCCATGCCATTCCTGGCGAAGTCGTGCGAGCCGTGGTGACTTCCGGTGGCGCGAAGGCCCGCTTTTGGCGGGCCGATACCGTCAACGTGATCCGGGGCTCCGAATTCCGGCGGGCACACCAGTGGAAATTGGCCGACTCCTTGCGCGCCTATCAAGCTGGGCGTCAGCCGATCGGTGGCGCCGAATACGGTCACATCACCCTGGAACACCAACGCCGGCTCAAGGCCCAAGTTTTTCGCGACACACTCAATCGGATTGGTCGCCTCGCCGTAGAGCCTCAGGTGACCTCAGTGGAAGCCGATGAGCCTACCGGTTTGCACTGGCGGACCCGCAACCGTTTCGCGGTGACCGCCTCCGGGCGCTTGGCGATGTTCGTCCACCGATCCAAGACCATGATTCCGGTCCGCAATATTCCCCTGGCGGTGCCCGAACTCGATGAGCTACACCTGTGGGATATCAATTTCCTCGGGGCCTCCAGCGTGGACGTCATCACCCCCGGCTATAGCCAGGAAGTCATGGTCGTCATCCACCCGGCTACCGAGACGCTGGCGCACGAGCCCACGCTGAATAAGGCGATCAACGATTGGCGACGCCAACTCTCCGGGCTACCCGGTACCGTCTCGGCAGTGGTGTCTGTTCCTCAACTCCAACCGGACCAGAAGCCACGCACCATACGGTTGCGCGGTCGCACGTGGGTGAGTGAAACTGTGCGCAGTTTGCACCACGGAACTTTTACATTCCGGGTCTCGGCCGAAGGCTTCTGGCAGTCCCACCGCGACGCCCCGCATATCTTGGTCGAGGCCGTCATGCAGGCGACGAACCCGCAACCCGGTGATGTCATTGCCGACTTATATGCAGGAGCTGGGCTCTTTTCAGCGTTTCTGGCTCGGGCGGTCGGGGAGACTGGCCGGGTCTACTCGGTCGAACGGGCCCGTCAGGCCAGCAAAGACGCCCGGAAGAACCTGCACGAGATGAAGCAGGCCGTAGTGATCAATGGTCGCACTGAGAAAGTGGTCTCCTCGTGGGCGCACCGCCCTCAGGCCCCCAGCGGCCAAGGCGGACTGGAAGGTCGTGACATCGATACGGTGGTGCTTGACCCGCCACGCTCTGGTGCTGGCCGGGCTACCATCAAAGGCATCAACGCGTTACCGGCCTCCAAGGTCGTCTACGTCTCCTGCGACCCGGCCTCCCTGGCTCGAGATGCCAAACTGTTGGCCGAACTGGGCTGGCAACACCAGAGCTCGGAGATTTTCGACCTGTTCCCCGACACCCACCACATGGAGTCGGTCAATATCTTCACCCGGTAGTGTCGCGCTGATCCGGGTACCGACGTCATCGTGACGCAGGTAACGACATCTGATCCGGATCAGTGGCTGCGCGTTGTAGAATAATTTTCTGGTCGCTGGATTTCGAGCCCAGCGACACTGGCATCGCACCGGTACCGAGTCGCACGTCGCTGATCAGCGAAGAGGGACTGCTGCCAGCGGCTTCGGCGAGATCGGTTGAGCGCCCCTTGATGGGCAGGAAGAGGAATCTCCGTGACTACTGTCGATAGTTTCGGCTCGAAGGGCGTATTGGACGTCAACGGCGCCGAGTATGAAATTTTTAGACTTAACAAGGTCGAAGGTGCACAGAACCTTCCCTACTCACTGAAGATTCTGCTCGAGAATCTGTTGCGCACCGAAGATGGCGCCAACGTCACGAAGAAGCAGATTGAAACGCTGGCCCAGTGGGACCCGCAGGACGATCCCCGCCACGAGATCCAGTTCACCCCGGCCCGGGTGCTGATGCAGGACTTCACCGGTGTGCCCTGTGTGGTTGACTTGGCCACCATGCGTGAGGCCATCGCGGATTTGGGCGGTGACGCCAAGCGCGTGAACCCGCTGGCACCGGCCGAGCTAGTGATTGACCACTCCGTGCAAATCGATAGCTTCGGTAACCCTGACGCCATCGAGCGCAACATGGAAATCGAATACGAGCGCAATGGTGAGCGCTATCAGTTCCTGCGCTGGGGTCAGACCGCCTTCGATAACTTCAAGGTCGTTCCTCCCGGACAGGGCATTGTCCACCAGGTCAACATCGAATACCTGGCACGCACCGTGATGACCCGCGAGGTCGACGGCGTGTTGCGCGCCTACCCGGACTCCTGTGTGGGCACCGACTCCCACACCACGATGGTCAACGGCCTGGGCGTGCTCGGCTGGGGTGTGGGCGGCATCGAGGCCGAGGCCGCGATGCTCGGCCAGCCGGTCTCCATGCTCATCCCGCGCGTGGTGGGCTTCAAGCTCACCGGGTCCATCCCCTCAGGTGCCACCGCAACCGACGTGGTGCTGACCATCACCGAGATGCTACGTCAGCACGGTGTGGTGGGTAAGTTCGTCGAGTTCTACGGTGAAGGTGTGGCCTCGGTGCCGCTGGCGAACCGCGCCACCATCGGCAACATGTCGCCCGAGTTCGGTTCCACCGCCGCGATCTTCCCGATCGACCAGGTGACCCTGGACTACCTGCGACTGACCGGTCGTACCGAAGAGAACATCGCGCTGGTTGAGGCCTACACTAAGGAACAGGGTCTGTGGCACGATCCGGCCAATGAGGCTCAGTACTCCGAGTACCTGGAGCTAGATCTATCCACTGTGGTGCCTTCCATCTCGGGTCCGAAGCGTCCACAGGACCGGATCGTGCTCTCTGACGCCAAGGAGCAGTTCCGCAAGGATATCCACAACTATGCAACTGAGAGCGACGATGCGGGCGTAGGGCGTCCCTCGCACACCGTTGACGTGAAGATGGAGGATGGGCGTGAGTTCGAACTCGACCACGGTGCTGTGTCGATCGCCTCGATCACCTCGTGCACCAACACCTCTAACCCTTCGGTCATGATGGCCGCCGCGGTGCTGGCCCGCAATGCCGTGGACAAAGGCCTGTCCTCCAAGCCGTGGGTGAAGACCTCTGTGGCTCCCGGTTCCCGGGTGGTGACCGAATACTACGAGAAGTCGGGTCTAATCCCGTACCTGGAGCAGTTAGGCTTCAACATCGTCGGTTATGGTTGCACCACCTGTATCGGTAACTCCGGTCCGCTGGAGTCCGAGATCTCCCAGGCCATCCAGGAAAACGACCTGTCGGTGACCTCGGTGCTGTCGGGTAACCGTAACTTCGAGGGCCGGATTAACCCGGACGTGAAGATGAACTACCTGGCCTCCCCGCCGCTGGTGGTCGCTTACGCTCTGGCCGGGTCCATGGACTTCGACTTCGACAATGACGTGCTGGGTCAGGACCAGGACGGTAACGACGTCTACCTGAAAGACATTTGGCCGGACCCCACCGAGGTGCAGCAGATCATCGATGACTCCATCGACACCGAGATGTTCCACACCGAATACTCCACGATCTTCGATGGTGACCAGCGGTGGCAGTCGATCGACACCCCGACCGGGGATGTTTTTGACTGGAACGATGAGTCCACCTATGTGCGCAAGCCCCCGTACTTCGAGGGCATGAAGGAAACCCCGGACCCCGTCCAGGACATCTCCGGGGCCCGCGTGCTCCTGAAGTTGGGTGACTCGGTGACCACCGACCACATCTCTCCGGCAGGCGCCTTCAAGTCCGACACCCCGGCCGGTCGCTACCTGACCGAGCACGGTGTGGCCCGTAAGGATTTCAACTCCTATGGGTCCCGTCGCGGTAACCACGAGGTGATGATTCGCGGTACCTTCGCGAACATCCGTATCAAGAACCAGTTGCTGGACGGCGTTGAAGGTGGCTTCACGCGGGACTTCACCCAGGAGGGTGGACCGCAGGCTTATGTCTACGACGCTGCGATGAACTACGCTGATCAAAACACTCCGCTGGTGGTGCTGGGCGGTAAGGAATACGGTACTGGTTCCTCCCGTGACTGGGCCGCTAAGGGAACCGCACTGCTGGGCGTCCGCGCGGTGATCAGCGAATCCTTTGAGCGTATTCACCGCTCGAACCTGATCGGCATGGGTGTGTTGCCGTTGCAGTTCCCGCAGGGGGAGTCCGCGAACTCACTGGGCCTGGACGGCACGGAAACCTTCGACATCTCCGGTATCACCGAGTTGAACGAGGGCACCACCCCGGCCACCGTGCACGTGACCGCGACCCACCCTGAGGGTAAGGTCACCGAGTTCGACGCCGATGTGCGTATCGACACCCCCGGTGAAGCTGACTACTACCGCAACGGCGGTATTCTGCAGTACGTGTTGCGTCAGATCGCTTCCTCCGAGAAGAACTAACGCAACCAGCAGCCAAGCCAGTCCTCGGGGCCTGCGCCCACGACCCACGCGGTCACGGTGCAGGCCCCGAGGCCATTAAACCGCTTTCTTGATCAGGTCACGGGTACGCTAAACTAGCAGGGTTATCAACCGGCCCGCGCGCAGGAGGTGCTCACCGTGTCCATTATTCGAGCCTATTTCTGCCCCGAAGATAGCACTCGTCCCACCCACTACCGGGAGGCGTGGTGGGATGAAGACCAGTACGAATTCGTGGTCCATTACGGTAAAGTCGGTGCCACCGGTGTAGACACTGCCGAGAAACTCGAGGACTGCGCGCAGGCCGAAGCGCTACTGTCAGGCTTCAGCCAACAGTGCACGGAAGACGGCTACCAGCCCATCGACCCCGCCGAGATGGAACAGCTACAGATCACCTATACCTTGCGTGGCAACGAACCGAGTGACGTGGAATCGCATCAAGCGCAGACTCTGGCAACCTTGACCACCCGTGAGCTGGCCTGGCGCGGACTCGGTGAGGCCGACTCGCCGGTCTTAGGCGCCGGAGCATTTACCATTGCGGTCGCCACCGTCCACCCGGGCAAGGCCCGCGAGATCATCCCGACTGTAGTGAAAGCTGCCGGCGTGCAGGCCTCAAAAGTCACCGTCCGAAAGACCAACGCCTGAATGCTTGAATCAGCCCTATGGTGGATTGTCTCCATCCTGGTCGTGGCCGTGATGGTGTGGTCAGTGATCAGCCTGCTACGGTCGCCTCTGGAACCACAGCGACGTATCGTCTGGGTTGTGGCGATCTTCTTATTGCCGGTGCTCGGGAGCCTGGTGTGGGCGTGGTGGAGGCTGTACTACTACCCGCGCCGGAAGGCAGAAACCCCCAACTGGGATCCCAACCGTCCCGGCACCGGGCACGTGGTGCCCCGACGGTTACGTGCCGATCACCGGCAACACGGGGCGTGGAAACCTTAGAGACGAGCTCGATGACCCGTTAGACCTCGACCCAAATGCCGCCGTTGCGGACCTCGGCGGGGTGACGTCGCAAGCCCCGGGGAGCCGGCCCGCCCAGCACATCACCGGTTTCGGAATCAAAGCGGGAAGAATGGCAGGGGCAGGTGAAATCCGGGGCGCGCTCCGCCCCTTCACCGACACGCACGACGCATCCCTGGTGGGGACAGATCGCGTGAAACGCCTGCACCGAGCTCTCGCTGTCCCGATAGATCAGCAGGTCATAGTCGCCGGTATGGACCCCGGTGGCTTCCCCGACGGGCAACAGATCGGCGTCGAGGACTTCAGTGGGCTGACCGGAGAATTCCTCGACCGTATCCGGCTCGGCCGGTGCACAGCTGGACAGTCCCAGCATGCTGGCACCACCTGCCACGATGGCTGCGGTGCCAGAGAGCAATTGGCGACGGTCGAGATGAGAGGAACCACCGGCACAGGTGGAACCTGTCTGTTCAGGATTCTCAGTCATGTCAGGGCTGCTCGTCATCGCTGTCCCATGGATCCGGGTCTAGTAATGCAACGGTAATGATTGCCGAGCAGGCCCAGACCTGCCAGTTACGGGCACCCCGGTCTTTGAGATACTCTTCGACGGTTTCCGGGGTAATGGGTGAGGGCGGACGCCAGCAGAGATCTCGTAGCGTCGAGGGGAGTAAGAGGTTCTCTAACGGCACGCCCATCGCCTCGGCTTGGCGAGTCAATCGCACCTTACACGTGGCGAATCGCCGAGCGGCCAGCTCGTCGAGAGACTTCCACCTTTTCACCGGCGGAGGGCCACCGGAGCCAGCCGGTTTCTTCTCCGGTCGCGTTGCGGGATCCCGTCCTTCGGCCACCCCGCGCCGAATCGCCTCCAACCACCGGTCCTTCTCCCGGCCGGCAGCCCGGCCGGTGAACCCCTTGGTGTTCATCAGCTCACTTGCGGTTGCAGGTTGTGCGGTCGCGGCGGCAATAATCGCCCGATCGGGTAGTAGCCGCCCCGGGAAGACATCTTCCTGACGGCCCAGTTCATCACGGGCATGCCACAGGGCACGGACAATGGCCAGCTGTTGTGGTGATTTCACCCGGTGAATACCGGAGGTTCTCCGCCAGGGCTCGTGAGGGGGCTCCGGGGGTTGCCAAGCGGTCAACGCTTCGAACTCTTCGGCAGCGATCTCCAGCTTGTCCTGCCGACGTAGTGTGCGAATCATCTGTGCGCGTAACGGGACCAAATACTCCACATCCAAGGCGGCGTAGTTACGCATCTGCTCGGGCAACGGGCGCTGCGACCAATCGGCAGCTGAATGCTCCTTGGCCAAGGTTATTCCCAACGTACGCTGTAGCAGTGCGGCCAGATTTACTTTCTGGAAGCCGCACAGGCGTCCGGCTAGCTCGGTATCGAAGAGAGTACAGGGACGTAATCCACAGTCAGCCAGACACCCTAAGTCTTGCGTGGCAGCGTGTAAGATCCACTCGGTGTCACCGATGGCTTGCTGAATAATGTCCAAATTCTCCAAGGGTTCGGGGTCGATGAGCCAAATGCCGGAGCCTTCACGCTTGAGTTGGACCAAGAATGCTCGCTGACCGTAGCGAAATCCGGAGGCTCGTTCGGTATCGATGGCCACCGGTCCGCTACCGGCGCGGAGCGCTTCAGCGCATTCGGTGAGCCCTTCGGGCGTGTCGGTAAGTTCTGGGATGCCCTCGGCCGGCTCGGTGATCAGAACCGGTGCCTCAGATTCTGCGTTTGTGGTCAGGATGATGTTACGTCCTTCGTGCTCGAGGGAGAACTGTGACGCCTTCAGGAACCGGTGGTAAACCAGCAAAGGCGCAGACCATATCTGCCCAGGCCTCCAGGTGGTTCTCCATCGATTCGCCCATCAGGTTGGTAGGACTCCACGAGGCCCGCATTTCAATGTCAATGGCATCGGCCCGATCATCCAACACTCCGAAACTTTCCGACAGCACCCGCGTGGCGGTCCCACCGGCTTGGTCATAATCCACCTGGTGACCATCTAAGGCTTCCACCAGCCATGTCCACGCCACCTCAGCGGCCATCGGGTCCACGCCCATTTCGGCTTCAACCGACGCCCGAATGAAGGTCACAATGCGGAACGTGGATTTCCACACGGCCGAACCGGCCGGGTCATGCAAGAGAATAAAACGCCCGGTGGCTAGTGGCTCATTGGGGTCCTGGTCTTCAACCGCTCCGAGTGTGGTGACGGTTGAGGTGATCGGGGCCGGAAGCACGGCCGGGTAAACATCGGCGGCCATAGCCACCGCATAGGGTGCGATTTTCTGCGGTGCCGGGATTTCAGTCAGCCGGACTTCCGCTCGGGGCTGGGCCATCCGCAGTCCCGATAGCGCCCGACGAAAAGTCACAGGCGCCGAAGCCAAGGTTTCTGCACTCGACCGATCAATGCTCACCCCTCAAGGTTAAAGCGCTACCTGAAGGATGGGGGGCAGGCCACGCCGAGAACCCTCGAGCTTATCGGTCTGAGCGGGGGACTTTCTCCAGGGAAATGGAGTTCATGCAGTAGCGCAGGTCCGTCGGGGTATTGAAGCCCTCACCTTCGAACACGTGGCCCAAGTGGGACTGACACTGGGCACACAAGACCTCGATGCGGGTCATCCCCAAGGAGGTGTCTTTGCGGTATTCCACCCGATCTTCAGCCAACGGGGCAAAGAATGAGGGCCAACCGCAGTGGGCATCAAACTTCTGATCCGAACGGAACAGCTCAGCCCCACAGGCCCGGCACCGGTAGATCCCTTCGCTGAAATCATCCCAGTATTCCCCGGTAAAGGGTCGTTCAGTGGCCGCCTGGCGAAGCACCTGGTACTCCGCAGGACTGAGGCGTTGTTTCCACTCGTCCTCGGAGAGCTGACCGGAGCGGGTAGTGGTGGTTTGTGTGGTGTCGTCTTGGTGGTGAGAGGTATCTGAAACTGTCATATCCGCTATAACGTCACAGGCCAGGGGATTGTTCCCGACCCGACGTTTGAGAAACTGGAAATTCCCCGGTGAACGGGGAAGAATGACCAGTATGCGAGTCTTCCCCCGATCCCGCGCTGAGTCTGACAACTCGCGTTCTCGAGCACGGTTTTCCCAAGTGCTCGCCGTGGTCGGTGCCTCTGCTGCGGTGGTGGGCTCGCTGTTTGCCGGCACCATTTCTACCCTGGCTACCGTCTTTGCCCGTACGGTCGTGACCCCGACGCGACGGGTGGCCGAAGACATCCGGATTTACGCAATCATTGAGCCCTACGGTCCCCGGCCTCACATCGCGTTGCAGGCCACCCGTGAAACCACCGTGGAAGGTCGCTATTCGCTGACCTTCGCCGCCGGTGAAGGTATCGCCCGCATCGGTAAGATCGTTGACCGCGACGCTGAAGCCGGGATTGTGGTGCGAGAAATTGAACAGATCTATTCCGGGGATCTCACCGCGGCGCAAAAAGGCTCCTGGACCGGCTTTACCTGGCCCCACCCCGGTGATGCCGGGTTTGTGTCCGAGGAAGTGTCCATTCCCGTCGAACGTGGCGAAGCCCCGGCCTGGTATGTACCACCCCAAGTCCCGCGTGTCGCCGAGTCCCCCCTTCCTACCCAGACCCCTGAATTCGGAGAAGACACCTGGGCGATTATGGTTCACGGACGTGGCTCCCGGCGTACCGAAGGAATTCGTGCCCTGCGCGTCGCCGGCGCTCTAGGTATGCCGAGCTTATTGATTTCCTACCGCAACGACGGCAACGCCCCGCCGGCCGGAGATGGCCGATACGGGCTTGGAGCGACCGAATGGCCCGACGTGGAAGCTGCCATGCACTATGCGCTGAGTCACGGTGCCCGACAAGTCGTGATTTTCGGCTGGTCCATGGGTGGGGCGGTGTCCCTGCAATTGGCTGCCCAGTCACCGTTACGCGACCGGATTGCGGGGCTGGTCCTCGACGGACCGGTTATTAACTGGATTGATGTCTTGGCCTACCAGGCCCGCTTGAACCGGCTTCCCGACGCGGTGGGTCATCTGGGGCAATTTATGATTGCCAATAAATGGGCCCGCCGTCTTGCCGGGCTGGCAGCCCCGGTGGACTTGAAAGCCTTGAACTGGGTGGACCGGGCCGAGCAACTCAAGCACCCGGTGCTGATTCTGCACTCTGAAGACGACGACTTCGTTCCGATCGGGCCGGCTGGACAGCTGGCGAATCTGCGTCCGGATTTGGTCTCGTTGGTGCGATTCACCAAGGCCCGGCACACGCGAGAATGGAATGTTGACCCTGACCGCTGGGAACAAGCAACGCTGAGCTGGCTCTATGTGGTGCTCAGTGGCCCGCGACGTGTAGTGCCACAGTTATCGCGGTAGGAGAGCGGGCTGGGTTTAGACTATAGGGCAGAGTTTTATTGTTCGCACCCTTACCCCCATAAGGAGGCTCCATTGGCCGGTCACTCAAAATGGGCAACAACCAAGCATAAAAAAGCTGCCCTGGATGCCAAGCGCGCCAAAATGTTCGCCAAGCACATTAAGGCGATTGAGGTAGCCGCTCGTGCCGGTGGGCCAGATCTGGAAGGTAACCCGGCGCTGGATCTTGCAGTCTCCAAAGCCAAGAAGCAATCGGTGCCCAATGACAATATTGACCGTGCCATCAAGCGCGGTGCCGGTCTGACCGGTGAGGTCATTAACTACGAAGAGATTATCTACGAGGTTCGCGGTCCCGAAGGCTCGGCGTTGATGGTCGAATGCTTGACTGATAACAAGAACCGTGCTGCAGCCGAAGTGCGCCACACCGTCACCCGCAATAACGGCACCCTGGCCGACTCCGGGTCGGTCGCTTTCCTCTTCAACCGCCAAGGCGTGGTCCGCATGGACGCCGAGGGTAAAGAAGAAGACGAAATCCTGATGGCGGTCCTGGATGCCGGAGCCGAAGAAGTGGCCAAGTCCGGTGGTAGCTTCGAAGTCTACTCGGACCCCTCCGATCTGCAGGATGTAGCCAAAGCACTCGACGAAGCCGAGATCGACTACGAATCCGACGAAGTCGAGTTCGTGGCCACGATGAAGGTCGAGCTCGATGCCAAAGCTGCCCGCCAATTCCTGCGCTTAGCTGATGCTCTCGAAGAGCTCGACGACGTACAGAACGTCAGCTCCAACGTGGACATCACCGATGAGGTGGCCGCAGAACTTGAGAACGAGGACGACTAACCGGTGCGGGTTCCCAGCAAACCCTTGCGGGTGCTGGCGGTCGACCCGGGACTGACACGGTGTGGCATGGCCGTGGTCGACGTCGCCCCCAACCGGCAGGCCACTCTGGTGGACGTACGCGTGGTGGGGACTCCGAACACGGCCTCGATCGGTGAGCGACTGGCGACCATCGACGAGGCCATTGCCGATTTCTTTGAGTCGCACCGTCCCGACCACCTGGCCGTGGAGCGGATGTTCGCTCAAAACAACACGCCAACCGTAGTCGGTACCGCCCAAGCTTCCGGAGTGGTGATCGCAGCGGCGGGCCGACGCAATATTCCGGTCGCTTTGCTGACCCCCTCCGAGGTGAAAGCTGCGGTCACCGGAAACGGTTCCGCCGATAAAAACCAGGTCACCGCGATGGTAACCCGGGTCCTGGGCTTAGATTCGCCACCGAAACCCGCCGATGCAGCCGACGCGATGGCACTGGCGATCGCCCACGCCTGGCGCGGGGGACTCCACGGGCGTGGACTGGACACCGGGAAATTGACCAGCCCGGCCCGACCATCGAAATTTCCCGGTGCGACAGCAAAGAATTCCCGCCCCACAACCCCAGCCCAGCGAGCGTGGTTGGAAGCCGAACGGCGTGCCCGTTAACATCGGTTGCACCCTGCGGGGTACAGTGTTCGTAGATTAGTTCTATCATTTGCGGTACGGGCAGTGGACAAAACACCTGGCGGAGCCCGACGCACAGCTACGGAGGCTTCATGATTTCCTCGTTGACCGGAGTGGTTGAGTACCTCGGCGTCGATGCGGCGGTGCTCAATGTCAACGGTGTCGGCTATACCTTCTTCGCCACCCCGCAAACACTGGCGACACTGCGGATCGAGGACCAAGCACGCGTGCTGACCGAGCTGATCGTTCGTGAAGATGCCATGACCCTCTACGGGTTTCGCTCCCGGGACGAACGCGAAATTTTCACGACGATGCTGACCATCTCCGGGATCGGGCCCCGGATCGCTCTGGCGGTTCTGGCGGTCTATGCACCCGAAGAGGTCCGGCGCGCGGTCGCCCAAGACGACGATAAGGCCTTCACCCAGGTGCCCGGCATCGGTGCGAAAACCGCCCGCCGGATCATCCTGGAACTGTCCGGTAAGCTCGTACCGGCCGAGAACCCCGCACAGGCAGGGCAGCCGAGCGGTGCCACGCCGGGCAATGACCCGGTGTGGCAGGAGCAAGTTCACGAAGCTCTCACCGGGCTCGGCTGGACCGACAAGGATGCCACCAAGGCGTTGAAATCCACTCTGGAACATGAACCCGAATTGCGCGAGTCACAGGACGTCTCCCAGGTTCTGCGCGCGACGTTGCGTCACCTGGGACAAGGACAACGTCGCGTCCACTCATAACACGTTCTCCGTCGGAAGGCATGCTAGATCGAGATGAGTACCGATCCCCACAACGCTGAGCAGGATTCCCGCCTGATCGGGCCCAGTGCCTCCACCGAAGAACGTGAAATTGAGGCCGCGTTGCGTCCGAAGCATCTCGGAGACTTTGTGGGCCAATCCCGGGTTCGCGAACAACTGTCCTTAGTGCTCGAAGCCGCCAAACTCCGTGATGCCACCGCCGACCACGTGTTGCTCTCAGGTCCTCCGGGGCTGGGCAAAACCACCCTGTCGATGATTATCGCAGCCGAAATGAACGCCCCGCTGCGGATCTCCTCTGGTCCGGCCATCCAACACTCAGGTGACCTCGCTGCGATCCTTTCTTCGCTCACTGAGGGAGAAGTGCTCTTCCTGGATGAAATTCACCGGATGTCACGTCCAGCTGAAGAAATGCTCTATATGGCCATGGAAGATTTTCGGGTCGATATCGTGGTCGGCAAAGGTGCTGGGGCGACGTCCATTCCGCTCGAGCTCCCACCCTTTACGCTAGTCGGAGCCACCACCAGAGCGGGGCTCTTGCCGGGTCCCCTACGGGATCGGTTTGGTTTCACCGGTCACTTGGAGTTCTATGACGTGGCCGAACTCGAACTGGTGCTACGCCGCTCGGCAGCCATGCTGGATATGCGCCTGTCACCGGGAGCCTTTGCCGAAATCGCAACACGGTCCCGTGGTACCCCGCGTATCGCCAACCGACTGCTACGCCGGGTGCGTGACTGGGCACTGGTCCACCACCTTGACGAAGTGGATGCCCGGTCGGCCTCCACCGCCCTGGATATCTACGAAATTGACCGGCGTGGTTTGGACCGCCTCGATCGTGGCGTGCTCGAAGCATTGTGTCAGAAATTTGGCGGAGGCCCGGTCGGACTGTCCACCCTGGCCATTGCCGTCGGTGAAGAGGTCGAAACCGTCGAAGAAGTTGCCGAGCCCTACCTAGTGCGTGAAGGACTCCTGGGACGTACCCCGCGCGGGCGGATCGCGATGCCGGCGGCCTGGGAACATTTAGGACTTGATGTTCCTCACAACGCAGAGGTGCAGTCAATGTGGCGACTCGCAGAATCCCAGACCGATGAACCCGGTCAGACCTCTCCGTTATTCGGCCCAGATGACTTCTCCCGGGACGAGTCCCACGACTAGACCCGGGCAAAAATCAAGCGACCGTGCCGTGAGAATGGTCTCCAGCGTGAAGGTGACCCTTAAGAATTAGGCCCGACCTCAGGTGCCTAAGGTAGCCTGAGAATAATGCGTTCCACCACGAGACTTGTCGTGGTGGAAGATCTAGACATCATTGTCCCGAGGAATTGGATCGATACATGCACTTTGCTGACCTGACTCATCTCGTCAACCCACTGGCTCAGAATGCTGAAGGTGGCGGCGGTTTTGGCGCTGGCTTTTTGATCGTCATGCTGGTCATCTTCGGTCTGCTGATCTTCTTGTCCATGCGTGGCACCCGGAAACAGCAGAAGAAGCAGATGGAAACTCGCCAGGCCTTGGCCCCGGGCGTTGAGGTCATGACCGCTGCCGGAATCTTCGGTACCGTGATTTCGGTCAACCACGACGACAATAAGGTGGTCCTTGAGGTCTCGCCCGGCAACAGCGTGACCGTACACCTGCAGACCATTGCTCAAGTCATCGAACCGGTGGCAGACACCGCTGACTCGACTGCTAGCTCGGAACCAACACCGGATGAGTCCAACAAGATCGTGATCAACAGCGAGAACCGCGACGCCACCGACACTCAGGCATCGGGTAACCCGGAGGATCCCCGCGAAGAATACGGTTCGACCGAGGAGACCGACAAAGATTCCCCAAACGACGACGAGAAGAAATAACCACCAGACCATCACGAAAGGTTCAGCACCCCGGGGTGCTGAACCTTTCGTGAGTCCGCACTCCAGAACTGAAAGATCCACACCATCATGGCCTCAAAGACCCCCCAAGGGCGCGCGCGACGCACTCTGGGCTGGCTGGCAGCGATAGTCGTCGTGCTGGCTGGCATCCTCGGCGTAGGTATCGCCACCAACCAAACCAATGGCTTGCCCCTGCTCGCCTTGGACCTCGAAGGCGGTACCCAGATGGTGCTCTCACCGCAGACCGCCTCTGGTGAAGAAGTCACCGACGAAACGCTGAACCAGGCCGTCGAGATTATTCGTGCCCGTGTGGATGGTTCCGGTGTCTCGGAAGCTGAAATTAATACCCAAGGCGATAACAACGTTGTGGTCGCCCTGCCCGGCAACCCGGATCAACAAACCCGCGATTTAATCCAGGCCTCGGCCAATATGGAATTCCGCGCGGTCCTCCAAGGCGCCCCGGGTATTGCTACCCCGGAAGAGGAGCGCCAAGACGTGGAGGATTTCCCCGAGCCAGAGGCGGAACCCGAAGATGGCTCGGATCAGAACTGGATCAGCCCAGAGCTGGCCTACGAGTTTCAAAACACCGACTGTCGTGAGCAACAACAGCAGGAAATAAACGAACAACTGCCCACAGATGAAGCGGTCGTTGCCTGTGACCCCGAGTATGGGATGAAATACATTCTGGGCCCCGTCGAAGTTGAAGGGACCCAGATCGACAACGCCGACTACGGTATGGCACAGACCCCAACTGGAGTGTCGGCTAATAACTGGGTGGTCAACCTCAGCTTCGACGACGAAGGCACGGAGGCCTTCCGCGAGGTCACTCAGCGCATCACGGGCATGCCGGAACCACAGAACCAGTTTGCGATCGTCCTGGATGGCACCATCGTTTCCGCACCGCGTTCGAATGCGGTGATCACCGACGGCCGTGCCACGATTGAAGGAAACTTCACCGAAGTATCGGCCCAAGCCCTGGCCGAACAGCTCCAATATGGTGCTCTGCCGATTAGCTTCACTATCGAATCTGAACAACAGATTTCGGCGACCCTGGGCCAGGACCAGTTGTTCTGGGGCGTGGTGGCTGGACTGATCGGTTTGGGCCTGGTGGCGGTCTACCAGTTCTACCAGTACCGTGCCCTGGGTTTTGTCACCCTGACCTCGTTGCTGGTGATGTTCCTGCTGACCTACGTGGCGATCGTGTTGCTGGGTTGGTCGGATAATTATCGATTATCGCTGGCCGGTATGGCCGGTATTATCGTCGCCGTTGGTCTGACCGCGGACTCCTTTATCGTCTACTTTGAAAGAATCAAGGACGAAATGAGGTCGGGGCGACGGTTCGAATCAGCCGTGGAATTCGGGTGGTCGCGGGCTAAACGTACCATTATCGTTTCTAAGGCCGTGAACCTGCTGGCCGCGGTAGTGCTGTACTTCGTGGCTGTCGGTAATGTCCGCGGTTTCGCCTTCACTCTGGGCCTGGCGGCACTGATCGATGTGTTGCTGGTGTTTATGTTCACCCACCCAGTTATGCAACTGTTAGCACGAACGAAGTTCTTCGGTGGCGGACATCCGCTGTCGGGGATGGACCCCTCGTTGCTGGGACAAAAAGCGCTCTACCAGGGCGCTGGCCGGGTCCGGGAGTTTAACGACGAACCCAGCCGGGCACCCGTGAAGAAGAAAAAGATCAAGGGCAGAGCCAAAGAAGCTCAGCGACGCCAAACCATTGCCGAGCGCAGGCAACAAGAGCGTGAGGAAAAGCTTGGTCTGACACAGGACGAGAAGACCACGGAGGACGCAGAATGAGTAGCATCGCTGAGTGGGGAAATAAACTCTATACGGGCAAAAAGTCCTACCCGTTTATCCAGAAGTGGCGACTGTGGTTTTCCATCGCGGCTATAGTGCTACTGGTGGCAGTCGGTATCACCGTGGCACGGGGTGGCTTCAACTTCGGCATTGAGTTCCGTGGTGGGTCCGAGTTCACCGTCTCCTCGGTGCAGAACACCGACCCGACGGTGGGCGAGCAGGCCGTGACCGACGTCGTTGCTGAGGTGGAAGCCACCGCGACCAATATCGCGCCCGGAACCATGCGGGTTCAAACCGAAGAGCTCACCGATGACCAGACCCTTGAAGTGGCCTCCAATCTGCAAGAGGCCTATCAGGTCTCGGCCAATGACGTGACCTCCAGCTTCGTGGGCCCGACCTGGGGTGAGGCGATTTCTCAGCAGATGTTGATTGGCTTGGTGATCTTCATTGTGCTGGTTACCGTGCTGATGGCCATCTACTTCCGGACCTGGAAGATGTCGTTGGCAGCAGTGCTGGGGTTGTTCTACGTGGTGGCCCTCACCGTGGGAATCTATGGGGCCACCGGGTTTGAGGTCACGCCCGCAGCCATTATTGGGTTCCTGACCATCTTGTCCTACTCGCTCTACGACACGGTGGTCGTCTTCGATAAGATTCGTGAAAATACCGCGAATATGGACGAAAATACCGTCAGAACCTTCCGCGAGATGGTCAACCTGGCGGTTAACCAGACCTTGGTCCGGTCCATTACCACCTCTATAGTAGGTATTTTGCCGGTCGGGTCCATTCTGTTTATTGGTGCCGGGCTTCTCGGGGCAGGGACCCTGCGCGATATTTCGCTATCGATCTTCGTGGGGATTATCGTCGGTACCTTGGCCACACTGTTTATTCAGGCGCCACTGTATGCACTGCTGCGGGGTGGGGAAGACAAAGTCAAAAACCATGATCGCCGAGTGCTCAACCTCCGTGAGGAAACCGGTCTGCGCCCTGAGGACGTGACTGAAGAACAAATTACGACAGCCTAACGGCGCCGGACCGTCGCACCACAGTCCGTCTGCCCCGATGCTACCGGTGTTTTGTCACCGGCGACATCGGGGGACTAGTGTATGAAAACAATCAACCACAATCCGTACTGGAATCAGCGTTTGGGCTCCAGAGGTCAGCGGAGAGAAAGCGGGGCGGTGCCGGATGAGTAGTACTTCTGATGCGCAAAAATCCGGTCGCCACGGTGCCGGAGAGCAACGGTCTGCGCCCAAACGTCACCGCTCCCGACTGGCCAGGCTCACCGGCAGAATGGGCGGCACAGACTATTCGCCCATCCTGGAGCCGTTGATTCGTACGCTCAAGGTCCGCCACCCCAAAGAAGACCTGGACGTGATTATCCGGGCCTTCACCATTGCTGAACAACACCATGACGGCCAATTCCGTAAGTCGGGGGACCCCTACATTACCCACCCGGTGGCAGTGGCCACGATCTTGGCTGAATTGGGTATGACGGGCACGACGTTGGCGGCAGCGCTGTTGCATGACACCGTCGAGGACACCTCCTACTCCCTCGAGCAGCTCACCGCCGAATTTGGCGAAGAAGTCGCCCTGCTCGTCGACGGTGTCACCAAGCTCGATAAAGTGCACTTTGGTGCCGCCGCACAAGCGGAGACTGTGCGCAAAATGGTGTTGGCCATGGCCAAAGATGTCCGCGTGCTCCTGATCAAACTCGCTGACCGTCTGCACAATGCGCGCACCTGGCGCTACGTGCCACCGGAGTCCTCGGCTCGGAAAGCCCAAGAGACCCTGGAAATCTATGCCCCTTTGGCCCACCGGCTGGGCATGAACACGATCAAGTGGGAGTTGGAGGATCTCTCATTTGCCGCCTTGTGGCCGAAAATGTACGCCGAGATTGTGCGCCTAGTGGGGGAGCGCACTCCGGAGCGACAAAAAAATATTGCCCAGCTGACCGACATCATCGAACAGACCCTGCGCGAGGCGAAAATCAATGCCACGATCACCGGCCGCCCCAAGCACTACTACTCGATCTATCAAAAGATGCAGGCGCGCGGAAAAGAGTTCAACGATATCTACGATCTGCTCGGGGTCAGGGTCATGGTGGACTCTGTGCGCGACTGCTATGCGGCCTTAGGCGTGCTACACGCCAAGTGGTCGCCGATGCCGGGGCGTTTCAAAGACTATATTGCGATGCCGAAGTACAACATGTATCAGTCGCTTCACACCACGGTGATCGGGCCCCGCGGTAAACCGGTGGAAATCCAGATCCGCACCCATGAGATGCACCATCGGGCCGAATACGGTGTGGCAGCCCACTGGAAGTACAAGCATCGCGGTGGTGGGAACGCCGCGGACACCGCGAGCACACCCGGTTGGCTGAAGGCCGTGTTGGATTGGCAAAAAGATGCTCAGGACCCCGACGACTTCTTGGACTCGCTTCGGACCGAAATAGGGTCCTCGGAGGTCTACGTTTTTACACCGCAAGGTGAAATCAAAGCCCTCCCATCGGGCTCGACACCGGTGGATTTCGCGTACGCGGTTCACACGCAGGTGGGGCACCGCACCGTAGGTGCCAGGGTCAATGGTCGCTTGGTGGCCTTGAACTACGTGCTGAATCACGGTGACTGGGTCGAAATCTTCACCTCCAAGTCCGAAGATGCCGCACCCAGTCAAGACTGGTTGGGCTTCGTCCGCTCCGGTCGTGCTCGACATAGAATCCGGCAATGGTTCTCGAAAGAACGTCGCGAAGAAATTGTCGAACGTGGCAAGGAGCAGTTGACCAAAGAAGCCCGCAAACATCCGTTGCCACTCCAGAAGATCATGAACGCCGGGATTCTGGGCGATGTGGCCGACCAACTCAACGTTGGGGGAGTCTCCGGGGTTTACGCGGCGATCGGTGATGGCAACGTGTCGGTCGAGAATGTGCTGGATCGGGTGGAGAAACTGGTATCACCTCCCAAGCCGGAACCGAAGCTAGTGGACGATAACGACCCCGACACCATCTCCCTGCCACTCATTCCAAGACCAACCCGCGGCTCGGATTCTGGCGTGGTGGTTCCAGGAGCCGGAGACGTGATGGCAAAACTGGCCCGGTGCTGCACCCCGGTGCCACCCGATGAGATCATCGGATTCGTCACCCGTGGTACTGGCATTTCGGTCCACCGTGCCGACTGCAACAACATCAGTAATCTCGCCAACGATTCGGAGCGTCTCATCCAG
Organism: Auritidibacter sp. NML130574; assembly: GCF_003185725.2. Classification (GTDB taxonomy): domain Bacteria; phylum Actinomycetota; class Actinomycetes; order Actinomycetales; family Micrococcaceae; genus Auritidibacter; species Auritidibacter ignavus. Next base: position 937,183 of record NZ_CP031746.1, on the reverse strand, counting down.
GTCGATTGGCAACCAACCCAGGACTCGGTGTTCATTGTCGACATCACCGTTGACGCCCTGGACCGGACCTCGTTGCTCTCTGATGTCACCCGGATCCTTGCTGAACACCACGTCAATATCCTCTCGGCCACGTCCACCACCCGGAAGAACAGGATCGCCTCGTCGAGCTTCGTGTTCGAAATGGGAGATCCCGGCTACCTGAAGCACCTGCTCAATGCGATTCGTCGGATCGATGGTGTCTACGAGGTTTACCGGTCCTCCGAGCGGAAAAAGCGCTCGAGTAAGAAATAATCCCTAGGCTGCTGGCTGGACGAGCTGACCATAACGGGCTATCGCGGTCTCCATCCCCGCCAGATGACGCTGTGACGCCAGCGTTCGGGCCAGCCGAGCCTCATCACAGTGCGGTAAGAGCTCGCTGACGGTGCGGAGCTGGTGATTTCCCGGAAAGAAGCGCAACAGGTCGATGATCGTTTGTTCCACACTGGTAAACAGGATCGGACCCAGACTCAAAATGAGCCCGTGGTGGAGGCTCGTCTCCACAGCCTGCATGTACTCGATTTTGCGCATCGTGACCTGGATGCCACGCGTCTTCGACCGCGACATCCGTCGAGGGTGACCACTGACCGCCTGAAAATCCGCTGGTGCAGGGCCTGAGAGATGAATCCAGGCTGCGGTGGAATGAGATAGCGCCCAACGTCCGGTAAATAAGTTGGCACCAAAGCAATAGGCGGCTACTGCTCGTTGCAACACGCTATCGGGATGTTCGGTCTTGATGAAGCTCCCGCCAACTTGTTCACGGATCACGCCACGTAACTGCAAAGCCTGCAATTCGCCTGGGCTCAACGGTGCGTCGGGATGAATTAAGCGACTTACCGCACGGTCGAGACGTTGGCGGGTGGTGGGAACCGGGATCGAGGACGAAGTGTCTGGCTGAGGCATGCCTCCAGAATGTCACGAGGTGGCACCGGGAAAAATACTCAGGACACCATTGTGGACAGCCAGTACTTGGTAGCTGAGGCGGGTGTTCCCGCTGTGGACAGCTAGCCCCGAGGTCTTCATTAACGACCTCGTCGAGACGATCGATCGTGCAGTTACTCGGCCGAGGCTTGGACCGCTTGCAACCAAGCCCGGCGGGCGTCCAGTGCTTCTTGCTTCTCAGCAATCTTGCGTTCATCGCCGGCTTCTTGGGCTTGTGCCAATTCTGTCTCCAGTTGAGCGATGGTTTCTTCGAGCTGGGCCAGGGCAGAATTGGTGCGTGCCTTAGTTTCCGGGTTGGTTCGTGACCAGTGGTCATCCTCGATCTGTTGCAACGCGTCTTCAAGTTCGCGGAAGCCAGCATCCATGCGCGAGATATCCTTGCGCGGAACCTTTCCGGCCTCATCCCACCGAGTGCGTAGATCATTCATGGTAGCCCGGGCTTTCTCGACATCGGTAAAGGGCAGAAGGCTGCGACCTTCCTCCAGGATTTGTTCCTTGACCTGAAGATTCTGCTGGAATTCGCGATCGATCTCGTCGTGAGCGGCCTGACGAGCACCGAAGAACACGTCCTGAGCGGCGCGGAAACGAGCCCACAGCGCATCGTCTTCCTTGCGCGCCGCCCGCGGAGCTTTCTTCCACGCCGTCATCAGATCACGGTACTTCTGCGTGGTGCGAGCCCAATCCGTGGAATGCTGTAGCTCTTCAGCCTCACTGATCAGCTTCTCCTTGACCTTCTTGGCCTCAGCATTCTTGCTATCCAGTTCCGAGAAAAAGGCCCGGCGCGCCTTATCGAACCGATTCCGAGCCGAACGGAACCGCTTCCACAGTGCATCTTCGACGTCTTTGGATAACCGCGGGCCGGATTTCTGGAGTTCCCGCCAGCTCTCAAAGAGCTCCTTCATCCGGTTGGAGGTCTTCTTCCAGTGAATCTGTTGGGGATCTTGTGCAGCCAGTTCCTCGGCTTCGTTGACCACTGCTTCACGCTGCTGGCGCTGTTCTTCCAAGGCCTCGGCCCGGGCCTGCTTTTCCCGCTCGCGCCGATTCTCGAGGGCGGTGGAAAGCTGTGCAACCTTCTCCCGCAACGCTGACATATCACCGACCATGCCACGAGCCTCCACGGCATCGGCTAGAGGCTTCAGCGTCTTCGTCAGCTCGTTGGTGGCGGTATCGGTGGACAAGCGTTGCTCCAGCAGGAGCAACTGTGCCATCACGTCATCGTATTTGCGCACGAAGTAGGCCAGCGCTTGGTCTTCAGTGGCATCGGTGACCTGACCTACTTCGAGCCGGTCGTCACCATCGATCAAGAACACGGTGCCGTCCTCGGCGACATCAGCGAACGGGCGCGCCTGTGCCAGATCCGTGTGGAAGTCCGGCACGGCCGGAGCAACCGGAGTCTTCGGCGTCGCCGTGGCCGGTACTGTCAGCGGAGTCCCCGGTTTGGGAGCCAGAGCGCTGGGTTTGGGGGCCGGCGTCGGCTCGGGAGCCGATTCGGTAGCTACCGTGGATGCCAACACGTCCTGTTCCTGGGCCTCAGCGGCTTCCTGGACCTCAGTACCATCGGCGGACTGTTGGTCCACAGTCTGGCTTTCTGTCGCCGGGCTGGTCTGTTCGGCATCGGACGGGACGGGTTGTGGGTTGTCGGATTCTTGACCGTTAGTCACCGCTAAAACTCTCCTGGTATTGGCCGGGTGTGCCTGCCTCCATAAAATGGAGAATCGGCACACATGGTCACAAATAGCCTACCCCGATAGGCATAGAATGGCATGGTATTCAGTGAATCGATGCCGAAATGACATCCCAGCGGCATCACCGCAATCGACCCCTGGAGAACGCAACACACTATGGCACGGAAGAGCTCCCTCTCTGGCTTCAACGAATGGTTACCAGCTGAACGCATGGTGGAATTGCATGTGTTACAGACATTGACCGAGGTCTTCCGGCTCCATGGGTTCACCAATATTGAAACTCGTGCTGTGGAAACTCTCGGTACCCTGTTACGTAAGGGAGAGATCGACAAAGAGGTCTACGCGGTATCACGCTTGCAAGGTGATGAAGACCAAGCCAGCGACGACCCCAACCGCCTGGCCTTACATTTCGACCTCACCGTTCCCTTCGCCCGGTACGTCACCGAAAACGCCGGATATTTGCACTTCCCGTTCCGCCGCTACCAAATTCAGAAAGTCTGGCGGGGTGAACGCCCCCAAGAAGGTCGTGCCCGTGAATTCACCCAGGCCGATATCGATGTGGTCGGCGACGGTCAGCTGGGTTTCCGCTACGACATCGACGTCGCCCTCGTGATGGCCGAAGCTCTCAGTAAACTTCCCATTGGCGAGTTCACCATTCGGATTAATAATCGCAAACTCGCCGAAGGCTTTTACCGTGGGATTGGGTTGGACGACACTGAGGGCGTGTTGCGCAATATTGACAAGCTAGAAAAAATCGGTGCTGAGAAGGTTGCCGAAGCGCTGCAGGATGAAGTTGGGGCCACCGCTCAACAGGCCGAACAAGCCCTGGCCTTGGCCCAGATTCGCACCGAAGACACCGGATTCGTTGATCAAGTTCGTGCTCTCGGCGTGGAACACGAACTGCTGGAGGAAGGTCTGACCGAGCTGGCCGAGGTCATCGATCAGCTCCACCGCCGGGTTCCGGGCACCGCCGTGGCGGACTTATCCATTGCCCGTGGTTTGGACTACTACACCGGTACGGTGTATGAAACCGTGCTGGTCGGTCACGAACAACTCGGGTCAATTTGCTCTGGTGGTCGCTACGACTCGCTGGCCACCAAAGGCAAGCGCAGTTTCCCCGGTGTGGGGCTATCCATCGGCGTGACTCGCCTGGTGATGCGTATCCTGTCGCAGACCATGGCCGAAGCCTCGCGCTCGGTACCCAGCTGTGTGCTGGTGGCGCTGACCCACGATCAGGACTGGGACACCGCACTGGATACCGCTCAACAGTTGCGTGAGCGTGGCATTAGCACCGAGGTCGCGGTCTCGGCCGAGAAATTCGGTAAGCAGATCAAATACGCCGATAAGCGGGGCATCCCCTTCGTGTGGTTCTCCTCGGTCGCTGAGGATGGCAGCGTCTCCCACGAGGTGAAAGATCTTCGCTCCGGGGAACAAGTCCCAGCTGATCCCACCACCTGGATGCCACCGGCCGACGACCTGGACCCTCAGGTACGAGCCACACGTTAGGGGCCAGCGCGCCTCCAGGCCACAGGCTCCAGGCACGAGACAGAGCCGGTAGAATACAAAGCTGATCGTGTCCACGAGCATCAGATAGACAAACCACAACACGTTTAAGGGGTCGTTGCACTGTGTTGCGCACTCATCAGCTTGGCGAGCTCACCGCCGAGAACATCGGAGAAACCGTCACCGTGGCAGGCTGGGTGGCCCGCCGGCGCGATCACGGAGGGGTAGCCTTCGTCGATCTGCGTGATGTCTCGGGGCTGGGCCAGATCGTCATCCACGATGAGGCAGATTTCGATCACCTGCGCAACGAATACGTCCTGCAGGTTACCGCCGAGGTCCGACGTCGCCCCGAAGGCAACGAGAATCCGAACATCACTTCCGGGGACGTCGAGCTGTTTGCCTCGGAGGTCACTGTACTCAATGCCGCCGCCCCGTTGCCCTTCCAGATCGATGAGCACGTCGAAGTCGGGGAAGAAGCCCGCCTGCGCTACCGGTACCTGGATCTGCGTCGCCCGGAGCCGGCCCGGATTATCCGCCTACGCTCGGAGGTCAACCGGGTGGCACGCACGTTGCTGGCCGAGGAAGGATTCCATGAGGTCGAAACCCCAACCCTGACCCGCTCCACTCCAGAAGGCGCTCGCGACTTCTTGGTTCCGGCCCGGCTAGCACCGGGCTCGTGGTATGCGCTACCGCAGTCCCCGCAACTGTTCAAGCAGCTTTTGCAAGTGGGCGGTATTGAACGCTACTACCAGATCGCCCGTTGCTACCGCGACGAGGACTTCCGCGCCGACCGTCAGCCAGAGTTCACCCAGCTGGATATTGAGGCATCGTTCGTAGAAGAAGACGACGTGATCGAGTTAGCCGAAAAAATCATTGCCCAGCTATGGTCGCTGATCGGGGTGGAACTGTCGGCCCCATTTCCGCGGATGACCTACGCGGAGGCCATGGCCTCATACGGGACGGACAAGCCGGATTTGCGCTTTGGCTTGGAACTGACCGAGCTGACCGAGTACTTCGCTAACACCCCTTTCCGGGTGTTCCAGAACGACTACGTCGGCGCTGTGGTGATGCCCGGTGGCGCTTCCCAGCCGCGTCGCACCCTGGACGCCTGGCAAGAATGGGCCAAGCAACGCGGTGCCAAGGGGTTGGCCTACGTGCTGATTCAGGATGACGGTGAGCTAACCGGCCCGGTCGCGAAGAATATTTCCGAAGACGAAAAGGCCGGGCTGGCTGATGCCACCGGCGCCCAGCCCGGGGACTGCATCTTCTTCGCAGCCGGCAAGCCCACCGAGTCCCGTGCGCTACTGGGGGCAGCTCGGGTGGAAATCGGTCACCGCACCGGTTTGATTAAGCACCCCTCCGAAATCGCCGCAACCGACCAAGACTGGGCATTCGTCTGGGTTGTGGATGCTCCGATGTTCGAACCCGCTGACGAAGCGGTGGCCGCCGGAGATGTGGCCGTTGGGTCCGGCGCCTGGACAGCGGTCCACCATGCCTTCACCTCGCCCAAACCGGAGTTTTTGGACACTTTCGACACCGACCCGGGCTCGGCATTGGCCTATGCCTACGACATTGTCTGCAATGGCAATGAAATTGGTGGTGGCTCGATTCGTATCCACAATCCCGAGGTTCAGCAACGTGCCTTTAACGTCATGGGCATTACCGATGAAGAAGCCCGGGAGAAGTTCGGGTTCTTGCTGGATGCTTTCCAATACGGGGCACCCCCGCACGGCGGAATTGCCTTCGGGTGGGACCGGATCGTGGCCCTGCTGGCCGGAACCGACTCAATCCGTGAGGTGATCGCCTTCCCGAAGACCGGTAACGGTTTCGACCCGCTCACCCAGGCTCCGGCGCCGATCACCGCTCAGCAGCGCAAGGAAGCTGGCGTGGATGCCAAACCGGAGCCCACGACATCCGAGAAGTCAGAATAATCTGACCACCTGTGCAGAGTGCTGGAACGGGATCTGGGGGGTGCTTCTATCGTTTTCGTCAAGCCGCTGGTGTTAGTTGGGCTGGTCGCGATTCGTAGAAGGTGCCGTTTCTGAGTATGGCGAATAGGATGTCAGTTCTTCGACGGGCTAGGGCGATGAGGGTTTGGTTGTGACGTTTGGTTTCGGCGCGTTTTTATCATAGTAGGCGCGCGAAGCGGGGTCGTCTTTGATCGAGGCAAAAGCAAACAAAAACAGCGCCCGTTTGAGGACTTTGTGGCCACGTCTGCAGGGCGCTTGGCCGCGGGTCGAAGTCCCCGATTGGCCAGTGACGGGTGCGATGCCAGCATACGCGGCCAGGTCTGCTGCGGATTTAAAGTCTTTGCCCACCACTTCGGTGAGGATGCGTGCTGGTGTCCTGATCCCTACGCCGGGCATGGATGTCAGGAAGTCGGTAAGTCGCTACGCATCAACTACTGACAGGATCTCAGTTTCGATGTCGAGTCGTTGTTGGGTGAGCTGCTGAAGTTGGGTAGCCAAGCGCCCGATAATATGTTCAGCGACTCTGGTTCCTTTCACGACGGTGGTTTGTTCGGTGAGTGCTGCCAAGATCTCGTCGCTGAGTCGAATCGGGATACGGGGCGCGAGTTTGTTCAGCCTGGTTCTGACATGACCACGCCCAGCCCGTTGGAGGGCTGCTGGGGTGGGATACCGGCCCAGCAGATCCACCACCGCTGGATGAGCGAGTCGAGGTCCTAGTACTGTCTCCAGCGAGGGATGGATCTGGGTCAGCAGGTCTGGCAAGCGATTGCGCACCTGGGTCAGTTGTGCGGCAGTTCGGCAAGGTGCTGTTCAGCTACAGCCATACCGCGTAGCGTATGGGGCATGGTGCCTGCTGTTTCAGCGATAATGTCGGCGTCTCGAGCATCCGTTCTGGCCTGGCCCGGATGCAAATCGGCTACCCGGCGCATGGTTAATCCAGGCACATACGGCATCTGAATCCCACGCTGTTGCGCAACGGCAATCACCAATGTGCCGATAGTCTTGGGCTGATCCACGACCACCCACGGCTTAGCGTGTTGGGCCACAAGATCTTTCAGCAGTTCCTGAATCCTCGGTTCAGATGGTGGCAGTGATTTGTCATGTACCACCGTGCCATCGGGTGTGACAGTGGTGGCATGATGGTCGGTCTGGCCGATGTCGATGCCACGAAACAGGTGGAGTTTTATCGGCCAGTTTCTGTGGTTCAGTCCAGTACACGACCAGGTCACCGATGGTTCCTGCGTTCACATCCACGTTACACAGTGCCACCATGATCACAGCGTGCTTGTCGTAGCGATCCGAACGAACCAGACCGGTTCCGGTGACAACACCCCTGGATCATCAATGACTGGGGGCAAACATCATGCCGGAACCACCCGGTAACCTACACCGCACATCCTGCCGGAAAACAGCGACACCTAAAAAGTAACGAGGCGTCGTTGGTTGACGCTGAGGTGCCAGGCTGGCAGAAGGTCCTGCTGCCCGGTGGTCCAGTTCTTCGAGCGGGATTTCACCTGTATCAGGCCGTTGAGCCTGGCCCGGCGTTCCACGAGCTGCCAGATGATGGTCGTGGTGTTGGTCTGCGGGGCGGAGATCGTGAACTCGGTGATCTCCAACTCGCGTAACTCGTCTAGTAGGGTGGGGACTTCATGGTCGAAGACCTCGCGGGTGAGATCGACTAGTTCGTTGCCTGCTTCCAGGGTGTCCTTATAGCCCGAGACAATCGCCATCAGATTCTTCTCCTGGCGAGTCTCGATTTGCTCATCAAGTGCTCCGATTGTGCGCATCGTATCCATCCTTTGTTCTTGGCGTGTATTCGGTCATGTCTATACAGCCATAGGTGCGCGCACATATCTAGCCATAAAATCTCTCGTCAGGCACTGTTTTTCCGAGATATACAGCACTTGTGCCGCCAGGTTTTCTGGGTGCTGGTTTTATGCGCAGGCTTTCACCGGTGGGGTGCGCCAGGCCGCATCCCCGGTCAGGTTCGCCAGCAGGGTGCGCCACAGCGCTTTGTCCTCAGGCCCAATGAAACCGAGGAAAGCAGGAAACATCACATCGTGTAATAATCATTCCCTTCTGCAGGTGGAAGTGAACTTTGAGGATGGCTCGGCTTTCGCACATCCATCGTGGCCACGCCTTCCAGACGACTGCCCAACGTGTGGCACTGGCGATCCCGCCACCTGGGAAGTCTTCGGCCACTATCTCCAGCAGATCTGACAATGGCCGAACCGACAGAGCAGGCCATACGTCTGAAGCCAGTCCGGGGGCGGAAGCTCCGCGACGGCATGTGGGTGGTCGTCGCCGACGGCTCGGAACCGCTTGTAGTCAGCGAGCCCGTCGCACACGCACTCCGAGCACAGGACGATCATGCCTCCATCATCGCCCCGCTAGCCGCCACGTTGTCAGATGCGGGATTCATGTGCGACTTCTCTGAGGAGGTCCGGCAACCTCCTGCCGCGCCCGTTAGTGGGAGGTGGAAGGTCGCGCGTGCGACGCTGTGGGTGGCCGGAGTAGCGCTCTGCCCCTCCGCAATCGTGCTCCTGCTCCAAGGCGGCATTCCCACCGGCGCGGACGTCATCTCCGCAGGCTCGCATCCGCTGCTCGTGATTGCCGTGGCGCTCGCCGTAGCGATCACCACGGCCGTGCCGCATGAGCTTGCGCACATCGGCTTCGGGCGCAGGTTCGTGCGCCCAGGAGGTACCGTGCGAATGCGCGTACTTCAGGCGGCCGCCACCACCAATCTCACGCACGTCTGGGCGTGGCCATTGTCACCACGTCTATCAGCGGTTGCTGCAGGCGTGGTAGTCGACTTCGCATTCCTAACGACGGCGCTTGCCTGGCGTGCCCTGACAGGCTCGTGGATCGCGACCGTCGCCGTTGCAGTGATGGTCGTGCGCCTCGTGTGGCAGTTCAGATTCCATCGAAATTGCGATGGTCGTCACATGGCAAAGATGTTGCTCGATGCCCCCACGATCGACACCGTCACTAGGAAGTTACTCACGGCCCGGCTCTGGACATCTGCACCCATAACGCCTTGGCTATGGCTTGCGTTGGTGGCAGTTGGCGCATTGGCTGAGCTCGCCCTACTGGCGATCTGGCTCGTGCCCGCCATTCTGCGGCTGTTGGGAGTACTCTGACTCCGTACTTGCGTCGTAGAGCGTGTGGGCGAGCGAGAGCACAGCCGTCTTGTACAGCTCGGGCTTGACGTTGTCCGGATCGAACAGCCCCAGAGCGGATAATCCTAGATCGAGCGCCGTCAGGATGCGGAACTGATCTCCAACCGGGATGCGAGCGAAGGTGCTATCGGATGGGATCGGCGACTCCGCAATTGAGATATCGTCGGCAGGCGAGATGAACTCCAGAAACCGTGCGGTCAACTGCTCGTCCCGCAGGGCGTAGGGAATGAAGTCAAACAGTAGGCGGACATAGCTGGAGCGATCACCGCTCCTGGCTGTCAGTATCCAAGCATCGCACCAAGCCTCTAGGCGCTCGCGGTCGTCAGTAGCGCGATCAAGGATCGCGTGGAAGTCCTGAGCTTCCTGCGAGAGTGTCTGACGATACCGGATTACCTCCAGGATCAAATCACCCTTGTTACGGAAGTTTGAATAGACCGCCCCCTTAGTTAGACCGGCTTCTAAGGCCACATCATCAAGAGAAGCACCCTCCACGCCACGCGCAGCGAAGATACGCTCACCCGCCTCAAGCAATAGCACTCTGTTGCGTTGCCGTTGCTGAACGCGTGTCATCCGAACCATAAACTCCATTCTATTAGACAGCACCCCCGGCACACCCCGGAGGTCGCGTCACCATTGATTCACATTGCAGATACCAATAGTATGTGAAATATGTTAAGCTCGACCCCTCCCAGCCAACCACTCCTGCTGGAGGCGATCACCAAGACGTTCCAGCGAGGAGCTGTCGCGGCGAATGACGCCATCAGTCTCACGTTCCACCCCGGAGAGCTGATCGCGCTCATCGGACACAACGGGGCAGGCAAGACTACCCTTCTCAACCAAATCGTCGGCACGGCCAAGCCTACCTCCGGCGATATCCGCTACGGCACAGAATCGCTCGCGAAAAACCCGGATCTGGCTCGGCGCATCGCCTCGATGATGCCGCAGATGCACGCTCCTCTAACTGGAGTCACACCCCGCCAGGCGATCACATCCATCGGCAGACTGCGGGGCCTTTCGGCGAGAGATGCACGCTGCGAGGCCAGCGCTCTCATAAACGAGCTCGACATCACACCGTGGCAGAATGTCGGAGGTGAAAAATTGTCTGGCGGACTGCGCCGCCTGACCTCATACGCGATGGCCGTGATCGCGCCTCCACCTGTCCTGCTCATCGACGAGCCAACCAACGATGTCGACCCGACGCGACGTCCCCTGATCTGGCGGAACCTGCGCCAACTCGCTAACGCGGGACACATTATCATCGTCGTCACTCATAATCTGCTCGAAGTGCAACGGACCGCCGACCGCTACGTACTGCTTCAGAACGGCCAGGTGCTGATTGACAGCACCCCGAGGCAGCTATCGCAGCAGGCGCAAACAACCAGCCTCAGCGTTTCCGTCCGATCCCGCGCCGACCTCACAAAGACCCCATCAGCCTCGCGGGTTCATCCAATCGACGACGGGCAACTTCGACTCGACCTCGAACCCAAGCATATTCCCGGCGCCGTGGCTTGGGTCCTCGAACAGGTTGAGGCCGGAAACGTAGACAGTTACGTGCTCGCACCGGCATCCCTGGAATCGCTGTATGAAGGGATCACTAATGTCCGTTAATAACGCGTCTACTCAGACCGTTAGGTTGCCTCGCAAACTCGGGTGGTTCCGTAGCTGGACCGGTCTCGTGCGTTGGAGCTTGCTCCGCCATAAATATCTACTCCCTGTTTTCACTGCGGTCCAGGCACTGTTTGCCGTCGCGGTCATATACGGCCTGGCCTTACTCATCCCCGACATCGATAGCGAAGCTGCCCGCTATCTGTCCTCCGGTGCCTGGACCCTCGGCATCATTGCGGTCGGATGCGTCCTCGCTCCGCAAATCACAGGCTCTTCGAAGCAGGAAGGCCTCCTCGACTACCAACGGACACTCCCGGTTCCCCGCTCGGCGATTCTCCTCGCCGATGCTGCGGTTTGGAGCCTTGCAGCCCTTCCCGGAATCGCGGTCGGCATGCTCGCAGCGGCCTTCCGATTCGGGGTTGACATCCAGGTCGATGCGCTCACCGTCGCCGCCGTGCTCGGCGCGCAGTTCACGATGGTGAGCATCGGGTATGCCATCGCGTTCTGGCTGCCCCTCAACGCCACGTCCCTAGTAACGCAGATCATCATGATCGGCGGTCTGTTGTTCACTCCGATCACATTCCCAGCCGAGCGCCTTCCGGAATGGGCGGTCACAATGCATCAGTTCCTTCCGTTCGCGCCAATCGGTAATCTCATCCGAGAGGCCACTTTCCGTGCCGGTGACCCCCAACTGCTGAACCTCGTCGCTGCGGTTAGTTGGGCTGTTGCCGCCTACACCGTGGCCTATTTGGCCCTCCGGAAAAGGAGCTGACCATGACAAACACCACTCCGACGCTCGAACTCACCGGTGTCATGAAATCGATCGATGGCCGGGACATCCTCACCGGGTGCAGCATCACGCTTCACCCCGGTGAGATCTGCGCCATCATCGGACCGAACGGGGCTGGGAAAACCACTCTCTTCAAACTGATCGCAGGCCTGGCCTTCCCTTCCTCGGGCGCCATTGTCGTGACCGGACGGATGCTTGATTGCGACTCGCGCGATGCACTCCTGGCGCGAATCGGTACGAGCATCGAAGCACCAGAGTTCCGAAACGGTGCCACCGCCGAGCAAGTTCTCCAGCTACACTTCGATCTTCTCGGCCTAATCGATCACCGGCCAATCGACGAGCTGCTCGCACTGGTCGGCCTCACTGCGGCCGCCAGATCGCCTGTCGCCTCGTTCTCACTCGGCATGAAACAGCGTCTCGCTATAGCTCGAGCGATCAGTCATCGGCCCACCCTGCTAATCCTCGACGAGCCCGCGAACGGCCTTGACCCGACTGGCATTTCTGACCTGCGTGACCTGATCACCAGACTGGCCGCAGAAGGCGTGACGGTGCTCATGTCTAGCCACGTACTCACCGAGATTGAACAAACGGCACACACCGTTGCTGTACTCACAGATGGGCGCCTTGGAGCAAAGCAGGATTTGACCAGCATCCTGGACAGGAACGATGGCAGTCTCGAAGAGTTCTACAGATCAAGCATTGCGGAGGCAGGACGATGAACCACTTCCTTCGACTCGAGCTATCCCGATACGTGCGGGTCATTCCGCGCTTCGGAGCAACAGTAGCCTGCTCAACACTAATGGGACTGTACTTCTTTACTTTCGTCGGTCGGTTCGACGACAGCTCCGACAGCGCGATGCTACGAGAACCTGCCGCTGTAATTACGCTTGCACTCACCGTCGCTTTCTGTGTCGTCGTCATTTACGGGACGGTTGTCTACCAGCGTTTCATTGTCTCGGATTACATTGGCAACCGACGGATCCAGCTGTACTCATACCCCGGCGGGCGTAGCCCTCTTTTCCTCGCTAAGAACACCGCTTATGCTCTCGCCATCGGAGGCAGCGCGGCGGTCGGCTTCGTGCTCAGTACAGCAGTTTTCTTGACTTTTGAGTCGTTCATACCCGTGTCCGATGCGCATGTGACTGCGCGAACTTGGTCCGCGACGCTCACTATGGTTGCCTGCATCACTCTGCTCACACTGAGTGCTATCACGATCGCCGGGTTCATCGGCGTGCGCCGTAGGTCAACTGTGTCGAGCATCGTCACCGCTGTGATTCTCATCGTTCTATTTGGAAACGCCGTTGCCATGTCATTGAACGCTCCACCGTGGGTTCCATGGACGGCAACGGTAGGAAGTATGGCTCTTGCGCTAAGCTTGCTTGCAGTTCAGAATCTCGCAATCCAACAAGATGAGGTGCTCTGACGCAGGGATAGTCAAATCGGATGCCGTGGAATACGCTCAATTACACGGCCACCATCACCGGCGACGACCGCGCGCAAGGGGTAGCGATAGCCTCTGCCTTCTGACATGACCCGCACCGAGACCGTCATACCGGACAGGGGAACGGGTTGACGTGAGTGCGTGTAGGTGCTTGGTCATAGAGGAGCGTCATGCCCTCTGAATAGTGCCTCGTAATCAGAGATTGTGTTACAGCGTGATTGGTGTGGAGGTGACCGAGGTTGAGGCGATTATGAGAAGTTGGTCACTTAGTCTTTCCTATAGAAGGCGCACTCGTAGCCATCTGCGGCCAGTGGTAATCCCTTGGACCAAGCTGGGGTGGTGGGCAGAGGTGGCAGATGTCTCCAACGGTCGTATCTGCGGTTTTCGATGACGATTTTGTCGTGGATGTGCATCACGATCTCGTGCCCTGTAGCCTCGACATGGTGCATGGCGTGGGTGAGCGGGTCGCGGGCGATGGCTTGGACGATGTTCTCGATGAGTTTCCCGCCACAGGTCTTGAGCTTGCCCCGCTTGCGGCCCTTGGTGATGCCGTCATAGATGATGGCGGTGCCGCCGAACCGGTTCTCACTCAACCGTGGCCGCGCATAGGCCAGTTGCCTCCCTGAGGGTAGGTGGGTGAACAGCCAGTGTTCGACGGCGAACGTCAGCGGACCAATCTTGACAGGCTGGCTAGTGCTGATTGCCTCGATGGCGGCGGCGTTGACATCAGTCCAGAGTTGGACGATGTTGGGGTTGGCGTCCCGCCACGCATCCACCAACGGTTGCAGCTCGGACTCGGCCAGGCCCATGCGCAAGGCTCCCATAGCTTTCAGCGCACCAACACCGCCTTGATAACCACAGGCGAGCACTGCGATCTTTCCTTTTTGGCGCAGCTCACTGTTGGCTCCGTGTTTGTCGACGGGGACACCGAATATGCGGGAGGCGGTTTCTCAGTAGAGCTCCTTGCCCTCAGGAACGCTTCGACTGTGGTGGATTCTCCGGCGAGCCAGGCGATGACGCGGGCTTCGATGGGCTTGTCAGGTTTGTTGTGTACGGGGTTGGGTTTAGAGGTTAGGGGTTGATTCGGTCGGGGTAGGTGGCGGCGAGTTGTGAACCGTCCTGGGTTTTATTCCATCCTCTCATTTCAGGACGGAACAAAACCCAGGACGGTTCATACGGCATCTGAATCCCAAGGTGTTGGGCAATGGCAATTGTAGTTCCTCGACACGTTGTGAACGGTCCGTGACTTAAGCGGAGACCTCCGATATCGATGTGGGTTACCACAACTCACCATCAGATACGGAGGTCTCCTATGGTTCACCGTAGATCACCGCTGGCCCCGGAGGGAAGGCGACGCATCGTAGCCCTGGTTTTCGATCAGGGATGGCCCCAGCGCCGAGTCGCAGAGCGATTCCAGGTCTCTGCGGCCACGGTCTCGAAATGGGTGACCCGCCACCGGGCCGGCCACGGATTCCAGGACCGCTCCAGTCGCCCTCACCATAGTCCCCGAAGGTTGCCACAGCGCACCGAGCGCAGGGTCATCGCGTTGCGATTCATCCGCCAGTGGGGGGCCTCACCGGATTAGCGCTCACCTGGGTATCCCTCGCGCCACCGTGGGCCGGGTGCTTCAGCGGTACCGGATGCCCAGGTTGGAATGCATTGACCAGGCCACTGGGCTGCCGGTGCGCCGTGCGGCCCCGAACCGGTATGAAGCATCCGCACCCGGTGAGCTGGTGCACATGGACATCAAGAAGCTGGGCCGGATCCCTGACGGTGGGGGCTGGCGAGTCCATGGCAGAGGATCACCCCAGGCGCTGAAGGCCCTGGCTAAGACGCAGAAGGCCGCTGCTGAGGGAGCCTCTGCGGGCAGGGGCTACCGGTACTTGCACCACGCGGTGGATGATCACTCCCGGGTGGTCTACTCCGAGATCCTCAACGATGAGCGCAAGCACACCGCCGCTGGGTTCTGGAAACGCGCTAGGGCCTTCTTCGCCGGCATCGGCGTCGAGGTCACCGCGGTGATGACCGATAATGGTTCATGCTACCGCTCTAAGGAATTCCGCAAAGCCCTCGGCGAGGGAGTCAAACACAAGCGCACCAAGCCCTACAGGCCACAAACCAACGGCAAAGTCGAGCGGTTCAACCGAACCCTGATGACCGAATGCGCCTACGCTAGCGAATCAGAACGTGCGGCCTCCTACCAGGCCTTCCTACATGAGTACAATCATCATCGAACCCACACCGCCATCGGAGGCCCAGCCCCCTCAGTCCGTGTTCACAACCTCACGGGGAAGCACAACTAGTTTTCATGAACACAAGTCATTTTAGCCACTCGACCGCCACCGGGGATTCAAGGATCTACTGTGTCGGAGTAGCTACAGAATCAAAGGAGAATAGACAGTGACCGACGAACGCCGGGTCGCGGTGATAGGTGCGAGTGGACAAATCGGACGCCTCGTTGTGAGTACGCTGACCCAACGTGGTGTTCGAGTCGCCGCCATCTCGCGCCGGCGAAGTGATGCTCCTTCCGCTGGAGGGGTCTCCTGCCGGGAGATCTCCTCATATGAACCCATCCAGCTAGAGCCAGCACTTGCCGATTGTACGGACGTTATCGCAACAGTCGGCTTGCCTTATCGGGCGCGCATATGGAACCAAGAGTGGCCAGGGCTGGTTCGCTCCATCGTGTCGTCGACCGAAAGCCGTCAGACTCCACTCACCTTTCTCGACAACCTCTATGTCTATGGCCGGGCTGAATCGCCGATATCTGAGTCACAACCGATGGCTCCCTGCAGCGAGAAAGGATCTGCCAGGCTCAAGGGCACGGAGATCCTTTCTCAGGCACGTGCGAAAGGTCATGATGTTGTCATTTGTCGATCGGCAGATTTCCTCGGCCCTGGAAGTGAAACCACGGTGATGCCGTGGAGTTCTCTTGAGGAGGTCGTCATGAAAAGAAAAAGAACTTTCAGGTGGTTCGGAAGACCCGACAACTTGCACTCTTTCGCACTGCCTCGCGATGTCGCTCGCGGGCTGGCTGAAGTTTGCCTCGATTCAGATCTCCGGTCTACGCTAACACTTCATATGCCCGCGATCACCGCGTTCTCAGCCAACGACTTATCGCACGAACTGTCGTCTATTATGGGACGATCCGTTAAACCAGCAGTTCTAGGAAGAAACGTTCTCGCCATGGCCGGCGTTCTCAGCACCGCCGCACGCGAACAGCGCGAAATGATGTACCAGTTCGAGAGTGACTACACGATCGACGACTCTACATTTCGGAGTCGAGTACCTGATTTTCCGAGGACAAACATCAAGGATGTAGTGTCAATGCTTCCTGCCACGGCCTGAGTCTATCGTAATCGCCCTCAGGAGACGTTCGAGCGAGTCTACGGCGTTTACCGCGTGGGTCTGGCCGGGCATCGGCGGATTGCTGCTGAGTTGCCGCTCATACAGACCTACCGCCAGTACAACCACATCACGGACAGGTAGGGCGAGTGTCGAACCGGTCTGGTTCTGTACGTAACTGAGGAGGCTTTCCAGCTGACCGTACAGATCGTCTTGCGCCTTAATCAAGACCTTACGGGAGGCTTGATCGTGCACGCTGGCTCCCCGTAGTTCCGTGACCATTCCAAACCACTGCACTTCATCACCAGTGCCGAAGTTGAGGGTTCGAAGGGCGGTGCAGATGATGGAGGCCAGATCAGCCGATTCAGCAGACCTTTTCTTTTGAGAAGCGTCTATAGCGGTATGAACCGCTCGCTGAATTTGTACGGTCTGCCACCGGTTTGCTTGGAAGTAGATCGTTTCAAAGAGCTCTTCCTTCGATTGGAAATTTGAGTAAAATGCCCCCTTGTATAGCCGGCACTTGCGCAAATACCTTTTATCGTTGTGTTCAAGTAACCGTTACGCAGGAACTCACGATAGGCGGTCTGTATGAGCCGCTCCTTGGTCGCGTCGCGTCCTGTGCCGGGTTCCGGGGCCAAGCGCTTTGGACGCTTCGTAGAAGCCTTCACCATGGGCGTCAACAGCCCTCTCTCACATGCCATACCTGTCGCCGTTGCAGGCGACAAGGCCACGGTGGCCTGAGAACATCATACCTGGAGGCCTTGAGGCTGTCGGAGGGCGTGAGCCGACACGGAAGAGAATGTTTCTCACCTCAGCACCACGGGAGTGCGATGACGAGATACACGCCCGCGTGATCCGCATGTACCAGTGCTATCTGACCGAGGCGGGATCCAGGAGGCCGGAGCCCGACGTGAGAGCGGCGATGTCGGCGTGTCCGCTGGTGCGAATCTCCCCGGCGACGTGGACCAGACCGGTGGTGACCAGCGTTTTCATGGCAGTGCGTGAGTGGGCGTCTTGGGTGATCAGTGCGTCAAGGATGCTGTCGCTGATCTGGTCGCAGATCTTGTCCGGGTGGCCTTCGGTCACTGATTACGAGGTGAAAAGCCGTAGCGTCATGGTCTGTTCCTCATTCTTAGGTGGTATCGCGGTCGGGGTGGCGATGGGGAGCATCATTTTTGGTTCTCCCCACCGCCAGTAATTTGTTGGTAAAGTGCGGACTCGTCGTCGCAGGCGCATCTCCTGCAAAACCGGATGGTCCGTATGGCAAGCGGGACATTCAAAGCAACCAGTTAATTACGCTCTCGAGAACGTGCGCCTGCCAGGCAACGTGCAATCGCTATCAAGATCAACGCAATCAGTCCAAAGCTCGCTGCCGTCAAAGGCAAAGCTCCGGCGCCGCCAGTTGTAAGCGCAATACCTCCAACAGCGGCCCCAATTGATACACCGAGATAGGTACCTGAGGTGTTCAGTGCTAGAGCTTGGGGTGCTACTGGCCCGGCCAACATGTACAAGCGAGCTTGGATGGCTGGCGAATTCCAGAACGCCAAACCGCCCCACACTGTCACAACGCAGATAACCGCAGGAATCGGTGCCGGTCGTCCCATCCATAGAAGCCACAAGATGACCATCGTGACGATGATGCCGCCGATTCCGATACTCAGGGTCCGGTCAGGGCCCCATCTGTCCGTTGCGATACCACCCAACCAAATCCCGAGGATGCCAGCTATACCCGACAGGCTAAATCCCAATGCCCGTTCATCAACTCCAGCTGAGCTCGTGGCATCGAGGTAGGGGGCAAGGTAGGTCAACATCATCATGGACCCAGTCATCAGCGCACAGTTCGCAAGCAAGCCGAATGAGATAGGTCCGGCACTTAGCGTCCGGAGCTGATCCCGAAGGAGTGGCACCTCCCGTTCGCCATCTTCACGCGGTAGCGTAGGCAAGAGTGCAAGAAGGACTATCAGCCCTGCGACGGCCATGGTGGCAAAGCATGCACGCCATCCAAGATGTCCGCCGATCCACGTCCCAATCGGGACACCGGCAGCAATAGAACCGGTCACTCCCAGGGACACAATAGCGATGTAGCGACCGGTCTTATCTGCAGGAGCCCGCTCCGCGGCAAAGGCGAACACGGCAGGAGTCATCCCAGCCGCAGCCACAGCGGCTACCACCCTCAAAACCAGGAGGAGGGGGTATGACGGTACAATTACAGCCAGACCATTTGCGAGAATGAACAAGCATAGACCGAGGGTAAATAATTGTCGCCGTGGAACTTTTGCCAGGACAACTGCGGCCAAAGGCGCCACTATAGCTACGGTCAGCGAAAATGCGGTAATGAGCTGTCCTGCATGGGATTCACTCACCCCCAGATCAGCGGCGAGTTCAGGTAGAATTCCGGCGATGACATAGTCATCCGTATATAGTACAAATCCTGTGGCGAGCAGGGCGAAGAGCCATGCAGGCATCAGGCTACCTTTCTGCATTAAGAAGATTGCGCAACGCGTTCCGTAGAGTCGAACGCAGTTGATAAACTGTGAGAGCTCCATGAGGCGTGACCGTGTCAAGTGTCAGGCCACCAACAAGGGCCGAAACTTGCCGGGCTGCCGCGCTGGGGTTGGGCACTTCGAGGCAGGCTAGTGCCGCAGCAATAATGTCATGAAGATCGCTTGCCATCTGTGCAGCGGATGATGCAAATACTGTCTGTGTTCTTGAGGCACGTATGAGTTCAAGGACAACGATCGCCTCCATCCTCCGCGGTTCATCGACAGGGAGAACTTGTTCCAGGAGATCTTGCAAGGAAGTTAGAGCCTCTTCGCCGTCGAGGCCCCTCAACTGCTCGACCGGATGGTGCATGAGTCGCTGTCCCATCCGGTTTCCGGCTTCGTGAGCTGCAGCCGTCAGTAGGTCTTCATGGCCATCAAAAAAGTGCCGTACCGACCCTATATTGAGGTCCGCTTCAGCTGCCACCTTCCTTAGGGTAAGTCCTTCAAGGCCCTCTGCTACGATCAACCGAAATGCAGCATCGATGACATACTGGCGGCGTTCCTCTGCGTCTATGCGTGCAGGCATGTGTTTTCATCCTCATTTCCTTTTGACAGATTCGTCCCATACAGGATGGTCGGTTTCGTACGTCTGTCCGTCCTTGGCGAAGACCAAGAAGCGATCGAAATCTCGGGCAAACCAACGGTCATGGGTCACGGCAAGAACTGTCCCGTCATAGGCTCTGAGCGCTCGTTGAAGGGCCTCCGCTGACTCCAAGTCGAGATTGTCAGTCGGCTCGTCGAGAAGCAACATTGTCGCACCGCCAAGTTCGAGCAAAAGGATCTGGAAGCGAGCTTGTTGCCCCCCAGACAGGGAATCGAAGTTCTGCTCGGCGGAACGGGCGAGCTCGTAACGAGCTAGCACTCGGGACGACTCTTCTCGCGGCATTCCACGCCGGTGCTCGTCACCACGATGCAGTATCGAGAGCAGACTACGGCCGCGAAGGTCGGGGCGTCCATGTGTTTGAGCGAACCAGCCCGGACGGACTCGGGCGCCTAGACGCGCGGTACCGTCGTGCGTCACTGGATCAATCTGCATCTCGGATACAGGTTCGTGTTCAGGGGTGGGGTCATCGCCGCCGGCTGCTAGCAGACGAAGGAAGTGCGACTTTCCAGATCCGTTCTTGCCGAGAACGGCAATGCGGTCACCGTACCAAGCTTGGAAGTCGAAGGGCCGGACGAGTCCGGTGAGTTCGAGTTGCTCACACGTCAGAGCCTTCTTGCCCGTCCTGCCTCCATGTAGACGTATCGCAAGTTCTTGCTCCCGTGGTTGCGCCTCAGGCGGACCAGCCTGTTCGAACCTGGCCAACCGAGTCTGCGCCGCCCTGTACCGGGAGGTCATATCTGAGTTATAGGCCGCCTTCTGCTTATACATCTGAACAAGCGAACGTAACTTTGCATGCTCGTCATCCCATCGACGCCGCAGTTCGTCCAGCCTTTCAAACCGCTGCGTGCGTGCCTTCTGATATCCGCTGAAGCCGCCAGAGTGAACCCATGCGGTGTTACCTGCGCTGCCCAGCTCGAGAGTGACGATACTCGTGGCAGTGTTTGCGAGAAGTTCGCGGTCATGGCTGATATAGAGCACGCTCTTATTACATTCGACCAACTGGTTTTCAAGCCAGCGTTTGCCTGGGACGTCGAGGAAGTTGTCTGGTTCATCGAGAAGAAGAATCTCATCAGGGCCACGAAGGAGCGCGTTAAGAATGAGGCGTTTCTGCTCACCGCCCGATAACGTTGTCACCGGACGGTCCCAACACTTCTCGAATGGCAAGCCCAGGGAATCTGTGGCGCACGCATCCCAAAGAACTTCGAGATCGTAACCACCCCTCTCGCCCCAAGCGGCCAGAGCGGATGCGTATTCCATCTGCCGATCAATATCGTCTGTAGTGGCAACCGCTTGTTCGGCACGACGTAGTTCTGCGGCGGCTTCCTGCAAGGGCGGAGGAGCCACCGACAGTAGCAATTCTTGGACCGTCCCGGAATCGACGAACTGGCGCATCACTCCAATCGAGCCATTGCGGGAGACTGCCCCCGCCTCGGGAGTGATCTCGCCTGTGATGAGGCGTAACAGTGTCGTCTTGCCTGCTCCATTCGCTCCAATCACCGCCACTCTCTCCCGAGGGCCGACACGGAACGAGACATCGCGGAGCAGGGGCCGACCGTCGGCCAGCGTGTAGCTCACCGACTGTGCTTCGAGGTAGCTCATGGGCCACCACGGTATCACGGTCGTGACAAATGAGGGAACCCAGGCACTGGTGGCGGCGTTGAGCCGCAGCGTCGTTCGAGCCGATTCCCCGCTCCAACGTCGTAGCCACGGGGGCCGGGTGGCGATGACTTGGATCGGGGCGGTACGGTGTGTCACACTCGTGCTATATATCACGCCCGTGATAGCTTCGGTTCGAGTACAACACACAGAAGCGCTGAGCGGTGGCTCGTCAGCACCGCAGTCGCCTACCGGTCAGCGCAGGAAGGTGGCAAGGTCATGACCGATGACTTCATCGTCGAACAGCCTCAGGAGAGTGACTTTGACGCTCTCCGTGGCTTGTTCGTCAGCACTCTGGAACCTCACTACGACGGCGATCACGACGCGCATCTCACTCGCCTGATCAACGCCCACCGCGCAAATGGACAAGACGCCAACGGCTTCAACTCTCTCGCCCAACTGGGATATGTCGCCAGACAAGAGCCTGGAGGCCGCCCGGTCGGTTACATCAACCTCGTGATCAAGCGTCACGGCACTGCCAAGATCAGCCCCCTGATCGTCGACCCGTCGGCCAGGCGCCGTGGCGCAGGAGAGGCACTATTGAATGCGGCTCGCCATGACGTCCGGACCTTGTTCTCTCGGCAGGGATTCGTACAGGTCGGGACAACACCGGACCAGTACGGTCGGGGAAAGACGGAACTGATCTGACAGCGACCACGATTGCGTGCAGGCGCGAAATCCGACGATCCGTTCAACTTGGTCCGTGTCCAAGATTCAGCACAGTGGCGACGGTTTAGGGGGCTCGCCCACTCGCGCACGTGAACCACCCGGCTACCTACACCGCACATCCTGCCGAATAACAGCGACACCTAAAAGGTAACGGGGGCTTACCCACGGCGGGGGCCCTTGAGGTCATCAGAGTCAATCACGATCGTGAACGGCCCGGAATTGGTTAAGGAGACCTCCATCTTCGCCCCGAACTCACCGGTCTGCACATCGGCCCCCAGGTCCCGTAACGTCGAGACAAAATAGTCATACAGCGGTTTGGATACCTCGGGGCGGGCTGCCGCCGACCAGGAGGGGCGACGGCCCTTGCGGACATCCCCATAGAGGGTGAATTGAGAAATGACCAACAAGGGTGCACCGGTTGATTCCGCCGACGTTTCCCCCTCCAAGATCCGTAGCCCGAAGAGCTTTGTCGCGACAGCGGTCGCGTCCTGCTCGGTGTCTGTGGTGTTGATACCGAGCAGGACTACCAGCCCTGGTTGGTGCAAGTGTCCAATAACCTCCTCGCCGACGGTGACCTGGGCCTGTGAAGCAACTTGAACCACTGCGCGCATAGCGCACAGTGTACCCAGTCGTTGGCGGGCGCTTACTAGAATGAAGACCATGGCTGATTTGTTTAGTTCGATGCACGATGATGCCGGTGATCAGGCTCCGGCAGGAATCGACACTCATCGAGCTGGGGGAGCCCAAGCGCCACTGGCGGTGCGGATGCGACCGCGAACCATCGACGAAGTCGTTGGACAACAGCACCTGTTGACCCCGGGCTCGCCACTACGGAATCTGGCCGGGGGAGAACCCAGCACCGGGGGACGTGCCGCCGGACCAGCCTCGGTGATTCTCTACGGTCCTCCTGGAACCGGCAAAACCACGCTGGCGCATGTCATTGCCCGGGGCGAAGGACGGAAGTTCGTGGAGTTATCGGCGATTTCTTCGGGTGTCAAAGACGTGCGGCGGGTCATGGACCAAGCTCTGAACGATCGAGATCTCTACGGTCGGACCACAGTGTTGTTTCTCGACGAGATTCACCGGTTCAATAAGGCCCAACAAGATGCGTTGCTACCGGGGGTCGAGAACCGCTGGGTGGTGCTGGTGGCAGCAACCACCGAGAACCCCTCCTTCTCCGTGGTTGCCCCCTTATTATCTCGGTCCCTGTTATTGACCTTGCAGCCGTTGACTGACGACGATATCTCCGGGCTGATCACCCGAGCCGTCAGCGATGAACGCGGTCTGAATTCCGCCGTGTCACTGTCCGACCAAGCCCTGGACTACCTGGTGCGTATGGCGTCCGGGGACGCCCGTCGCGCACTGACCACGCTGGAGGCTTCCGCCGGGGTGGCACTCGACCACGCCCAGGAGTCCTCTGCTACCTCCGAACAGGGTGAGCAACCCAGCGTGCCGGTGATCACCGAAGAAGATGCAGCCCAGGCGATGGACCGGGCGGTGCTACGTTACGACAAAGACGGTGACCAGCACTACGACGTGATCTCGGCGTTCATTAAATCCATTCGGGGCTCGGATGTGGATGCGGGGCTACATTATCTGGCGCGCATGATTGAAGCCGGTGAGGACCCCCGGTTCATTGCCCGTCGGCTGATTATTCTGGCTTCCGAGGACGTTGGGATGGCTGACCCTACCGCTTTGCAAACTGCGGTCGCAGCCGCTCAAGCGGTGCAGTTAATCGGGATGCCCGAAGGACGGATCATCCTGGCTGAAGCCGTCGTCCATCTGGCGACCGCGCCCAAATCCAATCGGGCCTATCAAGGCATTAACGAGGCCATCGCCGATGTCCGCGCGGGTCGCTCCGGGGTCGTGCCAACCCACCTGCGCGACAGTCACTACCCCGGAGCCAAGGCACTCGGACACGGTGTTGGCTACCGGTACGCCCACGACGCCCCGCACAGCATCGCCACCCAGCAGTACCTGCCCGACACGTTGAGAAACCGGGAGTACTACCAACCAACAACTAACGGCGTGGAACGTTCCCTCTCCGAACGGCTACCGGTGATCCGCGATATTCTTCGCGGTCATCCCAGTGCGCCACGACAAGCTGAGACTTCCACAACGACCACGAGGGACAAGACTGTACCGACCGCGCAGTCGGAACAGAACGACCACGAGAACCACGACAAGCGCGACGACGTCACAAGTCAAGACTAAGCAAGGGTCAGAAGCGTCCACGAGACCAACACCACCGTCAGGATGCTCGGTGAGGTTCGGTGCCGGCGACGATCTCTGATAAGGTAGACAAGTCTGGCACATTCACCGCAGGACCCGCGTTTGCACCGGGCCCACGATGCAATGGTAGTGATGACGGGTGACGGCAAACCCCTCAGCTCTCCCGAAGATGATATGGGAGGCCAGGAACGCTCGCTGTGTATCCCGGAAACCTCCGGTTCTTGTCGAGCGAGTGGAACAAACATGACATTGCCGTATGACAAGAAAGTTGATTCATGACTAAGAACTTGCGTTCTCGCCGCACGGTGCGCCACTCACGCGCACTCGGCATTGCCCTGACTCCTAAAGCCGAAAAGTACATGGAGCGCCGTCCCTACGGCCCCGGTCAGCACGGTCGCGCTCGTCGTCGCGCCGACTCAGACTACTCGGTTCGTCTGAAGGAAAAGCAACGGTTGCGCGCACTGTACAACGTGCGTGAGGCCCAGATGCGCCGTTACTTCGCCGAAGCGAAGCGGCGTAGCGGTCAGGCCGGTGAAAACCTCATTACCCTGCTGGAATCCCGTCTAGATGCCCTGGTGTTACGTGCCGGTTTCGCACGCACCATCGCTCAGGCTCGTCAGTTGGTCGTGCACCGCCACATCCTGGTTGACGGTCAGCGTGTGGACCGCCCCTCCTTCCAGGTCAAAGAAGGCCAGCTGATCCACGTTCACGAGCGCTCGGAGACCATGGTGCCCTTCCAGATTGCTGCCACCGGAGCTCACCAGGAAGTGCTTCCCGATGTTCCCGGCTACCTCGATGTGGAAATCGACAAGTTGCGTGCTCGCCTGGTTCGGACCCCGGAACGCTCTGAAGTTCCCGTGGGTATCCAGGAAAATCTCGTGGTTGAGCATTACTCGCGCTAAGCCCGGACTTACCGGAGCGTACCCCGTTGGATGATGGGATCCAGCGGGGTACCGCTGGTTAAGGGCAGGTTCAAACCGAGGTATCTGGTGTGACAAGTGTGGGTCCTGTGACGCCACGGTAGCGTGCTGACAAGGTAAAGTGGAGATTGATATCATTTCGTAACCATGTCGGAAACGAGTGTTTGCTAGGCGAACTCGTGAGAAAGGTTGGAAACCTCCGTGATCAACAAGGTCCTGACGTTGGGTGTGGGAGTTGCACTTGGATGGGTTGGACATACGCTCATTTGCAAAGGCCGTGATGAGGCTGTGGTGCGTGCAGAGGAGTCCCTGAGAACCACGTTGAGCCCTGAAAACATCGGACGCCAGGCCGGCAGTGCCACCGCAACGGCGGTGACCGAAGGTGCTAAAGCCTTCTTCTCCCAGTTGCGTGAAGAAGTTCCCGCCTTCCGGTCCCAAGATGAACACGACCAACCAACCACCACGCAGACCGCTCCGCGACGGACCCTGCGGGCCCAGCAGATGACCACGATTCAAGGGACCGCTACGGTCAACCCCCCGAAGCAGTAAGCCCGGTTCCAGTCTCCGTGACAATCGGCGCACGGGCGACGGTGACGGCGTCGGGGAGCGTTCGGCAAGCCCATGGTAGTCGCCACGCGTGTGTGGCGAAACAGAAAATACAGTACAAGGAACACGTTGCATGAAATCGCATGAAATTGCCCGCCGTTGGAATGCTTTCTTTGAATCCAAGAACCATACGGTGGTGCCTTCAGCCTCGTTGGTGTCTCCTGACCCCTCCTTGCTGTTTACCATCGCCGGCATGGTGCCCTTCATCCCGTATTTCCTCGGCCAGGAAACCCCCTCATTCACCCGCGCCGCCAGTGTGCAGAAATGTATTCGCACCGCCGACATTGAAGAAGTTGGAAAAACCGTCCGCCACGGAACCTTCTTTCAGATGTGCGGGAATTTCTCCTTTGGCGATTACTTTAAAAAAGATGCCATCCAATTTGCGTGGGAACTACTGACCACTCCCCAAGACCAGGGGGGATACGGACTGGACCCAGAACGCCTGTGGGTCACCGTCTATGAAGAGGATGAGGAAGCAGCTAGCATTTGGCGTGATGTCGTTGGCCTGCCCGAAGAGCGTATTCAGCGGTTTGGAAAAGCTGATAACTACTGGAATACCGGTCAGCCCGGCCCGGGCGGACCCTGCTCCGAGATTTACTACGACCGTGGTCCGGCCTATGGCGTGGACGGGGGACCGGCCGCGGATGAAACCCGGTTCATGGAGATCTGGAACCTGGTGTTCATGCAGTATCAGCTCTCCGAGGTCCGGACCAAAGAAGACTTTGACATTGCCGGAGAACTGGCGAATAAGAACATCGACACCGGTCTGGGGCTAGAACGGTTGGCGATGCTCTTGCAGGGCGTGGAGAACATGTACGAGACCGACCAGGTGCGTCCGGTCCTCGACCGGGCCGCAGAACTCGCCCAGGTCACCTACACCTCCAGCGAGAACCCTGCGGACCCCACGTTCGAAAATGACGTGCGGTTGCGCTACATTGCCGACCATATCCGGTCCTCACTGATGTTGATTTCCGACGGCGTGGTCCCCGGTAACGAAGGCGGGGGATATGTGTTGCGCCGGCTGATTCGCCGGGCTGTACGCGCGATGCGACTGATGGGGGTCACCAAGCCGGTGTTGCCCGAGTTGCTACCGGTCTCCCGGGACGCCATGAAAGGAACCTATCCTGAGGTTGAGACCGACTTCGACCGGATTTCCCGCATTGCATATGCCGAAGAAAAAGCCTTCTTGCGCACCATTGCGGCAGGAACCACTCGGTTGGAACACTCAGTGGCCGCTGCCAAGAGCGCTGGCACCCCGCTATCGGGCCAGGATGCTTTCGAGCTGCACGACACCTACGGATTCCCCATCGACCTGACCCTGGAAATGGCCGAAGAAGCTGGGGTGAGCGTCGATGAAGAGAAATTCCGGGCCTTGATGGCCGAGCAGCGTGACCGGGCCCGCCGAGATGCGAAGTCCAAAAAGTCCGGTCATGCGGATGCTGCGGTGTATCACCAGCTACATCAGGGCCACGACACGGTCTTTACCGGATATACCGAGCACACCACCGAATCCCGGATTCGCGGACTGCTGGTCGACGGCCACGAGGCGAGCTATGCTGAGCAAGGCCAAGAAATCGAAGTAGTGCTGGATGCCACCCCGTTCTACGCCGAAGCCGGTGGCCAGGCCGCCGACACCGGTGTGATCACCGGTGACGGTTTCGTCCTGAAGATTACTGACGTGCAGTCTCCGGTCAAGGGGCTCAGTGTCCACTCCGCGGTGGTGACCGAAGGTGAAGTACCCATCGGGGCCGAAGCCGTGGGTGCGATCGATGTGCAACGCAGGTTGGACGCCCAGAAAGCGCACTCGGCCACCCATATTATCCATGCCGCCCTGCACGATATTCTCGGACATGACGCAGTTCAGGCCGGGTCGTTCAATAAAGAGGGTTACCTGCGGTTCGACTTCACGTGGCGGGATGCCATTTCACCCAACGCTCTGGCCGAGATCGAAGGCCTGGCCAACACCACGATTCGCGATAACTTCCCGGTGTTGACCATGGAGACTTCACTGGATGAGGCCAAGGCCATGGGCGCCATGAGCCTGTTCGGGGAAAAATACGGCGAACGGGTGCGCGTGGTAGAAATGAACGGCGCCTGGTCCCGCGAACTCTGCGGTGGGACTCACGTGACGACCACCTCGGAAATTGGCACCCTGGCGTTGCTGGGCGAACAGTCGGTGGGCTCCGGTAACCGTCGCGTGGAGGCGCTGGTCGGTTACGATGCGTTCGAGCATTTCGCTGCCGAGCGCACCCTGATGAATCAGCTCACCGAAATGCTCAAGGCCCCGGCCGAGGATGTGCCCGGCCGTGTGGAAGCCACCCTGGCCAAATTGCGCGAGGTTGAAAAAGAACTCGCTGCCCTGAAATCCGCCCAGCTGCAGGCAGTAGCTTCCGGGCTGATCAATCAGGCTGAAACCATCGGCAACACCACCGTGGTGGCCGCCTCGCTGGGGCACGTTCCCGGTGCAGATGATCTGCGTCAGTCCGTGCTGGATCTCAAGGCCCGACTGGAACAGGCCGGACATGCCAGTGTGGTGGTAGCTCTGATTGGTGAGGCGGGATCCCGTCCGCTGGTAGCCGTGGCAGCTAACCACCAGGCCCAGGAACAGGGCCTGAAAGCCGGCACGCTCGTCAAAACCGCTACCGGTGTCCTCGGTGGCGGCGGCGGTGGTAAGCCCGATATCGCTCAGGGTGGTGGCCAAGATGCCAGCCAGGTTGACGCCGCGTTACAAGCCATTCGGGACGAGGTCGTCCAGCACTAGGCAGCTGACCCATCCCGTTATGACCCCTGCCGCTTACGGAGAGTCCACCCCACCGATGTCCGACACGCACAGCACCATGACCCGCGGAGTTCGCCTCGCGGTCGACGTCGGGCGCGCCCGCGTCGGACTGGCCGCCAGCGATCCCGACGGGATTATGGCTCACCCGGTGAAGACCCTGCGTCGAGATCTCAACGGTTCCGGGGGTGATCAGCGCTACATATACTCGGTCGCCAGAGACCGGGAAGCGACCGTGGTGTATGTGGGAGACCCGATCAACTTACACGGTCAATCCACTGCCTCCACCGCTGACGCTGAAGACTACGCTCAGGGACTTGCTGATACACTTGCCGCGAGCGCCGAATGTGCCCACGTGCAGGTTTTCCTGGTTGACGAGCGGCTTTCCACGGTCCTTGCCTCCCAATCACTCCATCAGGCGGGACGCTCCGCCCGCTCTCAGCGGTCGGTTATTGACCAGGCCGCAGCTGTGGAAATCCTGGAACACGCCCTGACCGTGGAGAAACGCGATGGACAACGGGCAGGACGTCGCGTGGTTCCGGCACCCGAACAAGCAACGGAAGGACAGTCATGACGGATGAACAATCCGCCGGTACCGGCTCACCTTCCGAACAGCGACCGATGACGCGTCGGGAGCGTCGCGAACGGGAGCAAGCAGCCGAGCTGGCACGACGTGCGCAACAAATACGCGCTGATGCCTCGGAAGACGGTGTCGCCACCACTCCGGAACAGACCACCCAAACCGCCCAGGCTTATAACCAGGCTGAGGGTGGTACACAGACTGACGAGCCAGCGCCAATGACGCGACGGCAACGCTGGGCCGCTCTCAGAGCCGCCTCGGTGGCCGATGAGGACCTCTCCGGGAACGCTCCGGCCCCGGTCCCGGCCACCGAGCACGCCTCCGAGCCTGACCATGACCGAGCAGAGCCCGAGCACAATACCTCCCAACCCACCCACTACGAGGCAGATCAGAACCAAGACCTGGGCGACTTGGACCCGTTGCCACAGGACGGACGGCAATATCCCGGCTTCGACGCTGAGGAATCCGACCATGATCATGCCGATGATGACGAAGACGAGGAACTCGAGGCACTGGGGTATCTCACCGTGGCCGACGGCTCCGGAAAGTACACCGTGGTGAACGAAGAAAAAGCCGCCGAGCGTGCCAAGCGCCGGCGTCGCCGATACCTCGTGCTGGCGGCAAGTTTCGTGGTATTTGTGGGACTGCTGGCCGTGGTCGGTATCGGACTGCGTCAGCTGATCCCTGGCACCAATGCCGACTACGAGGGACCCGGAGGAGAACCGGTGACCTTTACCGTGAACCCCGGTGAGGGTCCCATTGTGATCGGAGACCGACTGGTGGAAGAAGACATCGTCGCCTCCACCGGGGCCTTTACCGACGCGCTCGACGAAGCCCAAAGCGTTCAAGATATTCAGCCTGGCGACTACGAGATGAAACGCCAAATGTCAGCCTCCGAGGCAGCAGACAGGCTGTTAGGCATTGGAGACCCCGGGGTGAACTATGTCGCAGTCAATTCCGGGACCCGCATCGATGCGGTCTATGAATCCATCGCCGATGCCACCCAGTACTCGGTGGAAGAGGTTGAAGAAGCCGCTACTGACCCCACCGCTTACGGGCTACCCGAACAGGCCGAGAGCCTGGAAGGTTATATCGCCACCGGCGAGTACCGTTTTGACGTGGATGCTAGCCCCGAAGAAATCTTGCAGTTGATGATCGAGCCCACCATGGAAGAGTTCGACCGGCTGGGCATCACCGATGAGGACGACCAATTCGACCTGGTCACCATCGCCTCGATCCTGCAGGCAGAAGCTCGCACCGATGACTTCCAGACCGTCTCGGGCATCATCCGTAACCGGCTGGATCCATCCAACCCCGAAACCGCCGGCTACCTGCAGATTGATGCCACGGTGATCTACGGGCTGGGCACCCAGTCTCTGCAGTTTACGGCAGAAGACCGTGAGGATGCGTCCAACGAGTACAACACCTACGCCCACCGCGGGTTGCCACCGGGGCCGATTGGTTCCCCGTCGCTGGAAGCTCTCGATGCGGCGGCAGAGCCAGAGGACAACGACTACTACTACTGGGTGACCGTCAACATTGAGACTGGGGAAACCAAATTCGCCGCCACTCTGGAAGAACACAACGAGAACGTCGACGAATACCGCCAGTACTGTCAGGACAACCCCGAGATGTGTGGTGGCGGATCCAACGACGACCCCAGTGCCCCGAGCACAGACGGCGAATCAGTCGATAACGGTGCGCAGTGACCACTCGTAGCGCACCGAGCCAGGCCGCCGTATTGGGGCACCCGATAGACCATTCGCTCTCCCCGGTCCTGCACCAGGCCGCCTACCGCGCCCTGGGGCTAGCAATTGAGTACACCCGGGCCGATGTCGACCTCGACCAGGTGGAGACCTTCTACCGAGACCGGCGCCACGAATTGACGACCGGCCACACCCGCTGGCTGGGGTTTTCGGTGACGATGCCGCTGAAACCGGCCCTCGTGCCACTGATGGATCAGCTCTCTGATCGGGTGCGGCGCTTGGGCGTGCTGAACACGGTGGTACTCGACGCCAGCGGACAGGCAACCGGATATAACACCGACTGCGACGGCATCGTCCGGGCGCTGATGCGGGCAGAGACGCCGGCCTCGTCGACGCTGGGCATTATTGGTGGCGGAGGCACCGCCGCGGCGGCCATTGAAGCTGCACAGCTCATGGGCGTCACCGGGGTGGAGCTCTTGGTCCGCAACCAGGCCAAAACTGAACCCCAACGCAAGCTCGCTACCGATCTGGGATTGGCCGCTGAGATAGACTCGATCGCCTCCGGGCTGACGAAACTGGACCGCTACCGCTACGTGATCTCCACCCTCCCACCCGGAGCAGCTAGCGAATTTGCTCACAGCCTGTCGGGTTACACCTGGCTACCACCCCTGCTGGATGTAGCTTATGACCCCTGGCCCTCCCAGCTGGCCCTCGTTTGGCATCGCAATGGTGGACAGGTGATCTCCGGTGTGGAGATGTTACTCTACCAAGCCGTCGAACAAGTCAAGCTGTTGACTGCCGAGCTCCGTGCCGAACATGAGGCAAGACAAGCTACCAGCTCCCACCAGGCAGAACCCGACTGGGATGCGGTCACTGTGGCCATGGCCGAAGCGATCGGTTTAACACCACGACCGCCGAAAGACTCGAGGGTGATTTAGGCTGGTAGGTAGTCCGCACCGGCGCGAGGTGACCTGGGGCACCACCAAGGTTCCTCGCGTTGCACCCCCTGAATTTGAAGGACGTTAAAGATATGTTGCGATGGCTCACCGCAGGTGAATCCCATGGCTCGGGACTGGTTGGCATTATCGACGGCCTGCCGGCAGGTATTGAGATCACCACCGCCGATATCCAGGATGCCCTGGCACGGCGTCGACTGGGATACGGCCGTGGCGCCCGCATGAAATTTGAAAAGGACCAGGTCACCCTCATCGGCGGTGTCCGTCACGGCCTCACCCTCGGTTCCCCGGTGGCCATTCACATTGCCAACACCGAATGGCCGAAATGGGAAAAAGTCATGAACCCCGATCCGGTGGACCCTGCCGAGCTCGACGGTCTGGCCCGCAACGCCGCGCTGACCCGGCCGCGTCCGGGACACGCCGATATGGCTGGAATGCAGAAGTACGGTTTTGACGAATCCCGCCCGCTACTGGAACGTGCCTCGGCGCGCGAAACCGCCACCCGGGTCGCCCTGGGGCGCGTTGCCCAACACTTCTTGGCCCAGCTGGGCATTCGCACCGTCTCCCACACCGTCTCGATCTCCACGGTCTTTGTGCCCGAGGACGCCGAACTCCCGACCCCCGACGACGTGCACCGGTTGGACGAGGACCCGTTGCGTTGCACCGACCCGGAGACCTCCCAGCGCATGGTGGAGATCATCGACTCGGCCAAAAAGGACGGTCAAACCCTGGGTGGCACCGTGGAGGTGTTGGTCTACCATGCCCCGGTCGGGCTGGGTAGCCATGTGCACTGGGATCGCCGACTGGATGCCAAACTTTCAGCGGCGCTGATGGGCATTCAGGCCATCAAAGGTGTCGAAGTTGGCGATGGTTTCACCACCGCCACCCGCCTAGGTGGTCAAGCCCACGACGAAATCATCCGCACCGAGGACAACACCGTGGCACGTCGCACCAACCGTGCCGGTGGTATTGAAGCCGGAATGTCCAACGGAGAGATCATTCGCGTCCGGGCCGCGATGAAACCAATCTCCACGGTTCCCCGGGCCCTGGACACCGTGGACGTGGCCACCGGAGAAACCACCAAGGCCCATCACCAGCGCTCCGATGTCGCTGCGGTACCGGCCGCCGGTGTGGTCGCAGAAGCGATGGTGGCCCTGGTCTTGGCCGAAGCGGTGCTGGAGAAATTCGGCGGTGACTCGATCGCTGAAGTCCAGCGGAACCTCAACGCCTATCTGGACTCTCTGGCCCCGCTACCCACCCTGCAGACCAATACCGGCGGGGCTACGTCAGCTGACCACATGGGAGATCCGATCCAGTGAGTTCACACACCCGCGGTCAACCCATTGCCCTGGTGGGTCCGATGGGATCGGGAAAATCCTCCCTTGCCCCAGTATTAGCCGCAGAACTGGGCTATGACCACGTCGATACCGATGAGCTGTTCGCTCACCAGCACGGCCCCATCCCCGAGTTTTTCCGTGTCCACGGTGAACCCGGTTTTCGCGACGCCGAAGCGCAGGTAGTCGCCGAAGCCCTCACCGGAAAACAGCAAACGGTGATCTCTTTGGGTGGGGGAGCGGTGTTGCGAGACACCACCCGCGACTTCCTAGTCGAGCACTGCTACGTGATCTATCTGCAGGTCTCCACCCGGGAGGCCCTGCGTCGGCTCGATGACGGGCAGGGGCGACCGATGCTAGAGAATAACCCGGCCGAGACGTGGGAACAGATCGCCACCGAACGCGACCGGCTCTACCGCAGCGTCGCAGATCAGGTCGTTGATACCACTGCAGATAGTCCTCGTCAACTCGCCGGAAAGATCGCCCGGCGGTATCGTCGAGCAGAAAAAACCCACGACCATTAGACTCGATAAAACAGTACTCAATGGCCCGGACAAGAACCCCGGGCCGCACGTGAGGATGAATATCGATCATGACCGATCAACAACCACAGACTGATCCCACCACCGAGCGAACTCCGCAGACACCACCCGCGTCGGCACCGGCTGGCGCCGACGCGGGTGTGGTGGCCGAGGACGTTCAGGCCCGCGAAGAGCACGACGAACCCAGCGTGATACCGGTCGCCGGGGGCTCGGAATACCTCAGCGAAGGTGGTTATGACGTCGTGGTGGGTCGTGGTTTGCTCTCGCAATTACCCGAGATGTTGGGTACCCAGGTCCGCAAGGTACTAGTGGTCCACCCACGGGCCCTGCGCGCCACCGGAGATGTGGTCAAAGAAGATCTTGATCAGGCCGGGTTTAACGCCATCACCGCCGAAATCCCCGACGCCGAAGAAGGCAAGCACATCCAGGTTGCGGCCTTTTGCTGGCAGGTGCTCGGCCAAAACGAATTTACGCGCTCGGATGCGATCGTCTCCGTCGGCGGGGGAGCGGTCTCCGATGTGGCCGGATTTATCGCCGCCACCTGGTTACGTGGCGTGAACGTGGTGCACATGCCCACCACGCTGTTGGGAATGGTCGATGCCGCCGTGGGCGGTAAGACCGGCATTAACACTGCCGAGGGTAAAAACCTGGTGGGTGCCTTCCACCCCCCGGTGGGCGTTCTGGCCGACCTCGACACGTTGCTCACCCTGCCCAAGAATGAGCTAATCTCTGGTCTGGCTGAAGTGGTCAAATGCGGGTTCATTGCCGATGAACACATTCTGGATCTGATCGAAGCCGAACCTGAACAAGCCACCAATCCGCACTCGGCGGCGCTGCGGGAACTGATTGAACGCGCCATCCGCGTGAAATCCGTGGTGGTTTCCCAGGACTTGAAGGAATCCGGAATCCGCGAGATTCTCAACTACGGCCATACCCTAGGCCACGCCATTGAGCTGGCCGAACGTTACCAGTACCGCCACGGTGCTGCGGTGTCGATCGGGATGGCATTCGCTGCCGAGCTGGCCCGCTCGGTGGGCAAACTCGATGACGCCACCGCCGAACGACACTTCAGCGTTCTTGGTGCTCTGGGGCTGCCGACCTCCTACCGCGGCGACCGCTGGGCGGCCCTGCTGGATGGCATCAAACGCGATAAGAAGAACCGTGGCGATCAGCTACGCTTCGTGCTTCTGGAAGGCCAAGGTCGGCCCATCACCTACGATGTTCCCGATGAGTCACTATTGTTCGCCGCCTATCAGGAAATCGCCGACTAAGGTACCGGAACCGACGAACAGCACGAACAGGCCTGCGCAAAGGCGTTACACTGTTAGAGGTCATCTTTCCCAACGTTCATCAACCGAAGTGAGGTTATAACGGCGCATGGTCATGCTCACCAGTAACGATATTAAAAACGGCTCGGTGATCTCCCTGGACGGACAACTGTGGAACGTCCAGGAGTTCCAGCACGTCAAACCCGGCAAGGGTGGCGCCTTCGTGCGGACCAAGATCAAAAACCTCACCAGCGGTAAGACCATCGATAAGACCTTCAACGCCGGGGCTAAAGTTGAGTTCGCTACCGTGGACCGCTCGGACTACCAGTTTTTGTACCGCGACGGTGACGAGTTTGTCTTCATGGACAACACCACGTTCGACCAGATCATCGTCCCCGAGTCCGTGGTCGGCGATGCAGCCAACTACCTGTTGGAAAATGAGACCGTGACCATCGCGATCTCCGACGGCACCCCGCTGTACCTGGACATGCCGGCCTCGGTGGTCCTGGAAATCACCTACACCGAACCCGGGTTGCAGGGCGACCGCTCCTCGGCCGGTACCAAGCCGGCCACCCTGGAAACCGGTTACGTGGTGCAGGTTCCGCTGTTCGTGGAGCAGGGTACCAAGGTCAAGGTTGACACCCGCAACGGTGAATACCAGGGTCGCGTCACCGACTAAGACTTCTCTTGTCGAGACACCCACCCGGTGCTGAGCGGCCCACCGTCGCACGGCAGGGTGGGTGCAGTCATCTCAGATACTGTGCCGACCGTTAAATCATCAGAAGGACCAGGACAACACGTGAGAACCTCCTCGCGAGGACGGGCCAGACGACGCGCCGTCGAGATCATTTTTGAAGCCGAACAACGCCACTCCACACCCTTGGCCGCGTTGCAGGCGCGCCGGCAATACACCGACCAAATCATCAACCCCTATACCGCCGAAATCGTCGACGGGGTCATTACCGAATACGACCGCATTGATGAGATTTTGGCCACCTACACCCAAGGGTGGAGCATGGACCGGATGCCGGCCTTCGACCGGGCTACCCTGCGCGTGGGGACCTGGGAGCTGCTGTTCAACGACGATGTTCCCGACGCGGTGGCCGTTTCGGAGGCCACCACCATCGCCAAAGAGTACTCCACCGATGAGTCTCCGGATTTCGTCAACGGTCTGCTGGGACGAATTCAGCAGGTCAAACCTACCCTGGTGCTCTAACACGATGCGCTCGGGCCGGTGAACGATCGTGCTAGAGTTGACCAGTGGAAACCGCCCCGAACCAACCGGTTGGGGACATCCTTTAAAGACCGTCCTGTGAGGCGGGAAAGGAGACACGGTGGGAGATTTTGTCGAACCCAAAAACCCCGCCTCCCGGCTCGCCCGGGTGGTAGCCAACGCGGCCGATATTGACCGGGCGTTAACCCGAATGGCCCATGAAATTTTGGAATCGAATCACGGTAGCGATCAGCTCGTGGTGCTCGGTATTCCCCGGCGAGGCGTTCCACTAGCCCACCGAATTTCCGAAAAAATCGCCGGAATCGACCCGGACTTCGATGCCACCGAACGCACCGGAACCCTGGATATCACCCTGTACCGGGACGATCTGCGCACCCAGGCCTCCCGGATCCCAGTCCCGACCTCGCTACCGCGTAACGGCATCGATGATGCGGTCGTGGTCTTGGTCGATGACGTACTATTTTCCGGACGCACCGTACGAGCCGGACTTGATGCCCTATCTGATATTGGTCGCCCGGCCGCTGTGCGCCTGGCCGTACTGGTCGACCGTGGCCACCGGCAACTGCCCATCCGCGCCGACCATGTCGGCAAAAACCTGCCCACCTCCACGGCAGAACGCGTCAGTGTCTGGCTGGAAGACGTCGATGGCACCGAGCACGAAGACTGCGTGATCATCTCCGATACCGTCGTGACCGCAACGGGGGTGCGGTGATCATGCGACACCTTTTGTCCACCCAGGATCTGTGCTTCCAAGACGCCCTGCACATCCTCGATACCGCCGAAGAAATGGCCGGGGTCAAAGACCGTCAGGTGAAAAAGCTTCCCGCTTTGCGCGGACGCACCGTGGTGAACCTCTTCTTTGAAGATTCCACCCGGACAAGGATCTCCTTTGAAGCAGCCGCTAAACGGCTCAGCGCTGATGTGCTGAACTTCTCCGCACGGGGTTCTTCGGTGTCCAAAGGAGAGTCCCTGCGCGATACCGTCCAAACCTTGGAAGCCACCGGCGCTGACGCGATCGTGATGCGCCACTGGGCATCCGGTGCCGCCCACCAACTGGCTGAATCTGGCTGGTGCTCCTCCCCGGTGGTCAATGCCGGCGATGGCACCCACGAGCACCCCACCCAAGCGTTGCTCGATGCCTTTTCGATGCGCCACCGCTTCGCCTTCCGCGACGGGGCCGACCCGGCCACCGCCCCGCCGGTGGGTCAGGATTTGACCGGCCGACACGTGGTGATTGTCGGAGACATTCTGCATTCTCGAGTGGCTCGCTCCAATGTGTGGCTACTCAACACCCTCGGGGCGCGCGTGACCCTGGCTGGACCGGCTACTCTGATGCCTCTGGGGGCCGAGTCCTGGCCGTGCGAGGTCACCTACGACCTCGACGAAGCCCTGGCCACCGAGCCGGATGCGGTGATGATGTTGCGGATTCAGCAGGAACGGATGCACCAGTCGTTTTTCCCCTCCACCGCCGAGTACACCCGCGGGTGGGGGCTGACGTCTGAACGGCTGAGCCGGCTGGAGGACACCGAAGCGATCATCATGCACCCGGGACCGATGAACCGCGGGCTGGAAATCTCCTCCACCGCGGCCGATTCGCCACGGAACACCGTGCTCGAACAGGTCGCCAACGGGGTCTCAATCCGTATGGCCGTGCTGTACCTGATCTTGGCTGCTGAGAACCCCGGAAAGGACGGTTGAGCCAACCATGTCATCGACCACCCTGATTCGCCAGGCCACCATGCCCAACGGGCAGGTCTCCGACCTGCTGATCCGCGACGGCATCCTGGTCGCCACCGGTCAGGACGTGACCTGCGCCCACGATTCTCAGCCCGCCCCGGAGGAAACCACCACCTGTGACGCCACCGGGATGGTCGTGCTCCCGGGGTTGGTGGATCTGCACACCCACTTACGCGAGCCCGGTAAAGAAGATGCTGAAACCGTCGAGACCGGCACCCGGGCGGCCGCCAAGGGTGGGTTTACCGCGGTCCATGCGATGGCTAACTCCACCCCGGTGGCCGATACCGCCGGGGTGGTCGAACAGGTCTGGGCCCTGGGTCGCGCCGCTGGTTGGTGCGATGTACACCCGGTCGGTGCCGTCACCGTGGGGTTGGCTGGCGAACAATTGGCTGAGCTGTCTGCTATGCATGCCTCCCAAGCCCAGGTGAGTATGTTCTCCGATGACGGGCACTGCGTGTGGGATCCGCTGGTGATGCGCCGGGCCTTAGAATACGTGAAATCCTTCAACGGGTTCATCGCCCAGCACGCCCAAGAACCCCGGCTGACCGAGGGTGCGCAGATGAACGAATCGAGCCTGTCCAGCACCCTGGGACTGGCCGGATGGCCGGCTGTGGCGGAAGAATCCATCATCGCCCGCGACGCGTTGTTGGCCCATCACTTGGGCTCCCGGCTACACATCTGCCACGTCTCGACCGCCGGGTCGGTGGAAATCATCCGTTGGGCCAAA
This sequence comes from Auritidibacter sp. NML130574, assembly GCF_003185725.2. Taxonomy (GTDB): domain Bacteria; phylum Actinomycetota; class Actinomycetes; order Actinomycetales; family Micrococcaceae; genus Auritidibacter; species Auritidibacter ignavus. The sequence continues at coordinate 898,600 of NZ_CP031746.1, read as the reverse complement.
GCCCAAGGGATCGACATCACCGCCGAGGTCACCCCGCACCACCTGCTGCTCACCGAAGACTTGGTGGCCACCTATAATCCGGTGTTCAAAGTCAACCCGCCGCTACGCCGGGAGTCCGATGTGCTGGCGCTACGGGCCGGACTCGCCGATGGCACCATCGACACCATTGGCACCGACCACGCCCCGCACACCGCCGAAGCCAAAGAATGCGAATGGCCGGTGGCCGCGATGGGCATGACCGGGCTCGAAACGGCCCTCTCGGTGGTCCAACACGCCATGATTGACACCGGAACCTGTGACTGGAATCGGATCGCCCACGCGTTTTCAGCCGCCCCGGCCCGCATCGCCGGGGACTGCGACCAAGGCCACATCAGCCCCGAGGGCGAGCTACGCACCGGGGTGGTGGCCAACCTGGTCCTCTACGACCCTGACACCACCTTTACCGTGGACCCGACCGAACACGTATCCAAATCCAGCAACACGCCCTACCGCGGCATGGAGCTACCTGGCAGTGTGCGCCACGTGTTTTACCGGGGCCACCAGGTGGTGGCCGAGGGCCAGTTGGCGACCCCGAACCCGCACGTTCAGGCCGGCCGCCGGCAAACCCCGGCGCACCCAGTCGACTAGTGATCTCGCCAAGCCACTGATACTGCCCACCCGCTACGAGGAGAAAGAACCACAGCGTGTCACCTTTTGTCACCGTCATGGCCACCAATGCCGAGGCCGAATCAGATACCGGGGCCTACCTGGTGATCATTCTGTTGACTCTGGGCCTGATCGGACTGGTGGTGCTGGGACTGTGGTTCGGGTGGCGCGCGCGGCGACGCCGGCAAGTCAATATCCCGGCCCCACTACCGGTGCCCGACCGACTGTTAGCCACCGAGCCACTAGCTCAAGCCCAGGGCATATATGTCAGCACCGTGCGTGGTGAAGACTGGCTGGATCGGGTGGCCGTGCATGGTCTGGGGATCCGGACCCGCGCCCAGTGCGAGGTCCACCCTCTGGGCGTGGTGCTGTTGCTGGAAAGCTCCCCAAACTTTGTGATTCCGTTCCGAGATATCACCCAGATCAGTACCAGTTCCGGGATGGTCGGCAAGTTCGTGGAAAAAGACGGACTGATCACCATCGGATGGAATCTGGGTCAGATCCCGGTGACCACCGGGTTCCGAACCCGCAACAGTGCAGACCAACACACGCTCCTGGAGACGATGCACCAGACCAGCCAGCAGCGCCAACCAGAGTAAAGCCCACCACCGTCGCGTCGTTTGTGTCGAGTCGTTCGCGTCGAGAAATGTGTAGCAGGAAGCGAGAAACCCAACCGTGAGCCTTACAGATACCGCACCAGCAGTGCTCGTCTTAGCAGACGGCACCACCTTCACCGGACGGTCCTACGGAGCCGTCGGGACCACCCTGGGAGAAGCCATCTTCACCACCGGCATGACGGGGTACCAAGAGGTGCTCACCGACCCCTCGTGCACCCGCCAGATTGTGGTCCATTCCTCCCCGCACATCGGCAATACCGGGGCCAACGACGAAGACTTCGAATCCGAACGCTACTGGTGCGCCGGCCTGGTGGTTCGTGAGCCCTCCCGCGTGGTATCCTCCTGGCGGGCCACCCGGTCACTGGAAGATGACCTGGTGGCCAACGACATTGTGGGCATCCAAGGCGTCGATACCCGAGCGCTGGTGCGCCGGTTGCGCACTGTCGGAGTGATGAACGCCGGCATCTTCTCCGGCGAGTCCGCCCACGCACCACTGGAACAGCTCATCAGCCAGGTCACAGACCAACCGTCGATGAAAGGCCTGAGCCTGATCGACGGGGTCACCACGGAGAAAGCCTACTCGGTGGGACCGGCCGACTACGGCTACGACAACATCGAGGAAACCTACCGGGTCGCCGTGCTGGATCTGGGCGTCAAAGCCGCCACACTGCGCCAGCTGGCCATGCGCGGGATCCGCCTCGAGGTGCTACCGGCCAACACGAGCCTGCAGACCATTGTCGAGCTGGACCCCGACGGCGTGTTCTACTCCAACGGACCTGGCGACCCGGCCACCGCTGACGAGCAGGTCGCCACCCTGCGTAAGCTACTCACGAAGCGGATTCCGTTCTTCGGTATCTGCTTCGGCCACCAGCTTTTCGGTCGCGCGCTGGGCTTTGACACCTACAAGTTGCCGTTCGGTCACCGTGGGCCCAACCAGCCGGTGATGGAAGAAGCCACCGGCAAAACCCTGATCACCACCCAAAACCACGGGTTCGCCGTTGACGCACCCCGCGGTCAGGCTCAGCCCGCACCAGAAGCCGCCTACGGGGCGGTCAAAGTCTCCTACTACTCCCTGAACGACCAGATCGTGGAAGGACTCACTGCCTCTGATCTGCCGGCCTTCTCGGTCCAATTCCACCCCGAAGCCGCCGCCGGACCCCACGACTCGCACCCGCTGTTCGACCACTTCACCGAACTGATGGATGCCTACCGCGCCACCCGCTAAGCGCCAAGGAGAAAGAACTCTCATGCCCAAACGCACTGATCTGCACTCAGTTCTCGTCATCGGTTCCGGTCCGATCGTGATCGGCCAGGCCGCAGAATTCGACTACTCCGGAACCCAGGCCATCCGGGTGCTGAAAGACGAAGGAATCCGGGTCATCCTGGTCAACTCCAACCCAGCGACCATCATGACTGACCCGCAATTGGCTGATGCCACCTACGTGGAACCCATCACCCCCGAAGTGGTCGCCAAAATCATCGCCGCCGAACGCCCCGACGCGGTGCTACCCACCCTGGGCGGGCAGACCGCGCTGAACACCGCCATCGCGCTGGATCAAAACGGGGTGCTGGCCGAATATAACGTGGAACTGATCGGGGCCAATATTGACGCCATCGAGCTGGGCGAAAACCGTGAAGAATTCAAAGGCGTGGTGCAACGCTGCGGTGCCGAGTCCGCCCGCTCGCAGATTGTGCACTCCATGGACGAAGCCCTGGCCGCCGCCGATCACCTGGGGTATCCCATGGTGGTGCGCCCCTCATTCACCATGGGCGGACTGGGCTCCGGGCTGGCCTATAACGAAGAAGACCTGCACCGCATTGCCGGCGCCGGCTTGCAGTACTCACCGACCAACGAGGTGCTACTGGAAGAATCCATCCTGGGCTGGAAAGAATTCGAATTCGAGATGATGCGTGACTCGGCCGATAACGTGGTCGCGGTCTGCTCGATTGAGAACTTCGACCCGGTCGGGGTACACACCGGTGACTCCATCACGGTCGCCCCCGCGCTGACCCTCACCGACCGCGAATTCCAAAAGATGCGCGATATCTCGATCGCCATCATCCGCGAGGTCGGAGTCGATACCGGTGGCTGTAACATCCAGTTTGCCGTCAACCCCACCAACGGCCGGATCGTGGTCATCGAGATGAACCCGCGGGTCTCCCGTTCCTCAGCGCTAGCCTCTAAGGCCACCGGGTACCCGATCGCTAAGATCGCCACCAAGCTCTCGCTGGGCTACACCCTGGACGAGATCCCCAACGACATCACCCAGAAGACCCCGGCAGCTTTTGAGCCGATGCTGGACTACGTTGTCGTGAAGGTCCCACGGTTTGCCTTCGAGAAATTCCCGGCCGCCGACCCAACCCTGACCACCACGATGAAGGCCGTCGGCGAGGTGATGTCGCTGGGACGCAACTTCGCCGAAGCCCTGCAGAAGGCCCTGCGGTCTCTGGAACAGTCCGGGGCAGAACTGGACTTCACCGTGCCCGACGCGCACGAAGTTGCGGAGCTGATCGAGGCCGCCAAGACTCCCACCGTTGACCGCCTGGGCCAGGTCCAGCGCGCCCTGCTGGGTGGGGCCACCGTCGAGCAACTATATGAGGCCACCGGGATTGACCCGTGGTTCCTCGACCAGCTGGTGTTGCTCAACGAGGTGGCCGGCGAGGTCCGTCAGGCACCGGAGCTGAACGAGTTCGTGTTGCGCTGGGCAAAACGCCACGGCTTCTCGGATGCCCAGATCGGCCAGCTACGCCACCTGGACCCAGCCGTGGTGCGCGGTGTCCGCCACGCACTGGGTATTCGTCCGGTGTATAAGACCGTCGACACCTGTGCCGGTGAATTCGAGGCCTACACGCCGTATCACTACTCCAGCTATGACGCCGAAACCGAAGTCGCCGACCACGAGCGTGCCTCGGTGATTATTCTGGGGTCAGGCCCGAACCGGATCGGTCAGGGTGTGGAATTCGACTACTCGTGTGTGCACGCCACGATGGCGCTAGAAGCCTCCGGGTACGACACGGTCATGGTCAACTGCAACCCGGAAACCGTCTCGACCGACTACGACATCTCCGACCGGCTCTACTTCGAGCCACTGACCCTGGAGGACGTGTTGGAGATTATCCACGCCGAAGAAGCCTCCGGGGGAGTCGCCGGTGTGTTCGTGCAGCTGGGCGGTCAAACCCCGCTCAAGCTCGCCCAAGAACTCGCCGATGCTGGGGTGACCATTTTGGGCACCAGCCCGTATGCGATCAACCTGGCCGAAGACCGTGGCGCGTTCTCTCAGGTGCTGGATGAGGCCGGACTGATCTCGCCGAAGAACGGCACCGCGGTGAGCTTCACCGACGCCAAGAAGGTCGCCGATGAGATCGGTTACCCCGTGCTGGTCCGGCCCTCCTACGTACTGGGTGGACGCGGGATGGAAATCGTCTACGACGAGGCCTCGCTGTCCAGCTACATCGACAACGCCACCGAGATCACCCCCGAGCACCCGATGTTGGTCGATAAATTCCTTGACGACGCCATCGAAATTGACGTCGACGCGCTCTACGACGGCACCGAGATGTATCTGGGCGGGATCATGGAACACATCGAAGAGGCCGGTATTCACTCCGGTGACTCCGCCTGTGTGCTCCCACCGCGCACCCTGGCCCGTGACGTGCTGGGGCGCGTCAAAGATGCCACCGAAGCCATCGCCGAGGGCGTGGGGGTCCGTGGGCTGATCAATATCCAGTTCGCCCTGGCAGCCGATGTGCTGTATGTGATTGAGGCCAACCCCCGGGCCTCACGGACCGTGCCGTTTGTCTCCAAAGCCACCGGCGTGCAGCTGGCCAAAGCCGCGGCATTGATCGGGGTGGGCAAGACCATCGCCGAGCTGAAAGCTCATGGTGATCTCCCCACCGCCTACGACGGCGCCTCGATGCCGATCAACGCTGCGGTGGCGGTCAAGGAAGCCGTGTTGCCCTTTACCCGGTTCCGTACTCCCGAAGGGCGCGTGGTGGATGCACTGTTGGGCCCGGAAATGCGTTCCACCGGTGAAGTGATGGGGATCGACCGATACTTCGACACCTCCTACGCCAAGGCCCAAACCGCAGCCGGAGGCCCATTGCCCACTCAGGGTCGGGTCTTCATCTCGGTGGCCAACCGCGATAAGCGCGGTGTGGTTCCGTATGCCAAGTCGCTGGTGGATATGGGCTTTACCCTGGTCTCCACCGGAGGCACCGCCGATGTGCTGGCCCGCAACGGCATCACCACCGAGGTGGTCGCCAAGATCACCGATCAGTCTGGTGATACAGATACTGGAGATGCCCGGGCCGAAACCATCTTGGACCAGATCGAAGACGGACGCGTAGATTTGGTGCTCAACACTCCCTCGGGGGGCAATGCTCGCGGTGATGGCTACGAGATCCGTGCGGCTGCCACCAGTCGTGGCATCCCGATCATCACCACCCTGGAATCCTTCGGGGCGGCCCTGCAGGCGATCGATGCCCAGCGCGAATTCGCCTGGGATGTCACCAGCCTGCAGGTCCACGATGAGAACCTGCACCGGGCGATCAACGACAACTGAGCATCACCATGACAGACCCGTCCCAGACTACCCACACCACCCATCCGACAGGTGGCCAGCCGTTCGGACAACGATTGGCCGCCACGATGGCCGAGCGCGGTCAGCTGTGTCTTGGCATCGACCCGCACCCAGAACTGATGCAGGATTGGGGGCTACCGGTCGATGTCAACGGAGTGGAGCATTTCAGTCGCACGGTGATCGAGGTCGCCCACGACTACACCAATGACCCACACCAAGCAGGTGGAGTGGCCGTGCTGAAACCCCAGGTAGCCTTCTACGAACGCTACGGTTCAGCCGGCTTCGCGGTGTTGGAAACGGTGTTGGCCGAAGCCCGCGAAGCGGGGATCTTCACCATCGCTGATGCCAAACGCGGAGATATCGGTTCCACCATGGCCGGTTACGCTACCGGATGGCTCGCCGACGGCTCCGCTTTGGCAGCTGATGCACTCACCCTCAGCCCGTATCTCGGCTACGAGTCACTCCGACCCGCTATTGAACTGGCCCGGCGCCATCACCGTGGCGTGTTCGTGCTGGGGCTGACTTCCAATCCCGAGGGAGCGGAAGTTCAGCACCGGGGAGGGCCCGAAAACTCTGTCGCCCGGGCAATTATTGATAGGGTAAGTCGTGACAACAAAAGTGAGATACGACATACTGGGGCGCCGGTCATGGGATCCGTTGGACTCGTTATTGGCGCCACAGTGGCCTCTCGGACTCGAGAGCTGGGGATTGACTTGTCGGATACCCAGGCACCGTTGCTCGCACCGGGTTTCGGCGCACAGGGAGCCGGGGTGGACGATGTGGTCACGGGTTTCGGTCGAGCCTGGCCCCAGGTGCTCGTGAATTCCTCTCGAGGGATTCTCCGGGCCGGTCCCCAGCGATCGGGCATCCAGGAGGCAATTGAGAACACGCTGTGTTCTTTAGCTAGGGTGCACATCGCCTAGGGTTTCACTCTGCTCTGTGGCGAGTTTCTGGACAGCGGAAACATTTGCCCCCGCCGAAGGATTGCACTGCCGATAAAACCACAGAGACAGTGAGAGAAATGGTCTTGGAACAACTTAGTCCTGCTGAACGACAGGCCGCCCGAGAAAAAGCGCTGGAAGCTCGCACCGCCCGAGCAGAGCTGAAAGCTGCATTCGCCAATGGAGCGATCACATTGGAAGATGTGTTCTCCATCGCCGATCTCGATGACGCCATTGGTCGGATGCGGTGCATCGACCTGCTCACGGCGTTGCGCAGTGTTGGAGAAGTGCGCGCTACCACGGTGATGGAAGCCTGTGTGATTTCACCCAAGCGCCGATTGCGTGGTCTTGGTCGTCGCCAGCGGGAAAAACTGATTGCCTGGCACAACGCGCGTGTTGCCGTAGAGTAAACCTTTCCCCGCGGTGATCGTGGCCACGTGCGGATCGCTAAGCTGGATAAGGTGGGATCAGGCCCCGCGGGACGTGACCAGTCCTGGCCGAGCCCTGAGATGACTGTTGTATCCAGATCCGACGAGGTGACACTGTGGAGTCCGAACGCGCCGATCAGCCCGCTGACGAACAGCCTGTGGCCCCGCCGGTTCCGGGGGCCCGTGCTTTTCAACCGCGTCCAGGCCAACCCAACCACCCGCAGGTCACGGTGCTGGCTGGACCCACAGCGGTTGGTAAAGGCACGGTGTCAACATACATTAGGGACCACTACGCCAACGTGTGGTTGTCGGTATCGGCCACCACCCGGGCACCACGACCCGGGGAAGTGCATGGCAAACACTACTTCTTTGTCACCACCGAAGAGTTCCAGGACCTCATCGAGGCCGGCACGATGCTCGAATGGGCGGTGGTCCACGGCAAGAATATGTACGGAACCCGCAAAGATACCGTGGACGAAGCACTCCGATCCGGTCAGCACGTGCTCCTGGAGATCGATTTGCAAGGTGCCCGACAAATACGACAGACTATGCCTGAAGCACAATTCGTGTTTCTTGCCCCGCCGAGCTGGGATGAGCTGGTTCACCGCCTGACCGGTCGAGGGACCGAGTCACCCGAAGAACAGCAAAGACGGCTCGAAACAGCTAAACTAGAGCTTGCTGCCGAACCAGAATTTGATGCGGTCGTGGTCAATGACACCATCGAACAGGCTGCGGCAGAACTTGTGACCCTGATGGGCCTCGATCCGGGGAAACAAAAGCCCCGAGCATGTGGTGACACGCCCGTGACCAGGGTAGGACAAGACCCAACAAGCTAAACGACACTGAATAGTCTCCGCATGCTGCGGAGAGGTGACTGGAGAATTTGTGACTGAACAGTACGAAGGCATTACTAATCCGGCATTGGATTCCCTGCTGGAGAAAGTGGATTCCAAATACGCGCTGGTACTCTTTGCCGCCCAGCGTGCCCGTCAGATCAACGCGTACTACTCGCAACTCCACGAAGGTCTTTTCGAATACGTCGGACCGCTGGTAGATACCAAACTCAACGAGAAGCCGCTGTCGATTGCACTACGCGAGATCAACGACGACCAGCTGGAATACAAGCACGCCTCCGAGGTACAGCAGCCGGCTGAAGAAGAAGAGCTCGATGACTTCAGCGCCTTCGAGATCTCCGATGACGAAGATCCCTTCGCCCTGCCAGCTGATGAGGACGAGGTCATCCACAGCGAGTCCGAGGACAACGAAGACAACAAGTAGGGAACCTCTCATCGTCGATCCGGTGTGAGCGTGTAAGGGAGACCATTCGGTGCGCATCGTCCTAGGTGTCTGTGGAGGCATCGCCGCCTATAAGGCCGCGTTGTTGTTGCGGTTGATGACCGAATCGGGACATGAGGTCCACGTGGTCCCCACCCGCTCGGCACTGAACTTCGTCGGTGAAGCCACCTGGGAAGCCCTGAGTGGCAACCCGGTGCACGCCGACACCTTTGAAGCCGTCGACGAGGTCAACCACGTACGTCAAGGCCGTCACGCCGACCTGGTCATCATCGCTCCGGCGACCGCAGATTTTCTGGCACGCACCGCCGCTGGTCTGGCACCGGACTTGCTGGGCAACATCATGCTCACCGCAACCTGCCCCGTCCTGGTTGCCCCGGCGATGCACACCGAAATGTGGCTCAATCCCGCCACCCAGGCCAATGTGGCTACCCTGCGCGAGCGCGGAATCGAAGTGCTCAACCCAGACTCCGGACGACTCACCGGAACGGATACCGGTCAAGGCCGCTTTCCCGAACCAACTGCTATTTGGGACCACGCCCACAACCTGATATCCCCCTCAGCCGGGGCGCTGGAAGGCAAACACCTGGTGATCTCGGCCGGCGGCACCCGGGAAGCACTCGACCCGGTCCGCTATTTGGGCAACCGGTCTTCGGGTAAACAAGGCGTGGCCCTGGCCGTGCAAGCCGCCCGCGCCGGCGCCCAGGTCACCCTGATTGCCGCCGCGATGGACATTCCGGCTCCTCAGCACCCGCGCATTGAGGTCGTCGAGATTGAATCCACCCGCCAGTTGCTTGATGCGGTCCTGACCCACAGTCGTGGCGCCGACGTGTTGATCATGGCTGCGGCTGTGGCGGACTTCCGGCCCCGCACGGTAGGGGAGTCCAAGATCAAAAAGACCGCTGAACAGCCCGTGCCGGTCATTGAACTCGAACAAACCGAAGACGTGCTGGCCACCACGGTACAGACCCGCAACGAGGAGAAGAACCTGCCGGGGTTGATTGTCGGTTTCGCGGCCGAAACCGGGGACGAACACGGTGACGTGCTGACCTACGGGCAACAAAAACTCGAGCGTAAAGGCTGTGAGATGCTCGTGGTCAACCAGGTTGGGGTGGGTAGAGTCTTCGGCCAAGATGACACCGAGGTGACCATCCTTTACGCTGACGGTCGTGAAGCGGTGACCGCGACTGGCACGAAAGATCAGGTCGCCGGACAGATCATCTCGGCCGTGGCTGAGCAGTTGTCGGCCCGGCGGTCATGGGGCTGATCCCAACCCTGGTGAAACGCCGGAGTCTTATCATGTCTGTGGTGGCTCTTAGCCTTGGAGAAGATCGGACCAGCGACTGCCACAGTTGCTCGCGCTGATCACTCGTTGATCATTCCCACCTCGTGTCGTGGCCTCTCGGTTTCGACCTGCGGTGAGCGCTCACAGACAGGACAACCCATCATGGCGCAGTATTATCCACCCACCCAACCACCTGCTCATTTCCGCAACCCCCTTCCTGACCAGACTCCTCCCCAGCAGTCTCAGCCCAAACGTCCCTGGTACAAGCTCAAACGAACGTGGTTGATCGTTGGTGGACTGGGGCTCTGCGTTCTGATCGGAGGCCTCGCAGCTGGAACGGAGCAACCCGAGGCAGAGCCCGTGGCTGCCACAACCACCGAGGACACGACGCCGGAGGTCAAAACACCGACGCCCACGGACGCCGAACAAGCCCTCGACACTGATCTCGAGGCCGATATTGCCTTGGAGACTGAAGACCAGGAGGCATCCGACGTGCCATTCGAGGCCGCGGCTGAGGCACCTACTGCTAACGTGAGCCCGACTGAAGAAGAAAACCCAGTGAGCGTGGCGGCGGATAACGCGGTCACAGCAGCAGAATCGTATCTTTCGTACTCGGGATTCTCCCGATCTGGACTCATTGATCAGCTCATCTTCGAAGGATTCACCGAGAAAGAAGCCACCGCTGCGGTTGACAGCCTGACGGTCGATTGGGGTGCACAGGCGGGCAGATCAGCCGAAAGCTACCTGAGCACCATGGCGTTCTCGGAGTCTGGTCTGATTGAGCAACTGGAATTCGAAGGGTTCTCCACTGCGGATGCTACTGCCGCCGTGGGGCAAATGACGGTTGACTGGAATGAGCAAGCTGCCCAAAAAGCAGAGAACTATGTATCCATGTCCGGTTTCTCCCGGTCTGGACTCATCGACCAGCTGAAGTTCGAGGGATTCTCTGATTCCCAGGCTGCCTATGGAGCTGACTCAGTCGGTCTGTGAACCGTCACGCCGACCAGATCATGACCACCAGGGCCTGGTCTTTTGTCTGGATGGTTAACCAGCGGGCAGAAGATCAGGCCTGTGGTGTGTCTGCGAGCATGTCAGTGACAATGTACCGGCTAGTGGCGACCACACTAGAATAATCACTCAGAAGTGATCTAGGGCACTGTCATGAAGGAGGTCGCCACGCCATGACCGCTCTGAAACCCGCGTACGTCTACGACGCAGTGCGCACACCCTTCGGCAAAATCGGCGGGGGACTGGCAGCCGTGCGTCCGGATGACCTGGCCGCGCACGTGATCGGCGAGCTCGTCAAAAGGGCGCCGAATTTGCCCAATGAACTCTCTGAAGCCGACCAGATCGACGAAGTGATCTTTGGCAATGCCAACGGGGCTGGAGAAGACAACCGCAATGTTGCGCGCATGGCCACGCTACTGGCTGGGCTCCCAGTATCCATTCCCGGTACCACGGTCAACCGCCTGTGCGGTTCCAGCCTGGACGCAGCGATGATCGCGCCTCCCGCCAGGTGGAAGTCGGTGATGCCGATCTGATCCTCACCGGTGGGGTGGAGTCCATGTCGCGAGCGCCCTGGGTGTTGCCGAAAACCGATCGCCCGTTCCCGATGTATAACCTGCAGCTATCCAATACCGCGCTGGGCTGGCGACTGATTAACGACAACATGCCGGCTGAATGGACGGTCTCGCTCGGGGAGGCCACCGAGCAGTTGCGTGAGAAATTCGGGATCACTCGCGAACGGATGGATGACTACGCGGCCCGTTCCCACCAGCTGGCGGCCACCGCCTGGGACAACGGCACCTACGACAACCTGGTCTCCCCGGTTGTCAGCACCGAGCTACACCGGGACGAAACCATCCGCCCAGAATGTACCCCGGAAACTCTGGCCGGGCTACGCACGGTGTTCCGGAAAGACCACGGCACCGTGACTGCTGGTAACGCCTCGCCCATGAACGACGGAGCAGCCACGGTGTGGATTGGATCCGACAAGGCCTCCGAGATTCTGGGGCTGGAACCCCTCGTGCGCATTGCCGGACGTGCAGCCTCCGCTAATGAGCCCCAGTTCTTCGGGTATGCGCCCGTGGAAGCCACCAACCGTGCTATCGCTCGGGCCGGAATTACCTGGGACGACATCGCAGCGGTGGAGCTCAACGAGGCCTTTGCCGCCCAAACCCTGGTCTGTTTGGACGCCTGGGGTGTGGACCAGGGGATTGTCAATACCTGGGGTGGAGCCATCGCGCTGGGCCACCCGTTGGGTGCCTCCGGTGCCCGCGTGCTAGGGACCCTGGCTCGACGACTGCACGAATCCGGAGACCGCTGGGGTGTGGCGTGCCTGTGCATTGGAGTCGGTCAAGGTCTAGCCGTGGTCGTGGAGAACATCAACGCACGTTAGAGTACACACGAAAACCTTCCCCTCCCATCGGCTCAAGACGCTGACCGCGTTGCGAGCAAGATAACAGCTCGTGACTTCTGGACTGCAGGTGCTGAGCGCTGAGCGGTAGAATGGCGAACCGTGACAGCTCAGCATTCTTCTCAGAACACCACCGGTTCCGGCTACGCCCGTTACGAGGGCGTGGGCTCGGGCGAGTTGCGTCTGTTCACCTCTGAATCGGTGACCAGCGGACACCCCGACAAGATCTGTGACCAGATTTCGGATGCCATCCTGGACTCCTTATTGGCCCAGGACCCCAACGCTAAGGTCGCGGTGGAAACGCTCACCACGACCGGGCTGGTGCAGGTTGCTGGGGAGGTGCGCACCTCCGCCTACGTGGAGATCCCCGAAATTGTGCGCAATACGATTCTGGGCATCGGCTATGATTCCTCGGCCAATGGGTTCGACGGCGCAACCTGTGGTGTCAATATCTCCATCGGACAACAGTCCTCAGATATCCACTCGGGTGTGTCCCGCTCCCTGGAGGCCCGCGACGGCTCAGTCGACCAGATTGATCTGCAAGGAGCAGGCGACCAGGGCATCATGTTCGGCTACGCCACCAACGAGACCCCGGTCTACATGCCGGCCCCGGCCTATTTAGCCCACCGACTCTCGGAACGACTGACCACCGTGCGGAACCTGGAATCCACCCCGATGTCCTACTTGCTACCGGATGGCAAAACCCAGGTCACCGTCGGCTATGACCAGAACCACCGACCGGTGACCGTGGAAACCGTGGTGGTCTCCACCCAACACACCTCGGACGTGTCCCAAGAGACGGTCCGTGCCGATGTGATCAAGCACGTCATCAATCCGGTACTGGCCAGTTCCGATCTGGACTACTCGAACGCTGATTACATTATCAATCCCGGTGGACCCTTCGTGATTGGTGGTCCGGTCGGGGATGCCGGATTGACCGGCCGCAAAATCATTGTCGACACCTACGGTGGGATGGCCCGCCACGGTGGTGGCGCCTTCTCCGGTAAGGATCCCTCCAAGGTGGACCGCTCGGCGGCCTATGCGATGCGCTGGGTGGCCAAGAATGTGGTGGCCGCCGGGTTGGCTGACCGGGCCGAATTCCAGGTGGCTTACGCACTAGGCAAGGCCCGCCCCGTTGGTCTGTACGTGGACACCTTTGGGACCGAAAAGATCTCCCACGAGCAGATCATTGCCGCGGTGAATCAGGTCTTCGACCTGCGTCCGGCCGCCATTATCTCTAGCCTGAAATTGTTGCGTCCGATCTACGCCAAGACCGCCACCAACGGCCACTTCGGCCGGGAAGATCCCGACTTCACCTGGGAACGCCTCGATCAGGTGGAGGCATTGCGCGCGGCTGTAGGCTGGTGACGTGCCACCCACCGATGCGCTCTTTGACCTACCTGTCTCAGAGCCATCCCTGCCACCACATCCCACCGGCTGGCCCGACCGGCCCGTGGCAAAGGTCTTGCTAGAATCCCCGGTCCCGCATTTAGACCGGCTATTCGACTACCTGATTCCGCCCGACCTGGATGCCCCGGCGCAACCGGGGGTGAAAGTCAAAGTCCGGTTCGGTCACCAGACCATGGCCGGCTGGCTGGTCGAGCGCACCGACACCATCTCCACCCGGGCTACCCTGACTCCGATTCGCACCGTGGTCTCGGCCCTGCCCGTGCTGACCGAGGATATCTACCGGTTGGCCACCACCGTGGCCGTCGACTACGCCGGCACGGTTGCTGATGTTCTCCGGGCTGCCATCCCACCGCGAGTCGCAAAACTCGAACGCCAATGGGCCCAGGACCACGGCACTGTGCGGGAACCGGTCTGGCCCGAACACCCCGAGCAGACTGACCAGGCATCGCCGACCGTGGACTGGACGGTGTTTCCCGGCTGGGAAGGGCTCTTTGCAGAACCCAGCCCCGAAGACACTGCGACGAGCTTTGCGCTGAGTCTTCCCTCCAGCTTCGGCGCCTGGGACTCGATGGCGTTGCTCGCCGATGCCGCCGCCCGCACCCTGGCACGGCAACAGAGCAGCATCCTGGTGGTGCCGGATCTCAAAGACCTCGATCGGCTCGAGCGCCACGTCGCCGACCGGGTCGGGCAGCATCACTACGCCCGGTTGGACTCCCGACAAGGGCCCACCCAGCGCTACCGGTCATTCCTGCAGATTCTGGCCGGCCACCAGCACGTGGTGATTGGCACCCGGTCGGCCATCTGGGCCCCGGTGCACCAGCTGGGGCTGGTGGCGGTGTATCAGGACGCCGACGATCAGCTCACCGAACCCCGAGCACCCTACCACCAGGTCGCCCACGTCGCCCGGCGTCGCACCGGTGCCACGGCCGAGACGACTGCACCGGCACGGCTGTTGCTGGTCTCGCCCTCCCGCAGTACCGCTACCCAATACCTGGTTGAGACCGGCCAGGCCCGAGACATCAGCCCGGAGCGCCACACCCGCCATCGATTAGCCCCGCGGGTAGTCTCCACCGCCGACAGTTTTCATGCCAGACGCGACCACATGGGGCCCAATGCACGACTACCCGGTCTGGCCTGGCAAGCCGCCCGCGAGGGACTAGACGGTACCCGCACCCAGGGGGTAGGTGGTCCGGTGTTAGTCCAGGTGCATCGGGCCGGATTTATCCCCGGGGTATTTTGTACCCGGTGTCATGCCCCGGCCAGGTGTTCGAACTGTACCGGTCCGCTGAGCTTCACCGACCGGATGTCGGCCGCCAGTGGCGAACTGGCCTGCCGATGGTGCGGAGCCCGGCACCGCGACTACCGGTGCATCAACTGCGGCAACTCCCGACTGCGGGCCGGCGCTCGTGGCGTGGACCGCACCGCCGACGAGCTGGGCCGGGCCTTCCCGCAGGTGCCGGTGATTTCCTCCTCGGCCGACCACATGGTCGCCAGCATCACCGACGAGCCCGCCCTGGTGGTGGCCACCCCCGGCTCGGAGCCGGTGGCCCCCGGCGGATACGCCACCGCGCTCTTGCTGGACGGGGACGCGCAGCTACAACGAGAGGGACTGATGGTTCCAGAGACGGTGATGAGCCACTGGATGCAAGCCGCCACGCTGGTGCGTTCGGCATCCGATGGGGGACTGGTGGTCGTCACCGCAACCCACCAAGAGATCGTAGGAGCCCTGGTGCGGATGGACCCGGTCAGTTTCGCCTCCCGCACCCTGGCCGACCGGGCCGAGCTGGGGTTTCCGCCGATCACTCAGGTGGCCGAGGTGACCGGCACCAGTGCCGAGGTGCACAAATTTATCACCGGCGTGCAGTTGCCTTATCGTGCCGAACAGTCCCCGTGGATTGGGCCCACCCCGGTGGAGGCCACGGTGGAAGCTACCGAAGAACCCCGGTGGCGGGCTCTGCTGTTCTACCCGCACCGGGTGGCCAGCACCGTCCAGGCCGCTTTGCGGGCTCAAAAGGCGGTGCTGTCGGCCGAACGCTCGGCCACCAGCGTGAAAGTTCGCATTGGGGGAGTGCGCGAGCTCTAAGCCACCTCACTCATCCAGTCGGTCAGCAACCTGCCGATGGCCGGGGCCTGCTCGTAGTGCATCAAATGCCCGGTCTCGGCAATGACCTCCAACCGCACCTGAGACGAGGGACCAAACCGTGTAGCCAACACCCGCTGGTCATCCACCGAGGCCAGCGGGTCTTTCCCACCGGCAATCAGCAACACCGGGACGGTGATGTCCGGAGCCGCCTCGGCGACAGTGGTGGAGATGGAGGCCTGATAGGCCTGTAACAGGCTGTGGGGAGTGTCGAACTCCGAGAAGTACCGCTGGTGTTGGTCGTGGGTGTAGGCCAGGATACGACGGTCGTCGGTCTCTGACATCACAGCACCGGTGGCCCACACCATCGGACTGGCTGATAGCGCCCACCGGCCCAACGCGGAGGGCAGGCTTGCACAGGCCCGATAGAAGCCAGCCGTGACTGCGGTCCCGACGCGCTGAAACCAGGAGCCATCGGTTGCTAAAGCTGGGCGGGCGATGGGATTCAGCAATGCCAGCCTGCGCCAACCGGGTGAACCGGAAATGGCGGTTGCGACTGCATAGCTGGCCACGATCGAGCCAAAAGAGTGCCCCACTAGCCACGGGGAGGTGCTCAGACCCAACGCCTCGGGTAGCTGATTGATCAGCGCAGCGAAGTCCTCCGACCGGTGCGGAGCGGTGGGAAAGGCGGGGGATGCCCCGAAACCGGGCAGGTCCGGGATATATATCTCGTGGTCGGCTAAGGCATCGGCTACCAACTGGAGCCCGTGGTGGTCGCCACGGAACCCGTGGACCATCACCACCGGATCGGGACGGTGAGCAGTACTGGTTTGGGTGGTGCCTGTTGCCGGACGGTAGTGGTAGAGAACCGTGGGGGTGGGCTCTCCGGAGACCGGGTCGGCCAGCCACAGAAGACGGCGTTCGGGAAAGCGCATCGGGAACCCGGTGAAGGTCGCGGTATCACGCACCGGGGTGGGCGGACAGAGCTGGTCGCGGAAGCGAATGCGGGTCGGGGAGTTGGTGAACACCCTTTCAGCCTAGTGTGAGATGGGCTACTGAACGGTTAGGGTGAGGAACTATGGCGGAATCTGTGGTGATGAGTCTCGATATTGGAACAACCTCCTCGCGGGTGGTGATCTATGCGGCCGACGGCACCCAGGTGGCTCTCGCGCAACGGGAACACCGCCAGTACTTCCCTCACCCGGGCTGGGTGGAACACGATGCCGGAGAGATCTGGCAGAACATCCGGGAACTGATGGCCCTGTGCTTAGCGCGTAGCCGGTATACCGCCTCGAA
This sequence comes from Auritidibacter sp. NML130574, assembly GCF_003185725.2. Classification (GTDB taxonomy): domain Bacteria; phylum Actinomycetota; class Actinomycetes; order Actinomycetales; family Micrococcaceae; genus Auritidibacter; species Auritidibacter ignavus. Next base: position 881,609 of record NZ_CP031746.1, on the reverse strand, counting down.
TATTGTCGCCATCGGGATGACCAATCAGCGCGAAACCACCGTGGCCTGGGACGTGCAGACAGGACGTCCGGTCCACCGGGCCATTGTCTGGCAGGATACCCGCACCGACGAAATGGTCGCCCGACTGGCCGAGCGCTCGCCACGGGCCCGAGAACTATCCGGTCTTCCGGTGGCCTCCTATTTCTCGGGGCTGAAAATGCGGTGGCTATGGGACCACGTCCCCGAAGTCAGCCAGCTGGCTGCAGAAGGTCGATTGTTGTTCGGCACCATCGACTCCTGGATTTTGTGGAACCTCACCGGCCGGAGTACCCATGCCACCGACATCACCAACGCCTCCCGTACGTTGCTGATGAACCTCACCGAGGGTGACTGGGACCGGGAACTCATCGAGCTGTTGGGCTTGCCAGTGGAGGAGACCCTGGCGGCCCTGCCGAGTATCAAACCCTGTTCCGGCCACTTCGGCACCGTGGCGGATGGGTCGGGATTTACCGGCATCCCCATCACCGGCATATTGGGCGACCAGCAGGCCGCAGCTTTCGGACAGGGGATCTTCCACTCCGGACAGGTCAAAAACACCTATGGCACCGGATGCTTCGTGCTTCACAACACCGGTACCGAGCTCGTGCGGTCCTCCCACGGCCTGATTACCACCGTGGCGTACCACCTGCAGGGAGACGACGTGCACTACGCGCTGGAAGGCTCGGTGGCTCAAGCCGGGTCGGTGGTGCAATGGTTACGCGACCAAATTGGGCTGATTCAGACCTCGGAAGAGATCGAGGAACTAGCCGCCACCGTAGCAGACAACGGTGGTGTGTACTTTGTGCCGGCGTTCTCCGGGCTGTTCGCCCCCTACTGGCGCTCGGACGCCCGTGGCACCATGATTGGCCTAACCAGCTACGCCACCGCCGGACATATTGCGCGTGCGGTGCTGGAAGCCACCGCCTTCCAAACCAGCGATGTGCTGGTCGCCGTCAGTGAAGACACCGGCGTCGATGGCCCCGAGGTGCTACGGGTTGATGGGGGAATGACCGTCAACCACGATCTGATGCAGTTCCAAGCCGACCTGTTGCAAATCCCGGTTCAGCGGGCCTCGGATATTGAAACCACCGCCCGTGGGGCTGCCTTTGCTGCCGGCCTCGGTGGGGGCTTGTGGACCGACCATCACGAGGTTTCCTCGCTGTGCCAGCCCGGACACGAGTGGACTCCCAACATGAGCGAATCAGACCGTCAGCGTCTCCTGGCCGGCTGGGCTCAAGCCATTGAACATACTATTGGGTGGAACCCTACGAAAGAGTAGATTTTGTGGAGCCATTCGGATACTCCGGAGTCGTCTCGTTCCGTCCCCTCATCGCACGGCACGGAAAGCTCTGAATCCTCACGGGATAAGAGCTTTGTTCCCGGCGCTGGAAGTGATCAACCTGAACAGACTGAAGAGTCTGACCGGGAGGTCTCAGGTGAAGGTAGCCTTGCTTCGACCGGTTTGGCTACCTTCTCAACCGTCGTCGCCAGCACGAACCCCTAGCCCCTCACGACACCGACCCCACAGCGGTGGACGCTCCGTGATGGTTTTCATGAGCCGTTCACTGCTGTGGGGTCTCTGTCGACTGACGTCGGCGTAGCATGGTCTCATGTTCACCGTGACAGCTCTCGATGGTCTGGCACCTGACGCACCGTGCGATGCCCTTGAGGTGACCGTGGACCTTCGCATAGCACCGACAACCCAGACCACCTACATCAAGGCCACAGCCGCTCAACCGACGGCCGACACCCTGGTTGTCAGGGCAGGCTTAGAAGAGCTCCAGTCACTGGCTGGTGCGCGGATTGCACTGGGAACCACCCTGGGTCGAGTGGAATTTGACGAAACAGTAGCCACCGGCCAGCTCGTGGTCACCGCCGAACGACCCGGACTGATCACCGTCGGGGATGTCATTCGACCCATTCCTGTCGGAGTCAGCTTCGCCCAACGCCATGGGATGTTCCCCCGCATGCCGGACGGCCTCGCCGATGCCTGGTCGGGCTCTGCCGAGAATGCCCGATTTGCCCCACGCTATGAGGCGCGACTCGAAGGGCTCTGGGAGGCGGGCCTGGTTGCCGGCTTGCACCCTGAGGTACAGTGGGCAGGCTCCGAGGATGGAGAAGTGCTGGAGCTATCGCTACCGGGGGAAGCTGAGCAACGCGTCTTTTTGATTGATCTGGAAGAACCCAATAGCCAAGAAGAGATCGATGCTGTCCAGGATCTGGACGCATGGATGACTGAGATCCGTGCGGAACTGACCGAGGACCTACACTAGACTAATGACGTTATGGCCCCGTGCCACCAGCTCACCGGCTCACCCGCGGTGAGCCCAACCCCACCACCCACCTTTCGAACAGGAATCCAGTGACTGACTCGACTTCACCAGCCCCCGATCACCACGAGACGGACTACGATTTCCGGACCCTGGAGAAACGCTGGGGGACCTACTGGACCGAGCACCGCACTTTCGCTCCTGCTGATGATGGCAGCCGGGAACGACGCTATGTCCTGGATATGTTTCCCTACCCTTCCGGGGACCTGCACATGGGCCACGCCGAAGCCTTCGCGATGGGGGATGTGGTCTCCCGGTATTGGATGCTCAAAGGCTACGATGTGCTCCACCCAATCGGATGGGACTCTTTCGGTCTGCCGGCCGAAAACGCCGCGATTAAGCGCAATAGCCACCCGGCGGAATGGACCTACCAGAACATCGAAACCCAGAAGGCATCCTTCCAGCGCTACGCCATCTCGGTGGACTGGGACACCGAGCTGCACACCTCGGACCCGGAATACTACCGCTGGACCCAGTGGCTGTTCCTGCAGTTCTACAAACACGGGCTGGCCTACCGGAAAAACTCCCCGGTGAACTGGTGCCCGAAAGATCAGACCGTGTTGGCCAATGAGCAGGTCGTCGACGGCGCCTGCGAGCGGTGTGGCACCCAGGTGACCAAAAAGAGCCTGAACCAGTGGTACTTCAAGATCACCGACTATGCCGACCGCCTGCTCGACGACATGGAAGCCCTGGAAGGCAAGTGGCCGGACCGGGTGTTGGCCATGCAACGTAACTGGATTGGTCGCTCCACCGGGGCGAATGTGAACTTCCAGATCGAAGACGGCCCGGAGATCGAAATCTATACCACCCGTGCCGACACGCTCTACGGTGCCACGTTCATGGTGGTGGCCGCCGACGCTGAGCTGGCCGGCGAACTCGTTGATGATGAGCACCGCGCCAAATTGGAGGCCTATCAGGAAGAGCTGAAGAAGGTCTCCGATATTGAGCGTCAGGCCACCGACCGGGACAAGACCGGCGTGTTTTTGGGGCGCTACGCCATCAACCCGCTGTCCGGAGAACGCATCCCGGTCTGGGCCTCGGACTATGTGCTCTCGGACTACGGCACCGGGGCGATTATGGCCGTGCCCGCTCACGACCAGCACGATATGGACTTCGCCGTCGCCATCGGCCTACCGGTGCGCCAGGTAGTCGACAACGGAGAAGACAACCCCGAAGAGACCAAGCTCGCCACCGTCGCTCACGGCACCCTGGTCAACTCCGGAGAACTCACCGGCCTGGACTCTACCGCAGCCCAGGCCAAAGCCATTGAGTCGCTGGAGGCCCGAGGAACCGGACGGGCTGCGGTAAATTACCGGTTGCGCGATTGGTTACTATCGCGGCAACGGTTCTGGGGCGCCTGCATCCCGATCATTCACTGCCCGGACTGCGGTGAAGTCCCGGTGCCCGAAGACCAGCTTCCGGTCCGCCAGCCCGAGAATCTCACCGGCGAACAGCTAGCACCCAAAGGCACCTCGCCACTAGCGGCCGCTACCGAATGGGTCAACGTCGACTGCCCGAACTGTGGCGGTGCCGCACAACGAGATACCGACACCATGGACACGTTCGTGGACTCCTCCTGGTACTACATCCGCTATGCCTCCCCGAACGTGGACACCGCCTGCTGGGACCGGGACGCCGTGGACCGCTGGCTACCGGTTGACCAATATGTCGGCGGTGTGGAGCACGCGATCTTGCACCTGCTGTACTCCCGGTTCTTCACCAAGGCCCTCTACGACATGGGGCTGGTCTCCTTCGTGGAACCGTTCTCCCGGCTACTCAACCAGGGGCAGGTTCTCAACCAGGGCAAGGCGATGTCCAAGTCTCTAGGTAATGGTGTGGACCTGGGTGAACAGCTCGACACCTTCGGTGTCGATGCCGTACGACTCACCATGGTTTTTGCCTCCCCGCCGGAAGACGATATCGACTGGGCCCAGGTGTCCCCACAGTCCTCGCTGAAGTTTCTCGCCCGGGCCTGGCGATTGGCCCGCGACATCAACGAATCCGGTGCGCCAGTCGGTACCGACCCCTCCGCCGGAACCGTCTCGCTCCGCCAGAAGACACACAAAACCGTCGATGAGGCCGACACTCTACTGGATGACCACAAGTTCAACGTGGTCGTCGCTCGGTGCATGGAGTTGGTCAATACGGTCCGGAAAACCGTGGATTCCAGCAAGCAAGGAATCGCCGACCCGGCCGTGCGTGAGGCCGTGGAAGTCCTGGCCCAGCTACTGTCCCTGGTAGCCCCCTATACCGCCGAAGACATGTGGGCGTTGTTGGGCCACGAGCCGTCGGTGTCCCGGTCGTTTTGGCCCACCGTCGACCCCGAGCTATTGGTGGAAGACAGCATCACCGCCGTGGTGCAGGTCAAAGGCAAACTGCGCGATAAGTTCGAGGTCCCGACCTCGATTACCGCCGAGGAGCTGGAAGCCAAAGCCCTGGCCTCAGAGAAAGTCCAGAAATTCCTCGACGGCGCCGAGATTCGCAAGATCATCGTCAAGGAACCCAAACTGGTCAATATCGTGACCGGCTAGGACACCGTCTGGTATGGCAACCTACACCCGCTGGCTGACCGACCTGCACACCCGGGCCCGAAAAATCCGGGCCGAGGTGCCCGGTCTGGGACGATACATCAAACCGCCCCGCAAAGACCGGACGGTGATCGTCACCGACACCTCCTCGGCGCTTCCCGAAGCGGTTGCCATCACGCTACCGACCGGCTCCCAGTTGCGCCAGATTGCCATGCCGGTGATGATTGGCGAGCAGATCCACTCCGATGGCTCTGCCGATACCAACGACGAGCTCCCCATCGCGCTAGCAGCTGGTACTGCGGTGCGCACCTCCCGGCCCGCACCGGGACAATTCCGGCAACTCTACGAGCGGATCGCCGAACAGGGCTACGGGTCCATTGTCTCGGTGCACGTCTCCGGCAAGATCTCCGGCACCGTGGAAGCCGCCCGACTGGCAGCCACCCAATCACCCATTCCGGTCGAGATCGTCGACACCCTGACCTCCGGAATGGCCATGGGATACGCGGTGGTGGATGCGGTGGTCCGTGGCCATAACGGCATTCCGGCAACCAAGCTGACACAGCTCATTGATGAACAAGCCACAGCCTCGCAGGTGTATTTCACGGTCCCAAACCTGGACCAGTTACGCAAAGGTGGACGCATTCCGCCACTGACCGGTCTGCTGGGGCAACTACTCCAGGTCCGGCCGGTGCTGACCCTGAACGAGGGAGCCATCCAGTTGATGGACCGACCCCGGAATTTTGCCAAAGCCCAACAGATCATGGTGGATAAAGTCGCCCAAGCTGCCACACAACGCCCCATCCGCCTGGCCGTACACGGTTACGGCAATCTCGACTCCGCCATGGAGCTGGCCGCCCGCATCGATGAATACTCCACCGCACCAGTGCCGGTGCTGATGATCCCGGCCGTGCTGGTAGCTCACCTGGGGTTAGGCGCCCTAGGTGTGAGCATCAGCCCCGAGCTGGACTACAGCACCATTCTCTAGACGCACGAGACAAGGGCCACTGTCCACAGTTGGTGGCCGTGGGCTGATCAGCTGGCGTCCTGTCGGCAAGCTTGGGAGCATGGGCCAACACCAGCATCACCATCCAGCCGACGGACCAGACACGGGACCAGACACTGCAGTTACCCAGGACAGTTCCTCACCCTTATGGCGGACACGCATTGCCGTCTCCGCGCTGGTGATCTGTGTGATCATCGCCGGAACGTGGTGGCTGTTCCGGTGGCTGTCCATCAACCTGCCCGCATCAGCTGATGACACCGGGGAGGTCGAAGACCGCATCGAGCTCCAAGAAACCGGGGCTGACACTGCGGTTGCTGATGTGGACGGTAGCGACAGTCAGGACAACGGGGCAGATATCAGTGCAGACCAGCCTCACGTGGTGGTCCACGTGGTCGGTGAGGTCGCCAACCCAGGGGTCTACGAACTGACCACCGAGGATCGGGTCATCGACGCGCTGGATGCTGCCGGCGGGCCCACCGAGGATGCGGTGTTGGAAGGACTCAACCTGGCCGCCCCTGTCCAGGACGGTCAACAGATTCTTGTACCGGATCAGGACAGCCAGGACCAGGCTCCGGCCGGATCGGGTGGTGCCAGCACAACCGGTGGTGGGGGAGAGCCAGTAGCCGATGGGGAAGCGGTCAACGTCAATACGGCTGATGCGGCGGGACTGGAGAGCTTGCCGGGTGTCGGGCCGGCGACCGCGGAAAAGATCATCCACCATCGCGACCACCACGGACCGTTTGGGTCACTGGCGGATTTAGAAGCAGTCTCCGGTATTGGTCCGGCGACGTTGGAACGGCTCGATGGTCTCGTCAGCTTCTGAAACCCCCGACCTCCGACACAGTATCGAGCCGCCTCGGGTGCTACCGGTCGATATCCGACTGCTTCCGGCGGTGGGAGTCAGCCTGGTGGGATGTTTATGGATTCCGAGCCTCTCGGTCGAGAAGGCCCGAGCGATCCCGTTGCTGTGCTTAGGGCTGGGACTGATCTGTACCGGGTTGTTCTTTCGGTCACGTCGCCGGACGGGTACGCACCGACGCGCCGGGATGGTGGCTCGCCTGACAGCCGTTCTGGCGTTGGGCTTGTGGCTGGCCCTGGCACCGGTCACCAGTGCCTTCCACCAGCGGCTACAGGCCGAAGAATCCGGGTGGGCCGAGGCCGTGGCAGCCCAAGAACAGATCCGAGTCCACGTCGAGGTGGAGGAAACCCCGACGTCCTCGGCAGGACAATTTGGTACTCGCTGGTTCGTGCAGGCCAGTGTCGAGCGATTCGGTACCGAGCTCACCGAGATCGACCACCCGGCCGAGTTGATGATTTCCAGCAACGATGAGCGGTGGGCCACGGTCGCCGTCGGTGACCACATCTGCCTGTTTGGGACGCCACAGCCGGCCGAGGGATCGGGTACGGTGTTCTTCTCCGCCGATACCGGGCCCCAACCTGGAGACTGTCAGCGGCCAGCAATCCACGACAGCACCGGGACTACTGGACGAGAGATCATCCGCTCAGGGCTACGCGAGCACTCTCGCGACACGTTCGGCACCGCCGAGCAACTTCTGCCCGGGCTCATTCTGGGAGACCGCTCAGCGGAAAGCGATGAGCTCAACGAGGCGATGAAAACTGCCGGGCTGAGCCACCTATCCGCGGTATCGGGAGCTAACTGTTCCTTGATTGCCGGTGCGGTGACATTAGCACTGCGCTCTTTGCGGGCACCACCGGCTGTGGTGTTGACCGGAGTGTTAGGGACCCTGGTGATCTTCGTCGACATCGTCGGCTGGGAACCGTCGGTGGTGCGCGCCGGGGTGATGGGTGCGATCTCAGCATGGGTGATCTTCTTCGGACGAGGTAAACACGCCCTACCGGTGCTGTGTTGTGCGGTGATCGGCATCCTCGTGTTCTTACCACAGCTCGCACAACACCCGGCGTTCCAACTGTCCTTGGCAGCGACACTGGCCATTGTCATCGCCGCTGCACCTCTACAACAAGCCCTAGAAGCTCTGCTGGTTAGGGCTAGGGTCGTACCCGATGTGGTGGCCACCCTCGTGTCGGCGGCGCTGGCTGTGTCCACGGTCTCCCAGGTGGCCTGTCAGCCCATCATCATTTCGATGACCGGAAACGTCGACCTTTTTGCTGTCCCGGCGAACCTGCTGGCGGCTCCGCTGGTCCCGTTCATCACGGTTCCCGGAACACTGGCCGCGTTCCTCATTCCGGTGCTTCCCTGGGTCTCGGGACTCATCCTGAGCGTGATCGCTGTGCCCGCAGCCGGAATTGGGGCTATTGCCTTGTGGGTGTCTTCCTGGCCGGCAGCGCTGGTTGCTTGGCCTGAAGGAGCCCTGGGAGGGGTCGTGACTATCCTGCACCTGGCCGGAGCGATGTGCGGACTATATGTTCTGATGCGGTGGCAACGTCGCACCCCACCGGCGGTGACCAGCTACCCTCGCCCCACTCTCACAACACGGCTGGCCGTCGCGATCTCTCCCACCCGGCTGGTGCGCCAGAAAGGTCTGGTGATCTGCGTTGTGGTGGTGTTGGTGGCGCTGATGGCTCAGATTGCGGTCCTGGTTCCGGCACCACAACAACGAGTCGGTGAAAACTGGGTCATGCTCGGGTGCGATGTCGGACAGGGAGACATGTTCTTGATTCGTACTGCAGAGAACTCCGCAATCGTAATCGACACCGGCCCAGAAGAGGACTTAGCCGCCGCCTGTCTGAACCGACACGACATTGACCACGTGGAATTATTGGTGGTCACTCACCACCACGAGGACCACTACGGAGGAATAGATGGGGTCCTTGAGGCAACCGACACCATCGAGTCGGTGCTGTACTCCACGGCAGACGAGACGGCCAGCCTGCCACTAGATCACAGTCTGGTCGTCCACGCCGAACCCGGGATGCAGGGTGACACCACCGGAGACGTGGCCGATGAGGAAATCATGGTCGACTGGCAGGTGATTGCGGCCGATCGCAACGCCACCAACGAGAACAACGCGTCCATCGTCATGCACCTGCAGATCAGCTACGACGGAACCAGCCTCTCGGTGCTCACCACAGGAGACCTCGAAGAAGACGCGATGGCACGTTTGATTCGTGAGGATGAGGTTCCAGAACACATCGATGTCCTGAAGGTCGGCCACCACGGCGCTCGCAACGGTGGAACGGAGATCATTCACCATCTTGAACCGAGTGTGGGTCTTATTGGTGTCGGTGAGGAGAATAGTTATGGACATCCAGCTGATGAAATCGTGGAGGCGATTGAAACCTACGGCTCAGTGCTCAGAACCGATGAACATGGTCACTATGGTTTGGAAGTGGAAGACAACGCACTAATCCCGTCGACTGCGCGACTAGACTAGAGACCATGCCCGCTGGTACCAAACGCGCCTCCACCGCCTCCTGGCGGACCGTTGAACCCGCACCGATCATGTTGTTGCGTGGTCCGGAAGATTTCATCGCGATGCGGGTGACTGATCGTGTGCGGGCTACCGTACGGGAGCAAGAACCAGATCTGGAAACCCACCGACTCTCCGCAGCTGACTACGAGCCGGGCCAACTGACCATGTTGGCGAGTCCTTCGCTGTTTAGCCAAGCTAAATTGATCCAGGTCGATGACTTACAGAAAATGAACGATGCGTTCCTCGCCGAGGCGTTGCAATACGTCAAGGACCCGGCCGACGATGTCACTTTGCTGATGCGACATACCGGGGGTAACCGGGGTAAGAAACTTCTCGACGTCCTCAAGAAGTCGGGCACTGTGGTCGAGTGCGAAAGCATCAAGTCTGACCGCGACAAGTTGGAGTTTGTCACGCAAGAGTTCAAAGTCCACCGTAAAAAGGTCGCCTCCGAAGCTATCCGCGCTTTGGTGGACGCGGTCGGTTCCGATATGGGTGAATTGGCCTCAGCTGTGGACCAGCTGATCTCAGACGTGGAAGGCCCCGTGACCGAGCAGGTCGTCGACCGCTACTATGGCGGGCGTGTGCAGGCCACCGCATTCAAAGTCGCCGATGCCACCTTAGATGGCCAGATCGCTCAAGCCGTCGGACTGCTCCGGCATTCCCTGCTGACCGGCGTCTCGCCCGTGGCCATTACCGCAGCGCTGGCAATGAAGGCCCGCCAAATCGCCAGAATCATTGATGCCAGAATTGGGCAAGGACAAATTGCACAGACCCTCGGTGTTGCGCCTTGGCAGGCCAAGCGAATTGCGGCAACCACCCGCCGCTGGACCGCGCCGGGGATCGCTCAGGCCATCGAGCTGATTGCTCAGGCAGATGCCGAGGCTAAAGGCCTGGCCCGGGACCCGGACTATTCAGTGGAACGCATGATCATCCGGGTGGCACAGGGCACCAGACGCTAGGGGGAGAGATAGACACCAGTGGTGGGCAGAACAATACAACTTTTCCTCATGGATGGCACGGCCAACGGCCGGAAGAAAGCGACCCTACGAAATTGGACCGGAGTCACCCATCTCATCCCTCGCACGATGCTTCAAGAGGCGAAATCTCGAGATGATCTGAAACAAACCGGCGTGTATTTCTTGGTGGGTACCGAAGACGAAACCCCAAAGGTCTATATCGGCCAAGCCAGAGAACGAAAGAACGGCAAGGGCGTTCTCGGGCGGATTCTTGAGCATATTGGTCAGGACGGCTTAGACTACTGGACCCACGCGATCGCCATTGTGACCTCGGACGATTCCTTCGGGGCCACCGAAATCAGTTTTCTCGAAAACAGCTTCTTTACCTTGGCCAAGGACGCTGGGCGATTCAGGGTCACCAACGCCAATGACCCGTCGCCGGGTACCGTGACCGAAGAGAAAGAAGCCGAGCTTAGAGAATTCATAGCCAACGTTAAACTAGTCGTCGCAGCACTGGGATATAAGATGTTTGACCCGGTTGACGAGTCCAAGGACCACAACGTGGTCAATCCAGTCGAGCAGGAACCGGCTGATGAACCAACGCTGTACTTCAGTTACGCAGGAACTGAAGCTCGAGGACGGCAAGCTAGCGATGGATTCATCGTGCTGGCAGGTGCGAGGTTGAGGCCCGATGATGACATCACCACCAGTGGCGAAAGGCGCGGTATTCGAAAATTGCGAGAAAAGTACCGAGACCATATCGGCTCGGATGATGTCCTCACATCGGATTTGCTACTCGGTAGTCCTTCCACTGCTGCATGCTTTGTGGGTGGCAGTAGCCTTAATGGTCTCGATCTGTGGAAAAACGCTGATGGGCTGACTCTGAAACAACTTGAGGCAAAGGAACGGGAGCTGTAGAAGCTCAGTAATCACAGGTGATGCGTTCTCGTTGCTGAACTCATTTTAGAGTTTCGGCGACACGTTCCGTCACCGGGTGATCCAGACAAAAGGTTATCCCTCGTATCAGAGCCGGTCAGTATAGGAGCGTGCCGCGCGGGCTATTGCGATAGCTTGTTCATGGGCGTTTCTTGCCGCGCGGTGACTAGTTTCTAGCGAGATGGTACTTGAAATATCTGTCATAGAACCCGAAAGACCACCGATGTCTCGACTCAAGTCCCAGCTTTCCCGTGCAAAGGAATCGGCTTCGCGAGCCAACTCGTCCAGAGCGAATATGAGACGTTCAACTTCTGATGTCATCATCATCTCCTTGAGGCTTCGTGGCGTTCTGCCTCCTGTTGCAAGCTTCGAAGCCGCGAGATTTCAGCTTCGAGACGGTGCAACTGCGACAGGACGGCGTGTGCCGAATCGCTGAGTCGTTCCCGAGTAGAACGTAGTTGCCGGTGTGCTTCTGTCGCTGCGCCGACCATCTGGTGATGCTGTTCTGAAATACTCCCCGCAGTGGCAAGATGCGCTCTCTCGGCGATCGGTTCGAGACGGGCAATGAGTCTTTCGCAACGGCCACTGGCGGAGGAAATCCGATGCCTAAGGTTCTGAAGCTCAGAAATCTCGGATTTGAGTCGAGAAATTTCTTGTGCGTACATTAAAACGGTCCTTACAAATTATGTGCATAATCGCGGGCGACACGGCTGGCTCTTTGTAGTGCAAGAACCGCTTGTCGTACTTGGCGTTCCGCATCGTCTACGGTGGCCATCAGTTCCTGATCTTTCCGCTGAGTGCTACCACGCAACGTATCGTTAATGCGGACTCGTTGCTTGTTGAATTCATGGCTATAGGCACTGAGACTCTCACCGGTACGTTGCGTGTCGGCGGAGAGCTCTAAAGTCAGGCCACGAAGATTTTCGAGAACGGACATCACTATCCTCCTAAGTACATGAGTGCGGCTCTGATCAGAACGACAACAGCTCCGATCGTGGGAGTAAGAATTGCCATCAGCAAGAGAACCCGGTTTATGATGCGGGAACTGCGGGTTTCGTCATCGAAACGTTGGATCGCCTCCAGCTGGGCGTGATCTCGACTGACGATTTCCCACTCCTGCCTTAACCGCTCACGCTCGTTGTCGATACGATTACTGTCTTCGAAACGAATAATGTCTTGTGGCGGGGTCGCTTCGGATCCGGTGCCTTCCGCGAAGTCGACAGTGTCCTGCCACATCTTTTTCACCCGGGCTGAGGTTTCCTCGAGCCGCCGCATTTGGGAATCATGCTCGTGTTGCGCCGTGTGGATCGAGGACGTTCGTGTCTTGTCATGCCCGGAGATCTGGCGTTCAAAGGATGAATCTTCCTTCAGTAAATTCTCAACCAGCGTCCGGTAACGGGCGACGGCTTCTGCGTTCGTCAGTGATCCACCGTTCATCAATTCGTCTCCTTCAGCAAGGGGGCTTCATAGGGCACGGCAGTCAACGTCGATCCTCCGGTGCCCCGAGAGTGCAACACGAAACGTGGTGAGTCAGTCGGTATTGGGAAGTTATATTCTTGTGTGACGTCGAGCAGCGTGTTTTTGTCTTGGTTGACGAGCGCATAGCAGCCGATGACATTACCGCGATACCCGAAAACCGACTTGACCGACTCAATGCTCCCGAAACGAAGAACAAACCGGAGATTGGTGCTTGGTGTGTCGCCAATCTGCTCTGCGAGGAAGTCAGAAGGATCGAGTCGCGTAAAACTATCCGGATCTGAGTTCAGGCGGTCGCTAAGACCACGAATCTTCTGCAGACCGAGCATGATGATGGATGCATCGCGCATCGTTGGTAGTGAGTCCGCAACAAATTCGCTGGCCTGCTCCCGTGCGATGTACCTGAGCTGACGAGCGAGTGCGGGCTCACGGGCTTCGAGACCGTCGAGCCAGGCAGGGCGGGTTGCAGAATCAACGTTGACCACGAAGATTTGTTCCTGGGGGCGCGCGAGATAGAGAGATCGGACCGCGGCCGCCAAGATGCCAGCGGTTTCACCACCGCTGGCTCCAACAACAGCCAATGCTTGATTAACATCATCGTTCATCGTGTAGGTCGCCGACTGCTCCTCGACGCTAAGCTGGCGGCCCAGGTCGAGAACGATATCTTCGGGATCGTCGGTTTCAAGGTCCAACTTGCCGTGTGCGCTGAACGGCATGTAACTGTCAGGGGTGAACCTAAACGGATAACGGCGTATTCCTCCAGCAGACTGCTCCCACATATGGGTCTGAAGAGATGCTATGAACGATCGGTCGGCGAGGGCACATATTCCCCGTTTATTTTTATCGACATCTTCGCCGATATTCTCGTTGAGTATGACTTCGCCACGATAGGTTAAGTCCGCGGCAGCTCTGTTTTCGTGAGAGAAGAACATCTCAGATTCGCTCGCGTTATTCTTCAACGATAGGCGCGCGTGAAACTGTCCCAAAACCGAATCCCGTTTGCTGTGAAGTGCCTCGATTCCGGACAGAGCTTGCGAGGCCAAAATAAGATGTGTGCCTGTGGCACGACTTTGCCTGGACAACTGCTCGATGAGTGTGACAGCTTCTTCGGACTGAGCGTTATTCCCCGAGAACGGTACTTGGAACTCGTCGATAACGACGACCAATCGGGGAATCTCATGGCCCATACGGCGGTAGGTTTCGTAGTCTTCAGCTCCGGCGTTTTGGAAGAGTCTTTTTCGCTTCTCGACCCGTTGCTGGATGTTACGCAACGCTATAAGTCCATCTTCCTGACGCGTGTGGAGGCCCAGGAGAGAGGCATGGGGTAGCCAGTTTTCCCCATTCTTGTCGGGACCGAACTTCTTGAACTCAAGACCTTCCTTGAAATCCAACAGATAGAGTTCGAGCTCCTCAGGCGGGTACGCGTAGGCCAATCCGTAGACGATATTAAGCAGGAGATTGGACTTGCCCTGCCCGACAGCACCACCGATCAGCATATTAGCGATCGGCGGCGATGCGCCACGCAGTCGCACGATCAGTGGCTCTTTTTGATATCTGCCAATGACGGTTTCGAGACCGTCTATAGCACTCGACTGCCAGAATTCGACATCACTATCCCGGAGCACCGACTGAAGCGGAATGACCGGACCTTTTGCCTCCCGGGCGGTTCTAACAGCGTCCTTCACGACATCTCGTACAGCCGTCGAGTCGTAGGAAATGTGAGTCTGAAATCGGTCAGAGGGAGGGTATCCGGCAATCTCTATCGAATGTGGATGGACAATAACGTGTTCACAGCCGGAAAGGATCTTCTCATCGGCGGTAACGAGATCTTCGTCCATATCGTGGTCCAGCGTGCGCAAGACAATGAGGAACGCTCCCTTATTCGCAACGTGACTGAACTTGGCCAGTCGCTGTGCTCCTTCTTTATCGAGTCCCGCTGGATAGTCGAGCAAAACCAGCACGTGGTATTCGCCTTCAGGGGTATCGAGTGTTTTCCAATACTCAGACAACGATGGGGACTGTACTTGTTTGAGCATGGACGCCGTTTCTTGTACGTGCGCAAAGATCTCGCCCAAACGCTGGCGTAGTTCGTGCACTTCTGACATAGGCTTCGGTGCGGTTTGCGGTCGTGCGTCTTTGAGGGGTCCGAAATCGGCGAGTTCACTACTGACATTGGGGTCGAAGAGACTCAGCCGCAGGTGTAGGGCGGGTATTTGGGAGACGACATCGGCGACCACAGACCGTACTAGCTGTAGGGCGAGTTCGCGTGTCTGCTGGGTTGAACTGATAACGACCCCTGAACTATCGATCAAAGGAATGCTGAGCGGGGCCTCATCCCCCCGTTGTCCGTGAATGGTCCCAACCCGAGTAAGGGGATTTGGGGCACGGACTCCTCCATTCTCAGGAATGTCTCGAACACGGGACGATGGGTCTGCTTTTCGTAGTTCGCTGAGTAATCGTGCGACCGCGTTCTCGCGGGAAGCTGTGGCAGAAATTTCACCTGATCGATAGACGGCCTCGGCGTCTTGGATTGCGTGCTGGAGCTGTTCGCTGGCTTCAGCACGATTTGCGGAGATTCGCTTTTCAGCATCTGTTTGGGCAACGTGAGCTTGTCCTGCCAGTGAACCGATGGATTGTCGAAGATGAGCGATGCGTGTTGTGATATTCACGGGAATCCACCTTTCTCTTCTCGGTTCTTGGCGAGCAAGTCAAGTGTGGTGCACAGCACGAGCGCGATCACGATGGTGATAAATGGTGAGAACGCATACGGTGTATCGACGTCTGAGAAGACAACGGAGGTTGCAACCACCAAGTCTGCCACGAGTGCTAGGCCAAGAGCGCTCCAGAATAGCTTTCTTGCTTGGTTCCGGCCACCTAGTGGAGACAAAGGTCTCCAAATGATGGCTGCAAACCAGAGGATGTTGAGAATCAGTGGTGCGAAAACCATGTTCTCCGGTGGGGTGACGTCCTCGGGGATTATAGATAAAAAAGCGTCCCAGCCGGTGATGAGCTGAAATGCGCATACAAAAGCGGCGACCTCTGTGAGCAGGAGCGCGGCGAACCCGGCGTAACCGAGAGTTACTCGTTCGCGGGCTGCCCACTCGGGGTCAGTTAGAGTTCGGCGAGCATCACGAACATGATGTTGTTGAGACTTTCGCCCCTCGGCGGAAATAAGTTCGACGGTTCGATCGGTAGCTTGATCGATGACACTCGGCGAAGCATCGTGCGGAATGGACAGCATCTCGGCGGCAGTCGACGGATCCAGTCGTTTCGGCGAACTCTTGGGAATTGTCAACGCGGACCTTTCTACAAGCGGTGGTTCTCGTGCCGTGATGTAACCGATGTTACATTAACTATCAGGCATCTGTGCTGGAAAACACATCCAGCAGATCTTGTACAGGAGGAAATACCCCACACGAAAACGCGGGATACCGAAGTTGGAAAATGGGGGGTGTCCCCTGTGCTTTAAGTCAAGCTGCTTGGGGAACTTTGTTTGGGGCGGCATGATAGAAGTTGCCATCTCGGACCAAGGCGAACATGACGTTGAGGCGGCGGCGTGTCAGACAGATCACTGCGGCGTTATGTTTCTTGCCTTCTGCGCGTTTCTTGTTGTAGTGGGCTTTCGATACCGGGTCGTGGCAGGAGGCCACCCATGCGGATCGGAATAAGGCGTTGTTGAGTTGTTTATTGCTAGAGCGGGCCGGGGACTCACCTCGGATCGAGGTCTCAGAGCGACGCGTTACGGGAGTAATGCCGGCGTAGGTGGCCAGGTGATCTGGGGTGGGGAAGGAGCTGAAGTCTGCTGCAGTGAGCAGGATCGTGGCGGCGGTCTTGATTCCGACTCCTGGCATAGGAATCAAGACCTGGGTAAGAGGGTGAGCATCGACCATCGTTTCCACCTCGGTGGCCACCAGAGCGCGTTGAGCTTTGAGTTCTTTGATCTGGGCGGCCATCCTGGGGATGATCAGTTCCACGGTAGCTGTTCCAGGCACGGTGACCGTTTGCTCGGCTAGGGCCGCGAAGATCTGGTCGATCAACGCGGAGGGGTCTTTGCGGGCCTGATTTTTCGCCCAGCGTTTTACCCCAGATTTGTCAGCAGCCTGCAGGCCGTGGGGTCCGTGATACCGAATCTACAACTCCAGGACCATGGGCCGTGTGAGGACGGTGCCGGTGAAGACTCGTTCCAGTGACGGGTAAATGTGCACCAGCAAGGATCGTAGTCGGTTGATGGCTGGGGTACATTCCCGAGCCAGGTCATCATCAAACCCAGCCAGGACTTTCAACGCCGAGAACAGATCAGATTCCCGATCCACGGCTCGTAGCGTATGGGGCATGGTTCTGGCAGTATCAGCAATGATGAACGCGTCCCGGGCATCAGTTTTGGGCCGGCCGGGATACAGATCAGCGGCCTTGCGCATCGCCAAGACCGGCAAGTATGCCACGGTGGCGTCACAGTCTCGGGCCACCGCGATCGGTAAGGCACCAATGGTGTTAGGCTGATCGACCACCACCAGCACTGAATCGTGCCTTTGGAGCTGAACGATGACGTCTTGCAATGCGGTTTCGTCTTGCGGTAATTCCCGGTCGTAGAGTTTCTCGCCGGTGGTTGTCAGGGCGCATCCGTCATGTGCGCTTTTACCAACGTCTAGCCCCAGGATCACATCGTAGGTTGTTGTCATGGCAGTCTTGCTCACTGCTGGTAGCAAGGCCGCTGTGATCATGACACCCGATGCTTGCACCCACGTGACGAAGAAACCTCAACACACTGCTTGGGCCGCATCCCTATGAGAAGTCAACGCGCGTCCTGGACCGCTGGCGGCAACACCCCCGGACCATGAAATGACAGGGCAACACAGCCATACCAGAGCCAGCGACCAGCTCCTTAGATAGACCTAAGAAATACCCTAGAAGGACCTATAAATAAATGTAACGGGGAGAGATAGACACCAGTGGTGGTCAGAACAATACAACTTTTCCTCATGATTGGCACGGCCAACGGGCGGAAGAAAGCGACCCTGCGAAATTGGACCGGAGTCACCCATCTCATCCCTCGCACGATGCTTCAGCGGACGGATAGTCGAATCCGACCAGGCAGTGTTCACCCGCCTGACCTACATCGGTTTAGCCCACCTCGGCCTGAGACAAGACGAGGTGGGCCTGATGGTCTTCGGCGAGCTCCTGGACCTGGTGGACTGCTGGCGGATCGAGACAGGACGAGCGAAACCAGCACGGGTGTGGTTCATCGACGACATCATCCCAGCCGGGATTTAGCCAGCTGCGCGATCATTTCCCACGGTAGGTGCGAGCGAACAAATGCACTGCGGGAACGTCTGGGAATCGTCAACGCTTCGTCAGCCACACGCTGGACCAGATCGGTATCGGCTCCGAGCGCCTCAGCAATCCAGACCAGCCCTTCGGGGTGTTGAAGCCGGTTATAGGTCGTTTTCGCCGACACATTCGGTTCTTTCCGCATGAACGCTCCGCTGCCGGTCGTCGCTTGCGATGCGAACCACTCCGCCATGTGTTCACGCTGCGAGGACCACCAGCGCCCATTCTTTTGTGGATCGGCTTGTTCCATAGCATCAGAAATCGGCAAATGCGCATCCAGCTTTGCAAGCAGTTTCGCGAACCGGCGCACATCAATATCGGTGTCACTCACGTTGTGCTCCCTCGCAT
Source organism: Auritidibacter sp. NML130574 (assembly GCF_003185725.2). GTDB lineage: Bacteria > Actinomycetota > Actinomycetes > Actinomycetales > Micrococcaceae > Auritidibacter > Auritidibacter ignavus. Next base: position 863,294 of record NZ_CP031746.1, on the reverse strand, counting down.
CGCGGACGATTCCCACTACCTAATTCTAGTTCGAGGAGGTGACCTTCACCGTGGCTGATAGCTCGTTTGGTCTCAAGATCGGTCTGGAAGGTGAACGCGAGTTCAAGCGGGCCATCACCGACATCAACCGTGAAATGCGGGTGCTGGGCTCGGAGATGAAACTGGTGGCTTCCCAGTTCGGGAAGAACGCCACCAGTGCGGATGCGCTCACGGCTCGTAACCAGGTGCTGGCTAAAGACATCGAGACCCAAAAGGCCAAGATCGAAACACTCAAGGCCGCGCTGGAGAACTCGGCCGAGTCGTTCGGGGAGAACGATTCGCGCACGAAGAACTGGCAGATCCAGCTCAACAACGCCGGAGCTGAGCTCAACGAGCTAGAAAAAGAACTCAAGGCCAACAACGATGCGCTCGGCGAGTTCGGTGACGAGACCGACGGGGCAGGCGATGACGCGAAAGACGCTGCCAAGGACGCCGGGCACTTGGAGGACGCAGTCGATGATCTCGGTGACGAGATGGACGACACCGGGGATAAGACCCGCGTCTTTGGGGACGTGCTCAAAGCGAATCTGGCCGCCGAGGCGATCATCGCCGGTGTCAAGGGCATCGGCAAGGCGATCGCAAGCATCGGCCGGGGTAACGCCGCCGGCTATGGGGTGAGTACGTTGCAGGAACCAAGGGCCGGCGGGCGATCACCTGGAGCCGGGGACTCAAAGACAGGTTCGACGTCAACGACAAGACCGATGAGGACATCATCGACGATACCGAGTCAGCCCCGGCCCGGTGGCTGGCCGAAGGCCGTGGATACGACCGCCTGCGCAGATCAGACCCGGAACTCTTAGCCGTAGTGCTCGAAGCTGCCGAAGCAGACAAATGGGCCACCGTGGAGAGTCTGCTACCGGGCCGCCCGCCACCAGACCCAGACGACACCGGAGAAGACTGACCTAGCGATCAAGGGACCCCGGAGTGCCTCATGTCAAGATCCCCGGGAATTGCAGGTCGTGCCTCACACATATTTTCCCCGCTAACCGGGGTCTCAGCCGGCCCGGGTGTGGTGGACCTTGATGCCCGCGGGGTCCGGTTGGGCCTGAGTTTTCTCGATCTGGCGTTCAAGTCTCGCAGTCTTGCCCGCAGCGAGCTTGATCAACCGGTGCTGGATCTGGTCGATTTTCTCGGCAGCCAGGCCGACCGGATCCAGACCTGCCCGGTACTTCTGAAGCTCTTGTTTCTGCTGGGCGTTGAGGATCCCGGAATCCAGCAATCGTTGATACGGTGTCTTGGCAGAGTCGTAGACGCGTTTGCGGCGGCCGACATGATCGGTGGAATACCCGGTCGGTTTCTTCCTCGGAGTGAAGAAGTTCAGGCGGTCGTTGACCAGCGGCCACAGGCGTTGCAGGAGCTGTAGCTCGGTCGCGGTGTCGTAGCGGTAGGAGAACCCGTACCGGCGCATGAGGTGGTTGTTCTTCGATTCGATGGTGGCCTGATCGTTCTTCGTATCCGGGCGTGCCCGGGTGAAGAAGATCTTGCGGTCAGCGGCCCAGTCGATGAGGTTGTGGTTGATGAACTCGGACCCGTTGTCGAAGTCGAGTCCGGTCACCAGGTAGGGCACAGAGTTCACGAATTGTGTGCAGGCATCGACGACGTGGGTCGAGGCGTTGTTCTTCATCGGGTGGGTATAGACCCACCCGGTGTGCATGTCGGTGTCGTTCACGCAGCGGGCGAACTCGCCGTTGAGGGTCGGGCCGCAGTGGGCGAGGGTATCGATTTCGAAGAAGCCGGGTTCGTCGTCGAGTTCGTCACCGGCCTTGGGCACGGTGATGGAGTTACGCAGTAGGCTCCCGGGCTTCGTCGCTGACTTCCCAGGCAGGGGGTCCTTGTCACGGACTGGTTTGAGGTACCGGTTGATGGTCGCCGGACTCATCGCCAACAGCTCGGCACGCACGCTGTGGTTGTAGCGGCCTTTGCCCGGGATCAGGTGGGTGGGCTTCGAGGCAGTCCAGTAGGCCTTTCATGGCTGTGGCGAGGTACTTACCGCAGATGCCGCCGGCGATCGAGCACACGTATGGCAAGATCTTGACCGCGTCGTAGGAGTATTTGCGGGCCTTCGTCTTCGGCCTGTCGATGACCGCGACTGTGGCTGTCGCGCGTCCTTTGGGTTGCCGGGTACGGTGGGTGAGTTGCTGGCGGGCGTGGTCGCGGTTCCACCCGGTGAGTTCGGTGACGGTATCGAGGATCGCGGCTTTAGGTTTCTTCGGCGCTTGCGTGTAGGCGGTGGCGTAGTTCTTCGTGATCTCGATTCGGCTGCTCATAGATACGTCCTTGTCGACCATGACCCCATCGTCGTCGTGCCTGGTGGCCCGGGAGAAGGATTTCGCGGGGATTTTTCTGTGAGGCACGACCCCTTACTACGCGGGGGCTTTCTATGAGTCTCGTCGGGCTTTTGCCTTACCGATCACCACACCGGACCAAAAGAAGTGAAACACTTCATCAGGTCTGACCAGAATTGCTGGGCATAGCGTTTCTGTGTTCCTGACTCGGTGCCCTCTGCACGCCATTGGTTGATTCGATCCCGCCAGAAAACAGCCATTTTCTGCAGACGTGTACGGATACCATTTCGGTCAATAACGTCAGACACTAGACCACCTGTTGACGAGAGCAATCAAGCAGTCGTCACAGACTGCCGTATGTAGTGCACTTTGAATCGATTGGTCCGGAGGCCATGCACCACGTCACCATTCGCAACACCCCGAGGTCCAAAAACTGGCACTAGTTTGCTTCCCCGTCTCACAGCCCATACCGCGATAACGGGGGTCGCAATTAGACCCAGGTCAGCCCCACATCGGTCACCGAAGCTACCACACCAACCAATCCACCGATGAGCACCACCGACCATGCTGGGACTTTGGCGAACAGTAGTAAGGCGAAACACCCCACGGCGATGATCAGTGTGGCATATCCGGTAATCCCTTCGGTGATGATGGGAGTGATCAGCGCGGCTGTCATGATGCCGACAACGGCAGCATTGGCCCCGAGAACGGCAGAACGGGCCACCTGGTTCTGCTGAATCTTGGACCAAAATGGCAGGGTAGCCAACAGAAGCAGAATACCTGGAAGGAAGACGGAGACCAGTGCCAGGGCTGCACTCAGCCATGCGCTCCCACCGGATCCCATCTCGAACCCGAGGAATGCTGCGAACGTGAACAACGGTCCAGGTACCGCCTGGGCCGCACCGTAACCGGCCAAGAATTGATCTTGACTGACTGCTTCTGTGACCGCAGGCTCGGCTTGGAGTAGGGGTAAGACGACATGGCCGCCACCGAAGACCAGGGCACCGGCACGGTAGAACGCGTCCGTCAAGCTCACCCAGGGGTCGTCCCAGAGGGCAGTGATGATTGGTAAGCCGAACAGCAAGACCGCAAAGAGTACAACGCTGATGATGCCCACGTATTTGGAGATTTCCACGCTGAGTGGGGCAGGCTGTGTCTGAACCAGGTGACGGCACCAGATGACGCCGGCAATGATTCCGGCCACGATGGCGCCGATTTGACCGATATTCGAGGGGAGGATTAAGACGAGGGCGACGGCAACGATCCCGATGAGAATGCGCCGCAGGTCAGGTGTTAAGGATTTTGCCATGCCCCACACAGCGTGTGCGACCACAGCAACGGCCACCGCCTTCAGGCCGATGACGAGACCTTCTGCGATCGCACCGTCCAAATTCACGGCGCCGATGGCGAATAACACGAGCAATAGTGCCGAGGGCAGGGTAAACGCCGTCCAAGCTGCTACCGCTCCCAGGTAGCCACCTCGGATGAATCCCAAAGCGAAACCTACCTGGCTTGAGGCAGGGCCGGGTAAGAACTGACAGAGCCCGACCAGCTGTCCGTAGTGCTCTTCACTGATCCACCGCCGGCGAGACACTAGCTCATTTCGGAAATATCCAAGGTGAGCAATAGGTCCGCCAAAAGAGGTGAGTCCTAGTCTGAGGAAGACATGAAAGACTTCCCACGGCTTAGTCTTCGTCATGCTGGTCTTCACCCCGTGAAATACCTGCCCCTGTTGTCGTGGACCGCATCCGAGTCATGTGGTTGGCCCTCGTTCATTTTAGATGAGAACTTCGACAAACCGGTGCGGGAAATCCATGTGGCCTCCCGAGTCGTCACGGTTCCCCAGGGCGGTGTCGCCGGGCAGGGCAACGGTGCACACTATTTACTTTATTTCCCGAATTTCATCAGAACACACCAGCAGACTATGCGAATGGTTGATGGTCGAGTATCGAGAGAGAGTCTCTGGAAGACATCGATTTTGACGTGCGAGAATTTGCAGGGCTGCTAGCTCGGTTACCTGAGCCCCTCCCGATATCAGATTCTTTTGAGCAAACCAATCGCCAGAGGACAGGCCGTTGGCGGACCTTTCAACGAGAGCATATGACTGAGTGGTTCGCTTCCCAAACAACGACCGGTTTTGGCGCCTACGTTAGGCGAAGACCGGATCTATCAGCAAAGAAGACTCATAACCGTCTCCAGAGCGCTGAGAAACTCGTATGGATTGCGGAAGCACTTGGAGCTGATGCTGACCTTGTCCAACAAGTTGCCGACGACGTGTTGATCAGGCCTTGTCGCGGTCGGTGCGGACACGTGAGGGAGCACCTGCCTTGGGAGCTGATCGCGGAAATGGCGGAAGACTCCTTTTCGGAATGAGGTGATCGAATCAAGAGTGCCGGGTGTTTCCATGGCCTGTGGTCTCTGATGGATAGCAGTCCACGCGGTTTCGCGGTTGCCCGGTTGATTCCACTGCACCAGAACTTCTCGGGAAAGTCGTTGTTTCCACCTGAAGCCGGGTTTATGTTGCTGTTCGGCGAGCTACTGCGGAAGCGCCCGAAGGTTTTTGGAGCGGAGAGAAAGCAGGGGGCGTTCGTGAGAGAATCTTCGGTATTGTTTTGCCTATGTCAATTATTTCACCTTCCCTCGTTGAATCCGCGTCATCGCGGCTCGCGGACATGCTCCGTGATATTCAGAAGTTGGTAGAGGTCGAGTCTTTTTCCTCGGACCTGGAAGCTGTGGCTCGTGGTGCTGAAGCTGTTTCTGAGGTTATTTCTCAACGGTTGGGTGCCACCGTGGAAACCCTCCAGGTCGATGGTGTTACGCACCTGCGTCTACGTTTCGGAGCAGGCAACCCGAAAGTCGTCATCCTGACTCACCAAGATACGGTGTGGCCCCTGGGGACCCTGGAACGCATTCCCTTTAGCAATGATGGTTCCAAGCTTCGAGGCCCTGGCTCTCTTGACATGCAAACCGGCGTGGTCATGGCCGTTCATGCCACAGCCATGTTGCAGGAATTGGGAGTGGATCTCGATGGTCTCTGCATTCTGGTGACAGGAGATGAAGAAGTGGGTTCGACAACATCGCAGGAGCTCATTCTCTCAGAGAGCCAGAATGCGACGGCAGTTTTCGTTACCGAAGGCGCTTTTGAGACGTCGCTGAAGATTGCTCGTAAAGGCACATCGGATTATGTCGTTGCCGTTAAAGGGCGAGCCGCTCACGCGGGTCTTGAACCTGAGCAGGGCATCAATGCGGGTCTTGCTTTGGCTCTGCTGGTGCCGAAGATTGCCGGCATGAGTGATCCTGACCAGGGGACTACAGTCACACCAACCATTATCAAGGCCGGAACCACGCCCAACACCGTCCCCGCTTCTGCTCAAGTCACCGTTGATGTCCGGACCCCGACCCGAGAAGAGCAAGACCGTGTCGATGCCGAAATGCGCCAGCTCGTGTCTCCGCTTCCTGGGGCAACGGTGACAGTTCTAGGTGGCGTCAATCGTCCGCCAATGGAGCGTAGCACCGGCGCCGATCTTCTAACCCAAGCGCAGACGATTGCGGAGACGTTGGGCATAGAGCCATTCGAGGGAGTCGGTGTGGGAGGAGCCTCTGATGGCAACTTTACCGCCGCCCAAGGGATTCCCACTTTGGATGGAATGGGGGCGTGCGGTGCAGGAGCACACGCTGATCACGAGCACGCTCTGGTGGAGTATATTGCGCCACGAACAGCGCTCTTGGCTGCCATGGTTGCTACCCAGCTTGAGAAACGTGACACGGAATAGGCTGACAAAATTTATGAGGTGTCGCTCAAAAGCTGTCTCTAGCCCAGGCCTTGAATAATACCCGCGAGAAGCGCAGTTTGCGGAGCGATGGAGGAGATCAAGATATGCTCGTGAAATGCGTGAGGTCCTTCGCCGTCGGCTCCAAGACCATCTATCACCGCCAAGCCACGTGCGGCGACAAAATTGGCGTCAGAAGCACCACCGGCGGCCTTCGGTGAAAGTTCTCTGCCCAGCCTCTTGCCTACTTCTAGTGCACGGTAGAGCGCCCTTTCAGAAGCGGGATTGAGCGTCATCGGTGGTCTATCGCCTGCGCCCATCTCAATCTCGAGGGAGAGCCGATCATCACTGGCAAAAGGTTCAGGTAATTTTAGCGCTGGTAACTGGCGATTAATTCGTTGTTGTTCCTCGAGCGTGGTCACTCGAATATCCACGAGAGCTTCGGCGAATCCTGCAACGACGTTGCGTCCTGTGCCACCATTGATAACTCCCACGTTGACGGTGGTACCCTGCTCGGGATCGGCGAGACTGGTGATATCGCTGATTATTGTCGCGAGCGCGTGGATAGCGTTGGCACCTTTTTCTGGTTCCAACCCCGCATGCGACTGGCGCCCATATACCCTAACATCCGCAAACATCACGCCTTTGCGTTCATGTTTGGGATGCCCCTGGGCGCTGGGCTCGGTGACTAAAGTGAGTCTCGATCTCGATGCCACGTCCTCGATCAAGTGCCGCGATGAGAGCGATCCGATCTCTTCGTCCCCCGTGAGTAATAACGTGACGGGCGGGAACGCCTGCCCGAGTGCTTTCATTGCTCTGATCGCCCAGGCGAGTTGTATGATCCCGAACTTCATATCCAAGACTCCGGGACCAGAAAGTTTGTCTCCGTCGGCCTTGAGTGGCCAGTCATCGATCGTGCCCTGTGGCCACACCGTATCGTAATGGCACAGCACCAGTACTGCTTGCTGGATGCTATCAGTGTGGTCTTCGGCGGTACGACCGTGCCAGTGTAGCTTCAAGACATCGCCGTAGTCGGTGTGCGAATTCCTGAATTCAGCGTCAGGTTCTCCAGTACGGGAAATCACAGTATGGCGAATCACTTCGAGACCACTATCCAGCAGGGCTTTGTCGTTACTGGGCGTTTCCGCTGTGACAACCCTTCTGAGGTCGTCGATAAATTCCTGTTGGTGTGAGTTGATGTAGTTCTCAACGGCATCCGTCGTGGCGGGCATCGCGGGAGAAGCCTTCCTGTGGGCTGGCGGTAATCAAACGTTAGCGGACGGGAACGCCGGGGCCTAGGGGAATTCCGATGGCGTACCAGACCATAAAGAAAAGGAACCAGCCGACTAGCAACGCGATAGAGATCGGCAAGGTCATGGAGATCAGTGTGCCGATTCCGGCACGCGGATAGTACCGTTGCAGATACCCTAAGACGAGGGCGAAATACGGGCTCATCGGCGAAATGATATTGGTGGGCGAGTCACCGATGCGGAACAACATCTGAGTAACTTCCGGAGAAATCCCGATCAGCATCAGCATAGGTACCAAAACGGGTGCCATGAGTGTCCATTGAGCAGATCCGGAGGTGATAAAGAAGTTTAGCGCCGCGACCAATAACACCACTCCGCCAAAGAGGACGATTGTCGGCAAGTTGGCCTGCGACAGGAACTCTGCACCGTTAATGGCCATTACCTCTCCCATGTTTGACCATCTGAAGTAAGCGATGAATTGTGCTGCCGCAAAGAAGATAACAATGATGGGTGCCAGTTCTTTAATCGCTTTGGCCATCATGTCCGGGACATCGTGTAGTTTGCGTATAGTTCCGTTCACCAGGCCATAGGTGACACCGGCGACGAAGAATGCCAGTGCGATTGGTAACGCGATGTCGGTAAGTAACGGAGAGTCCAGCGCATCTCCACTTTCAGCCTGCATCGGAGAACCTGGTATGAACAGTAGAGCGAAATAGATAGCCAGGAAGAGCACGATAGCAAGTGCTGTCCATCCCAGAGAACGGACTTCTTTCTTCGTATACGTCAGTAGCGATTCGTCGTCATCGATCGCAGTATCTGCATCTGTATCCCGACCCGTTTGGAGTACTGCGGTCGCCGCGCCTCCTGCTCGATCTTCTTCGTCACGGAAGCGCCGAGTCATTTTCACCAGCAAGAGTTCAGCAACAAGGGTGACCAGGGTGGCGAGGACTACGGCAGACGCCATAGAGAAAAAGTAATTGGCAACTGGGGACACGACGTATTCATCGTCAATAATATGAGCTGCACTCGTGCTAATACCGGCCAGGACGGGATCCACTGCAGTAATTAGTAGTGACGAGTTGTATCCCGCCGAGGCTGAACCGAAGGCAACGATTGCGCCGAGCACTGCGGAGCGACCGGCGGCCTTGAACGCGGCGGCTGCTAAAGGAATCAAAATGACGTAGATGGCGTCGGAGGCCACAGAACCGGTGACGCCAGTCAGAGCGATAGTAAATGTGAGCCATTTGGTCGAGACACGAGAAACAATGACCCGAATTGCACTGCTAATCAGTCCCGAGCCTTCGGCGACAGCCACGCCAAGCATGACCGTGATGATGATGCCAAGTGGCGGGAACTCGACAAAGTTAGCTATCGCATCTTCAATCATCCGCTGAAAACCCGCGGGGTTGAGCAACGATTGGACAGCTACGTGCTCGTCGTCGGCCGGATTCACAGCACTGAGGCCAACGCTTTCAAGAACGGCCGAAAGGACAAGGACAAGAACGGCTAACGCTATAAACAGCCAGAACGGGTGCGGCAGATAGTTGCCGATCTTCTCAAGCCATTGGAGTGACCGCACCAAGCGTCCGTCTCTCGGCGTGGTAGCTACACTATCGGCGGAAGCTACTTTTGGCTCCGGATCGTGTTGTTGAGTTGTCATAGCGGTCCTCTGTTCAAGAGCGAGTGACGAGATAATTTGCGGGCCGGCGATTCAACGTTGGATGTGTCGCGTAGGCCTGTCTAGGTAGCTTGACTAATGTGAACTAAATCATAACGAAAGCAACCGGATTTTTTCAAAGCGATCTCGTTGAGGTGCTGGGATGTGAGGGACGAGAAGTCATATATTTCTGTGGGGGATTCACGAGTCAGATCGGATTTTATCGACAGGGTCTCGCGCTCTTTCGTCTTACCAGCTCAGACGGTAACTAGCGTTAAACAAAACCGGGGACCACGCGATCGCGTGGTCCCCGGCCAGATGTTCAGACTCAAACGTCTAGATTAGGCGTCCATCTTCTGAACCTTGGCGGCAGCACCGGACTTGCGGTTTGCGGCCTGGTTCTTGTGAATGACACCCTTGCTCACGGCTTTGTCCAGCTTACGGCTGGCTACGGCCAGAGCCTTCGAGGCGGCTTCCTTATCACCGGACTCAACAGCTGCATCGAGGTTGCGCAGGTGAGTCTTCAGCTCGGACTTGTACGCATTGTTGCGACGACGAGCCTTTTCGTTGGTGAGAATACGCTTCTTTTGCGACTTAATATTGGCCACGGAAATGGTCCTAACTTCTGTCGAGGATTGGTCGGTTGAGGGAGTTTCCTATCCCGAGCGACTGAGCGGTGTGGGGGCACCTAGGAAAGCTCGACACAGGGTGCCCGTCGACCTACGCGGACACACAGCTGACCATCATACCACGCAACAGCGTGCGGATTCTTCGTGGTGTGCGGTGGCACTGAGCACATACACTGGCTGGCACCCTGGTGGAATCATGAGACAATAGACCATTAGACCTTATTCATTGTCATCGATGAAGGATGTTGCCCTTGTCGCCACAGGCTATTGATCCGCCCCGTCCTGGGTCGACCAACCCGGTGCAGATTCGAAACTTCTGCATTGTTGCCCACATCGACCACGGTAAATCTACCCTGGCCGACCGGATGTTGCAGAAAACCGGCGTGGTGACTCCCCGGGAGATGAAAGACCAGTTTTTGGACCGGATGGACATTGAACGCGAACGCGGGATTACCATCAAATCCCAAGCCGTGCGCATGCCCTGGGCCTATGAAGGCACCAACTACGTGCTGAACATGATCGACACCCCCGGGCACGTTGACTTCAGCTACGAAGTCTCCCGCTCTCTGGCCTCCTGTGAGGGGGCGATTCTGCTGGTTGATGCTTCCCAAGGGATTGAAGCTCAAACGCTAGCCAACCTGTATTTGGCGATGGAACACGAGCTGTCCATTATCCCGGTGCTCAATAAGATTGACCTTCCGGCAGCTGATCCCGACCGCTACGCGGTGGAGATCGCCAACCTGATCGGTGTGGAACCCGACGACGTACTCCGCGTCTCGGGTAAAACCGGTGAAGGCGTGGAAGAACTGCTCGATGAAGTGGTCCGGTCCACCCCCGCACCTGAGGGCAATCACGATGCGGCCACCCGGGCGATGATTTTCGACTCGGTCTATGACAGCTACCGTGGTGTGATTACCTACGTGAGAATGGTCGACGGCGAACTCCAACCCCGCCAGAAGATCAAGATGATGGCCACCGGTAGTACCTACGAACTCCAGGAACTGGGTGTGTATTCACCCGATGCCATCCAAGCCGAGGGATTGTCGGTCGGTGAAGTCGGGTACCTGATTACCGGCGTCAAAGATGTGCGCGAATCCAAAGTCGGTGACACCATTACCTCGGCCCACGATCCGGCCGAGGACCTGATTAGTGGCTATGAGGAGCCTCAGCCGATGGTGTTCTCCGGTTTGTATCCCATTGATGGCTCGGATTACCCGGACCTGCGTGATGCCCTGGATAAGCTCAAGCTCAACGATGCTGCGCTGAACTATGAGCCCGAAACCTCGGTGGCGCTCGGTTTCGGATTCCGTGTCGGATTCTTGGGGTTGCTCCACCTGGAGATTGTGCGCGAACGTCTGGAACGCGAATACAACCTGGATTTGATTTCTACCGCGCCCAACGTGGTCTACCAGGTCACTACCGAAGACGGCACCGAAGTTGATGTCACCAACCCTTCAGAGTTTCCCGAAGGCAAGATCCAGTCGGTGCGTGAACCCATGGCGCAAGCCACCGTGATTGTGCCCAGCGAATTTATCGGTGCGGTCATGGAACTCTGCCAGGGTAAGCGCGGACAGCTTCAAGGTATGGACTACTTGTCCGAAGAGCGTGTCGAGATCCGGTACTGGATCCCGTTGGCCGAAATTGTCTTCGACTTCTTTGACCAGCTGAAATCCCGGACCAGGGGCTACGCCTCGTTGAACTGGCAACGCGATGGCGACCAAGAAGCGGACCTGGTCAAGGTGGATGTGCTCCTTCAAGGCGACACAGTCGATGCGTTCTCAGCGATCACCCACCGTGACCACGCCTACGCCTACGGGGTCAAGATGACCGGAAAGCTCAAAGAGCTCATCCCACGTCAGCAGTACGAGGTGCCCATTCAGGCAGCCATTGGTTCCCGGATTATTGCCCGCGAGAACATTCGGGCTATCCGCAAAGATGTGCTGTCCAAGTGCTACGGTGGCGATATTTCGCGTAAACGGAAGCTGTTGGAGAAGCAGAAGGAAGGCAAGAAGCGGATGAAGATGGTCGGCCACGTGGAAGTGCCACAGGAAGCTTTCATTGCTGCCCTGTCCACCGACGGTGGCGACTAAGCCTCCAGGAGGCCTGACGATCTCGTGCCACACATCGACCTGCAGGGCTACCGGGTTCCTGACTCCCCGCTGTTTCCCGCTGACGTCGGTCAGCGCATCTCCGAGTCGCTGACAGCGGGAACACCCAGGACCTTCTCGTTGTACGTGCACATTCCGTTTTGTACGGTCCGGTGTGGGTACTGCGACTTCAACACCTACACGGCCACCGACTTTGGGCCTGGAGCCTCCCACGACACCTACGCCACAACGGTCTTACAGGAACTGGAAATGGCCCGGGAGCGGATGGATGCTTCGGGCATTCCGAACCGGCCGATTCATACCGTCTATTTTGGAGGCGGGACGCCGACACTATTGCCTGCCACAGACCTGGTCCGGATTGTTGAGCGAGCCCGGGAGCTCTTCGGTATCAAACCGCAGGCGGAAATCACCACCGAGGCCAATCCGGATACCGTTACCGAGGATTCGATCGCCGAACTGGCCGAGGGAGGATTCACCCGGCTGTCGCTGGGCATGCAGTCGGCGGTCGGCCACGTACTGAAAGTCCTCGACCGGTCACACACCCCGGCCAATATTCCCCCGGCGGTGGTCTGGGCAAAACAGGCCGGGCTGGAGGTCTCCCTCGACCTGATCTTTGGCACACCGGGGGAGAGCCTGGCAGATTGGCAACAGAGCCTTGAGGTCGCCATTGAGCAGGCCCCGGAACATCTGTCTGCCTACGGACTCATCGTTGAACAAGGCACCAAATTGGCGGCCCAAATTCGGCGTGGCACCTACCCCGATACCGACGGGGACGACCAGGCCGATAAATACGTGATGGCCGAGGAGCTACTGGGCCAGGCGGGGTACCGCTGGTATGAAATCTCCAACTGGGCTCATGATCCGGAAGGCACCGGAGTGCATCGGGCAGAACACAATCTGGCCTACTGGCGTAATCAGGACTGGTGGGGCGCGGGCCCCGGAGCTCACTCGCATTTAGCCGGCATCCGGTGGTGGAATGCCAAGCATCCGCTGGCTTATGCGCAACGGTTGAGCTCGGGGGTGCCTGCCGCGGTTGGGATGGAACAACCCGATGAGGCAGAACGCCACCTGGAAAATATTATGCTCGGGATCCGCCTTTCCGAAGGACTCGCCATCTCAGAGCTGAGTCCAACAGAACAAGAACAGATTCCCGAGCTACTGCGACAGGGATTATTAGAACCAGGCGCTGTGAAGAGAGGTCGCTTAGTGCCGACCCTACACGGACGGTTACTGGGGGATGCCATCACCCGCCAGCTGGCCGATATCTAGCTGACTAGCTGATCAGGCGCAGGTTGACCGGGTAGCGGTAGGGGCGACCCTTATTGACCTCGATACCGGCCACCACACCGGAAACGGTCATAAACAGCCAAATCAACACGGTCAGTACAGCGAAGATCGCGCCGATCACCGGCAACCAGGACAAAACGTTCAGCACGATAGCCACCACCGACAATGGCAAGGTGAAGTTCAGGGCTTCCTTCGATTCTTGGGCGGTGAAGGGGCCACGTTCGCGGAAGACCAAGTAGATTACCAGTGAGGGGATGAACATCAAAATGGCACCAAAGTGTGCGACAGCGGCCCACTGACGGTCCTCGGAGGGAGTCAGCGGTTTCGGCTCTGACGTCTCATTCTGCTGGGGGCCAGAAGTATTTCCCGAGTACTGGGACACGAGTTCCACCTTTTCTCTCTGAGCTGTCACAGCTACTGTCTCAGCTTTATGCCATCACGTCCGGTTCCTTCCTCAGAAGAATCCGGGCGAATTCAACCATCAGTATAGGAGGACAACCTGAATTTCGTGTAAAGAACACGATCAGCTCCGAGAGCTAGGCGGGCTCCACGGTGACAAAGTCAATCATTTGTTCGACCTTGGCCAGCAATGTCGGTTCCAAGTCCGCGTAGTTGCTCACCCGGGCCAGAATCTGTTTCCATCCCAGCCCTATATCCTCTGCATCCTTGTGCGGTAGCCCCAACCATTCGAGAATCCCGGCCTTCCAGGATTGGCCCTTCGGGATGACCGGCCACTGCTGCCGGCCAATCACCTGTGGCTTGACCGCCTGCCAAATATCGACATACGGGTGACCCACAATCAGCACATTGCCCTGAGCCCCGGGAAGCGTCATGGTCTGCTCGGCAATCGCCGACTCTTTAGACCCGGGCACAAGGTGATCCAGCAACACCGCCAAACGGCGTCGCGGAGCCGGACCAAAATCGTCGACCGCACCGGCCAGGTCGTCAATACCGTGTTGCGGTTCGACCACAATCCCTTCAACCCGCAGATCATCGCCCCAGATTTTTTCCACCAGCTCGGCATCGTGGACACCTTCCACCCAAATCCGGGAGGCGCGGGCGACCTTCGCCTGAGTTACCGGCGCCTGGCGAGACCCTGAGGCAGTGCGAGCATGACGGTGTCCGGGCTCGGCCGGTTTCTTCGTCTTGGTCGGCTTCACCAGCTCAACCGGTTGTCCGTCGATCAGAAATCCCGGGCCCAGCGGGAAAGACTTGGTCGCACCGCGACGATCTTCTAAGACCACCACGATCATCCCACCAACCCGTTCTAGCCGGATCATCGCTCCGGTGAAACCAGTGGTAGCATCCTCGACCACCAGATTCTTAGCAGCGGGAACCTTGGGAACAACGGCCTGCCGGGCCCGCCGAGCCTGATCTGTTGCCAGAGTCTCTGGCCCCCACTGATCCCACTCCATCAGCACTCCCTTTCGCTGGCACGTCGTCGGTGACGTGGTCCACTTGGTTCCCGGTGAGACTACCACCGGGCGTTTGTCTGCCAGCGAAGCACCGCCGGTGAGACTGCACATCACCACAGCGGGCTACTAGAATTAGCACTAGGCGCCCGACAGTGCTAATTTGTGGAAGATACGCACGACCATCAACAGGCTGAGCAGAAGGGACGGTGAGATGAGCGATTTGCCGCGCCGGATGAAAGTCTTACAGGCCATCGTGGAAGACTATGTCGCCTCCCGGGAGCCAGTCGGTTCCAAAGCCCTGGTGGATCGTCACGACCTCGGCGTTTCCTCGGCCACGGTGCGTAACGATATGGCCGATTTGGAAGATGAAGGGCTTATTGCTGCCCCGCACACCTCGGCCGGACGGGTCCCGACCGATAAAGGGTACCGGTACTTTGTTGACCGCATCTCCGAAATTCGACCACTCTCGGCAGCAGAAAAACGTGCCGTGCAGGCCGTCTTGGACATCACCACCGAAGACCTCGATGAGGTCATGACCCGGAGCGTGCAGGTACTGGCCCAGCTCACCCACCAAGTGGCCGTCGCACAGTTTCCCAAGACCGATACCGCGGTGATTCGTCACCTCGAGCTCGTCTGGTTAGCCGAACACCGCCTACTGGTTGCGGTGATTTTCTCGACCGGGAAAATCGAACAGCGCATGTTCACCGTCGCCGATCAGGAAGATGACCTCGACGTCCAGGTGGTACGCGACATCTTCGTCCGCCAACTCAACGGGCTCACTGCCCAGGAAGCGCTCTCGGTGATTCCGGGCATTCTGGCCGGTGTGCCCGGAACAGAACAGCGCTTGGCCGAAGATTTATCCCACCAGCTCCAGCTGTTGTTGGCCTCCACTCAGCGCGACCGGATCTATTTGGCCGGTACCGCCAACTTGGCCCGGTCTCAAACGGACTTCGGATCCTCGATCGGACCGGTGTTGGAAGCACTGGAAGAACAGGTCGTGTTGCTGAAGCTACTGGCCGAAATGCAACAAGACGTGCGGGGGTTGTCCGTCTCGATCGGTACCGAAAACCAGGGGTCGTTGTCGGGGACCTCCGTCGTCGCAGCCGGCTATGGCCCCAACAGCAGTTCCATGTTGGGTGTGGTGGGTCCAACCCGGATGGACTACCCCGGTACCATGTCTGCGGTACGGGCCATCGCCCGCTACTTGTCGAAAATCTTAGCTCAGTAAATTGGAAGGAAGTTACTCCACCGTGGCAGATCACTACGAGGTTCTGGGGGTATCGAAAGATGCCTCGGCAGAAGAAATTAAGCGCGCCTACCGGAAGAAGGCACGCACCCTGCACCCAGATGTGAACCCCTCACCTGACGCTGCCGAAGAATTCAAACAGGTCACCGCCGCCTACGAAGTGCTTTCGGACGAGACCAAACGTCGTAACTACGATATGACCGGTAACGCTAACGGTACCGGAGCGACCGGTGGCTTTGGAGGAGGCTTCGGTGGCTTCTCCGATATCTTTGACACCTTCTTCGGCGGTGGCGGTGGTGCCCGTTCTGGCCCGGCCTCACGCACCCGTCGCGGCCAAGATGCGCTGATTAACGTCAAGATCGAGCTCGAAGATGCTGTCTTCGGTGTAGAGAAAACCATCGACCTACAGACCGCGGTACGCTGTAGCGTTTGCGATGGCTCCTGTGCCGAACCCGGTACCGGGACTCAGACCTGCGAAACCTGCCACGGCCAAGGCCAAATCCGTCGCCCGGTTCAATCCATTCTGGGTACGGTGATGACCGCCGAAACCTGCCCGAGCTGTCGGGGCTTTGGCGACACCATTCCCAACCCGTGCCACGAGTGCGGTGGCCAGGGCCGTGTTCGCGAACGGGTGTCGCTGACCATCAAGATTCCCTCCGGTGTCGATACCGGCACCCGCATTCAGCTGGCCGGTCGTGGTGAAGCCGGTCCCGCCGGTGGCCCCCAGGGCGATCTCTATGTGGAAATCAAAGTCGGAGACCACCCGGTGTTCTCCCGCGACGGTGCTGATTTGACCGCCACCATGACCTTGCCGATGACGGCTGCGGCCCTGGGCACCGAGCTGACCTTGGATACCTTCGACGGGGAACAAACGATCCGCGTCAAACCCGGCACCCAATCCGGCTCGGTCGAAACTCTCAAGGGTCTGGGCGTGGGTCTGTTGCGTGGCAACGGGCGCGGGGACTTAAAGGTGACGCTGAAAGTCGAGACCCCCACCAAGCTCGATGATAAGCAACGTGAGCTGTTGGAAGCACTAGCCACCGCCCGCAGTGAACACATCGTCCACGGCCAGACCGAATCCAAAGGCCTGTTCTCCCGGCGGAAGAAAAAGAACCGTGACCGCGACTAAGCATCTGGCGGCGATGAGTTCGGGCAGGCCATGACACACCAGCTGTTCTATGTTGCCC
Organism: Auritidibacter sp. NML130574; assembly: GCF_003185725.2. GTDB lineage: Bacteria > Actinomycetota > Actinomycetes > Actinomycetales > Micrococcaceae > Auritidibacter > Auritidibacter ignavus. The sequence goes on along the minus strand of NZ_CP031746.1, from coordinate 846,421 downwards.
CCGGGGCTTTGGAGGGGCTGACAGGCCGCGGCGACCAGGTGGAACTGGATGCTGCAACCACCCGGCACGCGGTGAAATCCCTGCGACTGGCGGCAGGAGACCGGGTGCTGGTGGCCGATGGGATCGGCACCGGGGGAGTGGGAGAACTGGTGGAGACCTCCGGTCCCTGTGCCGTGGTCGGTCTCGAGGAACTCACCCACCAACCGGCACCTGCACCCCGGTTGGTTTTAGTCCAAGCCCTGGCCAAAGCAGACCGCGACCTGCTGGCGGTGGCCACCGCGGTCGAACTCGGCGTGGACGCGGTGATTCCCTGGCAGGCCGAACGCTCGATCGTGCGGCTGAAAGCAGACAAGACTGCCAAAACCGTGACCAAATGGCAGTCCCAGCTGCTCACCGCGGCCCAACAGTCCCGCCGATACCGGATCCCTGAGCTCAGGGATCCGGTCAGTGGCACCGCCGTGGCCGAGCTAGCCCAGCACCGGCACCGGTTGGTGCTGGTCACCCACCAAGACGCCACCGAGCACCTGGGTGAAACGCTCACCGACGCGATGCAGCAAGCACACCATGACGGGCCAGCCATCTCCGAGATCGCTATCGTGGTCGGCCCCGAAGGTGGTATCTCACAGGCAGAAATCACCGCACTGCAGGATGCCGGGGCCCGCATCGTCGTGCTGGGGACCCATATTCTGCGGGCCTCCACCGCCGGCCCGGCCGCCGTGGCGGTGATCAATGAACGACTCGGCCGGTGGTATCCGCCCCAGGCCACCGGGTGAGGGATCACCGTCGCGTCGGTGAAGCGAGTAGACTTGAGCACAACGTCTGAGCACACGACCTTGACCCCCCTGACGGAGAGTGCACCGAACTCTTGGCTGAGATCACCAACCACAACACCATTAGTTTCTCCTCTGCCGAGCAGATGATTGCCAGCTTGGGACCCCAAGACCTAGCCCTGCGTGTCTTGGACGGTATCTACCCGGAGCTGACCATCGCACTACGTGACCAAACCGTAGTGCTCTCTGGCGCCGACGACGCGGTGACGCAAGCCCACCGCGTACTCGAAGAACTGCGTTCCATCGCCGCCGGTGGCACCACCGTCGACGCCCAGCTGATTGAAGCCACCATCTCCGGTGTCCGGCACCAGGCCCGGATGGCTGATGTCGCCCAAGCACAGACCCATGCCGGGGGAGTGGCCGGCCTCAGCGCCGGCGCGACCACCTCCGGTACCCGAATCGGTGTGGGAACCGAAGCGATTATTTCCTCCCGGGGGAAGCAGATCCGTCCCAAGACGCTGAACCAACAGGACTATGTGCAAGCCATCGACGAGCACACCGTGACCTTCGGGCTCGGCCCAGCTGGCACCGGTAAAACCTATTTGGCCATGGCCAAAGCGGTCCAAGCCCTGCAGGCCCGGGAAGTCAACCGCATTATTCTCACTCGCCCGGCGGTCGAGGCTGGCGAGTCCTTGGGCTATTTGCCCGGATCCCTGTCCGAGAAAATCGACCCCTACCTGCGCCCGCTCTACGACGCGTTGCACGATATGGTCGATCCCGAAAACATACCGCACCTGATGGCTGCCGGAACCATTGAAGTCGCTCCGCTGGCCTATATGCGCGGTCGCACCCTGAACGATGCCTTCATCATTCTCGACGAGGCCCAAAATACCTCCTCGGAACAGATGAAAATGTTCTTGACCCGCCTGGGATTCAATTCTCATATGGTCATCACCGGCGACTCCTCCCAAATCGATCTGCCCCGGGGCACCGACTCCGGGCTGGCCCAAGCCGTGGAATACCTGGAGGGGATCGACGATATTGCCATCGTGCACCTATCCAGCAAGGATGTGGTTCGCCACCGTCTGGTCTCTCAGATCGTCGACGCCTATGAAACTCACCAACCCGCCGGCGCCTCGCGTCCTGCCCGCAGTGCACGCAACGTCCGGAAATCCGGAAGGTAATGGTCTGCCATGTCCGTTGCTGACGCCCTGCCACACGTCGATGTGCTCAACGAGTCCCAGACCCCTGTAGACACCGACCGTCTCTACCATCACATCCAGCACCTATTCACCGCATTGCACCTGGCAGAGACCACCGAGCTCTCGGTGGTCTGCGTGGACCCGGGGCCGATGGAACAACTCCACCTGGACTGGATGGATCTGCCCGGGCCCACCGACGTGATGAGCTTCCCGATGGACGACATGACCCCCGGCACCGCCGAGGAACCCACCGATGGGGTGTTAGGAGATGTGGTACTCTGCCCAGTCGTCGCCGCCGACCAAGCCCGCGCCGGCGGACACGAGACTGCCGATGAAATGGCACTGCTGCTCACCCACGGCGTGCTCCACCTGCTCGGCTACGACCACCAAGACCCCGCAGCACGCGAGGAAATGTTCACACTCCAAGACCGGTTGCTGACCGCATTCCTGGGTTACCCGGCACCGGCACCGACCGTGGACTAAGGGATAACACACCAGATGCTGACCATAACGATCCTGATCCTGCTGGTACTGGCCTGCTTTGGGCTGGTCTGGGTGCTCTCCCTGGCTGAAATCGCCCTGGGCTACATCTCCTACCGGCAAGCCGAAGACATCGTCGCTACCCGACCAAAGAACCCAGCGCTGATAGTGGTCTCCCACCTGCAAGAGCACCTGTTCGCGTTGCAATTCTGGCGGGCTTTCTTCCAAACCGGAGTCGCACTGTGTGTCACCATGCTCATCGACTTCTTCACCGACAACCTGTGGCTGACCATGCTGTGTGCCAGCCTGGCGATGCTGATGGTCGCAGGCCTGCACCTGCTGTTTACCCCGCGTGATCTAGCCTCCCGCCACGAATCTCTCGTGGTGCGCCTTACCGCCCGGCTGGTACGTACCCTGCGCCAAATCCTCGGCCCCATCCCGGGTCGGGTGGTGGCGTCTACCGACGATGACGACACCGAGGACGAAGAACTCGACGAAATTCACGACCGTCACTTCCGCGAGTTCATCTCCCGGGCCGAAGATGCCGATATTATTGACCCGTCAGAGGCCGACATGATTCAATCGGTGGTCGAGCTCGACGACACGCTGGTGCGCTCAGTGATGGTTCCCCGCATCGACGTGATCTGGATCGAGACCGGCACCACCCTGGAGGATGCCCTGAGCCTGTTCATCCGCTCCGGTTACTCCCGCATCCCGCTCACCGGAGAATCTCCCGACGACATTCTCGGCATCGTCTACCTCAAAGACGTGGTCCGGGCCATCCACCGCACCAAGATGGACACCTCTGCCAGGGTTGACCACATTGCCCGCAGTATCTCTTTCGTCCCCGAATCCAAGACCGTGTGGTCGCTGCTACAAGAAATGCAACGCGACTCCACCCACGTGGCGCTGGTCATCGACGAATACGGCGGTACCGCCGGTGTGGTCACACTCGAAGACCTCATTGAAGAAGTCGTTGGGGATATCTCCGATGAATACGATGTGGACGACCGCGAGGATGTCACCCCGGTCGCCCCGGGGGAATTTTTGGTCACCGGGTCCATGTCCGTCTCCGATTTCACCGAAACTTTTGATCTGTCGATGGATGACAACGACGATGTGGATACGGTGCGCGGTCTGTTTGCCAAACATCTCGGCCGCATCCCCATCGAATCCTCCACGGTGGAGATCGAAAACCTTCGACTCGAGGTCGAAAGCCTCGAACCCCGACGCAACCGCGTCGACCAGATCCGGGTCTGGGTGACCGAACGAGACCGGCGTGGCACCGACCAGGATCCTTCCGAGACCGAGACCGATGTCGAGACCGGCGCCGAGACCGAATCCGCCACCAGTTCCGAGGCCAGCTAGACACACCCCAGGACACCGATGAACGATCACCACGCACCCCAGCATCCCGCCGACAACACTCCCGGCTACCGGGCCGGGTTCATCAGCCTGGTGGGTCGGCCCAATGCCGGAAAATCCACCCTCACCAACGCGCTGGTCGGCACCAAAGTGGCCATCACCTCCTCCAAGCCCCAAACCACCCGGCGGGTGCTCCGTGGCATCATCTCCACCGAGGACTACCAGCTGATCCTGGTCGATACCCCCGGCCTCCACCGGCCCCGCACGCTCCTGGGAGAAAAGCTCAACGACCTGGTGGCCGAAACCCTGGCCGGGGTGGACGCGGTCGGATTGTGTTTGCCCGCCGATGAAGCCATCGGCCCCGGCGACCGGTTCATCGTCACCCAACTGTCCTACCTGAAGGACACCCCCGTGATCGCGCTGGTCACCAAAGCCGATAAAGTCACCAAACAACACCTCGGGGAGAAGCTACTTCACGTCCAGGCGCTGGGCGATGAGATGCTAGCCGAGCACGGGGGATTCGCCGAGCTCGTGCCAGTCTCGGCTTTGACGGCCTTCCAGGTCGACACCGTTGCCACGGTGCTGGCCAACTACGTGCCCGAATCCCCGAAACTGTACCCGGACGATGAACTCACCGATGAAGCCGACACGGTCATGGTCGCTGAACTCATCCGAGAAGCCGCCCTGGAAGACTTCCGCGACGAACTCCCACACTCCCTGGCCGTGGTGGTCGAGGAGATGAGCCTGCGCGAGCGCGACGAGGAGACCACCGCGCAACACGACGCCGGAGACGGGCAGCGCACGTCTCGACGCCACACCAAAGCACCCATCACCGATGTATACGCCGCCATCTACGTGGAGCGTGACTCTCAGAAAGCGATCGTCATCGGCACGAAAGCAGCCCAGCTGCGCACAATCGGGGCGAGGGCCCGGGCCGAGATTGAAAAACTCTTGGGCACCAAGGTGTACCTGGACCTGCGGGTCAAAGTCGCCAAAGAATGGCAACGCGACCCCAAACAAATGCGCCGGGTCGGCTTTGAGGACCTCTGAGACGACGACCTGCGGCACCACCCCGGATACTGACCCGGCGTGGCAGCCATCACTGAGAACACACACCACGTGTTAGAGTTGCGGTATGCGTTCCTCACCGGTTCTCTCGGCTCTCACCCTGCTACTATCGTGCCGTAGCGGGGCCAAGGTGATGGACTAAACGCAACAACTTCACTTGAGGCCGGACCCCGTTACGGAGTATTGACTCACGGCCTGCCACAGCATTGAACTCACACAAAGCTTTCACAAAGGCAGGAACATCTCATGGAGAATCGTCAACAACCCTCGGGTATGAACATCGGCAAATACGTTCCCTTCCAGGACCACATCACTGTGGAGTTGCCGGACCGAACCTGGCCGGATCAGGTCATCACTAAAGCGCCCCGCTGGTGTGCGGTGGATCTGCGCGATGGGAACCAGGCCCTGATCGACCCGATGGGTCCGGCCCGTAAACTGGCCATGTTCGAGCTGTTGGTCGAGATGGGGTATAAGGAAATCGAGGTGGGCTTCCCCTCGGCCTCTGAAACCGACTTCCGTTTCGTCCGCCAGCTGATTGAAGAAGACCGCATCCCCGACGACGTCAGCATCCAGGTGCTCACCCAGTCTCGGGAACACCTGATTGAACGCACCTACGAAGCCGTGGAAGGTGCGCCCCGGGCCATCATCCACCTGTACAACTCCACCTCCATCGTCCAACGCCGGGTCGTGTTCCGTGAAGACCGGGCCGGGATTATCGATATCGCCACCCAGGGTGCGCGGTTGTGTCGCAAATACGAAGACCAGCTGAAAAACACCGAGATTGTCTACGAATACTCCCCGGAATCCTTCACCGGCACTGAGCTGGAGTTCGCCGCCGAAATCTCCGAGGCCGTCATGGAGGTCTTGGAGGCCTCCCCAGACCGACAGATGATTCTCAACCTGCCGGCCACCGTGGAGATGGCGACCCCCAACGTCTACGCCGACTCCATCGAGTGGATGCACCGCAATCTGGCCCATCGCGACTCCATCATCCTCTCCCTGCACCCGCATAATGACCGCGGCACCGCGGTGGCCGCCTCCGAGCTGGGGTATATGGCCGGGGCCGACCGGATTGAAGGGTGCTTATTCGGTAATGGCGAGCGCACCGGTAACGTCGATCTGGTGACGTTGGGCATGAACCTCTACACCCAGGGCATCGACCCCGAGATCGACTTCTCCAATATGCCCAAGATCCGCCGAGTGGCCGAATACGCCAACCAGATGCCGGTCCACGCCCGCTCGCCCTGGGCCGGGGACCTGGTCTTTACCGCCTTCTCCGGCTCCCACCAGGATGCGATCAACAAGGGCTTCGACGCCATGGACGCCACCGCCGCCGAAAAGGGCGTGGACGTCAACGATCTGGTCTGGGAAGTGCCCTATTTGCCGGTGGATCCCCAAGACTTGGGTCGTAGCTACGAGGCCGTGATCCGTGTCAACTCCCAGTCCGGCAAGGGCGGGGTGGCCTACCTGTTGCGCTCCGAGCACCACCTGGACTTGCCACGGCGGGCCCAGATCGAATTCTCCCGGGTGATCCAAGACCTCTCCGACGCTCAGGGCGGGGAGATCTCCGGCGACCAAATCTGGGAGGTCTTCACCAAGGAATACCTGCCCAGCCCAGAAGAAGCCGACCGCTGGGGCCGCTACCAGTTCGTCTCCTCTTCTTCGACGACCACCGAGTCCGGCGAGTTCTCGATGACCGTGGAGATGATGGTCGATGGCACCGTCCACAGCCGTTCCACCGAGGGCAACGGCCCCATCTCGGCGATGGTGAAGCTCTTCCACGACGCCGGGGTGGATGTGCGCGTGCTGGACTACACCGAACACGCGCTGTCAGAAGGTGGCGAGGCCATGGCGGCCGCCTACGTCGAATGCGCGATTGGCGACCGCGTGCTGTGGGGCGTGGGCTTGGACCACAACACCTCCACCGCATCACTGAAAGCCGTCACCTCCGCAGTGAACCGCTTCATTCGGGATGAGGAAGCCACCGCTGAGTAAGACTCGTGGTGGATCCGGTGGTAGCCGATCGCGTCGTGCCGGGGCCAGCTATGTTGCTCAGAGCTACCGGTGCGATGCGATCGTGCTACGAACCTATAAACTCGCCGAGGCCGACCGGATTATTGTCGCGCTGAGCAACACGCACGGCCAGATTCGGGCCGTGGCCCGCGGAGTGCGGCGCACCACCTCGAAGTTCGGGTCCAGCCTGGAACCATTTATGCACACCGGCCTGCAAGTCGTGCCCGGAAAATCTCTAGACATCATCGCCCAAACTCAAACCATCCACCCCTACGGGGCCATCATTGCCGCCGACTACGACTCCTACGGGGCTGCCTCCGCGATGGTCGAAACTGCCGAACGACTCACCCGAGCAGAGGACACGCCCACGACCGCCGAGCACTATCGACTGCTCTATGGGGCAATGGCCGCACTGGCCAAACACCAGCACCCGCCGCGGTTGATTATGGACTCCTACCTGCTCCGGGCCCTGGCGCTGGCCGGATGGGGTGCCCACTTCGGTGACTGTGTCTCGTGTGGGGCGCCGGGACCTCACGTGCAAGTCTCCATCCTGCTGGGTGGGACCGTGTGCTTCGACTGCCGGCCCCAGGGCGCGCTGGCACCCAGCCGGCAGGCCATCAGCCTACTGGCCGCGCTGGCCACCGGTGACTGGGATGCTGCCGGGCAGGCGTTGGCCGATGCCACAGCCCACGAGCTGGACCCCAGTCGTGTCATCGAGGAGGCCTCCTCGATCGTGGCACAATATTTAAGATTCCATGTTGAACAAAACCTGCACTCGCTGCAGGTCATGAACCAGCGCGAGCTCTGACCCATCGGAAGGCCCTGTCCACCGTGACTCGTACCGACTACCTGGATCCCGCACCCCACCCCTCGGGAGCACAACCGCCACAACTTCCTGCCAAGGTGTTGCCCCGCCACGTGGGGATCGTGATGGATGGAAACGGTCGCTGGGCCAATCAGCGAGGACTGCCGCGCACCGAAGGGCACCGGGCCGGAGAAGCTGCGCTACTGGATGTGATGGCCGGTGCCCTCCAGCTGGGCATCGAATACGTCTCGGTGTATGCCTTCTCGACCGAGAACTGGAAACGCTCTCCCAGCGAGGTCCGGTTCCTCTTGGGCTTTTCGCGGGACGTCTTGCGTCGCCAACGCGACACGCTCAACAGCTGGGGTGTGCGCATCCGGTGGAACGGTCAACACGGGCGACTGTGGAACTCGGTGGTCAACGAGCTACGCGCCGCCGAGGAACTCACCCGGGACAACGACCGCTGTCAGCTGATGATGTGCGTCAATTACGGGGGACGCGCCGAGATTACCGAATCGGTCAAAACCATCGCCGCGCAGGTGGCTGCCGGGAAGCTGAAGCCACAGCACATTACTGAGGACACCATCAGCGCCCACCTGGATGAACCCGATGTGCCCGACGTAGATTTGTTTCTGCGCACCTCCGGAGAGCAGCGCACCTCAAATTTCTTGCTATGGCAATCTGCCTATGCCGAAATGGTCTTCACCGACACCCTTTGGCCCGATGTGGACCGCCGTACGCTGTGGGAAGCCGTCGAAACCTACGCCCGACGGGATCGTCGCTACGGCGTAGCCGTCGACCAGATCACCGGCCGGTAACCACCGCCGCAAGCCCAGCGGAGCAACGTTTAGACTTCCGGCCAGCCCAAGGCCCACTCCAACCAGGTGGTCGCCACGGTCAGCGCCTCCCGACGAACCTCGGGTGCTGAGGCAAAGACATCGTGGAGCGCATCGGTGATTTTTACCAGCGTCATCGTTCGTCCCAGGTGCGCGGCCCGGTCGGCCGTGACCTTGACATCAATCACCGCGTCAGCCCGTTGCACCTCGGGCTGATACTTCATGGTGAACTTCGTGTCCCGACTAGTCAGTACCAAAATCGGCTCCCGAATCTCTAGACCACTGGCCACCAGACGGTGTCCGGTCAGTACCGCGATTAGCCAGGTCCGCGGCACCCGAAACGAGTAGCGGGGCCGCCACAGCGGGTGCAGGTTCCACTCACCGTGCGCCTGGGCCGATAGTGACTGCCAGTAACTATCCGTGTGCGGCAGGTTCACCATCGAGTTCGGCGAGATCTTACTCAACGGCTCCATCACCGCCTGGGCCATGCCGCGCACCCACGAGTTGCCCTGCAACTCCAACCACGGCGAATTCATGATCAGCGCCCGAATCCGCCCCGGATGTCGCTGGGTCCACAGCGATAAGGTCAACGCCCCCGTGGAGTGCCCGAGCAGAACCGGCCGCTGTCCCGGATGCAACCGGTCCAGCACCGCCAGCCCGGCGCGAATCTCATCATCGTAATTGGACAGCGAGTCAATGAATCCCGGGGTTTGATAGCTCCGCAACGACCGGCCATATTTGCGCAAGTCCAGGGCGTAAAACCGGTAGCCGGCCTGCTCGAAGGCCTCGGCCTCATCGGCGTTAAAGAAATAATCCGACCACCCGTGTACCGAGAGCACCGGAATCGTGTCTGGTTCGGCGCTGCAGTTACGCCCGGGCACCGGGAGGCTCCAGTCAACGTCTGCCGGCGCACGGCGCACCAGGGTGGCCGAGACCGGGCCCTGGTCGTCATAGCCCAGGGGCAAAGATAGCCGTTGAAATCCCCGCATGATGTCGGGTTCCCACACCCCCGGGGCAGTATCGGTGAGGTAATCCGGAAGCTGATCTGGTGCAGGATGAATCGGTTGCTCGGACATACAGGACACCTTCGGCTGAATCAGGTCGCGGTCAGAGAGCAGGCGGAGAGGATCACGACGAGGCGAAACAGAATATGGTTCAATGATGGCATGACCGCTGAATCCACCGACTGGAACCTGTCTGGCACACCACGGATCTACCCGGAGGTCTTCCGGCTGGTCTTCCAGAACATGGAACCCGAGCGAGCACACGGGATCGGATTTCAGGCCATCCGTTCAGCGGAATCAACTGGTCTCTCTTTAGCGTACCGAAAGCTCGCTACTGCTGACCCGGCCCTGCGGACGCGGGTGATGGGCCTGGAGTTTCCCTCGCCCTTCGGGCTGGCCGCCGGATTCGATAAAGCAGGCCGGGGTACTGCCGCGCTGATGGACCTGGGCTTCGGGCACGTGGAAGTCGGCACCATCACCGCCCAACCACAACCCGGCAACCCGGCACCGCGAATGCATCGACTACCTCAGGACCAGGCCCTGATCAACCGTATGGGGTTCAACAACGCCGGGGCCCGCGTTATTGAACCCCGGCTGGCTGCAACGCGGAAAAAACTCACCCGCCGGTTTGGGACCCACCGCCCCATCCTCGGGGTCAACATTGGCAAAACCAAAGTGGTCGCACTCGACAACGCCGTGGAAGACTACCGCGAGTCCACCGATCGGCTGGCTCGCCACGCCGACTATCTGGTGGTCAACGTCTCCAGCCCCAATACCCCCGGTCTCCGGCAACTCCAGGCCGTGGAAGCGCTTCGTCCGATCCTGACGGCGGTGCGCGATCAGGCGCTGAAATCTACCGGCCGTCACGTGCCATTGGCGGTGAAAATCGCCCCCGATCTCGCCGATGAGGATGTGCTGGCGGTGGCTGACCTGGCCGGGGAACTCGGGCTGGACGGTTTGGTGGCCACCAACACCACGATCTCCCGTGAGGGCCTGGTCACCGACCCGACCACCGTGGAGTCCTACGGCGGTGGGGGACTGTCCGGCAAACCCCTTAGCCAGCGTTCCCTGGATGTGCTCACTCTGTTGCGTGCCCACCTGGATGCCACTGGATCCTCGCTGGCCGTGATGTCCGTCGGGGGAGTGACCACCGGAGCGGATGTTATCCAGCGCCTGCGTGCCGGAGCTGACTTGGTGCAGGGCTATACGGCCTTCCTCTATCAAGGACCGCTGTGGGTCTACCGGATCAACCGGGATCTGCGCAATAACCTGAGCGCTTGGCGTCACGAGCGGGTTAGCGGGGGAATTCCCCACGCTTGACCTGGGGCTTCGGCAGGCGTAACCGGCGCAACTGCAACGCGCGCATGGCACCGTACCAGCGCACACCGCGCTCCAGCTCCCCAAATTTCTCGGTCAGACGTTTCTTCAGCTGGTGGCCGACCCAGAAGCCTTCGACCACCACGACCACGACCAGCACCATCAGGCCCACCGAAATAAAGACCTGGACCTCTGGAATCTGGACAAAAGACAGCAATAAGAACACCAGCACCATGATCATCAGCCACTCGCTAATCCCATAGCGGGCATCCACAAAGTCCCGGGCATAACGCCGCTGGGGACCCTTATCGCGATAGGGCATGTGCTTCTCATCGCCGGTCTCCATGGCACGACGCATTTTGGCGCGCTCTTCGGCGACCGCCTGGCGCTGGGCCCGTTTGGCCTCCTTGCGGTTATCCATAATCAGCGGGCGACGGTTGGCTGCCTCCTGATCACGACGTTTCGGGGTCGGGGCACCCTTAGCGGGGGTCGTCTTCGAGTTCTTCTTCTCCACCACCGGCTCGATGGTGGCCTCTACCTCGTCGACCTCAGCAGTCTTCTCAGTCTTCTTACGTCCAAACACGTCCTCTATTCTATGCGGAATCACCGTCACCCTCTGCCACCCGACCCGCACCAACAACTACTGTGGTGTTCATGGCCGATCACACTGAACTCACCGCTGACGATGCCACCGACTGGGTCACCGCTCACGCTGACCAGATTCTGCAACACCTCACCGAGCTGGTCGCGATCCCCTCCATCGCCTTTCCCGGCTACGACCGCACCGTGCTGGACACCTGCGCTGAAGCCGTGAAAGCCCTGATGACCCGGGCCGGTTTCGATGAGGTAGAGATCCTGAGCGAACCGCTGGATCCGAAGCAACCGGACGGCGACCGCGGTGGCCCGGCCGTGCTCGCCCGCCGGGCGCCGGCCCCGGGAGCCCCCACGATCCTGCTCTATGCCCACCACGACGTGCAACCCACCGGAGATCTGGCCCTGTGGGACACCGACCCCTTCACTGCCACACGTATCGGCGACCGCCTCTACGGTCGCGGGGCCGCCGACGATAAAGCCGGGATTATGGTCCACGTGGCAGCGGTGACCGCACTCAACGAACTACTGGGTCCTGACCACGGGCTGGGGATCACCGTGCTGATTGAAGGCGAAGAAGAAGTCGCCTCACCGACCTTCCGCGCCATCCTTGACCGCCACCGCGACAAGCTCGCCGCCGACGTGGTGGTCGTTGCCGACTCAGCCAACTGGGCCGAAGGCGTGCCCGCGATCACCAGCTCGCTACGCGGGGTGGTTGATGGCACCATTCATGTCAAAATCCTCGATCACGCGGTGCACTCGGGCCTGTTTGGGGGAGTGGTACTTGATGCGGCCACCGTGCTCTCCAAAGTTATAGCGACCCTACACGACGAGCACGGAGACGTGGCCATCCCCGGCCTGCACGGAACATCGGGCCAGGCCCAGGTGGACTACCCCGAAGAGGACCTGCGTGCCCAGGCCGGCATCGTGGACTCGGTGCGGTTAGCCGGCACCGGGTCGATTGCCGAACGACTCTGGCATAAACCCGCCCTGAGCATTTTGGGAACCGACCTACCGGAGCTCAACCACGCCTCAAATACCATCATCCCGCGGGCCCGAGCGAAGTTCTCACTACGCATCGGCCCCGGGGTGAACCCCGACGAGGCGATGCAACGCGTCCGGGAGCACGTGGAGGCCCTTGATATTTTCGGCGCCGAGATCACCCTGGAACCGGGCGAGAAAGGTTCACCATTTAGCACTGACCTCGACTCGGCCACCACCCAGCTGATGTTGTCCTGCCTGCGGGATGCTTTTGGGACCGACCCCGTCGCCACCGGTTTGGGCGGGTCCATCCCCCTGACCGGAGATCTCGCCGAAGTCTTCCCCGAAGCCACTATTTTGATCACCGGGGTGGAGGACCCAAATACCCGGGCGCACTCGGCCAACGAGTCCCTGTACCTTCCGGATTTCTACCGGTGCATTACCGCCGAAATCCTGTTGCTGGCCCGTCTGCTTAATCGGGCCAGATCGTGAACAATAGAACAATCCGCGCCGCTGGGTCAGTCGCTGGCGCTTAGCTCGGGCGGGTTGCCCTCGGTGGGGCTCAGCCTCAACTCGTCGGCGAGGTCCTGGAAATCCTCGACAACTTGTTGTTGTGCTTGTGCTGAGAGATCGTCCTCGAGGATTGAAAAGGTGGTCGTGTAGCGAAAACTGTCACCGCTACCGCAGGGCTCCGGACCGAGCTGAGGCTGGCCCTCGACCGTCCAGAGTTCATCACCGAAAGTCGCGGCCTGTTCGCCATATCGTTGCTGCATTCCCCGCACCACTGTGTCAAGCTCGTCCAGGTGCTCCTCGGGGATGGTGACCGTACGCGGGCGGAAGATCGAGGCCATCGTAGCCAAGATGCTTTCTACGATAGTGCGGTCGTGCTGTTAACGCTTCAGAAAACGAACTTGTTCGGTAACCTATGACTCACGCTAACAATCATGTCTGTTTCAGCGGGCACACTGGGGCGACGATCTGCCAGGTGGTCAGGGGACCGTCGCTGAGACCCCGGGTTGCGCTCTGCGTGACAAAACACCCGGCCCGTTATAACAGTGTGTCTACAATGGAAGATAAAGCATCTGAGGCTATGGCTTTCGTGAGGCCGTCAGGCCCAGGTGCGACCTGATTGAACCATCCGATCTACGTGATCTCCTTGATCGATCTGAGAGAAGGCGGAAAATGACTACTGAAGCACAGGAACAGTCGTCCGTGAATCTGCCGCCGGCCGCACCTGCCGACGGGTTGCCCACCCACGAGGTCACCCTCAGTGATGTTGCTGCCGCGAAGGTCCGCGAGCTACTCACCCAAGAGGGGCGCGAAGATCTCCGGTTGCGCATCGCTGTTCAGCCCGGCGGTTGCTCCGGACTGATCTACCAGCTTTACTTCGATGAGCGCGTCCTTGACGGAGATGCCGTCCGCGATTTCGACGGCGTTGAGGTGATCGTCGATAAGATGTCGGTTCCGTATTTGATCGGCGCCAACATCGATTTTGAAGACTCCATCACCAAAGTGGGATTCACGATCGACAACCCAAACGCTGCAGGATCGTGCGCTTGCGGTGATTCCTTCCACTAACGGCTGAGGAACCAAGTCAGAGTGCAGTACCGAGGTACGGGACAGTAAATGACAGCGGACCAGACCATGAGCCCATGATCTGGTCCGCTGTCTCGTGTCATTGTTCACCCCAGGTGGTCCTGAGACTCTAAAATAGAAAACACCATAACGGTCTTGGTCTGTGCCCAGACTTCAGTCCGCTGAGGAAAACGGGGTACAGTTCTATATAGACACACTCGCACTGATTTGTAATGAAGAGGAAGGGCCGTCTGTGAGATCGCAGAATCAAGCCGGTAGCCACGGTAAACGGCTTCTCCAAGGAGGAGCGCTAGCCACCATCGGGTTGCTTGTTCTCACGGCATGTTCAGAACAAGTAAAGCGGGGCTGGCTACCAGGCAGCAACGACACCACGAACCACACGGAAGAACTGACCCACTTGTGGGTCGGCTCGTGGATCGCCGCCTTGGTGATCGGCGTGGCCGCATGGAGCCTGATGCTGTGGTGCATGATCGCCTATCGTCGTCGTAAGGAAGATCGTGGTTTCCCGCGTCAGAACGCCTACAACGTTCCGATGGAAACCATGTTCACTATCATCCCGATCATCTTGGTCCTCACCCTGTGGGGTTTCACCGACCGCGTGCAGCGCTCGGTCGATACTCCGGTTGAAGACTCCCCGCTGACCGTCACCGTTTACGGTAAGCAGTGGGCGTGGGACTTCGACTACGAATACGACGGCGAAGAGCGTCACTTCTACGGCGAGCAGGCTCACCTCGACGGGTCCGAAGGCGTCGAAGAAACGTTGCCGACCCTCTATCTGCCGGTTGATGTTCCTGTCGAGTTCCGTCTGAAATCTCGTGATGTGGTCCATTCCTTCTGGATCCCAGCCTTCTTGCAGAAGCTCGATATGGTTCCCGGCCAGACCAACCATATGTACCTGACCCCTCAGGAAGAAGGGACCTTCCAGGGAAAGTGTGCTGAGCTGTGCGGTGAATACCACTCAGAAATGCTGTTTAACGTCGAAGTTGTCTCGGAAGAAGAATTCCGCGACCAACTCGAGCAGTTGCCTGAGGGTCTCTCCGGTGATGAGCTGAACCGTAACACCAACCAGAACGAAGACGGTCAGCAAGATGCTGAGATTCCGCTCGGTGACCCGGAACGGGTTGAGGAGTAATAACTATGACCACCTATGAATACACCCAGGATGACTCGCAGACTCGAGCCCAACCTCGAGTAGTTCCGGTATCCAAGGGGCGCATTGTCGTCAACTGGCTCACCACCACTGACCACAAGACGCTTGGGTACATGTACCTGATCACCTCCTTTGCGTTCTTCTGCATCGCCGGTGTGATGGCACTGTTGATCCGTGCCGAGCTGTTCAGCCCAGGTATGCAGATCCTGCAGACCAAAGAACAGTTCAACCAGCTGTTCACCATGCACGGAACCCTGATGTTGTTGATGTTCGCCACACCGCTGTTCGTGGGTTTCGCCAACGTGCTGGTGCCACTACAGATTGGTGCCCCCGACGTGGCCTTCCCTCGACTGAACGCCCTGGCCTTCTGGTTCTTCCTGTTCGGTTCGCTGATCGCCACCGCCGGGTTCCTGACGCCGCAGGGTGCAGCCTCCTTCGGTTGGTTCGCCTATGCGCCCCTGTCCAACACGACATTCTCACCCGGTGTGGGCGGTGATCTCTGGGTCTTTGGTCTGGCGCTACAGGGCTTCGGCACTATCATGGGTGGTGTCAACTTCATCACCACCATCATTAGTATGCGTGCTCCAGGTATGACCATGTGGCGTATGCCGATCTTCACCTGGAACACCCTGATCACCAGTATCCTGATCCTGATGGCCTTCCCGCCACTGGCCTCGGCGCTTTTCGCACTGGGTCTGGACCGTCGCTTTGACGGCAACATCTTCAACCCGGAGAACGGTGGTGCCATCCTCTGGCAGCACCTGTTCTGGTTCTTCGGACACCCCGAGGTCTACGTGATCGCGCTACCGTTCTTCGGTATTGCCTCAGAGATCATCCCGGTTTTCTCCCGCAAACCGATCTTCGGGTATAAGTCTCTGGTGTTTGCGACCACCGCTATCGCTGCGTTGTCTATGACCGTGTGGGCACACCACATGTACGTCACCGGTTCGGTACTGTTGCCGTTCTTCTCGCTGATGACCATGCTCATTGCGGTCCCGACCGGTGTGAAGTTTGTGAACTGGATCGGCACCATGTGGCGCGGATCCATTACCTTCGAAAACCCAATGCTGTGGACGCTGGGCTTCATGGTCACCTTCCTCTTCGGTGGTCTAACCGGTGTCATTCTGGCCTCCCCGCCGCTGGACTTCCACGTTTCCGACACCTACTTCGTGGTGGCACACTTCCACTACGTGATCTTCGGTACTGTGGTCTTCGCGATGTTCGCTGGCTTCTACTTCTGGTGGCCGAAGTTCACCGGAAAGATGCTCAACGAACGTCTGGGGAAAATCCAGTTCTGGATGCTGTTCATTGGCTTCCACGGGACCTTCTTGGTCCAGCACTGGCTGGGTGTCATGGGCATGCCTCGCCGTTATGCCGACTACATGCCGGAAGACGGTTTCACCGGTATGAACCAGTTCTCCACGGTCTTTGCGATGTTGCTGGGTGCCTCGATGATTCCATTCTTCTGGAACATCTACATCACCCACCGCAAGGCAAAAAAGGTCACGGTCGACGACCCGTGGGGCTTCGGTGGCTCGCTGGAGTGGGCAACTTCCTGCCCGCCACCGCGCCACAACTTCCACGCTCTGCCGCGGATCCGTTCCGAGCGTCCGGCACTGGACCTGCACCACCCCGAGTTGCTCCCCAGTTCGCCGGATCCTGAGTCCTCATACCGTATCGACAAGGAAGGTGCACGGGCATGAAACCATCAATCGCCGTTTTCAACATCATTGGTGCCTTCTTCGTCATCGTCGCTGTGATCTACATGTTCGCCACGCGTTTCACCGAATGGGTTGGCATCCCGGCATTCTTTGCCCTAGCTGCGATGAGCTGGATGATCTCCTTTTACCTGTGGCTCACCGACCGGAAATTCAAGACCGGACCGTCCGATCGTGAAGACGGTGAGATCGAGGAATACTCCGGTACCTACGGCAACTTTGCGCCGTGGAGCTGGTGGCCGCTTGGGCTGGGCGTGGCCTGCGCAGTCATTGTGCTCGGCGTTGCTGTCGGTTGGTGGATCTTTTTCATCGGTGCCGCACTGGGCTTGTTCTTCCTTATTGGATGGGTCTTCGAGTTCTCGACGGGGGAGCACGCCCACTAAGGCGAAAAATCAGCCCCGCCTAGTATGACGTGACAGACAAGGACCGGCCGTTATCCCCTTTGCTTGGCGGATAACGGCCGGTCCTTGTATATGTGGTGTTCACGGAGCCAGTCCGTGCTGGCGTTGTATCTTGGGCTGAGCGGAGACGGCCAGGCTAGATCTTGACGACCATTTTCCCGGAGTTCTCTCCCCGCAGGAGCCCCAGGAAGGCATCAACGCTGTTCTCAATGCCGTTGACCACCGTTTCGTCGTAGGTCAGCTTTCCGTCTGCAAACCAGTTGCCGACCACAGTGTCGAATTCATCGCCGAGGTCGTCAGTGTAGTCTCCGACGATGAAGCCTTGAATGCGCAATTTCTGGCGCAAGACTTTGGTCATGTTGTCGGGCCCCGGTTGCGGTTCCGTGGCATTGTATTGACCGATCGCACCGCACATCGCGACGCGTCCGAACGGTGCCAGCACGTCGATGGCAGCCTCCAGGTGGTCGCCTCCGACATTATCGAAATACACATTGAGCCCATCGTCACCGATGACCTCGTTGACTTGCTCTCGAATCGGGGAGGCCTTGTAATCGATGGCCTCATCAAATCCGTACTTCTGGGTGATTAACGCACACTTTTCGGGTCCGCCCGCTGAGCCATATACCTTGCTGGCGCCCAGCAACCGTGCAAACTGGCCCACGGCGGTGCCCACCGCACCGGCCGCACCGGAGACGAAGACTGTTTCGCCTGGCTGTAATCGTGCGACACGCGTCAAACCAACATAGGCCGTTCTGCCGGGCATACCGAGTAGTCCGAAGTACAGCGATAAGGGGATGTCGTCGGATGCAGGATGAATCGGGCGAAAGATCTCGGAGGACCCCTGAGCAATATCGCGCCATCCCAGATTGTGGAGGACGATGGTGCCCTCGGGGAGATTGGGATCACGAGACTCGATGACGTGTCCTACAGCGCCACCGGTCATGACCTCGCCGACCTCATAGGGGGCAGAGTAGCTCTTGGCATCACTCATCCGTCCACGCATGTATGGATCAACCGAGATGAAATCATTGGCCACACGCACCTCGGTGTCGCCCAGATCGGGAAGGCCGATGGTGGCGGTCTCAAAATTGTCGTGGGTCGGGACGCCCTGCGGGCGCGATTGCAGATGAATCTGTGTACTGTTAATGGTCGTCATACCACCCAGCCTAGGCGGAAAACGTGAGGCCGTCATCCTCTCTGGTACCGGCGAATCAAGGTCCCAAAAGGTGCTCGTCCCCAAAGTCTGAGAACCTAAGAGGCTACTTTCAAGTGTATGGGGTACCTGGTGCTGGAATCATACCGGCGCGGTTCAGGTAGTTCTCTCCTTAGGGGATATAGTGCGTGCCTCTGGATAGATTGTGTTGGTCAAAACGAGCGATAGATATCGTCAAGGTAAATATAGTCTTGCTCGACTGCACAATCTCGCATAAAGGTAGAGAGTGACGTCCAAAATTCAATGTTCTTGTTGTCTTAACGAAGTTAAAAGCGTGTTACTAGATCAGAGCCTTGCATTGCAACCGCTACAATGTCATTTTCACAGTACAAATTTGGCTGGTCCGCTGTATGTTGATCGTGTTGGCGCAACGTATGTAACGTGTTCCAATTGTGAACGTATCTGAATTCGTTACCTGTTGTAGGTTTCCGTTTAAGTGTCTATTAATCAGTAGTTTAGACATGAACGTTAAAGGAAGTAATAGATAGTATTGATATACGTGAACTTGTGTAAATATTAGTTTTAATTCGTTAAAATGACTAATCTATTATTTTAGTTTTGAAAGTTATCATAGTTGATGTTTAAATGCGAGTGATGTATATCGCGAAGTGCATCCAGTGTGATTATTATCATAAACAATTACCTGGGTAATAGTGTGCCTAATATAGTCAGTGAGTCGTGAAATAGGTTTTATATTAGAATGGTGTTGATTAGTCTTAAACCGTTTGAACTGTTTTGTGACACGTCTCCGAGTAGGTGGGCTGCCCCCGTTGTTTGGTCCGGCTGGTGTGTGAGTCGGTTTCTTCTAATTGGTGGGTGCAAGCTTGAGCGTGCTTGATCGGGGGTAGGTAACTCAGCGTGTGATGCCGACGGTCGTGATGATATCTATGCTTTCAGTCACCGATCGCTACTTGGGTGTGACGGAGCGAGTAGAGGCTGTTAGTGTTCAAATACTCGTGATGAAGTCTTGCGTTGATTGACTCTATATATTCGTTCCGCCAGGGCTTTGAACCGTCCTGGGTTTTGTTCCGTCCTAAAATGAGAGGATAGAACTATGCCAATCAAATACCCGCAGTCGTTTAAAGATCGTGCCACGCGCATGGTGTTTGATCGGCTCGAAGATGAAGACGCGCCGAGCCGGTATGTGGTGATTCGTGAAACCGCGCCCAAGCTCAGTATCGCGACAGAGACGTTGCGTCGTTGGGTGGAACAAGCTGAAGTGGATACCGGTCAGAAGTCAGGGGTGTCCACGGATGCCCAAGCGCAAATCCGGAAGCTGAAGCGGGAGAACGCGGAGCTGTGCTGGGCTAATGAGATCCTCAAGACGGCGTGGGCTTTTTTCGCAGCGGAGCTCGACCGCCCCACGACGAGATGATTGCTTACATTGACATGTTCAGGGATCGTTTCGGGGTCGAGTCCATCTGTCGTGTTTTGGGTGCGACAGACCGTGGGTTTATCACCTCAGGTGGTTATCGGGCGGCGAAAGCCCGTCCTGCCAGTGATCGTTCGCGTCGGGATGCAGCCCTGATCCCAGTGGTCAAAGAGCTGCACCAAGCCAATTATGGGGTTTATGGGGTGCGCAAAATGTGGCATGCCATGAGACGTGCTGGCTGGGACGTGGGCCGTGACCAAGTGGCTCGGCTGATGTGCCTGGCGGGACTTAGCGGTGTGGTGCGAGGACGAAAACCCCACACCACCATCGCTGCGAAGGTCCCGGATCAGCGGCCAGATTTGGTCAACCGGGACTTTGGCGTCACAGCACCCAACCGGCTGTGGGTCGCGGATATAACCTATGTGCGCACCACCAGCGGGTTTTGCTACACCGCGTTTGTCACGGATGCCTTCAGTCGTAAGATCGTGGGCTGGTCGACCCGCACGACGATGCGTACTGATGCGCTGCCCTTGGAAGCGTTAGAGCACGCGCTGCTCAGTGCTAAGGACCAAGCCCTGGATGGGTTAGTCCATCACAGCGACCGTGGCTTGCAATATGTCAGCATTCGCTATACCGAACATCTTGCCAAGGCTGGTCTGACGGCATCGGTTGGGACCGCTGGAGATGCTTACGATAATGCATTGGCCGAGACGGTTAATGGCTTGTATAAGACCGAATTGATTTATGCTCGGCCCGCTTGGCCGTCAGCTACTGAGGTGGAATTCGAAACGATGAACTGGGTCCACTGGTGGAATACCACCCGATTGCATGAAGCCTTGAACTACCAGACCCCGACCGAAGCCGAAGCAAGTTATCATATGACCCAGGCTCACGTCCTGAGCCCCGTATAACAAGCGGAACAAAACCCAGGGCGCTTCACTGTGAAATTGTTCAGTAGTCTGGTGATCGCCAGGGGGCAGTCGTGTGGTGTGGAATGAATGTCAGTTTAACGACATGTTAGTCCACTAATAGCGACAACCTAAAAATCTTGTTCTCTGACCTTAAGATGCTGGGCAAGCGCGCCAGCAGCCGAACGAATTCGTCCAACCAGTTCGTCCGAGGGCACTAACTCATTTCTGGTTGCGACGGCTATAGAGCCAAGAGGGTCCTTTCCGGCTTGTACGGGCACCGCGAGTGCCGACACCTGCTCATCATACTCACCTCTCGTGACACAGTAGCCTTGTGTCCGAACTTTGGCGAACTCGGTCTCTAATAAATGGGAGTTGACACTTGTCATCGCTGTATAACGAGCTAGCGGTCGTTGGGTAGTGAAAAACTGCCGAGACTCACGATCAAGAAAAGCATAGTATGCCTTTGATATCGCACCAACATGGGCAGGATACATTTCGCCTGTGATTGGGTAGTCACGGATAGTTCCATTGGGACCGTCTACGGCAACGATGACACGGATGTGAGCATGATCGGCGATCCCAAATGTGGAATTGAGCCCAGTGTCGTGTGCAAGTTCTTCGATAACCGGCTGAGCAATGCTTGCAAGAGATGCACTGCTTCGCCATGCGCGCGCCAGCTGTAGGACACCGGCGCCCAGTCTATAAACCCGACGGTGATTATCTTGGCGTAGGAAACGTAACTTGACGAGCGAGTTAATCGTGCGTTGCGCACTTGATGTTGAGCAACCTAGCTGGTCGGCGAGTTGCGTGACACCAATTGTGCGCTGGTCGGCGCTGAAGATTAGGAGGGCCTGTAACGCCCGTTCGATACTAGCGATTGTTTCACTCATACCGCAATTATCCCGTATAGCGGGATATCTATTGTAAGTGTGACTTAGATCATGGAGTATAGATGCTCACCAGGATCTCAATATTTCAGACCGCAAACAAGGTACGGACTCCCAATGTCGTTACGCAAAACCCAGCAAGAAGCCCCCAACACCGGCCCAGTACTTAGTGAGAAGTATTTATATTTTGATACTGCAGCCGCTGCTCCTCCGGTTGTCGACGCAGTCAAAGAGGCAACCGACTACCTTTGGCAGACGGCACAAAGCGGACCTTACCTTCCGCGGTTGCGTAAGCATATTTACACGCGCTTGGAGGAGATCCGCAATCTAGTTGCAGACTTCTTAGGAGCGCACCAAAATGAGGTGGCATTTACCCGAAACGGAACAGAATCGATCTGCTTGGTAGCTCGAGGGCTTACGTGGCAGAAGGGTGACGAGATAATTATTCCGGATACCGAGATGCTCAGCAATATTGCGATTTGGTACATGATCGCAGAGGAGACTGGTGCGAAAGTGGTGACCGTCCGTGCCGACAGAAATGGTGTGATTAGTCCCGAGACCGTCCGCGACTCTATTACGGATCGAACACGACTCGTCACCTTCGCGTCCGTATCTAATGTCACCGGCGTAATTCAACCGACACGGGAGATTTGCGAAATTGCTAGATCACATGGCGTATATAGCCACGTAAATGCGGCGCAAGCGCTAGGGGTGATTCCAGTTGGCTTCGACACTTGGCCCTGTGATTTCATATCGGCCTGCACACGTAAAGGCCTTCGAGGACTCGAAGGCTCTGGAATCTTAACTGTTCGTGAACGCCTCTTGGAGGATATCACCCCAACCTTAGCAGGTTGGTGGAACGCAAGCCTCGACGAAGGAAGCGGAACAGTTCAGTTCCCTCGTACGGCTCGGAAACTCGAAGCAGGTTCCCCAAATGTGCCTGCAATTCTCGCCTTGGGGGCTGCTGTTAAGGTCGCAAACACTTGCGGGCTCGAGTCTATAAGCACATGGGTTCAGGAACTCACGGCCTATGCGGGCGAACGACTAAGATCCGTTCCCGGCGCGGATATCTATGGCCCAGAAGATGATACACGACGAATAGGAATATTGCCTTTCAACATTTCTGGCATCGACGCAAACGATCTTGCGCGTGCGCTCGAAGCTCAAAACATAATCATAGAGGCCGGTCACTTCATGGCTACGCCAATCCTGGCCGAGTATGGCATCGAACGCATGGCCCGAATTTCCATACACTACTTTAATACTAAAGAGGAAATAGACAGGCTGATCAAGGCGATCATCAACGTGATAGGAGAGAATCATGCCCCGTGCGCTCTTAATGAGTAGCTCCCGAAAAGACAGCCTCGGGTATCTTGAACATTCCAGGGACCAGCTATACACAATTCTTGAGGGAACTAGTCGGAAGGTACTCTTCATTCCCTATGCGGCTGTCTCATTTTCCTATGACACATACGAAGAGTTAGCTAGTGCGCCCTTCGCCACAGTAGGCGCAGATCTAGTCTCAATTCACCGCTACCGCGATCCAGTCGCTGCCGTGCACGATGCCGACATCATAGCAGTTGGAGGCGGTAACAGCTTTGCTCTGCTGTCACGTCTCTATGAGGCCGAACTTCTATCCGAGATTCGTGACAGGGTCGTAAATTACGACGCGAGTTATATTGGTTGGAGTGCGGGCACCAACGTGGCGACTCCGTCAATTCGCACCACAAACGATATGCCCATCGTCCAACCCCCCACTTTCTCAGCCTTGAGCATTGTGCCATTTCAGATCAATCCTCACTTTGTTTCGGGAAAACCTGCGGGTCACAATGGCGAAAGCCGTGAAGAACGGTTGGCTGAGTTCACCGCTATCAATCCCAATGAAGAGGTCCTTGCACTTCCTGAAGGTAGCGCTTTGTATGTAACAGAATGTCAAGGCGAGATACTTGGTGATCGTAGCGCGCTGGTCTTCTCCAATGGGGCAGATGCACGTCGTATCACTGTAGAATCTCCTTTCAATTTGTCCGAAATCTCGGGGCGGGTGGTTTGATGTCGATTCGGGAGATTCTCGAAGTGTGCGAGCTCATGGAGCATCCAGGACTGTCGGGCCAAACCATCGCGAGGTTATTACAGTCAGTTGGAGCCCCTGATTGCGAGATAACTATTGAAAGTGTTCCGTATGAAGCACCGGAGGACACAAGGCATAATTGCGACTTCGTGCGCGTTTTGATTCCCGGTAGAAATGGATCTCAAAGCGGTGGAGAAGCAGCCACTCTTGGCATCGTCGGTCGCCTCGGAGCTCAACAGGCACAGCCTAAAAGGGTTGGCTATGTTTCTGATGCTGACGGCTCGATTGTCGCGATCGCTTCGGCCTTGCGATTACTACGCCTTGCGGTTGCTGGTTTCCGCCTGATTGGGGACGTCATCATCACTACTCATGTCGCTACGCATGTGAGTATCACCCCACGCAAGCCAGTTGACTTCATGGGAACCCCTGTTTCGTCGGACCGCATGAATGAGTTTGAAGTTGACCAGGGTATGGATGCCATCCTGTCGTTTGACGCTTCAAAGGGCAACCAGCTCATAAACCACCGCGGTATAGCAATCTCGCCGACAGCGAAGAAAGGATATTTATTGCCCGTCGCGCCGGATCTCCTCCCGATTCTCGAGTATGCGACGGGGGAACCAGCCCGCACATTCCCCCTAGCCCAACAAGATATCACGCCGTATAGCAATGGATTACGCCATTTCAATTCAATCATGCAACCGGCGGTTGCAACATCCGCCCCGGTCGTCGGAGTCGCGTTAACAGCGACATCTGTAGTACCAGGTTCGTCAACTGGCGCAAGCTATGAAACGGTCTTACTCGATGCCGTTCGTTTCGCCGTTGAGACAGCAAAGCAGTTCACGGCTGGTGCTCTCTCGTTCTATAACAAGGATGAGTATGCCCAGTTGACCGCAAATTACGGAGAATTAAGTCAGTTTCAACAATAGACCGAGGGCGTTCCCGATAGCCGGCAAAGTCGGCTATCGGGAATGAACTCCGTAAATGAGAGAAGTAGCATCATGACCACCAAGACTGCGGGAGACGTTGTTAGCGCGCATCCCCGTGCTTTTGAAGCCAGTACCGTTATCTTATCGGCCGTGCTCAGTTTGGTCGGAGCAGTCATCGGCGTACATCTAATCACTGCTGTTGGTATTTCGGCGAACACAAGCGTTATTGGTGCCGTTATTGCCTTACTTATAGGGCGGTTTTCTTATCTAAAACTTAGCAGGTTCCGGCACCCCCATCGACAGAACCTTGTCCAGTCGGCAATTTCCAGCGCGACATTTGCCGCCTCAAATGGGCTCATCGCCCCTATCGCTATACCCTATGCACTTGGCGAACCTCACTTGGTACAGCCTATGCTAATCGGCTGTGCACTTGGAGTCCTCATCGATGTTTTCATTTTGTACCGTGCTTTCGGTTCGCGTTTCATGCCGGCCTCTGCACCGTGGCCACCTGGAGTCGCCGCAGCAGAAACGATCCGCGCTGGTATTCGTGGAGGGCGTCGCGCGGTGATCCTGCTTGCCGGAGGAATTATAGGACTCGGTGGTTCGTTTCTATCACTGCCCATGTCTGCCGGAGGAGTAGCTCTCATCGGAAATTTTTGGGCTCTCCTTATGTTTGGGATAGGCCTTTTACTCGCACAGTATAGCCCAATCCTCTGGGATATTGACCTCAACGAACTATACGTAGCACACGGAGTAATGATCGGCGCCGGGGTAGTGGCACTCTTGCAAGTACTGTGGATCATAGTAGGAGCCCGGACCAAACGCGCTCAACTCAATGAGCGCACACGACTAGAAGCTGTAGCAAGAGACGAAACCTTGCAATACACCACCGACAACAAGCAACTAGGTCGTTCTCTGGCCCTTGGGTATGCACTATTTGTGCTTGGTGCATTGTTAATAGCCCTTATCGGTGGCGTGGTCAACGATCTTCCTTTCTGGGGCCTCGTTGGATTCGTACTATTTGCAGGAATGGCGGCGATCGTACATGAGCTCATCGTTGGTCTCGCGGCTATGCACGCGGGTTGGTTTCCAGCTTTCGCCGTGACACTCATCTTTCTCATATTTGGGTTACTTCTCGAAATCCCGGTTGTCCCCCTGGTGATGCTGGTGGCTTATTGTTCCGCCACGGGACCAGCCTTCGCAGACATGGGCTACGACTATAAGGCAGGTTGGATATTACGACGCGCGTCACGTCCCTGGAAAGACTACGAGCTCTCCGGTCGCCGTGAACAATTGAAGATTTCAATTGTTGCAATACTTGTCGCGGTGGGTGTCGTCGCGCTCACGTCGCAAAGTCTTTTCGCAGACGATAGAATTCCGCCCTCATCTCAAGTCTTCGCCGACACTATCACTGCCGGCGTGACGGATCCGCAAATTGCTAGCACGATGGCTCTGTGGGCAATTCCGGGAGCGCTAATTCAGCTTTTCGGTGGGTCGAAGCGACAGATGGGTGTGCTATTCGCAACTGGTTTACTCGTCGCAACACCGAATGCAGGATGGGTTGTGCTCGTCGCGCTCGCACTGCGGTTAGTCTGGAGGAAGTACCGAGGTGCTGAGGGCGAACACGATCTAGCTCTCGTTGGAGCTGGCGTAATTGCCGCCGATTCGCTTTACAACGTGGGGAAGATTATAAGAATTTGAAGTGATTGAATTGTTACCAGAACTAAACAGATCTGCCTGCTTCTCAGTAGCATGAGGCCAGTGGGTCTTTTGACACCACACCTCACTGGTGGTAGTGGCCTACAGCGCCACCGGTCATGACCTCTCCGACCTTATAGGGGGCTGAGTAGCTCTTGGCATCACTCATCCGTCCACGCATGTATGGATCAACCGAGATGAAATCATTGGCCACACGCACCTCGGTGTCGCCCAGATCGGGAAGGCCGATGGTGACGGTCTCAAAATTGTCGTGGGACGGGACGCCCTGCGGGCGCGATTGCAGATGAATCTGTGTACTGTTAATGGTCGTCATACCACCCAGCCTAGGCACAAACGCAAGACGAGTCACCCTTTCCCTAAACGTACGAGACACAGCTGTGGCCCACATCCCGCAACAGGGGAGTGGGCCACAGACTATGTTGGTGCCGGCTTAGCGCTCCAGCGAGTTGGTGTCCGAGGAGGCGTCGGTGATTTCCTCGTGACCGTGATCGTGGGCCTCGGCTTCAGCCAGCTCAGCACGGGACACCGGCTCGACGCGCTCTTCGAAGAGCAACCGTGCCAGGCCAGCGCGCATTTTCTCCATGCCACCGATCTTGCCCTTCTTATTGGGCTGAGCAGGAACCGGCTTCTGGGATTCGAAGGCCACCAACTCATAGAGACGGTAGTCGCTGACGCGTTCGTGTTTCTCGGAAAAGCCACCGCTCGGAGACATCTGAATGATACCGGCCTCACGACCGTGCAAGGCGATCTCGCGGTCCTTGCGTTGCAACGACAGACACACGCGACGGGTGATGATGAATCCAAGGATTGGGCCCAAGAAGTACAGCACGCGGAGCACGTAGGTCACGTCGTTGAGCGAGACGTGGAAGTGGGTAGCGATCAAGTCCGAGGACGCTGCTGCCCACATCACACAGTAGAAAATGACACCGGCAACGCCGACACCGGTACGACCCGGGGCGTTACGCGGACGGTCAAGAACGTGGTGTTCGCGGTTGTCCTTGGTGATCCAGCGTTCAATCCAGGGCCAGACGAACATCCCCAGGATCAACAAGGCCATCGGGATCAGCGGTGTCAACACGCCCATCGGCAAAGCGTTCTCGCCCCACGGCGTGGGAATGTGCCACAGGAAGGAGTAGTCGCCGAGCATACCGGGCATCAGACGCAAAGCACCGTCACCGAAGCCGACATACCAGTCAGGCTGGGTACCAGCCGACACCGGGGAAGGGTCATACGGACCGTAGTTCCAGATCGCGTTCATCTGGAACAGGCCGGCAATCAGCGCCAGGATACCGAAGACGATGAAGAAGAACCCACCGGCTTTGGCAGCGTACACGGGGCCAATCGGGTAGCCCACCACGTTCTGCTCGGTGCGGCCAGGACCCGGGTACTGGGTGTGCTTGTGAGTGACCACCATGAACAGGTGGATTGCAATCAACAGGATCAGTAGACCGGGGATGACCATAATGTGCAAGGAGTACAACCGGCTGATGATGTCCTCGCCGGGGAACTCGCCGCCGAAGAGGAACATCGAGATGTAGGTACCGACAATCGGAACGGCCTTGATCATGCCGTCGACAATACGCAGACCGTTACCGGAGAGCACATCGTCGGGCAAGGAATAACCGGTGAAGCCAGCCAGGATGCCCAGCACCAGCAAAGTACAGCCCACGACCCAGTTCAGTTCGCGCGGGCGACGGAAGGCACCGGTGAAGAACACACGCAACATGTGGAACGACAGCGAAGCCATGAACAGCAGAGCTGCCCAGTGGTGCAGTTGGCGCATAAACAGACCGCCACGAATATCAAAGGAGATATCTAGAGCGGATGCATAGGCTGCCGACATTTCCACACCGTAGAGCGGCTTATATGAACCCTCATAGGTCACGTGGGACATCGACGGGTCGAAGAAGAAGGTCAGGAAAGCTCCGGAGAGCACCAGGATCACAAAACTGTAGAGCGCGACTTCACCGAACAGAAAGGTCCAGTGGTCCGGGAACAGCTTGCGTCCGAACTCCTTGATGATCTTGGAGGCACCAACGCGAGTATCGACAAAGTTCGCGATCTTACCGGTGCGAGTGGATGCATTGTAATCGTGGACTGTTGTCATCGGTTCCTGTCACGCTCCCAATAGGCAGGTCCAACAGGCTCGTGGAAGTCGCTTTGGGCAACCAGGAAGCCTTCATCGTCAACGGTAATCGGTAGTTGCGGCAGCGCGTGGCTAGCCGGGCCGAAGATCACTTTGCACTCCTGCGTGAGATCGAAAGTTGACTGGTGGCAGGGGCACAGCAGGTGGTGGGTGTGCTGCTCGTACAGCGCCACCGGGCAACCAACGTGGGTGCAAATCTTGGAGTAGGCCACGATGCCATCAACGTTCCAGTCCTCGCGACCCTCGGAAATCTGCAAGTCTTCGGGGTTCAACCGCATCAACAGCACGACGGCCTTGGCCTTCTGGTTCAGCTTGTCGTGCTCGAGCTCCAGCAATCCTTCAGGAACCACATGGAAAGCCGAGCCGATGGTTACGTCGCTGGCCTTGATCGGGGTGCCGGTGATGTCGCGGACCAACCGGACGCCTTCGTCCCACATGGTGTGACGCAAACGCTCCACACCGAAGTTCTCAGCGACGTTATCCGAGCGGTTATCGGAGTCATCCAGATCGCGGAACATCGCGATAGCGGGTAACGGAGCCAGGGCGAGTGCACCGATGAGAGTATTGCGCAACAGCGGGCGACGCTTGATCTGGGACTCATCAACGACGTCGTTGACAATCTTGCGAGCTTCCTCTTGGTCCTCGGCGCTGGTGACCTCATGGCGGTCCTCGACCCATTCGTGGTCGGGCATCAGGGTTTTGGCCCAATGCACAATACCCACACCGATACCCAACATCGCGAAGGCCGTGCCAAGACCTAGTAGCGTGTTCTGCAAGCGCAAGGTGTCGAACCCGGTATCGGGGCCAACCTGACCCACACCGAAGTAGCCGATGAAGAAGACGATCGTGCCGATAATCGAGATGATGAACAGCACCGAGACTTGCCGTTCAGCTTTCTTGGCTTCTCGTGGATCCTCATCAGCAAGACGCCGCCGGTGTGGCGGCAGACCCGGGTTGTCGATCGCGTAACGACCCGAATCTTCCCCAGCGCGCTCGAGGGTGCCCGATGTCTCGGGTCCTCCGTGGCGTTGCTCGCCCATAGATCTGATTCCTTTACTCGAGTGATGAATGTGCTTGTGTTGGGTTATCGGTAGCGCTCAGTGGTCACAGTGGTCAGGACGACCGCGAGGACAGCCAGACCATGAAGCCGATGACCAGACCCAGCCCGGCAGTCCAAATGAACAGCCCCTCAGCAACCGGGCCCAGAGAGCCCAGGCTAAATCCACCGGGGTGGCCCTGGTTCTCAAATTCTTTCAGGTACGCGATCACGTCGCGCTTCTGGTCGGGGGAAATATTGGCATCCGAGAACACCGGCATGTTCTGCGGTCCGGTCTGCATGGCCTCATAGATGTGTTTTTCTTCCACACCATGCAGGGTGGGCGCAAACTTACCGCGGGTCAAGGCACCACCGCCAGCCGAGGCGGCGTGGCACATGGCGCAGTTGACACGGAAGATCTCGCCACCACGAGCGAGGTCAACGTCGTCGTGGTCGACGTCGAGGTATTCGTCCTCTGGCACGGCCGGTCCAGCGCCCAAAGAGGCAACATAGGCTGCCATCTGCTGGGTTTGTTCGTCATTGAATTGGGGCTGTTTCTGCTGAGCCTGCGGTCCGTGCATTTGCATCGGCATACGACCAGTACCGACTTGGAAGTCCACAGACGCAGCACCCACACCCACCAGCGACGGTGCAACGGAGGTGCCGGTGGCGTTCATGCCGTGGCAGGTGGCGCAGTTGGCGTTGAACAGTCGCTCGCCGGCAGCGACATCGGATTCGGAATACTCTTGAGCCGTCGTAGCGCTAGCAGTATTGAGGCTACTGGCCAACGCGTACAGGCCACCGGTCAACAGCAGCCCGATGAGGAGCAATGCGACGGCCACGGCGGGGTGGCGACGGTTCTGTGAAAGAGCCTTCACTGATGATTTCCTTACGTTTTTGTCAAGCCCGACGTGACATTTCCGGCTCGACGACCTCAGGGTGCGAATGGTGATTAAGTTTTACAGTCTTAGGTTACTGAAGGAAGTAGATAATTCCGAACAGCACCACCCAGACAACGTCCACAAAGTGCCAGTAGTACGACACCACGATAGCGGTCGTGGCCTCATGGTGTCCGAACCGCTTGGCCAAGAAAGCGCGACCGATCACGAACAGGAACGCGATCAGACCACCGACCACGTGCAAGGCGTGGAAGCCGGTGGTGATGTAGAACGCTGACCCGTAGGCGCTGGACGCGATGGTGACGCCGTGTTGAACCAGCTCGGCATATTCGAAGGACTGAACGGCGACGAAGACCGTGCCCATAATGAAGGTCAGCACGAACCATTCGACCATGCCCCATTTGCCGATATTCAAGACGCCTCCGGTGCGCCGGGGTTGCAGGCGTTCAGCAGCGAAAACACCAAACTGTGCTGTAAAAGAACTGGCGACCAGAATCAAGGTATTCACAGTCGCCAGTGGCACACTGAGCATCTCGGTGTTTTCCGCCCAGAGGGTCGGAGACGTCGAGCGCAGGGTGAAGTACATGGCAAACAGCCCGCCGAAAAACATAATTTCGGAGGCCAACCAAACAATGGTCCCGACCTGGACCAGATTCGGCCGGGAGGGGAAACCTGTGGTGGGGTGCGAGATGGTTTGAGTCGTAGTTGTCACCCTCTCATTATGGACTGAAAGTGGGCTCGTTCTCCAATCGTTGAGCCGTGTTTCACGAGGAAAATGAGTAACACAGAACACTTAGAGACCCTCAAGTGGCCTGATTTTTCAGTGTTTTTGCAGGTTTCAACACCCTTTTAGTCAGTTTTCGGCAGGCCATGGAAGATGACACCCGAAGCATGGGTAAGGCACCTGTGTTTGGTAATGAGGGGAGCCCTGCTTTCTCCAAAAACCGGGTTGTCGTCGGCGTTCAAAGCGACAATGATAAGAATTGTCGCGGAGAATATGCCGGGCAAACCGCACCAGAGAACGACTGCCTCTGACAGGTTGACTTGATCGGCTGACAACGTCGCAGCGTTGTTCGACAGGTGCGTTTGAGCAAGCACTGGGATGCCGAACAGAGCCAGAGACAGGACAAGAAGAATCGCCCAGATGATGATGCGTCGTGCCGTGGGATCAATTTTCTGCGACATGTCAACTCCCGGAAGGCGCCGGTTTTGTTCGCTCATATTCTCGACGAGCGATAACGTCGGTAAGTGAATACCCGCGACGCGAGGGCGTCGTGGCATAAAGGAGACTTTTCGCGGTCCGAGTTGCCAGCACAGGTTTCGTGATGAGCGGGTGCGGCGTGAGGCTGTGATGTTGGTGTTCACTCGCGCACGTTCTGCGCCGTGCAGGTACTAGGATGAGATCGTGCATACCACAGCGAACTGCTCCACACACACCTGGCCGAGCCTGTTATCGTCGGTGATCCACGGCGAAGATCTGTCCGTAGACTCTGCTTCGTGGGCGATGACCGAGATGATGTCTGGCAACGCGTCGGACGCCCAGATCGCTGGTTTTCTCGTCGCACTGGCGTCCAAGGGTGAGACGGTCGATGAGCTGATGGGCCTGGCCAACGCGATGCTCGCGCAAGCTGCCCAGATCGATCTGAGCCCCGATGCGGTCGATATTGTAGGCACTGGGGGAGACCGGTTAGGTACGGTAAACCTGTCGACCATGTCTTCGTTGGTGGCGGTAGGAGCCGGAGCGAAAGTCATTAAACACGGTAACCGTGGATCGTCCTCCACGGCAGGGGCCGCTGATGTGATCGAGTCCCTCGGTGTTGATCTGACCATGGCGCACACCCGCGCGGCCGAGTGTCTGGAACGGGCCGGTATTACCTTCCTGTTTGCTCAGGAATACCACCCCTCGATGCGGTTCGTTGCGCCCACCCGGAAACAACTCGGTGTGCCCACGGCTTTCAATTTCCTCGGGCCCCTCTCCAATCCTGCCCGCCCGGAGGCCCAGGCGATGGGATGCGCCCATGAAGCCATGGCCCCGAAACTGGCCGGCGTGTTAAGGGATCGTGGAACTCGCGGGATGGTCTTCCGCGGTTGCGACGGGCGCGACAAGATCACCACCTCGGGTCCGTCGACGATTTACGAGATTCGCGACGGCGCGGTCGAAACCTACGAGCTGAACCCGCAGGACTTCGGGATTTCATTGCAACCGGTCGAAGCGCTGGCCGGCAAAGACGGCGAGTACAACGCCACGATCGTTCGCAAGTTGCTGGCCGGTCAGCCAGGTCCCGTGCGGGATGCGGTGCTACTGAACACCGCCGCCGGGCTCACTGCCTATGACACCTCGGCCGAAGGGCATCTGTTTGAACGTATCGGCAAGAACATGGATCGAGCCCGAGAGTCCATTGATTCCGGTGCGGCCGCTGAGGTGCTGACCACCTGGGTTGCGGTTTCACAGGGGAACTAGCCACCAGCCAGTTTCCGGGGCTGGGTAAAACCTATCTATTGCTGTCGACTGTTAGAGGTTCCGCGGGTAGGTCGTGGTCGGCGGGCGGGTGGTCGGTTCCAGTGGTGGGTGCTCTAGGCTGTGGTGAGTAGGCGTCGGGTCACGATGACGGCGTTGGCGACAGCGTCGAGAGCGTCGAAAGCGTCGATGATGCGGGCACGTCGTTCGGTGCAGATGGCGAGTTTCTTGAAGCCGCGGTTGTGCCAGGAGTTGGTTCGCTCCACGACCCATCGCTTGCCGGCCTGGAGCGGGAAGCCCTTCTGGCTGATCACCCCGCGGTCGAGTTCGTCGAGCAGGTCGCGGGTCTTGCCGTTGTCGTAGCTGGCGTCGAGATGGATCGTGATGTCTTCGGGTAGGCCGACGCCCATGCCCTGGTCGAACCGGCCCAGCAGATGCTCTAGCGTGGGTTGCAGCAAGGGTGAGTTGTTGCGGTGCGCGCTTGCGATGACGCAGCCGAGCGGGATGCCGGTGGCTTCACCGCCACAGGATGCCTTGACGATGCACCCATCAACGGTGACCTCGCTCAGGTTGAGACTGACGATCTTGTCGTAGGCTTCCAGGCAGATCTGCTCGAGTTGGTTGAAGATGCCGGGAGCTTATCGAAGACCACTCGATCGGGGGATAGGTGGACGATGACACCCCAGTGGGTAAACCACATCGCGTCAGCGACGTGCCCCTATCCGCGGAACCTCTTAGTCGAATCCCAGGGCGAAGCCTTCTCCTAGATCGTGCTGAGAATAGGCGCGGAACGCCAGCATGGTTTCGGTATCGACGATGCCCTCAATCTTGGAGAGACGATCAGAAATCACGTCTTCGAGATCGTCGAACTCACGCACCCGGACAATGGCCACCAAGTCCCACGATCCGGTGACCGAATACACCTGAGCGATACCGTCCTGATCCGCCAGTTCAGTTGCGACCTCCGGAATACGATTCGTGTCCGTCTTGATCATCACGAACGCAGTAACCATCAGCGTGTCTCCTTCGATATCTGCCGGTTCAACGACGGGCTTACCCTTAGTCTAGTCTGTCTCTACACTGCGCTGTGCGGATCGGATAAGGGCTACGGTGATCAGCTGGGAGATGGCCCGGCGCCCGAGTAGCAGGATGCCCAACACGATGAGTGAGACGGTGACGAAACTCCAGTGGGAACCGTCGGAGAAAATCAGCACGCGTAATGCCACACCAATAAACACTGTGGAGAGCCAAACCACCAGTCCAGCGGGCCACATGCGCTGCCAGCTGTGCCAAAAACCTGTCATGATACTGGCGAATAGGCAGGCGATGGCAAAGGGAGCAGCCACGCGGAACAACTCGCTACCGGTGATCTCTTCTTGGTGTGAACTCATCCCGAGTGCGGCAAATCCGGCCACCAGGGCGATATCGATCACCACCGCCACGATCGGGCGCCATCGGCCACCCGGGACAGGCTGGGTGACTTGTTCGGTTGCTCGCGAGGGGGAGGGGACTGGGTGAGTCATGGTGTCTCATCCTTTGAATTTTTCGCCGAAGTATAGATCGCCTGGCCAGCCTCAACGACCAAGCGCACAGGCACCTGGCCCGGCGCTGAAGCGCCCTGAAGGGTGGCAAAGGTCGCGGCGCTACCGAAAACTCCGCCCGAGAGCCGTGATCCCACGCCCAGCGGGCCCATGGCTACCGAAATCACTGGTTGCGTCAGGACCGAGGCGGCCTGATAGGTGGCCTCATAGATCCGGATCACGTCCGAGGGGGAGTTGGGCATCACCGCGATCTTGGCCAGATCATATCCGCGGTAACCCATGGTTTGGAGTCGTTCGAGAATATCGAAGCTCGATGGGGTGTGCTCAATATCGTGGTAAGACCCCAGCGTGGCTACGTTATGAGCCTGCGCCTGGTCAAGCGCTTCGACTGCGGTGCCTCGCGCCGTTTCAATATCAAGGATCACAGCACCCGGTGTGGTCGCCAGCGCCGTCAAAATCTGCACGTACGTCTGATCACTGACGTCGGCCTGACCGCCTTCGGCGCTCGTTCGGAGTGTGGCCAAGACCGGCACCTCGCCAAAGAACTCGATGAGTTCCTCGTAAACGGCTGTGACCTTTGCCGGCTGGGCATATTTGTCGTAGAAGTCCACGCGCCATTCGACCACGGAGATCGAAGAGAAGTCGGGATGGGCCCGGATCGATGCCGCCTGCCCCAGAATCTGTTTTCGCCCCGAACCCATGAGCGGGGTGATGATCGCAGGATTGGCTGCATCAAAGGTGGCCGTACCCAGCGTGAGACGGGGGTAGGAGCCGTGCGGGGTGAAGACGGGCGCTGGCATAGACAGATGATCCCTCCGAAAACCTCGATACAGAGTTAAGTTGACATAATGTAGATTATCGGCGTTTTACCCATTGGTCCGGCCAGAGACGGTCGCCCGGGCTGATTTTCGCTCGTGGTTTTAGTCGATCGAGCCGGTCTCTTCTGGCGTGGTGGCCTCATCCGAGGTTGGTTGCGGTGCCAGGAGCTCATAGATGGTGGACTGACCAGAGTCCCACATCGCCACGATGCGTCGTGTGGTGCTCTCGGTTTGGTCTGGCAATAAGACGTGGTGTGCACCGACCTGGCCCCAGGGCTCAGGAACCTCGCCACGCACGATCAGTGTGATGTTTGACTCTTCGGATCCCAGGTACTGTCCATCGGCATTATAGAAATACGGAACAGCTTGCTGAATTTCTCCGGCAATCGCCAGATTGAGCAAATGTACGGCGACAGGATCCGCGAGCGCATCGTAGATCCACAGATGCCCGACCGCTGGGTGCTCCATTTCGGCAACCAGGTATGAATCAGCGCCAGCCAGGGGCTTCAGGCGGTATGTGACCGGCACGTGTAAGAAGCGTTCACCTTGATGCAGGATGAACCCTTCGAGCATGATGGAGCCTTCGGTGTCATCAAAATGGTAGCTACCGACGATCTCTATGTCTTCATCAGATCCCCAGTATTGGGAAGCAACCCAATCCGAGAGAATGCTATTTCTATCTGGTTCTGTTTCGGCGAGATATACAGTAGCCATTCTTCTAGTTTACGGGGTTGAGTGATGTTCTTCGACAATCTCGGTCCCGAGGGACAGTGTGATTCTGGGATTGAATAGTGAACGTTGGGATCGTTGCTACCTCTCCCCTGGGTCGATATGGATATTTTTATTACTTGAATTATAAATAGAATCGTCTGTGCTGGTCAAGTGTGAGTACTGTGTTGGGCGGTGCTTTTCGGTAGGCTACGACACAACGGAACCGAGAGTGCTTCGGCGACCACATTCAGGAGGTCACAGGATGTTCGACTGGCTGTCTGACAACACCTGGGTGCTGTGGCTGGTCGTCGCTGCCGGCTCAGTACTCGTTGAGCTCATGATGTTGGATCTGATCTTTCTCATGCTTGCCGGTGGTGCGCTCGGAGCCTTGATCGCCTCGTTGTTCGGCATTCCCTTCGCGGCGGAAATTGGCGTATTCGCGGCGGTAGCAGCGGTGTTGTTATTTGCCCTGCGTCCGGTGGCGATGCGACATTTGAGCTTGCCGGGCAGTCATCCGCACGATGACTCGATCGAGGCCTATCCGGGCCGGAATGCGGCGGTGACTAGCGAGGTGTCAGAACACGCGGGTTTCGTCAAGCTCGATGGCGAGATTTGGTCGGCTCGCACCACCAGCCCGATGCCTCTGGCGGTGGATCAGGAAGTCGTGATCGAGCGGGTTGACGGCGCGATCTTATGGGTCCGTCCTCAGCGATAGGCGGTGTGGTGGCTATGCCCGTCTGCGAGGTCTCGCTATACTCGTGTTAGATCTGTCACCCTAAAGCGTTCATTGCGTTGAACAATTGAAAGGTCCCAACAAACTCATCCCGGAGGAACTATGAGTGCCGGAGAAATCATTCTTGTCGTCGTGATGATCATCTTGGCCATCGTAATCATCTCGGTACTGGCGAGTGCCATCAAAATCGTCCCCCAGGCTCGCGCGGGCATCGTGGAACGCTTGGGGAAGTACCAGCGTACTCAAGGAGCGGGCCTGACCATGCTGGTACCGATCATCGACCGGATGCTACCGCTGATTGATATGCGTGAACAGGTGGTCTCCTTCCCGCCACAACCGGTCATCACCGAGGACAACCTGGTGGTCTCCATTGACACGGTGGTATATTTCCAGGTCACCGACCCTAACCGCGCCACCTACGGGATTGCCAACTACATTCACGCCGTGGAAAACCTGGCCACAACTACGCTCCGCAACGTGGTAGGTGGTCTCAACCTCGAACAGGCACTGACCTCCCGCGATTCGATTAACACTCAGTTGCGTGGCGTGCTGGATGAAGCCACCAGCAAATGGGGGCTCCGGGTCTCTCGTGTGGAGCTGAAAGCTATCGATCCCCCGCCCTCAATTCAGGACTCGATGGAAAAGCAGATGCGCGCAGAGCGTGATCGTCGTGCCGCGATTCTCACAGCTGAGGGTGAAAAGCAATCCGAGATCTTGACCGCGGAAGGTAATCGTGAGGCTTCGGTGTTGGCTGCTGAAGGTGAGGCCCAGGCCAGGATTTTGCGTGCCAACGCCGAAGCTGAGGCCATCACCACGGTATTCGAGGCCATCCACGCCGGTCGCCCGGATCAGGATCTGTTGGCCTACCAGTACTTGCAAACCTTGCCCAAACTGGCCGAAGGCGACTCCAATAAGATGTGGATCATCCCGTCTGAACTGACTGACGCGTTGAAGAATATTGCTGGCGGTTTCCATGTTCCCGGACCCAGTGGCGATCCCGTTGGCCCGAGAAACTCCACGGACCAAAATGGTTCTCAGTCGACACCTCAGACCGGGGCCGGGAATAATTCCTCGGCCGATGGCGCTGAGACTACCTGGACCCCGCGTACTTCGGAGCATGACTCCGCTGGAACTGCAGAGTCCGAACAGCGTCGCGCCCGGCGTAAGCCCCGGCCGACTACTGCCGCTGAGGTTGCTGAGCACGCTCCCAAGGCTCCCAAGCTGTCGCACACCAGCTTGGAAGAGGCCTTGGCCGAGCCTGATTTCACTGAGGATGGACTGCCGGCCCGTCCGCCCCATCCACCGCAGGCCGGTCGTGCTGACGATCAGCAATGATCTATAGTGGTAGTTTGCGCCGGTGTTCTGCCGGGCCAGCGGTAGCACCACTGAGGTTGATATAGAGGAGTTATTGGATGAGTGATCGCAGTCTTCGCGGGATGCGACTAGGTTCGCAGTCCATGGAAACTGAAGCCGGTGTGGAGCCGGCAGCCCGACAGCGGGTGGAGTACCGTTGCGAAGACGGTGAAACCGTTGTTGTCACCTTCGCCGCTGAAGCTGAAGTTCCCCCCACCTGGACCACAAAAACCGGTAAAGAGGCGCGACTAGTCAACGGTGAACAGCACGTCGAAGACAACTCCAAACCGGTGCGGACCCACTGGGACATGTTGCTGGAGCGTCGTAGTATCGAAGAACTCGAAGAATCGCTCAAACAACGGCTGAATGCCCTGCGGGAACGTCGTGGTGAAGAGCCACTGCCGTAGCGACAGGCACACTTTCCCACTCCGGCGTGGTGCTTAAGGGAGGGGTGTCTCAGCTCTTGGCAGTGGATTTAGTTCAGGCCGAGTTTTTTCTTGGCGGTCTCCCAGCGAGCCTGCACACCCCACTTGGTGACATTTACCAGTGCTTCGGTGATGATATTGCCACTCATCTTGGACTCGCCGAACTCGCGCTCAACGAAGGTAATGGGCACCTCAACGATACGCTTACCGGCCAGCGCGGTGCGGAAGGTCATGTCCACTTGAAAGCCATACCCCTTGGACTGGACAGCATCCAAGTCAAGCTCCCGAAGCGTGTCAGCACGGTAGGCGCGGTAACCGGCGGTGATATCGGTGAGTTTTAGCCCCAAGAGAATTCGTGGGTATACCGAGCCACCCATCGAAATCAGCTTGCGGTACCAAGGCCAGTTGACCATCTTGCCACCGGGCACCCGGCGCGAACCGATCACCAGATCAGCCTGATTGACCGCGTCTAGGAGCCGGTGCAATTGTTCAGGCTGGTGGGAGCCGTCGGCGTCCATTTCCACCAGCACGTCGTAGCCACGCTCCAGGCCCCAGGCGAAACCAGCCAAATAGGCCCCACCTAGCCCGTTCTTTTCGGTGCGGTGTAACACGTGGAGCTGAGAGTCCTGAGTTGCCTGCTCATCGGCCCACTCGCCGGTGCCGTCGGGAGAATTATCGTCGACCACCAAGACATCCACCTCGGGGTTAGCCACTCGCACGCGCTGCAGAGTTCCGGGCAAGGATTCTGCCTCGTTATAGGTTGGGATGATGGTCAGTACTTTCATGGCTCTCCTCGATTAGCCGTGCTGAACTTCTCCTCGCATGAGTATAGCGCGGAGTGTTCTCTTCTCGTGGCAGCTGAGCTTGCGTCCCCGTCACCCCCGGTAGTCCTCTCCCACCACAGTGGCCTGGCGCTGCGGCAAGGGGGCGGTGGAGTCCACGATCGGCAATAACGCCGAGCCGGCCCGGGCATCGGTGGAAAATTGGGCGCTGGTTTCATCCGGCACTTGCACGCCCAGCTCGGTCCCGGTGTAGACACCCAACCGCGCCGGTGAGCCGACACTAATCCGACCGTGCTGGAATAACCGCTGGGAGATCACCGAGGGCAAAACCCGTACCCCGTTGCGAGTCACCGCATGAAAGGCTGCCCGGGTGGATAGTCGCTGGGCGGGGTCTGGGTGTTCCACCGCTGCGGTGACGACCCGCCACATATTCTCGTGGCTGGCTTCATCATCCCCGGAACCCAGGCTGAGGTGGATGCCGGCTGCGACCACATCGGCCAGCGGCGCCTGCAATTCGGGTGTGTCCGAGCAGAGCGGTGTGACAGTCAACGACAACTGTGTTGCTCGCATGCGCTGAATCTGCTCGGCGCTGAGCGGGTGATTGGCCACTACCCGGTGGCGGGCCCGCATTAGCCAACCGGCATCGGCTCCTTCGAGTCGAGACAGAATCGTATCCAACTCGTGCGGTGACCTCGAGCCGATCAACGCCTGCACCGCCGGTGTCCGGTCACTGTGTTCGAGCAACTGGGTCAACCCGTCATCGATCTCCTGGTGAGGGATCCACCACTGTGCGGCTGCAGAGCCGATCGGACCGTAGCGTACCACCGCATGGTGGTCCTCCACCGATTCCGCCTCGGTCGTCATCGACACCAGTTGCCGGTCTTCGGATCCGGTGGTCACGTCGGGGGCCTGAGTACTCAGACCATCGATGAAAGCTGGCACCACCAAGGCTCCTGCCAAGTCCACTTCGACAGTGTCCTTGGGGTCGGTAGTGGCCTTGACCATCGCGTCAGCGGTTTCCTCGGACCCCACCCAGGAGATGGTCTGATCCTCAATGAGCACCGCGGTGGCAAAAGGGTCATCAGCGGTGTGGATGAAGCCGTTACGCAGTAGCAGGCTCATAGCGTGTTCTCTCTCCTGTTCTCAGCGGGTCTCATCGGTGGTCCCAGTAGGTTCGGTGGACTCCAGGGAATCGAGGGGGTCGGGGCCATCCTCCCCCAGCGGGTCGGGGCTGGCGGAGTAGGAGACGATGCCGCGATTGACCAGGTCCTTGGCTTTAAAGCACCGCCGGGAAAAATCCGCATCCGGGCTGGCCTTCGCCAGCTGGTCCAGCATATCGATCACTTGCCGGGCCCACCGGACAAAGTCTCCGGCCGCTAGCGTGGTGCCGGACAGGCACAGGGTCAACGATTGACCGCGAACCCACCGGAAGACTGGCCACACCAACCCCGGGTGCGGTTGCGGGGTGACTTTCAGACTGGCTTGTGACTCGGCATCTTGGAGCTGGTACCAGATCGCATCGCTGGCATCCAGCGCCTCGGTCAGTGCCGGGGTGGGCATATCGGGTTGGACGATCAATTCCTCCTCGGGGCCCTCAAATACCAACAGCGCCGCCAGCCCGGCTAGGTCTTCGGGCGACATGGTGTCAGTCACCCCGTCTTGAAGCAACAATGCGGTCAACAGGTCACGTTCCCCATAGATCCGGCGCAGGACGTGTCCGGGTTTGGTGAGCGTCTCGGTTTCCAGATCGACGTAGTCGTAATCGGCCAACAAGCCCAGGATGCGTTCGAAGGTGGTGGCAATCGTGTTGGTCCGCGAGTCGATCGTGGAGATCAACCGGTCGGTTTCAGAGCGCAACGTGGCCCACCGGTTGGCCCAGCGGGCATGTTCTTCTCGGTCGGCACAGGTATCGCATGGATGGGCGCGCAACATCGCCCGCAACTCCTCGACGCGTTCGATCGCGGATTCATCCCGGTACCGGAACCCGGTGATTTCTTCGCGCGGCCGAGGTTTCTGATTCCGGCGCAGGGCTTCGCGAGCCCAGGAAGCAATCGTTTTGCGTTGCGTGGGGGTCTTGGTGAGCAGATTCTTGGGCAAATTCACCGACCCGATCGGTTCCACCGGTTCCGCGAGATCATCAGTGCCGACCCGGCGAAACTGCCCCTTATGGGTAATGACCGCAACTCGGGGGTTATGGGGGTTGCCGGCGGTGGAGACCACGGTACACACCCCGAATTTCCGGGGGCCTGTGACCTCGATAATGTCGCCAACCACCAACCGGGTCAAGGATTGTTCTTCAGCATCGCGCCGGGCACGTTTTTTCACCCGGGACGCAGATTTTTCAGCCGCGGCCAGCTCTCGGCGTAGGGCAGCATACTCGGTGAAGTCCCCCAGATGACAGCTCATCGCCTGCCGGTATCCCTCTAAGGACTTTTCTTGTTCTTTGACCTGTTGGGCCAGACCCACCACGGACCGGTCGGCCTGGAACTGGGCGAACGACGACTCCAGAATCCCCCGGGCAGTATCTAGACCGTAGACCGCCAATAAGTTTACGGCCATATTGTAGGTGGGCTTGAACGAGGAATTCAGCGGGTAGGTGCGACGCGAGGCTAACCCGACCACCTGATGAGGTTCGAACCGGTGGTCGGACCACATCACCACCGCGTGACCCTCAATGTCAATGCCACGTCGTC
The DNA here is from genome assembly GCF_003185725.2 of Auritidibacter sp. NML130574. Taxonomy (GTDB): domain Bacteria; phylum Actinomycetota; class Actinomycetes; order Actinomycetales; family Micrococcaceae; genus Auritidibacter; species Auritidibacter ignavus. The sequence goes on along the minus strand of NZ_CP031746.1, from coordinate 804,436 downwards.
CAGCTCGCCCGGTCAGCTGGGTGTACTCCCCCGGCGTGATGGGTGCGTGGGTTTCACCATTGAACTTCACCAACTTCTCTAACACCACCGTACGGGCTGGCATATTAATGCCCAATGCCAGGGTTTCGGTGGCGAACACGACCTTGACCAGCCCGGCGGCGAACAGTTCCTCCACCACCTCTTTGAACGGTGGCAACATGCCGGCATGGTGGGCGGCGAAACCACGTTTCAGGCCATCGCGCCACCCCCAAAAGCCCAGCACCTCACGGTCGTGCTCGGGTAGCGTCGCTCCGGCTTGGTCAACCAGATCCTCAATGGCGCGTTTTTCTGCCGGAGTGGTCAAATCCAGGCCGGTTTGCAGACACTGTTCTACCGCAGCATCACAACCGGCACGGGAGAAGATGAAGGTAATGCAGGGCAACAGCGCTTCGCGTTCGAGTACCCGCACCATCGTTGGGCGGGAGGTTCGGGTCTGTGTAGCCATCGCCTGGGCGTGTGGTCCGGGACTGTGGCGGTGCGGGGAGGTGTGGTTGCGGAAGCGGTATGCGCTTCCTTTGCCACCCTTTCCTCTCTTGCCACCGCGACCGCGTTTTCCGGAACCGGGTTTACCCCAGTGGGCGGGCTGACCGGCTCGTTGCTCTTCGCTGGCAATCTTCGCCAGCTCCGGATTGAGCTTGGGTTTCTCCACACCTTCACCGGTGGTGGCAAACAGGTCGTAAAGATTCTTTCCGGCCATGACGTGTTGCCAGAGTGGGACCGGGCGGTGTTCGGAGACCACGACCTTGGTGGAACCCCGCACCGTATCCAGCCAGGCGCCGAACTCTTCGGCATTGGAGACCGTAGCCGACAACGACACTAACGCAACGTGCTCGGGAAGATGGATAATCACTTCTTCCCACACAGCACCGCGGAAACGGTCGGCCAGGTAGTGGACTTCATCCATGACGACGTAGCCGAGATTTCTCAGTGGCTCCGCGTCGGCATAGAGCATATTACGTAACACTTCGGTGGTCATCACGACAATAGGAGCATCCGGGTTGCGAGCCACATCCCCGGTGAGTAGCCCCACCTGCGCGGCTCCGTAGCGCTGAACCAGATCGGTGTACTTCTGATTGCTGAGCGCTTTAATCGGGGTGGTATAGAAAGCCTTGAGCCCCGAGGACTGGGCGAGATGAATTGCGAACTCTCCCACGATGGTTTTTCCCGCCCCGGTGGGCGCAGCTACCAAGACCGAGTGGCCCTGTTGCAGGTACTGACAGGCTTGTTGCTGGAACTCATCGAGCTGAAAACCCAGTGAGGCGGAAAACTCGCCGAGCGGAGTGCGAGCTTGCCGTCGACGCTTGGCATCCAGCGCATAGCGTTCGGCGGGTGATAAGTGCTGATCTGCCTCGGTCATGCTATTCAGCCTAGGGGAAACGATTAAAGTTCCCCTAGTGGCCTCGCCCCGCGCTGAATCTCCTCATCGAGCTGTCGTTGTTTTTTGGTCTGACGCTTCACCCGACGCTTGTCATTAACCAGACAGATCACCAAGGCCACAAAGAACAAGATGGTCAGTGGCAGCCCCATGAAGAACATGGTGATCACATCCGAGCCCGGGGCCGCCATGGCTGCCACCACGGCGATGACAATCACCGAGATCCGCCACTGTTTCAGGATCTGTTTGCCCGAGATCACCCCGGCCATATTCAGACCCACCAAGATTACCGGCAACACCAAGGCCACCCCGAAAACCAGCAACAACCGGAGCACAAAGGGAATATAGACGGTGGCTTGAATCCGGTGCGCGGTACCTTCCGGAGTCAGTGAGGTGAAAAAAGACAGTGCCTGGGGCAACGCGACCCAGCCCAACACCACCCCGCCGATGAACAGCGGGATTGCCGCGGCGAGAAAACCGAGCGTGTAGATCTTCTCGTTTTTCTTCAGCCCCGGCATGATGAAAGCCCACAACTGATACAGCCAGATCGGGCTGGAGATCACCACACCGGTAAAGAGCGCGACCTGCAACATGATGTCGAAAGGCTGAGCGACCGAAGAAAACACGACCTCGGCCGGATGCTCTGCGGTGTCTAACCGTGACACCGGTTCGGTGATCATCGTGAAGGTGGGCTGATAGAGGATAAAACCCACGATCGTGCCGGCCACCAGGGCGAGCCCTGCTTTGATGATGCGGTTGCGGAGCTCTGTGAGGTGGGCCTTCAGGGGCATTTGCCCCTCGGGGTTGTGACGGCGACGTGTGGTGGTGCGCGATTTCTTTTTGCCGGTGGTGCTCGAGCTACTCGAACCAGGGTCGGAGGAGGAGTTTTCAGTCATGGACGTGAAAAGTCACACCGATAAAAATTTAGGAGCGGTTGTTGTTCTGAGCGGTGTGTTCAGAGTGTTGTTGGTCCGGCTCGTCTTCGACCACCGTGCCTTCCACGGCGTGGATATCGGAGCCCTGCTCGGACTCAGCGGAGTCCTTCTGCGAGGTCTGGGACTTCTCGGAGTCCTGGTCCTCATCTTTCATCTGCTTGACCTCGGAGCGGAAAATGCGCATGGACTGGCCCAGGTTGCGGGCCAACTGCGGCAATTTGGGTGCTGCAAACAGCAGAAGAATAAGAATGATAACGATGACCAGTGGCCAACCCTTAGGTAACATGGCACGTCCTTTCCGTAGCTGTGGAACAGTCTACAGCGATCTAGATGTCACCGGTGACAGAAAGTCCTGCTTTGTCATGGCACGGTGCTGGGTGGCGATTGCTCCATCCAGGCGTTCGACGAGCTCATCTCGCACGCGACGGGACTGTGGTGTGGTGCCCAGCACCTGGATCTCTCCGGGGTGGGAGGTGACCAGATCCTGCAGAGCACGCATCGAATGCATGCGTAGTTCCGCAACCACGCGACCGTCATCGAGTTCGGCCACACGGACAGGATCATAGGTGGGTACCAGATCCTTCAAACGGTAGGAAAACAGGCACTGCACCACCAACGTCTCGTGGTCATCATGCGTCTCGCCGGTTGTGGGCAGGCCCAATGCGTGCAAGGCCACATGTGGGGTGAAGGTGTCCTCGGTCTCGGCCAAACGCCCGATCCGATCGAGCCGGAAGGACCGTTCGGCATTCGCACGACGACACCAGGCCTGCACATAGGTGTGTTGCCGGTAGAACAGTAATCGCAACGGTTCGATCTCCCGGGTGGTGACTCGATCAGCGAACTGGCCGTAGTAGTCGATAACGATCACCCGGTGGTCGCTGATGGCCCGGTGAATATCTTGAGCCAGCTGTTGGTAGGGGCCCAAGGATAGGTCCGGGAATAAAGCCACGATGTTAAGGGACTGGTCGGGGTCATCATGATCGGCCGGTGCTGAGGTTCGGATGGCACGATCGATTTTGGCCCGAGCACTGCGGATGGCCTGTAGTTCCTGCTCGCTGGCGATTCCCTGTCGTTGCAGGGCATCCAGGGCTGAGAGCAGGGCCGTGCCCTCGGGCCGTGAGAACCGGCGCGGTGCTTGGAGGTCTTCGGCCTGGTAGATTTCCACCGAATCACCGACCTGGTCGATATCAAATTGCTGGCCGGCAAAATCTCGTTCGGGCATCCCACAGAACTGCAATACGTTGAGATCTTTGCTCAGTTGCTGATCGCTCAAACCCAGCCGAGACTTGAGCTCTTCGCGACTGGTTCGACCGCGGACATTGAGAATTGCGACAATGTCGAGCAAACGGGCGATCCGCTCGGTTTCGGCGGCCCGTAAGCGCTCACGTTTGGGTGCTCGAAGATCAAAACCGGCGGGATCGGGTCGCTGGTGGGCGTCGATGACCTGTTGCCACTGGGCCAGAAGCGACTGCGCCAGATCGGGGTGATGGTGTGGGTCCACCACGACGTGGCCGACCGCGCGAGCCAGGAGCTGGTGGATGTCCACGGTGTGTGCGGCCGGAATCTCTACCAGGTCCCAACCCGGGGTCGAGCTCGAGGACTGCAGTACGGTCCCCAGCATTCGCAGTTGCGGGCCGTGGCCGTCTGCAACCCAAACCTGCACCGTGGTGAGGGGATCGTCGGTGGGGATCAGCTGACGTTGCAGTTCGGACACGTCCAGATCTACCGGGCGTTGGGAGTCGGTCGGTAGTGTATTCGGGTCACGGTCGGTGACCGGTTTGGGATCAGTGGTGAACCGAGTCAGGCGGAAATTCCGGACCGCTTGTCGGTCCAGATCCCACCCCACCAGATACCACTGTCCGTTGGCCATGACCACGACCCAGGCCCGGACGGACCGCTGGGCCGAGTAGGTGCCATCTGCAGCACGGTAGCCGAATCGGATCACCTGCTGGGTGAGAGCCATCTCGGACAGTTGCACCAGGTTTTTCGACGTATTGGCCAGCTGTGCTGAGAGGCTGGGTTCGGTACCGTGCTCGTACTGAGTGGCCGTCTGCAGTCCCATCCGGCCGGTGGCACGTCGTGCTGCAGCTTGCAGTGGGGTGTGGTCCCAAACCCCACGGGCCTGATTCAAGGCACGGAACTCTTCTGGTTCCAGATCGATGGGAGGCAAGAATAGCTGGTCCCGATCAATCCGGTACCGGTGCTCGGTGTGCTCCAGCATTTCGATCTCATCGGAAACCAGCGGGATGCCGATGTCTCGCAGACTGGTCTTATCCCGGGTGAACTGTCGGTCGAAACTGTCGTCGTTGAGTTCGCGATAGTCGTCAACGCAGTGCCGAATCTGACGCTTCGTCAGTCCCTGTGTGGAGTCCAGCAGGAGCCACATCAGGGAGACGATGCGTTCAACACTGCGCTGTTGTTTGGTGCTAATTAGTTCACGCTCACCAGGTCGACGACGAAAATCAGGGTCTCGTTCGGGCCGATGTCAGCACCGGCACCACGCTCACCATAAGCCAGGTGGGGTGGAATCTCCAAGCGACGACGGCCTCCGGCCTTCATGCCGAGTAACCCCTGATCCCAGCCTGGGATCACCTGACCGATTCCGGCCGTGAAGTCCAGAGGTGTGCCCCGGTTCCACGAGGCATCAAACTCGGCACCGGTCGACCAGGCGACACCTACGTAGTGGCAGGAAACTTTATCCCCGGCTGTGACCTCGGGGCCGGCCCCGGTGATCACATCCTCAATGACCAGCTCAGTCGGAGGCGTCTCCCCCGGAAAATCGATCTCGGGACGGGTCCGGTCGTAGTGGCGTTGGCCAAAAGACATGGTGAATCCTCACAGAGTTGCTATTTAGGGGTGTTGGGGCACACCCTATCGTGTTTGTCGTCCTATTCAGAGGCCTCATCTGAAGGAGCAGGCTGGTCGACACCTTCGGGCGGGGTCATGTCGACTTTGTGCAGAATGTCGACGACGAACACCAGGGTTTCCTCCTGCAGTTCATGACCTTCCGAATCGCCATAACCTTGCTCGGGCGGAACCGAGATCAGCACGCGGGAGCCGACCTGCTGACCGTCCAGGCCTTCCTTCCAACCCTCAATCAAGCCGTTGATGTCAAACTGTGCTGGGCTACCGTTGGCCCAGGAAGAGTCAAACTCTTCACCATCAGACCACTTAATACCGCGGTACTGGACGGTCACAAACGAGTTGGAATCGACCTGTTCGCCCTCGCCCTCCTTCAGGACCTCGACTTCGAGGTCCTCCGGGGGGTCGCCTTCCGGGGTTTCGATGGTGGGCTCGCCGTTCTCCTCGTTCTCGGTGACGGTCGGCAAGGCGGGGTCTAATTCTGATTCGTCCACGGGTTCGCCGTCGGCGTGGGTGGGCAATTCTTCGGAGATCCGAAACACCAAGAGCTGATCGGGTGTGCCGTTGCCATAGGTGTTGGCTGGCACGTAGTAGGCAATCAGGGACCCGATGGGGTTCGTGGTCAGCGCTTCGTGTAAGGTCGGGTCTTCTTCGGCCAAGCGGGGATCGATGTAGAGGGCCTCCCCATTGCCGGTGAACGATTCTTGTGTCACCTCAGAATTGGTCGGGTCAACCACAGCCGTGTGGATCAGGGCCAGATCTTCGTCATCCAAGGTTTCGCCGTCGCCTTGTTCCAAAACTCGGGTGGAGACCTCATCGGCCTCGATCGCTCCATCCACGGTCACGTCAGGAGCCTGCTGTGAGTCGGACTGTTCGAAGTCAACGACATCCAGAGCATCAACGTCGCCGGTGCCTTCGGCGCCACCACAACCGGACAGTATCAGGGACGCGCTCAGGGCGAGGCTCGTGATCAGTGTTGCGCGTCGGGTTGCGCGTTGTGAACAAGGGGAAGACAACTTAGCCATGGACAAATAGATCCTCGATCATGTAATTGATATAGACATTCCCGGTGGGGTTCTCCGTACCAATGGTTACACAAACATCGGCAGGCGTGACAGATTTTGCACCGTGGTTTATCCCTCGAGCCCAGCCCGTGCCAAGAGTTCATCGACTTGACTGGAATCTGTGTCTAACGGATCTTTTGTATGAACTGTATGAAGCGGGAAATCGACAAATTTCAGATGCGTCCAGTCCACGGCGTACCCCATCCCCGCATCGCGGGCAGCACGGATAAACCGGCCACGAATACTGGCTCGAGTGGTCTTGGGTGGGTGTTCGGTGGCGTGGGTGATGTCCTGATCGGTCAGGACCCGACGGGCTGCATTGCGTGATTGCAACAAGTAAAACAAGCTCCGATCGGGGTTGATGTCGTGATAGGACAGATCCAATTGTTTGACCCTCGGGTGATCAAGACCATAACCGTTTTTCTCGCAATAGCGGTTGATAAACCGGTACTTAATAGCCCAGTCGATCTCGGTATCAATCCGAGAAAAATCTTGGGCCTCCACGGCTTCCAAGGTGCGCTCCCAGAGCTGCATGGCCGCCGATAATTCATCGTGGTGGGCACCATGTCGTTGAATAAAGTGTTGCGTCAAGGCCAGAATCTCCCACTGGATTTCTAATGCCGAACGGGTACCACCCTCAGCGAGGTCAAGTTGCTCGGTTCCGGTTAAATCATGGGAGACCTGCCGAATGGCGCGGACTGGGTGAGCTAGTTGCAACTGCGGTAGGGGCACCCCAGCCTCCAGAATCCGCAACATCAGATCGGTGGTGGCCAGCCGTAACATCTGGGTGGTCTCGGACATATTCGAGTCCCCGACGATGACGTGCAGCCGCCGGTGTACCGCCGCATCGGCATGGGGTTCATCGCGGGTGTTGATGATCGGACGCGCCCTGGTGGAGGAGGATGAGACCCCCTCTTGGACGTAGTCGGCACGCTGAGAGAAGGCGAAATGGGGCTCGGGGTTCACCGGGAACCTCGCCTGCTCGGGTAGTTGCGAGGGGTCCGGGATGACCACACCGGACCCGGTCATCAGCTGACGGGTGATCAAGAAAGGAATCAACGCATCGGTGAGCCGCCGAAACCGTAGCGACCGGGTGATGGTGTAGTTCTCGTGGGAGCCGAACGCGTTGTTCTGGGAGTCGGCGTTATTGCGATAGAGATAGATGGTTCCGGAAAAGCCATCCTCGGCCAGGGCCGCTTCGGCCCGGTGGGCCAGCTCACCGAAGATGCGCTCACCGGCTTTGTCCGAGGCGATCAATTCACTGGGCAGACTGCACTCGGCGGTGGCGTATTCGGGATGGGAGCCCACGTCCAGATAGAGCCGAGACCCGTTGGAGATGAACACGTTGGAAGAGCCACCCCAGGACACCACCGGCCGGAACAGGTAGCGGGCCACGTCCTCGGGGCTCAGCCGGCCGGTGGGACCGCCGGTGCGGGGGTCGATTCCGGTGGGAACATAGTGCACCCCGTATTCGGTTTCCACGCCGAAAGCGCGATGGTCCATGGTGTGAGGCTCCCCTTTCTGTGTCTCAGCCACGCCGAGGGTACAATGTCTGAGACGGTTGTGGCCTTCGTGGTGCTGGTGGTGCTATCGAGGGTTTACTGGCCACCTTTTTGGACGAAGCCTTTGACGAATTCCTCGGCGTTGGTTTCTAAGACGTCGTCAATATCGTCGAGCAACGAGTCCAAGTCCCCGGCCGAGGAGCTGCTACTGGTCGCCGGTGCGGTCGCCGGTTCCGGGGTGCCCGGGTCGTCCTGATCTTCACGTTGGTCGCGGTACTGGGGTGAGTTCTGTTGAGCTGCCATGATGGTGATCCTCCTGATCGGTCCTAATGGTGTGTGGTGGTCCTGAGCCTAGCGGTCATACCGGGTGCTGCGTTGAGAGCGTGGCCCGTTGTGGTATCGGCTCAGCACGGTGAGCACCTCGGTGAGTGCCTGATTGGTCTGCGGTGAGGGTGTCGCCGGGACTGGCTCGCGTCCGGGGCGGAAGATCTCGGTGTCCTCCCCAACCGGGGCACCGGTAGACAGCTCTTGCAGGTGGCGAATTTCGGCCTTGCTACCGGCCAAGGGCTCGCGCAGGTCCAGCCGGTAGAGCCGGCCCTCGTGGTAGGGCCGGAAGACCAGGTTGTCCCAGGACACCCCGGCCAGATGGGCGCCAAAGATGCCAATACTGCGACCGCGGGTATAAGCCCGAGTGTCCTCCGGCGGGTGCATCACCGCCCGGTGCACGACGGTATCGTCGACGAGCTGGCGGATGCTCCCCCGGGCTACCAGCGCGTGGTAGAGGCCCTTGTCGGGACGAATATCGGCCCACTGCAGGTCCATCATGGCCAGTTTGGCCTCGTCCCACCTGCCAGTGGCCGTCCGAGCGCGCATGGCATCGAGCAACCGGTATTTGCCGAGCCACTCGATCCGGTCACTGAACTGATACGGGTCGGTGCGCAACCCGTCCACGGCAGTCCGCCACTCGTAGAGCACCTGACGGGTCTGTTCATCGGTGATCTGAAAACGTTGCACGTGGTCTTCGGCGGCCTCCAGGTAGCGTTCTAGTAAATCCAGCCCGGTATATTGGCCGGCACCATTGACGGTCACTGTGGCCTGCAACGACGGATCGTGGCTGATGGTTTGCAACGCTGCGACCGGGTCGGCCAGCTCGAGGGCGGGGGCGGTTCCTAGCTCGATCATGTGCAACACCAGCGAGGTCATGCCCACCCGCATCCAGGTGGCCCACTGACTGAGGTTGGCATCACCAATAATGACGTGCAACCGCCGGTAGCTGGAGGCGGTCGCGTGTGGTTCGTCGCGGGTATTGACGATCGGGCGGTGAATGGTGGTCTCGATCCCGACTTCTTCTTCAAAGAAATCTGCGCGCTGGGAGAGCTGGAACCCAGCCCGGCGGTCGCTGATGCCGATCCCGACCCGGCCCGAGCCGGTGATCACCTGCCGGGCGACGAAAAACGGCAGGAGTCGGGCGGTGAGTTCTTCGAAATTCAGGCCTCGGTCCACCAGGTAATTCTCGTGGGCCCCATAGGAGGCGAGTTTGCCGTCGGTGTTGTTTTTATAGATTTGGACCGCGGCCCGATGGCTGTGGGCGTTCAGATACGCTACCGCCGAGCCGATGATCAGATCCCCGGCCTGGTCGTAGATCATCGCCTGCCAAGGGTTGGTGGTCTCTGGGGAGGAGTATTCCGGGTGGGCGTGATCAACGTAGAACCGTGCCCCATTGGGCAATAAGGTGTTGACCAGCTGGTGGATCGGTTTGCCCTCAGCATCGTTGAGTGGCTGGTTGGTTAGCTGGGTGGGGTGGGCTTCGGTAACCGGGATCCGCCATCCGCGGGCGTCCATCAACGGGGATTCCTCCCCGTAGTCCCACTCGGTGCCGGCCACCGGGACGTGGTCGTCCTGAAGCTTTTGAGCGTAGGCGTTGACGACATCGAACGAGAGGGCTGCGTGGGATGCCCCCGGCTGGGTGGGGGCGTGAATCCCGTACTCGGTTTCTAATCCCACCACCCGGTGGACACCCCATCCCACGGTGGCTCGTCCGGCGGGGACGAGGTCTTGGGCGCCTGCTGGCAACAGAGTTGGTGGGCGCTGGCTGGAGCTCTGCTGGTGTTTGGTCACCGGATTACTCCCCCGCTGAGGTGGTGTTCGCTGACGTGGTGTGCTGAGTCTGGTTGGCTTTAACCGCTTCTTCGACCCGGCGGGCATTCTCGTTCTTATCGCCCAAGAACGAGGCCTCACACAGCATCCGTAATCCCACCACCCGGGGTCCGCGGTGACCAGAAATTTTCACCCACTCCTCCGGGGAGGAAGTATTGGGCAGATCCTGCTGTTCGGCAAATTCTTCAGAGACCGCCCGAACCAGGTGCTGGGTCTTCAGTCCCTTGGCTGCCTGCGGGTGATGGTCCTGAGCGGCCAAATACTCCTTGATGGCATGGGTTTTGGCCCGATCCACCACATTGGCGATGGCAGCCCCCGAGGCGAAATCCGCAAAGTGCAACACCTGAGTGGAGCCATCCAGGTAGGTCACCTCCACATACTCGGTCTGTGGCACCCGGGCGTACATGTAGGCTGCAGCGGTGGAGATCATCGACTCCACCGTGGCCTCACGACTGCCGTGCACCGCCAGCTCGGAGGGGTGCAACGGCACCTCAGCAGTAACGTACTTGCTAAAGATTTCGCGAGCTTCGGCCTCATTGGGGCGCTCTACCCGAATCTTGACGTCCAGGCGACCCGGGCGCAGGATGGCCGGATCGATCATATCCTCCCGGTTGGACGCGCCGATAACAATCACATTATTCAGTGACTCCACACCGTCAATTTCTGCCAGTAACTGCGGGACGATGGTGGTTTCGACATCGGAGGACGTCCCGGACCCGCGGGTGCGGAACAGTGACTCCATTTCGTCGAAGAAGATCACCACCGGGTAGCCGTCCGAGGCTTTTTCCCGGGCCCGAGCAAAGAGCGTGCGAATATGGCGTTCGGTCTCCCCCACATACTTATTCAGCAACTCGGGGCCCTTGATGTTCAAAAAGTAGGCGGTGCGATCCCCGGAGCCACGTTGGGCTAAGGAGTTGGCCACCGCTTTGGCAATCAGGGTTTTACCAGTACCGGGGGGTCCGTACAGCAACACGCCCTTTGGCGGGGTCAACCCGTGTTCGCGGTAGAGGTCAGGGTGGGTGAACGGTAGCTCGACCGCGTCGCGGATCATCTCAATCTGATCGCCCAGTCCGCCAATGTCGTCATAGGAAATATTGGGGACCTTCTCCAACACCACATCTTGGACCTCGGAGAGAGCAACCACGTCGAAAACATAACCGGACTTCACGTCCACGGTGACTGCATCACCGACACGGATCGGGCGGTCGGCCAGTTCGTGGACCCGCCGCATCACGTGCTCGTCATCGGCGCGACCGACTACCAGTAACAGCCCGTCATCGAGTACTTCTTTCACGCGAGCCAACTCGCCGGTGGTGGTGTGCCCCAAGACCGAGATGACGCAGAGGGATTCGTCGAGCAACACCTCGGCACCTGAGACGACCTGCTGTGCATCCAGCAACGGGGACAGGTGCGTGCGGAGTTTACGGCCGTTGTAGAGCACATCCACGCTCGCCCGAGTGGTGGCAGCTAGCTCGGTGCCCTCCACCGCCTGGCGGGCCGGGTGGTACTGCAACACGGTGGCAAAATTAAACGGTGGCAGTGCTGCGTCTTCAATGGATTGCTTTAACGTGGCAATCTGTTCGCGGGTGAGGTCCAGCATCTCCACCATCCGCCGGTTATTGCGGGAGGCGGCGTCAATGTCATGACGTAGCTGCCGATTCTTCTCCACCAATGAGCCCAGACGGCGCCGCATGGAGGACAGCTGTTGCTCGGCGGTGGTTGCGGAATCAACGCGTGCCGGTTCCGTCATTGAAGACCCTCCTAACGTTCTGAGGTCACCCTTCTATTCTACGCGTATCCTACGCGGTGGACCCTGGAGGTTGAGTGTTGTTCTCCCCCAGCTCACCGGAATGTTGCTGTGTGGTGACCTGGGTGGTGCGCTGTGCTGTGGCGGCGTGTTGGGCGTACCGGGTTGCCGCACGGGCTTCTTTGCGGGCACGTTTGGGTTTGGCCTCGCGTTGGCCGTGTTCTTCGGGTACCCAGCGCGCCTCGTCGCTGGGCGTCCACAACTCAATGTCGTCGTCACTGAACTTTTCGGACTTATCACGCTTGCGCAACTGCAAAGACTCTTGGTGATCGGCCATCCGGCGGGTGACCAACAGGAATCCGGTATGTCCGATCATCCGGTGTTCGGGGCGGACCGCCAGACCTTCAACGTGCCAATCCCGCATCATGGTTTCCGAGGCCCGGGTGGCGGTAAAGGATCCGGACTCACGAATGGCTTCAGCGGTCCGAGACAGCTGGGTGGCCGTGGCCACGTAGGTCAGCCACACTCCCCCGGGTACTAGGAGCTCACGGACCATCTCCACACACTCCCAGGGAGCCAACATATCCAACACCACTCGGTCGAAGCTGCCCGGTTCGTGGTCCGCTAACGCCTGAGTTTGGACATCGCCGAGGTGGAGGTGCCAGCCCGGGTGGGGGCCGGCGAAATAGGTTTCGATATTTCCTCGGGCAATGTCGGCGAAGTCCTCGCGACGTTCATAGGAGTGCACCTGTCCCTGATCACCGACCGCTTGCAACAGCGACATGGTCAGTCCCCCGGATCCGGCTCCGGCCTCCAGCACCCGGGCGCCGGGATAGATATCGGCCTGTTGCAGAATTTGACCGGAATCCTTCGGATAGACCACGGTGGCTCCGCGTGGCATGGAGAGCACGAAGTCGTTCAGTAGCGGTCGCAACACCCGGTACTGGTGGCCCAAGGAATTGGTGACCACCACGCCGTCGGGTCCGCCAATCAACTCGTCGTGGGATAAATACCCCTGGTGAGAATGAAACACTTCTCCCGGTACCAGCGTGATGGTGTTCATCTTGCCCTTCTCATCGGTGAGTTGCACCCGCTGGCCGGCCAGCAATGGGCCACGCCGGGCAGCCAGGCCGGTAGGCCGGGGTGTGCCGGGTGTGCAGGGAGTGTACGGCATTGAAGACGTCTCCTGTGGGGTTGAGGGATAGCGTTTGTTTTTGTGGGGGAGCCAGGACCGGGGGTCGCAGGCTTATCGGCCGGTGGACAGATATACCGCGATGCGACTGCCCAACACAGCTGCCGCCGGGAGCTGGCTGGTGCTGGCCGGGGTGCCTGAGCCAGGGGTGAGCAGCAAGACCTGATCGGGATCTCCGGCTAGGGCCGAACCTAGTTCGGAGATCCGCCGGTCCGCGGGCACGTAGTGGGTGCTTCCGGTAAAGGCCTGGCTGACCTCGTGGGCGCTGGTCTGGTGGCGGAATTCGGTCGGTACCTGGGCCAGCGTGGCCGGATCAATCAGACCGGTCACCCGAGGGGGACCGGTCTCCTGCGACGAACTGAGTTGCACAATAAGTGGCTGGTCGTGATAACCGGCCGGGTATTTCTGCAACTTGTCGATCACCTGGGCCACCGGAGTGGTTGCACTGACGAGGATGACAGCAACGGCGAGCTCTGCCAGCACCGTCGCCTCGGCGCGACGTAGGGCGTTGCCACGTTTAATTCCCTCACCGGCAGCCCCCCAGAGCATCAGCACCAGCACCCCGACGACGACCAATAACAGGATGGGTAGCTGATCGCCTCTCAGGATGAGCACAGCCACCACCCCGATGATCAGCGCGGCGACGATCAGGCGCCCAGACCAGCCGGCAGCAATCAATCCTTGGGCCTTGGAACCGGTGATCTTCCAGCCAATGGTTTCCACCACGCTACCACCGTCCAGCGGGTGCCCGGGCAGGAGATTAAAGGCAGCGATCAGCCAGTTTCCAGTGGTGAGCACGGAGATCAGGCCCAGCCAAGGGCTGGGAAGGTGGGGGCCGGTCAGCTCAGCCACCAGGGTCAATATCAGCGCCAGCAGGATATTGGCAGCCGGGCCGGCCAGAGCCACCACCATGGAGCGCATCGGGGTGCGGGGATGGTTGCCATCGTGCTCAGCAAAGGAGGTGTATCCGCCCCAGAGGGTCAGTCGGATCTCATAGACTCGCCACCCGAACGACCGGGCGGCGATGGCGTGGGCAAGTTCGTGGCAGAGCACCGTGATCAGTAGCCCGAGCACGAAGAACGCCGAGAGCAACCAAGGCAACCAGCCCGGGGCCGTCGGCGGGGTGAGGATCACGAAGAACGGGCGAATCAGGATCAGCAAGGCCGTAGCGAAGATCCACCAGCTCCAGGCCAACCGGATCGGGGTCCGATCGTAGCGGGCGATGACAATGCCCTGCTCCGAGATGGTGGCTGATGAGGCACTCACGATGGGGCCACCCAGTCTTGCAAACGCTGATAGCTCACTTCGGTGAGTGAATTCACCACCAACAACTTCCCGGACCGGGCCAGCCGGTGTTCGGTGATCTGGTCGGGTAAGGGGACCGAGCCAGTGCGACGGATGGCCACGGTGGGCAGTCCGGCGCTCAGTCCAGACAGGATCCCGGGGACCGAATCCTCCAAAACCACCACGCGCCCAGACTCAGCGGCCCGGTCTAGCCCGAGCCGGGCAACGGCGGTGAGGTAGGGTTCTGGGTCCGGTTTGCCGTGGGTCACCTGGTCTCCCCCCACGGTGGCGGTGAACCCATGGTTCGGCACGGCAGACAACACGGACTCAATCAGGGAGGTAAACGAGGCAGAGACCACCGCGTGTAAAACCGCGCGCTTGTTGAGGTCCGCCAGTAGATCGGCTGCTCCCGGGGTCAGTGGCGCGTGGCCGACCACCTGAGCGGTGACTCGCTCGTATTCCATCCGGGTCAGCTCCTCGGCCGGAATTTGTACACCAAGTGAGCTGAAGATTTCGGCGGTCGCGGCCATGGTCTGGCCCTGGAGCCGGTGGGCCAGCTCCTCGGTGAACTCCACACCGTGCTCGGCTAAGATCGCGGCATGGGCGGCGTTCCAGGCCGGTTCGGTATCCACGAGGGTACCATCCATGTCCCACAGCACGGCCTGCAGTGCTCGGGGCGGAATGTCACAGCGGTTGGTGTCAGTCACAGTGGTGATGGTTGGCCTTCAGACGTTCGGTGGCATGAGGACTAAAGGTTAACTCTAGCGCTCGCCGTGGGCATTCCCCACTGATCTTTTCGCTCACCGTCGCTGACCCGGCACTTATCCAATAATGAACGTGAGGAGATTTCCCGGATGTCTCCAGCGGTAGTGGGTAAGGTGGATCAATAGTCTCTATTGCGTTGACCGAGGTGAAACGAGCGTGAGTTTTGAAGAATCCATGGATCGGCCAGCCGAGGCCGAGCCGGATGATCGGGAACCGGTGCGGTCTCTGCCGGACTACCTGCACTACCGTGCAGAACAGCCCACGTACCGTTCCCCGGGACCGTTGCGGATTATGGTTGCGGCCTTTGAGGGGTGGAACGATGCCGGTGAGGCGGCCACCGACGCGGTGGAAGAACTCGCCACCCAGGCCCATGCCGAGCAGTACCGGCAGGTCAACGATGACGACTATTACGATTTTCAGATGACTCGCCCGGTGGTCACTCGCGCGGAGAACTCCCTGGGGCAGATCAACTGGCCACAGACCCGGATTCTGCATTCTGCTGCCGGAACCACCACCGAAGATCAGCCGGATCTGTATTTTATGCTTGGCGTCGAGCCGTCACTGCGGTGGCGGGCGTTTGTGTCCGAGATCGTGGAAGTAGCCGAAGACCTCGACCTCGACGCGGTGGTGATGGTCGGTTCGTATCTTTCTGACGTGCCACACTCCAGGCCACTGACCGCGACCTTGTTCTCGACCCAGTCGGCGGTACGGGCCGGTTTAGAGGATGTGCTCAGCCCCCATTATGAAGGCCCGACCGGTATTACCGGAGTGATCGCCGAGGAAGCCGCCCGTGACGGTTTTACGGTGCTCTCGGTCTGGAGCGTCGTTCCCCACTATGTGTCCCAGGCGCCCTCCCCGAAGGCGAAGCTGGGCCTGGTGACCCGGCTCGAGGAGCTACTGGGCATGCGGGTTGAGGTGGGCTCGCTGACCGAAGACGCTGAGGCCTGGGAGCGTGGCGTTGATGAGCTGGCCGAGGAGGATCAGGAAGTTTCCGATTACATTCGCCGGTTAGAAAAAGCCCAGGACACCGAAGAACTGCCCGAGGCCTCGGGTGAATCTATTGCCCGGGAATTTGAGCGGTTTCTGCGTCGACGGGATGATCAGCAGTAATCAGCTGGATCCCCAATACCGCCTCCATAACCTCCGCCACACCGGGGCGTGCCTCGGTTGGGGCGTGAGCCGAGGGTTGCGGTCCTCGTGCGTGGGCGCTTTCTGCCCAGACATCCACGGCCTGCAGTGCCGTAGGAGCATCCAGGTCATGGCTGAGGGCTTGGTGTATGGCAGAGAGCAACTCGGCCCCATCCTGTGTTGCTTCACCGGCCAGGGCTCGGCGCCAACCAGCGATCCGATCGGCGCTGTCGGTGAGCTCTCGGGTGGTAAATGACCAGTCGGTGCGGTAGTGGTGGTTGAGTAAGAGCGCCCGAATCGCTGCCGGCTCGTGGCCGTCGGCGGTCAGTTGGGAGACTAAAACCAAGTTGCCCAAGGACTTCGACATCTTCTCCCCGTCGAGACCGACCATCCCGGCATGCACATATAACCGGGCCATCGGCGTGTGATCCACGGCGGTGGCGTGGGCAGCAGAGAATTCATGGTGCGGGAACCGCAGGTCGGAGCCTCCAGCTTGCACGTCGAAAGGGGCCGGGAGGGTCTTGCGGGCAATCATTGAGCACTCAATATGCCAGCCGGGACGACCTCGACCGATGACGGCCGCATCCCAGGAGGGTTCCCCTTCGCGGGCGGCCTTCCATACTAGCGGGTCCAGCGGATTCTTCTTGCCGGGACGTTTCGGGTCTCCCCCACGTTCGGGAAAGACCTGCTGCATCTCCGCCAGACTCATCCCGGACACGCTACCTAGGCGCCAGTTGCAGGCAGCTTCGGCAGCCTCAATAGAAAAGTAGAGGTCGCCGTCGGGGTCACCGTTGTCTCCGGGCACCGGATAGGCGATACCGAGCTCGTAGAGTTGGGTGACGATCTCAATGACCCAGTCCACCGTCTCGGAAACACTCAGGTAGTACTCCGGTGGCAATACATTCAGCTGGGCCATATCTGAGCGGAACAGATTGGTCTGGTCTTCAGCGAGTTGCTGCCAGTCCACGTTGGTGGATTGGGCGCGTTCAAATAGCGGGTCATCGACGTCGGTGACGTTTTGGGTGTAGACCACGGACTTGCCAGCGCTACGCCAAAACCGGTTCAACAGATCAAAGGCTACGTAGGTGTTGGCGTGGCCGAGGTGCGTGGCGTCGTAGGGCGTAATACCGCAGACGTATAGGGAGGCCTGATCGCCGGTGACCGTCGCATCCTGCAGGGAGCGGGTTGCGGAATCGAAGAGCTCGAGGCGAGCTGATTGCGGTGGAAGCGACGGTGGTTGTGTGGCGGACCAGGATTCCACGGACCCTCCTGAAAGCGGTGTTGTCAGTGATGGCCGACGTCATCTCACAACGTCGTTGGTACCGTCTTGACTCTAATCGACGGTGCTGATCTGGTCATGTTGATTAGGCCGAGATGACATCAAAGCCCAGCAGAACGAACAGCACCGTACCCAGCGCAATGCGATACCACACAAAGGGCTTATACGAGTTCTGCGAGATGAACCGCATCAGCCAGGCAATGACGGCATACCCAACAACGAAGGACACGACGGTGGCCACGAAGGTCTCACCTAACCCGAAGGCTCCCTGGGCTTCGGCGGGGTCAGTCAGGGCACCAAAGAGCTTATAAAAACCTGAGGCGAACACGGCCGGCACCGCCAGCAGGAAGGCGTAGCGGGTGGCTGCTTGGCGCGTGTAGCCCAGCGCCAGCCCCATAGTAATCGTGCCACCAGAACGCGAGACGCCCGGTATTAACGCCAGCGCTTGGGCGAAACCGTAGAGAATACCGTCACGCCAGGTGAGTTTTTCCAGCGGTTTGACCTGGCGACCCAACGTATCGGCGACAGCCAGCAACACACCGAAGACGATGAGCATGGTTGCCACGATCCATAGCGAACGGAAGCTGGTATCAATCCAGTCTTCTAACAGCAATCCCAGCACTCCAATGGGAATGGAACCGACAATGATCAGCCAGCCCATGCGCACGTCGGGATCGGATTGAGGTACTTTACGCGCTAAAGCCTGGAACCATTTGCTGATGATGTTGACGATATCTCGCCAGAAAAAAATCAGCACGGCCAGTTCCGTACCGATCTGGGTGATCGCAGTAAATGCAGCTCCGGGATCTTCGGCCCGGGGCAAGAACTCTCCGGCGATACGCAGGTGCGCCGACGACGATATCGGAATAAATTCCGTCAGGCCTTGGATTAGCCCGAGAATGATTGCCTCAATCCAACTCACGCCGGACGATTCTACGTCAGTTCTCTGAGAACCTTAGACACGGGGTCGGGTGAGTCGAAAAATGTGGTGGTCGAACAGGTTTCATCCGCCCAGGCGAGCGATATACGTTCAGAAAGACGATCAGACCAGATGGGCCAGCCTAGTAATCCTCGTCCTCGTCGTAGTCATCATCGTCAAAGTCGTCGTCATCGTCGTCGATGTCGTCATCTTCGAAAATGTCGAGAGGGGTGACCTCGCCGGTGACGTTGTAGAGGGCGTCCTCGTAGTTCTCAAATGCCTCAACCAGGGCGTCTTCGGCAGACTCCAACGTGGTCGTGTCCGAATCGTCCTTATTCAACGCCGCCATCATGTGCTCCTGCAGGGCGGATACTAACGACTGGAGCTCTACGCGTGGATCGCTACTCATAGTAGATACGCTAGCTGGAAATCGTGGCGTGGTACACCTTTATTCGGCATCTGTGTCCGATTTTCTTTCACGGTAAGCAATACGGTGTTACGCCCACCTGCCTGGAGTGTCCTTGATCGGCTAGTCTGGACTCCAGCTGAGGATGCCTGCACCCCACACCCCACACGCGTGCAGGTCCCACCACAACGTCAAGGAGAAGGCTCTGTGCGCGAAGATCCCGTGGTCTCAACCGTCGATAGTCTGACTCGCCAGGACCGCTGGGAATACCTGGTTTTGACAGTGGCCCCGAATGACTCCCTCCCAGAGGCTCGTCGCCGGCTGGTCGAGCACGCCGAGTACGGTAAATGGGAACTGAAACGGTCCTTGATCTACCGCGGTGGGGCGCGCCGTTTCTGGATGCGTCGGAAGATCTATAAAGTCGCGTCCACCCTCTAGACGGGCTGACTGGGGGATCCCGGTCCGTGGCTACTGGTCAAGCGGACCGAGCGCCCAGGTGGCCAACGTGTTGTGCGCCGACGCGTCGTTGGAGGGGTGGAAGAATCCGGCAATCACGTCACGATAAAGCCGTGAAATCTCGGTGTGGCGGTTGAAGCTGGCCCCACCCGATATCTGAAACGCGTAATCCACCTGTTCTTTTGCGGTGCGCACCGCGTGAGTCTTATTGGCCACCAGTCGTGGGAACCACTCCGGGCCGAAGTCTTTGTTGTTTCGGATTGCTTCGGACAGGTAGCGCAGTTGCGCGTTCTGGGTGAGTTGCCGCAGCGCTGCTTCACCGGCGTGATACCGCAACACCGGATCCTGATCCAAGGTGATGCCCTGAACTGTGGAGGTCCGAAGAGCCAAAGCCTGCTGGGCCAGTTCCGCCGCCCGGTCCCCGATCCCGGTGTAGACCGCAGACAGTAGCGTCAAAAAAGTCGAGAAAATACCGAAGACCAGCAGATCTTGGTTGGGGCCTACCGGTAAGCGACGAATGACTTTTTCTGCTGAGATTGTGGCCTGCTCCAAGCGGGTGACCAGTGAGAAGGTAGCGCGCATGCCGAGCATGTCCCAGCTGGAATCATCGGCGCTGATTCCCTCAGCGCTACGATCCAGGACGCCGAAGATCAGTTGCGATCCGTCGGGCGTTTTCCCGAAGGTCAGCAGGTGCGTCCAGGCCGGTGAGAGGCTGGTGAAGATCTTGGTTCCGGTCAACGTCACCGAGCCGTCGGGGTTCGCCACGGCTTCGGTGCTGGAGTCGAACAGGACGGCGTCATTGCCAGCCTCGGAGATACCAAATGCGTATATCTCACCATTGGCAGAGCCACGATGAATAAACGTCAGCGAGTCATCTCCGTGGATGGCGAAGACCGAGGCGACCGCGTTGATGATCTGGTGCATATTGACCGCCAACGCGGTCGCCGGAGAAGCGGTGGCTAGCAGCCGCTGGGCCTCGGTGATCACGGCGAAGTCCCACCCAAGCCCGCCCAAATCCACTGGGGTTTGGGCGCGCAAATAGCCGGTCTCGGCTAAGTCCTGAAGATCGTTGTGTGGGAACGTGTTGTTTTCATCGTGCTCGACGGCGCGAGCCCGCAGTGTTTCTAAGAGTTCAGGGGTGAGAACTTTGCTGATCTTTGCTGAATGCTCTGAGGTGATCTGCGTCAACAGTCTCACCGATTCCTTTCATCGTGTCCGGGGTCCAGCACGCGCACCAGAGTGCGTACTCCGAAGTCCAAGGAATCCACCGGAATACGTTCATCGATGCCGTGGAAAAGGGCCGTGAAGTCCAGATCAGCCGGAAGTTTCAGAGGCATGAAACCATACCCGGTGATGCCGAGCTGGGACAGGTGGTTATTGTCGGTGCCACCAGACATCATAAAGGGCAACACCCGAGCGCCGGGATCTTCGGCTTCAATGGCTGCGACCATCAGCTCAATGAGATCGCCAGAGAAGGGCACCTCTAAGGACGAGACCTTGTGTTCATAGTCGAACTCGATGCCGTCACCGGCCAGTTCACGAAGCTGTTCCATGACCTTGTCGTCTTCACCCGGTAACACGCGAGCATCGACTGTGCCTCGTGCTGTCCCGGGAATGACGTTGTGTTTATATCCGGCTGTCATGCCTGTGGGATTGGCGGAATTGCGCAAGGTAGAACCGACGAATTTTGCCGCAGAACCCAAAGCTTCCAACTGCGGGGAGGGATCGGTCTCGTCAAAATCGACCCCCATCATCTCTGAGACCTGCTCCATCAAATCCCGCGTGGTCTTGGTGTAATTTAGTGGCCAGGTGTGCCGGCCAATGCGGTCCATGGCTCCGGCCAGTCGGGTGACGGCATTATCGGGGTGCACCGAGGATCCGTGCCCCGGTGAGGCGGTGGCGGTGAGATTCAGCCAGGCGATGCCTTTCTCGCCGGTTTGCAACAGATAAGCCCGTTGCCCGGCAATCTCCGCGGAAAAACCGCCCACCTCGGAAATGGCCTCGGTGGCATCGGTAAGTAGCTCCGGACGGTTCTGCACCATCCACTGGGCTCCGTAGACTCCCCCGGCCTCTTCGTCGGAGAACAGGCATAAGATGATGTCACGACGGGGACGAAGCTCGTTGTGGACCAGGTATTCAAGTGCGGTGAGCATCATGGCATCCATGCCCTTCATATCCACCGCACCACGGCCCCAGATCATGCCGTCCTCGTCAATCTCACCGCTGAACGGGTCCCGGGACCACTCTTCAGCTTGAGCCGGGACGACGTCGAGATGGCCGTGCAGAATCAGTGCTGGAGCCTCCGCGTCCCACCCGGCTAAGCGACCGATGACCGAAAACCGGTCCGGTACCGATTCGATGATTTCGGGATTCATGCCCAGATCCGACATCACGTGGGCACAGTACTCGGCTGCTTCGCGTTCTCCGCGACAGTTATTACCCCCGAAATTCGTGGTGTCAATGCGAATCAAATCCGAGGTGATCTGCGCGACCCGCTGGCTGAGCAGACCGGGTTCTGGAATGTGCGACTCCGGTGAAGCTGTCATGTATCCCACTCTAACGGGAGGGGCTAAATTGGTCACAGATTCGCGGTGAGACGATACGCGCTATAGCACTGTTACCGCAGAACGTTTTTTCTCGTGCTAAGATGTACAGGTTGCCACTCCCCGATGCCGGTCTAAACCGTTCATGGTGGGACATTACTTCACCCGCGCGGGTGGCGGAATTGGTAGACGCGCAGCGTTGAGGTCGCTGTGACCTTTATCGGTCGTGGGGGTTCAAGTCCCCCTCCGCGCACGGATGGAAAACAGTTCGAGCCTGAGAGCATTTGCTCCCAGGCTCGAACTGTTTTGAGCCGTGACATTCCGGGGCTCATCTACGTTTAAGCGGTGCTTATACAGTGCGCTTCCGACCGAGTAGCTGCACCAAAAGCATGATGGAAAAGGTCACCATACCCAAGGATGCCAGCAACAACAGCCACATACCGATTCCGGCCATCCCGCCGTCTTCGAAGAAGAAAACGGTGTAGTCATACCCGGCTTCTTCGTTGATCCAGTACAGCATGTAGATGATGTGGAAGGCACCGACCAGGGCTGCCAACAGCGCGGTGGTGAACTGAAAGCCACGAGCTGATTTGCCTAAAGCCAGCAAACTGAACGCCAGGGTGACCAGGAACAGGAGCAGGTGAACCCAGCCGAGGGTTTCAGCATCCTCCTCCAAGGCCGAGATGGACGCCGACAAGGGCTCCGAGAATGAAAAAATTCCGCCTGAATATGAATCCTGTGCTAATGGCATGAAAAGCGATAGTGTTCCCACCCCGGTGAGAACGGCCAGCACCACGGGAACCCAGGATTTCGTGGCGCCGAGCTCCTGTCCAGGAGCTTGTTGCTGAGCAGACTGTCTGGTTGGTCCTGGTGCTACTTGGTGTGCAGTTCAGTGGGCGGTTGGTGCTTGTGGCTGTGAGCGATCATGTGGTGGTTGGGGCTGCTGGTTTTCGGGTTGAGTCATGGTAATCCTCCGCGGTGTTGTACCGCCCAATCGCCAACCCTCGACCGGTGGACCATACCGCGCACCTCAGGCGATACCATCGCGTTGACTGGCCACCATAGACCACCGTTTTGGTCTCGTGGATCCGCTCGTGAGTGTGTTGACGGTCTCCCACGAGATGAGTTGGAAACGAGGTCGGAAGCCAATCATTAAGCGCAGTGTGTGGGTGCCACGAATGGCCCGCAAGAGGTCGGTGAATCGGACGGAGTGACGAGAACCCCTGGTCGAACGAAAGCCCTGATAGTCTTCAGTGCTGTTTTCGTCAGAAGTTGATGACAATAGGACACTGTATATAGAAAGTGCAACTATCACAATGGTTTAGCTCCTCCGTCCATCAACACTTCACTGAGACCTATGCTGGGTGAAGCACGACTCATCATCTCGAGTAGGCATGTTGAGGATGTCGGGGTATCGACAAAGGTTCAGCCAGGGCGAAGAAAAGTGAGACACTAAAGGGTGAAGTCCCGCTGAGTCTTGAGCACGGAGAAGCCAGATGCCTGCACGTCAACCTACACATCAGCCGTTGCGCGAACGGTTGCTGACGGAGCTAGCCGAATACTACGGGGTGCAAACGCATTTCACAGCCCAAAACGGGGACGACGCCAGCGTGGACCTCGACACCGTGGTGCAGATACTCCAGTTTTTCGCCGCACCCCTGCCCGATCAAGCGCAGGAGTTCGCCGACCTCAGCGCACTCGATCTACGTCAAGCCATCGATGAGGCAAAATCTCGACCGACTGAACAACCCTTCACGACCACGGTCATCGTCGATAGCGACCAGGGCCGAGAGCTGTCCTTGCCGTTTGAAACTGGCGACTGGGTGGTTGAATCATTCCAGCCCGTTGATGTGCTCGGAGGCCATGAGACCATCGCAACCGAGTGGTCCACACAGGAGTTGCTCCCTGAGATACAGCATGCGCCTCAGCGGGTCTCAACAGACTGTTCCGAAACCGCCCCGCGACTGATTTTTCCGGCCGGGCTTCCGGTCGGTGATTACCAGCTGAGACTGACTGCGCCGGCTTCAGATGTGGTCGATCTCTCAGTCATCGTGGTGCCTTCCACGATTTCGGCCACCGCAAGATACGACAACCGTCTCGGTTGGGGCGTGACCGTTCAGCTATACTCGGTGCGCTCCAGCGACTCTTGGGGTATTGGTGATTTTGCCGACCTGGCCCGGATCATGGAACTGGCAGCCTTAGAAGGCGCCGATTTTGTGCTCACCAACCCGCTGCACGCCTCAGAGCCGGTACCGCCACTTCTTGACTCACCGTATTCGCCGGTGACGCGAAGTTTCCTCAACCCGCTGTATCTCCGGGTAGAAGATGTGGCCGAATACCAGGGCCTGTCGGTGGATGATCAAAACCGGATTGCCCAGCTGGCTAGCCCGTTGAAGGCCACGAACAACACCGCAGACCGGCTGGACCGTACCGCAAGCTACCGGGCCAAAATTCAGGCGTTGCGCCTGATCTTCACCCGGTTCGAAGAAGAACTCACGACCAAGGCCATCACGGCCGGGGCCTTCCATGATTTCTGCCAGGATCGTGGTGCTCAGTTGCGCAATTTCGCTGCCTGGTGTGTCTTGCGCGAAGACGGACGAGACGACCAGATTCAGCTGAGCGACCTGCCAGCATGCCGGTCGTTGCTCGACCACGATCTGAACCATCACCCTCAGATCGATTCCTCACGACTGCTGTTCTTCGCCTGGCTTCAGTTCCTATGCACCACCCAGCTCCGGGTAGCCCACAAGCGCGGGCTACAGGCCGGGATGCGCACCGGGGTCATGGTGGATCTCGCAGTGGGAGCTGACCGGTATACCGCCGATGCTTGGATGCATCCGGATGCGCTGGTGGAGCCATTCTCGGTAGGTGCTCCCCCGGATATGTACAACCAGCTCGGACAAGACTGGTCCCAGCATCCCTGGAACCCTCAGACCCTCGGTGCCACCGGATACCGGGCCTACCGGCAGATGCTCCGTAGTGTCTTTGCCGGGGTCGGTGCGGTGCGTATCGACCATATTCTGGGCCAGTTCCGCCTGTGGTGGGTCCCCGAAGGCACCACGCCGAACCATGGGGCCTACGTTCGCTACGACTCCCGCGCCATGCTCGGCATTCTTGCACTCGAGGCCCAACGCGCCGGAGTGCTGATCGTCGGAGAAGACCTGGGGACCGTCGACGATTCGGTGGTTACCGAACTGTCTTCCCGAAAGATTCTGGGCACCAGTATTGTCTGGTTTGAACAAGATGACGGCATCCCCCACGATCCCTCCGAGTACCGCCGGTTGTGTCTAGCCACTGTCAACACCCACGATTTGCCACCCACGGCCGGCTACCTGCGCGGAGTCCACCTGGATTTACGGGAAGAACTCCAGTTGCTAACCACCTCTGCCGAGGCCGAGCGAGCCACCTTCCTCCGTGATATACGCGGCTACCTGAAGGCCCTGGTCCAACGCGGACTCTTGACGGCCAGTTCGGCCCGTGTGCACGACCTCGACGAAATTCCCCTTATTCCCGTGATTCAGGCGCTGCACCGCTTCATTGCTCGCGCACCCTCTCGGCTCCATGCCGTGGCCTTGGTCGATGCCGTCGCTGATCAACGCATCCAGAATCAGCCCGGCACCACCCAGGACCAGTATCCCAACTGGTGCCAACCACTCACCAACCTGCGCGGTGATCCGGTGCTGATCGACGATCTGGAAACCACCCCGGAATACCGTGAGCTCTTCCGCGTGATGAACACTGCCATCCATCATGACTAAAGCTGATCGTGCTCACTCAACCAGCAGTCGTGGAACCTCGCTGGCTCAGGGGCCACGTTGCCTGGTGGTGATGCTGAGTATGCACACCTCAGCCTTAGCGCAGCCTGGGTCCGGCGACGCTGGCGGGATGAACGTCTACGTGGCCAATATGGCCCGGGCACTGCGCGCCCTCGGCCACCGGGTGGTGATCTACACCCGTGCGACCGAACCGGTCACCGACCCGCATACCGGGGCCCTGCCCGCCGGGCGGCTACTACCGGGCACCGAGGATGTTGCAGAAATTTCCGTCCCCGCAGGTCCACGCCAGC
This sequence comes from Auritidibacter sp. NML130574, assembly GCF_003185725.2. GTDB lineage: Bacteria > Actinomycetota > Actinomycetes > Actinomycetales > Micrococcaceae > Auritidibacter > Auritidibacter ignavus. Next base: position 778,717 of record NZ_CP031746.1, on the reverse strand, counting down.
CCCTCGCCAAAGAAGCCCTGTCCGAATACGTTGAGGAATTTGCGCAAGCCGTCCACGCTCACCTGTCTGGGCCCGTAAGCCACCTGCCTGGGTTCGACGAAGACATTCTGGTCTATAGCCACTACTGGCTATCGGGCTTGGCTGGGCGGAGCCTCGTCGCCCGGCTACGCGATGAACACCAGGCGGTCCGAATTACCCATGCCCACTGCATGCACACCATCGCCGCGGTGAAGAATCACGGAGAAGCCCACGCCTGGCAGGACGCTTCCGGCCAACGGTCTCACCCCGAGCCCTCGGCGCGCGAAGCCGGTGAAACTCAGATCGTCGCCGCAGCTGATATATTGACCGCCAATACCGCCACCGAAGCTGAAGAGCTGGTCACCTATTGTGGGGCCGATCCGGACAAGATCCAGATCATCACCCCCGGGGTGGACCACCGGATCTACACCGAACACGGCCCCCGATGGTGGCCCAGCACCGCTGAAGATAGCCCCGAGTCCGGATTCCGCATCCTTTTCGCTGGTCGTTTCCAACCTCATAAAGGCCCGCAGATTCTGCTCCACGCCTTAGCACAGGTACAGGCGGACCTCGATCGGCAGCGCTCGCCACAGACCGGGCTACTGGACGTGATCTTCACTGGAGCACCGTCCGGGGCGGTAGCACAGCACCTGCCCGAGCTCGCCGATCGGTTGGGAGTCTCCGACGTGGTGCGCTTTATCCCGCCGGTGGAACCCACCAAGCTGGCTGCCATGATGCGCACCGCCGATCTGGTGGTTATGCCCAGTGTGACCGAAAGCTTTGGTCTCGTTGCTGCCGAAGCCCAAGCCTGCGGCACCGGTGTGCTGGCGCACCGAGCCGGAGGGCTCAGCACTGTCGTCGACCACGGTCACACCGGAGAACTTCTCGAGGACCTCAACCCAGATACGTGGGCCACCGCCTTGAAACAGGCGCTGGCCCAGCCACAGGTCTGGGAAAACTACGGTCGCGCAGCGGTTGCCCATGCCCAAGGCTTTAGCTGGCAGACCTCGGCGCAACGGGTGATGCAGTTCGTAGCTGACCGAAGAAATGCGGCAATTTCTTCATCGGGTTCCAGCCGGTGAACTCGGTAACCTCTTCCGAGCTGTGCTCCACGGCCACCGCGACCGTGGTCGGTAGCGTCACCGGTTTGGCGAAGCTGAACTGCCACGAAAACGGTGCCTGGGGCTCACGCCCGGCCAGCATGCGTCCGGCCAGATACATCCCGTGGGCAATCATCCCGGGCATCCCCAGTGCTTTGGCGGTCAGATGATTCATATGAATCGGGTTGACGTCTCCAGACACCCCGGCGTAGTTCCGACCGGTATCAGCCGGCAACCTCCAGGAGGCGGTGGCTACCGGTGGCTGGAAATCCCGGTGCGCGGAGCCTGCCGAGTCACTATCTTCGGAGCCGGTTTCCGCTTCGGGGCGGCCGGCGAGGAAAATTCCTCGGGATAAATAGGTGGCCCGACCCTGCCAGAGCAGTTTCCGCGGGTTCGCCTCATCGTGGATCTGCACCCAGATCGCCACGGTCGTTCCCCGTCGGTGTGCCCCCAGAGAATCCGCCCAGGTGGTCACGATCAACGGCTGATCGATCGCCACCGGATGGAGATGATCTACTGTATGGTCTAGATGCACCAGGCCCAGCAGTGGTAGCGGGAAGTTCTTGGAGGCCATCATTCCCATGGACAACGGGAACGTGGCAATGTGTAAGGCCAACGACGGTACCGTGTCGTGACCGATAGCCCCGGTGGCCCCAAAGAGCTGAATGTAGTCATCGACCTGCAGGCGAGAGGCCGCCTGGCCGGTGACTTTCCACCCGGCGGTGGGCAACGAGCCGGAGCCCTTGCCCGTCGCCGAGGTTCCCGGGGTGATCTTGCCAATCAGTGACGACAGGGTGGCCCCGACCGTTCCGGCTGCCACCTTGCCATACAGTGCCCCGAGGCTGGGAAGTTGTTCCTGATGTTTCCAGTGTGTCGGTGGTGTGACGTCGTGCAGGAGAGGTGGTGTGGTCATCGGCTAGGCCCCCATCACTGCTTGACCGCACACGCGCAGGGTGCGCCCGTTGATGCCGGCTGACTGATCGGAAAGGAGGAAGCCGATCGCTTCGGCCACATCCACCGGCAGGCCACCCTGGCTCAAGGAGTTGACGCGACGACCGACCTCACGGGTGAGCGTCGGCATTTTTGCGGTCATGTCGGTCTCGATGAAACCGGGAGCGACCGCATTAATGCTGCCACCGTTGGTAGCCAGCCGGGCGGCATAAGCTTGGGTGAACCCGATGATCCCGGCCTTGGAGGCCGCGTAGTTGGTCTGGCCACGGTTACCGGCTATACCGGAGGTGGACGCCAGCGAGACGATGTGGAGGTTGCCGGCCACTGCGGGGTCGCCGGTATCGCGAGCGGCCAACAGTTGCTCGTTGATGCGCAACGGAGCCTGCACGTTGACGGCCAGCACCGAATCCCAGCGCGAAGCGTCCATATTGGCCAGTAACTTATCGCGGGTAATCCCGGCGTTGTGCACGATGCCATCCAGGCGACCGATGCGCTCGGAGACGAATCTCAGGATTTGCTCTCCGGCGTCCTCGGCGGTGATATCCAACTGCAAGGCGAGGCCTTCGACCCGGTTGATGGTCTGTGCCAGCGCTTCACCGGCGGCCGGCACGTCCACACCGACGACCTTGGCCCCGTCCCGGGCCAGCACCTCGGCGATGGCGGCCCCGATACCGCGGGCAGCTCCGGTGACCACAATCGTCTTGCCGGCCAGGGGCTGATCGGCGTCAGCCGGTAGCGCTCCGGCGTCGGAGGTGACGGTCAAGAACTGCCCGGAGACATAGGCCGAGCGGGTCGAGAGGAAAAAGGAGATCGCGCCCATCACCGAGGGCGCATCGGCAACCACATCATCGCAGATGAGAATGCCATTGGCGGTGGAGCCGTAACGCATTTCGTGGGCCACCGAGCGGGTGATGCCGGTGATTGCCTGGCGAACACCGAGCTGTTGGGGATCACCGGCGATCGGGGCTGCCTGTGGATCCCGACCGATGATGATCACGCGACCGTTTTTATCCAGCTGGCGCAGACTGGCACCGAGCTCGAGGATCGGTTCGGAGAGCTGGGAGAGATCATCTACATCATCGACAGCGACAATGATGCCGGCGAACCTCGTCTTCAGGCCACGGTCGCGACGGACATCGGCACCGAGGTGGAACAGGTAGCTGGCGGTGGCCTCAGCCACCGGGGACGTGCCAATGATCAGTGCTGGGCCGTCAACGACGGGCTGACCTGGGGCATAGCGTTTCAGCGGTGTGGGCTGGGGCAACCCCAGGGCACCGGTGACTTTCTTGCCGAGCGGGTTTTGGACAAAAGCGGTGTAACCATCAGTGGGTTTAGTACTCATCAATCAACCTCAATGTCAACAGATTGGTTTGTGTAGCTGGGGTGTGCAGAAGGTGGAGCAGGCGGGGGTTAGCGACCCTTGACGATGGCCACCACGCCCTGACCGCCGGCCGCGCAGACTGAAATCAGACCCAGTGACCCGGTCCCGTGGGCGTGCAAGGTCTTCGACAGGCTGGCCACAATCCGCGGACCGGTGGCTGCGAAGGGATGACCGGCAGCTAAGGAGGACCCGTGGACATTGAGCTTGCTACGATCGATGGCGCCCAACGCGCCATCCAGTCCCAAGACTTCGCGACAGTACTCATCAGATTCGAAGGCAGCCAAAGTGGACAGCACAGTGCCCGCAAAAGCTTCGTGAATCTCGTAGTAGTCGAAATCTTGTAGGCGCAGACCATGGCGAGCCAACATTCGCGGGATCGCGTGCGTGGGGGCCATCAGCAAGCCCTCAGCGCCATCAACGAAGTCCACGGCGCCGGACTCAAAATCGAGAAACTCGGCCCAGACCGGCAAAGAGCGCTCGGTAGCCCACTGTTCGGTACCCAACAGCACCGTAGCGGCACCATCGGTTAGTGGAGTCGAGTTACCGGCGGTCATGGTGGCTTCGTCACCGAATTGCTTGCCGAAGACCGGCTTGAGTTTAGCCAGCGATTCCATGCTGGAATCTCGACGGAGGTTATTATCTTCGCTCAGACCGCGGAAGGAGGTCATCAGATCGGTGAAGAACCCGGAATCGTAAGCCTGCGCTAAGTTCTGGTGGCTGGCCAAGGCCAACTCGTCCTGTGCCTGACGGGAAATGCCGAAGGCGTGGGTGGTCACCGCCTGGTGATCACCCATCGACAAGCCGGTGCGAGGTTCTCCGGCGGTGGGTGCATGCGGGGCGAAGTGTTTGGGACGCAACGATGCCAGGGCGGCCAATTTGTCTTTGGTGGACCGGGCCCGGAACAGTTTCATAAACGCAGCGCGTCCACCCCGGTTGAAAGCCAAGGGCGCATCCGAGGTGGTGTCTGTGCCGGCGCCAATCCCGGAATCGATCTGTCCCAGCCGAATCTTATTGGCGATCTGTCCGATCGCTTCCAAACCGGTGGCGCACGCTTTCTGCAGTTCGGTGGCCGGAGTGTGCGGGTCCAGGGCGGTGCCCAGCACCGATTCACGGGTCAGGTTGAAGTCCGAGGAGTGCTTCATCACCGCACCGGCGACGACTTCGCCTAGGCGTTCGCCCTGCAGCCCGAAGCGCGCAATGAGTCCTTCTAAGGCAGAGGTCAGCAGGTCCTGGTTCGATGCGGTGGCATAAGCGCCCTGAGAGCGGGCGAAGGGGATGCGGTTGCCACCGATGATCACGGCCGGACGGAGCGGGCCGCCAGCCACAGCAGCAGGTGAGGAGGTAGCGGTGGTGTGTTGTTCAGCCATGAGGTGAGAATCCTCTTTCATCAGATTTCAGCAAATTTTCGTGGCGTGCATTACTCAGAACCGATCTTACCTGATACGCTCGGTACCGTGAACAGTCAGTACCACCCACATTCTGTGCACCCGGTCCGACGTGCTACGCCACGTCCGGTAGCGCGTGCTGACCGAGCGGCCAGCGCCACAACCGCCGCGGTCGATGGCCGTTCCACGCGTTGGGACGACCACCGTCGCGCTCGGCGTGCCGAACTGGTCAAAGCCGCCCGTGAAGCCGTCCACGACCTGGGCCCGGACGCCTCTATGGCCGATATTGCCCATCACGCCGGAACGTCCAAACCGGTGTTCTATCGGTATTTCGGCGATAAGCTCGGACTTCAGTCTGCGGTCGGGCAGGCCTCGATTCATTTCATGGAAGACGCCCTGCGCACAGCGATTCTGACCCCCAAAACGGCGCTGGAAGGGTTGCACACGATGATCACCGTGTATCTGCGCCTGGCCCGATCCTCCCCCAATGTCTATTTCTTTTCGACACGTGGCGAACATGAGGTTTCGCAGTTCTTCTCCCGGACTGCCGAACTCGTCGAGCAGCGGGCCCAACAGGAATTCCCTGTGGAAGATAATGGCGCCGATCAGGCAGCTCGTCGCTACTGGTCCTATGCTGCGGTTGGATTTATCCGCAACGCCGGCGAGAAATGGTTGATTGATATGAGCGCCGGGCGCCAGGTGCCATCGGCTGATGATTTAGCCAAACGGATGAGCCACTGGCTCGTCCAGGGCCTCAACGCCCCGATGACGACTACCCCTCGGGCAGTGAGAGTGCGGACCTAAACATCGACACTATTTGGGTTCGAGACTGCCACACCGCCGGTGGCCTCTGCACGGTCCCATCGACCAAACGCCAACAACCTACGGACAACACACCAGATAGCACACGATCTGAAAATCCCAACACCAATAACGAGGAGATAGATCACCATGGGCATTACCCCGTTCCCCGCAGATGACGAGAAACTCACCATCGATCCCGACGAGCTCCAGAAAGCAACGTTGGGGCGTTGGTCCGACGCACACCTGTGGATGCGCAAAGAGGCTGAATCGGCTGACCTACACCACCCCATTGATCTCACGCTGGCCGAGCACCGGGCGCGCAACCTGGAGCAACTTAAGTTGCTCACCGAGCGGAATCTCATCTCGAAGGCCTTCCCGAAGCGCTTCGGTGGCGAAGACGATCACGGTGGCAACGTGGCTGGGTTCTCCGAACTCGTCCACGCACACCCCTCCCTGCAGATTAAAGCCGGTGTGCAGTGGGGACTGTTCGGAGCCGCCATCCTGCACCTGGGCACCGAAAAACACCACGAAAAGTGGCTTGAAGACGTGATCAGCCTAGAGCTTCCCGGCATTTATGCGATGACCGAAATCGGCCACGGTTCCGATGTCGACAAGGTGGCGACCACCGCAACCTATATTCCCGAAGACGGCGAATTCGAAATCCACACGCCGTTTAAGGCCGCTTGGAAGGACTATCTGGGTAACGCCGCTCTGCACGGTAAGGCCGCGGTGGTCTTCGCTCAGCTGATCACCAAAGGCGTCAACCACGGCGTGCATGCCTTCTTCGTGCCGGTTCGCGATGAGCAGGGCAACTTCCTGCCCGGCGTCGGCGGTGAAGATGACGGTTATAAGGGCGGTCTTAACGGTGTCGATAACGGCCGGTTGCACTTTGACCATGTGCGCATTCCGCGCTTCAACCTGCTCAACCGGTACGGCGACGTGGACGAGGATGGCACCTACACATCTGATATTGATTCCCCGGGCCGTCGTTTCTTCACGATGCTCTCCACCCTGGTACAGGGCCGTGTCTCGTTGTCGGTATCCAGCTCGCTGGCCTCTGCGGTGGGCCTGACCGGTGCGATCACTTACGCCAACCAGCGCCGTCAGTTCAATGCCTCCTCGGATATCGACGAAGAATTCATCTTGGACTACCAGCTGCACCAGCGCCGTTTGCTGGACCGACTGGCTCGCACCTACGCCGATATGTTCGTCTCTAATGACCTGCTGGAGAAGTTCAATGAGGTCTTTTCAGCAGAAGACGATTCCGATCAGAACCGTCAGGAACTGGAAACCTTCGCGGCCGCTATCAAGCCGACGACCACCTGGAATGCCTTGGATACCTTGCAAGAATGTCGCGAAGCCTGTGGTGGTGCCGGGTTCATGGCTAAGAACCGTTTCACACAGTTGCGCGCTGACCTCGACATCTACACCACCTTCGAAGGCGACAATAACGTGCTGTTGCAACTGGTCGGACGCCGTTTGCTGACCGACTACTCCAAAGAATTCGCCGGTCAGTCAGCCGGAACCGTGGGTCGCTACCTGGTCGAGCAGGCCAATGAAGCTGTCTACCAGCGCTCGGGCCTGCGCCGTGTCGCGCAGCAGGTGGTGGATCTGGGCTCAGATATTCGTGCTGGTGAATGGCTGAAGAACGAAGAAGTTCAGCATGAGCTGCTGGCTGACCGGGTGCGGACTCGGATCGCTTCGGTCGCCAGTGCCTTGCGCTCGGTCGCTAAGAAGTCTCAAGCTGAACAGGCCGCGGTCTACAACCAAAACCAGTACGAGGTCATCCAGGCCGCCAAGTGCCACGCCGAGTTGCTCCGGTGGGAATCCTTCACCAAGGTGGTTCATAACACCAAGGACGACGATACCCGCACGATCTTGACCTGGTTGCGCAATCTGTTCACCTTCAGCGCCATCGAAAACGATCTCGGGTGGTTCATCGAAAACGGTCGGATCTCCCAGCACCGCTCCCGCGTGCTACGTGAGTACAACAACCGTTTGGTGGCCCGCCTGCGTCCTTACGCTCAACAACTGGTGGATGCCTTCGGATTCTCCCAGGAGAATTTGCGTATGGACATCACCAGTGGCGTAGAGCAACAACGCCAGGACGAGGCCGCAGAATACTACCGTGCTCAGCGTGCTTCTGGCGATGCACCGATTCATGAAAAGGTGCTCCGCCGTCGCGCCAAGCAGGCTGCGAAACAACAAAAGAACGGATAGCTCGTCATTCGCCCTTTGAGACAATAGCCCCCGCAGCAGTGACCGAAACGGTCCTGGTCGGGGGCTATTGTCGTCGCGAAAGCCGGGCGGATCCCAACTCCGTCAGCCGGTCTTCGCGCCAGCCAGTTAGCCGTTGAGCACCTGGCGGTAGAGCTCAACGGTCTGATCCGCGATGGCCTCCCAGGAGAAGTGCTCAATAGCACGCTGACGACCGGCCTCCCCCATGCTCTGAGCCCGTTGCGGGTCATCCAGCACCTGTTGTAGCGCGGTAGCAAAGTCAGAGGAAAAGGCATTGGGATCCACCGGTTCCCCGGTTTGATCCCCACGATCTTGATAATGGACCAGCAACCCGGTGGTGCCGTCGTCGACAACCTCGGGAATACCGCCGACCGCTGAGGCCACCACAGCGGTCTGACAGCCCATGGCTTCCAAATTGACAATCCCCAGTGGCTCGTAGATCGACGGGCAGGCGAAAACCGTGGCGGCCGAGAGCAGTTCTTGCAGGTCATCACGCGGAGTCATGCCGCGCAGGATGTGCACGCCCTGCCGTTCTTTCTGCAAAGTCGCGAGCAGATCATCCACCTCGTGTTGCAATTCCGGGGTATCGGCAGCCCCCAGGGCCAAGACAACTTGGACCTCAGGTGTCAGTTCACGGATCGCACGCAAGAGGTGCGGCACACCCTTTTGACGGGTGACGCGTCCAACGAAGACCACGGTGGGAGCCTCCGGATCAATGCCCAGCCGCTGGTGGACCTTGCGGGTGGTGCGAGGTTGCCAGACCTGCGTGTCAATGCCGTTATGAATGACGTGCACCTTCCCCGGATTGATCTGCGGATAGGCGGTCAGGATGTCATTCTTCATCCCGTGGGACACAGCAATCACGGCAGCCGCCGAGGCATACGCGGTGGCCTCAGCCCACGATGACAGCTGATATCCCCCACCCAATTGTTCGGCTTTCCACGGTCGCAGTGGCTCCAGCGAATGGGCGGACAGAATGTGGGGCACCCCGTGGAGGAGCCCTCCGAGGTGACCGGCCATATTGGCATACCAGGTATGGGTGTGGATCAAATCGGTGCCGGCCAGATCATCGAGGATGGTCAGATCGGTCCCCAACGTTTGAACCGCACCGTTGGTTGCGGACAATTCGGCAGGGGTGGGATACGAGGAGACTGTGGCCCCGTGATAGTTCGGATCGCGATCCGTACCGAAGGCGTGAACCATCAGCTCAACACGTTGGGCCAGCACTTTAGTGAGCTCGGCAACATGAACACCGGCTCCGCCATAGATTTCGGGTGGGAATTCCTTGGTCACGATATCGATGCGCACACTCTAACCCTAAACGGAAATTCGCCGAATTGATACGGGGGTCCGGCCCAGAACTATGGCGTTAAACCCTCGTGGCTGGGTAGTCTCGAATCACAGGCTCGGTTGATGTCAACCCTGCTCTGGTGGTACGTCGTTGGAGGGATGAACTCGTGAAAAAGAAGGTTTTGGCCATTGTGCTAGCCGGTGGAGAAGGAAAACGTCTGATGCCTCTCACCGCCGATCGAGCCAAACCTGCGGTTCCCTTTGGAGGCCAGTACCGCCTGATTGACTTCGCCCTGTCAAATATCGTCAACTCGGGTTACCTCCAGGTTGTGGTACTGACCCAGTACAAATCTCATTCTCTGGACCGTCACATTTCTGAGACATGGCGACTGTCCACGCAGTTGAGCAACTACATCGCCTCGGTGCCGGCCCAACAGCGTCGCGGTAAACAGTGGTTTCTCGGCTCGGCTAACGCGATCTATCAGTCCATGAACCTCATCTCGGACGCCATGCCTGACATTGTGGTGGTCATCGGTGCTGACCACGTGTACCGGATGGACTTCGAACAGATGGTGCAGGCACATATCGAATCCGGTGCTGAAGCCACCGTGGCAGCCGTTCGTCAGCCGGTGGAAATGGCGTCCTCCTTTGGTGTTATCGAGACCGATGACCAGGATCCGACCCGGATCGCTCGTTTTGTGGAGAAACCGGCCACCACCGACGGTCTTCCCGATGACCCGAATCATTTCCTGGCATCGATGGGTAACTACGTGTTCACCAAAGACGCCCTGGTGGATGCTCTAAACCGTGATGCCAAGCTTGCCGATACCAAACACGATATGGGTGGAGATATTATCCCCCGCTTCGTCGAAGCCGGCACCGCCGGCGTGTATGACTTCACCCGCAATGAAGTCCCCGGTGCCGGCACGGACTATCACTACTGGCGCGACGTGGGTACCCTTGACTCCTACTACGAAGCCCACATGGACTTGGTCAAGCCCTGGCCGGACTTTGACCTCTATAACGAACACTGGCCGATCTTCACACACCAATCTGTCTCTCCCCCGGCGAAGCTGGTCCGTTCGGCCTCAAAACGTCCCGGTACCGCAGTGGATTCCATTGTCTCCCAGGGGGTTATCATCTCTGGCGGGACCGTCTCCCGCTCAGTGCTCAGCCACAACGTTCGGGTCATGCACGATGCCTGGGTGGAGAGCTCCGTGATCCTCGACGGAGTACAGATCGGTGAGGGCGCGCAAATCAAAGACGCGATTATCGACAAAAACGTCGTGGTCCCCGAGGGTGTCTCGATTGGGTTGGACCCCGAAGAAGACCGCCGGCGGGGGTTCACCGTGACTGACTCCGGGCTGACCGTGCTGCCGAAGAACCAGATCATTCTGCCATCGGGACACGCCGCGACGTTCGGCTAACCCGGACCAGATTCCTGCAGGACCGCTTGGGCAGTGGTCTAGCATGGAGAACATGGTCGACATCAACAGCGCTGCTCAGCCCCAGATCATTGACGGTATCCCCGATACCACCCGATTGTCCCGAGCCGAAGCCCAGCAACGGGCTGAGATGTTGCGAGTGATCAGCTATGACGTCGACGTCGATATCACCGGCGCCGAAAATCTTGACCAACCCGACTACCCGGTCCACACCCAGATCCACCTCGAGGTCACCAGTGACCAACCGTCGGTGACCACCTTCCTGGATTACCTGGGCGCCAGCGTGACACAGGTCCTGGTCGACGGCGTCGCCGTACCCGGGGAGATGCTTGGTCACAACCGGATCGTCCTCACCGAGCTGGCCCCGGGCGAACACCAGGTCAGCATTTCCTCGCGATCGCGATACTCCCGCTCAGGAGAAGGGCTTCACCGGTTCCAAGACCCTCAGACCAACCAGGTGTACCTCTACACCCAATACGAGCCCGCCGATGCTCGTCGCGTATTCCCCACCTTCGAACAGCCTGACCTGAAGGCGCGCTTCACCTTCCACCTCTCCGGGCCTGAGCAGTGGGTGCTGGCCTCCAACCAGCCCGAGACCGAGCGTACGACGCTGGACCAGCCGGGCATGGTTCGGGTGAGCTTTGCCCCCACAGCGCCGATCTCGACCTACATCACAACCCTGCTGGCCGGTCCCTATCGTGTGTTCACCGACCGGTGGCAAGGCCACGCCGAGACCGACACAGCACCGATCGAACTGCGGATCTTCGCCCGCGAGTCTCTGGCCGATGCTGTTGATGCCGAGGAACTCTTCGATCTCACCCGACGCGGGTTGGACTTTTTCCACCACCACTTCGGTTTCAGCTACCCCTGGGGCAAATACGATCAAGCCTTCGTCCCCGAATACAACCTGGGCGCCATGGAGAACCCGGGGCTGGTGACCTTCACCGAGGACTATGTTTTCACCTCCTCCAGCACCACAGCACAACACCAAGCCCGGGCCAACACGCTGATGCACGAAATGTCACATATGTGGTTCGGTGACTTGGTGACCATGAAATGGTGGGATGACCTTTGGCTCAAAGAATCCTTCGCTGACTTCATGGGAGCCTTAGCCGTGGCTGAGGCCACCGAATTCCCGGGCTCCTGGACCACCTTCGCTCACGGACGCAAGGGTTGGGCCTACCTCCAGGACCGCTACAGCACCGCCCACCCGATCGTGGCCGATATTGCCGATCTGGAGGCAGCCCGACAAAACTTTGATGGCATTACCTATGCCAAAGGTGCCGCGGTGATCAAACAGCTGGTCGCCTTCATCGGCCAAGACAACTTCATGGCCGCCTGTCGGGACTACTTTGACCGTTTCGCCTACAGCAACGCGACCCTGAAGGACTTCATGGAGGTCCTGGGTCGCACCGCCGGGACCGACACCACCGCCTGGGCACAGGCCTGGTTGCATACCAGCGGATTCTCAACCCTGAGATTGCACCCCGACGAATATCTCAGTAGTGTCACGTTGACCCAACATGGTACCGACCCGGCCACCGGCAACGATCAGCTTCGCCCGCACACCCTCGAGGTCGGTATCTACCAACCCAATCCGGAACGCGCCACCGAGGGCACCACCTGGTTAACCCGGGCCCTGTCGGAACCGGTCTTTTTTGACACGACCGAGACCACTGTGTCTCTGCAAGGTCACGAGTCCCAGGTCAGCGCCCCGCACACACCCCGGTTGCTGCTCGCCAATGACCGTGATCTGACCTACGCCCGCCTTCAGCTCGATCCGGCCTCGGTCTCGGCCGCACTGACCTACCCCATAGCAGATGACCTCGCCAGTGGCGTCACCTGGGCGTCGCTGTGGACCATGGTCCGCCACGCCGAACTTCCAGCCGAAGACTTTGTGGCCGGGGTAGCCCGGATTAGCCCCCAGATCAACGATGTGGGCGTCCATGCCCGGATGCTGAACCAGGCGATTACCGCCCTGGAACGGTTTGCACCGACCGGGCAGCGTGTGCAGCTCCGACGCCGTCTTGCCGAATCTCTGACCGGTGGACTCGAAACTCTCGGTGATGGCTCCGATCGTCAGCTCAATGCGGCCCGGGCCCTGGCCCGGCTCGCCCATCACCTCCCTGAGCTCGGTGGCGACCTGGTGGTCCTGCTCGGCAGTAGCGACCCGGTCCACACCTCTGGGCTCGCCCCCGGGCTGCGGGTGGATGATGAGCTACGTTGGCAGTTCTTAATCGCGCTCGCCAGTCACAGTGCTGTCGACCAGCAGCGACTAGACCGTGAACTGGACCAACACGTCTCGGCCGCCAACCGAATCCACTATCTCACCGCCCGCGCTGCCCTGCCCGAGGTCGAACAGCAACATCGCTTCGTCGATCAGGTACTCACCGGTACCGATGATCACGGCACGGCCCTGTCTAACCACGAGCTGACCGCCATCGCCCACGGGGTGAGTATCAGCGGACAGGCTGTCCTCGACAACACCTGGGACCGTCTGCGCGATCACCTTGAGTCCATCTGGTCTGACCGGTCCAACGGCTTGGCCTCCCGGACCATCACCGGGCTGTACCCCGGTCACCAGGACTTCACCGGCTCCTTTCAACAAGCAACTCAGCCGGATCAGGACAACACCAGTCAGCTCGTGGACTCCCAGTGGCTCCTGGCACAAAGCACCAGCTGGTTGACGGAGCACCGCAATGCCCCGGCCGCATTGCGTCGGGTCATCACCGAACTGGCCGAAGATCTGCGTTGTGAGCTATACGCCCAGGCCAAACGGTGGCATAATAACCGGCAATAGTTTTCTCGCGGTCCCACGCGTGCGGGCCGTGGAGGTCCGCTCACGCGCCGAAAGACTCATCACTCATGGTTGAACAACTTCCTTGGCTTACTATCCTTCCACCCGTGCTGACCATCGTGTTGGCCATCCTTACCCGTCGGGTGGTGACCTCGCTGGCATCCGGTCTCGTGCTCGCCGCCCTGCTGGTCGCCAACTTTCATCCGGTTGAGTTTCTGGTGGCGGTCTGGGAAGCTTTTGCGGCCCAGTTCTGGGCCGACGGGGAGTTCGACACCTATAACCTCTTTATTGTGATCTTCCTGTGGCAGCTGGGAGTGATGACCACCCTGATGATGATGGCCGGGGGAAATCGAGCCTTTTCCCATTGGGTCAGCACGAAGATCAGCTCCCGCCGTGGCGCCCAAGGCCTCAGTTTGGGTATGGCCTTCTTGTTGTTTATCGACGACTATTTCTCCGCGTTGGCCGTCGGCCAGGTTGCTCGGCCGGTGACCGATAAGTTCGGGGTCTCCCGCGCAAAACTCTCCTATATCGTCGATTCCACCGCAGCCCCGATGACCGTGTTGGTCCCCTTCTCCTCCTGGGGCGCTAGCATCATCGGGCTACTCTCCCCCGTCATTGCCGCCTCCACGCTGGGGTTCAACGACGTGGTGCTCTTCCTCGGGGCCGCGGTGTCCAACTACTACGCCATCGCCGCAGTCATTCTGGTGATCGCCGTCGTCGCGCTACAACTAGACCTTGGCAGTATGCGGGTTGAAGAGCGCCGGGCAATCACCGAAGGTAAACCCTACCGGGACGGAGAACTGATCCCCGGCGAATTGGATGAAGACCTTCCCAGTGCGAAAACGGCCGGAGTATCCACCCTGGTGGTCCCCCTGGTGGTCTTGACCCTGAGCGTGATCGGCCTGATGTATGTTACCGGCTGGCTGGAATCCGGTGCGCTGAACCCCATCGATGCGCTCGGTGAAACGATGCTTACCGAATCGCTGGTACTCGGCGGCTTGTTAGGTATGATCGTCGCGTTGTTCTACTACATCCGCAACACCGGCACCGACACATCTTTCTCCCATTCTGCCCGCGCGCTGGGTCGTGGCGTGTTCGCCGGGCTGAAATCCATGACCCCGGCGATCGGTATCCTCATGCTCGCCTGGATGCTCGGCGCCCTGATTGAAGTGCTCGGCACCGGTGAATTCCTCGCCGAGCTGATCAGCGACTCCACCCTGGGGGTCGAGTGGTTGCCACTGATGCTGTTCCTGGTGGCTGGATTCATGGCCTTCTCCACCGGCACTTCGTGGGGTTCCTTCGGCCTGTTGATCCCGATCGCTGGAACCATCGTGGTCTCGTTGGGTGCCGATGACCATTTGATGGTCACTCTGGGCGCGGTACTGGCCGGGGCGGTGCTAGGCGACCACATCTCCCCGATCTCAGACACCACGATCCTGTCCTCGACCGGGTCCCAGGCCAACATCATCACCCACGTGCGCACCCAGCTACCCTACGCAACCGTGGCCGCCGGGGCCGGGCTGGTCGGCTATCTGGTCGCCGGGCTGACCCCGGGGCCCTGGTGGGGTCTGGGTGCCACCGTCGTGGCGCTGTTCATCGAGTTGTGGATCCTCAGCCGGATCCTGACCGATTTGGAAAAGGAAGAAACGCTCCACGGCCGGGTCCACATCGGCGGTTCCCCGCACACCAGCTGGCCCTAAGGCACCCGGTGGGTCCAGGACTCGGTGGAGAACTTCTCGGCCGCCAACGCCTCAGCACGGGTGATCTCCTCATCGGTGAGGTCCCGCACCTCGGCCTGGTAGTGCTCGGCAAAGGTGTTGATCAGCACGTCCCAGATCTGTTGCCGGCTGAGACCGGTTTGGCGCCGGAGCGGATCCACGCGCTTCTTGGCCGAACGAACACCCTTATCAGAGATCTTCTCTCGGCCGATGCGCAACACCTGGGTCATCTTCTCGGCATCAATGTCGTAACTCATCGTCACGTGGTGCAACATTGACCCAGCAGCCAATCGCTTTTGCGCTGCCCCACCGATCTTGCCCTCCGGAGTGGCAATGTCATTCAGTGGCTGGTAGAACGCCTTTACCCCGGTGGAAGCCAATGCGTCCATGACCCAAGAATCCAGGAACGGGTACGAGTCGGTAAAGCTCATCCCATCGACGAGCGAGGTCGGTAAGTACAGCGAGTAGGTTAGGCAGTTATCGTCTTCCATGAACATCGCCCCACCACCGGAGACGCGACGCACCACGGTGATCCCGTGCTCGTCGACGGCCTGGGGATCGACCTCATTGGAGTAGGACTGGAAGGAGCCGATCACCACCGAGGGTTGATCTTCGGGCCACTGCCACAACCGCATCGCCGGGCGGGTGCGTCCGGCGGCCACATCCTCGGTGAGCAACTGGTCCAGGGCCACTTGGGTCTGGATCGGAATCACCTGTGGGCGGATGACCTCCCACTGGTGATCCTCCCACCGGGTGGCATAACCGGTGGCACGACGCACCGCGGTGGCGACCGCATTGGCATCAAAACCGAACATCACCGTGCCTTCGGCCACCGCGTGATTGACCGCACTGGCCAGCTCGGCATGCGAGGCATCCACCGGCAAGCCCAACAGGGCCCGGTTGATCTCGGCTAGGGCCTCATCGGGTTCCAAGAAGAAATCCCCGTTGAGGTTCATGGTGGTGATGACACCGTCGGCCACCTGCAGATCGGCGACTACGAGTTTTCCCCCGGGGACCTTAAACTCCCCATGAAAATCTTGGGTGGCACCGTGGACGGCGGAACGGGACTGCTGGACTTCGTCATGATTTTCGCTCACATCTCTAGCCTACGCTGTTGACCGGTAACCTCGAAGGCATGGCCGAAGATTCCTCCCAGATGACCACCAGCACCCATCCGCCGCGTCCCGGTCTGGTGGGACTGACCTGGGTGGCACTTATCCTGGTGGTGGCATGGGTCGGGCTTTCTCGTGTGCTGATCGGCACCGCCGGAGCGTTGAGTGTGATCTACGCACTCACGCTGGTGCCCGTGCTGGCTATCCTCGGAATACTCACGCTGACGGTTCCGCATCTGCGAGGCACCCGCGTTCCCAGCCGAAGTCTGGGCTGGTTGGGGATCTCACTGGGTTGCGGTCTGGTGCTTGGTTTCTTCCTGCCCGACGCCCCGGGAAGCACGTCCTCTGTGGTCGGCGTAATGTTTGGAGAAGCCATGGCAGGAGCCGCCTCAGCAATCTCCAACCCCATGGCCGTAATCATGGTCTTTTGCGCGGTGATGGCCTGCGTTATGGCCTTCCTAGACTCCCGCCCTGCGGGCCCGCGCCGGACCACCGATGAGGACCGCTACCAGGGCACGGGATTCTTCCCCCTCTTAGAGACAGACAACTCAGACAAATCCGGCCACGATCCCCGTCCAGACTCGGATGCATGAGTGCCCTGTGTGACCGCTGTGACGTCGCTTCTGACGTGACACCGGGACATACGATACGTTGGAGTTCGGTATTAAGTTTGTGCCAACATTAGGTTTACTCTCATCACAGATCTTGGAGCACACTCCCTCATGTCCCATCGCTCACATCGTTCCCGTTCACGACGCGCCCTGCTCAGCGCTCTGCCACTCAGCGCGCTGATCCTGGCCGGTTGCTCCGGTGATAACTCCGGGCCGGCCGCCGATGAAGACCGCGAACCGGTTGTCGGTGGCACGCTGACCTATGCGACCGGTGATGCCGAACCCGACTGCCTGGACCCGCATAATGGGGGCAATTATCCGCAGTCCCTGGTCTCCTCCCAGTTCTTGGAGACGCTGTTCACCCGCGATGAGAACGACGAGATCATTCCGTGGTTGGCCGAGTCCGCCGAGCTGTCCGATGATGGGCTGACCTATACGATCACCGTGCGCGAAGGCATCCAGTTCTCGGATGGCACCCCGCTGACCTCGGAGGCTATCAAGGCCAATGTCGAGCACCTGCAGGATCCCGAAACCAAGTCCTCGACCGGGTACCTGGGGGTCGAACAGGTCGAGTCTGTGGACGTCGTTGATGATCGGACCGCCGAGCTACACATGTCCCGCCCCGATAACTCCTTGCTGGAATCCCTGGCCATGCAGTGGACCGCGATCCACTCTCCGGAGTCCCTGGACCGGACCGAAAATGAGATCTGTGAACAACCGATCGGAACCGGGCCCTTCGTCGTCGAATCCTGGGATCGGCAACAGCAGATCATCTTGCAACGCAACGACGACTACGTGCTCCCCAACCGCGATGAGGGCCGGGACGCCCGAGCCGAAGACAACGACGGCCAAGCCTACCTGGATGAGATCATCTGGCGGTTCATCCCCGAAGCATCCACCCGCTATGCCGCCCTGGAATCCGGCGAGGTCGATGTGATCGACAATCCCCAGCCCGATAACGTCCGGCAGGCCATCGATACCGGCACCTTCGGCCATCTCGACGCACCCCGTCCGGGATCATCGAACCGCCTCGAGCTGAACTCCGCCAAGGCGCCCTTTGATGATCCCGCCGTGCGCGAGGCGTTCATCAAATCCCTGGATATCAACTCCTCGATCGATGGGCTGTTCTTCGACACGGTCGACCGCAGCTACTCGCTGTTGAGCTCGGTGGAACCGTTGGGCATCTCCGCCGAAGAGCTGTTTACCCCGGATGTCGATCGGGCCAATCAGTTGCTCGACGAGGCTGGATGGGACACCAAGGATGACGACGGGATCCGCACCAAAGATGGCGAACGCCTGGAATTAACTTTCCCGGTCTCCACCAACCAGTCCGTGCCGGCCGAGCAGTCGCTGTTTGAACAGATTCAGGCCACCGCCGCGGAGGTGGGCTTCGATGTCCAGATCGAATTGCTCGACCTGTCCAGTTGGTACGCTGCGCTGGGTGAGCACAACTACAATCTGGTTTCGGCCCCCTACACCAAGGTGGGTCCGTCGGTGTTGCGGATTCTCTACCACTCCGAGGGCACGATCCCGGCACCGTCGGGATATTTCGCCAATAACGCCCAGGTCACTGATGACGAAATTGATCAGCTGTTGATGGATGCCGAACAGACCACCGATGAGCAAGAGCGGGCCGATCTGTACGAGCAGGCTCAGCGGCGCATCCTGGAGGATTACTACGTGTTGCCGTTGTACAACCAACAGAACCAGTTCCTCTATCGGGCTGACGTCGGCGGTATGGGTGATACCAACGCGGTCGCGAACCCGCTGTACTACAGCGTCTTTGTTGATGCGCAGTAAAACAATCGGCCACCGGTCAGCGCGTGACGAGGCCGGGGTGGCTTGATGAGGAGGCCCTCCGCCGTGCTCAAACCCCTCGGAACCTGGTTGGTGCGCCAACTGGTCCGCGCCGTGGTGGTGCTCTGGCTGGTAGTGACCGCGATCTTTATCGGGGTGCGGGCGATCCCCGGAGATCCGGCTGAAGCCATTATGGGCGGGCCCGGCTCCCAGGCCTCGGCCGAAGCACTCGATATGGCCCGTGCCGAATATGGTCTCGACCGCCCACTGGTCGAACAGTATCTGATTTTTCTGGGCAATCTGCTCCGCGGTGATCTTGGGGTGTCCTATTCCTATCAGGACCCGGTGACCGAGATCATCGGCGACGTCTTCCCGCAGACACTGTTGTTGGCCGTGGTCTCGTTGCTCACCGCGTGGCTCCTGGCACTGGTCTTGTCGCTGATCTCGGTCGGTCGTGGCCGGGCCAGCCGGTGGATGACGAGTCTGTTAGAAATCATCGCTGCCGCGGTGCCACACTTCTGGCTCGGCGCGGTATTGATCACCGTGTTCTCCACCAACCTGGGTCTGCTCCCCTCGATCGATAACGGTCGGGCCTCTGGTCTCATCCTGCCAGCGCTAACCCTGGCGATCCCGATGTCTGGGTTCATGGCCCAGCTGATGCGGGACTCGCTCACTCAGGCGATGTCCAGCCCCTTCGTGCTGGCTGCCCGCGCCCGTGGCGCGAGCACCGTGCAGGTGTTTTTCGCCCACGGACTGCGCCACTCGATCTTGCCGGTGCTCAATATGTCGGGCTGGTCGTTCTCGTCGTTGCTGTCCGGGGCGGTGGTGGTTGAAGAGGTCTTTGCCCGGCCCGGTATCGGACGGGCCCTGCTACAAGGGGTACTCAGTCGCGATATCCCGCTGGTGACCGGCATCGCTGTGCTGTGCGCGGTCTGCTACATCGTTGTCATGGCCCTGGCCGAAGCTACCGAGCAGCTCATCAATCCCGCCGGCGTGGATCAGCATCCCGACCAGGACAGCCCCGACGGTCCACTCTCAGCCACCGTAGCCGAGGAGACCATCGCACCTAGCGTGGTGCCGGAACCGGGGGTGAGACGTTCGTGAGTCGCACCGGTCAAATCTTCTCTGCGATCTTCATCGGCGTGCTCGCCGTCGCTGCCGTGTTCCCCGGAGTGCTGGCCCCCGGCAACCCGCTGGCCGTCGATCCGGCGGCAGCGTTCAGCTCGCCCTCGGTCGATCACCCGCTGGGCACCGATGAATCCGGCCGCGATATCTACACCCGCATCATTCACGGCACCGCCGACTCGCTGCAGATCGGATTATTGGCCACCGCACTCGGCATGAGCGTCGCCCTGGTCCTGGGCTCACTGGCGGCCTTAGGACCGCGGTGGATCGACCAAGCCATCCTGGCCGTGTTGGAAACACTCTACGCGGTTCCCGCCCTGTTGCTGGCTCTGATCATTATCGCCTTCACCGGACCCGGACCCGAACCGGCGATTATCGCTGTGGGCTGCTCAACGGCCCCGGGCTACGCCCGCCTGATCCGTTCCCAGATCCGGATCCTGCGCGGTAGCGAGATGATGGAGGCAGCCACGGTACTGGGCCGGGGACCGGTGCGCAAAACCGTCAACCACCTGATCCCCAATGCGCTGCGGACCTTGATGGTGCTGGTCACCCTCGGGATCGGCCAAGCGGTGGTATGGGCCTCAGCTTTGAGCTTCTTAGGGCTGGGCACCCCGCCTCCGGCCCCGGAATGGGGAGCGATGCTGGCCAGTGGCCGCACCTACCTGAACCTGGCCTGGTGGATGACCGTCTTCCCCGGGCTGGCCATCGTGGTTGTTGCCGCCGGAGCCACCCTGATTGGTCGCGGGATCGGTGCCGGATCGGCCCATTCGTCCGGAAAGGTCACCCTCTAGCATGCAACACCGCCTCCCCTGCTCCGACCGCCCAGAACCTTTCGATCGCCCCGCACCCAGCGACCCGCTGATCACCGTCGACAACCTCACCGTCAGCTTTTCGGCCACCCCGGCGGTGCAAGGCATCAGCTTCAGCGTGCACGCTGGGGAATGTTTGGCCCTGGTGGGTGAATCCGGCTCCGGCAAATCTGTGACCGCCCGTAGCCTGATGGGCTTATCGGGTGGCACGGTCCACGCCGACACCCTGGAGATCTTCGGTGCTGACGCCCGGGACTATGGCGAACGGGACTGGCGGGCTCTGCGCGGTAACCAGATCGCGATGATCCTCCAAGATGCCCTGTCCGCCTTGGACCCGTTACGTCCCATCGGTCGGGAGATCGACGACGTCTTACGCCGGCACGGCTGGCTGGATCGCACGACGCGTCGCGACCGGGTGCTCCAGGCCCTGGAAGCGGTCAAAATGCCGGATCCGGACCGACGTGCTCGACAATACTCCCACCAACTCTCCGGCGGGATGCGCCAACGAGTGTTGATCGCCCAAGCCCTGATTGGAAACCCCGAGGTGGTCATCGCCGATGAAGCCACCACCGCCCTCGATGCGCCGCTGACCGCGGTGGTGCTCGACCAGCTGGCTACCATGCGGGACCAGGGCCGCGCGGTACTGATGATCAGCCACGATCTGGCCCAAGTTGCCCGGGTAGCCGATCGGATCGCGGTGATGCGCCAGGGCGAAATTGTCGAAACCGGTACCACTGAGACCATGCTCACCGCCTGCGAACACGACTACACCAAAACCCTGCTCAAGGCGATGCCCCGCGGGGTTCCCCGACACCAGCCGCTGTCGCCGACCACGGTCGAACCCTCACGCCCCAAACAACCAGCCGACCGCCCAGAGCTCTCTTCAGTGACGACCACCCAGCAGCAGTCCTGCCCGGTGCTGGTCGTGGACGGGCTGAGCAAGTCCTTCGGCTCTCTGACCGCCGTGGACGGGGTCAGTTTCAGCCTCAACCGAGGCACCACCCTAGGGATTGTTGGCGAATCAGGGTCCGGCAAAACCACGACCGCCCGGCTCATCCTCGGGTTGGAAGAACCCGATGCCGGCACCGTCAGGCTCGGCCAGACGCAGTTTACCCCCGCCACCGAATCGGATCGACGCGCCCACCGGGAACGGCTCGGTGCGATTTACCAAAACCCACTGGCCAGTTTCGATCCGCGCTACAGTGTCGAAAATATCCTCGTTGATGCGCTTAGCCGTGGCCGTCACCGACGCGGGGCACGCTATCGTGACCAGGTCACCGACCTACTCGACAGCGTCAGGCTCGCCCCCTCATTGGCCTCCCGCAACCCGGCCCAACTCTCCGGGGGGCAACGTCAGCGACTGGCTATTGCCCGGGCCTTGGCCACTAGCCCCGAGGTGCTGGTGCTTGACGAACCGGTGTCCGCCCTCGACGTTTCGATCCAAGCCACCATCCTGGACCTGCTAGATGAGATTCAACGCGCGCGTGGGACCAGCATGGTGCTGATCTCCCACGATCTGGGAGTGATCGAGCACATGAGCGACCAGGTGGCGGTGATGTATCGGGGCCGGTGCGTGGAACAAGGGGCCACCAGCGATATCTTCGCCTCGCCGCGCCACCCCTACACACAACAGTTGCTCACCGCGGTGCCCGAGCTACAGATCGACCGCTCCCGGCTGTAAACAAAAGCTCCCACCCGGTCGTCGAAACTGACCGAATGGGAGCTATCTGAGCGTCGAGTTGATCAACAAGCTTACTTCTTACCGCCGAAGCCCTTGAAGCGGGCGTTGAAGCGCTCCACACGACCAGCGCTGTCCATAATGCGCTGTTTACCAGTGTAGAACGGGTGAGAGACTGAGGAGATCTCGACGTCGATGACCGGGTACTCGTTGCCGTCTTCCCACTCCATGGTGCGCTCGGAGGTGACGGTGGACCGGGTCAGCACTTTTTCGCCGGAGGCCAGATCGTTGAAGATTACCAAGTGGTAATCGGGGTGAATATCAGTTTTCATCAGGATTCCTTCGCTGGGTGTCCCTGGATTTTGCCAGGGACACGAAAGATCGATCAATCATCGTGCAATAGCCCATCAGGGCCAGCTATTCATCATACACCGTTGGTACCGTGCACGGCCAATGTCCCTGGCGAGACCGACATTACGCCGGGTCTGTCAGTGCTGGGGCCGTGCCAGGCCGATCAGAGCGATGGGGCGCGCAATTGCCACATGGCGATCGAGGCCGCGTGGGCGACGTTGAGCGAGTCGACCCCGGTGTGCTCGATGGCCCCGGTGTGCTGCGGGATCTGCACGTGGGCATCCACGGCTTCCAGGGTCGGTTGGGTGATTCCGGGGCCTTCAGCGCCGAGGACCAAAGCCAGCCGATCGAGATGTTGCCACATCGGATCACCGATATCCTGGGCCTGATCGGTCAATTCTAACGCGATCGTGGTGAACCCCTGGGCCTGCAGTCGCTGGATCGCCGAGACCGTATGGGTTACCCGAGCAAAGGGCAACGTGAAGGTCGCGCCCATCGACACCCGCAATGCGCGCCGATAGTACGGATCGGCTGCGGTGGGAGTCAGAATGACCGCGTCCCAGCCCAATGCCGCGCCGGTGCGAAAAATTGAGCCCAAATTGGTATGATTATTGACCCCTTCGGCCACGAGCACCCGCCGGGTGCCTTTCCCGGTGACCGCCTCCAACGTCCTCGGTGCGGGTCGTTCCATCGCCGCCAGCGCCCCGCGATGCAGATGGAATCCGGTCAGTGCCGCAAGCAGGTCGTCATCGGCGGTGAATACCGGCACCTCGGGGTACGCCGCCAACACATCGGCAAAGGAGTCCAGGTACCGGTGGGCCAGCAGAAAGGAGCGCGGGGTGTGCCCGGCCATCAACGCCCGGCGCACCACGGTCGATGATTCGGCTAGATAGATCCCATAGCGGGCATCGGTACGGGTGCGTAGCGTGGCGTCTTTCAGGTTAAAGTATACCGCCAGCGTGTCCGCAGGATGCTGAAGATCCTGTGGAGTTACCTCATAGCGGGTCATGGTCGACACCTTCGGGTGTTGTTGACTGGGTTGTCGGTGTGAAAAATGTTGGGCTACGCCCCGGTCCCAAAGGGATCGAAGACCAGGTTGATCAGACCGGCCACGGCTACGATCACGATCACGATCCGTAGCACCAACGGCGAGATCCGGCGACCAATTTGGGCTCCGACAGAACCACCGATCAGGGATGAGACCGCGATCAGTAGCACCGCGGTCCAGTTGATCCGGTCGAAGGCGAAGATGATGTATCCGAGCGCTGCCACCACATTAACGACCGTGGACAGCCAGGTTTTGACCGCATTAGCGTGCACCAGCAAACCATTGAGGAACACACCCAACACACCGATCAGCAACACGCCTTGGGCAGCGACAAAATACCCGCCGTAAATACCGATCAAAAACACCAGCACCCACAGCAACGGTGACACCGGGCCGGTGGGCACCGGCACGATGGATTCGGATCCGGCCGGCGGTGCATCGTCTTGCTGCTGTCCGGCCTTGCGCGCTTTCACCCAGGCGGACATTTTCGGTTGCAGGATGACAAAAATGATCGCGAACACGATCAGGATTGGTGCCACGAAGCTGAACACGGCCTCGGGGAGCACCATGAGCAAACCGGAGCCGATCAGTCCACCAAGTAATGAGGCGGTGGTCAGCACTGGGACGACGGCTTTAGCCTGGTACAGCTCGCGACGGTAGCCCCACGTGCCGGAGAATCCGGCGGCGACCAGGCCGATGGCATTGGACATCTGGGCTGTTACCGGCGGGAAGCCCACCGAGACCAAGACCGGGAACGTTACCAGCGTGCCCGAGCCCACCACCGAGTTAATAGTTCCGGCCCAAAAGCCGGCCAAGAGCACCAGCAGAACCTGCCATAGTTCCAATCCGAGTATTTCCACCCAAGGTAGTGTACCGTCCGGTGGGCCAGAAGTAACGTCGATCGCACTGCCGTGGCTCGATCCGGCTCAGGTGAGGGTTTGCGTCCCCCTGCACGGGAACCCATCCGAGGAATGGGCCGGACGTGCTCTGGGGGTGTTGCGGTCGCGCGTTTGCGAACCGGTCCTAGCCGCGGGCGAAGGCGGTGAATCGTCCCTCGGCGGTACGCGAGACGTGCAACGGCAACCGGAAAGCCTCCGAGAGTGTTTCTTCGGTCAGTGCCGTTTCGATCGGTCCGGCCGAAACCACCCGGCCGTTGCGGAGCACCAAGGCGTGGGTGAAGCCTTGGGGGATGTCCTCCACGTGATGGGTGACCAGCACCGGGGTGGGGGCCAAGGGGTCCTCAGCCAGCTGGGCTAAGGAGCGCACCAGCGTTTCACGCCCGGCCAGGTCCAGTCCGGCCGCCGGTTCATCCAAGAGCAGTAGTTCTGGGTCCGTCATCATCGCCCGGGCGATCAGCACGCGCTTGAGTTCACCCTCGGACAGAGTTCCAATGCGCCGGTCGCCGTCGTGAGCGATGCCCCACCGACGCAACAACCAGCGCGCCCGATCCAGGTCAAGCTGATCATATTCTTCAGTCCACCGGCCGGTAACACCCCACGACGCGGTGACTACGGTATCCAAGATCTTCTCCGTGGCCGGGATCTGGCGGGCCACCTGCACTGAGCTCACACCCACCAGCGGGCGCAACTCGAAGACATTCACCGCGCCTAAGGTCTCCCCCAGAATCGCGACATTACCGCGAGTCGGGTGCATCCGGGTGGCAGCGAGGTTGATCAGCGTGGACTTACCGGCCCCGTTGGGGCCCATCACGATCCAGCGTTGCCCTTCTGTCACGGAGAAGCTCACCGCATCCAGGATGGTTTGCTGGCCACGCACGACCGTCGCGTCGGCAAATTCCAGCACCGCGTCGGGTTGGGGATCAAATTCGTGGGGTGATGGCAGGGACGTGGCGGGCGTGTCAACTGTATCGGAAGAGGCCATGTCTCCAGACTAGGCTAAAGCACGGTTGTAGGTCTTGAAAGGAATCGGCATGGCAACGAATCAGTCCTGGAAAAGCTTTCCCGCGTTGCAATCCTGCGAGCAGAACGTCGGCGAGCTCGCCGGGCGTGAACTGGCCGGGGTGTCGGATATCCCTGCCGGATCCCGCATCGTGCTCTACCGCTCAGATTCCGCCCCCGAAACTGCTGATGGTCCACGGCCCGTTGCGTGTCAGCATCCCAGAGCCCGCCACGTTGAGCCAGTCGCCGGTCCCGGGTGGGCCGGTTATCGTTTCGTGGTTGCAGATCAAGGGCAGGATCACCAGACTGAGGACCATGACGAGAAAGGTACTGCCTCATTAGAGTCCGCTCTGGCCGGGGATCGTGCCGAAGGGTTCCATGTTGCTGTGCTACCGGCTGATTTGGTACAACGCCTCAACACCGCACCCGTTGTGTTGGTTTTTGATGTGGACTCCACGCTGATCCAGCAAGAAGTCATTGAACTATTAGCCGCCCACGCGGGCCGGGAAGCCGAAGTGGCCGAGGTGACCGAGCGTGCCATGCGTGGCGAAATCGACTTCAGCCAGTCCCTGCACCACCGAGTCGCCGCGCTGGCCGGACTGCCTCGCCAGGTCATTGCCGAGGTGGCCCAGCTGGCTACCCCGACCACCGGCGCGACAAACCTGATCAACGCGGCCCACGCCCACGGCGGAACTGCCTGCGCGGTCTCGGGTGGCTTCACCCAGGTGCTGCAGATCCTCCGCCACCGACTGGGATTAGACGAGTTCAGGGCGAATACCCTGGAAATTGTCGACGACCGTCTGACCGGTGCCGTGGTGGGCGAGGTTGTTGACGCTACCGTGAAAGGACAGCAACTTACTCGCTGGCGCGAGACCCTCGGAACCACCGACCAGCCTACTGCTGCGGTGGTCGTCGCCATCGGTGACGGTGCCAATGACATGCAGATGGTGCAACGTGCCGACTATGGCATTGCCTTCAACGCCAAACCAGCACTGCGCCCGCACGCGGATCTAGAACTCGATATTGCGTCCCTGGATCCGGTCCGGGCGCTACTGGGTTACTGATCCGCCCCCAGCGCGGTCTGATCAGTTCTCTGCGTGGTCTGGATCGCCGGCCACGGCCAAGAAGTCCTCGGCTCCCCCGACATATTCAGTGTGACCGGTCTGAAGATCGGTGCGACCTACCAATCCGGCAATTTCTTCGGCAAATTCCGCCACAGTATAGAGCTTTCCGGCAGCTTGGCGACGTGCCTCGATCGCTCCAGGACGCATGCGGTTGAGCAAGGTGGCGGTAATGGTGCCTTCGATCATGTCGGCGGTGGCGACCACCAGCCGGATGCCCTTGGCAGTCAATGCCGGGATCTGCGCGCGCAGGGCCACTTCTCCGGCGCGCTTGGACCGGGCAACCTGCTCGTACTCCGGCAAGGTATCAACCTGATCGATGAAGTGTGCCTGGTGGCTGGTCACAAACACGACCTCGGACTGTTCGGGCATCACCTCAGCGGCTTCGGTCAACAGCGCCACCTGGGCGTCACGGTTCAATCGCATGGCGTAATCTTCACCCAGATCGGATTCCATGCCCCCGGAGGCATTCAGGATCAGGATCGACAGCTCTCCGAAATTCTCCGTGGCTGCCTGAATCATGGCGGCCCGGCCCTGAGCCTCAGTGATATCTGCGCCAACAGCCACCGCCTTGCCACCGGCTTCCTCGATGGCGGAGACGACCTTCTTGGCCCGCGGTGCTTTCTGGCGGTAGTTCACCACCACCCCGGCGCCACGCTCGGCTAAAAACTTTGCGGTATCGGCTCCGACCCCGCGAGACGACCCGGTGACGATCGCCCCGCGACCGGTGAGATCTGGTAATTCGGTCATGATGCTCTTTCTCCTCGTATCCATTCCCTCTGACGATATCTCACGATCAGAGCTGATCAGTTCGGGTCAGTGTCCCATCCCCAAACCACCGTCGACCGGAATGATGGCCCCGGAAATATAGCTGGCCTCATCGGAAGCCAACCAGCGCACCACACCGGCCACCTCGGAGGGCTCGGCGAAACGCGCCGCCGGAATCTGGGTCTTGTACTTCTTCTTCAAGTCCTCGTCCAGCGACTCGGTCATCTCGGTATTGATATATCCCGGTGCCACCACATTGGCGGTCACATTTCGGGATCCCAGTTCCCGGGTCAACGACCGGGCCATCCCGATCAGTCCCGATTTCGAGGCCGCGTAGTTGATCTGCCCCGGCGAGCCCAACATGCCCACCACCGACGAGATCAGCACCACGCGACCTTTTTTGGCCCGGATGAAGCCCTTAGCAGCGCGCTTGAGCACCCGGAAAGCACCGGTCAGATTGGTATCGACCACGTTGGAGAAGCTGTCCTCGTCCATCCGGAGCAACAACTGGTCGTCGTTGATCCCGGCATTGGCCACCAGCACCTCGACCGGCCCGAATTTTTCTTCCACCTCGGTAAAGGCCGCATCGACTGAGGCCATATCGGTCACATCGGCTGTCACGCACTCTAGCCCCTCGGGACCGGTACCGGAGCGGGAGGTAATCACCACGCGATCTCCGGCATCCCGAAAGGCTTCGGCAATGGCTAGGCCGATCCCCCGGTTACCACCGGTAACCAGGACGGTGCGGGCGGTTATGGACTGCGGGCTCTGATCAGACTGCTCGGACATCTCTGCTCCTTGTTGCGAGGGGACGATTTCACGACGGTACGGGATTGGGCGTTCACCGGGGAAGAAACACCCGGATTGATCAGTGTCCACTCTACGGGCGAAAGTGGGACAATGGAGGATGACTTGCAGGATAACGAGACAAAACGGGACAACCAACCGCGCTATGGCACCCACCCAGAAGGCAAGCCGATGACTGAACACCACCGAGGTCGCTCCTCGCGGCCGGCCTCCGGTCGTGGCGGGCACGACAACAAGGTGTACGAGATCACCTCGGCCGACACCTCGTTAACCGAAGATCAGTCCGGCCGTATCCGGCGTTACACCATCCAGATGACGATCCGTACCGTATGTTTCATCGGTGCGGTGCTCGCCGACGGCTGGTTGCGTTGGGTGCTCTTCATTGCCGCGATGGTCTTGCCTTACTTCGCCGTCGTGTTGGCCAACAACACTCGACAGATCGGATCCACGACCGTCGAAGATCAACAGGCACTCCCGCAACCCGAGCCCAGTCCCGGCTCTTCTTCCTCGTCGTCGGCGCAGGGTTCGGCGCTTTACGGGCAGCTCATGCCCTCTGAGGAACCGGATGCGTCTGAGGAAACGGAGGCGTCGCCGGGGGCACCGCAGAACCAACACGCCGATCCTCTTGCGGATGATCCCGGCCACAACCGGGCCGACCGCGCTGACCGAGCCGACCGCGCTGACCGGAGCACGTCATGACCGATCATGGACACGACGTGCTGGGCCAACTGTTTGCAGCCAGCTCGGCAGCCACCGATGCTGGGCAGACCGAGATCGAACAGAAATGTTCCCGTCGCGGATGCCAAGAAACCGCCCGATGGAAGATAGTCTGGAATAACCCCAAAATTCACGCCCCCGAGCGGGAAAAGACCTGGCTGGCCTGCGATGCCCATCGCCAGTACCTGGAACAATTCCTCGCCGCGCGCACTTTCTGGAAATTCACCCGACCCCTCTGACAGATACGTCCATGGTTTCACACACCACCGACCCGAAACCGAAGCTGGACTTCCGGTTTCTCTTATCCGGCCCCTGGATCGCCGGATTCATATTCTGCATCCTCTTCGCGGTGGTCTGTTACTTCCTTGGCGACTGGCAGATGGATCGTCGCATGCACAAGCTCGATGAGATCAATAAAATCGTGGCCAATTACGATCAAGACCCGGTCCCCTACGCCGAAAATTCCTCAATGTTTACCGAGTTCGACGAGCAGGACAAATGGACCCCGGTCAGTATAGAGGGCGAGTACCTGACCGACGACACCTTGCTGGCCCGCAACCGTCCCCGAGCTGGAAGCCCCGGTTATGAGGTGCTGGTACCCTTTCGTACCGTTGAAGGCGATACGATCCTGATCGACCGTGGTTGGTTGCCCACCGGTGCTGGCGCCGATGGTCCTGACGCCGTCCCCGACCCGCCGGGAGGCACCGTCCAGCTTATTGCCCGTGTGGTCGACGGCGAGCCCACCCTGCAACGTCAGGCCCCCGCCGGCCAAGTCGCCTCGATTGATCTACCGGCGATCAATAATCTCGTCGACGACGAGATCGCCGAGGCAGCCTATGGGCTGATGGCCAGCGAAACCCCCGACGCCGAAGACACGCCCCAACAACTGCCCCCGCCCGAGCGGGATGAAGGACCGCACCTGTCCTATTCGATGCAGTGGTTCACTTTTGGGTTGATGAGCTTCGTCGTCTGGGGTTATATGGCCCGTCTGAAGGCCATTCAACGTCGCGAAGACGAGATGTCCGGAGAAACCGAAGAACAAGGTTTCCTCTCCGCCCAGCGAATCGAGCGCGCCAAGCCGGTCAAGCGTCGCCGTGATGGTTCCAAGACCGATGAGGAAATTGAAGACGAGATGATGGGATACTGACCGCACGTCGCACCGTGTCCGATCGTCCCCCCCTGCTTAATCTTCCCAACCTAGTACTGCTTTCGCATCGGTCGGCGGTAGCCTCCACATGTGGCGGTTTTGCGGCCAGGACTCCACAATCATCATCCCCATCAGCCGTCCATGATGGTCCCCCACCTAGTGTGGTGGCCATGAGCCCACAGATTCCCCGCGAGAACTCCGATCAGACCGTGCTGGCAGAGCTCACCACGCTCCACCAGCACCATTGGGCGCTGGCCGAATCCTTGACGCTCACCGACGAATCCACCGCGATCGATGTCATCTCAACCTTGGAAAAAATCCAAGCCACGGCTGTGGCCATGCAGGCTCAAGCCGCCTCCCAGTTAGAGAAGCTCCGTCTGGACCGCGAAAAAGCCGCCGGCATCCCCAAGAATCGGCGTGGTTCGGGGCTCGGGGCCGAGATCGCCATGGCACGCAAACAATCCCCCCAACGTGGCAATGGATTTCTCAACGCCGCCCGTACCATCACCGACCACATGCCCGGTGCCCTCGGTGCCATGCGCTCCGGGGAGCTCTCCGAAGCCCACGCTATGACCCTATCCCGGGAAGTTCGTGGCCTGGCCCCCAGGATCATCACCGAGATCGATGATCTGCTCAGCGACCAATACGGTCGGCTCTCACCCAGACAGCTGGGCAAGCAGTCACGTGGCCATGCTCAACGGCTCGACGCCGACCAGCTCGCTCGTCGCGCGGCTACAGCCCGCAAGAATCGACGTGTGACCACGGGGAGCGCTGGCCCCGGTATGGCCAACCTTAACGCGTATCTGCCCTCCGAACAGGTTGCAGCTGTTTACAACACCTTAGAACGTGATGCCAAGAAACTCCTCGCGCCCACCCAACGCACGACATTAGAACGGCACGGTCGGGCCGATCACCGCACTCTTGAACAAATCATGGCTGACCTGTTGGTCGAACGCATCACCGGGCAGTCCAAGGCCGGTAATGTCGCTACCCAGGTCAACATCGTGCTCACCGCCGACGCATTCCTCGGCGAGGATAACACCCCCGCCATGATTGCCGGCCAGGGCCCCGTGCCCGCAGCCACCGTTCGGAAATGGTTGGCCAACCCCGAGGCCAAGCTGTTCCTTACCAAGCTCTTTGTCGATCGACAGACCGGCAAAATGGTGTCCATGGAATCCGGTTCCCGGCTCTTTCCGGCAGGACTGAAGAAGATGATCAGTCTGCGCGACGATATCTGCCGCACACCGCACTGCGAGAACCCGGTAGAAGAAACCGACCACGCGCAGCGACACACCGATGGTGGCGCCACCAGCTATGACAACGGTCAGGGACTGTGCCGGGTGTGTAACCAAACCAAGGAGAAAATCGGCTGGAAGCACGAGTCCGATGCCGACGGGCTGCAGGTGACCACTCCCACCAATCATACCTATGAAGCCCCCACCGATCCGTTGCTTCCCGGTAGCCTCAGGCCGTTACCGCCACCCAAACCACCGTTTCAGCAGAGACAATCACCGCGCTGTGAAACCTGCTCCAACGACCCACCCGATGACGATTCTCCCGCCGGTCCGGCCGATCCCAACGCTCCGACACCTTCCGAGGACCTGCAAGGTCGCGACCGATCGGATGGGGAATTTAACGATTACCTTTCCGGCATGGGTTGAGCTCAGGTCAGTGAAACCAGGTCCAGATAGTCCTCTGACCACATATCCTCATCGGCGTCCGGCAGGATCAACACGCGGTCGGGGTCCAAGGCCTGGACCGCACCCTCGTCGTGAGTCACCAACACGATCGCACCTTCATAGCGACGGATCGCGTCCAAGATTTCCTCACGAGATGCCGGATCTAAGTTGTTGGTTGGCTCATCGAGCAACAACACGTTGGCCGAGGACACCACCAAGGTTGCCAAAGCTAAGCGAGTTTTCTCGCCACCCGAAAGGACCCCGGCTGGCTTGTAAACATCGTCGCCGGAAAATAAGAATGATCCGAGCACAGTTCGCACCGCGGTATCGTCCAGGTGCAACGAGGAGCGTTGCATATTTTCCAGCACCGTGCGGTTGACATCCAGCGTCTCGTGTTCCTGGGCGTAATACCCCAGTCGCAGGCCATGTCCGGGAACGACCCGTCCCGCATCAGGCTGTTCCAATCCCGCTAAGAGCTTCAGCAATGTCGTTTTACCGGCCCCATTGAAGCCGAGGATGACCACGCGAGACCCCTGGTCGATAGCCAGGTCCACCCCGGTGAACACCTCCTGGGTGCCATAGGATTTGGTCAACCCCTCGGCCGACAGAGGCACCTTACCGCACGGGGCTGGAGCCGGAAATCGTAGGTTGGCCACCTTTTCGGTGTGACGCTCTTCGGCCAGTCCCTCCAACATCTTGTCGGCCCTTTTAGCCATCTGCTGGGCGGCCACCGCTTTGGTCGCCTTCGCGCGCATCTTATTGGCCTGCGCATACAAAGCCGCTGCTTTCTTCTCCGCTGAAGCCCGTTCCCGGCGACGCCGACGTTCATCATCCTCACGCTGTTTCAGGTAGGCCTGATACCCCATGTTGTAAATGTCAATGACACTGCGCGTGGCGTCGAGAAAAAAGACGGTATTGACCACTTCATCGATCAATGCCAGATCGTGAGAGATCACGATTAGCCCCCCGGAGTAGGTTTTGAGGTAGTCGCGTAACCATTCCACCGAGTCCACATCCAAGTGGTTAGTGGGCTCGTCTAGGATCATGGTGTCCGGAGCTGAGAAGAGGATCCGGGCCAATTCAACTCGGCGACGTTGCCCACCGGAGAGCGTTTTCAATGGCCGTTCCAGCATTTCGGCGTCGATCCCTAAGTTCCCGGCGATGGCATTGGCCTCCGATTCGGCAGCGTAGCCTCCGGCGGAAATAAACGCGGCTTCAGCGGCGGGGTACCGCTTGATGCCTCGTTCCATCACGTCGGGATCTGGCGACGACATCTCCGCCTCGGCTTTGCGCATCCGGCGAAGTAGTTCTCCGAGCTGACGCGCTTCTAAAATCCGTTCTTGCACGGTTTGCTCGGGATCGCCCGACCGTGGATCCTGTGGCAGATATCCGACCGATCCGGTTCGGGTCACCTCGCCGGTGGCTGGGACTACCTCGTCCATCAACACCTTGGTCAACGTGGTCTTGCCGGCCCCGTTGCGCCCGACTAAACCGACCCGGGTACCGCGGTCCACACGGAAACTCACGTCCTCTAGCAGGGTGCGCGAGCCAACGGTGACGGTCAGATTATGAGCAGAAATCATCAGGGTTACCTTTGGGGGTTGTGGTCGTAGCTGAAAGGGTTCCGCACGGAGGCACACCAGGGTGGCGCAGAGGTGCACATCTGGGGCAACTCCAGACTAGAATAATAGGCTCAATGGCCGGGCGGGCTCTGGTAATCGTGGTTCATTGCCAGTCGGATCAGGCGGGCGAGCTCTTGTTGCGGACTACGCTGAGCCTGTCGGGCTCGGGCAATAATCGTCTCCGATTCATCGTGACTGAGCTCGGTCGTCACCTGCACCCCGGGTCTCGGTTGCGTCGTGGTGGTTCCAGACGCGAGACGGTCGGCTGAGGCTGGCTGTGCGACCGACTCCGAGGCCGTGAGATGCGATGATCTCCCCGCGCTGTTTAATCCCGGGCCATAATCAGGTACGGTACCGTCCCGGAAGGCTTCGGCAACGGCCCGTGCCCGTTGATCGGCGGCCTCATTCAGCTCATGCCCGGTGTGACCTCTCACCCAGTCAAACCGGATTTTTCGTCCGGCCTGCTGGGCTTGAGTCATCAGCCGATCCAGGTGGATCATCATCTGCTGGTTCTGCACCGGTTTGCCGTCCTTCTTCTTCCACCCGCGTTTCTTCCAGCCCGGCATCCACTGGGTGATGGAGTTGATGACGTATTGCGAATCCGCCACGATGTGCAGGTCGGTGTCCAGATTTGCCGTGGTCGCCAGCAACTCAATCACAGCCTGTAACTCGCCCTGGTTATTGGTGGCCTCGTCCCACCCGCCAGCGGCCCAGTGCTCGTCAGAGATATACCAGCACCATCCGGCAGGACCGGGATTGCCCAGGGCCGAACCATCCACGGCGACGGTCAACAGCTCAGTCATGTGCGGTCCTTTTCTGTGCGGGACGTGACGATGTCACGAACGGGAGTTTACGAGAAGAAATGGGGTGGTTGGAGTAGATGGAGACGATCAAGGACCGTATCCACCGGTGTCAGGTGACAACACAGGTGAACACGGCCCTCGAGGTGGATCAGGAGTCACTGCAACAGGTGGGGGTTGCCCCCTCCTGCCGGACAGTCCGATCAGCTGGATCGATCGGACGTGCCAGATCGGCACACGATCGCCCTGACCGATCTTAGATGTTGAACCCTAAGGCCCGCATCTGATCGCGCCCGTCTTCAGTAATGCGTTCTGGGCCCCATGGTGGCATCCAGACCCAGTTCAGTCGCCATTCGTCCACCATCGTGCCGATAGCCCGACCGACCTGATCTTCGATTTCATCCGTCAGCGGGCAGGCTGCAGTGGTCAATGTCATATCCACGATCAGCACACCGTCTTCGGCGTAGTTCAGACCATAGAGTAACCCCAGATCCACGACGTTGATACCCAGTTCGGGGTCAATCACGTCTTTCAGGGCCTCTTCGAGGTCCTCGATCGGTGTTTGTGCACTCACGTCAGTCATGATGGGAACACCTTCTTCAGGTCGGTCGTGGCTTTCGCGCTGTCAGGCTGTGGCCACACGGGCCGACTAGGCCTGAGCTACGGCAGCCTTTTCGTAGTTGACGTAGCCTTCTTCTTCCAGCTTATCGGCCAGCTCAGGACCCCCGGAGTCCACCACGTGACCGTCCACGAACACGTGCACGAAGTCTGGCTTGATGTAGCGCAGAATGCGGGTGTAGTGGGTGATCAACAGGGTGCCCAAGCCGTTGGCGTCCTGTGCCCGGTTGACACCTTCGGACACGATACGTAGCGCGTCAATGTCCAGACCGGAGTCGGTCTCATCCAGGATGGCGAACTTAGGCTTGAATAGTTCCAGCTGCAAGATTTCGGCGCGCTTCTTTTCACCACCAGAGAACCCTTCGTTCACGTTACGGGTGGAGAACGCCGGGTCCATCTGGAGCCGTTCGAAGGCGTCCTTGACTTCCTTGGACCAGTGACGCAAGGAGGGCGCCTCACCGTCGATGGCGGTCTTGGCGGTGCGCAGGAAGTTGGTCATGGTCACGCCGGGGACTTCCACCGGGTACTGCATGGCCAGGAACAGACCGGCCTGAGCGCGTTCGTCGACAGACTTTTCCAGCAGATCTTCACCGTCGAGCAGGATCTCACCTGCGGTGACTTCATAGGCCGGGTGACCGGCGATGGCCGAGGCCATAGTGGACT
Source organism: Auritidibacter sp. NML130574 (assembly GCF_003185725.2). Taxonomy (GTDB): domain Bacteria; phylum Actinomycetota; class Actinomycetes; order Actinomycetales; family Micrococcaceae; genus Auritidibacter; species Auritidibacter ignavus. The sequence goes on along the minus strand of NZ_CP031746.1, from coordinate 743,219 downwards.
TTCCTGAGCCGTTGGGGCCCATCAGCGCGTGAGTCTCACCGGAATTGACGGTCAGGTTCACGCCTTTCAAAATCTCTTTGACGCCGTCTTCGGTCTCGATCGAGACGTGGAGGTTCTTTACCTCAAGGGTTGACATAGCTACAAATTCTCCTTGATGCCTTGGTTTGGTGAAGGCCAACCGGCCTCCGGTCGTCGTTGGTAGTGGGTAGCTCGCGGGAATTAGAATTCTAGCCCGCGGATTTCGGCTTCCATGACTTCCACGAGTCGGCGTTCCACATCGTCGATACCGATCTTCTGGATGATTTCGTTCAAAAACCCACGCACGATCAGCTTGCGGGCCTGGGGCTCGGGAATACCCCGGGCCATCAGGTAGAACAGCTGATTCTCATCGAAGCGACCGGTGGAGGATGCGTGTCCGCCACCTTCAATGACGCCGGTTTCGATCTCCAGGTTCGGAACCGAATCGGCTTGCGCGCCGTCGGTGAGCAACAGGTTCTCGTTCTTCTCGTAGGTATCAGTGCCTTCTGCCTCTTTACGGATCAGCACATCGCCAACCCACACGGTACGAGCTGAATCGCCCTGTAGCGCGCCCTTGTACAGCGCATCGGAGACGCAGTTCTCGGTGGAGTGATCCACGAAGATCCGGTGCTCCAGGTGCTGGCCGGCATCAGCGAAGTATAGGCCATACATCTCCACGTTGGCGCCGGGACCGGCGAAGCGGGTCGTCGGCGTCAATCGGACTAACGAACCGCCGTAGGTGACCAAGGTATGGCGGTACTTGGCGTCGCGACCCACCTTGGCCTGCTGGGATCCGGCGTGGACCGAACCCTCGTCCCAGGCTTGGATGCTGACCACGTTCAGTGAGGCACCCTCATCCACAGTGATCTCGATATTTTGACCCAGCACCGCTGATCCGGACTGGTTGATCACCAGCACCACCTGGGAATGGCGACCTATGTGAATTCGCACGTGTTGAGCGGCTGGCTCCTGGGACTGGCCAGCGATATCGACCAGCAACGGCTTGTCGAGTTCGGTTTCGTCAGCCACAGTGATCACGGTGGCCTCCTGAAAGTTGTGCCAGGCAGCCGCTGAGACGCGATCATCAGGAATGAAAGCCTGCCCCAGACGCTGATCGTCGCGGCCGACGGTTTCGACCGTGACGCCCTGGGTTTCTTCCACGGTGACCTGCGGAGCCGGTCCGGTCAGTCGCTGCTCATCGCCACCGGGCAACTCCAGACCGGAAAGCCGCTCGATCGGAGTGAACCGCCATTCCTCTTCGCGTCCGGTGAGCTGTGGGAAGTCCGCCAGATCGTAGCTGATGGTCCGGTCGGCGCGTGAGGTACCGAATTTCTGTTTGGTCTCGGCATCCAGGTGGGACGCCTGGGTGGCATCGGCGATCTCCGTGGACAAGGTCTCACCCTCATCCGTCATGCCTGGAATCAGGGGAGCCGCTCCCCCGGTTTCCGTGTCACGAGCGTGTGTAGCGTTGGTCACCGTTAGCCCACCGATCCTTCCATTTGCAATTCGATTAGCTTGTTCAGTTCCAGTGCGTATTCCATGGGCAAGTGCCGGGAAATCGGCTCCACGAACCCGCGGACGATCATCGCCATCGCATCCGTCTCGGACAGGCCACGACTCATGAGGTAGAACAGCTGCTGTTCAGAGACCTTGGAGACGGTGGCCTCGTGGCCGAGAGCGACGTCGTCTTCGCGAATATCGATGTAGGGGTAGGTGTCGGTGCGCGAAATGGTATCAACGAGCAGTGCGTCACAGATCGTGGAGTTCGCGGAGTTCTTCGCCCCGGACACGATCTGGACCAGGCCACGGTAGGCTGCGCGCCCCCCACCACGCGCCACCGACTTGGAGACGATGTTCGAGGAGGTATTCGGAGCCAGGTGTACCATCTTGGAACCGGTATCCTGGTGCTGGCCGGCGCCGGCGAAAGCCATCGACAGGGTCTCACCGCGAGCGTGCTCACCGGTGAGGTAGACGGCTGGGTACTTCATGGTGGTCTTGGCGCCAATGTTGCCGTCGATCCACTCCATGGTCCCGCCCTCTTCGCACACGGCACGCTTGGTGACCAGGTTATACACGTTATTCGACCAGTTCTGAATGGTGGTGTAACGCACGCGGGCGTTCTTCTTGACCACGATCTCCACCACAGCTGAGTGCAACGAATCGGTCTGGTAGATCGGGGCGGTGCAACCTTCGATGTAGTGGACGTAGGAGTCCTCGTCGGCGATGATCAGCGTCCGTTCGAACTGACCCATGTTCTCGGTATTGATCCGGAAGTAGGCCTGCAACGGGATCTCGACGTGTACGCCCTTGGGGACGTAGACGAAGGACCCACCGGACCAGACCGCGGTGTTCAGCGCGGCGAACTTATTATCGCCGACCGGAATCACCGAGCCGAAGTACTCCTCAAAGAACTCCGGGTGTTCTCTCAAAGCGGTGTCGGTATCCATGAAGATCACGCCCTGGGCCTCCAGATCTTCACGGACCTGGTGGTAGACCACCTCGGACTCGTACTGGGCGGCCACACCGGCGACCAGGCGCTCACGCTCGGCCTCGGGGATACCCAACCGCTCGTAAGTCTCCAAGATGTCTTCGGGAAGTTCTTCCCAGGTGCTGGCCTGACGCTCGGTGGAACGCACGAAATACTTAATACGATCGAAATCGATCCCGGACAGGTCGGCACCCCAGGTCGGCAACGGTTTGCGGTCGAAGTAGCGCAGACCCTTCAACCGGGTTTTCAGCATCCATTCGGGCTCTTCTTTGATGCTGGAGATGTGCCGGACGACGTCCTCATCCAGGCCACGTTTGGCAACAGCGCCGGCCTCGTCGGAGTCGTGCCAGCCGAATTCGTAGTTACCCAGGGACTTCAGTTCTGGATTGTCGTCCAGAACTCTTTGAATGACCCGTGGATCGACGGTGTCTTGACTGATCTGATCGGTCATCATCAACCTCTTTTATCGCTGGTTGTCATGGTCGGGTGGTCGCAACGGCTTGCCTCCGGATCACTCCGGATGGTCACCGCTTAAGCTCGGGCAGCATTCTGTTCGGCTTGGGCAGTCAACGACGCATAGGCCTTGCGCCCTAGGGGCACGTGCGTGGTGCACACATGCCCGCCGGTGGGCAGGGTCGCCAATCGGCGCACATCTACCTGCAACAACCGGGCGAACAGTTCGGTTTCTTCTTCACAAAACTCGGGGTACTGCGCGGCCAGATCCTTGATCGGGCAGTGTCCCTGACAAATCTGGGCTGCCCGCAGGGTCGTCACGCGTGCACCGCGTCCGGCGCGCCGGGTGGTGGCCGCGTAACCGAGTTCATCCAACACGGCGGTGAGCACCTTGATCCGCTCCGACAGTGTCATCTCGTCGGTGGCTCGATCCAGGAATAGCGTCTCGACCTCGGCGAAATGGTCCCGGGCGAACCGGCGGACCGCCTCGGGCCCACCCAGCTCGGCAATCATTTCCATGGCAGCGCTCGTCACGGCCAGGTAATCATCCCCGAGCTGTTGTTGTCCTTTGTGCGTGACGACATAGCGTTTGGAGGGACGCCCGGCACCCGCATCGCCGGAGACCGACTTAACCTCGATCAACCCCTCGGACTCGAGAGCGTCGAGGTGGCGTCGCACGGCCGCGGCAGTCAGATGCAACTCGCTACCGATGGCAGCGGCGCTCACCGGCCCGCGCGTCAGCACGGCATGGAGCACCTTCTCGCGGGTGTTTTCCCGAGAGCTACCGGCCGGTTCGCCAGACTGCGTCGCAGACTTCGTTCCGGAAGTCTCTTGGTGACGGGGAAAATAAGTAACCATGATATTTCCTAATTATACGCGGGATCGTGCGGACTGATAGTTTGGCATGCCTAAGTTCGCGACGAGATGACGCCGGATGACCGGTCAAGACCGGGACCCACCTGCTCCACGTCTGATCTCCGAATAGCTTCTGCTGTCCGAATAGCCATGATCCAAGTAGCTATAGTGAACACCGTGACTTCTGCATCCTCTCTCGATCCAGACACGAGCAACGCTGGATCAGATCAGATCCTGCTCGACGTTGATGATGTGTGGCTGAGCGTGAATTCTGACGAAGGCACCGTCAACATTCTGCGGGGTATGAGCCTGCAAGCCCGCGCCGGGGAGGTGACGGCCCTATTGGGGCCCAACGGTGCCGGCAAAACCACCACGTTGTCGATTGCCCAGGGACTGGTCAAGCCCTCTGCCGGTCGTGTCCGGCTGTTAGGTCAGGACCCCTTTACCGCCACCGCAGCGCTGCGAAGCCAGGTTGGGGTGATGTTGCAGGATGGCGGATTACCACCGTCGGTGACGCCCTTGCGCCTGATTGAACATCTGGCTCACCTCTACCGAGAGCCCCTGGATATTTACGCTTTGATCAACCGGTTGGAGATCACCGAGTTTCAGGATCGGACCATACGCCGACTGTCGGGGGGCCAGCAACAGCGGGTTGCAATGGCTGCCGCGCTGATCGGTCGGCCCTCGGTGATCTTCTTGGATGAGCCCTCGGCCGGACTCGATCCAGTCTCTCGCCGGGTCGTGTTTGAGCTGATCCAGCAGATGAAACACGCCGGACTGGCCATCGTACTCACCACCCACCTCCTCGATGATGCCGAAAAGCTAGCCGATCGGGTCATCCTGATCAATCACGGCCGGGTGGAGCGTGAAGGAACCGTTGCCGAATTGACGGATCATCATGACCGTCCCGCTGTGCTGTTCTCGGTCGAAACTCCCCTGTCGGACCACGCCCTGGCCGATGTGCCCGAGGCGTTGAGCGTACACCGGGTTACCGCTACCGAAGCGACCGGTATGGTCGGGATGGAAACCTGGCAGGTGCGCGGACTGCAAGAACCAGCCGACTACGTGGAATTGACCCGGTGGTGGCAACGCTGGGATATTCTGCCGCGTGATCTGTCGATGTCCCGGCGGTCGTTAGAAGATGTGTTTTGGGAGGTGACCCCGTGAGCCAACAGCACCCGGACCAACCGGCACGGCCCGACCCACACCCGGATGACCGGCCCGATGGACAGCTCCGTGAACAGGCCGATGAGTTGACATACCGTTCGCACTATCAGGATCGTATGCTGGATCTCACGCCGGTGGCCAGGCCTCACGCCTCAGGTTTGTTTCGGCGCGTGATTGCTCAGGGCGGCTATGAAACCCGCACCACCTTGTCCAATGGGGAACAGCTACTGGTGTCGATCATCTTGCCACTGATGGTGCTGATCGCGCTGTCGGTGACTGACTTCATCGTCGCTGAAGGGTCCACGATCTCGCCGGTGAACCTCGCGACCCCCGGCGTGTTGGCCTTGGCGGTGTTGTCCTCGGGACTAACTGGTCAGGGCATCGCGACCGGATTTGACCGACGCTACGGGGTGCTTCGCTACCTGTCCACCACTCCCCTGGGACCGACCGGACTCCTGCTGGGCAAGGCGGTCGCGGTGGTACTGGTGCTGATCGTGCAACTGATGGTTTTAGGGCTCGCCGCGCTGTTTCTCGAGTGGCGACCGGTCGCTGTCGGGGTGTTATACGCTGGGATCTTCATCGTACTGGGAGCGGTCACCTTTACCGCCTTGGGCCTGCTGATTGCTGGAACCGTCCGCCCGGAAGCAACCTTAGCGATCACGAATCTGCTCTGGGTGATCCTGGGGGCCGCCGGTGGCGTGGTTTTTGCCGTGCCCGAGAACCTGTTCGGTGAGCTCTTGCAGTTTTTGCCCTCGGCTGCCCTGGGTGAGGGGTTGCGGGCCGCCACGGTGCGCGGTCAATTCGATCTGCTCAGCTTCGTCATCTTAGTGGTCTGGGCGGCGATCTTCACCGGGTGCACAGTACGCTGGTTTAAATGGCGATAACTAAGAGTTTCGCTCCGATTGCCGTGACCCCTGGGCCGAATGTTGAAAGAGGTTGATCAACGTGTCTGGTTTCGCGCTGCGGGATGATGTCCACACTCAGCACCATACTGAAACGTCCCGGTCCCCGCTCCAGCGGACCAAAGACTGGTTGATGCCCACCTCGGTGACCGGGTGGACCATGGCGGTGGCGGTGGCCTCACTGATAACTCAAATCGGCATTATCGTCACCGGTGGCGCGGTGCGACTGACCGAATCTGGGCTGGGCTGTCCGACCTGGCCGAAATGTACCCCCGAGTCTTTGACGAACACCCCCGAAATGGGAATCCACGGTTATATCGAGTTCGGCAATCGGACGCTGACCTTTGTGCTCACCGCGGTCGCGGTGCTGATGCTGTTGGCGATCTGGCGACTGCGGGCCACCTACCGTGCAATCTTCTGGCTATCGATTATTCTGCTGTGTGGCATTCCCGGGCAAGCGGTGATCGGTGGAATGACGGTCCTGACCGAGCTGAACCCCTGGGTGGTCTCCCTGCACTTCTTGTTATCGAGCTTCTTGGTCTGCCTGGCCGCCCTACTGGTCAACCGGGTGGGACTGGAGCGTCGCATCGGCGGCGGCGAGGTGGAGCAGGTCCCGTCCCTGGTGGATGGCGAGACCACCGCCACGACCCGCGGGTTGGCACGTGCGGCTTTCGTGCTGGGCTGGATCACCTTGATCCTCGGCACCGTCGTCACCGGTTCGGGCCCCCACGGCGGAGATGCCGAAGCGCCCCGCCACGATTTTGATCCGGCGATCGTGACCCGCTGGCACGTCATCCCGGTTTACCTGCTGATCGCCGTGGTGATCGTCCTGCTGGTGTTGGTGCATCGGTTGGCGTCCTCCCAGCGCCAGCGGATCAGCGTCTGGGCCATGGTTGCGGTGATCGTCCTGCAGGCCAGCGTGGGCTACTATCAGCACTTTAACGGTCTGCCCATCGTGGCCGTGCTGGGGCACATGCTCGGAACCGGGCTCCTAGCGTGGCTGATGACCAATATGATGGATCGGCAATGCTCGTCCTATTCCTGGCACGACACTGTGGTGGATCCCCGCTCTGGTGGATCCCCGCTCTCCGAGATTCGCGGCCAACATGGACCCGGCCAATCTGGTGGCTGACGCCCAGGCCGAAGGCGCCTCTCCCGGCCCGGCCCGCTAACACCCGCTTTCCCTCCTGCACCCCTTGATGGTGGGTCAGGATCACACCTTCCGACAGGCCAGACCGGTGTCGGTGAGTGGGGAGGCCAGACCTTAGCTGGGATCAGCGCTGGCGCTCGGATCGTTGGTATCGCGGTACCACAGCTCGGTGAGTCGTCCGGCCTCGTCGATACTGAAGTGCAGATCCAGTGGCTGGGCGGAGATATCGGGAGTCAACGTCATCATCGCGCTAGCCTGGTCGGTCTGTTCGTAGTGGGTCATCACATACGGCTTCTGGGGGCGTAGCTCGGCATTGAGGGTGCCCACCAACGAGTCGACGGGGATCTGTTCAGTCAGTTCAGGGGCCACCCGGTCGTACCAGTCGGAGCGGTCAATGGCGCGGTTGCCGTTAATTTGGTTCAGGATCCAGCGCCCGGTGTCGCCGAGTTGGTTGTCCGGAAAGTGGTCGGGTGCGACATGGGTGGGGGCGGCATTGCCATCCGGGGTGGCCTCGCGGTGCTCGGATTCGACGCAACCGCTCAGCCCCAAAGAGCCCACCAGCGCCAGCCCAGCGAGCAAGGCCAGCCCACGGTGCGCGCATCCGGATACGGACGTCGCGGTGTGCGGAGAGTGTACGGCACGGTACCTGAATGTCACGATGAGTCCTTTATCTGCTATCTGCAACAGCTTGACCTGCAACAGCGTGCCCACAGCGACCGAGCCTGTCCCGGAGCGATAACCGTACCGGACCGAGACCCGGTCTATCGGGGCTAAAGCGCCGGGGCGGTCACGGCCTCGGCCATCAGCGGCTCACCCACGAACGGGTCGATGGCCAGGCCGATGAACAGCAGGGTCAAATAGGTAATCGACAAGTGGAAGACCTTCATAGCCTGTTTGTCCTGAAAATCCGGTTTCTGCGATTCCCGGTAAAGAACGTGGCTCTCATAGATGAACCAGCCACCCACCGTTGCCGCGATCACGGTGTAGACAACACCAGCCCACCCCAACGGCACCAGCAACAGCGAACACATCACCGTCGCCCAGGTATAGAGCACACACTGGGTGGAGACTTTCCGGGCGGTGGCGATTGCACCCAGCATGGGGACGTTGGCCTGCCGGTAATCGGATTTGTACTTCAGCGACAGCGGCCAGTAGTGCGGAGGGGTCCATAAGAAAATCACCGCGAACAGCACCACGGCTGGCCATTCGATGGTCTCGCGCACGGCCGCCCAGGCGATCAGTACCGGGAAACAGCCGGCGATCCCGCCCCAGACGATGTTCTGTTCGGTGCGGCGCTTAAGGATCAGGGAGTAGACGACCACGTAGAAGAAGATGGCCAGTGCCCCCAGCGCGGTGGCCAGCCAGTTGGTGCCGACCGCGAGGATGACCAAGGAGATCGCGCCCAGCACCGATGCGAAGATCAAGGCTTCGCGCGGGGTGACCTCACCGGTGACCAGCGGCCGGGATCGGGTGCGGTCCATCACCTTGTCGATATCGCGATCGATGTAGCAGTTGAACGCGGCCGAAGACCCGGCCGCCGCGGCACCGCCGACCATGGTGGCTAGCATCAGCCACCCCGAGGGGAAGCCCTGGGCGGCGAAGATCATGGTTGGCAACGTGGTGACCAGCAACAGCTCCATCACGCGGGGCTTGGTCAAGGACACGTAGGCGGCGATCTTACGCTTCAGACCGATCGAGCCTGGCCGTGAGGTGGTTTCGGAGGCGGAACCCGGTGTGGTCTGCTGAGTGCTTTTAACGGAAGTCGACATCTATCGTGAGTCCGATTCGGTAGGGTGCGGTCTTGGCCCACGTCGCGATGATGCAGTCAGGCAGATGAGGTGTGGTGATGCCAGCAGATACCGCCACGGTGGGTGTCGGGACGCGTGGTTAATATTCTCGTCGTCTGGTGTCTGTGTCTAGTCTACCCGGTTGAGCTCGGTGCTGAGTTTTCTGACATGCTGATGGTGCCTGCCATGCCGGTGGTGCCGGCTACGGCGACCGGTTTGTCTAGTGCGGGCCATCGGTTGGGGGCGAACCGATGGGATCTGCTGGTTTTCGGGATGATCCATCGCATGGACGGCTCGATCGGCGCTAAGCTGAAGACGCAGCACTTTTCTCCAGAGCCTGTCCGGAGACGATCCGGGTGGCAGGGAAAGTCATCGTCGCACAAGTTCACCCTGCAGGAAGGTCCTCCGTGGTCTCACAAGATGCACAGACACATCATCACCTAAACCGGCTCCAACCGGCCCGAGACTATACCTATACCGAGCAGGATCAGCGCACCGTCGATTCGCTGCGCGTGCTGGCTGCTGATGCGGTCGAAAAGGTCGGATCTGGGCACCCCGGAACCGCGATCTCGCTGGCTCCGGTGGCCTGGCAGTTATTTCAGAACGTCATGCGCTGGGATCCCACCGATGCCGGCTGGCACGGTCGGGACCGGTTCATCCTCTCCCCCGGTCACACCTCGCTGACCCTGTACCTGCAGTTATTCGCCGCCGGAGCTGGTCTGGAGATGAGCGATCTGGAAGCGTTGCGCACCTGGGGCTCGAAGACCCCGGGGCATCCCGAGTACAGTCATACCGATCATGTGGAGATCACCACCGGGCCGCTAGGTCAGGGCCTCGCCTCGGCGGTGGGTTTCGCCTACGAACAGCGTCGGTTGCGCGGATTGTTGGATCCCGAGGCTGCGATAGGGACTAGCCCGTTTGACTATCACGTGTTTGTGATCGCCTCCGACGGGGATATGCAGGAGGGGATAACCTCCGAGGCGTCCTCATTGGCCGGTACCCAGGAACTGGGCAATCTGGTGGTGATCTACGACGACAATAAGATCTCGATCGAAGATGACACCGAGATCGCCTTTAGCGAAGACGTGGCCGCCCGCTACCGGGCCTACGGCTGGCACGTGGAAGAGATCGACTGGACGGCCGGGGGTGACTACGTTGAGGACACCAGGTCGCTGTACCAGGCGATCGTGGCGGCCAAAGCAGAAACCCAGCGGCCCACGCTAATCATCTTGCGCACCATTATCGGGTGGCCGTCCCCGACCAAGCAGAACACCGGGGCGATCCACGGCTCGAAGCTAGGCCCCGAGGAGCTGACCGGGCTCAAGCACGCTCTGGATGTTGATCCCGAGCAACACTTCCACATTGAACCTGAGTTACTCGAGCGCGCCCGCGAGGTCAAACACCGCAACGGCCAGTACCGGGCTACATGGGCCGAGGCTCTAGCAGTGTGGCGGGCTGCCAACCCGGAACGCTCGGCCCTGTATGACCGCCTGATCGCCCGAAAATTGCCCGAGGGGTTTGCCGAGGCATTCCCGGTATTTGACGCCGACCAGAAGGGGATCGCCACTCGGGCGGCCTCCGGCCAGGTGCTCAACGCGCTGGCCGATGTGATGCCAGAACTGTGGGGCGGATCGGCGGATCTGGCCGGATCCAATAACACCACCATGAAGGACAACCCCAGCTTCATTCCTGAACGCCGGTCTACCGGAGCCTTCAGCGGACACCCCTATGGGCGGGTGTTGCACTTCGGAATTCGAGAGCACGCTGCCGGGGCGATCATTAACGGCGTGAACCTGGGCGGGCTGACCCGGGCCTATATGGGAACGTTTTTGATTTTCTCCGACTATCAGCGACCCGCCATCCGGTTGGCCGCGCTGATGGGCGCCCCCTCGGTGTTCGTGTGGACCCACGACTCGATCGGGTTGGGTGAAGACGGGCCGACCCACCAGCCAGTGGAACACCTGGCATCCCTGCGCGCAATACCCGGACTGGACGTGATCCGGCCTGCCGACGCTAACGAGGTTTCGGTGGCCTGGAAAACCCTACTGTCCCACACGGACCGGCCGGCCGGGATGGTGCTGTCGCGTCAGGCGTTACCGATCATGCCCAGGGAAGAACGGGGCTTCGCCTCGGCGGAGCACGTCGCCCGGGGCGCCTATGTGCTGATTGATGCCCAAGGAGCTGGCGGTCCGCAGAGCGTTATGCCGGATGTGGTGTTGCTCGCGACCGGATCCGAGGTACAGCTGGCCGTGGCAGCGCGCGACCAGCTCGAGGCCGACGGGATTGGCACCCGCGTGGTTTCGGCACCCTGTCTGGAATGGTTCGACACCCAGGATGCCACCTACCGGGCGGAGGTGCTACCGGCCGGTGTTCCCACCGTCTCGGTCGAGGCCGGGGTGGCCCAGGGTTGGCAACGCTACACCGGACCAAACGCCGCCCATATTTCGCTGGAGCATTTCGGTGCCTCAGCCGACTACCAGACCCTCTTTGAGCAGTTCGGAATCACCGTTGACGCGGTGGTGGCCGCCGCCAGAAACCTGGTGCGTGGCGGATCCGGCGATGGGTGAGCCGGCGACCGAACACCGAGCGATGACCGCCTGCCGGCACGACGTTGATCCCGCGTGGTCCCACGCAGAAAGCGAGCGTAACCCGTGACAGTACAACCCAGTCCCCGCACCGCAGAGCTGAGCACCGGCCGGGGTGTCTCGATCTGGTTGGACGATCTCTCCCGTCCGGCGATCACCTCAGGACTGTTGCGCGAGATGATCGAGTCCTACACTCTCACCGGAGTCACGACCAACCCCTCGATTTTCGCCAAGGCGCTGGCCGATGGGGTCGGCTATGAGTCCCAGCTGCGCGCCCTGGCCGCCGAGGGAGCCGATACCGAACGGGCCGTGAGGGAACTGACCACCCGGGACGTGCGCGAAGCCTGCGATCTGTTTGCAGAGATCTACCGGTCCACCCACGGTGTGGATGGTCGGGTCTCGCTGGAGGTCGACCCGCGACTGGCGAAGGACACCCAGGCCACGATTGATCAGGCACTCCAGCTGGCCGACGCGGTGGGACGCGAGAATCTGATGATCAAAATCCCGGCCACCACTGAAGGCCTGCCGGCGATCACTGAAGTCTTGGCGGCTGGAATTTCGGTGAACGTGACCCTGATCTTCTCGCTGGTGCGCTATCGGGAAGTGATCAACGCCTGGTTGCTGGGGCTGGAAGCCGCCCACCGGGCCGGACGCGATCTGAGCACTATCCACTCGGTGGCCAGCTTCTTCGTCTCTCGGGTTGACACCGAGATCGACGCGCAATTACAGCAGACCGCCCTGGAACCGGCTCGAATCGCGGAATTGCAGGGCCGGGCCGGACTGGCCAATGCCCGGCTGGCCTACCGGATCTTCATCAACGCCCAGGACACCGAGCGGTGGCGGTATCTCCGCGATGCCGGCGCGCGAGTCCAGCGGCCGCTGTGGGCTTCCACCGGCACGAAGAACCCCGCCTATTCCGATGTGTACTACGTCGAGGGGTTGATCGCCGAGCACACCGTCAACACGATGCCACTGGCTACCCTGGAAGCTTTCGCCGATCACGGGGAGGTCGACCAGCCAGAGATCTCGACCTATTTTGCCGACGATGATCAGCTCCTCGACGATCTGGCGAAGGTCGGGATCGACTACCAGCAGGTGGTCACCACCCTGGAAGACGAGGGCATCGCCAAATTTGAGACCGCGTGGTTAGAGCTCTGGACCACCGTAACCGACCAACTAGACCGCGCCAAGACCGCCTGACCGATCCACCCGTTCCCACCAATCTCAGCGCACGGACACCCCGTATCGACAGGAGCCAACGATGAATTCTCTGGGGATCAATCTTTCCGGTAACGCCCTCCACGGTGTTGACCAGCGTGTTGAGGAATTGCTCAGCAACCACTTCGCCTCCCGCCTGTTGGAGCGTGATCACACACTGTGGGGCCCCGAGGCCGAAGCTGAAGCGTCGCAACGTCTGGGCTGGGTCGACCCCTTCGACGCAGCCTTCGAGCTGATCCCACAGATCACCCAGTTACGCGAGCAGCTGGCTGACAAGGGCATCACCCGGGTGGTGTTGGCCGGGATGGGTGGCTCCTCGCTGGGTGCTGAAGTCATGGCCCGCGCCGCCGGGGTCCGGCTGGATGTGGTGGATTCCACCGACCCGGAATTGGTGGGCTCGATTTTGGCCGCCGGGGTGGCCGATACGGTCTTCGTGATTTCCTCCAAATCCGGCTCCACGGCTGAAACCGACGCGGCCCGGCGTGCGTTTACTCAAGCACTGCAGGATGCCGGGCTGACGCCCGGCGATCACCTGATTGCCGTCACCGACCCCGGATCTCCGTTGGAGTCGCTGGCCCGAGACCACCAGTACACCGCAGTGTTTGAAGCCGATCCCACCATTGGCGGGCGCTACTCGGCCCTGTCGGCCTTCGGGCTGGTGCCGGCCGGACTGGCCGGAGTTGAGCTGACCACGATCGTCGACGATGCCGAGGCTGCTTCCCACAGTCTGTACGAGGACGACGAGACCAACCCGGCGTTACGGGCTGCCGCAGTCTTGGGGGCCGGGGCGCCGAGTCGCAATAAACTTATCATCACTAATTTTGATCAAGCTCTGCCCGGATTTGGGGACTGGATTGAACAGCTCATCGCCGAATCCACCGGAAAACACGGGACCGGATTCTTGCCGGTGATCGTCGAGCCCGGTGCCGCGGAGAACCGTAGTCACGACGAGGACGTGATCCATCTGCACCTGATCGCCGACCCCGGGGATTCCCAGGCGACGTTGAATCCGGAAGATCCTCGGGACGACGAGGTGCAGATTTATGGCAGTTTAGGTGCCCAGCTAGTGTTCTGGGAGGTCACCACCGTGGCCGCAGCCAGCCTGATCGGGGTCAACCCCTTCGATCAGCCTGATGTGGAATCGGCCAAGGTCGCCACCCGCGCAGTACTGGCCGAGCCGACCACACCGGAACCACCCCAGATCAGCACCGCCGAATTCGATCTATTCGGCCCGGCTGGGTTGCTCGGCGATGTGGAAGCCACCGGTGAAGCCCAACAGATCCTCACCGAAGTGTTCACCGTACTCGGTACGGTGCTGGAGGACGATAGCTACCTGGCGGTGCAGGCCTACACCAACCGGTTGCGGCAACAGCACCTCACCCGCCTGCGCCCGGCGCTGGCCCGTCGTTACGGTCGGCCGGTGACCTTCGGCTGGGGCCCGCGGTTCCTGCACTCCACCGGACAGTTCCACAAGGGCGGTCCGGCCACCGGCGTGTTCATTCAAATTACCGCCGATTCCGAACTCGACCTGCAAATCCCGGGGCTGAACTACAGTTTCGCAGAGTTGATCACCGCCCAAGCCGCCGGAGATGGCTCGGTGCTGACCGAAACCGGACAACCGGTGGTGCGGATACATCTCAAGGACCGCTCGGCAGCGATCGAGACCCTGATCAACGCTGCCGAACAGATCTAGCCGCATCTGTCGATCACCACCGATCAACACACCCTACGTAGCAGGAAGGCACAGCACACGTGGCACCAGCATGGCCCGCAACACCCCAGGATCCGCCCCGCCCGTCGCGTCATACCAATCCGTTGCGTGACCCGGCCGACCGGCGCCTGACCTCGATTGCTGGACCCTCGGCCATGGTCATGTTCGGGGTCACCGGCGATCTGGCGCGCAAGAAACTGTTGCCGGCCATTTACGATCTGGCCCATAACGGGTTGCTGCCACCGAGTTTCTCCCTGGTCGGGTTCGGTCGACGCGACTGGGACCAGCAGGAATTCACCGCCTTCGTGCAGGCCTCTGTGCGGGCACACGCCAGGACGAGTTTCAACGAGATCGTCTGGGCCCAGCTGTCGGGTGGATTCCGATTCATCTCGGGCGGTTTTGACGACGAGCAGGCCTACCAGCGACTGTCCGCCACGTTGGAGGAGTTGCAAGACCAACGTGGCACTGGGGGCAACACTGCGTTCTACCTGTCGATCCCGCCGGCCTGGTTCGAAACGGTCTCCCGTCATCTGGTCGATCACGGGCTGGCTGGCAAACAGCTCGGTGCTGACACGGATACTGCGCTGGCTCCGTGGCGCCGGGTGGTGATCGAAAAACCCTTCGGGCATGATCTGGCTTCGGCTCGGGAGCTCAACGAGGTGATCGAGCAGGTCTTCTCCCCCGATGACGTGTTTCGGATCGACCACTACTTAGGGAAAGAAACCGTCCAGAATATTTTGGCCCTGCGATTTGCCAATCGGCTGTATGAACCGTTGTGGAATGCCCAACACGTCGACCATGTGCAGATCACGATGGCTGAATCGATCGGGATTGAGGGCCGTGCCGGCTACTACGACGGGGTCGGGGCCGCCCGGGATGTGATCCAGAACCACCTGTTGCAGTTGCTGGCGCTGACCGCGATGGAAGAACCCCTGTCTTACCGGGCCGATGATCTGCGGGCAGAAAAAGAAAAGGTGCTCAAATCCGTGGTGGTGCCCCAGGACCTGGGACACTGTTCGGCCCGGGGCCAATACGCCGGGGGCTGGCAAGGCGGAGAAAAGGTCCTGGGCTTTTTGGACGAAGAGGGATTCGATCCCCATTCCCGGACCGAGACCTATGCCGCGCTCAAATTGGGGATCCACAACCGACGCTGGGAGGGGGTGCCCTTCTACTTGCGCACCGGCAAGCGCTTAGGTCGGCGGGTCACCGAGATCGCGGTGGTGTTCAAGAAGAGCCCGGATCTGATCTTCCCGTCCCACGGGACCACAGACTTCGGCCACAACACCGTGGTGATCCGAGTCCAGCCCGACGAAGGGGTGACGATCCGTTTTGCCTCCAAGGTGCCGGGCACTCAGATGACGGTGCGCGATGTAACCATGGACTTCGGCTACGGTCATGCTTTCACCGAGGACAGCCCCGAGGCCTATGAACGCCTGATTTTGGACGTATTGTTGGGTGACCCGCCACTGTTCCCCCGGCACGAAGAGGTCGAGCAGTCGTGGCGGATCCTGGACCCATTTGAACAGTACTGGGAGTCGTTACCGGACCAGCCAGAACCCTATGAGCCAGGGTCCTGGGGGCCGGCCGGAGCGGATGACATGATGGCCCGTGACGGGCGCGCTTGGAGGAGACCGTAATGATTGTGGAGCTATCCGATACCACCGTCGATCAGGTCCTGAAGGAGATCGGCCGGCTGCGTGAATCTGGTGGCGTGGTCGCCTTAGGTCGGGTACTGTCGCTGATCATTGCAACCACCGCGGACAGTGTAGAAGAAGCCATTGAGGCAGCCAACCAGGCCTCGCGGGAACATCCCTGCCGGATCGTGGTGCTGGCTACCGGCGACCAGCGGAAGCAGACCGGGCTTGATGCTCAAATCCGCGTTGGTGGCGACGCCGGAGCCTCGGACGTGGTGGTGCTTTACACTTCGGGCCAGAACGCGGTGGAATCGGCGACGTTGATCAACGGGTTCCTGCTCCCCGACGCGCCGATCGTCGTGTGGTGGCCCGGCACGGCTCCCACAATCCCGGCTGAGTCACCACTGGGCCGGATCGCCCATCGCCGGATTGTCGATACCAGCGCACCCACCGGCGTGGACGCCCCGACGGCTCTGAAGCTACTTCGTGAAGGCTACCGGGCCGGGGATACCGATCTGTCGTGGACGCGGCTGACCATGTGGCGCAACCAGGTGGCGGCGATTTTTGACACGATCGACCCGGCGTCGGTGCTGGCAGCGACCGTGGACGGGGCCGAGAATAATGCGGCCACGATTTTGATGGGCGCATGGTTGCAGATGCAATTGCAGATCCCGGTCACCTTGGCTTCGACCGGGACTGGTCCGGGGCTGCGATCGGTGCGTTTGGTGCGGCGCGGCGGAGACATCGTGCTGGCGCGCAATGAGGAATCCCCGGTGGCCTTTCTGTATCAACAGGACCGGAAAGTGCAGCGCATTTCGTTGCCTCGCCGGTCACGCCAGGAGTGTTTGACCGAAGAATTGCGTCGCTTGGACCCGGATGAGTTCTTTGGTCGCGTGCTGGCCCAAGGATTGCCAGCTACCAATATTAAGGCGGTGCATCCCAGTGCCCGATAACGACACTCCAACCGCATCACACCACGGTGGGCTCGCTCATGCCATGCGCCGGGAAAGTACAGGTACCGGAGCAACTGTGGCGGTGTTCCCGGATAAGGCACAGTTGCTCGAGGCGGCCGCTGTTGAGCTGGTGGCGGTCATTAATCGGGCCTTGGACCAGCGTGGCCGGGCGCAGATCGTGCTCACCGGAGGAACCTCCGGTATAGGGTTGCTGGAACGGCTCGCGGATCCACAGAAGAACCTTTTGGGACAGGTCACTGATTGGTCGGGCGTGCAGTTGTGGTTCGGCGATGAGCGCTATCTGGACGCGACTGATGCGCAGCGCAATGCGCGACAGGCCTGGGATGCGCTGGTGGGCACACTCGTTGCGTCCTACGGCCTCGGCCGGGAGCAGTTTCACCCCATGCCGGCTGCCACAGCAGGGCATGCTGACCGAGACCACCACGACGTGTTGGCAACCTCTGCCGAGCAGTACGCCACGGAGCTGGCAACGGCAGCCGAGCGGGATCCCGGAGTTGATCAGCGACTGCCACGGTTTGATGTGGTGCTACTGGGAGTTGGCGAAGACGGTCACGTGGCAAGCCTCTTCCCGGGGTTGCCGGGTGTCACGATAACCGGGCGCACGGTCATCCCGGTGACGGGATCGCCGAAGCCCCCGCCGGAACGGTTGTCGTTGAGCCTGGAAGCGCTGAACAGTGGCGACAACGTCTGGCTTTTTGCCCCGGGAGCGGGCAAGGCCGGACCGGTGGGTGCGGTGCGCTCTGCTGACACGCCACCACCAGCATCCGGGCAACAGCGTGCGATGGACGAGGTGCTACCGGCTCTGGTGGTGCGGGGACGGGTCGAAACGCTGTGGTGGGTGGATGAGCAGGCCCTGTCTGAGGGCTAGTTGCAGGATGTGGCGGAAGCTGACCGGGCTGAGAGAAAACTGGCAGGGATCAGAATTCGCGCATGAACTGGGGCAACAGCGCCAGGACGATGATGATCGCACCCCACAGTACGCCGAGGAAGACGGTCAGGCGAGTGAGGTTGCGTTGAGCAACGCCCGAAGAGCTGAGTCCGGAGGTTACGCCACCACCAAACATATCGGACATACCGCCCCCGCGGCCCTTGTGCAAGAGGATCAACAGCACCATGGACACACTGATGATCACCAAAAGGATCTGCAGGACAATCTGTAAAATTTCCACGAAAAGATTCTTCCTTTACGCCGTGGGTGACGGCCAGCTAGTCGGTCAACAAATGATGCTCGAACCTAACAATACTAGCAAATTCGGCTTCGTCGAGACTGGCCCCACCGACCAGGGCACCATCGACGTCTTTCTCGCGCATGATGCTGGCCACATTAGCGGCCTTCACCGAACCGCCGTAAAGGATTCGTACCGAGCGGGCCACCTCGGGCCCGTGGTCTTGACTCAGTAACTCACGGATCGCTGAGGCCATTTCTTGAGCGTCCTCAGGGCCAGCGACTTCGCCAGTGCCGATTGCCCAGACCGGCTCGTAGGCAATAACCAGGTCTTGCACGTGCTGGGTGGGTACTTTGGCGATCCCGGCGCGGACCTGGCCCAGGGTGTGCTCGAGATGGCGACGGTCTTCACGCACCTGGAGGTCCTCGCCGACACAGAGGATCGGCACGAGCCCGTGCGTGAAGGCGGCCTGGACTTTGGCGGCCACGATCTCATCGGATTCCTGGTGGACGCTACGACGCTCGGAGTGGCCGACGAGCACGTACCGGCAGTCGAGTTTAGCGAGGAACTGGCCCGAGATATCACCGGTGTAGGCTCCGGAGGCGTGTGGGGAGAGATCCTGGGCTCCCAGAGAGACCGGGAGCTTATCACCGCGGATCAGGGTCTGCACACTGCGGAGATCCGTGAAGGGCGGGAAAACCGCGACCTCAATGGTGTCGAAATCGTGATCGGCATCGTTGAGGGTCCAGCAAAGCTTTTGCACCAGCGTGACGGCCTGCTGGTGGTCGAGGTTCATCTTCCAGTTACCGGCCATCAGCGGGGTGCGGTCATAGACTCCGTTAGTTGTGGAGGTCATGCACAGATCAGTCCTTCATCTTCTCGGGTCCGGTCAGCAAAGGCTCGACGAGCTACGCCGTGCCAACGGTCGGGTTGCACGTGCTACAGAGCCTGCCTTAGTTCTGCAGGGCCTGCACACCGGGTAGCTCGCGTCCTTCCAGATATTCCAGGGAGGCCCCGCCTCCGGTGGAGATATGGCCGAACTGGTCGTCACCGAAGCCCAGATTGCGCACGGCAGCTGCTGAATCGCCACCGCCAACCACGCAAAGTCCATCAACCGCGGTGAGAGCTTCGGCTACGGCCTTGGTGCCGGCCGCGAAGGCGGGTAGCTCGAAGACACCCATCGGGCCGTTCCAGAAGACGGTGTGAGCTGCGCGGATGGTCTGGGCGTAATGGGCTGCCGAGTCGGGCCCGATATCGAGGCCCATGGCCGACTCTCCATAGGTACCAGTTGCCAGACCATCGACGGGTCGAACTTCATGCCCGGCGTCAGCACCGAACGTTTCGGCCATCACGATATCGGTGGGCAACACGATGGTGGCCGCGCGACCTTGGCCGGAGCGCTTCAGGTATTCGGCCACGGTATCGATCTGGTCTTCTTCGAGTAGTGAGGAGCCGACCTGATGCCCCTGCGCGGCGAGGAAGGTGAAAACCATTCCCCCGCCGATCAGTAGCGTGTCGGCCTTGTCGAGCAAGTTATCGATGACCGCAAGCTTATCGGAGACTTTAGATCCGCCCAGGGCCACTACGTAGGGGCGAGCCGGTTCGGTGATCAGCTGGTCGAGTACCTGCAACTCGGTAGCGACCAGGTCACCCTGGTAGGCCGGAAGGTGCCGGGCGATATCGAAGACGGAGGCGTGCTTGCGGTGCACCGCGCCGAAGGCGTCGTTAACATAAACCCCAGTGTCGCCGACCAAGCTTGCCAGTTCAGCTGCCAACTCAGCCCGTTCGCTGTCATCTTTGGAGGTTTCGCGGGGATCGAAGCGGACATTTTCCAGCAACAGGATCGATCCGTCGGCCAGCGCATCGGCCTTGGAACGAGCATCTTCACCGGTCAAATCGGTGGCACGCTGGACCGCGACCGTGGTGAGTTCAGCCAGCCGGGTAGCCACGGGGGCCAGGGAAAATTCGGGGTTGGGCTCACCCTTGGGGCGTCCCAGGTGAGCCATGACGATCACCTTGGCTCCTGCTGTGGCGAGCTTTTCCAGAACCGGCAATGAGGCGCGGATCCGACCGTCGTCCGTGACGGTTCCGGAATCCAGCGGCACGTTCAGATCAGACCGAACCAAGACGTAGCGGGAGCTGACTCCCTGCTCAAGCAAGTCGTTGAGGTTTTGTGCAGGCATAGGAGGAGACCTTTCAAACGGCGATATTCAGGAGCATACACCGGCCCGAGCCGTCCACCGAGCAGTGGACTCGCCCGGGCCGAACGTCTGGTGATCCAGGGGGCTGATGATGTTGTCAGAGCCGAGTTCCAGGGGTTAGAGAGTGTCGGCGGCACGCTCGACGAGGTCAAGCATTTGGCAGGTGTAACCGTACTCGTTGTCGTACCACCCGATAACCTTCACCACGCGACCAATGGACTTGGTCAGCGGGGCGTCATAGGTGCAGGCTGCCGGGGTGGTTGCGATGTCAGCTGAGACCAGCGGGTCGGTGGAGTACACCAGGCGTCCGGAGAGCTCGGGGGTTTCGGAGGCCTTTTTGAAGGCTTCGTTGACCTCCTCGATGGACACCTCGTGGTCGAGCTCGACGGTCAGATCGGTGGCAGAGCCGGTGATCACCGGCACGCGCATTGCGAAACCATCGAGCTTGCCCTTCAGGTCCGGGATCACTTCGCCGATGGCTTTGGCCGCCCCGGTGGAGGTCGGGATCATGTTTTGGGCCGCGGCCCGAGCGCGACGCTGATCCTTGTGCGGGGCATCGACCAGCTGCTGATCGCCGGTATAGGCGTGGATGGTGGTCATAATGCCGTCGACGATGCCGAAGCTATCGTGCAGGGTCTTGGCCATTGGGGCCAAGCAGTTGGTGGTGCAGGAGGCAGCGGAGATGATAGTCATCTCTTCGGTGAGGTTCTGATCGTTGACACCGACCACGAAGGTGCCATCAACGCCTTTTCCGGGGGCGGAGAGCACGACCTTCTTGGCTCCGGCGTTTAGGTGGGCGCTGGCGGCCTGGCGATCCCGGAATTTACCGGTGGATTCAATCACGACATCGATACCAAGCTCGTCCCAGGGCAGGTTGGTCGGGTCCTTTTCCTGGAACACGCGGATCGTTTGGCCGTTGGCGATGATATTGTCGCCGTCGTAGCTGATCTCGTGTGGGTAGTTACCCAGCACCGTGTCGTATTTGGTCAGGAAAAGCAGGTCTTCGGGTTTGGTCAGATCGTTGACGGCCACCAATTCAAGATCGGGGTGGCGAGATTCGATAACCCGTAACGCGTTACGTCCAATACGTCCGAAACCATTGATGGCGATTTTTGTCATGTCAGGTCAAGCCTGCCTTTCGCAAAAGACTGTGTTGCCGTAAGCATGGTAGCGAGGTCGAGATGCTACGCCGGCCTCCCGTTGTCCAGTCTAAACAGCACCGGGGGCACCCTGCTAGGTGCAAGGTGCCCCCGAAGCATGGTTCACGCTACGACAACGCGATGGTTACGGGGTGACCAGACCGGATGCCTGGGAGCGTGCTACCTCAAAGCGCCGCTGAACATCTTCCCAGTTGACGATGTTCCAAATGGCCTTAACGTAATCGGCCTTGACGTTCTGGTAGTCCAGGTAGAAGGCGTGCTCCCACATGTCCAGCTGGAACAGCGGGATGGTCGCCACGGGGACACCGTTCTGCTGATCGTAGAACTGCTCGATGACCAGGTTGCCACCGATCGGCTCGTAAGCCAGGATCGCCCAGCCCGAACCCTGGATACCCAGAGCGGCTGCGGTGAAGTGGTCGCGGAAGGAATCGAAGGAACCGAAGTACTCGTCGATGGCGGCAGCCAACTCGCCGGTGGGCTTGTCGCCACCGTTCGGGGAGAGGTTCTTCCAGAAGATGGAGTGGTTGGTGTGACCACCCAGGTTGAAGGCCAGATCCTTGGAGAGCTGGTTGATCGCGGAGAAGTCACCGGCTTCGCGAGCTGCCTCCAGCTTTTCCAGCGCGGTGTTGGCGCCTTTTACGTAGGTATTGTGGTGCTTATCGTGGTGAAGCTCCATGATGCGGCCGGAGATATGGGGCTCCAGGGCTGCGAAATCGTAGTCTAGGTCGGGCAGAACGTACTTTTCCACGTTTCCTCCTCATACATCCCCCACGGTGGCGTCTGGCGGTGGGGCCACGCACGCAGGGCAGGGTTTTTGATCAGTTCTGTCAGCCGGTGCGGTGTGTCGACCATAAGCTGTCGTGATCGCTCCGGCGAACAGCGACGGGACGCGTCTTCAAGGCCACGCCCGTTGATTCTCATCCTAGACAACCTAACCCGGTAGCGATCAAGAGCACACTGACTCGGATCAGCTCAGGGCGAGAGTTTAGTCATCTTCGCGTAATTCTTCAGGCACGACGTCGTGGGTATTGGGAATGTTTTCCTCGGCGGCACGCTTATCGGCCATGGCCAATAACCGGCGAATACGACCGGCGATGGCGTCTTTGGTCATCTGCGGTTCGGCCAGTCGCCCCAGTTCATCCAGGGAGGCATGCTGGTGCTCGATGCGGAGCCTGCCGGCGTATTCCAGGTGTTCGGGCACATCGTCTTCCAGGATCTCCAGGGCGCGAGCGACCCGGGCGCCGGCGGCCACGGCGGCCTGGGCGGAGCGACGGAGGTTCGCGTCGTCGAAGTTGGCCAGCCGGTTGGCAGAGGCCCGAACTTCTTTGCGGGTACGGCGCTCTTGCCAGACTTTAACGGTCTCAGTGGCCCCCATGGCAGTGAGCAGGTCGGCAATGGCATCTCCATCGCGAATCACGACTCGATCGGATTGGCGTACTTCGCGCGCCTTGGCCATCACGCCCAACCGACGGGCAGCACCGACCATGGCCAGAGCAGCTTCGGGTCCGGGTGCGGTGACCTCCAGGGCGGAAGAACGGCCCGGCTCGGTCAGGGAACCATGGGCCAGGAAGGCCCCGCGCCAGGTAGCGGCGGCATCGGCCGTGGAGCCGTTGACGATCGCCGGTGGCATGCCACGAACCGGACGTCCGCGGGGGTCGACCAAACCGGTCTGGCGGGCCAGTTCGGCTCCACCGGCCAACACACGGATCACATAACGGTCCCCGTGGCGCAAATTTTGGCCGGAGACGCGGATCACTTCGGTTTGGTGGCCGTAGAGCCCTTGGATCGTCTGGCACAGACGCTGGGCCGCTTCGTGGCGGTCGAGTTCGGTCTCGACCACGATGCGACCGGAGATGAGGTGGATACCACCGGCGAAACGCAACATGGCCACGGCCTCAGCGGCGCGCTCCGAGGAGGTGGTGACCGGAATCTGGCACAGCTCTTGCTTCACAGCGGCTGTCAGTGCCATGCAATACCCTCTTTCGACAACGGCACATCGGCAAGATGGCCCGAGTGTTTTATCGAGTGTTTCCGCGCCACCAGGTGTGACGCAACTGGCGAGCAATCATGAGAACCGCGAAAAGATCTCGTCGAAAGCCACCGCCAGTTTCAGTGGATCGTGGATCCCATCGCGCTGATCGTCCAATACCCTACTAAAAACTGCTTCAGCGCCAAGTTTTTCTGCTGTCTGCTCAAACTGGTCGCGGTCGGCATCATCGACCACGGAGTGATCGACAATGATCGCGTCAAAACGCAGTTGGGGAGCGTACTGATGGAGCACCTCCAGGTGGTCGGCGGCGCACATGTTGTTGGTCTCGGTGGTATTGGGTTGCAGGTTCATCACCAGGGCGCGTTGTGCGGTGGTTTGGATCAGCGCGTTGCGCAGCTGGGGTAACAGCAAGTGGGGCAAGACTGAGGTGAACCAGGACCCGGGACCCAGCACAACCCAGTCGGAAAGATCGATGGCTTCTAGCGCTTCGGGGGTGGCCGAGGCGGTGTCCGGGTCGAGACGGATCGAGACCACCGAGCCGGCGGCAGCGGCGCGGGCCAACTCAGCCTGACCGGTGATGGTTTCCCGGATCAGTTCTCCCTGATCGTTGCCCGAGAGCACCGTACCGGAGATGGTCAGCGGGACCCGGGACATCGGCAGCACCGTGCCGCGGGCTCCCAACAGGGCTCCGGCCCATTGCAGTCCGGCGACCGAATCGCCCAGTAACTCGCCCAGAGCCACGATCAACAGGTTGCCCAGCGCGTGGTTGTTCAGGGTCCCCGGAGTGCCATCGGCGCGTTGAGTTATGAAACGGTGTTGCATCGTATCGCGCCACGTTCTCCCCCAGTCGGTGTCATCACACAGCGCGGCCAGAGCCATCCGGAGGTCCCCGGGAGGGATCACGTCGAGTTCTTGGCGGATCACGCCAGAGGAACCGCCGTCATCGGCCACGGTCACCACGGCGGTGAGTTCACCGGCGATGAGTCGCAACGCTGACAGCGTCGAGTACAGTCCGTGGCCACCACCCAGTGCGGTGACTTTCAGCGCGGGAGCATGGTGCCCGGATTTACGGGCCGCATTAGAACGGGAGGGGGTCAGCGGTAGCTGACCGGTGTAATGCACGCTCATTCTCGGCCCCGATCTCGGTGGGAAATGGTGACTTTCAGCCCGGGCTGTTGTCGTAAGCGACGCCCCAGTTCTTCGGCAATCGCCACCGAGCGGTGTTTACCACCGGTGCACCCGATGGCCAGGGTGGCATAGTGCTTATTTTCGGCCCGGTAGCCCTCCATCACCGGGTGCAGGGCTTGGACGTAGTGATCCAGAAAAATATTCACTCCGGGCTTGGCAAGCACGAATTCTGACACGGGCTCATCGAGTCCGGTCAACGGGCGCAGCTCGGGCACCCAGTGCGGGTTGGGGATGAAGCGCACGTCGGCTAAGAAATTGGCGTCTTGGGGCACCCCATACTTGAAACCGAAGCTCAGGACATTGATGCGCAGCACGATCGGGCCCTGATCTGAAAACAGGTCCCGGGTGGCCTTGGTGAGGTCGTGGACATTCATCTTCGAGGTGTCGAGGATGAGCTCGGCCTGGTCGCGAAGATCTTCGAGCAGTTCTCGTTCGCGACCGATCCCGTCATTAATGCGACCATCGCCCTGCAACGGGTGCGGGCGACGTCCGGATTCGAAACGCCGGACCAGGACCGCGTCATCAGCGTCAAGGAACAGCACCCGCAGCTCGGTGCCATCGACCCGCAACTGGTGCATGGCTTCCTGGACCGAGGTGAAAAATTCTTTGCTTCGCACATCAACCACGAGGGCGAGCTTGAGACCCGTGCTTTCGGTGGTCTTGGAGATCAGCTGTGACATGGTCACGAACAGTTGCGGTGGCAAATTATCGACCACATACCAGCCCTGGTCTTCTAAGGCGTGGGCGGCGGTAGTCCGTCCGGCACCGGACATTCCGGTAATGATCAGGACCTCGGTGCGGGGTGGTTTGACAGGTTCCAGCTCGGAGGGTTCCACGGGTGTCGTCATGCCGTTAAGACTACTCACTTCGCGCCCGAAGATCGCCGGGAGCACGACGGTTAATCTGCGCAAGAGTCTCAGCTGCTCAGGAGTCCTGGGAACCTTCGGCTTGCTGCGTCTTGTCCGGGTGTAGGGCCGTATAAATCGTCTCAGCCAGCGCCGGCCCGATCCCTTGGGCATTTTGGAGTTGGTCCACAGTGGCGGCGGTGATCTTTTTGACAGACCCAAATTCGGCCAACAGCGCTTTGCGTTTGGCCGGGCCCAGTCCAGCAATGTCGTCGAGAGCGGAGTGGGTCATGGCCTTGGCGCGACGTTTGCGGTGGGCGGTGATCGCGAACCGGTGGGACTCATCGCGTAGCCGTTGCAACAGGTAGAGCCCCTCTGAGCTGCGTGGTAGCACCAACGGGAAGTCATCACCGGGGACCCACAGCTCTTCGAGGCGCTTGGCCAAACCGACCACTGGAATATCGTCGATCCCAAGGTCGGCCAGCGCCTGGGCGGCCGACGCGACCTGCGCCGGTCCCCCATCAACGACCACCAGAGAGGGCGGATAGGAGAAGCGTTGACGGTCCTGATCGTCCTCGGCGGCCAGCTCAGCTGGATCCAGTTGCCCCGAGAAAGGCTCAGGGGTGTTAGCTTGTTCCTGCAGATACTTCTTGAACCTGCGGGTGAGCACATCGTCCATGGCTCGGGTGTCGTCCCGGGCGGCTTCGCCGGTGACGTTAAACAGGCGATAGTCGCGTTTTTTTGGCAGACCATCTTCAAATACCACCATGGACCCAACTACATTGGTGCCCTGGGTGTGGGAGATGTCGTAGCATTCGATCCGCAACAGCGGTTCATGCAGGCCCAGAGCTTGCTGGAGTTCTTTCAGGGCCGCTGATCGGGCGGTAATATCTCCGGAGCGACGAGATTTGTGCAACCGTAGGGCCTCCACGGCGTTGTCTTTGACGGTATGCATCAGATCCTTTTTGGCGCCTCGCTGCGGGACCCGCAAATTCACGTGGGCGCCACGACGCTCTTCAAGCCAGGATTCTAAACCCGACACCTCGCCGGGCAAGACCGGGACCAAGACCTCGGCAGGGATGCGGTCTTGATCATCGAGCTGGCCATAGACTTGCTGAAGGAGTTGTTCGATCAGATCTTGTTCGGAGACGTCTTCGACCTTTTCCACCACCCAGCCACGCTGACCACGAATCCGGCCGTCGCGAATGTGGAAGACCTGGAAAGCGGCTTCTAGCTCGTCATCGGCGAAGGCAAAAATATCGGCTTGGGTATTTTCGGGTAGCACCACCGCGTTGCGTTCAAAGACTTTGTTCAACGCGGCAATGTCGTCGCGATAGCGGGCGGCATCCTCGTAGCGCAACTCGGCCACGGCCTCGGCCATTTTGGTCTCGAGTTCCCTGACGTAAGGCCGGATGTTGCCGTTCATAAAACTGATGAAGTCGTGGGCAAGTTGGCGATGGTCGGCTTCGGAAATATTGCCCACACAAGGGGCGGAGCACTTGTCGATGTATCCCATCAGACACGGTCGACCGGACAGTTCGGCCCGGCGAAATACTCCGGCCGAGCAGGTGCGGACCGGGAAGACACGCAACAACAGGTCCATGGTTTCACGAATAGCTTTGACCGGGTGGAAGGGACCAAAGTACTTCACACCGGGACGTTTATCTCCCCGCATCACCATCACCCGCGGGAAGCGCTCATTGATGGTCACCGCCAGATACGGATACGACTTATCGTCGCGGTACATAATGTTATAGCGCGGGGTGAACTGTTTGATCCAGGTGTATTCCAACTGGATCGCCTCTTGCTCACTGGCGACAATGGTCCATTCCACACCGCTGGCAGAGGTGACCATGGCTCGGGTTTTCGGGCTCAGTTGGTGCGGCGAGGCGAAATAGGACGTCAGCCGGTTCCGGAGGTTTTTTGCTTTGCCCACATAGATAATCCGGCCGGTGGCGTCTTTGAACCGGTAGACCCCGGGGTCGGTGGGAATATCCCCGGTACGTGGTCGATAGGTTGCGGGATCAGCCACAGCTGATCAGTTCTCCGTATCCTGCTCGGCCGAGGCGGCGGAATTATAGGAATCCACACGTTCTTGGCCGGTTAACTGAGCGATCGCGTCCATAATCTCATCGGTGATCTGGCGGCGAAGCTTGGGCTTGTGCTTCGGGCCAATTTTTTCAAACTGCAGGGGCTCTCCCACCGTAAGCCCGAATTTATGGGGCACGATCAAGTTACGTCCCGGAGGTTGCAGACGGTCGGTTCCAGTCAGTCCCACCGGAATGACCGGTGCGCCGGTGGTCAAGGCCAACCAGCCGACCCCGGTCTTACCACGGTAGAGTCGGCCATCGCGGGAGCGAGTGCCTTCGGGGTAGATGCCCACGCCTTCACCGTTGTCCAGGAATTCCACCAGCCGATCCAGGGCAGCCACTGAGGCGGCTTTTTGTCCACGATCCACCGGAATAGATCCGACCGATTCGAAGAAACTCTTCTGGAGCTTGCCTTTGATCCCCGGTGCGGTGAAGTATTCGGCTTTGGCGAAAAACCGCACCAGACGCGGGAGCATACTTTGTAGCAACACCGAGTCAAAGAATGACAGATGATTGGAGGCGACGATGAACCCTCCGGTGTCGGGAATGTGGTCCAACCCCGAAATGTCAGGGCGACACGTGACCTTCACGAGGCCACGAAATCCGATCCGCACCGGATTTCGTTCGCGCAATCGCATGAAGCTCCTCACAAATGATGGTGGTAGTGATGACAACCGAAATTGCTACCCAGCATGATCTCAGCCGGTGGACAGCACGATTATACCCGTTGACCAGCAGCACCAGCACCGTTGCGTGATCAGCTCACCTTACGGAGCGCTACCGTCGGGTCACTACGATCCCAACACACGCATCGTTGCAGTGTGCGGAAGCGATTTTCCTCGGTACAATCCTTAGGTGTTGCCAGCCTGTACAGGCTCCGACTGCTCCCATCGATCACCATATGTGCACTCAGAGTGCACAGAATTTTCTGGAATCACACAGTATGCCCATTGAACACGATCATCCCGCTGCCCATCACGATTCGGCCGGCTCTGCCACCGAGTCCCCTCGCTCACGACGCATCTGGCCATGGGTGCTGGGCGGTGGCATCGTCGTGTTGGGCGTGGGCGTCTATGTCGGCACTGCCATGGCTTTTGAGGATCGCCTACCAGCGAACTTCACCGTCGAGGGAATCGATGTGTCGGGCATGAATGTTGACCAAGCCCAGCAGAAGGTCGAGGACGAGTTGGACGAACGAGCCTCTCGTGAGTTGACCCTGGTGGGAGACATCCAGTCCCAGGACAGTGCCACGGGGGACGAAACCCCCACAGTAGACGATGCGACTCAGGACGATGTGACCGCCACCGTGGTGCCCGAAGAGATTGGCTTGGACTACGACGTCGACGGTGTACTGCAGGAGTATCGTGGCCTGAATTTCTCCCCGGTGGTGTTGTGGCAACGCCTCACCGGTGAAGGCCACCGTGAGGCGGAGACGACGATCGATGAATCTCAGGCCACCGAGGCGCTGCGCGGTCTTTCCGAGCAGATGAGCCAGGAACCCGTCGAAGGGTCGGTGACCTTCAACGCCGGTGACGTGGCATACCAGGCTCCCGTGTCGGGCGTGGGAATCACCGCCGAAGGGCTCGCAAGTCACGTGGAGGAGAACTGGTTGCAGGAATCCGAGGAGATCCATGTTCAGGGCGAGACCCTGGAGCCTCAAATCTCCGCTGACACCTGGCAGAGCTTCGTGGAAAACACCGCCGAACCACTCGTCGCTGACTCTTATACGGTCACTGCCGGCGAGGCCTCCACTGAGCTCACCCCGGAGCAGTTGGGGGAAGCAGCCCAGGTGGACACCGGAATGCAGGGCCCTTCAGCCACCGCAGACAGTTCGGAAGATAGCGAGGAATCTGAGGCATCAACGGACTCGACGGGCTCGACAGCGTCGATGCAGGAGTCATCGAGCGAGGGCACCGGCGATGCGACACCGTCTTTGGAACTGGACGAGGACTCGTTGGTCGCATCGCTGGAGGCCAATGAGGACGGGTTCGCTTCCTCGGCTACCGATGCGACGGTCAAGCTCAGTGGAAAGGCTGGATCGGCTCGTCCGGAGGTAGTCCCGGGAGAAAGCGGCACCGGGATAGCGGGTGAGGAAGTCGCTGACGCTATTGAGCAGGACCTGGCGCAGGATCAGACCCGCAGTGTCGAAGTCGAGGTCAAATCCCAGGATCCGGAGGTGACCACAGAGGATGCTGAAGCCTGGGATGTCACCCACGAGGTCGCAGAGTTTTCGACGCCGTATCCGGATGATCCCACGCGTACGCCGAACCTTGAGGTGGGTGCTGAACGCGTCAACGGGACCGTGGTGATGCCCGGCGAGGAATTCAACCTGGCCGAGGCCCTGGGCCCGGTGACCGAAGCCAACGGTTACGTTTCTTCCGGTGTCGTCCAGTCGGGTGTGACCGCGCAAGCGGTCGGTGGCGGTGTCTCGCAAATTGCGACCATGGCCTATAACGCTGGCTTCTTATCGGGGATGGACATTAAAGAACACCGTCCCCACTCGCGCTGGTTTGACCGCTATCCTAAGGGCCGGGAATCGACATTCTGGGAAGGCCAAATCAACGTCCGCTGGCTCAATGACACCGATGCTCCCGTGATTGTCGAAATGTGGCTGGACGATGAGAAAGTTCACGTGCGCGTGTGGGGCAACGACTACTACGATGTGTCGATGTCAACCTCAGAGCCGTATAACTACACCAATTCGCAGACCATCACCTCGAGCGAACCCAACTGTGTTCCGGAAGCCGGTGGCCGACAGGGGTTCACCGTGGACGTCACACGCTCGCGTACCGATCCTGAGGGCAACACCGATGACGAGTCCTGGACCTGGACCTACTCGGCATGGCCTCGGGTGATCTGTCAATAGGACTCGGGACTCGGGGAATCCTCCACGTGGTTAGTCCTGTGCGCCATGGAGTAGCGGGGCCAGGTATTGACCGGTATAGGACCCCTGGACGGTGGCCACCTGTTCGGGGGTTCCGGTGGCGACGACCTGGCCACCACCGGAACCGCCTTCGGGTCCCATATCGATAATCCAGTCGGCTGATTTCACCACGTCCAGGTTGTGTTCGATGGTGATCACGGTATTGCCCTTATTAACCAGCCGAGTCAACACCAACAACAGCTTACGGATATCTTCAAAGTGCAGGCCAGTGGTCGGTTCATCAAGCACATAGACCGCCCGCCCTGCCGTGCGTTTTTGCAGTTCGGTGGCGAGTTTGACCCGCTGAGCTTCACCACCGGATAGTGTGGTCGCCGGTTGGCCTAGCTTCACGTAGCCAAGGCCGACATCGACCAGTGTGTTCAGATAACGAGAGATCTTTCCGTAGGCGGAGAAGAACTCGGCGGCCTCAGCGATCGGCATATCCAGCACTTCGGCAATATTTTTGCCCTTATAGTGGACCTCGAGAGTTTCGCGGTTATACCGGGCTCCGTGACAGACCTCGCAGGGCACATAGACATCCGGCAAGAAGTTCATTTCGATCTTTAGTGTGCCATCACCGGAGCAGGCCTCACAGCGACCACCCTTGATATTGAAGGAGAATCGGCCGGGCTGATAGCCACGCACTTTTGCTTCGGGGGTGTCAGCGAAGAACTTACGGATCGCGTCGAAGACGCCGGTATAGGTAGCTGGGTTGGACCGAGGCGTACGTCCGATCGGGGACTGATCGACGTGGACCACCTTGTCCAACTGGTCCAGACCCGTGACTTTCTTATGCCGGCCCGGCACCAGGCGCGCGTTATTGAGTTCATTGGCCATGACCTTGTACAGGACCTCATTGACCAGGGTGGACTTCCCCGATCCGGAGACACCGGTCACCGCGATGAAAGTTCCCAAGGGGAAGTCGACGGTGACGTTATCGAGGTTATTTTCGCGGGCGCCGACCACTCGGACGATCCGCTGGCGGTCAATCGGTCGGCGGGTCGCGGGAACGTCGATGGTGCGTCGATGAGCCAAATAGTCGCCAGTGATCGAGCGGGTGTTGTTTTTGAGATCTTCGAGCGAACCGGAGTGGACCACCTCTCCCCCGGCCCGTCCGGCAGCCGGGCCAATATCGACAATCCAGTCGGCAGCTTCAATGGTTTCCTCATCATGTTCGACCACGATCAAGGTATTGCCCAAATCCCGCAGGCGCAATAATGTGCCAATCAGGCGGGAGTTATCGCGCTGGTGGAGCCCGATCGAGGGCTCGTCGAGTACGTAGAGCACCCCGACCAGACCGGATCCGATTTGGGTGGCTAGCCGGATACGCTGGGCTTCACCACCCGAGAGAGTGGCTGCCGGGCGTTCCAGGTTCAGATAGTCCAGACCAACATCGATCAAGAAGTGCAACCGGGCGTTGATTTCTTTGAGCACCTGGTCGGCGATTTTGGCGTCCCGGTCACTGAGTTGCAAGTTCTCCATGAAGTCAATGGTGTCTTCCATGGGCATGGCCGAGACCTCGGCGATTGATTTTCCCCCAACCATCACCGACAGCGAAGTGGGGTTCAGCCGGGCACCGTGGCAATCCGGGCAGGCCACCTGGCGCATATAGGACTCATACCGATCACGGGCGTGATCGGATTCGGTTTCGGCGTATTTGCGCTTAATGTAGTCCACCACGCCCTCGAAACCGGACGTGTAACGCCGTTCCCGACCCCACCGGTTGCGGTATGCCACTTCGACCTTGTAATTATTGCCGTGCAACAGCGCTTTTTTGGCCTTGGCGGGCAACTCTTTCCACGGGGTGGTCATCGAAAAGCCCAGCTCATCGGCCAGACCTGCCATCAGCCGTTGCCAATACTGGGAGGCGGCTTTACCCATGTGCCAGGGTGCGATCGCGCCTTCTTCCAGGCTCAGATCCGGGTCTGGGATCACTAAGTCCTGATCAACCTGCAACCGGGAGCCGATACCGGTACAGGTCGGGCAGGCGCCGAAGGGGCTATTGAAGGAGAACGAGCGGGGTTCGATTTCGTCAATGGTCTGCACGTGCCCGTTGGGGCAGGACAGCTTTTCGGAAAACGACCGATATTTGGCCCGGCCCTGCTCATCTTCGGCGACCCATTCGGCGGTGTTCTTTTTCTCCGGGTCAATCTCGGCTTTGACGTCGACGAAATCGACGACCAAGATCCCCTCGGCAAGTTTCAGGGCGGTTTCGACCGAGTCGGTCAGTCGGGTGCGGATACCGTCGCGGATCACCAGCCGGTCAACGATCACGGCGATATTGTGCTTGTACTGTTTCTGCAGCTTGGTGGCCTCGGCCAGCTGGATCTGCTCTCCGTCCACGATGGCGCGGGAGAAGCCTTGCTGGGAGAGCTCGGCAAAGAGGTCGGCGAATTCGCCCTTGCGGCCGCGCACCACCGGGGCCAGGATCTGGAAGCGGGTTTTCTCCGGTAATTCCAGCAACTGATCGACGATTTGTTGCGGGGTCTGCTGGGAGGCAGGCTCACCGCACTCCGGGCAGTGCGGAGTCCCGATCCGGGCCCACAGCAGGCGCATATAGTCGTGGATTTCGGTGATCGTGCCCACGGTGGACCGAGGGTTCTTCGAAGTGGATTTCTGGTCGATCGATACCGCCGGGGAGAGTCCCTCAATAAAATCAACCTGGGGCTTATCGACACGGCCCAAGAACATCCGGGCATAGGCAGACAGTGATTCCACGTACCGGCGTTGGCCCTCGGCGAAGATGGTGTCAAACGCCAAGGACGACTTACCGGAGCCAGATAGTCCGGTAAACACCACGAAAGCATTGCGAGGAATATCGATACTGACATTTTTCAGATTGTGCTCACGGGCGCCGGCCACAATGATCCGGTCGGCTTCGACCGAATCATGGTGAGCGACGGTCTGTCCCGGGTGGGGTCCCGAGGCCAGCGAGTAGTTCTCTGAACCGGTCGAGGTAGTGGTCACGGTATCGTCTAGGTCCTCTCCGACTTACACGGTCGCAGTTGTTCTCAGGTCGTTGTCAGTCAGATCGCGAGCAGCTCGTGATCAGGAATTCTCCCGCTGTGCTACCAGGGCACAGGCAGTGACACAGCGCGGAGCCGACAAGCCTACCTGCTCTATGGTAGTCCGGTCTGCCGGTATGTTTGCCGACAGCTAATCCGGCCCTGAGCGCGTCGGTGCTGACCTGTACAGTCAGCCCACCCAGACCCTAAACTGAGCGCTATGCCCAGTCACGATACCTCGACCCAGCCCAGCAACCACCCCGCAGCCGGTGAGATTCGCGTGATCGCGGACCTGCCACAGGTCACCATCCGCAGCCGCTGGGTCTCCGAGATGCGCAATAACGTCTACCTGCTGACCTCCAAGTGTTCCGGTACGCAAGTGCTTATTGATGCTGCCGACTTCCCCGAGGCCATTGACGAGCTGCTGGAATCCGCCCGTGCCGATACCCCCTGTGAACCGCACGTGGCGGTCATTATTACCACCCACCAGCACTGGGACCACATCCGGGCGCTGGCCGCGGTGGCCGAGACCACCGGGGCACCGACCGCGGCCGGTGCTGCCGATGCCGAGGCCATTGCAGAAGCTACCGGCGTGGCTCCGACCGTGGTGCTCCACCACGGTGACACCGCCCAGTTCGACGGGATCAGCCTGGATGTGATTGGATTGCGCGGGCACACCCCGGGATCGGTAGCCCTGGCCTATCGAGCGGACGACGACGAGTCGCCGGTGATTTTCAGCGGTGATTCGCTCTTCCCTGGAGGTGTGGGCAATACGGACCAGGACCCCCAACGCTTTGCGCAACTGTTTGCCGATGTCACCGCGCGAGTGTTTGATCGCTATCCCGACGACACGGTGGTGTTGCCTGGACATGGCGATCACACCACCCTGGGCGCGGAGCGTCCGCACTTGGACGAGTGGAAACAACGCGGCTGGTAACCCGGCCCAAGACCGGGCTGATCCGGTGACGAGCGGTACTGGCGGTACCGATGGTTAGATGGTGTAGTCCAGCTCTTTATGGCCTACCACGAACACCCGGCGCATCGGGAAGATGGTGACCACGGTGCCATCCGGACTGGTGTAGGGCGGGTAGTCGTGCAACATCCGCTCTCGGTATTCACTCAGATATGCGGCTTGCAGATTGGAGCCGTCGCGCTCATCAATCTCGGCAAGACCTTGGAGCACCGGACGCAGGGCGGCACCTTTTACCCAGTTGTAGACCGGTTCTTCCCCGGTCAGTACCTGGTGATAGGTGGTCTCCCACACATTGGGTCGGAATCCCCGACGGATCAGCGTGTGCGTGTATTCTCGCGGGGTGTAGATCGATTCGCCGGTGTAGGTCCGTTGGGAGGCTTCAGCATATTCGGGCCGATTCGCCAGCTCGGCAATCGTCCTGTGGGAGGGTGCCGAATAATTGCCGGGGACCTGCATCGCAAACCAGGCACCCGGTGACATCTGCCCCAACCAGCGGTCCATCAATTGCCGGTGGTTGGGTATCCACTGCAACATGGCATTGGAGACCACCACGTCCACCGAGGCATCGGGCTCCCACTGTTCGGCCTCGATGTGCTCAAACCGCAGGTTCGTGGGGGCCTGTGGGTCGTCCTGAAGGCTGAGGCGAGCTTCTTGAACCATTTCTCGGGAGGAATCCAGACCAATGACCTCCGCCTGCGGCCACCGTTGGGCCAGGGTGCGGGTCATGTTCCCGGGCCCGCATCCCATATCCACCACGGTGCGGGGTTGATCGGCGTAGATCGCAGCACTGAGATCATAGAAGGGACGGGCCCGGTGCCCGGCGAAGACAGCATACTGGCTAGGATCCCAGATGAAATTCTCCATACCTCTACCGTAGACCCGCGCAACGGTGGTGCCGATGGGGCACTGACACGCAAAGAAACAGATCGTCTGGGTGCCGGCTCTGCGGTGCCGGTCTACGGCCACTGAAGCGAGCGCGCAACTGCCGTAGAGTACGAGATGATGCTTTTGACTGACGTTCTTCCCGACCACCAAGACCGCACCGCCCAGGATCCGGCTGAGCTCTACGACCGTTTCACGCAGTGGGTCGGCTCCCGTGGCATCACGCTGTATCCGGCCCAGGACCAGGCGGTCACCGAGCTGTTGGAATCCAAGAACGTCATTATGGCCACCCCGACCGGATCTGGGAAGTCGATGGTGGCTTTGGCCACGCACTTTTTGTCGTTGGCCCACCACCAGGTGTCTTACTACACCGCACCGATCAAGGCGTTGGTCTCAGAAAAATTCTTCGACCTAGTGGATATTTTTGGGGCCGAGAACGTGGGAATGATCACCGGGGATGCTTCGGTGAATGCTCAGGCGCCGATTATTTGTTGCACCGCGGAAATTCTGGCGAATGTGGCCCTGCGGGAAGGCACCGGACTGGACATCGGCCAGGTGATCATGGACGAGTTCCACTACTACGCCGATCCGGCCCGTGGCTGGGCCTGGCAGGTCCCGCTGATTGAGCTTCCCCAGGCCCAGTTCTTGCTGATGAGCGCCACCCTGGGCGACACCACCCGGTTCGAACAGCGCCTCACCGAGGCAACCGGCAAGCCCACTGTGACCGTTACCGCCGCCACCCGGCCGATTCCGTTGCACTTTAGCTACTCCGAGCAGTCGGTGGTCCACCGGGCAGAACAGTTGGTGGCAGCCGATCAGGCACCGATCTATATTGTGCACTTCTCGCAACTGGACGCCGTTGAGCAGGCCAGCAATCTCTCCTCGCTGGCGGTCCTGAGCAAAGCAGAGCAAGCGCAACTGGCCGAACAGCTGGAGACCTTTCCCTTCCAGGCCGGGTTTGGCAAGACGCTGAAAAGGCTCCTCAAGGCCGGGATCGGAGTTCATCACGCCGGAATGTTGCCCAAGTATCGCCGGTTGGTTGAAAAGCTCGCTCAGCAGGGCACACTGAAAATCATCTGCGGTACCGACACGCTGGGTGTGGGTATTAACGTGCCGATTCGCACCGTGTTGATCACCGCGCTGAGTAAGTTTGATGGGCGCAAAACCCGGCACCTGAATGCTCGCGAATTTCACCAGATCGCCGGCCGGGCCGGACGTGCCGGTTTTGATACTGCCGGTTATGTGGTCGTTCAAGCACCCGAGCATGTGATTGAGAATCAAGCCGAGCAGGCCAAATTGGAACAGAAATTTGCCGGCATTAAAGATCCGCAGGAGCGGGCCCGGCGCATCAAACAGTCCAGCAAGTCCTCGGCAAAGAAAAAACCGCCGGAAGGTTTTGTGTCGTGGTCGGAAAAGACCTTCGACAAGCTGGTCGCTGCTGAGCCGGAGCCGATGGTCTCGCAGCTGCGGATCAACCACTCGATGGTGTTGAACCTGGTCGAACGAGTGGGGAACCCGGTCCGGCATGTGCGTCGGTTGATCACGCGCTCGGACGAGACCCCTGCTCGGCAGGCGCAATTACAGCGAGAGGCGATCGGCATCCTGCGCGAGTTACTGGCCACAGGCGTGCTGGTCAAATCCGACACCCCAGATGAGTTTGGTCGTCAACTCGAGATCACGGTAGATCTGCAACCGGATTTTGCACTGAACCAGCCGCTGTCGCCATTTGCCTTGGCGGCGTTTGAGCTATTGGACCCGGACAGCCCCACGTATGCCCTGGATATGGTCTCGATCGTGGAGGCCACCCTGGATTCGCCACGACAGATTCTGTCTGCCCAGACCAAGAAGGCCAAGGACGAGAAGATGGCCGAGATGAAGGCCGAGGGGCTGGAGTATACCGAGCGGATGAACATCTTGGACCAAACCACCTACCCGCAACCGCTCGGTGAGCTTCTCGAGCAACAGTTCGCGGTGTATGCGCAGGCAGCCCCCTGGCTGAAAGATTTTGAGCTGGAACCTAAGTCGGTGGTGCGCGATATGTACGAACGTGCGATGAGCTTTGGCGAGTTCGTCAGCTTTTACTCCTTGGCTCGCTCTGAAGGCGTGGTGTTGCGGTATCTGACCGATGCGGCGAAGGCCATGCGCCAGACTATCCCCCAGGATGTGCGCACTGCCGAGATCGAGATGATCCAGGACTGGCTGGATACCATGATCCGGTTCACCGATTCCTCGCTGTTAGAGGAATGGGAGGACCTGATTGCCGGCGATATCGACCAGGCGCGAGAAGAATATGAGAATCCTGAGCCTCCCAGCCCTCCGAAGCTCACCGAGCAGACCGGCGTGTTCCGGGTGATGATCCGCAATGCCATGTTTCGGCGGGTACAGCTCTTTGGGGCAGAGAAGGACGCGGAGCTGGAAGGGATGGATTATCTGCCTGAGGGCGCCATCCCGTTCACCAGCGATAATTGGGCCGACGCGCTGGATGATTTCTTCGCCGACTACGAGGACCTGGACGATACCGCCTCGGCACGCGACCCGAAGTTATTACGGATCAACACCGAGCCGCAGCTGGGCCCTGGCGAGTTGGACGATCTCGGGGCCAGCCCCGGTGATTACTGGAGTATTACCCAAGTGCTCGTGGATCCCGAGGCAAACTACGACTGGGCACTGAATGCTGTGGTGCATTTGGCGGCCTCCAACGAGCAGGGGGCCCCAGCGATCACGATGCTATCGGTGGGTGAACCAATCGAAGGCTAGCACATACAGTAAAGGAGTGATTCCGTGGAGTCCGTCTCGTCGATGAGCACCGGTGTGAACTCCAGTGAGTTCACCACCCGCCAGGATGGGTACCGGCAGCGCACCCACCGCGTGCAGGTTCCGGTTGATCACCACCAAGCCGGCGCAGTAACCGATCCTGAGATGCTGTGGGTCACCGCTCGCGAGTTTCGCCACCCCGACGATGACCCGGATTCCGAGATCAACACCAAGCCGTGGTTGATTTACTTCCAGGGCGGACCCGGCTCCCCCGGTCAACGGCCGGGCACCATCGGAGGATGGCTGGCCGAGGCACTGAAGACCTACCGGGTGATGATGCTCGACCAGCGTGGCACCGGTCTGTCCACCCCACTGAATCATCACACGTTGCGTGCCCGTGGGGATGCGTCCG
The DNA here is from genome assembly GCF_003185725.2 of Auritidibacter sp. NML130574. Taxonomy (GTDB): domain Bacteria; phylum Actinomycetota; class Actinomycetes; order Actinomycetales; family Micrococcaceae; genus Auritidibacter; species Auritidibacter ignavus. Next base: position 704,688 of record NZ_CP031746.1, on the reverse strand, counting down.
CGCAGGCGGACTACCTAACTCATTTCCGGGCACCGGATATTGTGGCCGATGCTGAAGCCCTCCGAACAGGTCTCGGCATCGAGCCGTGGGTCTCGCTCGGCCAGTCCTTTGGCGGATTCTGTACACTCAGCTACCTCAGCTTCGCCCCTGAGGGTTTGCGCGGTAGCTTAATCACCGGCGGTCTAGCCCCACTGTCTGGACCGGCCGACCGCGTCTATCGGGCCACCTACGCGCGGATGCGGGCCCGCAACCAGGAATACTTCGACCGTTACCCGGAGGATCTGAGGGTGTTGGCACGGGTGTATCAGCGGGTTCGTGCCGGCGGAGTGGTCCTTCCCGATGGGTCGGAGCTCACCGTCCCTCGCGTGCAAACCCTGGGGATGATGCTGGGTGGCAATACCCGGGTTGACACCTTGCACTACGTGCTGGAGCAAGCGTTCATCCCGGGGACTGATCAGCTCAGCGATCACTTTCTGCACGCGGTATATGAGCAGGTATCCCGGGCCAGAAATCCGCTGTATCTGATCCTGCACGAAGCCATCTACGCTCAGCCGGATCAAGCCGCCGAGCCCACCAACTGGGCGGCCGAACGGATGCTGAGAGAGTATCCAGACTTCGATGCTGAGGTCACGCAGACCCCGTGGCTGACCGGTGAGATGTGCTACCGGTGGTATACCCGCACTGATCCGACGCTGATTCCGATCGCTGAGGCGACCGAATTGATTGCGCAACACACCGGGTGGGGCCGGTTATACGACCTCGAGCAATTGGCAGCGAACCAGGTGCCGGTGGCTGCAGCGGTCTATCGTGACGATGTCTACGTCGATCGCGACCTGTCACTGGAGACCGCCGGACGGGTGGCCAAGCTACAGGTGTGGGAGACCGATGCCTACCATCATGACGGGATCGGCCAGGCGGGGGCGAAAATCTTCACCCGCCTGCACACGATGATTCACGACCGGTAAGCACGGCGTCCGTCAGCCCGCTGGTTAGCGACGAGTCGAGTCTTGGCTTCGGGCACCCTCTTTCTCGGCGGAATCGTGTGAGTCCTCGATGTCGTCCGGCGGGTCAATAATCGAGCCGGACTCGTTGACCACCTGTTGTGAGACCGGGGCGGAACGGCCGGACCGTTGGACGTCTTCCAGTCGGGTCTCGTGGGCCTGACGGATAATGCTGGACCATTGGTCTTTATGTTCGATCAGCTCGTCTAGGTATTTATACTCGACCCGACGGGCCTTTTCAGTCCACTCATCCATTTTCGCAGCGGCCTTCTCGCGCTCTTGCTCGGTAGTGGAGTCATCCAGCTTGGAATACCGGAAGGAGAACTTCTCCGCATTCTGCAATGCGATCAGCGCCTTGCCCTTCTTCGAGGTCAACGAGGTGACAACCACCATGAGCAGGATGGCGATAATAACCACCAACGACATCTCGGTCGGAATTTCTTGAACCGGCACCGGTTCCCCACCGTTGATAAACGGCAAACTGTTCTCGTGGAGGGCGTGTAGCACCAGCTTGATGCCGATGAAGCCTAGAATGGCTGCCAAACCGTATCCCAAGTACACCAGACGGTCCAGCAAGCCATCGATCAGGAAGTACAGCTGGCGCAAGCCCATCAGCGAGAAAGCGGTGGCGGCGAAGACGATATAGGGCTCCTGGGTGACACCATAGATCGCGGGGATCGAGTCGAAGGCGAAGAGCACATCGGTGGCACCGATCGCGATCATGACCAACAACATCGGGGTGATCATCAGCTTGCCACGTTCTTTAGTGAACAGTTTGTCCTGGCGATAATCGTGTGAGACCGGGAAAATCCGACGGGCGGTGCGCACCATAATGTTTTCGGCCTCATTGGACTTCTCGTCGGCCGAGGTCAATTCGCCCTTGAGTTGCTGGCCGGCCAGCAGAATCAGGAACAGACCGAAGACGTAGAACACATCCGACCAGGCGTTGATCACGGCTGCACCGAGGAGGATGAAAATCGTCCGGGAGATCAGCGCGAAGGTAATACCGAACAACAGCACCTTTTGTTGGTACTCGCGCGGTACCTGGAAGTTGCTCATGATGATCATGAACACGAACAGGTTATCGATCGATAGTGACTTTTCAAGTAAGAACCCGGTGTAGTACTCCACGGCGTGGGAGGTATCGCCGAAGAGGAAAAATACCAGGCCAAACAGCAACGCCAGTCCAATGTAAATGGAGGACCAAATCGCGGCTTCTTTGATCGTGGGGGTATGGGCTTTCCGAGCGTGGGCAAAGTAGTCGAAAGCCAATAACCCCAGGATGATCGCAATGGTGACCAACCAGGTCACAAGGTTGATTTCCACAGGGAAGCTCCTTTGAGGATACGAGAATGAATCACAAGTCTCTCCCACTTGAGCTGATGGTCTCTGCTCAAGCCTCGCGCCCGGTTGAGAATAATCTCCACGTGCTGACGTTCGCGAGAAAGATCGGGATACTCCCCTGTTCGTGGACTACTGTAGCATCTCGACGATGATATTAGGCGTGTCCGGCTTGTTTCATCTGACGCAGTTCTTTTTTGAGCTCCGCCACCTCGTCGCGCAGGCGTGCGGCAAGTTCGAACTGCAGATCCGTGGCGGCCTGATGCATCTGCTGGGACATGTTGTCGATCAAGTCCTGCAGATCCTTGGCCGGAAGGGCAGCAATCTTCACGGCCTGCTGGCCCTCACGATCGGCCTGTTGGGATTTCTGTTCATCGGTGATCATCGAGGTGTAGCCACGGTGTCCCTCACCAAAATCAAAGCCGGCCTTGACCCCGCCCATGCCCGACAGGAAGTCTTCGGAGTCGGCATCCTCACGGGCCAGTTGGTCCGTAATGTCGGCAATGCGCTTACGCAACGGCTGCGGGTCGATACCGTGCTCGGTGTTATAAGCCTGCTGGATTTCACGACGACGGTTGGTTTCGTCGATAGCCTGTCGCATCGAGTCGGTGATTTTATCGGCGTACATATGCACCTGACCGGAAACGTTGCGGGCGGCACGACCAATAGTCTGAATCAGCGAGGTGGTTGAGCGCAGGAATCCTTCCTTATCGGCGTCCAAGATTGACACCAGCGATACCTCGGGCAAATCCAAGCCTTCGCGCAAGAGGTTAATGCCGACCAGCACGTCGAACGTGCCCTTGCGTAGCTGGGTCATCAGCTCCACCCGTTTGAGCGTGTCGACATCGGAGTGCAGATACTGGACCTTGACCCCGTGCTCGATCAGGTATTCGGTCAGGTCTTCGGCCATACGCTTGGTCAGGGTAGTAACCAGCACGCGTTCGTCACGCTCGACTCGCTGATTGATCTCGTCCATCAGGTCATCGATCTGGCCGTTGGTGGGCTTGACCACGACCTCGGGGTCGATGAGTCCGGTGGGTCGAATAATCTGTTCCACCACGCCGTCGGCTTGGGCCAGCTCGTAGGGGCCCGGGGTGGCCGACAGGTAAATGGTTTGGCCGATGCGCTCGAGGAACTCATCCCATTTCAGTGGCCGGTTATCCAATGCTGAGGGCAACCGGAACCCGTGATCGACCAGGGTGCGTTTACGCGACATATCCCCTTCATACATTCCGCCAATTTGGGGCACGGTCACGTGGGATTCGTCGATGATCAACAGGAAGTCATCGGGGAAATAGTCGAGTAAACAGTGTGGAGCAGAGCCGGGACCACGGCCGTCAATATGGCGCGAGTAATTCTCAATCCCGTTGCAGTAGCCCATTTGTTGCATCATTTCGAGATCGTAGGTGGTGCGCATCCGCAACCGTTGAGCCTCGAGTAACTTATCTTGGGCCTCTAACTCTGCCAGTCGCACGCGCAATTCATCCTCGATGGACTCGATGGCCCGAGCCATCCGATCATCACCGGCCACGTAGTGGGAGGCCGGGAAGATGTACATCTCGTCTTCTTCCCGGATCACGTGACCGGTCAGCGGGTGCAGGGTCTGGATCGAGTCGATCTCATCGCCGAAGAATTCCACACGGACCGCAAGCTCTTCATACATCGGGATGATCTCTACGGTGTCGCCACGGACCCGGAAGGTGCCACGGTGGAAGTCGTGGTCATTGCGCACATACTGCATATTCACGAACTGACGCAACAATTCGTCCCGGTCCAGCTCTTGGCACCGTTTGAGGGTGACCATCTGGCGGATATATTCCTCCGGGGTACCCAAACCGTAGATGCACGATACCGTAGAGACCACCACGGTGTCCCGGCGGGTGAGCAAGGCATTGGTGGCTGAGTGGCGGAGGCGTTCGACTTCCTCATTGATGGAGGAATCTTTTTCAATGAAGGTATCCGACTGCGGGACGTAGGCCTCGGGCTGGTAGTAGTCGTAGTAGGAAACGAAGTACTCGACCGCGTTGTGCGGAAGCAGGTCTCGCAATTCATTGGCCAGCTGGGCGGCCAGAGTCTTGTTCTGGACCATCACCAGGGTGGGACGCTGAAGTTGTTCAATGGTCCAGGCCGCGGTCGCAGATTTACCGGTGCCGGTGGCCCCCATCAGCACCACGTCTTTTTCCCCGCCACTGACACGCTCAGCCAATTCGGCGATAGCACGTGGCTGATCGCCAGAGGGTTGATAGGGAGATTCCACCTTGAAGGGCGCAACTTGCCGGGTGATTTCTTGGGCCAGACTCATGCCTCTACCCTACTCTTCTCCCCCCGGTCTGCCACCGCAAAAGCCCGGTCGTCAGACCCAGAGCGAACGTGCCAGCAACCCGTTAGGAGACCTGCGGTTCTCCCGACTGAGCCCGGGCCAAGGCCTTTTCGACGGTCTGACTGTACAGCGCGCGTCCCTGCTGGTCCTTGGGGTGCACCGAGTCATCGGCCAGCAAGTCAAGGTGGTCCTGGATGGCGTTATTCCAGTCGGCCAGGTAAATATCGTCGTGGTTCTTCACAGCTTCCCGGATGGCCCGGTTGGCCGGGTCGATCCAGGTTGCCCGAGACGGACCATAACCGGTCACCAACACCAGGCGCCGATCGGGACCGATGATCTCGCGAATGGTCTCGATCTGATCCTGGCTAATGACGGCGTTTGTGGCCAGCCCGACCACGACATAGGGTCGCAGTTTGCCCTCGGACTTCAACCGGTTCAAGATCTCCGGCGCAGACTGGATGGAGCGGGAAATCTCTGCATCGAGATAAATGCCGGGAAAATCCTGATTCAGGGTCTTTCCGGCAGCGACGAGGAGAGAATCACCGATCATCGTGATGTTCTCTCCAGTGACTTCTGGGCCGGGATGACCGACCGGTGAGGCGTGTTCGGTGGCAGTATCCTCAGCAGTTTCTGTAGCGGAGTCGCTGGGCGCAGCGGATGGGTCCTCGGCGGGTTGTTCCGAAGGTTGCTCCGAGGGCTGTTGGCCTGGTTCGTCCTGGGCTTCATCGTCGGACTCAGAGCCGATCACGAGGCGGTCTTGATCCCCGGCAGCTTGTTGCAGGGCTCGCTCGGCGCTGGATTGTTGTGGCGATACGGCAATGGCGGAACCCGCAGCGATCAATACCCCGGCCAGACCCGCAATGGTTGCGACCTTGGCTACCGGCATCAGCTGCGTGATTTGCGCTACCAGCTGACGACACCAGGTCAAAAACCCGTGGGTGCGGATGGGGGTTTCAATGAAGCGGTAGGACAGCTCCGCGAAAACGATGCTGAGCACGATGATCGGCAGTGCTGCCAGCAGCGGGTTCATCGTCGGGCTGAGGTAGTACATCAGCACCCACAGCGGCCAGTGCCATAGGTAGATCCCGTAAGAGCGCACGCCCAACCACACCAGGACCGGGTTCTCCAGGATGGCGGTCAACGCCAGGGCCGGTTGAGACGGGGCCACATCGTTGAGCAGACTGCGGACTGTGATGGCTACGGCCACACTAATCGCAACCATCCCCCAGGGATACATCAGGGACTCGGGTAGGACCATCATCATCGTGATGGCAGCCAGCAATCCCAGCCAACCGCCCACGCCCCACAGGGTGGGATAGCGCGTAGGATTGATCGGCATCTTCAGAGCACCCGGGATCGCTAAGGCGATGCCGGCGCCCAACATCAGACCCCAGAGGTGTGTGTCGGTACCCATGTAGGCACGGGAGAGGTCAACCCCAGACAACCAGACATGGGCAACGATCGACGTCGCGGCAACAGCGAAGACGACGGCGAGTCGTCGGGACCGGGACCAAAAGACGAGCAACGCAACGATGAGGGGCCAGAAGACGTAGAACTGTTGCTCCACGGATAACGACCACATATTGGTGAACAGCAACGGGGAGTTCTGTTCAAAATAGCTTGCACCATTGGCGATTTCGACCCAGTTATAGGTTCCGGTCAATGCACCAACCAACTGGCGTGGCAAGGACACGAGTGCATCGCCGCCGACCGCCAGAGCCAGAGCGGAGGCACCGATCAGGGTAACGACCACGGCCGGCACCAGCCGACGGAAGCGACGCAACCAGAAACTCTTGAGCTCAAGCCGTCCGTGACGGTGTAGTTGCTGGAGCAACAGGGCGGTGATTAAGAAGCCGGAGAGCACGAAAAACATATCCACACCGGCAAAGCCGGCTGGAGCCCACCCGGGAATGAGGTGATACACCAAGACGGCCATGGCGGCAATGGCCCGCAACCCATCAAAGCCACGCAACCGTGGGGGTCGTGCGGCGGTGTGGGAGCTCGTGTTGGTTCCATCGGCGGACACCGTCGTCGATGCCGGTCGCTCCGCTGTATATGACGCCATATTACGCATGCGCTTAGAATAGCTCTGAGATACCCGGCTCAGATCGGCAACACGACCGTGTTGCACAATTAAGATCTTTTCGCTATACCATGACCTACCGCTATCGAGCGGTTGGGCTTGACTGTCACTCCGCCCCTGTCAGACGTGGGTGAACTCACCGGGCGGAGTACAGCGACTGCCAGAGTTCGCTGACCTGTTGTTGTGTGTGTTCCAGCGATTGGGAATTGTCAATGACCCACGTGGCGATCTGGGTGCGTTGGGCGTCGGTGGCTTGGGACTCCATCCGGGCTTTGGCATCGACAGGGTCCATCCCTCGATGGGTGGTGAGCCGCTCTAGTCGAGTCTGCTGATCACATGTCACCACGATCACTCCGTCGAAACGCTCCGCTTGCCCGGTTTCGGCCAGTAAGGGAATGTCTTCAATAAGCACGGTCTCCCCTGAGCTTTCCGCGGTGGCAGCCTCAATCTGGCGCAGGGTCTCAGCCCGGACCGCCGGATGGACGATCGAGTCGAGTGTTTGGCGTGCTTGGTCGTCGTTAAACACGATCGAGGCCAGGGCTTGACGGTCCAGCTGTCCGTGTTCGTCGAGAAGGTGCTCACCAAAATGCTCGACCACTTCCTGTAGCACCGGTTGACCAGGGGCCATCAGCGACCGGGCAATGGCGTCGGCGTCAATGATGACTGCGCCCAGCTCGGCCAGCATCTTCGCCACCGTCGATTTACCGGATCCAATTCCTCCGGTCAGGCCGAGGTGTGTCATCGAGGTCCTCCTGGATGGTGGGCGAGCTCGGGCTCAGCTGGCGAAACCGCCTAGACTGTCGACTATGCCCGATTCACAGTGCTCATCCTATCTGGTCCCCGCCGCCAGGCGCGAGACCGACGGAGTCCGGTTGGAGATCAAGAAATCTGAATTCATCGCCTATGTGCACCGGGTTGAGAGCGAGTCTGCTGCCCGTGAGGTGATCGAGCGAATCCGGAAGCACCACCACGGGGCTCGACATGTGTGTTCAGCCTTTATTCTGGGGCCGGATCGGACGGTACAACGCTGCTGTGATGATGGTGAACCGGCCGGAACCGCCGGGATCCCGATGCTGCAAGCCCTGTATAGTTTCACTCACCCTCGGTTCGACGGGTATCTGTCCGACACGGTGGTGGCAGTGGTGCGATATTTTGGTGGGATTAAACTCGGTGCCGGTGGCCTAGTCCGTGCCTATACGGATGCCGTTGTCGCTGGGCTCGAGTCCACAGTGGTGCGACGTCGGGCGCGGGTGTTGTTGTATGAGGTTGCCGCACCGCACGCCGATGCCGGTCGGTGGGAGAACGAGTTGCGTGCCACCGGTGTCGAGGTGTTTGGGACCAATTATGGTGGCACCTCGGCCCACATTCAGCTCGGTACCCGCGACGAACGCGGTGCAGTGGAGAAACTCCGGACTGATCTGGCCACGATCACCTCGGGAGCTGCCCATCCGGTAGCAACCGGCACGCAATTGATGGATATCAGCTCATGACCGATCACCCTCAATCACCGACGCACCGTGTTGCCACCGGTGTCGATCGACTCTTGCTCGACCAACTCGATGAGCTACTCGAGCAGTCACCGAGCTATCGGGATCTGCCCGTCGTGGTGGTGAACGAGACCGAGGGAACAGTGGCCGCGGAGCTGAGAAGCCGGGGCATGCCACTGCGCGTGGTGCAAGATTCGGCGCTACTCTTCGATCGGCTCAGGGCACAAGCCGATCTCGCCCACGAACCGTGGGATGATGTGGTGAGCCGCGAGATCCTCCAGGGTGCCGGCACGGTGCTGTATCGGTTGCCGCGCCCGTTGGAAGCGGTGGAGGAAACCGCATGGCATGTGGCCCGCTGGGCCGAGGAGACCGTAGTGTTACTCGCCGGGGCACGACAGAAAGATCTGCAACGGTCGGTTAATGACCGTTTGGGCCAATATTTTGGGCACGTTTCGGCCTCGCGCGGTGCGTATAAGGCCCGTGTTATTCGTGCCCGTGACCCACACCTCCCAGATGCGACACGCCAGATCCCACCACGGATCCCCCGGGTGAACACCGACCGGGTGCTTGACCACGAGCTGGCACTGCGCGCCTACGGGCTAACGTTTGGTGCCGCCCGGGTTGATCCGGGTACCCGGTTGATGCTGGAGACGATTTTGGGAACCACCCATGCTTTCCAGGATGCTATCCGAGGTGCGGGTACAGCCGTTGATCTGGGCAGTGGTAATGGCACGGTGGCTACCGTGCTGGGATTGGAGACCTCCATCCCGCAGATTATTGCCACCGATGATTCAGCTGCCGCTGTCTGTGCAACGCGCGCGACCCTGGTGGCGAACGGGTTGGACAATAACAGTCGCTTCGCGGTCTACCACCAGCCCGATACGAAGCAACTTGCTGATGCGTCGGTTGATCTGGTGGTGTTGAATCCACCCTTCCATCACGGGTCCTCGGCGGTGACCCGGCAGATTGCACTCGACCTGTTTGTCGCAGCGGGCAGGGTGCTGACCGCGAACGGCTTATTGGTGGCCGTATGGAATTCGGGGCTACAGTATCGTCCGCAGCTGGAACGTCTGGTGGGTCCGACGACACAGTTGGCGCGGACCAAATCCTTTACGGTGACTATCTCTGAAGTCATCCGCTAGGCCAGCCAGGCTATTCTCATGATAAGCGCAAGAGAGGAAAGGCACCCATCAATGTTGATCAAAGTGTGCGGAGTGACCCGGGCGGAGCATGTCGAATGGGCAGCTGAGCTCGGCTACGATGCGGTGGGTTTCATGTGTGTTCGGAACTCACCTCGGTATGTCCCGGTTGAGCAACTGGCTGATCTCGCGCGGGTAGCCCGGAACAGGATTCGGACGATGGCAGTGGGGATGACCTTTACCGAGGTGGAACAGGCTCTCGATCTTGTCGATGCCGTCCAACTCTATGAGTATGATCCTCGGCCAACACACTTGGCTGTGGCCTCAGCTGAAGCCCCCACCCGTGCCGATGCCCACCCTAATGTCGAGTATTGGTTCTACGACATCAGCCACGGCACCGGGTCCTTTACCGCTCCCCCAGATTGGATTCACGAGGCCAGGATTCCGGTGGTGTTAGCCGGTGGGCTCCATCCCGAGAACGTCGCCGAGGTGGTCCGAAATTACCATCCGGCGGGGCTCGACGTCTCCAGCGGGGTGGAGAAGGAACGAGGGGTCAAGGATCGGCACCTGATGGAAGCATTCATCCGCCGTGCTCGGCAGGCTCAGACCACCCCGTCGTCTGAGGCCTAGCGTATGTCATCGTAGCGATGGTAGCCATCATCAAAACAGTGGGCCCGAGGGAAGTTTCCCTCGGGCCCACTGTTCTCGACAGTTCATCTCAGTCAGCGGCTCGACGAACTGGACAGGCAATGTTTAGTGGCCGGTAAGCTTCTCACGCAGAGCAGCCAGCGCTTCATCGGACGCCAGGGTACCGGCGTCATCAGCATCGGAGTGCTCTTCTTCGGAAGAATACGAAGCCTGGCCGGTGTCGACCGGTCCAGCTGCGGCAGCTTCGGCACTGTCGGCCAGGTGGCGAGCAACCTGTTCCTTGTGAGCTTCCCAGCGGGCCTGAGCATCGGCGTAGTCCTGCTCCCAAGCAGCACGTTGCTCTTCGTAGCCTTCCATCCACTCGTTGGACTCGGGGTCGAAGCCCTCGGGGTACTTGTAGTTGCCTTCTTCGTCGTAGTCGGCGGCCATACCGTATAGGGCCGGGTCGAACTCGGTGCCTTCGGGGTCAACGCCCTCATTGGCTTGCTTGAGCGACAGCGAGATGCGACGACGCTCCAGGTCGATGTCGATGACCTTGACGTAGACGATTTCGCCGACGGAGACAATCTGCTCGGCGGTATCGATGTGACGGTGTGCCAATTCGGAGATGTGCACCAGACCTTCGATGCCGTCTTCGACGCGGACGAAAGCACCGAACGGTACCAGCTTGGTGACCTTACCGGGCACGATCTGACCCAGAGCGTGGGTACGGGCGAACAGCTGCCACGGATCTTCCTGAGTGGCCTTCAACGACAAGGAGACGCGTTCACGGTCCATGTCGACGTCGAGGACCTCAACGGTGACTTCCTGGCCCACTTCGACAACCTCAGAGGGGTGGTCAATGTGCTTCCAGGACAGCTCGGAAACGTGAACCAGACCGTCGACGCCACCCAGGTCCACGAAGGCACCGAAGTTGACGATCGAGGAGACCACACCGTTGCGGACCTGACCCTTCTGCAAAGCCTGCAGGAAGTTCGAACGAGCCTCGGACTGGGTCTGCTCCAGCCAGGCACGGCGGGACAGCACCACGTTGTTGCGATTCTTATCCAATTCGATGATCTTAGCTTCCAGCTGCTGACCGATGTAGGGGGCCAGGTCGCGAACGCGACGCATTTCAACCAGGGATGCCGGCAGGAAGCCACGCAGCCCGATGTCAAGGATCAGGCCACCCTTGACCACCTCGATGACGGTACCGGTGACCACACCGTCTTCGTCCTTGATCTTCTCGATGTCGCCCCAAGCCCGCTCGTACTGAGCACGCTTCTTGGACAGAATGAGACGGCCTTCTTTATCTTCCTTGGTCAGCACCAGGGCTTCAATGGAGTCGCCCACCGCCACGACATCGTCGGGATCAACGTCGTTCTTGATGGACAGTTCGCGAGACGGGATCACACCCTCGGTCTTGTAGCCGATATCGAGCAGGACCTCGTCGCGGTCGACTTTGACGACGGTGCCAGCCACCAGGTCGCCATCGTTAAAGTATTTGATGGTCTCATCGACGGCATTGAGGAAATCGTCTTCCGTTCCAATGTCGTTGACGGCAACCTGTGGGGCATTGGTAGTAGTGGTCATGTAGTAGGGACTCCGAATGGATATGGTTTATTAACTAATGGTCTTTGGATGTTGAGAACGACCTCGCTATCGTGAAGACGCCTCAGCGTCGGTGCGGGGAAATCTCAGCAGAGGGCCGGCATGCCGGCGCACCTGATAATCTTACGGCATGACGTTGTCAAGGTCAATGTGACAACACGATCAATTCCGCAGTATTGCGCGGAACATGACGTGCTCTGCACCTTAGTGGGCTGCTTGCTGCCAGGTGCGTCCGCGCCCGACTTGCACATCCAGGGGCACCGAGAGCTCGGCGGCCTGCGACATTTCTTCCACCAGAATTGTTTCGGCCCGTTCCCGTTCTGATTCTGGGACCTCAAGAATCAGTTCGTCGTGGACCTGCAACAGCATCCGCGTGTTCATCGATTCCTCGCGGAGTCGCCGGGCGACACCGAGCATCGCGACCTTGATCAGATCCGCGGCCGAGCCCTGAATCGGGGCATTCAGCGCTGCGCGTTCTGCCATATCCCGCAATTGGCGATTATCGGACTGCAAGTCTGGCAGATAGCGACGTCGCCCCATCATCGTGGAGGTATAGCCGTCGTTGCGGGCTTGTCTGACCACCCCACGCAGGTATTTTTGCACGGAGCCGAAGCGCTGGAAGTAGGAACTCATCAGCTCGCGGGCCTCATCAACCGGAATTCTGAGCTGTTTGGATAGCCCGAAGGAACTCAGACCGTAGGCCAGACCGTAGGACATCGCTTTGACCTTGTCACGCATCGCAGTGGTCACCTCTGCGGGACGGACATCAAAGACCTGGGAGCCGACGAACCGGTGGAGGTCCTCACCCTCCTGATAAGCCTGGATCAATCCGGCATCCTCGGACAAGTGGGCCATGATGCGCATTTCGATCTGCGAATAATCCGCTGTCAGCAGTGTGGTGGGTTCATCGCATCCGGGAATGGTCCCGGCCTGGAAAATGTCGCGAATACGTCGACCGGTTTCAGTGCGGACCGGAATATTCTGCAGGTTCGGGTTCAGGCTCGACAGTCGCCCCGTCGCCGCCGCGGTCTGAGAGTAGGTGGTGTGGATGCGCTGATCGGTAGCCACCGAATCGAGCAGACCCTGCACGGTTTGTTTCAATTTGGTGGCATCTCGATAGGCCATCAGGTTGTGCAGAAAGGGGTGATCGGTCTTGTCCAGCAGATCATTGAGGGATTCGGCATCAGTGGAGTGCCCGGTTTTCGTTTTACGAGTCTTGGGTAGATTCAACCGGTCGAAGAGCACGGTTTGAAGCTGTTTGGGCGAGCCCAGGTTCACCGGGTCACCGTCGATGGATTCCCGTGCTCGGTCTTCGGCGGCCTGAGCCTGATCACTAAAGACTTCCAGGAGCTCGTGGAGCTTATTGGTATTGACCGCAACCCCGGTTTCTTCCATCACGGCCAGCACTCGGGAGAGCGGAATTTCCACCTCGGTGACCAGCTGATGCGCATCGCGGGCGATCAGCTCGGGGTACATGACTTCGTGGAGTCGGATCAGCATCGACCCGGCCTGACCCAGATAGGTCTGCATTTCCTGGCTCAGTGCTGGCTCGTGAGTCTCCCCCAGATCGAGCTCACCCTGTTTATTCACCGGTGCTGTTTTGGGCACCTCGAGCGTGGTGTTCAGATACGTCTGTGCTAGCGCTGGCAGATCGTAACCGCGACGGTCCGGCTGGAGCACGTATCCGCAGAGCAGGATGTCGTCGACGACCTCGGCAATGTGGTGGAGGTCTTGGTCCTCGTTCAAGGACTGCGTGAGCACCTCGGTGGCGCCACCGGCTTTGATCAGTGTTTTCAGGTCGTAGACCACTTTTTGGTAGGAGCCCGAGAGTAAGAAATCGTTGACTTCGGCGATTAGCTCGGTGTCAGTAGACCCGGAAAGCTCGATCACACCGGCCTGGTCTTCAGTGGCAATAGAGACTGCGGCCACGGTGCCGTAGTCGCCAGGGGCCGGGATTTTGCGTCGGGTGATGACCTCCGGGGCGGTGATCTGGGCGAAAACCCCGAGCGCAGAGCCACCATGGGTGGAGAGAAAATCCCGTAGCTGTGCTGCCTGGGTGATCAGCTCGATGGTGACCTCCACCGAGGCCTGCGCTGAGGAGCCTTCGAGGCCGAGACGTTCATGGAAGACATCGAAAACCCGTTCGCGCACGCGGTTGAATTCCAGGGAATCGAATAAATCGTTGATGTGGTCGTGATCCGGTGCAGACAGCGCGGTGGCTTCGAGCTGAACGGGAAGGTCTAGGTCGCGTACCAGCGCGTTGAGTTTGCGGTTACGGATCACATCGTCGAGGTGCTCGCGTAGCGCTTGGCCTTTTTTCCCCTTGATCTGGTCAGCGTTATCGATCACGCCCTGCAGATCTCCGTATTGTTTCAACCATTTGGAAGCGAAACCGGCGCCAACACCGGGGACACCGCGGAGATTATCGGCTTTTTCCCCGACTAGGGCCGCCAGCTCGGGGTACTGCGCTGGCCTAACCCCGTATTTATCCAGCACCGTTTGGGTGGTCATCGGTGGGATTTCGGAGACACCCTTGGTCGGATACAACACCGCGGTGGTCTCCGAGATCAGCTGGAAGGCGTCCCGGTCGCCGGAGACCACCACGGTGGTCCAACCGGCTTGCTCGGCTTGGGCCGAAAAGGTTGCCACAATGTCGTCGGCTTCGTAGCCGTCGACGGTGATCGCCGGAATGTTCAGGGCCTCGAGGACTTCACCGATCAGATCAATCTGGCCGGAGAATTCCTCGGGAGTTTCTTGCCGACCGGCCTTGTATTCACCGTATTCTTCCGAACGGAAGGTCGGGGTGGAGACGTCGAAGGCGACCGCGACGTGGGTGGGTTGTTGCTCGCGAATCATCGACAGCAACATGGTCAAGAATCCATACACCGCATTCGTGTGTTGCCCGGTGGTTGTGGCGAAGTTCTCTGCCGGTAGCGCGTAGAAGGCCCGAAACGCCATGGAGTGGCCATCGATGACCAACAGCCGGGAGTTCTGCTGGGAGCGCTCCGGGGACGTCACGGCGGAATCCGATGCGGTGGTGCGGGATCTTTGTTGCTCAGTCACAGCTTCCATCCTATCGGTGGGGCGCCGGGTTCTCAGCGGGTTTCCACACTCTCTCCGGTGACGTCGTCTTCGTCCAGCTCGTCAAAGTAGCCGGGGTCCATCCGTACGCCGGTCAGATAACTGGAGCGAGCAATGGCCATCGTGCCGATCGCGGAGGTACCCAGTTGCATGAAGATAATCAGGATGACCTTGAGCGTGTCAACCACGGTGGGTTGGACCAGCAGGCAGCCGACGACCACCAGGATCATGCCCAGTCCCCCGGCGGTACCAACGGCGGAGATGCGCATGAAGGGGTCGGTAAACCGCACCAGGCCCAGGGCTGCGGTGGCAAAAACCAGGGCGCCGAGCACGACGAAGACCTGGCCGAGAACGAAAGAGAAGGTGGTGATATCCATTAGCGTTGCCCCCTGGTGAGTGCTCGACCCAGCGAGATGGCGGAGAGGAATCCGATCACCGAGGCGACCAGCACAATGTCGAAGGTGAACTGACCGCCGAGTCGAACCCCAAAGATCGCGATCAGTCCGGCCACACCGAACATCAGCAAATCCCCGGCGATGGCACGGTCCGCTTCGGTCGGTCCTTTCAACATGCGCCAGGTGGCCACCAGGGTCGAGACGATCAGTAGCGCAAAGGCGATGTCAAGACCGAGGAAATCGAGATTGATCAGGTCCATGATTGGTTACCTCCCGTCCTGCTCGGCCTCGGTGTCATCGGCGAGGGCGCGCTCTCCAGCCTGAACTTCGGGATCGAAGAGTTCTTTGTAGAGTTCCGGACCCGATCTCGGGTGTTCGGGTCGGGGGTAATCGAAACCTTCGGGACGTTTGGCGCGGAGCATATGTTCTTCCATATCCCAGGACCCCTCGCGAATGGCGTCCGCATCTCCGTCGTAGAGCGAGTGCACGTAGATCCACCGCACCCCGTGGACGTCAATGGTGGTCCCCAGCGTCAGGGTTCCGGGGGTGATAGTAATCATTGAGGACAGCAATGTGACTTCGAGTTCGGATTCGCACCGGGTAGGCACCCGGGCGATCCCAGAGTGGGCGTTGAGTCCGGGCGTGAGGTTATCGGCAATCACCGCCCAGTTAGCGACGATCACTTCTTTGATGTACCACACCAACACGCAGATGAACCGGAAGGGCCAGCTGAGGTAGTCACCCACGCTGGCAGAACGTCGGGTCGTGATCATCCGTTCATCACCGCCTCGAGATAGTTGCTGGTATCGAGCAGGCCTTCGGCTGCCATCCCGGACAGGGTCAGTAGCAGCTGTGCGCCCAGGCCCAAGAAGATGGTGAGTCCAGCGAGCACGATCGCTGGTAGCGACAGGTTCCAGCTAATGCGTTTTTTGGGCACGGTCGACCGGTCGGATTCGATAATGGTCATCGACTGCGTGAGAGTCTGGAACTGTGATTCGGAGGCCATATGGGCCAGTTGGGGGGTCCGCGAGTTCGGATCGGAGTAGGCCGAAGCGGTTGAGGCAATAATACGGGTGGCCGAGGGGGTGTTACGCGATTTCGATTTGGTCCGCTGGGCGGATTTTTCCCAGAACATCCCCGACCAGATCTTCAGCATCGATAGAAGCGTAACCAACGAGACCACCACCATCACGACGACCGCGACGATTTCGTCGGCTTCGACCGCTCCAAGGATCAGCAAGAACTTCGCCATAAATCCGGAGAACGGTGGGATCCCGGCCAATGACAGGGCAGCCACCAAGAAGGCTCCAGCCACCCAGGGCTCGGTACGTACGATTCCGCCCAGTGCACCGATCACACCGGTGCCGTAGCGGACTTCCACGGCCCCGGTAGACAGGAACAGGCTGGCTTTGACGATCATGTGGTGCAGCAGGTAGAAGATGCCGGCGGTCAGCCCCAATTCGGTGAACAATGCGACGCCGAGCAGGATGTAACCAATCTGGGAAACCATGTGGAAGGCCAAAATGGTGCGGGTGGTCTTCTCCCCTACCGCCCCGAGCACGCCGATGACCATAGTGAGGCAGAACAGCAATACTCCGACCCACAGAAAGCGGGTGTCGCCGTCGAAAATGACCGCGTACAGCCGGTAAATCGCATAGATGGCGACCTTGGTGTGTAGTCCGGAGAACAGCGCGGTGATCGCCGGTGAGGTGGCCGGGTAGGAACGGGCCAACCAGCCGTGCAGCGGGACGATGGCAGCTTTAATACCCAGCGCCAACAGACACACCGACGCGGCCATGGCCACCGTCCGGTCGGAGGACCCCAGGCTGGCCAGCACACCGATGTTCACGCTCCCGGCGGTGCCGTAGAGGAAACCCACACCGATCATGTACAGCGTGGAGGTGAACAGGTTCAAGGTGACGTATAACCGGGCACCGTGAACGCGACGGGCCGGGGTCTGTCGGTTGGCCGAGAGGACATACAACCCATAAGACGGCAGAAGCATGACCTCAAGGAACACGAAGAGGTTGAACAAATCCGCGGTGAGAAATGCACCGTTGACGCCGGATCCCAGGATCAACACCAGGGGGGCAAAGAACATGGAGTTGGCCGCATAGGAGGCCAGCGCGAACCAGGTACAACAAACCGTCAGGATGCTGGTGACCGTCAGCATCAGGGCCGAAAACATATCGGCCACAAACGGAATGCCGACACCATAGGGCCATAACCCCACCGAGTGGCCCAGCGCATCCGGGTGATCGGGGTGGGCAAAGTAGGCCACCAGGTAGACCGAAAAGGCCAGGATCACGAGCTGGGTGATCATCATCACCCAGGCGTGTAGTTTCAGCCGGTTACCGACCACCGCCAGGGCCCCGCCGACCAGTAGCGGAACCGCGACCATCATCGGCAATAGCATCTCCAGCAGGTTTTGGCTCATTTCTCGCCTCCTGTGGGACGCTGTGTGCCGGCCTGCTGGGACTGCTCAGCGGTTTGTTGGGCCGAGCGGGCTTGGTCGTTGGCCTCTTCCTGGGCGTGCAAGACTTCCAAGGTGTGGGTGGCCGTGCCCGGGATGGTGGCGTCAGAGACCGCCTCTGCTGTGGTGTCCAGAGTCTCGGTGCGACCGGCAGTACGGTCACCTCGGTCACCGGTGACCGCGAGGACGAGCATGAATACCGTGATGGAGAAGGCAATCACGATCGCGGTGAGCACCATGGCTTGAGGCAAAGGGTCGGCGGCCAGTTCGGGGTCAACCTCGCCGAAGGGCTCGTGACGTCGGGACGCGCCACCGGCAGCCATCAGCACCAAGTTTCCGGCGTGGCCAAGCAGGATGAAGCCCAGAATGATGCGCAACATTTCTCGTTTGGTGAACAGGTACACGGCCCCTGCCACAAGGAGGCCAACGGTTAGTGCCAGGGTCATCGTTTCACCTGCCGATCGTGTGAGGGGTTTGCATCAGTGTCTGGTTGCCGGGACCGCGATTCAGTCCGGATCCGCTGTGAGGGGAGCACTCCGGTGGTCGGGTGGGGGTCCGGGGGTGGAGGCAATTGTTGTCCCAGAGCGCCGTCATCGCGGGGTTGATCCATACCCAACAGGTTGAAAGCCATGAGGATCAAGCCCAGCACCGCCAAGTAGACCCCCAGATCGAAGATCAGCGCGGTGTTGAGGTGCAGGCCAAATACATCGGCGTGTAGTGGGGTGAGGAAGGATCCTTCGAGTATGCCCCAGATACCGGTGAGCACACCGACGACCACGCCGGTACCGATCAGCGTGATATAAGGCCAGCGCACAGGAGCGCGTTGATCGGAGGAAGCGACCAGGTACAGCAACGAGAACCCGGCCCCGGCCAGTAGCGCGGCAATGAATCCGCCGCCGGGTTCGTTATGGCCACGGACCAGCGTGACCAGGGAGAGCACCATCATCACCGGGACGGCGATCTTGGTGAAGCTGCGCAGATACGCCAGATTCACGTGAGGATGCGACAGTGGCGAGGTGCTAGAGGCTGCTGATTGCAACACCGGGTCGGGCTTGCGTGAGGTCAACAGTGCCGCCACGCCGATACCGGCCACACCGAGTACCGTGAGCTCGCCCAGGGTGTCTAGAGCACGGAATTCGACGAGGATGGTATTGACGATATTGTCGCCGCCGGTGATCTCAGCGGCTTCGGTGGCGTAATAGGAGCCCACATCAGACAGTTCGCGTCGGCCGGTCAGGGCGAAGACGCCAAAGAAGGCGGCGCCACCAGCGCCCAGGGCCGCGATGGCGGCCGGTAGGGCCTGGCGCAGCGAGGTCGTAGAGAATCGTTGGGGCAACCGTTTGAGCAGTAGCACCATGACCACCACGGTGAGGATCTCGATCAGCAGCTGGGTCAGGGCAACATCGACCGAGCCCAGGTTGAAGAACCACAGCGTGGTGGTGAAGCCGACCACGCCAACAACCACCAGGGCTGAAATGCGGGTTTGGGTTCTGATGGTAGCGAATACACCGACCCCGGTCAGCAGCACCAGTGCCCAGTCCAGGGGCAGATCGAGACCATCGACTTGTTCGGGTAGGTGGCCCGGGAGTGTGAAAAGTCCGATGACGGCCAGGGCAATGACTGCCACAGCGGGCACGATCAGGTGGCGTCCTGGGTTTTGGCCGGAGGTCCAGGCACCCACACGGGCACCGAAGTCTATGAGTCCTTCACGCAGGGCTTCGACCACGCCGAGCCCGGAAATGGGAATCCCGCGCGGAACCAGGAATGCTTCGATCTCTGGCATCTTCCAGACCGCGATCACCCCGCCGATGATGACCAGCACGGATAGCCCCAGGGCGGGGGTGAGCCCGTGCCAGAGCGCTGAGTGGACTTCGGTGTAGCTGCCGACGGCCTCGGAGACAGCAACGGTGGCGAGTTGATCGGTGAGCCCGGGAGCCAGCCCGAGGACGACACCGGCCAGCGAGACAATCATCGGGAAGATCCAGAAGGTGATCTTGCCATCTTTAACGGTGCGGATATCGGCCGAGGAGCCCCGTGGGGTGTTCAGCCAGCCACGGGGTGAACGGTACTTACCGAAGGCGCCCCAGACCAGTCGGCCCGAGTAAGCGAAGGTGCAGATGGCTGCCACGACGATTGCCACGGTCAGGGCCACGTGTAATTCGCCGGGGAGGTTTGTTTCGATCAGTGCGTCGAACAGGGTTTCTTTGGACACGAACCCGAACAGCGGTGGCAGACCGGCCATGGAGGCGGCGGCGACGGTGAGCACGGTGAGAGTGGCCGGCATGTTCACGTCGCGGGAGGCCAGCATGCGCATATCGCGGGTGCCGGCTTGGTGGTCGATGATGCCAACGGAGAGGAATAAAGCGGATTTAAAGAGGGCGTGGGCCATGGTGTGTAGCACCGCGGCGGTGATCGCCAGTGGGGTGCCGATACCGATGAGCATCACTAGATAGCCCAGCTGGGACATGGTGGAGTAGGCCAGCAGTTCTTTGAGGTCGTACCGACGCAGGGCGCCGAAAGCACCGAACAGACACGTGATGGTTCCCAGCAACACCAGCAACAGGGTCCACAGTCCATGCCCGGCCAGTGCTGGCGAGAACAGCAACAGGAGATAGACCCCGGCCTTGACCATCGCGGCCGCGTGCAGGTAAGCAGACACCGGGGAGATGGCCACCATGGAGTCGGGCAACCAGGCTTGGAAGGGGAACTGCGCAGATTTGGTCAGTGCTGCCATCGCCAGCAGTACCACCACGCTGGTGGTGATGCCGGGACGGGTCCAGATCTCGGAGGCTAATACCTCGGTGATCACGGTGGTTCCGGCCGCTACGGTCATCACACACACCGCAGCCAGCAGGCACAGCCCTCCGGCCACGGTGACCAGTAACGTGCGGATGGCCGGCTGGTGGGCATGCGGGCCGGAGCGGGCGATGAGGAAGAAGGAACAGAAGGTGGTGCCTTCCCAGGAGATGTAGAAGACCAGCAGGTCGTTGGACAGTACCAACACCAGCATGGCCAGCGCGAAGGCTGACATCGTCAGATAGAAGGAGACGAGTTTTGTTGAGCCCAAATACCGTGGCGAGTAGAACAGCACTCCGGCCCCGATGAGCAACACCAGCAGAGAGAACAGCAGGGAGAGACCGTTGAGTCGGAGGTGGAAGCCGATTTCGAGCAGGCCCGGGATCCAGGGATAATACTCGATCACCTCACCGCCGGGACTGATGATGTAGGCGCTCATCAACAGGACGGCGGCCGCCAGCAGCGGCAGGCATAATACCCATCCGGCGTTGCGACCGAGCCATTGCGATAATGGGCCGGCGCTGATCACGCCAAGAAGGACCAGGATGACGGAGGCCAGAAGCACGAAGGAAGTTACCTTTATCGTTGGGGGCAGGGATGAGAAAACCTGCAGGAACCGGAATGGCCCGGGCCCCGCAGCGGGGATGGCCATCGGTCTACGTGGGCGGTAACCCGGACAGCATTTGACCCCACTGGGTGATGTGCCCGTTCGTCCCGGAATGCAAAAGCACCCAACGAATAGGAAGGAACCCTGGATGGGAGCGACCGCACTGAGCTGGCTGTGGCATGACTCCCCCTCCGAGTATCAGACTGTGTGTTGGTGTGACGTGTGGGTGCCAGTGATGGTCATTCCGATGATCTATTTTAAACCAGGTGACCTGGAACCTCCAGGTAACCAGCAACATCATCCTTCCCTGCTTGCAGGAGACAGTCAAACACAGGCTGGCCCCGTGTCGGGGTGATGTCATAAAGCACCGATGTAGCACGGGTAGGGTGCGGTGGTAAACGCGGAGAGACCGCTGAGAACAGTGGAGAGTGGTGCCCGAAGTGGGACTCGAACCCACACATCTTGCGATACCGCATTTTGAGTGCGGCGCGTCTACCAATTCCGCCATTCGGGCTGGCACTCGACCCATACTACACACAATTCTGCCTGGGAAAGAAATTCTGAACACGGTGAGAGCGGTGTCTCACGAGCTGGTGAACAGGTTGCGTAGAATAGTGATTCGGTACACATCAGCGGTCGCTTGACCGGGGTCAACGCCACGATGGTTGGAGGATGTTATGACGTCTGAGCAAGACACCGGACAGCTGGGTTTGCCACGCCAGACCCGTCGTATTGTCGTGGCCGAGGACGAGACCATTATTCGACTCGATATTGTCGAAACGCTCGAAGGCCTCGGCTACGAGGTGGTCGGTCAAGCCGAGAACGGACAACGTGCCATTGATCTCACCCGGCAACACCAACCGGATGTGGTGCTGATGGATATTTCGATGCCGGTGGTGGATGGGATTGTCGCAACCCGTGAGATCTGTGCCGAGAAACTCGCTCCGGTGGTGATTCTCACCGCGCTGCCGCAACGGGAGTTAATAATTCAAGCCACTGAGGCCGGTGCAATGGCGTATTTGGTCAAGCCGTTCAAGGAGCAGGACCTCGTACCGGCCATTGAGTTGGCGGCAGCCCGGTTTGATCAAATGCAAGCTTTGGCCAATGAGGTGTCGGATATCACCGAGCGGTTTGAAACCCGCAAAATGGTTGATCGTGCTAAGACGTGGCTGATGGAGACATTGGGACTAACGGAGCCGGAGGCCTTCCGGTGGATCCAGAAGACCTCCATGGACCGGCGACTGACGATGCATCAGGTAGCTGCGACCGTCGTTGAGCAGATGAACTCCAGTCGCGGGGTGCAAGACCCCAAGGACTGAGAGCTCACGGTGGGTTTAGAGCGGTGACCAGCCTGATATCTGATCCATACGGTGACGTGGTGCGGGACTGACCGGTTCTTGACTGGTCTCGACGCTGCCCTCGGAAGTGACATCCCCAAGGCAGTGGACCTTGAGCATATTGGTGGTCCCGGGCTTACCGGGAGGTGAGCCCGCCACAATGATCACAAGTTCGCCGGGTTCAGCGACCCCTTCCCGGATCAGCTCAGCATCCACTTGGGCCGTCATTTGGTCAGTGGAATTCACGAAGGGCACGATCCGCGGTGTGACACCCCAGGTCAGGCACAGCTGGTTGTGAGTCTGGTCGGAGTGGGTGAAGGCATATATCGGCTGTTCGGGACGCAACCGAGACAGCCGATGGGCGGAGTCTCCCGATTGGGTGAAACACACCAGGTTGGTGATTTCTAGCCGTTCGGCGATATTCACGGCCGCCCGAGTCACAGCACCGCCGCGGGTGCGGGGTTTAGAGCCTAGCGGGGCGATGCGTTCCAGACCGTGGACTTCGGTGGAGGTGATGATCTCGGACATGGTGCGCACGGTTTCGACTGGGTATTTACCAATCGAGGTCTCACCCGATAGCATCACAGCATCGGCACCGTCGAGGACCGCGTTGGCACAGTCGGAGGCTTCGGCACGTGTCGGGCGTGGGTTCTCAATCATTGATTCCAGCACCTGAGTCGCCACGATGACGGGCTTGGCCCAGCGACGAGCCATTTCAATGGCTCGTTTCTGGACCACGGGCACATCTTCCAAGGGCAACTCCACGCCCAGGTCACCGCGGGCAACCATGATCGCGTCGAAGGCATCAACGATGTCTTGGAGATTATCAATCGCCTGGGGCTTTTCGAGCTTGGCGATAACTGGGATTCGGCGCTGTTTTTCATCCATGATCTGATGAACCAGCTCGATATCAGCAGCGTTGCGCACAAAGGACAGCGCGATCATATCCACGCCGGTGTCCAACGCCCACCGCAGATCTTCTTGGTCTTTGTCTGTCAGGGCCGGGACATTGACCGCCACTCCAGGGAGGTTGATACCTTTGTGGTTGGAAATCTCGCCTCCGACCATGACCTCACAGATCACCTCGGTATCAGTCACCTCAGTGGCGCGCAACTGAATCTTACCGTCATCGACCAGCAATTGGTCTCCGACCGACACGTCGGCGGGCAATCCTTTGAAGGTCGTGGACACCTTTTCTGCGGTGCCGGGCACATCGTCGATCGTGATGGTGAAGCTCTGTCCAGCGGTGAGCTCATGAGGACCGTTCTCGAAGGTGCCGGTCCGGATCTTTGGCCCTTGCAGGTCGGCAAAAATCGCCACCGGTTGATTCAGGTCCCTAGCCGCCTGGCGGATCGTGTCGTAGGTTTCACGGTGGATCTGGTGGTCACCGTGACTCATGTTCAGCCGGGCCACGTCAACGCCTGCTTCTAGCAGCTGGCGGGTCGTGTGATAGCTGGCGGTCGAAGGTCCGAAGGTGGCGACAATTTTTGCATGTCTCATAGGTTTAACCCTAGGACTGATGAGTAGAGAAAAGAAACGCTTCAGTGACGGATGTTTCGCCGCACTGATGCTGTTGCCGACGCGCAGGTTTAGCTCTCAGATCTGGTGTTGACCCGGGATGATCCCACCGGTTGGGGTGAATCCGGATGCTCGGTGTCTGTAGCGGTCTGTGTGGTGGTATCGGGTGCGCGGCCGGGAAGCCAGACAGTTTCGGCTTCCGCGCGTTTTTCAGCGGTGCGAGGCCGGGTGAAGAACAGGTAGACGAGCATGACAGCGGCCACGACGAACAGCGCCAGAGAAATCCAGGCGTGCAAGCGCATGGTGACACCCAGGATTTCGACGTCGGCAACGTAGTCGGTACGCAGATTCTCGATCACGGTGCGTCCGGCGCCATACCAGGCCACATAGCTCCACAGCATCATGCCTCGGCGTAATTGGAATTTCCGATCGATCAGCAAGAGCACGACCACGCCGAGCAGGTTCCACAACGATTCGTAAAGGAACGTGGGGTGGAACAGCGTATCGGCGGGATAGCCGTTCGGGAAATTGTAGTGGTTGGCATCAACTTCCAGACCCCACGGCAGATCTGTCGGGCCACCAAAAAGTTCTTGGTTGAAGTAGTTGCCCCATCGGCCGATGGCCTGAGCCAGTAAGATGCCGGGAGCCACAACATCGGCGAAGGCAGCAATTTTGTATCCATAACGCCGGCAGGCGATCCAGGCACCCAACGCGCCCATCGAGATCGCCCCCATGATACCGATGCCACCCTCCCAGATGTAGAGGATGCGCACCGGGTCACCGCTCCCGTCGAAACCTGGGCCGAAGAACGGGCCGGGGTTGGTGAAAACGTGGTAGAGGCGAGCTCCGACAATACCAAAGAGCAACGCCCAGATGCCGACGTCGAAGACCGCGCCCTCGGCGCCGTCACGTTTCTTCCAGCGCCTATTACCCAGCCAGAACGCCAGAATGGCGCCCAGGATGATGCACAGAGCGTATGCACGGATCTCGAGGGGTCCTAGCGTGAAGCCGTCCCAGCCGGGGGCCGGGATAGCTGCCAGTGTCTCCCAGGTGCTGATAGTCGACAACATCGGTTCCTACGATTCGTTAGTTGCGAGCAGTACCGGTTGCTAGTTTAGCGGCAAGTTCTCCCACTGCTACAGGACCGTGATCGCGTAAAGCACTCACCAGGGCCGTGCCAACGATCGCGCCATCAGCGTAACGACCAATCTGCTGGATGTGCTCAGGCTGTGAGATCCCCAGCCCCACGCACACCCGCGGTGCCCCCGCCCGGTGCGCACGATCCACCACGCGCTGGGCAGCTTCCGAGACGTGTTGACGGGCTCCGGTCACGCCCATGACCGAGACGGCATAAACGAAACCACGGCTGGAGTTCACGACCAGCTCGACACGTTCATCCGAGGACGACGGTGCGGTGAGGAAGATACGGTCCAGCTCGTACCGGTCACTGGCTGTGAACCATTCGTCAGCTTCTTCGGGCACCAGATCAGGGGTGACCAGTCCGGCTCCGCCGGCTTCGGCCAGCCGACGGGCAAACTCGGTGACCCCCAGGCGTGACACCAGGTTCCAGTAGGTCATCACCACCACGGCCGCATCGGTGGCTGCGGTGACGTCGTTGACGAGCTGGAAGACCTGATCAGTATGGAAACCGTTGTTCAGGGCGTGGGCGGTGGCCTTTTGGATGACTTCCCCGTCCATGACCGGATCCGAGTAAGGCAAGCCAATCTCGATAATGTCAG
Organism: Auritidibacter sp. NML130574; assembly: GCF_003185725.2. Classification (GTDB taxonomy): domain Bacteria; phylum Actinomycetota; class Actinomycetes; order Actinomycetales; family Micrococcaceae; genus Auritidibacter; species Auritidibacter ignavus. Next base: position 679,133 of record NZ_CP031746.1, on the reverse strand, counting down.
CGCCGTTGCGTCCCAGCTCGATGGCGGCCTGAATGGAGTCCTGCAGTGTGGGGAATCCGGCCGGCAGGTAACCGATGAACGCGGTACGCCCGGCTTGGCGGGCAGCTTCGATTTTCTCGGTGCACCGGGAGCGAATCTGGTTCCGTGTCATCTGTGCTGTGTCTCCTCGGTATCGGTGCGGTCATCCAACAGGTTGAGGTACTCCGCGGCGGTCGTGACGTCTTTATCGCCCCGTCCGGAGAGATTGACCAGGATGATCTTCTGCTCGGATGCGGGGGTGGATGCAGAGACGAGACCCTGATCGTGCCACCGCTGGGCAAGTTTGATGGCACCGGCGACCGCATGTGCTGATTCCAGGGCGGGCATGATCCCCTCACGACGGGAGAGTTTTAAAAAGGCCTGCATGCACTCATCGTCATTGATGGGCTCGTAGTGGGCTCGCCCGGTGCCGTTCAAGTAGGAGTGTTCCGGGCCCACGCCCGGGTAGTCCAGACCGGCCGAAATGGAGTGAGTTTCCAGGGTTTGGCCGTCGCGGTCCTGCATCAGGTAGGACTTCGCTCCGTGCAGGATGCCCACGTCGCCAACGGTGATGGGAGCCGAGTGCTTACCGGTCTCCACGCCGTATCCGCCGGCCTCAAAACCGTAGAGTTCTACCTCGGGGTCGTCGAGGAATCCGTGGAAGATGCCGATGGCGTTCGATCCACCACCCACACAGGCGGTGACCGCATCCGGTAGCCGGCCGGTGGCATCCAGGATTTGTTGCCGTGCTTCCTCGCCGATGACCCGGTGGAAGTAGTGCACCATGGCCGGGAACGGGTGTGGCCCGGTCACGGTACCCATCAGATAGTGTGTGGTGTCGACGCTGGCCACCCAGTCGCGCAGAGTTTCATTGATCGCGTCTTTGAGTGTGCGGGAGCCAACGGTTACCGGCACCACCGTGGCCCCCAACATGTGCATACGGGCTACGTTCAGGGCTTGGCGACGGGTGTCTTCCTCCCCCATGTAGACGGTGCATTCCATCCCGAACAACGCGGCGGCGGTGGCGGTAGCCACCCCGTGTTGGCCAGCTCCGGTTTCGGCAATCAACCGGGTTTTACCCATCTTCTGGGCCAGGAGCGCCTGACCGATCACGTTATTGATCTTGTGGGAGCCGGTGTGGTTGAGGTCCTCACGCTTGAGAAACACCCGCACCCCGGGCAGGTCCTTGGCAAAGCGCGTCACTTCGGTGAGCAACGAGGGCCGGTTGATGTAGTTGGCGTAGAGATCTGCCAGCTCCGCGGTGAACTCAGGGTCCTCACGGGCGGCGTTAAAGGCCTCGGTGAGTTCGTCCAGAGTTGCAATTAAGGATTCCGGCATCCAGCGTCCGCCGAAAGGCCCGAAGTAGGGACCCTGTTCTTCCCGGTATGGTCCCTGTGGTCCGGTCAGGGACCCCGGTGCGATGTGGTGATCGGCAGTTGTCATACACGTTCTTCTTTCGGGAATATTTTTCGCGTGACCGGCACCATTGACTGGCGAGCTATCCAGCAGCACTCAGTCACGCATCAGTCCTCTCGCCAGAGACACTGGTGGCACGGAAGTCACGGATCGCATCTGCGGGGGTACCGTGTTTGACCAGCGCTTCCCCTACCAGCACCGCATCGGCTCCGTGGCGGGCATAGTCGGCCACATGCTCGGGGCCAGTCACCCCGGACTCGGCTACCCGGACAACGTGTTCGGGCAGGTGTTGGGCCAGCTGAGCGTAGTGGGTGCGATTGACCTCAAGAGTTTTCAAATTACGGACGTTGAGACCGACGATCTTGGGTGCGATCTCGTAGGCACGCTGAATCTCATCGACCGTGTGGGTCTCAACCAGCGCGTTCATTCCCAGTTCATGGGTGAGGTCAATGAAGTCTTTCAGTTGCGCATCGTCGAGCGCCGCCACAATGAGCAGGATGAGATCAGCCCCGTGTGCCCGCGCTTCATAGATTTGGTACTCGTCAACGGTGAAGTCTTTGCGCAACACCGGAACATCCACCGCCGCTCGAACCGCGTCCAGGTCAGCCAGTGTGCCACGAAAGCGACGCTGTTCGGTCAGCACCGAGATCACCGCGGCACCCCCATCCTGATACCGGGTTGCCAGCTCAGCGGCAGCCGGAATCTCAGCCAGGGACCCGGCAGACGGTGAAGCGCGCTTGATTTCAGCGATGATCCGGACGCCAGTGGGGTCGTTGCGACCGTTGACCAGGGCTTGATGGGCGTCGCGAGCAGCCGGTACAGACACAGCATCGCGTTGGATTTGAGCGCGGGAGACGGCACGGATGCGCTCATCGATGTCCTCGCGGACCCCGCGGATGATCTCATCCAGAACGGTACCGGTACCACCCATAGCGACTGCGATCCTTAGTGGGAGCTATTGGTTTTGGAGCCACCGACTCCATAACCCATTTGACGCATCACGAAGCCAACAATCAGTCCGGCCACGGCAATGACGCCACCTACCCAGATCAACCATATCTGTCCGGCCAGTAGCGCCACAGCACCCACAACCGAACCGATCAGGACCAGCACCACCAGGGCCCATGCAGCCGGGGAGTTTCCGTGTTCAACGGGGGCGGCATGGGTGGGATCGTTGAGAATGCGACCGTGATCGTCAATGATGATCTTCTCATCGGTGGGCTGAGACATCGATGCTCCTTTATGCACTGATCAAAGATGGGTGATGATTCTCTATTCTGCCACTAATCGGAACAGATGCCATCAGCACACGTCGTTGTTTACGTCTGAGTCGGCAGTCTGGCCCGGCGCTGATGGATGCCCGTCAGGTGGGGTCCTGGCCACGGGAAAGTTCATCCCAGGCATCAATTTCAGCTGTGGGGGACGGTTGGGGCGAGGACAACCTGCCACTGGTTCCAGACTCCGGTTGCGCGGTAGTCGTGGCTTTTTCGTATTTGCGGGAACTGGACAGTGACCAATGGCGTCCGACCACCAACACAACTACCCCGAGCAGGGCCAACCCCATTCCCACGATCAAACAAATCCAACCTGCTACCGTCACCTGCACCGGGCCGGGGTCTTGAGCCAGCCCGGTGTATTCAGCCACGGCGGGTTGAATGGACCCGACGGGATCGGCAAGGACCAACCCGCAGGCCCAGGCCAGCATAGCGCCCACCAGGATCAGCAGCACACCGATCACCCAGCGTCCCACCGTGCGGACGATAGTCAGCGCGATTGCGGCGGCCAGGGCGACCAAGGCCATGGCCGTAGTCACCGGTGAGACGTCTTGACCGCTGACGGTGATCTCGGCGTCAAGCGTTTGGGGAATCTCGGTGGCACGTACCCAGATTTGAGTGGCACAGATCAAGGCCACCGCACCGAGGGCGAGCACTAGCAACACGGTATTGCGACGAGAAAAGATCTTCGCGAGCATTACTGTTCCTCATCACGGTTATCGTCTCGGTAGTGATGGAGTTGTTCAGCGGCAAGCAGGGCCCGCAATGGTGCCGAAGCTTTGGCCACGGTTTCTGCTGCTTCGGCGGCTGGGACCGAGTCGGCGACGATTCCGGCGCCGGCCTGGACGTAGGCGACCCCGTCTTTGAGCAACACGGTGCGAATGGCGATGGCCATGTCCATATTGCCGGCAAAGTCGATATAGCCGACCACACCCCCATAGGGCCCGCGAGCTTGGGGTTCCCATGCGTCGAGCAGTTGCAAGGCGCGGGGTTTAGGAGAGCCCGACAGGGTGCCAGCGGGGAAGGCAGCCGCCAGCACGTCCAGCGCGGATACGCTGGGTTCCAGGGTGCCCGAGACGTGGGAGACCAGATGCATCACATGGCTGAACCGTTCAATCTCCATGAATTGTCCGACCTGTACACTGCCGGGTCGGCAGACTTTGGACAGGTCATTGCGAGACAGGTCTACTAACATCAGGTGTTCGGAGCGTTCTTTTTCATCGGCCAAAAGTTCCTCGGCCAGTCGGTGGTCCTCGTCGAGGCTTGTGCCACGAGGTCGGGAGCCGGCGATGGGGTGGGTAACCACTTGGCCGTCATTGACGGTGACCAGCGCTTCCGGAGAGGCACCAACGAGCTGGAATTGGCCGCTACCGTCGGGACGGTCAAAGGTGTAGAGGAACATATACGGGCTGGGGTTCATGGCCCGTAGGGCACGGTAGACCTGAAGGCCCGAGACCTGGGTTTCGGTAGTAAACCGGCGCGAGACCACGATTTGGAAGACTTCGCCGTCAGCGATAGCTTCCTGTGCCTCGGCGACGGTGGCGAGAAATTCGGATTCATCCCAGGAATGTTTAACCCGTTCAAACGTGTCGACGCCCTGCCAGCCGGCTGGGGCGACACTCACCGGTTCGGCAGCGGGTGCACTGATCAGCTGAGCCATGTTCCGGACCCGCGACACGGCGTGCTGGTAGGCCTCATCGGTTCCGTGATGGAGCCCGGTGGGATCGATCGCGTTGGCCACTAAGGTCACGGTGCCATCAACGTGATCGTGGATGGCGACATCGGACATGAGGTTCATCGCCAACTCAGGTAACTGCAGATCATCGACCGGTGGATTCGGTAGGTGCTCCCAGTGCCTGACGGTTTCCCACCCGAGGTATCCCACCATGCCCGACAGTAAGTATGGCACCTCAGTGCCAAGATCGGCACGGACATCGGAGGTCAGCTGATCCAGGGTGGTGGCCAGCACGTCCAGCACGGTGCCCTGGGTGGGCAGTCCGGCCGGGGGTTGTCCTTGCCAATGGGCCTGGCCGTTGCGTTCGGTCAAGGTGGCTGAACTGGCGGCACCGATAAACGAGTACCGTGACCATACTCCGCCTTGAGCAGCAGATTCCAGCAGGAAGGTGCCCGCACGTTCTTCAGCCAAACGTTGGTAGAGCCCGACCGGTGTCACCGCGTCAGCCAACACCGTCATGGTAACTGGGATCACCCGGTGGCGCTGGGCCAGGGCATGGAACTCCTCAGGGCTGGGACTGATGACGCCCATCTCGCGCATGGGGATCTCCTTAAGGTTTAAGATCGCTTGGGTCGGGTTTCGGGGCAGGGGTGATGATCACAACGACGTGACCGGATATTAGTGTTGGATCATCGGGATTTCCCGGTCGGTAAAGCAACTGGTGGTGCCGGTGTGGCAGGCTGGTCCGGTTTGGTGAACTTTCAGGAGCACCGTATCGGCATCACAGTCCAAGGAGACGGAAACCACCTGCTGGATGTGCCCTGAGCTCTCCCCTTTGCACCAGTATTCCCCACGCGAGCGGGACCAGTACCAGGCCCGTCCGGTGGTCAGCGTCCGATGGAGTGCTTCATCGTCCATATATCCCAGCATCAACACCTGGTCGGTATCAGCGGACTGGACGATGGCCGGAATCAATCGCTGGTCATTATGCTTCAGCCGAGTGGCGAGTTCCGGGTCGAGTCCACCGGTGTGGGCGCGGTCTGGTGCGTGGTTGGGAGCATTCATGATTCTTCTAGTCTAAAACGGCTTGTCCACTATCGAGTTCACATCAGACATGCTAGGTTCCAAGTGTGACGGAAAAAGGGTCTGGTGCCCTGGCAGGGGCGGATGATTTTGTAGCGGCATCCCGCGATGCCCTGGTCTCGGCGCTCCTGGCGGCCGGACCTGATCAGCCGACACTGTGTGAGGGCTGGCGGACCCAGCATTTGGTTGCTCATTTGCACCTGCGGGAGTCATCCCCCTTGGCTGCTGGATTGCTGTTTACCCCGCTGTCGGAGAAGCTTTATGAGCGCACCATGGAGTTGGGTGACCAGTGCACGTCGGTGGCCGAGTATCATCGCCTTGTCGAACAATTTGCTCGGGGCCCGAAACCGGGACAGAAGCCCTCAACCGCGCGTAAAGTCGCCACCACGTTCCGTCGCACCTTCGCGGGAAAACGACTCGCTGAGGTTTCCAATCTCCTGGAATTCTTCGTTCACACCGAAGATATTCGACGCGCCCAAAACCGATGGGCACCACGCAAGCTCGCGCAGGACTATGCTTCGGCACTTTTTGAACAACTCAGCCACACCGCCAAGTGGCAGTATAAGAAGTCCTCGGTGGGTGTCGCCCTGGTGCGTTCCAACGGTGAGCGTATTGTGGCCAAGAATGGGTCGGAGTTTACCTACATCACCGGACCGGCCGGTGAATTGGTGATGCACGCTTTTGGTCGTACCGACCACGCTTTGGTACTGATCGACCAGGCCTAGACCTCATTCACCCTCGCACACGGAGTGAAATCACTGGCCTGAGCACCGAACCGGGAAACCGGCCTGTCGTATCTGCTCCTTGACCCGGGCAATCATTTCGTGGGGTCCGAAGTGGAAGAGCGAGGCGGCCAAGACTGCATCGGCGCCGGCCTGAACGGCCGGAGGGAAATCCTCGGGTTTACCCGCGCCACCGGAAGCAATCAGGGGCACGCTGGCATGGGGACGAACCGCCTGGATCATCTCTAGGTCAAAACCTTGCTGAGTCCCGTCGGCATCAATAGAGTTCAACAGGATTTCGCCCACCCCGCGGTCGCAGGCCTCGCGCACCCACTCCACAGCGTCGATCCCGGTGCCGCGTTGACCACCGTGGGTGGTGACCTCAAAGCCAGAGAGCACCTGCGGGTCGCTGGTTCGACGAGCATCAACCGAGAGCACAAGCACCTGGTTGCCAAACCGTTGGGCGATCTCGTTGATCAGTAGCGGACGTGTCACGGCCGCGGAGTTCACGGAGGTTTTATCGGCACCGTGCCGCAATAGCCGGTCGACATCGTCAGTACTGCGCACCCCACCTCCAACCGTGAGCGGGATAAACACCTGCTGGGCTGTTTGTTGCACCACCTCGTAAGTGGTCTCCCGGTCGGCGGTAGTCGCCGTCACGTCGAGGAACGTCATCTCATCAGCCCCAGCTGCGTTATACCGGGTGGCCAGCTCTACTGGGTCCCCGGCGTCACGCAGGTCGGTGAAATTCACTCCTTTCACCACGCGACCGTCATTGACGTCCAGGCAGGGAATAATACGGATAGCGACTGACATTGACGAAGCAGTTCCTTGTCGTAGTTCGGGGACAGCAGGGACGTGGTGCGCGTGGGGTCGGCGCCGGTCTAGAGCCGAATAGCGTGAATGGCCGAGGCCAGGATGGCCCGAGCCTTGAGCTGGTACAGCTCGTCCATGATCTTATTCATGTCCTTTTTCAACACCATGGAGCGCACCGCGACCCAGTTGTCATCGGCCAGCGAGGAGATGGTCGGCGATTCCAGGCCCGGGGTGACAGTGAGTGCCTGATTCAGATGTTCCCGACGGATGTCGTAGTCAATCATCACGTAGCGACGGGCGACCAACACGGACTTCAGACGGCGGATCAGCACATCCAGACCAGTGGGGTGTTGGCCCGTGCGAGTGATCAGGATGGCCTCGGAGTGCATAATGGGGTCACCGATGACCTCCATTCCTGCTGCTTTGAGAGTGCTACCGGTCTCGACCACGTCAGCGATCGCATCGGCCACGCCCAGAGATACTGAAGATTCCACGGCACCATCTAGGTGAACGATACGGCCAGGGGTGATCTCTAACGTATCCAGGTAGTCAGCAAGCAACCCATCGTAGCTGGTTGCAATACGTTTACCGGCCAGCTCCTGAACGTTCGTGAAGTGCCCGTGAGGTGCTGCGAACCGGAAGGTGGACTCGGCGAAACCCAAGGCCATGATCTCCTCGGCGGTATCGCTGACCTGTGCATCGACGAAAAGGTCACGGCCGGTCAATCCGATGTCCAGGCTACCGTCGGCCACATAGACGGCGATATCGCGTGGGCGGAGATAGAAGAACTCGACCTGATTGTCGTTGTCGACCATGACGAGTTCTTTACGGTCTCGACGTTGCCGGTAGCCAGCTTCGAGAAAGATGGCTTGGGCTGCTTCGGATAGGGAACCTTTATTCGGCACAGCGACGCGCAACATGGGTGTGTTTTCTCCTTGGTGTAGTCCCGAGATGACTTAGAGGTGCCGGTAGATATCCTCGAGCGTGAGGCCTTTGGCGATCATCATCACTTGAACGTGATAGAGCAACTGCGACATTTCCTCAGCGACTTCGGCATCGGTTTCATATTCTGAAGCCATCCATACCTCGGCAGCTTCTTCGACGATTTTCTTGCCGATAAAATGTACCCCCCGGTCCAGTTCAGCAACGGTGCCGGAGCCTTCTGGACGGCTGTGGGCTTTCTCAGTGAGTTCGGCAAAGAGTTCTTCGAAGGATTTCACCCCTTCAGACTACCTGGCTTTCCTCGCTTGTGAGTTAGCGCTCATCCGATGCGTCAGAATGAGACCCGGGTTGCAGAGTGGGGTCCGGCATGCGAGTTTCTATTTCGGGCTTCTCGTGGGCTCTGGCGTGGGCCCAGACAAAGAATCCTGCCAACGTAAACGCGCCGTAGAAGATGTACATCGATCCGGTGGCGTAATACCCGGCCGAAAACAGCAGTGGCACCCCGACGATATCGACCGCGACCCAGATCAGCCAGAATTCAACCCACCCTTTGGCCATTCCCCAGGTCGCTAACAGCGAGCCGACAAATGTCCAGGTGTCTGCCCAGACCGGTTCATAGGATCCCAAGAGCCTAAACAGGGGTGTGATGGCGGCGGTGCCTCCCACCAGGGCAATAATTAATCCCAGACGCACCGGCCAGGAGGCCCACTGTGGGGTAATCGCCGTGGATTCTGAGGCGTCTCGTCCTGCTTCACGTTCTTTCTTCGATCGCTGCCATTGCACCCATCCGTAGATCGACACCACGATGAACATGATTTGGCGACCGGCCTGACCGAGTAGGTTAACCGCGTCTTCCCCACCGAAAACACCTGCAAGAAAGACGGTCAGTAGCAACACATTGCCGATGATGCCCACCGGCCACGCCCACACCCGACGGACCATACCACCCAGCGCAGAGGCCAGACCGAACAGGTTCCCCACGGCCTCACGGACCAGGAGACCTCCACCGGCAACCGGGATCGTCCAGTCGAAAACGTCGATGAACCAATCCATACCAGTCAGCTCGCTGTGCTCCGCGATGGGGTCTGAGGGCATCGGTGGCCTCGGGCAGCTAGGATGCGTAGCTGATCAATGGCTTCGCTTGCATCCTCGGCCCCGTAAACCGCCGAACCAGCCACGAACGTGTCGGCGCCTGCTGCTGCCGCACGTTCAATGGTCTCCGCATTAATCCCCCCGTCGACTTGCAGGGCCACCGGTAGTTCTGCCGCACTGATCGCCTGGCGGGCCCGGCGAATTTTCGGCAGGACCATCTCGAGGAATGCTTGGCCGGAAAAGCCCGGCTCGACAGTCATCAATAACAGCATGTCGAGTTCTCCCAGCATGTCCAGGTACGGCTCTATGGGGGTGGCTGGTTTCAACGCCATCGAGGCCCGTGCACCGGTCGCACGTAACTGCTGTGCTAAGCGAATCGGGGCCGCTGAGGCTTCGGCATGAAAGGTTACTGACTCCGCGCCTGCCTCGGCGTAGGCTGGGGCCCATCGGTCGGGGTCTTCGATCATCAAGTGGATATCGAGTCCTAAATTCGTGGCCCGACGAATTGCCTGGACCACCGGCAAGCCGATGGTCAGGTTGGGAACAAAATGATTGTCCATCACGTCGACGTGCACCGCATCAGCAGTGGGTATTTTCTGCAGTTCCTCGCCGAGCCGCGCAAAGTCGGCGGAGAGAATAGAGGGATGAATCTGCGGTGTCGTCACGGTGCTCTCTCTGATGTGTCGGGTGCGGATGAGGTGAAGTGTGATGGTGGAGGCGGGAAACTCTTAGCCTAGCGAGACCCGTCAGTTTTGGTCATCACCGCAATGAACATGGCATCGGTGTGATGCAGGTGTGGCCACAGCTGGGCGGTTGCCGGTTGTCCTTCGGCGCTGGGAGTCAGAGTGGTTCGCTCCAACCGGTCGGTGGCGGCCCGCAGGACCGCTGCCGGCGTATCGACCAGTCGCAACTCGGGGTGGCGCTGGAGTAAGTCCTGGACTTGGAGCTGAGTTTCCACCTGATGGGGAGAACAGGTGACATACCCCAGGTATCCCCCCGGCGCGAGCAACTCCACGGCCACATCAGCCAGTTGCCGTTGCAACTGAGAAAGCACCGCCAAATCTTGCGTGGTGCGACGCCACCGCGACTCCGGACGGCGGCGTAGAGCACCCAGCCCCGTACAGGGTGCATCGAGCATAATGCGGTCAAAGGTTTCGGGTGCTCCGTGTTGTGCCAGTCCGTCGGTGAGTTCCCGACCGTCGTAGGTGACCAGCTCCCAGACCGAGCCTTCCACCGGTGCCAGAGCCTGGCCCACCAGGCGCGATCGATGCTCGGAGACTTCATTGGCCACCAGGTGCGCACCGGCGCGTTGGGCTTCTGCCGCCAACAGCGCGGCTTTACCGCCCGGACCGGCGCACATGTCTAACCATCGTTCGCACTCCCCGACCGGGGCAACCTCGACCAGGGCGCGGGCAGCCAATTGGGAGCCGACGTCCTGGATCCGCACAGCTCCGGTAGCCACACCGGGGATCTTGCCGGCGTCGCCACCGGAAAAAGTGGCCGCATCCGGGGCCAAGCTTGAGGGTTCCGCGCCGTGATCCAATACTGGCTGAAGTTCTCCGATTCCCGGAAGTGCCACGAGATTCACATCGGGGGCCAGATTATCGGCCTCCAAGAGTTGCACCAGCTCACCGGCGGATCGGCCGTGGGTCACCAAAGCTTGTTTCAACGCACGAACAATCCAGCGTGGGTGCCCATACCGGATGGCCAGATCATCGTCACCGTCACCGGGCGCCAACTTTTCCAGCCACTCATCGAAGGTGGCGTGCGATACCTTGCGTAGCACCGCGTTAACCAATCCGGACGGTCCGGCACCAATCTGGTCTCGCACCAGGGCCACTGTGGAGTCCAGCGCGGCGTGGGTGGGGACCCGCATATGCATAAGTTGGTGAGTTCCCAAACGCAACACGTCGAGCACTTCGGGATCAAGCTTGTCCAATTCCCGGTCCACACACTCGGCCAGAATCGCATCGTAGCTACCCTGCCAACGCAGGCTACCGTAGGTCAGCTCTGTAGCGAACCCGGCGTCACGTTTGTTCAGCCGGTTGCGCCGAATGTACTGCGGTAGCACCAAGTTTGCGTAGGCATCATCGGCCGAAACAGCACGTACCACCTGGTAAGCGGTTAGCCGCGCCGGATCTGCGGTGCGGTTGCGGTGCGAGGGCGCCTGGGAGGAATACTGCCGTTTCTTGCCCGAGGCACCACGGTTGCGAGTTCGTCCCTGCCGGTTTCGACGTTCACGACGTGGTTCAGCAGCCGAGTTGTCTTGGTATGCAGTGTTCATCGTCTCTGATCTGTCTTCCCTGTGCTGGCCACGAATAGATCGGGGGCGGTCGCGGTAGTCAGGAGTCTGACCGGTGCGTTCTGACCGCGAGCCCAATTAATGGCGGGCATCATTTTCTTCCCGGCCGGCTGGATTGCGGTAATTTCGACGCTTCCCTCCGCACAACTCAGCACGACGCGCTTGCCTCGCACGCTGAGGGTACCGGCCTGGGATGCAGTCGGCTCCTCCGGGGTGACTTGACGTGCGCCGCCGAGCTTGACTCGCACTGCTTGAGCCGTGGGGTCTTCGTCACCGCCGTCTGCCGTCGGACCGAGGTTGTCGGTGACCAGCATCCCCCAAGCGCCCGGCTCCGGGGTGGTGCCGTTAATCCGGGCGAGCACGCGCTCAGCCGGCTGGTTAGCATCAATCAAACCATCGACGCCCGAGAGCTTGGGGGCGTAACTAGAGTCCCCGGTCTGTGCTCGTGGCGTCACCGTTCCGGCCGAGATCGTCTCCACGGTGTGTGCGAGAAGCTCTCCTCCGCGTGTTGCCATGTCTTCCAGCACTGCACCTGCGGTTTGCTCCGGGTCGATGGTGTAGTTTTGTCTGGCCCACACGGCTCCGGAATCGAGCCCTTCATCGAGCTGAAATACCGTCATTCCCGTGTGGTACCGACCGTCAATCATGGCCTGTTGAACCGGGGCCGCGCCACGGTACTCGGGCAAGAGCGAAAAGTGTAGATTGATCCAGCCCAGACGAAGATGCGCCAACACGTCTGCCGGTAGCAGCGCCCCGTAGGCAACCACAACACCCAGATCGGGTTGGAGCTCATCGAGCTGGGCCAGCACAGATTCGCCGTGGACACCACTGAGCCGGTTGGCTTTGATGACCGGTAGCCGGTGGTGCGTGGCATAATCAGCCACCGGTGAAGCCGTGAGTTTCTTACGACGTCCAGTGGGGGCATCCTCACGGGTCAAAACGCCAACGATCTCCACGTCAGTGCTGATCGTAGCCCGCAGGGATTCCAGCGCGGTCACCGCGGGCTGCGGGGTGCCGGCAAACAGTATGCGCATCCTAGCCTCGTTTTCCTCCGGGGGTATGTTGCTTCAGGCTCGGGGCCAAGTGCGGGCCGGCGGAGTGACCCTCGCGCATAAACGCCGAGCCGATCTGCTCGGCCCGTTGATGCTGGGTCTGGGCAGTGTCAGCCTTGAACTGTTTGGTATTCATCGCCCGGCGCGCCTGATGCCGTTGTTCGCCTTGCAGACGATCCACAAACAGGTGACCGGTCAGATGATCGGTTTCGTGCTGAAGCATCCGCGCGAACAAGCCGTGCCCGTGGTAGGTCACGGTCTGGCCTTCGGTATTGAGTCCGGTTACTGTCGCTTCTGCGCGCCGGGGTGGCGCGTAGAACAGTCCCGGTACCGACAGGCAACCTTCCGACGGCTCGTACAATACGTCACCGCTGACCTCGAGGACAGGATTGATGACGTGACCTTGCCGACCCTCCACGTCGAAGACGAATAACGATTGGCTGACCCCGACCTGGGGGCCGGCTAACCCGACACCGTCGACCGCCTGCATCGTTTCCATCATGTCTGTGATCAAACGTCGCAGTTTGTCGGTTCCGAAACGAGCCGAATCAACCTCTCGGCAGGTAGTCTTCAGGACCGGGTCTGGTACCGTGCGTAAAGCTAAAACAGTCACCAGGCCACCTTATCCCGATCTGAGCGCACGGCCTAGCGCGCGCTCGCCGGCGGGGCAATGGGTCGTAGCGCAGGAGGAGTGTTCTCCACCACGCGGGCGTACTCCCAGGCTTGACGCAGTGACCAGAATTTGCGCCAGTGATCGGCCAGCACCTCGGGGCGGGCTTGATAGGCCACCGCTTCGGTTTCGCCCAGGGCCACCGCCAACAGCACCGCGTCATGCCCAAATTCCCAGGGCACCCAGCTACCCTGGTCGGCATCACGTAAGGATTCCTCGGCTTTCATGCCGGCGGTCAATTGCATGACCACTTTTTCATCCAGTGGCTTCACCCGCCCATCACGGGTCGTGCCTTTGGTTTTGTAATCAATCAAGCAGATCCGGCCACCAATTTCGGCCACCAGGTCCAACGTCCCGGCATAACCGACCGTGTGATTCCACACCGTGACTTCAGCGGCCAGAGCGCGGACCTGATAGTTATCCCACCACTCATCGAAGCGGTCCGCGAAAGCAGTCTCTGCGTGCTCGACCAGCAGTTGACGAGCCTGTGGCACCTGATGAGATTGACCCAGCTGTGCGCGGGCCACCTGTTCTGCATAGTAGTGCACCCGGTCACCACGTTCGGCTGCCTGGTCGCGGTACTGGCTGGCGGCCTCATTGGCGTGTCGAGCGAGCGCTTTGAGTTTGGGCCCGGAGCCAAGCGCCTGTGGCAATCGGGTATCTGTGATCAGTGCCTGGGTGGCCATATAGCTGGCCCAACCGGTCAGGTCAGCTGGCTGTTGCGCAATGACCGTGGTGATGGACGGAACTTGGGGAGCATCCCGGGTACTTCGGGCATACATACGTCCGGCAGGTGTTTGATGCGCCAACAGGGGTTGAGTCATAGTCACCATTGTCGCCGATGACCACCGACAGCTCCAGATTGAGTCGTGACGATCGCGCCCTGGTGCAGTGGTGCCCATGAGCGCTTGATCACACGACACTCACGCGTCCTTTCTCGGTCTGCCGCATCATTGCGGGCTCACGGTGGCATACGAAGGTGTCTGTTGGGGGCTAAACACCGCAGGATCCCGCTCACGACACACCGCCACTGGTGCTCGATTGGACGAATCGTGAGTTTGTGTAATAGAGTTTCAACTCGTTGGAAATCGCCCCCGGGGCTCCGGACGCGGTTTTCTGATGCGGATGTAGCTCAGCTGGCTAGAGCACCACCTTGCCAAGGTGGGGGTCGCGAGTTCGAATCTCGTCATCCGCTCGCAGAACAAGCACCCTGGTGGGGTGGCCGAGTGGTGAGGCAGCGGCCTGCAAAGCCGTCTACGCGGGTTCGACTCCCGTCCCCACCTCAGATGCTCCCCCGGACAGGGTGGTAACCCAGTAGTATAGGGAGTGTTCAAGTTCTGATACTGTGGTCGATGGCCACGGCATCTGAGCGCGATTGGCGCAGTTGGTTAGCGCGCTTCCTCGACACGGAAGAGGTCACTGGTTCGAGTCCAGTATCGCGCACTGAACCGGTGGATGGTTCATGCGGATGTAGCTCAGCTGGCTAGAGCACCACCTTGCCAAGGTGGGGGTCGCGAGTTCGAATCTCGTCATCCGCTCCAACACCAGGCTGGTCACGCGAGATCGTGACCAGCCTGCTTTTGTCTCTGCAACCCCCGCCGGTGCCGAAACCGGGTCTACTTTGCTTCGGTTTGGCCGAGCACACCTTCCCGTGCTAACGCGGTCATGCGCGAGACCGTTCGGAAATATTTCTTCAGGTACCCGCCGTTCATCATCTCCTCGGTGAACAGCTGGTCGAATGGCACACCGGAGGCGATAACCGGAACGTCCTTATCGTAGAGTCTGTCGGCCAGCACCACGAACCGCAGGGCCATCGCCTGCTCGGTAATGGTCTCCACGTCGTGGAGCACCAGCACGTCGATATCCTTGACCATTTCGCGATAACGGGAGGGATGAACCTGTGAGAGGTTTTTCATCAACGCTGCGAAATCGTCGACCGCCACGACGTGGGCTTCGGGGAAGTTCTCCTGGGCCAGGTGTTCAATCTTGTCATCCTCCACCGGGTCGGGGGCTTCTTCCAGACCGCGGTGGCGGTAGTCTTCACCGTCAATGCGGACCACTTCAAATTGAGAGGACAATACCTGAATCTCCCGTTTGAAGTCTTGGGCAGCGAAGCGTCCTTCTCCGAGTGCACCTGGCAAAGTATTGGATGTAGCCGCCAGTTTCACCCCGGCATCGGCCAGCTCACGCATCAGACGCGACATCAGCACGGTATCGCCGGGATCATCGAGTTCGAACTCGTCGATGCACACCAGTGAGTACTGTTTGAGCACCTCAACGGTTTTGCTAAAGGTTAGTGCCCCGACCAGGTTCGTGTACTCCACAAAGGTACCGAATGCTTTATGGTCGCCTCCGGCCGCATGCCACAGTGAGGCCAACAGGTGGGTTTTCCCTACACCGAAACCACCGTCAAGGTACAGGCCGGCAGGCTGGTTGTCCTTCTTCTTTTTCTTCCCAAATAAACCGAGGAACCCTCCGGAGGTGTTCGAACCGGAACCGGAGATGGACTCGGCGAATTTTTTCAGACGACTGACCGCTTCAGCCTGAGATGGATACCGATCATCAGGAATGTAAGTCTCGAACGACACCTCACCAAAGCGATAGGAGGGGTGGAATCCTGCCAGCAGTTGTTCGGCAGATACCTGGGGTTGACGTTCGGCCAAGCGGACAATCTCGGTCACGAGGAACAGGCCCTTCTGGTAGGAAACGATGATGAGAAGAAACCAGTGAAGTTTCCTGTCACGACACTACCCCGAAAACTTCTCGCCCCGATACATCTGCCAGAAGACATCCTGTTTCGTCCCGACGAGCGCACCTGCATCCTATGACTTTGTATGACGCAAACACCCCCGGGACCCTGCCATCGACCATCGTCGAAGATTAGGGTTAAACCCACACAGTGACGTGAGTCAATGACCCCAACGGAAAGGTGCAACCACGATGAGCGAGACACAAAACACTCCCCCGGTCGAGTCCAGTGAATACGCCCACCCGGAAAAATTGGTCTCCACCGCGTGGGTTGCCCAGCACAAAGATGATCCCAACGTGGTGATCTTGGAGTCCAATGAAGACACGCTGTTGTACTCCACCGGCCACATCCCTGGCGCGGTCAAAATTGACTGGCACACCGAACTTAATAACCCGGTGACTCGTGACTTCGCGTCGCCAGAACAGTTCGCCGAGGTGGTCGGTTCCAAAGGGATCGACCGCGACACCACCGTGGTGTTCTACGGCGATAAGTCCAACTGGTGGGCTGCCTACGCACTGTGGGTATTCACGCTCTTCGGTCACCCAGACACTCGGTTGATGAATGGTGGACGGGATAAGTGGATTGCCGAAGGACGCGAAATCACCCAGGAGAAGCCTGATGTCAGCGCCGTCGAGTACCCGGTTGTGGACCGCGACGATACCACCAACCGTGCGGTACAATCCCAGGTGCTCAACCATATTGGCCATCGCCCCCTGATCGATGTGCGCTCCTTCGCTGAATACACCGGAGAGACCACCCACATGGCCGGCTACCCGCAAGAAGGAACCCTGCGCGGTGGACACATTCCTACCGCGCAGTCGGTGCCGTGGGCCTCGGCAGCCCGCGAGGATGGAACCTTCAAATCGGTCGAGGAACTTCGCGAGATCTACACCCAGCAGGCTGAACTCGGTGATACCGATGATGTGATTGCCTACTGCCGTATTGGTGAGCGTTCTTCCCACACCTGGTTCGTGCTGAAGTACCTACTCGGCTACGATTCGGTGCGGAACTACGACGGCTCCTGGACAGAGTGGGGTAACTCGGTGGGTGTGCCGATTGTAGAAGGCGAAGAACCCGGCACCGACCCACGGTCGCACTAGGTCAGATTCAGAACCGGATCTGGTCTGCTCAGCCCACAGTGATGGCACCTGTTGTCGTTAGGATGACAGGTGCCATCGGCGTAGAATGGAGCGGTGCCGGTGGCCCAGATCAGCGCCGGCAGGTCCTTCGTTGCTGAAAGGGTGTTATGACCGCAACCTATCCCGCCCCGCTACAGGAGATCATCGACGATTTTCAGGCCGTTCCCGAGGCAGACCGTCTGGAATTACTTTTTGAATTCTCCGAGGAGTTGCCGGAGGTTCCGGAAAAATACGCCGGGCACGAGGACGAGATGGAACAGGTTGTAGAGTGCCAGACCCCACTATTTTTGGCGGTTGAAACCGGTAAGGGAGAAGACCCCGAGGTGACTCTGGTGATTTCCGCGCCAGCGGAGGCACCCACGACCCGCGGTTTCGCCTCAGTGGTCCTTCAGGGGATTTCCGGTTTCAAAGCCTCCGAAATTCTGGCCGTGCCCGATGATATGGCCAGCCAGCTGGGTCTGACTAAGGCACTCACACCCTTGCGTTTGCGTGGCATGAGCGCGCTCTTGGGTCGCATCAAGCGTAATATCACCGAACAGCTCACCTAAAAGCCAACCTTGGTCTCCTCACGGTCTGTGGCAGTTGGTGCTTCTTAGTCCTTGCCACGCAAGTCACGGGTGCCGGGCAAACCGGAGGCCCCGCCACGGGTTGCCGTGAGGTGTTCTGCCAGGACATTTTCGGTAGCTTGCAACACCTCGGCAACAGATTCAGTCACGGAGGTCTGCGTCATGCCCGGGCGGGTATACAGCACGCGCGAGACCGTATCGGCGCTGAAGTTCGGGAAGACCTGGTCTAAGATGCCGGTCATGTTCATCAGCGCCAGCACCGGCCAGGTGGTGAGATCCACAGGCTCATTTTCAAATAACGCTCCGCGAAGCACCGTCACAATGTCGACGTTCTCGAACGCACCCCACTTCCGGTACCGGGTGCAGGGCCAAATGCCCAATATTTTTTTGTTGAGCTCTTCGACCATCTGCCGTTCTTCGAGCTGAGCCAACACCGCATCGAACAGCGCGGTACGACCGAACCGGTAGATCCACTGTTCGGCGTCCTGATTCTCAGGGGAATCCTCTAGGACCTGGGATATTCGCGCCAGCGGCGTGTCACTTCCAGAAAACTCTTCTGATTGGATGACCAGGTCCTGCGTGACAGTCAGCAGGCCACGGCGGGTAAGGTCCGCTAATTCAGCTCCGGCCAAGGCCAACGACACCATGTTTTTGGAAGCCAACAATTTTCCACGATCATCGATGCATAACAGCAAGAACATCTCGCCCAGGCTCAGGGGGTTCTGCGTGGATTCGTCCTCGGCAGGGGTGTAAGTAGTCATAGCGCCTCATTGTGAACGGTCAGCGGCATCGGTCTGGTGACCGGACTGCGACTGGTGGTGGTCAAATTCTTGGGTCGCCTCCGGCCAATCCTCGGCGATGAGCTCGCGCATTTCTGCCAGAGTCTGCGTCAGTGCTTTAGTCTGGGCGATAATGGGCATAAAGTTCCCGTCTCCGCCAAACCGCGGGACAATGTGCTGATGCAGGTGGGCCGCAATCCCGGCACCGCCGACCTTGCCCTGGTTCATCCCCAGGTTATACCCCTGGGCTCGTGAAACCCGTCGGAGCACGACCATGCCAATCTGGCTGAGACGTCCGAATTCGGCAGTCTCTTCGATGGTTAGGTCCGTGTAGTCAGGAACATGACGGTACGGACACACCAACAGGTGCCCGGGGTTATAGGGATAGAGGTTCATCAACACATAACAATGCTCACCCCGGGTGACAATCAAGGAGTCCTCATCGCTACGTGAGGGGCCAGCACAGAACGGACAGCTTGCTTCATCCTTGACTTGTCCCTGGCCACGCTTGACGTAGGCCATCCGGTGTGGGGTCCACAACCGATCGAGCCGGTCCGGGGTTCCCGGCAGCTCAAAGCCATCGGTCACCTCGGCGTCTTCTGGGTGAGGAGTCTGTTGGTTATCCGTCATGATTTAAACCTGCTCTTTAGTCTCCACCGCCTGCACAATGCGTTCAATGGCTTGATCGATCGGCACCCCGTTGTCCTGGGAACCGTCCCGATACCGGAAGGAGACCGCACCGGCTTCTTGGTCTTCTCCCCCGGCAATCAGCACGAAGGGAACTTTCTGCTTCGAGGCGGTGCGGATCTTCTTCGGGAATCGGTCGGTGGAATCATCCAATCGCACCCGAATACCGCGCTCGCGCAACCGTTGCACAATGGTGTCCAAGTAGTCATTGAATGCCTCCGCAACCGGGATGGCAATGACTTGTTCGGGAGCTAACCAGACGGGGAAAGCACCCGCGTAGTGTTCGGTGAGCACGCCAAGGAAGCGTTCAATCGAGCCGAACAGCGCGCGGTGGATCATCACCGGACGCTGCCGGGTGCCGTCGGCTGCCTGGTATTCCAGGTCGAAACGTTCCGGCAGATTGAAATCCAGCTGGATGGTCGACATCTGCCAGGTGCGTCCGATGGCATCGCGAGCCTGGACGGAGACCTTCGGTCCATAGAAGGCAGCCCCACCCGGATCGTCAACCAGTTCCAGACCGGAGTCGGTGGCCACTTCGGCCAGGGTGCGGGTGGCTTCTTCCCAAATCTCGTCCGATCCCACGAACTTCTCGGGGTCCTTAGTCGACAGTTCCAAATAGAAGTCGTCGAGCCCGTAGTCCTTCAGCAAGTCCAGCACAAACTTCAGGGTATTGGACAGCTCGTCTTTCATCTGTTCGCGGGTGCAGTAGATGTGCGCGTCATCCTGTGTCATCCCGCGCACGCGGGTCAGACCGTGCACGACACCGGATTTCTCATAGCGATAGACCGACCCGAACTCAAATAACCGCAACGGCAGTTCACGATAGGACCGGCCACGAGAGGCAAAGATCAAGTTGTGCATCGGGCAGTTCATCGGCTTCAGGTAGTAGTTTTGGCCCTGGCGAGTGACGTCGCCGGTCTCTGGGTCCCGCTCTTCATCGACATGCATCGGCGGGAACATCCCCTCGGCATACCAGTCCAGGTGGCCGGACACTTCATACAGGTGCTGTTTGGTGATATGCGGGGTATAGACGAACTCGTAGCCGGCTTCTTCGTGGCGGGTCCGAGAATAGTCTTCCATTTCCTTACGAATAATTCCGCCCTTGGGGTGGAAGACCGGAAGACCGGAACCGAGCTCATCGGGGAAAGAGAACAGGTCTAGTTCGGCACCGAGTTTACGATGGTCACGACGCTCGGCTTCAGCCACGCGTTCCTGGTAGGCTTTCAGATCCTGTTTGGTCGGCCAAGCGGTACCGTAGATGCGTTGTAGCTGCTTATTCTTCTCATTCCCCAGCCAGTACGCGCCAGCGGCGCGGGTCAGGGCGAAAGCATTGGAGATCAGCTTGGTGGTCGGCACATGCGGTCCACGGCAGAGATCTTTCCAGACGGTTTCACCATGGTGATCGATGTTGTCGTAGATGGTGATTTCGCCGGCGCCAATCTCTACTGAGGCGCCTTCGCCGGTGGTATCGGCTTCGTGCTGTTTGTCGAGCAACTGGAGTTTATAGGGCTCGTGAGCCAGCTCTTCGCGGGCTTGCGCTTCGGTGACTTCACGGCGACGGAAATGCTGAGTCTGGTTGACAATTTTCAGCATTTTCTTTTCCAGAGCCTTCAGGTTTTCTGGGGTAAAAGGTTCCTCGACGTCAAAATCGTAGTAGAACCCGTCGGTAATGTAGGGGCCAATACCCAGCTTTGCATTGGGATACAGCTCTTGAACGGCCTGGGCCAGCACGTGTGCGGTCGAGTGACGCAATACCTCGAGACCTTCAGGGTCGGTGATGTCCACAGCCACCACGTCGGCACCATCGGGAATGGTGCGGGACAGGTCCTGCAATGCGCCATTGACTTTCATGACCACCGTGGTTTTTTGATCGACGAAGAGTTCGGTACCGGTTGTCTCTGCGCCCACCGCACGTTGTTCGCCATCAACGGTGATCGTGATTTGGTTCATTTCGGCCACAGGCCTGTTCCTCCTTGATGTCAGGTTGAGCTTTTGATGGCATACGGGACCACCAAACAACCACAGCACATTCTACGCCTGACCCCGGGTTCTCCCCTATTTCGCTGAGTGTTGTCAGTCATGGGCGAGGTCAATCACCACGCGACTGGGATTTTCGAGAACCTGCACGCGGTACTGACGTTGTTGGTCCACGCCAATGTAATAGGTCGAGGTGGCCTCCCAGGGTAAGTAGGTCACCACATCTTGGGCCACTTGGGCATCCAGGGAGGTCACCCGATGCCCGTTCTGTAGCGCCTGGGCTTCGTCAACCTGATCGTGGGAGGCCATGCCGGTGAGATTGATTTCTAAATAGGTGCCGGAAGACTCCTCGGCTCCCGGAATGGGTTCCCCAATACCTGGAGCCAGTGGGTGATCGGTGTATTCAGCCCGATAGGCCGGTGTTCCGCTCCCGGCGTGGTCGATGACAATGCGGTCATACCCCTCGTGGACCGCTGACCGCACACCGGTGGCATACAGGCCGTCACCCTGGGAAGAGTCCGGGAATCCCTCAGATTCCTGAACACCGGAGCTCAGCGGTGGCTGATCCCCTGACGTGTCCTGGTCGGTTGCTGACGGACTGTTGCTGTCAGTCAGCGTTTTCTCGCCCGGCTTTAACGTGTTTGATGGCCTGTCCATAACCGTCTGTGACGGACTCGGAGTTGAGGCAGTGGTGGCTGATTCTGGGCTCGCGGGCTCCTCCGGCTCCTGGGAATCGTTCGAGCAGCCTGCCAAGGTCACCGTCAGCATTAGTCCGGCGGTCAAGACCAGCCATGAAGTCTTCATCATAAGACAACAGTATTCCCGTTAGAGCCCAGTAGGGCCGGCATCGACACAAGCTGCGAGACCATGAGTGGTGAGATCAGTCTGGTGCGCGGAGACGATACGCCAGTGTGCTCCACCGGTGGTCGCTGACTCCGGTGAGGAATGCGTTGTTCGGGCGAGGACGAAACTCATGATCATGCGACGGGGGTGATCAGCCGGTACTGTGCGATCGTGGTGTCCGGTCATGGTGACGCGGGCCTGGACCATGGCGTGGCGGTCGCCCAGCATGCGTAGTTCGACCCGGCCGACGATGATGCTTGCCGCCCGCAGGGGGCCCTGAAAGTCTTCCGCGTGAGCTCGCTGAATCTCGTCGTGGCCTGTCCACCACAATCCGGTGTCACTAACGAATGAGGCGTCAGCAACAAACAGTTTGGCTAAGTGGTGGTCGTCGTGTTGATTCCAGGCCTGCTGGAATGCGTAGACGATGTTTTTGGGAGCAGCCAGGCTAATGGGTTGATCTGGTGTGCTCAGGTACATGGTGGTCCCTTCGTTTTTGTTTGTGTCCTGAGATCATGGTTGTGGAGTGCTGTCAAGGGGCGTGGGTTCCCACGTCTCGGGATCTGGAACGGGAATGGGCCGGGCATGGTGGGGTATGACCTTCAGCGGCGGAAGCTTGCGGTCACGGTCTAACCAGGCGGCCCATTGCTCTCGGGTTTTGTCTAAGTAGTCCGGGTCGGGCAGACGTTGCCGGTCATGGAGGTCCCAAGCCCGAACAGCCTGCACATTGACTGCTCGGCGACCGGTTCTACGTGTCGTACCTTCAATGAGCAAGAGACGGGAACCAAACAGCAGGTTGCCGGAGTTATGTTGGGCCTCAGTAAAGAACGTGGTGTCAACGAGTCCGGTCCCGTCATCGACAGAGATAAACACCACCCGACGTCCGCTACGCATCGGCGGAGTTTGAGTAGCAACTCTAACTCCAGCAACCAACACGCGAGATTGAGTGCGCAGGCTCAACAGTTTGTCAGCTGGGGTCACTCCCAGAGCATTCAGATACGGGTAGTGGGATTGCATCAGGTGCGCGGTGGTATCCAAGGCGGTGAGATCTAATTCGGTCGCAACCTGTTCGGTTACCGTCGGAGCAGGAAACAGTGCCGGCAGGCTCGACAGCTCGGTGTCGGGAAGTTCAAAGGCCAGTTGCCCGGGAATTTGACGCGACGGTTTGCGGACTCGACGGCCCGACAGGTCTCCTGTGGCAGAGTCTTGTCGGGCATGTTGGTGTTGCAGATAGTGCACCAGATCGGTCCGCGACAGCCCGTGCGGGGTGATCAGAGCATCGAGAGCACCGAGCTGTGCTAAGTGTTCTAAGGTCCGGCGATGGAGTCCGGAGCGATCGCGCACATCAGCCAGGGTGGTATAGGGCCGTGCCGCGAGGAGACGTTTTCGTTCGGTCGCGCTCATGCCCGAGACCGTCGTCAGCGACAGCCGGATGCCCCAACGCTTTTGGTCGGGCACCCATTCCAGGTGCATGTGCTCAGTGGACCGGTTAATATCGACCGGAAGCACCGGGATACCCAACCGGCGGGCTTCGGCGACCATCACACGTTGCGGATACATACCGGGGTCGTGTTCGAGTACTGCAGCCATAAAGGCTTCGGGGTAATGGGTTTTTAGCCAGGCTGAATGGTAGGTCGGCACCGCGAAGGCTGCCCCGTGTGCTTTACAGAACCCAAATGACCCGAAAGCTGCCAGGGTATTCCACACCTCGTCGATGACTGCGCGGTCCCAACCTCGTTGGTGTGCCCGGGAACGAAAATAGGATTCAACCTTGTCTTGTTGCTCCGAGCCGAGTTGACGACGTAGCTCATCGGCTCGGGCCAGTCCGCAACCGGTCAGTGTATCCAGGGTGCGCAGAATTTGTTCATGGAATACCGTGACCCCGTGGGTCTCTTCCAGAATCCCTTGTAGCGCCGGGTGAGGATAGTGCGCCGGGGCATCTCCGTTGCGGAAATCAAGGAAAGGCCTCACCATGTCGGATTTCATGGGGCCGGGGCGAAATAACGAGATATCAATGATCAGGTCATTGAGGTTTCGGGGTTCCAGTTTGCCGATCAGCTCACGCTGGCCCGGTGATTCAATTTGGAAACATCCGAGGGTGTGGGTACTACCGATCATGTCGAAGGTAGCGCGATCATCGCGGCTGACGTGTTCGAGGTCGATGACTTCCCCGGTGGATTCCTGGATCTGCTGGAGCGTGTAGGCGATGGTGGACTGCATGCGCACTCCCAGCACATCCAGTTTCAACAGCCCCATCGAGTCCATGTCGTGTTTATCAAACTGACTCATGGGCAAATCGATCCCGGAAGGTTGCACCGGGGTGCGATCGAGCAGGGTGGAATCGGAGAGGATCACCCCGCAGGGGTGCATGGAGATGTGTCGTGGCAACCGGTCGAGGCGTTCGGTGATATCAACTAGTAAGTCCAGCTGGTGATTGCCCAAGCTCCGTTGGGCCTGTAACCGGTGGGAGAACTCTGCTAGTTCTGGCATAGTCTCCATGGCTTCTCGAAAATGTGAGGCTGAAAACCGCCACATCTGTTGGGCAATGGCATCGACGTCGTGTTCTTCCATGCCCAGGGCACGTCCAGCATCACGGATCGCCCCGCGAACTCGGTACCCGTTTTGCATGCTCATTAACGTGGTGCGTGAGTCACCGAAGCGATCAAAGATCGCTCGGTAGATCTCGTGGCGTCGGGCAGATTCGACGTCGATATCAATATCGGGCAGAGTCGACCGATCTTGAGAGAGGAACCGTTCAAAGATCAGCTCGTGTTCGATGGGGTCGACATCTGAGATACGTAAAACGTAATTGACCAGCGAGGACGCACCCGAGCCACGGGCCGAGGCACGCACTCCCATGTTCTCAATCATGGCAACCACTTCTGCCACGGTGAGAAAATAGCTGGAAAAATCCAAGTCCTGGATGATGTTCAGCTCGTGTTGCAGGCGATGGGACAGCTGAATTCCGTGGCGGGAATGTTCCGGCACTCCGGGAAAGCGTTGAGTAAGTCCGGCCCGACAACGTTGCGTGAGTTCACGTCCGGGATCTGCGCTCAGACCGATCACCCCGGTTTCTGGCACCCTGGGTTGTCCCCATCCAAGATCGGTTCGAGGATCCAGCACACACCGGCGAGCCAGCTCTTGGGTACGGGTGATCAGCTGACGGGCTCCGCTCAGACCGGTACCTGCCTGATGCGATATTTCGCCAGCCAGCTGGTGCATCTGTGCGGAGCTTTTCAGCCACCCTTGGCCAGTGGGCTGAAGATCGTGTAACTGATCTAAACTGGTCAAGCTACGGGCCGCATCCAGCACATCGGCGGTGGCTGCTTGATCGGGGCTAACATAGCGCACCGCATTGGTGAGCACCGAGGGAAGTCCCAGGTCTTCGGCAACCCGTAAAAACTTCACCGCGTGTGAGGTTGAGAGTCGTTGCCCCGGCGGAGCTAGATGGCTGACAACCTCAATCCACAGCCCACCGTGTGGCAGGATATTTCGCCATTGACGTAGCAACTTCCGCCCGTCGTGGTAACGCCGTTGGGCAAAGGCGCGACCGACCGGTGATTCTGGACCCAGCAGAACATAGAGATCCGGTGCCGGTGCCGTAGTAGAGTAGCCGCCTCCCATGGCATCAGCCAGCTCTGTGACGGTGATGTAGGGGGCTCCCCCGCTGGTTCCGCCCAGCGTGTGTGCATGGGCCTGAGAGATCAGCCGTACCAGCGCACGGTAGCCAGCACCCATATGAGGTGAGGAGCATGACCCGGCCTCATGATGACCGGCTGCCAAAATAGTGAGGCGTCCTAACCGATGGCGTGGGATACGGCCTGGTTTCGGTGCAGGATGATCTCCAGCGACCGCTAGGTTAACTCCCACCACAGGTGCAATCCCGTGATCAAGACATGCGCGGAGGTGCTTTGCCATCCCGTAGAGCCCATCACGGTCTGTGAGCCCTAGAATTTCTGCCCCATCAGCAGCTGCTGCAGCCACTAAATCTTCTGGCCAGGACACACCGTAGTGCGTACTATACGAGCTGGAAACATTCAGATGGGGAAACGGCGAGGTATGCCGGATGCCCATCCCTAAGCGGTTTCCCGTTCGGCAAGCTGGGCACCATCGTGAACCTTAATGAGCCTCCACAGCCCGGAGTCCAGATGATGGGAGACATCCACGGTCATCACCGGTTGCGTGGACGAAGATATAGCGGGTCTGATCTGTAGGCGCCATACTTCGTGATCGATCATCCCTTGGCCCCTACCAGCGACAAAACGTGATTGTTGGGACCACCAGCGGCAACGTTGAAACCAACGCTGTGGTTCAGCGACCACGGTATAGTTTCGGCCCTTGAGATGCAGATGTAAGGGCATGCCGGCCGTGGTGCACACGACCCGAACAGATTGAGTTAACAACCCCATGATGATGCCTTCTTTCACCATACTTCCAATCAATCAGCCTGGTTCTCAGGCCAAATATGCAGAAATGGGAAGCACATGATCGTTGGGAAGGCCGATCATGACCACCAGTCTAAGAGAACATTCGTTCTAACTGCAACTGAACTTATCGGGCTACCAGGGACAAGATAAGAACATTTGATTGGTAGATAAAAGAGGGTGTGCGACCAAGCGAAGGATCTTAGAGTCCTGGAAGATGTTGCGTCTCGACCGGTTTAGTCAGTTCGGGGCCGTTGTTGCGCACATTGCCGACCGCGGTCGAGACCGGGTGCATCTGCCACTGGTCGCCCGCTGTGTCGTAGGCTTGTGCAACCACGGTATCGACCAGAGCTTGGGCCTGATCAGCATTGGTCAATTTCTCCGGCGCCAGCCAGTGGTCCATGGTCAACTGATTCATGGGCAACGGAAACCGATCATGCAGTCCCGCTAGCTCGTCGAGGACCTCGGGGCTACTACCGGGTTCCGGAGAAGCCCCGGTGAGGATCGTGGTAGACAGCACCCAGCCACGCGGATCATCGGTGGCTATTTCAGGGTCAGCCCACCATTCGTATAACCCAGCAAAAAAGATCGGGGCACCGTCTTTGCGGCTCACATAATAGGGCTGTTTTTTCTGGGTGCCTCGTGCAGTGGTACCGGGAAGCTTTTTCCACTCGTAGTATCCATCGACCGGAACCGCGCAACGTTGGGATCGAACGGCAGCACGAAAACTTGGTTTGGTGACCACCGTTTCTGATCTGGCATTGAACGTTCTGGACCCAAAGGACAGATCCTTCGCCCAGCCAGGGACCAGACCCCAGTGTGCCAGATGAACCTCCCGGCGCACGTGTCCGCCGGAATCGTCCGCGTTTTCGGACGTTGCCTCGACCGGTCGCTCCACGACAATCGCTACGTCCTTGGTCGGAGCCACGTTGTAGTCTTCACGGAGTTCTAGCTGTTCTTCCGGGGTGTGAACCCCTGCGGCTGCAACTAAGTCGCCGATCGCTCGAGCCATCACAAATCGTCCGCACATGGTGCCAGTATGCCACGAGCTGCTCAAGCGTTCATGGTGAAGGACTGATCACAGCTTGCGGTAGCAATAATAAACAAACTCTTATATTTCGGTGCCGAACTGTGATGAGATGGAGAGCAAGGGAAAATTCCCTCTCACAACACTGAGCTTTCGTCAATTGAGGAGCGTGTGTTTCCCTGATGTCCCACCACGTCAAAGCAGCGGTTGTTAAATCCCAAGATGACCCGGTCTCCATTGAAACCATCGTGGTCCCCCATCCTGGGCCCGGTGAAGTCGTCGTCGATGTCAAAACCTGCGGCGTCTGCCATACCGATTACAGTTATGTCTCCGGTGGCGTAGGCGATAATTATCCGTATCTTCTCGGCCACGAGTCCACCGCTGTCGTCTCCGAAATTGGGGAAGGCGTTACCGAAGTTGCTGTCGGCGATAAGGTCATTCTGAACTGGCGAGCTGTCTGCGGTGAATGCCGCGCGTGCCGTAAGGGTGATCTGAAGTACTGTTTCAATACCCACAACGCCACCCAGAAAATGACTCTGGAGGACGGGACCGAACTCGAAGCAGCCCTGGGTATCGGGTCCTTTGCCGAGAAAACCCTTGTTGCCGCCGGTCAGTGCACCAAAATCGATGAAGTCCCAGAGTCTTCTGACGCTGCCGTAGGACTGCTGGGTTGTGGCGTCATGGCAGGTATCGGTGCTGCCATCAATACTGGCGAGATCAAACGAGGGGAAGCTGTGGCAGTCATCGGTTGCGGTGGTGTCGGCATGGCCGCTATTGCCGGGGCACAATTGGCCGGAGCTACCACGATCATCGCCGTCGATATCGAAGATCGGAAACTCGAGCAGGCGAAGCAGTTTGGTGCCACGGAAACGGTCAACTCGAAAAATACCGATCCGGTAGCTGCCATCCAAGAGCTGACCGGTGGGTTCGGAGCCGATGTCGTCATTGAGGCAGTCGGTCACCCTGAAACCTATAAACAAGCCTTCTATTCCCGTGACCTGGCCGGTCGCGTGGTCTTGGTCGGTGTACCACGCCCAGACATGGATATCACCCTTCCCTTCCAGGATGTCTTCTCTCATGGTGGCGCTCTCAAATCGTCCTGGTATGGCGATTGCTTGCCGTCTCGAGATTTCCCGATGCTTGTTAACCAGTACCGGCTGGGGCGCCTAGATCTCAATGCTTTTGTCACCGAACGAATTGGTCTCGATGACATCAATGGTGCTTTCAAAAAGATGCACGCGGGCGATGTCCTCCGCTCGGTTGTCGAGCTCTAACATCCAGTTTCGTTGCGACACTTTGTGCTCCAAAACCTCTGATTACCCGATACCGACCGTTGAGCGGTCCGAAGGAGAACCGACCATGACAGCCCGCATTGACCACCTCGAAACGTCAGGAACTTTTAGTCTCGATGGCGAAACCCATCAGGTCGACAACAATGTATGGATCGTCGGTAACTCGACCGAGTGCATCATCATCGATCCAGCGCACGATGCCAATGCTGTCCATCAGGCAGTCCAAGGTCGCAACGTCGCCGCTATCCTGCTCACGCACGGTCACGATGACCATATTTCCGAAGCTCTCACAGTTCGTGATTTCGTCGATGCCCCGGTTTTGCTCAATGCTGAAGACCGGATGCTCTGGGACGCGGTCTACCCCGTCCAAGGTCCCGACGGATCTATTCAGGACGGAGATACTTTCACGATTGCTGGTGTCACCTTAACAGCGTTTGAAACCCCCGGTCACTCGCCCGGATCCACCTGTTTCTATTCTGCGGAGCTGGAAGATGGGCAGGGCGCGGTCTTCACCGGTGACACACTTTTTGCTGGGGGGCCCGGTGCTACCGGAGGACGGTCCTACACCAGCTTTGACGCCATCATTAAATCGATTTCCGAGGTGTTGTTGGAGTTGCCTGAATCCACGCGGGTATTGACCGGTCACGGTGAGTCCAGCACCATCGGCACTGTCAAACCACACCTGCAGGAATGGATTGATCGCGGATACTAAAGATTATCGCGAAAACCAATCACAAGCACTTATTCAGCAGTGGCCGGAGACCTGTCGGGTCACCGGCCACAACGATAGGCATGCATGTTAGGCCCTCATATCACGTACCGACAGTGACTGTTCGGCACGCCCGAGATATCCTTTGCTGTCGGAAAGCACCGTGGAGGTAACCCCCAGACCGTTGTCGCCCAACGACACCGAGGTGGCCATCCCCAGCCAGTCCTCAGAGGGTTCGCGCATCAGGTGGATGCTCAGGTCAACGTTGGCGAAATAGACCTCGTCGTGATAGGGCTCAACTGCTGGTGCCAATCCGTTGGCGATATCGATCATCCCGATCGCGTGCACGAACGGGCTGGTAGGCTCATCCAGGATCATGGGAATCTCCGTATTGGCCCAGATCCGGCCGTGTCCCGGCGCGTGGTCGTCTGCTGCCCGAGATTGAATGGAGGCCACCAGTCCCCCGGCCCACCGCTTATTGAAGCCGGCATCCGGGGAACACTGATCAATCGGAGCGAGAAGTGTGTCATCATGCAGACGGTGTGCCCGGGACGTATCAGAGGAAATGAGTCGCCAGGTCCGCGCAGTCAGTACCGCACGGCCTTGGGCCTCCACAGTGGACTGAACCAGCTCGATAGTGCGACCGGGGCGAATGTTGCGGGTGGTGACCTTCACTTCGCCGGCATGAAGCTTGCCGAGAATATCGAAACTGATACGTGAGGTGGTGAAGTTCTCACGCGGTTCATAGGCCTCCAGTTCCGCGGCGACCAGGCCAGACACAGCAGCCATGTGCAGTTCATCGTCTTGCCAGGACCCAGTGGCACGTTCTGTTGAGGTGAAATATGAAATCCGAGTTCCCTCAGTGAACTCGGTTGCCCCGGATCGAACGAAATACGCGTGTGGTGTGGAGTGTGATTCTTCAGCCATAACCGCTATCTAACCACTTTTTCACCACAAATATGAGGTCACACACACCCGAAGGGACCGAATGACTCTCAAAGAGTCGTCCTGTCAATCTGTTTGGCTCTTTGGCGTTGCTTCTCGACGTGGAGCTAACATAGCTCAGCCCCGCAGGCTTCTGCGGGGCTGAGCTATCGTGGTGGCTTGAAGTATTAGTTAGAAGTCCCAGTCGTCGTCTTCGGTTTCCTCAGCTTTACCAATCACGTAGGAAGAACCAGAACCGGAGAAGAAGTCATGGTTCTCATCAGCATTCGGGCTCAACGCCGAGAGGATCGCCGGGTTCACATCGGTGAGGGTATCCGGGAACATGGCCTCGTAACCGAGGTTCATCAGGGCTTTATTGGCGTTGTAGTGCAAGAACTTCTTGACGTCTTCAGCCAATCCCAGCTGATCGTAGATGTCGTGGGTGTAGGTAACTTCGTTGTCGTAGAGATCTTGCAGCAGGTCGAAGGTAAATTCCTTCAGCTCTGCCTGCCGCTCCGGGCTATCGTTGACCAGGTTGCGCTGATACTTATATCCGATGTAGTACCCGTGCACGGCCTCGTCACGGATGATCAGTCGGATCAAGTCTGCGGTGTTGGTCAAACGTGCTTGGGAAGACAGGTACATCGGCCAGTAGAACCCGGAGTAGAACAAGAAAGATTCCAGCATCGTGGAGGCAATCTTGCGCTTCTGGGGGTCATCGCCTTCGTAGTGTTCGACCACGTGGGAGGCCTTGTACTGCAACGTGGGTTCGTCCCCGGCCCAGCGAAACACCTGGTCAATGACGTCCGAGGAGGCCAAGGTCGAAAAAATCGAGGAGTAGGACTTGGCGTGAACTGATTCCATGAAACAGATATTGGTGTATACCGCTTCTTCATGCGGAGTCAGCGAGTCCGGCATCAGCGAGACCGCACCAATCGTGCCCTGAATGGTATCAAGCAGGGTCAGACCCGCAAAGATCTTCATGGTCACGTCTTTTTCTTGGTCGGTCATTCGCGCCCACGACTGCAGGTCGTTGGAGAGCGGAACTTTTTCAGGCAACCAGAAGTTCGAGGTCA
Source organism: Auritidibacter sp. NML130574 (assembly GCF_003185725.2). Lineage (GTDB taxonomy): Bacteria > Actinomycetota > Actinomycetes > Actinomycetales > Micrococcaceae > Auritidibacter > Auritidibacter ignavus. The sequence goes on along the minus strand of NZ_CP031746.1, from coordinate 647,882 downwards.
GACGATTCCAGACCTCCAGGTCTTTTTCGTCTTCTATATCGTTCCAGTTAATGGCCTGAAAGTTCGTGAACCGTGCTTTGACTTCTTCAGGTGTCATGATGTCCTTGGTGTCCTTTGGAGCAGATCGTCACGGAGTAGGGAGACAAGTGCGGAACGAATCCGCTCACGACCCTACAGCATGCACGATACGCAACCTTCGACTTCAGTTCCTTCCAACGCCAGCTGGCGAATCCGAATGTAGTACATGGTCTTGATGCCGTGGGTCCAGGCGTAGATCTGAGCCTTGTTGACATCGCGGGTCGTGGCGGTGTCTTTGAAGAACAGTGTCAGGGACAGCCCTTGGTCCACATGCTGGGTCGCAGCGGCGTAGGTGTCGATGATCTTCTGGTATCCGACCTCGTAGGCATCCTCGAAGTACTCCAAGTTGTCGTTATTCAAGTAGGGAGCCGGGTAGTAGACACGACCCAGCTTGCCTTCTTTACGAATCTCGATCTTGGACGCGATCGGGTGAATCGAGGAGGTCGAGTTATTGATGTAGGAGATCGAACCTGTCGGTGGGACGGCCTGTAGGTTCTGGTTGTAGATCCCGTGGGTCATCACCGAGTCCTTCAGTTCCCGCCAGTCATCCTGGGTCGGGATGTCAATGCCACTGTCGGCAAAGAGCTGAGCGACCCGTTCGGTCGCCGGCTGCCACGCCTGGTCGGTGTACTTATCGAAGAACACTCCGGAGGCGTAGTCCGAGTCTTCGAATCCTCCAAAACGTTCTCCGGTTTCGATCGCGATCTTGTTGGAGGCCCGCAACGCGTGGTACAGCACCGTGTAGAAATACATGTTGGTGAAGTCCAGGCCTTCTTCGGAGCCGTAGTGGATGTGTTCGCGTCCGAGATAACCGTGCAGGTTCATCTGCCCCAGACCGATGGCATGCGAAGAGGCATTGCCTTTGGCAATCGAAGGCACCGAAGCAATGTTGGACAGATCCGACACAGCAGTCAGCGCCCGGATCGCGGTCTCCACCGAGCCACCCAGGTCTCCGGAGTCCATAGCTTTGGCAATGTTCATTGATCCGAGATTGCACGAGATGTCCTTGCCCACGAACTCGTAGTCGAGGTTCTCGGCGTAGGTGGAGGCTTCCGAGACCTGCAGGATCTCTGAGCACAGATTCGACATGGTGATCCGACCCTTGATCGGGTTGGCCCTGTTGACCGTGTCTTCAAAAACGATGTAGGGGTAGCCCGATTCGAACTGGATTTCCGCTAGCGTCTGGAAAAAATCACGAGCGTTGATTTTGGTCTTGCGGATCCGAGGATCATCGACCATCTCGTAGTACTTTTCCGTTACCGAGATATCGCTAAACGGCTTACCGTAAACCCGCTCAACGTCATAGGGACTGAACAAGTACATGGCCTCGTTCTTCTTAGCCAGTTCAAAGGTGATATCAGGGATCACCACTCCCAAAGATAGGGTCTTGATCCGGATCTTCTCATCAGCATTTTCGCGCTTGGTGTCGAGGAACCGGTTGATGTCGGGGTGGTGGGCGTGCAGGTATACGGCCCCGGCCCCCTGACGGGCACCGAGCTGGTTGGCGTAGGAGAAGGAGTCCTCCAGTAGCTTCATGACCGGGACCACGCCCGAGGACTGGTTCTCGATGTGCTTGATCGGTGCGCCGTTTTCACGCAAGTTGGTCAGCGACAGTGCCACGCCACCACCACGCTTGGACAGCTGCAGTGAGGAGTTGATGCCACGGGCGATAGATTCCATATTGTCTTCAACCCGTAGCAAAAAGCACGACACTAGTTCGCCCCGCTGTTTCTTCCCCGCGTTCAAGAAGGTTGGGGTGGCAGGCTGGAACCGTCCGCCGATGATTTCATCCAGCAGATTAGTGGCTAGTTGTTCATCGCCACGGCCCAGGTAGAGTGCGTTCATCACCACACGGTCTTCATAGCGCTCCAGGTAGCGTTCGCCGTCGAAGGTCTTCAGCGCATAAGAGGTGTAGAACTTAAACGCTCCCAAGAAGGAGGGAAAACGGAACTTATATGCGTAGGCACGGTCGAAGAGTGAGTCAATAAATTCTTTCGAGTATTGCTCGAAAGTCTCTGGCTCATAGTAGTCGTGCTCAATGAGGTACTTAATCTTCTCATCGGTGCTGTGAAAGAAGACAGTATTCTTATTGACGTGCTGTAAGAAGTACTGTCGAGCAGCAGCGTGATCGGCCTCAAACTGGATCTTGCCGTCGGGCCCGTAGAGATTGAGCATGGCGTTCAGCTCGTGGTAGCCCATGTTCTGCCATGCTTCGGGCATCGATTTAGCGGACTGAATCAATTCTTGTTCCGTGACTGCTGTTGCCAAAATTCTTCCAATCCTTCTTTAACGCGGGCAACGTCGGAGGCGGTGCCCATCAGTTCAAACCTGTACATTACCGGTACCTGGGTCTTGGCGGAGATGATGTCGGCACCCAGGCAATAAGCATCGTAAAAATTGGTATTTCCAGAACCGATCACGCCTTGAAGTAGGTCCCGGTTTTTTTTGAGGTTGAGGAATTTGATGACCTGTTTGGGGACGGCCCCGCGACCGTCTCCCCCACCATAAGTGGGAAGCAACAGCACAAAAGGTTGTTGTGCTTCGAGGGTGGGTTCTTTGGTCATCAACGGCAACCGGGCGGTTACCCCAGCTGGTAGCTGAAGTTTTTCCACGAAATGGTGGGTGTAGCCTGACGCCGATGAAAAATAGATCAGCCGAGCATTGGTGGTCTGCAGCTGCTGCTGTTCTGGGGAGCGAATAAATGAACGATCTGCGACCGCGGTGCTCATCTCGTGACTCCCTCCTGACAGAAAAAGGTGTTAGGCGACAGTGGTGGCCTGCTGCTGGCCGAGCTCAGCAATCTTGTCGGGACGGAAACCTGACCAGTGGTCACCTTCGGTCATCACGACAGGAGCCTGCATGTAGCCCAGTGCACGCACCTGCTCCAGTGCCTCCATGTCTTCAGACATGTCGACCACCTTGTACTCGATACCCTTCTTATCCAGGGCACGGTAGGTAGCGTTGCACTGAACGCAGGCTGGCTTGCTGTAAACGGTCACGCTCATGATCTATCTCCTGAAAAACAAGGACGGTTTTTTCAAAGCAACGCTTGACAACCAATCCGGGGTTCTTGGTCTCTTTATTCGATCTGCCAGGTCATGTACGTTGTGGCGATCGATCTTGTTTAATACTACATCTAGGGATGAGCTTTGCAAGCAACCACAATATCCTGTGGATTACATGCCTGTAACTCCTCCACAGGCTTGTCCACAGAACATGAGGGTGAATGGCAGATGAACAGCAGTTGCGCATCCGCACGAACGCGCGCTTCTGATTCAACACCACGCAGGGTATCCACAACGTGTGCATGAGGTTGTCCACCCAAAAATCGCCAAAAAGTTTCTTATCTCACCCCGCGTGTCGCGCGTCGTAAACTGACAAAACACAATCCCTAGTGGACTCCATAACGGAAAACCACTAGGGATTGTGTCTAAGGGGTGCCGGTGGTGAAGATCGTCAGAATATAACTATGAGTCGCGCAGGAGCCCTGAAACGACCACCACCATGAGAGCTGACGCAGACCGAGCGTCTGGCGTACTCGGCCTGTCGATGTCAGGTCTAAGGCGCGTATTCCACGAGTGCTTCCATCAAGGCAATCACTCCGTGATCTGTATTGGCGCCAATCGCAAAATCTGCCACCTCGAATACCTCAGGATGAGCATTAGCGACCACGACCGAGGTGCCAACGCCTTTAAGCATCTGCAGATCATTGAGGTAATCTCCCACGGCCATGCAGTCTTGTAGTGAGACCTCGTGATGCTCCCCCAAAGCGGACAACCCCGTGGCTTTACTGACGCGGGAATCCATGATGTCAACCCATTGGCGTCCCGAGCGCACGATATCGACAGTGGCGAGTTGCTCAGTATTTGCGGCATGCTCTTCGAGACTCCTCAGGAACCGTTGGTATTGATCCGCGTCGGGAATGTAGACGGCCATCTTCACGACGTCAAACTCTGCACGACCGACGGCGCTCACCAGCTCATCGTCATACCGCAGGCTCCGGTAGTAAACCTGAATGGCCTCGAACAGGGACGGATCAACCTGGCGAATGAGCGCTTCCGCAGCTGAACAGACCACCACCCCTACCCGGTCTAGTCCGGTCGTGGCAGCGGTGATCGCCCCTAATGCGGCCATCACCGTGGGCTTGTTCCACGATTGGGTGGCGATAACCTGGCCTTGACTGGCGACCACAGCACCGTTTTCCGCCACAAAGTCGCTGATCGTTTCGTCTGAAGCAAACATCTCTGACAAGGTCGCCAGCTGGCGCCCCGAGCTGGGCACCACCTGACATCCCGCCCGATGTAGATCCTGGGCTAATGACCAGAACGAATCCGGAATTCTCTTGGCCCCGTCCAGCAGGGTCCCGTCCATATCCAGGGCCAGTAACCGGGGAAAACGAGCCTCGGGATCCTGTCTGACATACTCCACAATCGCCGGCCATGCCATTGTTGCGTTCATAACTGCCTTCCTCATTCTCACCTATCCACCGGGGCAAGAATCGTTCTCGCCTTCTGGCCTCATCCTCGCTACTGCTCAACTCACCGGCTAATCTCACATCACGCGGCGGGGTGTCAGGTTTGTCCCAGCAGAAGGTGCTTAAATGGACAGACATGACCACACTGCGTGAATTTGTTGCTCCAGAGCCATCCACCATTCACCCTCACGGTTTCGACCCGCAACGCTACATTGAGTTACAGTCACGCTATATTATCGAACGTCGCGAGAAGATCGGCGGCAAACTCTACCTCGAAATGGGTGGGAAGCTCTTCGATGATTTCCACGCTTCCCGAGTCCTTCCCGGTTTCACCCCGGACAATAAGATCTCGATGCTCCATCAGCTCCGCGATGAGCTGGAAATCCTCATCTGTGTCAATGCTTTCGATATCCAAGGTCAGAAGATTCGTGCCGATTTAGGCATTACCTATGAAGAAGATGTGCTACGGCTCATCGACGTGTTTCGCGAACGCGGATTCCTGGTGCAGAACGTCGTGATTACACAATATTCAGACGATAATGCCCTCGCGAAAGACTTCTCTCGTCGCCTCGGCAATGCCGGACTGCAGGTCTCGCACCACTTCACCATTCCCGGATACCCCAATGACACGTCCCGGGTGATTTCCGACGAAGGATTCGGACAGGACGAATTCGCCGAAACGACCCGAGACCTGGTGGTCGTCACCGCACCGGGACCGGGGTCTGGCAAATTGGCGACCTCGCTATCGCAGATCTATCACGAGTACCAACGAGGTGTCGTCGCCGGCTATGCCAAGTTTGAAACCTTCCCGATCTGGAACCTCCCCCTAGAACACCCGGTTAACCTCGCCTATGAGGCCGCCACCGCCGACCTCGACGATATTAACGTGATCGACCCGTATCACCTGACCGCCTATGACGAAAAGGTGACCAGTTATAACCGCGACGTCGAGGTCTTCCCCCTGCTAAAGGCGATGCTGGAAAAGCTCTCGGGAACATCGCCCTATCAGTCGCCCACCGATATGGGCGTGAATATGGCCGGTCGGTGCATCAGTAACGATCTCGCCTGCCAGCACGCCGCTCAACAAGAGATCATCCGGCGCTGGTATAAGGCCAAGGTCGATGAATTCAAAGCCGATATCGACGACACCGTATCATCCCGGATTCGGATTGTGATGGCCAAAGCCGGGGTGGAGCCTCATGACCGCGTGGTGGTCGCACCTGCCCTGGAGCGGGCTGAGAAGAGCGGCCAGCCGGCCAGCGCCATGCAAGTCGCCGACGGCAAGATTATTACCGGCAAGACCTCACCGCTGTTGGGGTGTTCCGCGGCGATGTTGCTTAACGCACTGAAGTACTTGGCCGGCATTGACGATCACCAACACCTGCTGTCTCCTGAGTCGATTGAGCCGATCCAGACCCTGAAAACCCAGCACTTAGGTTCGAAGAACCCGCGTCTGCATACCGATGAGGTGCTCATTGCGCTATCGGTCTCGGCCGCTTCCAATCCCACGGCAGCCCGAGCCATTGACCAGATCAAGAATCTGCGTGGCTGCGATGTACACACCACGACTATTCTGGGCTCGGTGGATGAGGGCATCTTCCGGTCCCTGGGGATGCAAGTCACCTCCGAGCCAAAGTATCAGCGCAAAACACAGCTGTATCACAAGCACTAAAAACCATCCGCTGGGCCGGTGGCACGATATGCTATCAGTGTGACAGAACACACATTGCTTGCTCATCGCCAGCCCGCCACCCCGGACGCTGCCACCGAGTTGCTCGGGCTCAGCGACCTGGCTACCACCAGCGATACACCCAGCGCGCAGCAACGGTCCGGCTTTGCGGAGATGGCTCGCGCTATCACGGGGTTCAGCGCGCCCCTGGGTGTGCTAGACCGGCGGGCGTTCACCACCAATGTTGCTACCCTGCGCAACCGTGCCGACGGGGTCCCGCTGCGGGTGGCTTCTAAATCGGTGCGTTCTGTGCCGGTGCTTCATGCGGTGTTGCGTGTGCCGGGTTTTCAGGGGGTTCTGGCCTATTCACTGCGCGAGTCGATCTGGTTGGTGCGTGACGGTCTGGATGATGTGGTGGTCGCCTATCCCAGCGTCGATACCGCGGTACTGACAGAGCTGATCAGCGACCAGACACTCAGCGATGCCATCACCCTGATGGTCGACCACCCTGACCACCTCGGGCTGCTGGCTTCAGTGCACCGCCAGGCGGGCTCGCCGCCCCACCGGTTTCGAGTCTGTTTGGACCTGGATTGTTCCTACCGGTTTGCGGGCTTGCACTTAGGGACCCGGCGCTCGCCCATTCACCACCGCCAGCAGGCGGTCAACGCAGCCCGTGCAGTGATCGCGACCCCGGCGCTCAACCTCGTGGGGATCATGGGCTATGAGGCTCAAGTGGCCGGGGTGAACGACACCAGCCCTGCGGTGCGGATGCTGAAGAAGCTCTCGGTGCCTGAACTGACCGCCCGCCGTGGTGCGGCGGTGTCCGCTATCGGCGAGCTGACCGAGCTGGAATTCGTCAACGGCGGGGGCACCGGCTCGGTGGAGTCCACCAGGATTGATCCGTCAGTCACCGAGATCACGGTCGGCTCAGGGCTCTACGCCTCCCACTATTTCGATCACTACACCACCTTCACGCAGCGCCCGGCTACCTACTTCGTCTTGGATATCACCCGGATACCGGCACCCGGGTACGTCACCGCCGCCGGTGGCGGATGGATTGCCTCCGGAGCACCCGGTCCAGACCGGTTACCGGTTCCGGTCTACCCCGAGGGGTTACGCCTGACCTCGCGGGAGGGTGCCGGCGAGGTGCAGACCCCAATGACCGTAGCTGCCGGTCACCAAGTGGGTATTGGCGACCGAGTGTGGATGCGCCATACCAAGGCCGGAGAGCTATGTGAGCATCTCAATGAATTGCACGTCGTTGATGGCGCTGACCATCTCGGAGTGGTCACGACCTATCGCGGAGAAGGACAGATGTGGTGATGGCAATACCACGGTGGTTACCATGTCGAAAACCCATCGGATCACAGCGGAATTGGTCGGGTCATTACCGGTGGAGCCCGCGCACCACCCTGAATCCTAGGTCGGTGGAGGAACTACAGGCCATTCTCACCCGGGCCCGAACCACCGGCCGGCAGGTACGTCCGGTCGGTTCTGGACATAGCTTTTCGGCCGTCGCGGTCGGTGAAGACATCCAGGTGCTCACCGATCATCTCAGCGGGCTAATCGACTTCGATCATCGCGCCGGGCGGGTGACGCTAGCAGCCGGTACAAAGTTGTGGCAGATCCCGCACCTGTTGGCCGGCACGGGGTGGGCGATGGAGAATCTCGGTGATATTAACCGCCAGTCCATTGCCGGGGCCATCTCCACCGGAACTCATGGCACCGGACTCCGGTTCGGTGGGCTTTCCTCCCAACTTGCCGGATTGGCTATGATCACCGGCGACGGCGAGCACCTGAAAGTTTCCGATCAACACCCGCAACTGCTGGACGCCTTGCGGGTGACCCTGGGCGCTTGTGGTGTCCTCACCGAGGTCACCCTGCAACTGGTCCCCGACTATGATCTGCACACCAGCCAGTGCTTGCAACCCATCGACGAGGTACTCGATGGGTGGGAACAGCTGAACACTGACAACGACCACTTTGAGTTCTTTTGGTTCATGCGTAGCCAGCAGGCGGTCACCAAAACCTCTCGTCGGCTTCCCGCCGGAACCGTGGCACAGACTCAGGCCGGGCATTCCCGCCTCGTGCAACGAGGTCAAGACCTCACCGGGCTGGTGCGCGAGGAGGTGATCAGTAACGCCGGATTCGCTGCGATCTGCCGGCTGGGCAATCTGGCACCGCAGGTGACCCCACGGCTCAATGACCTCACCACTCGGGGGTGGGGTCAATCCGAGCGGATCAAGAATTGGGCGACTGCTTTTGCTTCACCGCGGCGAGTACGGTTCAACGAGACCGAGTTCGCCGTAGATTTCCAGGCAGTTCCCGAAGTACTACGCGAACTTGACCGAGCCCTGCGTGATCGGGGCTTATCAGCCACATTCCCGATCGAGGTGCGTAGTGCGGCCGCCGATAGCGGATGGTTAGCCACCAGCCAGGGTCGAACCACCGGCTATATTGCCGTGCACCGGCACGCCCCAGAGGATTTCGCCGACTACTTTGCCACCGTCAGCGAGGTGATGTCGGCGTATCAGGGCCGGCCTCACTGGGGTAAGTGGCATACACTGACCGCCGAGCAGTGTGCTACACGCTATGAACACTGGGAGGATTTCCTCCGGGTGCGTCAATGTCTGGATTCCTCCGGGACGATGCTGAGTCCGCATCTGCGCGAGGTGTTCGGTCTCTAGCGGATAGCGTCCAGAATGGCCGGAACCTTTTCCTCCAGGTCCGGCTGTCGTGTGGGGTAACCTTGGGTGCCCTGGGACTCACAGGCGAAGGATCCGGCGACGGTGCCCCAGGCGGCTGCCGTGACCACGTCTTCGCCAGCGACCAAGGCCGCCACCAGGGCTCCCGTGAAAGCATCCCCGGCGCCAGTGGTATCGACCACGTCGGTGTCTCGCGCCGGCACCGTCACCAGCTTCTGGCCCTGCTGAGTACACACCTGGCTCCCGCGCTCGCCCAGGGTCACCACCACATCAAGGTGATAGCGCTGGGAGAGTCGAGTAGCCAGATCAACGGTGCCCAGACCCGAGGTATCGCCACTCAACGTGGTGGCTTCAATCTCATTGACCACCAGCACGTCGGTGTACTCCAGCACCTCAGCGTGAGTGGTTGCCGGGGCAGCGTTGAGCACAGTGCGAGCACCAGCCCGCTGCCCAGCGCGGAGTCCGGCCACCACGGTGGGGTAGGGAATCTCCAGCTGGGCCAGGACGAGATCATCGGTGCTGACTTGGTTCAACGCCGCGACGGCATGGTCGGGATGCAAGGCAGCATTGGCTCCGGCGGCCACAATAATGCTATTTTCCCCGGCCGGATCACGCTGGATGGTGGCAATGCCGGTGGGATGGGACTCCACCTGGGTCATCAGCGAGGTATCGAGACGGGGTTCGGACGTGATGGTCTCGAAGATCAACTCAGCTTCGACATCAGTTCCGAGACATCCCACCAGATGCGTTCTCGCCCCGTAGCGTGCGGAGGCCACCGCCTGGTTGAGTCCCTTTCCGCCCAGTGAGGCGGAAGTGTCCTGGGCAAGAATGGTCTCCCCTGCCCGCACGATGTGTTCGACCAACAGATAACGGTCCACATTAGCGCTACCCAGCACGTAAACCTGTGGCTCGGCCATGAGCTGCTCCCTTCCCGACGGCCCAGCCCGACACTAACGTCGGATACTGGCTAAGAATTCCTGGGTGCGACGTTGCTGGGGGTCTTCGATGACCTGCCCGGCCTCCCCTGCTTCGACCACGACTCCCCCGTCCATGAACACCACCGTATCGGCGACATTCCGCGCAAAGCCCATTTCGTGGGTGACCACCAACATGGTCATTCCATCCTCGGCGAGCTCGCGCATCACGGTCAAGACTTCTCCGACTAGCTCTGGGTCCAGCGCCGAGGTGGGCTCGTCGAACAGCATCAGTTTCGGGTTCATCGCCACCGCCCGAGCGATGGCGACACGTTGTTGCTGACCACCCGAAAGCTGGGCCGGATAGGCGGTGGCTTTCGCAGCCAGACCCATTTGGGCCAAGAGCTTCTTCGCGGTGGCTCGGGCCTTATCCAGGGGCTGCTTTTTCACCTTGACGGGTGCCTCGATGATGTTCTCCAACGCCGTGCGGTGCGGGAAGAGGTTGAACTGTTGGAACACCATGCCAATCTCAGAGCGCTGGGCGGCGGCCTGTTTCGGCGTGATTTCGTGCAGTACCCCGTTCTGTTCCCGGTAGCCCATCAGTTCTCCATCGACGTAGAGTCGGCCGGCGGTGATCTGCTCCAGGTGATTCACGCATCGTAAAAACGTGGACTTGCCCGAGCCCGAGGGGCCAATCAGACAGGTGACTTCTCCGGGGTCAACCTGTAGATCGATGCCTTTGAGCACGTCCAGATCTCCGTAGGACTTCCAGATCTGCTGAGCATCAATCATGGGTGTCAGGCTGGCTTGAGCATTCATCGGTTACGACGCTCCTTGTCTGCGGAGTTGACCAGGGTGATGTTGGAGGGGAAATCACCTTCCGCGTCGGCCAGTGCGGCCAACTGACGTGGCGTCAGTTCGCGGGAGACTCCCTTGTTGAAATGCTCTTCCAGGTAGTGTTGTCCGATCATCAGCACCGAGGTGATCGCCAGGTACCAGGTGGCTGCCACCAACAGCATCGGCACCGGATCAAACAGCGCATTGGCAATATCCAGCGACCGGCCGTAAAGCTCCAGCGAGTACGGGATTGCCACGACCAGGGAGGTCGTTTTCAGCATCGAGATCAGCTCGTTGCCGGTGGGTGGAATGATGATGCGCATCGCTTGCGGCAGGATGGTGCGACGCATGGTCAGCCACCAGCCCATGCCCAACGCTTGGGAGGCTTCCACCTGTCCTTCGGGGACCGCTTGAATGCCGGAGCGGACAATTTCGGACATGTACGCGCCTTCATTGAGCGATAGGCCGACCACGGCCAGGACGAACATATTCGACAGCAACGACTGCACGTCGATCTCGGCAAATCCGAGGTTGATTGACTGGTACAACGAGCCGGCCAGCCCCCAAAACACCAACTGGACGTAGATTGGGGTGCCACGGAAGATCCACAGGTACAGCCACGCCACCGATTTGAGCACGATATTCGGCGACATCCGCATCACCGCAGTGACCGATCCGAGGATGACGCCGAACAGCATCGACAGCACGGTCAGTGCCAGGGTATGTCCGGCGGCGTTGACGATGCGGGTGTCAAACAGGTAAGAACGGTAGACGTCCCATCCGTAGTTCTCGTTGTTCAGCGCCGAGATCACGAACCACAACAGCAATCCGGCCACCACGGCGGCGGCTACCCACCGACCGGGATGGCGCAAGGGCTTGGCGCGAATGGGTTCGGGCCTAACCGCTCGGCTCTCGGGTGATGTCTTAGCTGTGGTGTGATCTGTCATGTGCTGGCTCCACTAGGGCGCGAGTGTGTGGGATGAGGGGATCTCGACGGGTTTTTCGTTGACTAAGGGTTCTTCAATCAGACCGTCCTGAATATTCCATTGGTCCAGAATCTCTTCGTAGGTACCAGTTTCAATGAGATGATCCATGGCTGCGACCAGCGCGTTGGTGAGTTCTGCATCTTTCGGCACAGCAAAACCGTAGGGAGCGGCGTGATACATCGGCCCGACCTCCTGAATCTCGCCGTCGGCTTGGTCTTCAACCCAGCTGACAATCGGAGAATCCGCGGCGAAGGCATCAGCCCGACCCAGCACAAACGCGGTCGCGGCATTATCCGAGGTGTCATAGGCCAGAATCTCGATCGGTTCCTCGCCGGCTTCTGCACACGCTTGGGACTTGGGAATGATCTCATCGGTTTGGGCCACGGTATTACGTTGCACGGCCACGGTGAGTCCACAGGGATGTTCGGGATCGATCTCTGCGTCGCGCTCGGCGTGCTGGGCCCACTGAATGCCGGCGTAGAGCGTATTGACGAAATCGTAGTTCTGCCGACGCTCTTCGGTGTCGGTGAATCCGGAACCGCCCACATCCACGGTGCCGGATGACACCGAGGGCAGGATGAGGGCGAAGTCCTGCTCTACCGGTTCAAACTCTAGACCCATCACTGAGGCCAGAGCTCGTCCCAGGTCCATTTCGGTGCCGATGATGGTGCCATCGGAGTCTTTGAATTCGAAGGGTGCAAAGGGCGTGTTGGTGCCCATCCGGAGCACGCCACGTTCTTGCAGGTCCTCGGGAACCAACGCAGCAATCTCGGGGACGGTCTCAGGCACGATCTCGACCCAACCATCAGGATTGCCCCGCTCTTGGTTGGTGCAACCGGTCAGCACCAGGCTGAGCACTACCAGAGTAGCCCACAGCTGCCACAGCGAGACGACACGTCTGGTTTGGGTTCTGGACATGGTCGAATACTACCTGTTTCTCCAGGTCAACGGCGCACCGCGTGACCGGCTACCGAAGAATGACCGGAAGAACAAAGAGAGCGAGAGAACTGACTAGGATCAAGCCGACCACAGTCATCCAGAGTCCGGCTTTGACCATATGAGAGATCTTCAGCTCCCCGGTAGAGAACGCAATCGCATTGGGCGCGGAAGCAACCGGAAGCATGAAGGCACATTGGCAGGCCTGGGTCACCATCATCGCGAAAATCACCGGGTCGTGTCCCACGGAGGCGGCGACCCCAGCCACGATCGGTACAAAGGTGATGATCGTGGCCATCGAAGACGTGAATTCCCTCAGGACGATCACCAATAGCACCACCATCGGGGCCAGCACCCAGACTGGAACGGCACCAAGGCCGCCCAGGGAAGCACCTAGCCAATCAGCCAAGCCACTGTCGGTCACTTGGGCCGATAGCGCTCATCCCCCACCACAAAGAATCAGCACACCCCACGGTGTCTTCAGCGCGGTTTCCCAATTCATCAGCATCACACCTTTGGATGGCTGAGCAGGGATCACGACGGTAGCCACGCCGGCAACCAGGGCGATCACCGCGTCGGTGGCCCAGGGGTCGTCAAAGAGCATCGGGACCACGATCCAGGACACTGCAGCGCTCAGAAACATCATCGTGATACCCAGTTCGCCGGAACCCATCGGGCCCAATTTCTTCAGTTCCGCAAGGAAGAGGTCGCGACCTCCAGGGAGATCTTTCACCTCCGGGCGAAACAAAACCTTGGTGATGATCAGCCAACCCAGGACGAGAAAGACGATCAAAAACGGAATGCCAAACAGCATCCACTGTAGGAACCCGACCTGGTAACCGACCGTTTCCTGCAGGTATCCCACCACGAAGATATTGCCTGGTGAGGCGATGATGGAATCACAGGCACTGAGCGTGGCGGCATAGGCAATCGCAATCATCAGCCCAATACCGAATTGTGAGTGGCCGGAATCGGCGTCCCCCACATCACGACCCCCGCCTTCCTCGCGCACCAGTGGAATCATCATCAGCGCGGTGGCGGTATTGGAGACCCACATACCGAGCGCAGCGGTGGCCATCATCAACCCCAGAATCATCCGGGAAGGTTTCGTCCCCACGACCAAGACGATGAGTATGGCGATGCGACGGTGCAGGTTCCAACGCTGAATGCCAAGTGCGAGCAGGAATCCGCCGAGCAACAAGAAGATGATCTCGCTGGCATATGATCCGGCGACTTCATCCAGGGGAAACACCTGGGTGGCCGGGAACGCGATAAGTGGCACCATGGCAGTAACCGGCAACGGCACGGCTTCGGTAACCCACCAGGTTCCCATCAGCACGACGACCGCGGCGGTCACCCGTGCCGCTATGGCTAGCTCATCGGGCATGAGAAAACCCACAAGCACGGTCAGCCCCAGGCCGAGCAATCATCCCGCATACCGGATGTTTGGGGTTCTGGATGTCACGCCTTAGTGATAGGCACCGCGCAGCTCCCTCACATCGTGTGGCATCGTGACAGCAGCGCGTCCACAGCATCTGCCAGAACTTTGTGGGGACTGATCTGGTGTGTGGCCTTGAGTCGAGCGTAGGTCGGCGCCCGCTCGGCATCGACGGGCACGCGTTTTTCATCGAAGGCCATGGGCGCAGTGAGCGCCGACCCTATCACCACATTGGACAACTGATAGGCGGTCCCGAGCGGATCGGCCACTCCTGCGCTGTCCAATAACACGCACATCCGCTCGGACAGGGCCAAATACGCTGGGCCCCGAGGGGCCCGCATGCCGATGACCTGACCGGCCCACCGATGAGTGGTGAGATGTGTAAAAAAGCACTGCATCAGCAATGGCAGGCTCGAACACCTACGGGGCTCAGCACTCGGCTTCCGCAACCTCACGCACTACATCGCGAGATGTCTGCTCGAGTCCGGCGGCTTCAGACCGGTTCTACACTCTCAATTACGATGAGCCAGTAAAGACTAGCGGGAGCTACACCGATGTCTTGAGCGACAGCACGCAGGGTTAGTGCTTTCAGCCCCCCAGCATCTAATAATCTCACCGATGCTCTGGCAAGATCTTGGATATCCACCGCGCGGAGGCGTTGCACAGGCTTGGGGTGTTCCCAATAAGTCATCGCACCATCCTGCCGATCACCGCCGAGAACACCCGCCTGCGTCTCCTATCCGAGCTAGATACAGAAGCGTATGCGACCGGCGCCAGAGATGAGTCGGTGCGACGCTACGGCCACCTCCCCGAGCCGGACTACACATCGGAGTCTGTGCAGCGGATGATCCGTTCACGGGTACAGGAACCTTCATTGTGCGCCTGCTGCAGTCGGGCATCATCAACACGCACGACCTGGCTCGCAAATATGCGAACGAACTCCACGCGAACGAACTCATGCTGTTGGCCTACTACGTGGCCGCTATCAATATTGAGGCCACCTACCACGGTGTTATGGGTGGTGAGTACACGCCGTTTGAGGGAATCGTCCTGGCTGACACATTCCAGATGTCAGAAGACGGCGACACCCTCGACACGCAAATGTTCACGCAGAACAGCGAACGTGCCACTCGCCAGCTGGACTGCCCCATACAGATTATTCTGGGCAACCCGCCGTACTCAGCCGGACAAACGAGCGCGAACGATAACAACCCAAATCAGACGTATCCGACACTCGATAGCCGAATCCGCGACACTTACGCTGCCAAACGAACAACCAAGGGCGGAAACGTCAACAGCCTGTACGGCTCCTACATTCGGGCTATTCGCTGGGGAGCTGGCCGTTTGGACGACCAGGGCGTTTTGGCCTATGTGACGAACGGTGGGTATATCGACTCGAATTCAGCCGACGGGTTGAGAAACAGCCTCATCGACGACTTTAACCACCTGTATGTGCACAACTTGCGAGGTAATGCTCGAACCTCGGGAGAACAGCGTCGCAAAGAAGGCGGAAATGCGTTCGAAGCGGGAAGCCGCGCGACTGTTGCCATCATGTTGGCGGTCAAAGACCCTGCTCACGCAGGGCCGTGCGTGCTGCACTACAACGACATTGGCGACTATCTGAGCCGTGAAGAAGCTCGAAATCGTAGAGACATCCGACGTTGGCACTATCGAATGGTCTGAGCTTGAGCTGAACGAGCGTGGCGAATGGATCAACCAGTCGTCAGACGCGTTTCAGGCGTTTTATCCGATTGGCGATAAGCATCGTGATGAAACTACGAGGGCATTGTTCTCAACGTACTCAGCAGGCTTGCAGACTAATCGTGATGCGTGGGTCTACAACTTCAGTGAGAAGAAGCTGAGGTCAAATGTGGCCGCTCTAGTGGGACATTTGATGAGGTGCGCGTTTCCTACCAGGCTGAACCGCGTGAGCACCGTAACGAAACCGATGTCCAGAAATGGCTTGGAGACAATCCAGAGTATTTGGACGCAACGAGGATCAAATGGTCCCGCTCTTTGCGTAACTGGGCGGCCCGGGACAGACAGATTGAAATCAGCTCAGACACGTTCCGCAGGAGTATCTACAGGCCCTTCATGAAATCCAGTCTTGCTTTTGGGTCGGGACTCAATCATGAACGCAGCCAGGTTCCGCGGATGTTCCCGGAAGCGGGAATGGAGAACTACGGGTTTTATTGCTTGTCGGGTGGAGGAGGACACCACTTTGCAGTTTTGGCTGTCAACGTGATCCCAGACTTGCATCTAATTGAGACTGGCCAGTTCTTCCCACGGTTTACGTACGAAAAGCTGGATGACTCATCAGGGCCGAGCGATCCGCAGGGGACGTTCGACCTGACCGATGGCCGCGTTTCGGGTGACACCGTCGTCAACGGATACAGGCGGATCGACAATATTTCTGATGACGCGCTCCAGCGCTACCAAGCAGCGTTCGGTGACGGGGTGACGAAGGACGACATCTTCGCAAGCATTTACGCTCTGCTTCATTCGGAGCTGTATCGGAGCACCTATACGGCTGACCTTAAACGGCAGCTGCCGCAGATCTCGTTGCCGGACACGGCGGAGGATTTCCGTAAGTTCGTTGAAGCCGGTGAGCAGCTGTTGGAACTGCACATTCGCTATGAGGAGCAGCCGGAGTATTCGTTGGGTGAAGAAGCCGTGTTTGGCGATACTGACGACCTAGATTTCTATCGTGTGCAGAAGCTGCGTTGGGGCGGGAAGTCTCGTACGCCGAACAAAACGCAGATTGTGGTGAATGACAACATCACACTGACGGGCATTCCGGATGAGGCTCACGAATACATGCTCGGGTCACGTTCGGCCTTGGAGTGGATTCTGGATCGATACCAGGTGAAGACTGACAAGGACTCCGGCATTGTCAACGACCCCAGCGACTGGGGTCTGGAGCACGGAAACCCGCGCTACATTGTGGACCTCATCAAGAAGATCACCTATGTGAGTGTAGAGACGGTGAAGATCGTTAATTCGCTACCGAAACTCACGCTGCGGAAATAAGGTGTAACACCTTGGGGTCATGTGCAAGGAGATCAGACCCCGTGCGTTCCCTAGTCACTACCTCCCGCGCCTAAACCGCTATCTAAGGGAGCGTGCACTTTAGCGTCACCCTCGTCGCGTTGACCCTGTTTTATCGGTTTGAAGCGGCGTATAAGCGATACTGCATAACATTCGTGGATGCTTATGCATACGGCAAGTCTCCTTGTGTCATGGTAGTGTTATTCCGCTGGCTCTTGTCAGTGAGAATACTTACATTAAAGGAGAGGTTCATGCGCGTATTTCGTGCAACCTGTGCCTCACTCGCGGCTGTTGCAATTACGGCTTTTTCGTTCGCCACCACTCCTGCCTTCGCGGGACCAGATGACGATCGTAGCGTCGAGACGAAAGCACACGTTGACGCGCCCAAAGTTTTTTGGAACAAAGAGGCGAACACATTCGACATCAACTCACAGTCGAACGGGAAAACAGCTCCGCTGGACAAGACAGCAAACTGGGTGGGTCGTGGCTACAACTATGACGGTAGCCAGAACTACGTATTCCCAGTTACTAACGACCACCGCCTCGGCTTTCTTGGCAAGGACGGCCAGCTTCTCTACATGGCCCCACAGGTCCCTGGGCCTGGCAATAGCCCCATTTGGTCAGGTTTCGGCGCTGACACCGCAGTCCCTATTGAACAGTTCCGTGACGGGAATTTCGCCCTGGAACTCGTGGGCTTTAATGGCCCCGGCCAAATGAACATGTTCAACTATTCGACATTCGGCGACCTACCGGTGACTCGCTTGTTCTCCTCCCACGACAAGGTTTCTCGGACAGTGTGGTTAGACCCAGGTACGCACACCCACAACATCACCACGTTTACAAAGCCGGGCCGCTACGAAGTCACTTTCGATGCAAGTGCGCGGAAATCTGACGGTTCTTTCACGGCTTCAAAACCAACCACGTTAGTGTGGCGGGTAGGTGGTACCAACCCCGCCGACGAAAAGCTCGGTGACGTGAGGGTCGCGTATGACCAGGCCGCAGGTGTCACGGGCAATTCCGCTCCGAGCTTCACGATCGCCCCACACGCAGGCAATGAAAAAGACGGCGATAAGAACCTCACTGATCTCACTTTCAATGCTGGTAACGACGCCGCTGAAGGTACGGTCGTGTTCTACATCGACGGCTACCACCTCGCCGAAATCCCTGTTACGGGTGGTAAAGCAACGTGGAGCGAAATGATCGGATCTCACACATCAAGTTTCCAGGCCGTGTTTGTGCCCACCCAGGGTGCTGCACGCTGGATCAGTGCACCCCTGACCTCAAGCACCGGGCAG
The DNA here is from genome assembly GCF_003185725.2 of Auritidibacter sp. NML130574. Lineage (GTDB taxonomy): Bacteria > Actinomycetota > Actinomycetes > Actinomycetales > Micrococcaceae > Auritidibacter > Auritidibacter ignavus. Next base: position 629,502 of record NZ_CP031746.1, on the reverse strand, counting down.
ACAGCAGTGTCCACCACGAACACAGGGCAATTCCCCACAGAAACACCTGACACACCTGCCGGAGACTTCTCAACAGGCGAAGTAACGGTGAACTCGCGCGATGTGTCCGTCAACGCACACACCCAAGGTGACGGCAACCGAGTCACAATTGACACGAAACCCGCTGATGACTCTCTTATCTACAACATCACGGGTGGCTTTTACGAAGAAGGTTACGACGAACCAACGTGTGCGGTAGATGGTGTAAGTGGCCCTGGGCGCCGTACGCTCGAAGTTAGTCGCGAGTACTGCAAGGGAGACGAGTACACGCTACGGCTCACATTGGAGCCACAGCCGCGCGCCGCAATTGGTAATACAGACACCATTGACCTTGGACAGGTCAGTAACACGGGCAATACAGTTCAGACCCAGTTTTCCGAAAGTGGTGCCACCACCATACCCGACCCAGGCGACGGTGGTGAAACACCAAACCCAGGCGACGGAAACGACGGCTCTGACGAAAGTCTCCTCAACACGCCTGTCACGATTAATAACGGACACGTCGACCTGCGTGCCATGGACCTCAATGGTGAACTGACCGTAGCGCTCGGTGACGATTCGCGACAGCACGCACAGGAATCCGTGACACGCACTATCGACTCGACGACCCTGGAAGTCACGAAACTTGCGAAGGTTAAGCGTGAAGGCAACGTGCTTGCCAACCCAAGCTACGACGTCCTCGGTCCCAAAGGCACTGAACTCTACATTCTGCCGCAAGCTCAACAACCAGGCCGTGTGTGGCCAGGGTTCTCAAGCGAAACACTCGACCGCATGAAGTATCCCGAAGGTGCGACGATGACACTCACACCTGTGAGCGCACCTGAAGGCGGAAAATGGTTTGCCTACACGGAGAACCTCGGCTCCATTCAAACGATGTACGCATCCAGCGAGAAGGCTGCAGACATTCCTCTTCCGCCCGGAACCCACATGCACACTGCGTGGGCATTCACCAAACCTGGAACGTACACGATCGACGTGACGGCGCGCGCCAAGCAGGAGGTGGGCGGTGCACGAAGGGCTGGTGGCAGTGTGACAGCGAAGACGCAACGTCTCACGTTCGTCGTGGATCACAAGCCAGGTGGTGAAGACGGAGACGTCTCGACTCCGCCAAGTGAAAAGCCGAGTGAAGCACCAGGCGAACAGCCAACGCAGGAACCACCTGTGGAGCCGTCGCAGGAGCCAACTCAAGCCCCGTCACAGGAACCATCAGAGGAGCAGCCTGGCGAGGAGCCCGGTGAAGCACCTTCGCAGGAGCCAAACGAACCGGCTCAGCCTGGTGAGTCCGACAACGACGACAGCAGGAAGCCTGACGACAAACAGACGGAAGCTCCTGCTGAAGGAGACGGAGGCGACTCCGACAACGGTCCGAACAGCACCTCGGGCGGTTCAGGTGACAACACTGGTTCGAATGATTCGAACGGCACTGGTGCAAATGGTTCAAACGGCACCGCTTCGAACAACGGCAACTCCCTGTCCCGTACCGGTGCCACGGTACTTCCGGTTGGACTGACCGCTGGTGCACTTGCTGTTGCTGGTGTTGCGCTACTTGTAGCTGCACGCCGTCGCAAGAGCTAAGTCCTGCACAACGAGGGCCCGCACTTTCCTTTAGCGCCTCCCGCCAGGTGAGAAATCAGTTCATCCTGGCAGGTCGCGGTTGGGGAGGTGCGGGCCTACTTTCTACCACCTCGGGAACGGCCACCCCAGCAGACAAGCGACTCTAGTGGGTTGTCCTCAGAGTCAGCTGCTTAGAACAGTGCCAATACAAGTGCGGCTGCAACGAAGGGCACGCCACTTACAAAAACTAAATGCATCGCTTCGCCCATGCCCTGGTGAATGGCATCGGCAATTGGGCCTGGTAAGGCTTCAAGTTTCGCCGGATCCAAGGCAGAACCAACCCCTGAACCCGCACCCATCGAGCCGCCCATATTCTTGGTCCCCCGCAGGCAGATGTTCTTGAATCTTAGGCATCATCGCCGAACTCATGATCGACCCCAGCACCGCAATTCCAATCGTGGACCCGACGTTACGGAAGAACTGCACCGCCGCAGTTGCAACCCCCAGTTCAGTACGGTCCACCGCATTCTGAACCACCAGCGTGTACGTCTGCATGCACCTGCCTAAACCCTTGTGTTCCGATTTTTCCGACTCCGTGAAAAGCTATTAATCACGAGCTTAGGGGCAGAATTGTTTGTTCCCAAAGCTGCGTCGAACAACTTTTGACCATCGTCTGTAGACCCAGTAAGGATGCGGATGCGGTCAGGAATCGACTTGGCTGTCTCGGATACCGCGTGGAACAGAGACTCGGCGATCAGTTCTTGGCTGCAATACTCCATCAGGCCTTCGTGGGTACTGCGCCGCTGAAGCTCCCCCACAAGAGAGCTGGTGAGACGCTCGATATCATCGAATGTGCGTGCCGCCTCAGCGAGTTGGGTCAACTCGCCAGCATCGTCGATATGCCATCCTTCGGTCGCCAGCACCTTGTTGAGCAAGCGGCGCAAATCATCCCAACGCTGACGATCGGTGGTATACCGTGTCGGGCTCATCGCCGTCGCTATGAACTCACGAGTGTGTTGACCTGCTTGCGCTGCGGACATTCCCTCCGTAAGCGCGCCAAACAGTCCTTCTCGCTTACTCCCGGCAACACGCGGTGGCGCTCCAATGTCGAGGAGAAGTTCGTCGATTTGGCTTCCGCTTAGGCTCGGCAAATCAGTACTGGCCAGGACATTCGCAATACTGCGGATAGTCGAGCGTTGGGAGAAAGAATCGGACTGCATCACCGCTCAAGCTTCTCATGTGAGCGAGTGGCCTGAGTATTTCAGCAAGACTGGGTGTCCGGATTCTTGCACGCTCAGGGGCGTATACGTGAGAGCCCGAAGCGGCCGCACCCGTGGCTTGCTGGAATTCACGTCAATCCTGGCTCTTAGAAGGAGCCAAACATGGCTACGAGAGATCTTCAGGTATTCACTAACGATGCCTTTGGAACGATCCGAACTGTCGAGCATGAGGACAAGGTGTATTTCTGTGGCCGTGATGCGGTAACGGCGCTTGGATACACCAATACGAGCAAGGCGATTCAGGATCATTGCCGTGGGGTTCCGTTTCGTTACCCCATCGTCGATGTGAACCGTCCTGGGTTTCGTTCCTAGATGGTTGGTAAAGACAGTTCATCGTTGGTGAGGCTTTCGGTGTATTGGGCTTCGACTTCTGCTGGTGTCTTGTAGCCCAGTGCTTCGTGCAGCCGGGTGGTGTTCCACCAGTGGACCCAGTTCATGGTCGCGAACTCGACATCGGTCAGGCTGTTCCAGGCCGGCTGGGAGTAGATCAGCTCGGCCTTGTACAAGCCGTTGACGGTTTCAGCAAGGGCATTGTCGTAGCTATCGCCGACTGTTCCGACTGATGGGGTGATTCCTGCGGTGATGAGCCGTTCAGTGTAGGCAATGGCAACGTAATGGGCAGGTTCAACCGGTGGTTGCAACACCGGCCTGTTTCAGGGATTGTAGTGCTTCGCCGAAGACTTCGGCGGGGGTCTTCCAGCCGAGGGTCTTGCGGGGTCTGTTGTTGAGGGTGTGGGCCACCGCGTCGAGGTCGTCTGCGCTCCAGCGGGACAGGTCGGTGCCCTTGGGGAAGTACTGACGTAGCAGGCCGTTGGTGTTCTCGTTGGTGGGCCGTTGCCACGGGGAGTGCGGATCAGCGAAGAACACCTTGGTGCCAGTCTCAAGAGTGAACGCGGCATGTCCTGATAGTTCCTTGCCGTGGTCCCAGGTGATCGTCTTGCGTAACTGCTGGGGCAGGGTCGTGATCGCAGCGGCCAGAGCCGCGTTCATCGCGACTGCACCGTAGCCGCCCAGCGCGGGGCCGTTCTTGACCGGAGGGTGCTCGCCCCAGCCGTCGAGGCGGGGCAAGTGGACCAGGATCGTCGCGCGGCTGCGACGCTCGACCAAGGTCCCGATCGCAGAGCGGCCGGTCCCGATGACCAGGTCACCTTCCCAGTGTCCTGGAACAGCACGATCAGCGGCTTCTGCGGGGCGTTGGCTGATCACGACCTCGGCGCCGACATGACCGCCGGGTTTGTTCCGGGAACGCTCACGGGGCTGTCGCAACGCCCTGCCCGTTCGCAGGCAAGCCACCAGCTCACGCTTCAGTGCGCCGCGGCCTTCGATGAACAACGCCTGGTAGATCGCCTCATGACTGATACGCATTGACTCATCATCAGGGAAATCCAGCTTCAAGCGGTGACTGATCTGCTCCGGGCTCCAACTGGTGGCCCACCGTCGATCTTGCCGACGAGGCTTGTTCAACCCCTTCCACGTCGGCGTGACCGGCCCTTCCACCGGCGTCCCGTCCGGGCCAGTGACCTTCCCAGAGAGTCTGTCCTGGACATAGTCGCGAAGCCGCAGGTTGGCCACCAGCTTCGCGGTCTTGGGTCGTTTCGCGGCCTCCTGGGCTTTCCATTGGGCCACCGTGGCGCGATACTCCAGCTTCCCGCTGCGGGTAGCAGCGTTGCGGCGCAACTCCCGACTGATCGTGCCCGGATCCCGCCCAAGGGTACGCGCGATCGACCGGACACCGCGTCCCTGAGCACGCAAGATCGCGATCTCCTCTCGCTCCTCGAAACTGAGATAACGACCAGTTGGCTCCGTCAACGTCAGCGGTGGCATACCGCCAGCGTGACGGAACCACCGCGATCCGACCGGCACCGACACCCCCCCACCGCCAGCGCTGCCTCCGCTGTCGTGACCCCGGCCGCGATCAGGCGCCAGAATTGTCGCTGCACCGCCCTCGATGGCTGCGGTCTGCCCGGAGAACGCATTGCTGGCCGCAACGCCCGGTCCGCGCGCCACTGCCGCCGCATCCCCTCCGGGACCTCGCCGATCTTCATGCTCCAGTCCTTGGTCACCATCCTTGAACACCTTTCTCACCTCAAGGTGTTGCGACGACCAGTTGAATCCGCCTTGCGAGCCACGATCGGAGTGATGGACCAGTTCAGCACTGCCTGTGGTCGCGGTGTTCAGCGCGTGCTACAGCGCTTCTAAGGACAGCGCGTGCGTCGTCATCGATGATCTGGTCGCCCAGCCGGCGAAACGACGGGAGTACGCATCGATGACGAACGCGGTGTACACGAAGCCATACGATGTGCGCACATACGTGTAGGGTCGGCCAGCAGCGCCCTGCCCGCGTTGCCGCTGGATGGGTTTCTGCTGGCCGCCCTCCGAACCGGACGTGCCCATTCCTGAGCATCCGGCTCTCCATGTGATCACGCCGTGACGCTCGCCCAGGGGTTTGGGATGCGGGTTCCTCGGTAGCGGTAGCGGGTCACGGGAACCTGCCAGGCGCGGAAGAACTCGATCCCTTCGGCGCGGATCTGCCACCGGGGCAGAAGTCGCCTGACGAGGGTGCGCATGTTCAGCTTCGGGTGCCGCTTTTTCAGCCAGCCCACGATCCGCCAGAAGGCGAACCGGTCGAGATAGCTGAAGAGGTGTTTGACGACGCCGTGCTGGAAGTAGGCGCACCAGCCCCGTAGCGCCGGGTTGAGTCGGCGCAGCAGGTCTGCGAGCGTTCGATGGGATGCCCGGCGGGTCAGCGTCCGCACCTTGTCCCGGATGGAAGCCAGCGACTTCCGTGAGGGGTAGGTGTAGATCGCGGTCTTCCCACCGTGACCTCTGATCCGGCGGCGCTGGATGTGCCACCCGAGGAAGTCGAACCCGGTGTCTATGTGCGTGACCGTCGTCTTCTCGGCCGACAGGCGCAAACCCATCGGCGCGAGCACCGCGGCGACTTCGTCCCAGAGCGCGTCGGCATCCTCGCGGGTGCCTCGGACGAGGACGACGAAGTCGTCCGCGTAGCGGACCAGCTTCATCGTCGCGCCCCCGGCGCGTTGATGCTTCGTGCGCGACCATTGCGGGCCGAGCGCATCCCACTTGCGTTGGAAGTGCTCGTCCACCACGGACAGGGCGATGTTCGCCAGTAGCGGCGACAGGATCCCGCCTTGCGGGGTGCCGGTGTAGGTGTCCCTGTTCACGCCGTCCTCACTGAGGACACCCGCTCTCAGGAACCCGCGGACCAGGCGCAACACGCGCTTGTCGACGATCCTCGCCCGGACCCGCTGCATGAGCGCGTCGTGATCGATCTCGTCGAAGCACGCGGTGATGTCCGCTTCAAACACCTGCACGTAGCCACGTGAGGCGTAGAAATGGATCTCCGCGATCGCGTCCTGTGCCCGCCTGCGCGGCCGGAACCCATACGAGGACGGCTGGAAGTCGGCCTCGAATATTGGTTCCAACACCAGCTTCAGAGAGGCTTGAACGATCCGGTCCGTCATCGTCGGAATCCCGAGCTTGCGGACCTTGCCGTTCGCTTTCGGGATCGACTTCTGACGCACCCGTTCGGGGACGAACTCGCCGCGCTTGACGCTCTCGCGCAGCTCGGCGAGCATCCCGTGCACCTTCTCCGGTGGGACGGATCGCGGGGCGATTCCGTCAACTCCGGCGGTGCGACCTCCCTTGTTGCCCGCCACCCGATTCCACGCCGCAACGAGGAAGCCGGGGTCATAGACCAGGTTGAACACATCATCGAAACGACGACCGGGGTCGGTCGTCGCCCATTGGTGCAGTTTCGTCTGCATTCTCAGTACCCGTGCCCACGCCTCCGAAGTGTCGGCTGGCCACGAAACATCCGCATTCACGGCTGTGTCTCCTTTACCGCTTGTCGATCCTGCGATCACACTGGACCCCTTCGCCATGCGACCGGCTTTCCCAGCCTCGGACTACTACGGGCCCTCCGTCCCATCCCGGCCCGATCAGCAGGCCGTGCGCTCAGCCGTCGGTGTCGTCGCTGGCGGCGACGCACCTCCGGCGAGACCGGGATGGTTCCCACGTTCACTCTCGAACCCTTCGACGGGATCGGCACCCAGTTATGCCCCAGCATCCTCGCCACGGCTACGCCGCAGGCTTTCACCGTGGCCTCCCGACTGGCGACATCACCCAGTCCAGGAGTTCCCCTCACCGCCGAAGCAGTGAGGGTGCGCGATGCAACCCGACCCGCATCCGCCAGGTTGGAGTCGGTGGTCTCGTATTGAGGGGCTTTCAGCCACTGGTTCCTATCCGTATGCCTCTCCGTCTCGCTAGCCGAGCCCGTACCATCTGGCAGTTCTGGCACGACTCGTCGTTGTCGAGGACTGCTCCACCCAACCCGCTCACGCCAACGGGCCAGATCGTCCTCCAGCTATCACACGCCTGCTGCGACAGGCACCGAGCGGTGTCCTTTCACCACCGCAAGGTTCGAGAGCACCTCGTGGCGCTCGATGTCAGCAACCCACAGCCGATTCGGGGCCGGTGCTTTGAAGTCCCGCATCACCAGATCCGGGCGCTCATCCGGTGTGCGCCCGGGTACCGTGGTGCGCGGTTTCCGGCCGCGGACCACGCCGCTGATTCCGGCCTGACGCATCGGCCGTGCGACCTGGTCACGGCCGACCTTCCAGCCGCTTCGGCGCATCGCATGCCACATTTTGCGAACGCCGTAGACCCCGTAGTTGCGGGCATGCAGGTCCTTGATCACCACGGTCAGTTCCCGATCACGGATCTGGCGTTCGCAGGCCGGGCGGGTCTTCGCTGCCCGATAACCACGCGACGTCATGAATCCACACTCGCGTGCTGCAAGTGTGCGGCAGATGAGCTCGACCCCGAACCGATCACGGTACATATCGATGTAGGCGATCATTTCGGCGAGGGGCGGTCGAGCTCGGCTGCAAAAAACGCGGACGCAGTTTTGAGAATCTCATTGGCCCGGCGCAGCTCCCGGTTCTCACGCCGTAACCGGCGCAGCTCTTCAAGCTCATCCGTTGTCGCGCCCGGCTCAGTGCCGGCATCACGTCTGGCCTGCTTCAGCCACCCGCGCATCGTACTGATGCTCTACCGAAGCTCAAGGGTCTCGCGCAGTTTGCCGAGGACTATGGTTCTGAATTCCGACGCATCGAGTCAGTGGCCGAGGCTGGTGGGAAGCTTCGCGTCCTCGACATCGGCCGACCCTCAGTTCGCGAGGCGACCGCTCAAGCGACCGATGCGAAGTCGCTCTAGACTTGCGACCTCGCCGATGACTATCAGTAGCCCTATGACGGTGGGCCCACAGCTCAAACATCTTCGGTGAAGTCGCAACCGCGAGTGCCATACCCATGCGTCTACCGGTACTTCATCGTTCCCTTGACCCTCTGCAGCAAATTGAACTGCAACATGGGGACCTCCTAGTCGTTGCGTGGAGTCCATACACGCTCTGATCAGGAGAAATAGCAAACGGTGTCGCGCACTCAGGCAGGATCTCTCGGAGCCTACCCAGAGGAGCACGTCGTCACACCACCCGAGAGCATTGTTGCGCGCGAAATCCCGCCTGGTTCACCCTTCTTTGGAGGCCAGCCGGGGTAGCGGTGTGCCGGGCACTTAGCGGTTCAGCAAGCTAATCTCCAAATGGCAGCACTGGGACGAATTCCCAGTTCATAGCCGGTATAGACGCTATTCGAGGCCTCCGTTCCGCACTGGGGTCTTGTATCCATCGTGACCGGTTGTGCGATCCGTGACCAGGCTCCGGCGGGCTTGTCGTCCGGTACATTGGCAGTCCTGGCACTCGCCGACGCCGAGACAGACCATTTTGTCGGCTCCTTGGTGCTCTTTGACATCAGGCACGACGATGCCGAAGTCGGTTTTTGGATTCATCCCGATGCACGAGGAACCGGGCACGCTCGCCGAGGCTTGGAACTGGCGTCACGTTTCGCTCATCGTAACGGGCTGCAGACACTGACAGCGCGCACGCTACCTGACAACGAGGCGTCACAACGGTGCCTGGCAGCAGCTGGCTTCCGTAAGGTGGCGCGAAGTGTCGGGGCCACACCCGCCGGAGAACACAAGGAATTGATCCACTACCGACTCAATCTGGTACCGCCCGTTATATTTCCGTTGCGCACGCAACGACTGCGACTCCGTCTACATGAGCAAAACGATACCGGGTGGCTGTATCAGCTCTACTCGCAACCCGAAGTGGCCCGGTATTTACTGGATGATCCGTGGACGGAAGAGGTGACCGGACGCAAGGTAGCTGACCGTCTGAGCAAGTCCGATATCGGTGGTGAGTGCGGAGCGGTGGCACTGGTCATCGAACACGAAGGTGTGCCGGTCGGCGACGTAATGCTGTGGCTTACCGATCACCAGCACCGCCAAGCAGAAATCGGCTGGGTGCTGGACCCCCGCGTAGGCGGACGGGGACTTGCCACCGAAGCCGTTCGAGCTGTCCTGGCCCTGGGTTTCGAGCACTATGGACTTCACCGAATTACTGCGCAGATGGACGCACGCAATAGCGCCTCCGCGGCCTTGGCTCGCCGCGTCGGTCTACGACTCGAAGCACACCACATCGCGGACTGGTTTAGCAAAGGCGAGTGGACCGACACTCTGGTATTTGCTCAACTAGCCTCCGATTTCATCGAACCCAGCGGCCAAACTAACCCAAACTCACCCCTTCTCGAGGTGAGGTCGGGTCAGTGGGTCTCCGCCAGGAGCCAATAGCTTCTATATTTTCACACCTGCAAGCTCGTCGGGACGTGGCTCATCGTGACGTCAATTCCGTGTGGTACGGCTTGCCCGACGGTCACCCCTTGGTGTTGGAGGTCGGCTACGGTCTCGAAGCTGGGCAGACGCGCTGGGAAGATTGGTGCGAACCGTGGACGATATCCGAGGACGTACCGACGAGGCACTAGATGCTTTGCCAACTGGGGACAAGGCCGTTAGTCCATCGACACGTTGCACTACGAGAAGGCAATCGTGATGGTCGACTTGATGGTGGAGTTAGGGACCGAGCTCGTATTTGGCGAAGGGTCCGATCGTGGGCCATAGGTCTGCATCGGTGTTGCGCGAGGCACGTGAGTGTTGGACTGTCTGTATTCCGAACCTTATGGCCGGTGACCTTTACTTCAGCCAGCCCATCCGTGCCCTGCGGGCACCACCCAGACCCTTCAGAGGCATTCGCACGACCATAATGTGATGGAAGTTCCCCGCCTGTTGTGTCTTCTCCACACCACAGAAACTCACAAACCCGTTTTGGGCTCCAAGAGGCTGCCAATCAAGGCCCGTACTCGCGTTTTGATCTCGTCACGGATGACACGCACTGCCTCGAGGTCTTGGCCTGCCGGGTCGTCAAGTGTCCACTCTTCATAGCGCTTGCCCGGATAGATCGGACAGGCCTCCCCACATCCCATCGTGATGACCACATCTGAGTCCTGCACGGCCTCGGTGGTGAGCACCTTGGGTTGCTCAGCGGTAATGTCGATTCCCTCTTCGCTCATAGCAGCAACGGCAACAGGGTTGATCTGCTCAGCGGGCATCGATCCTGCCGAGCGCACCTCGATCTGGTCTGCTGCCAAATGGCGCAGATAACCGGCGGCCATTTGGGAGCGCCCGGCATTGTGGACGCAGACGAACAGCACAGAGGGTGTATCGGGTCTTTGGGTGGTCATGGACGGGTCCTCTTTCGGCATGAAGGAAGTGCTGGGCCCAGCGTGCGAACACGTGGTTGTATCTCCGGCAAGATGGCAATCAGCCCCTCGGGTGAGGCCAGAACGGGATCACTCACGGCCCAGTCTTGATAGCGTACCCCAGGAATAATGGGGCAGATATCGTCGCACCCCATCGAACGTGAGAGGCTTGGGGAAACGCTCCCGCGCAGTCTGGCTTTCGACGTCGGTCAGCAGGGACACCACATTCGGGTGCACGGTGTCGGCCGGAGCAGAACCAGCAGAGCGAGCCACCGCGTATCCGTCGGTGCTATCGTGCAGAACGGCAGCTACAAGCTGGGAACATCCAGCGTTGGCCACACAGACAAACAGCACTTGTCGTGCGACGGCGGTGTGAACCCGGGTCAGATCAGCCAGTCGTTGGGTGGCGAAGCATTTGGTCCGCCGCAGAAGCTCCGGGGCGCTCGTCGTGGTGTGCACCGCGACGGTATATGACTCCCGGATAATATGGGTGACGAGTCGCTTGGGCACAGTGGTAGCCGTGCCAGACAATTCCGTGACGAGACCACCCAGTTGGTCATCGATCTCTTGTGGTGCAACAGAAGGTTTCCGCGCCGGTGGCGTGTCCGTGGCGGAAGCCGGGTCGAAGGTCTCCACACCCGGGTCACACGACCTTCCGAGTCGACGAGACCAACAGTCCTGAGAACGGTCAGGGGGTGCGAGACGGTCGGCTGAGTCGGCACGCATGGCCTGGAGGGCGGTGGGTGTACATTCCGGAGAGGTCAGTGTCGGCTGACTCATGAGACACTCGTAACTTGTGAGGCGGATTCGGGCGGATACGGATCGGTATTGAACCAATCGCGGGCAATCCAGAGGGAGACGTACACCAGTCCCAGCAACACCGGGACCTCAATCAGTGGCCCAACCACCCCAGCCAGAGCTTGTCCGCTGGTGGCGCCAAAGGTACCGATAGCGACCGCAATGGCCAGCTCGAAGTTATTACCTGCCGCGGTAAACGCCAGCGTTGTTGACCGCGCGTAGCCTAGACCCAGACTCTTGCCTGCCACGATGCCCACAAACCACATCACCACGAAATACACCAACAAGGGCAGAGCGATCCGTGCCACGTCAAGCGGGTTGTTGATAATCGCTTCCCCTTGGAGCACAAAGAGGAGCACGATGGTAAAGAGGAGCCCATATAACGCCCACGGTCCGACACGTGGGAGAAACCGGCGTTCGTACCAGGCCCGACCCCGGTACCGTTCGCCGATCCACCGGGAGGCGAATCCGGCAAGAAGCGGAATCCCCAGGAAGATCACCACGTTTAGAGCGATCTGACCCATCGAGACCTCGAGCCCGTCTGTTCCGAGGCCGAGCCAGCCTGGCAAAACGGTGAGATAAAACCAGCCAAGCACCGAGAACATCAGCACTTGAAACACGGAGTTTATCGCCACCAAAACCGCCGTGGCTTCACGATCACCGCAGGCCAGATCATTCCAGATCACCACCATCGCAATACACCGAGCAAGCCCAACGATAATGAGTCCGGTCCGGTACTCAGGTAGATCGTGCAAGAACACCCAGGCGAGAATAAACATGACTGCAGGACCAACAAGCCAGTTCAGCACCAGAGACGACACGAGAAGTTTTTTATCTCCGGTAACGGCGACGACTTTGTCGTAACGGACTTTGGCCAACACTGGATACATCATGACCAATAGCCCCAACGCGATCGGCACCGAAACCCCACCGATCTCCAGCTGGGTCAGCACATCAGCAAGAACCGGCACGAATCGTCCCAATAACAATCCAGCGAGCATGGCCAGCCCGATCCATACCGGAAGCCATTTATCCAGCGCCGACATCCGCCGTGAAGACGCCGCCACAGTAGGCATTTTTGTTGCAGTCATCTGTCATCTCCTGACGTGTTCCACAGCAACGACTAACCACGTTCTCTTGGTGTACTCCACCGGACCGGTCCAACGTTCGGCAGACCGTGATTCGATCTGCCTCTATGTTAGTGACTATCTCATGAGCGTGGTCGATTCAGGTGTCATGGCTTGTTTCGCCTACCTCCGTGACGCGTTGGCCTGCGTTGCATCTCAGATCGGATCTACGTTGCCATCACGACTGCAGGCAGGAGCTTGTGTTTGTTTCGATAACCGGCACGCGAGTTATCTGTACCAATCTGAGGACCAAGACCACTTGACCACAAGGGAAAAGAACACAAAAGCCATAGTGCAGCAATCAGCTACAGGGCCATCAGCACCTCGTCGTAGAACCTTTCCAGCTCCAGGATGGGGTCCCAGCCGCTCCATCGAGGTCGTGGGCACTTGTCTCTACACCAAGAACATTGCCAACGTGCTCGATTTTTCCGCGACAACAATTTGTTCACGCCAATCTTTCCTTGTCGTTGGTGCCAAATCCCGATAATCCGCATGATCCCATGGCGATCAGTGTTCGAAACAACGGCAAGTTGCTGGGATACCTCAGTCGTGAGGACGCTCTACGCTACGGTTCTGAAGCACACCGGTTGGCAACCTCAGGGTATGCGCGCGAAGTTCAGGAATATCTCTTCAGGCAGAGCACTCAATCCCAAAACTGGTACCCCTCCACCGAGATTCATTTCGTCCTCCCAGAGCCGGGACATGGGCTCCCTTGAATCAGTCCATTCCCGATAGCCTCTCTGTCTTGCCTCACGGCGACGTTGCACAGGTCTTGAAGGAGGCAGACCACTTCGAAGTCCTCTGTGATGACGTTCCACCAGCAAAGGGGTAGCGCAGGCCACAGAACTTACCATTCATGCGCTTCGGTCCTCTGAGCTCAGCAACGACTGGAACAGTACCATGCCGTTCTATCCGGTTCCGGTTGCTGAGTCCGATAGCTACGATGTACCGCCTGCTTATCAGTATGAACCGGAACAACCAGCCAGGCACTATAGGCCCACTCATCACAAGAAGTGGCCCCAGGGCACTCCCCACGATTTGCCAGCTCGCTCCATCACCGCAAACAGTTCCCCGATTCCTCATTCACTCCTGGGGCTCCAGAACCAATCATCGATTTTCCAGAACCAGCCAATCCTGAACTGATCATTCTTCAACGTTCCAATAAGGGTGATAAGACCGTACGCGTCCTCTTAGACGGTCCAACCGGGGGCCTGACAACGAGACTCGCTACACCGTCGATCACAACAACACGACTGGCACAGACACACATCGAGAAAAGAGTCCTGATGTTCTGCGACGTCGTGGAACCATACGGTTGATCACTCTCCTCATCATTGGAACCGTTCTCCTCGTCGTGATTCCCGATGTGGGGTGGGTTCTGGGCCCGTTAGTAGCCCTGTTTGGTGTTTACGACAAGAACGTGCACAATCGTTAGGCCTAGGTTCTAGAAGACGAAAAGCAATGGGGACAACCGGATTCACACCGCTTGAACGGCCCCCGCAGACCGAGAGGTGTTTGCTTGCGGCCTCGCTGATCAGCGTCAAAGACGGCAAGCCAAGAGGACTCACAACTCGAGATCTGCTGTTCGTTCCGGGCACGTGATTCCCAAAGCCCAACGCGTTAAACCAGCAGGTGTGCATCTTCGTGAAGACGTTTCGGTGCTGTACAACCACTATTCAAAAAACGATCCATACCAGGGTTGTAGATCCACCGGCAAGGTGCGGGTTTACCCCTGTTCTTCCGGATCCAGCCGCTTAATGGTGCGCATCTCTGCGGCCCAGAACTGCGCTATCTTCTTCCGCCGGTCCGAGTCATCGCTCAACAGATCAGCCAACCCGAGTCCGCGAGCCAAGTCCAGCGTCGTCTGGATGAAACGACGAGTACGCTCATCGGAGACATCGGCGTTGAGAATCCGCACCGTTTCTGTATAGATGCCACGTGCGAATTTATCTTCCAGTGGCCGGATACGCTCTTTGAGGGCCAGTTCGGACGCAGCGACGCACCAGATCTGCAGGGCGGCTTTAAAGACGTCGGAAGCGTAATATTCCAGGACTTTCTCCACGATATGGTCGAAGTCATCCCCCGGGGTAGCCTGCGATCTAGGTGCTTGGAGCCCTGCCTGTTCTCGTTCCTCAAACATGTAGTCGATTGCTGTCAGAAACAGATCTTCGCGGGTCGGGAAATGGTGTTGCAACGCACCACGGCTCACCCCGGCTTCTTGAGCGATCAACGTCATCGTCGCACCGTGCCAACCGGATTCTGCCAGGCAACTGATAGTAGACCGCAGGATTCGATCTCGAGTAGCACGGCTACGATCCTGCTTAGGCTCGTGCGACCGGTGGGACTGTGAGGAAGCACTGGAAGTGGTCATAAGTTTCAATCCTAGACCTCAGACGCCACCGCGCCGGGTGATGACATCATCACCACACACCCGAGATAGAGCTTGAGGGGCGTCAAAATTCTTCGCGCAAAACGTTCTTGCGAATTTTGCCAGTTGACGTCTTCGGCAAGGCTTCGACGAACCACACTCTCTTCGGTGTTTCCACGCCGGACAGGTGGTCGCGCACATGAGACAGAATCTCTGCCTCGACCTCGGAGGCAATCTGTTGTCGCTGTTCAGCACTCACTTCTGAAACGGCAGGAACCTTATCGCTACAAACTACGGCTGTGACGGCCTCACCCCAATGATCGTCAGGTGTCCCGATTACGGTACATTCGATGACTCCGGGGGCATCGGCAACGATTCGCTCAACCTTCATCGACGAGACATTCTCACCGCCGGTTTTGATGATGTCCTTGACTCGGTCAACGAACCACACAACGCCTTCGTCGTCCATGTAGCCAACGTCGCCACTATGGAACCATCCGTGACGAAATGCCTCCTGATTGGCATCGGGCCGATTCCAGTACCCCGCGGTGACGTGTGGACCGCGGTAAACGATTTCACCAACCTCTCCGGGAGGTAACAATCTACCGTCTGGAGCCATAATTCGGGTGCGCACCGTTGGGGAGGGCACTCCCCACGACTCGTTCT
Organism: Auritidibacter sp. NML130574; assembly: GCF_003185725.2. Classification (GTDB taxonomy): domain Bacteria; phylum Actinomycetota; class Actinomycetes; order Actinomycetales; family Micrococcaceae; genus Auritidibacter; species Auritidibacter ignavus. The sequence goes on along the minus strand of NZ_CP031746.1, from coordinate 613,994 downwards.
TACCGTGTCGATGATCAGTACGTTGAAACGTCGTCGCCGGCACAACTTCTGTTTGTCCCGATCCCAGCACTTTCCGTGCATTCGGCATCATGGCATCCATACCTGCCAAAATCCGTTCGGGCATCTGTGCCATTGCGTACATGGCGGTCTCCATCGATGACAGGTCCCGAGCTTGGCGCTGGTTTTCGGCGATCAGGGCTGCCCACATCATCGGTAGACCCGTGAAAACCGTAACTTTCTCTCGCTCAATGGCGTCAAGAACAGTAGCGGGATCGAACCCTTGCTGAAGCACCAACGTGCCACCCAGAAATAACACGGGCTTAGCGAGGGTGTTCAGCCCCGTGACATGGAACAGCGGCAAACATAACAGCATGGTGCCAGGGTGCTCACCCCAATCTTTTCCGATCAACACCGCATTAGACATCACACCGGTCACCACCGCGCTGTGCGTTGCTAGGGCACCTTTTGGTCTAGCGGTGGTTCCCGACGTGTAGAGACACTGAACGATGTCGTCACTGGAAATGATGAGTCTCAGTTCATCGTCCACCGGTGTGGCCAAAAGATCTGTCAGATCTACTCGCGCATAGTTCGTCGCCATCGACAATGCAGCCTCGTTCTCGACCGCACCGGTTCCGGTTTCGCGCACAACGACATTGTCAATCGTGACCCCTTCGGCAATCGTTGCTTCCAGCAGGGGTAGCATAGCGTCGTCGATGATGACAGTCCGCACACCGGCATCGTCGAGAATCCAGGCGATGTCTGACGGCGTTAGCGCGTAGTTGATGGGTAATGCCACTCGCGCGGATTTGGCGATCCCAAAGTAGATTGCCAGAAAATCCGCGCTATTGGCCACCATGATGGCGACCGGTTCTCCCTGTTCCGGGGCGTCGGGGAGATTAATAATCCCGCGGGCCATCGCTTCGGCATCGTGGTCCAGCTGGGCATAACTGATACGTCGTTCTCCTTCCACAACGGCAATCTGTTGTGGATGTTTCTCGGCGGCGCGGGTCAACGCGTCGCCCACCGTATGACGACGGGCAAGATTGAGATCAACGGGGTCGACGGTACTGGTATCGGGTTTCATAATGTTCACTTCCTGGTGAATGTATGGGTCAGTAAGAAGCAGTAGAGGCGCAAACCGCAGGCCAGGATCCAGTAGCGCAGAGCATCGAGAAGAGAGGTTAAACCGGATAGCCATCCATTCGGGCAAGCACCTGGAGCATGACCTCGTCGGCGCCACCGCCGATCGAGGACAACCGCACGTCGCGGAGGAATCGGCTCGTCCAGTTCTCCTCCATATAACCCATGCCCCCATGGACTTGTAGCACCGTATCGGCGACATCGCGTAGCAAGCGTCCAGCTACGAGTTTGCCCACGGTGGCTTCCCGAGTAATGTCTGCACCGGCATGAGATAGCCGGCACATCTTTTCGTTGTGCGATCGCAATAGTTCCAGTTGGGCAGAAAGCTCGGTCAGCTTGAACACGGGGTACTGGCGAGCGGCAAGGGGTGCCCCGAATAGCTCACGTTGTCCCAAGTATTCCCGGGTCTTAGCGAGCGCCCACTCACTGGCACCGACGGCTGTGAAACACGCCGAGAGACGCTCGACCACGAACTGTTGCATCTGTTGTTGGAATCCCCGACCGATCTTACCGATCGTATTTGATACCGGAACCCTCACCTCATCGAGGTGTAGCTCAACGGTGTCAGAGGAACGATTCCCGAGTTTGTCGAGCGGGCGCGAGACGGTGAACCCAGCAAGCCCTGAGGGCACAATAATCTGCGACATCCCCCGATACCCGCCCTCATCGGACGTCCGGACCAACATGCAGAACCAGTCGGCCTGAGTGCCGTTGGTAATGAAGATCTTGCCACCATTGATCACCCAGTCGTCACCGTCGCGACGGGCCTTGGTGGACAGACCTGCGACATCTGATCCGGCCCCGGGTTCTGTCACCGCGATGGCTGCCACTTGTTGCCCTTCAAGGGCCGGGCGTAGATATTGCTCTTTCAACTCCGGACTACCAAAACGGGCCAAGGATGGCGTAGCCATGTGCATCTGGACGTTGATTGCCATCGACACTCCAGCGGTATTCCCCTTGGCCAGTTCCTCGGCGAAGACCATCTGGTACTCCATGGGCGCGCCTTCCCCACCGTCTTCTTCGGGATACCCCAGCCCTAAGTACCCTGCTGCGGCCAACTTAGGAAACAGTTCGTGGGCGTCGAAGACTCCGGCGTCCTCCCACTGGTTCATTCTGGGGACAATTTCCTTGTCGCAGAACGATCGGACGCCTGCGCGAAACTGTTCGAGGTCAAACTGGTCAAGATCGTCTGGTTCTTCGGTCATATTTGCCTCTCTGACGCCAACGACATGGTGGCTTACACCGGTTACACCGTGTCTATCGTGATGCAGGTCACATTAGCACCCTTAATGAAGAAAAAACAATCACGCTTGCTTGTTGTCAAAAAATGTGCCAACATGAGGTCCACGACTCGTTCAATCCGCTCCCACGGGAAGGCACGTGAGCATGGACTCCGAGCACAGCAGGAACAATCCCTTACCCACCCGAACTGGCCACTGTCCTCGTGGTGTTGCGAATGCGGACGCTATCTTGGCTGACCAGGATGGCCCGGTGGTGAGGATCGGTAATGCTTCCGGGTTCTATGGGGATCGCTTCGCCGCTTTCGACGAAATGGTTCGGGCCGGCGTGGACGTCATCACCGGTGACTACCTTGCAGAACTCACGATGCTGATCTTGGCCCGGCAGAAGGCAACGGATCCCACCACAGGATTTGCGCGCACGTTTTTGTCTCAGCTGAAGCACTCGCTGGAGGCCTTGGTTGCCACCGATGCCCGTGTAGTCGTCAATGCGGGCGGGATGAATCCGTCCGGGCTAGCTGAGGCGATCAATCAACTGGTGACGAAGACCGGAGCTGAGCTTCCGGTGGCCTATGTGGACGGCGATGACCTGACTGACCGCAGTCAGCAACTCGGTTTGGGCCAACCACTAGCTGCCAATGCCTACCTGGGTGGTTTTGGCATTACCTCAGCCTTACGGGCAGGGGCACGGATCGTGGTAACAGGGCGGGTGACCGACGCTGCGCTGACCACAGGTGCAGCTGCCTGGTATCACGGGTGGGAACGGGATGATCTTGATGCCCTGGCCGGGGCGATGGCCGCCGGCCACGTCATCGAGTGCGGGATGCAGGCCACCGGTGGAAATTTCTCCTTCTTTACCGAGATCCCCGACTTGATCCGTCCCGGATTCCCCATCGCTGAGATAGCCACCGACGGTAGCTCGGTGATCACCAAACCCGTCGGCACCGGTGGTGCTGTCACCGCCGAGACGGTGATCTCTCAGTTACTGTACGAGGTGGCCGGGGCCAGATATCCCGGCCCGGATGCCACCCTGCGACTAGATTCCATCACGGTCACCGATCTCGGTGCCGATCGAGTGGCGTTGAGCGGAATCCTCGGTGAAGCCCCACCACCGACCCTCAAGGTCTCAGCTACCGAACTCGGTGGATTTCGACAGGAGATGACCGTCTATCTCACCGGCCTGGACGTCGATGCCAAGGCGAATCTGATTCAAGCGCAGTTCCACCACGCCCTGAACACCGCTGGATTACCGATGCCGCAGCAGTTGCAATGGACGTTGGCGCGCACCGATCACTCCGATGCGACCGTGCAAGAGGAAGCGAGCGCCCGCCTGACCCTGGTCGCTCGCGACAATGACCCCCAGGTGGTGGGACGAAAATTGGCAAATATTTTTGTCGAGATCGCACTGGGTAGCGTTCCCGGTATCTTCTTATCTTCTCCACCTAAAGAAGCCGAAGTGTATGGCCGGTTCCGTCCGGAATTCGTTCCCCAGACCATCCCAACTCACCGCGTGCATTACCCCGACGGGTCGGCAGAAGTCATTGTGCCACCTGAACGCACTCTGCGACTTGAACCCACGGATCTGGACGAGCACTCCCCTGCTACCGGGCAGGGACCCACCATCACTCAGTCCTCGTCCGATGCCACGGAATCCTCTGTTGCGTTGGGCCGATATTTCGGTGCCCGTAGCGGCGATAAGGGCGGGACGATCAATGTTGGTGTCTGGGCCCGTAGCAACCCGGGCTGGACTTGGCTACGCCAAGAGCTCACACCGGAACGACTGCGAGAGTTGCTCCCAGAATTTCGAGATCTCCCGATGGACCGTGTCGAGCTGGCCAAGCTACGGGCGGTGAATTTCGTCATTCACGACGCACTCGGGGAAGGCGTCGCCTTCGGTGCCCGCTTTGATGCACAGGCCAAAGGTGTGGCCGAGTGGTTGCGCAGTCGTCACGTTTCACTACCGTCCGACGTCACGGAATTTTCGGGCCTCGACGATAACTTCACGACCGGATTCGGAGTATCCTCATGACTCGTCTCATCAGCACCATCGACACTTCCTCCCCGGAGTTCCAGCGGAGCGAAGAAGCGATGCTGCACAAAATCTCCGAGATCGATGCGGTCTTCGAGCAACTGGCTGCAGCCGGTGGTCCGCGTGCCGTGGCCCGTCACCGCGACCGCGGTAAGCTCACCGCACGAGAGCGCATTGAGCTCCTCATTGACCGCGACAGCCCCTTTCTTGAGCTTTGCGCCGTCGCGGCCTGGGGATCAGATTTTCCCGTCGGAGCCAGCATCATTGGTGGCATCGGAACCGTGTGCGGGGTTGAATGCGTCATTATTGCTAACGACCCCACGATTGCCGGCGGTACGTCAAATCCATTCACGCTCAAAAAGCAACTGCGCATCATGGATATTGCACTGAAAAACCGGCTTCCGCTGATGACCTTGGTCGAATCAGGCGGGGCGAACTTACCGACACAGAGTCAGGTCTTTATCCCGGGGGGTGATTCCTTTCGGCGACTAGCCCAGCTGTCTAAAGAGGGCATCCCCACGATCTCAATCGTGTTTGGCAACTCGACTGCGGGAGGCGCCTATCTTCCGGGCATGAGTGATCACGTGATCATGATCGAAGGCCAGTCGAAAGTCTTTCTTGGCGGACCACCACTGGTGAAGGCCGCCACCGGCGAAGTGAGCGACGATGAATCACTGGGTGGAGCCGGAATGCACGCGCGAACCTCGGGGCTTGCCGATTATTTCGCCCACGACGAGCAAGACGCATTGCGTATCGCACGCCGTGTTGTCTCCCGGCTCAACCACCGCAAAGCAGGCCCCGCGCCTGCCACCTCGATGCCACCGGTCTTCGACGAGGAAGAGTTGCTCGGCATCGTGCCCGATGACCTCAAGATTCCATTCGATCCGCGGGAGGTTATTGCCCGGGTCGTTGATGGGTCGGATTTTGATGAATTCAAGCCTCTTTATGGTGCTGGCATGGTGACCGGTTGGGCGAACATCCACGGTTACCCGGTGGGCATGATCGCCAACGCCAAGGGCGTGATTTTCAGCGAGGAAGCACAAAAGACCACCCAGTTTATTCAGATTGCCAACCGGCAAGCCACTCCCCTGGTGTTTGTACACAATACAACCGGATACATGGTCGGTCGCGCCTACGAGGAGGGTGGGATCATCAAACACGGTTCGATGATGATCAATGCGGTGTCCACCTCCACGGTTCCCCACATCTCTGTGCTGATCGGGTCCTCGTATGGGGCCGGCCACTACGGGATGTGCGGCCGTGCCTTTGACCCGCGTTTCCTCTTCGCCTGGCCCTCGGCCAAATCGGCAGTTATGGGTGGCGCCCAATTGGCCGATGTGGTGACCTCCGTGGCGAAAGCTTCGGCCCAAGCCCGTGGTACACCCGTCGATGTCGACGCGCTGGAACATCGCCGAGCTGCCATCGAGCAACAGATCGAAGACGAATCTCTGCCACTGTTTCTCTCGGGTCTCGTCTACGACGATGGGATCATCGACCCCCGAGATACCCGCACGGTGCTGGGGCTGTCGTTGTCGGCCATTGCGAATAGACAGGTCGAGTCCGATCGGTCTTACGGAATTTTCCGGATGTGAGGAACCACATGACTGTCCAGACCACAACACGCCCGATCACCCGGGTGCTCGTCGCCAACCGTGGGGAAATCGCTCGACGGGTCTTCGCCACATGCAAAGCCCGCGGGATCGGAACCGCAGCGGTATTTTCCGATGCGGATGCCCATGCTCCGTTCGTCGCCGAAGCCGATCTTGCCGTGCGTCTGCCGGGTACCGCCCCAGCAGACACCTACCTGCGTGCCGAGCTCGTGATTGCGGCCGCCCAGAAAATGGGCGCCGATGCGATTCACCCCGGCTACGGGTTCCTGTCCGAGAACGCTGGCTTCGCCCGAGCTGTTATCGAGGCCGGATTGATCTGGATCGGTCCGGATCCCGCTTCTCTTGAACAGATGGGGTCCAAAATCGAGTCCAAGCGCCTCATGGAGCAGGCCGGCGTACCGGTCTTGACGGATCTCGACCCCGAATCCATCACCGAAGCTGAGTTACCGGTGCTCGTCAAAGCCTCAGCAGGTGGTGGCGGTCGCGGGATGCGGATTGTGGAACGTCTCGATGAGCTTGCTGACACCGTGTCCTCGGCCTCGCGCGAGGCCGCCAGTGCCTTCGGCGATCCCACGGTTTTCTGTGAGCGCTATATTCCTACCGGGCACCATATCGAGGTCCAAGTGTTTGGTGACCGGGCCGGCAACGCCTGGGCAGTGGGAGAACGAGAATGTTCGATTCAGCGTCGCCACCAGAAGATTATCGAAGAGGCGCCCGCTCCGCTGGTTGAACGCCGGGGCGCGCGAATGCGTGAACGTCTCTATCAGGCCGCTCGCAACGCGGTGCAACGGCTGGGGTATATCGGAGCAGGAACCGTTGAGTTCTTGGCCGACGAGGACGGGTCCTTTTACTTCCTGGAAATGAATACCCGCTTGCAGGTCGAACACCCGGTGACTGAATGTACCACCGGGCTCGACCTCGTTGGGTTGCAGTTGGACATCGCGGCCGGGGCAGAGCTGGTCGGTGACGAACCCCGGGCTCAGGGACATGCCATTGAAGTGCGCCTCTACGCCGAGGACCCCACGCAGAATTGGTCGCCCCAAGCCGGACCGATCCGAGAGTTCTTGGTGCCGGAAGTGGACGCTGTCTTCAACAACCCAGCACCCGGACACCCGGCAATTCGTCTCGATGCTGGTGTCCAAGCCGGAGATGTGATGGGCACCGATTACGATCCGATGATCGCGAAGATGATTGGTGTTGCCCCAACCCGGCACGGTGCCGCACGCAAACTTGCCTCAGCTCTGGAAAGGATGGTGTGGGACGGCCCCGTCACCAATGCCGACCTGCTCGTGAGCATCCTGGGCGAAGAGGATTTTCTCTCGGGGCACACCGCCACCTCCTACTTAGAGGATCATCCTGCTGTGTTCACGCCGGCCACTGACGAGACCACCACAAGGTTGTTTGCCGTGGTGGCAGCCATCGCTACGGCGGCAGCTGTGGCCGAAGGCGCTCCCGCGTGCCCCGATGGCGTGGTGGTGCTCGGCGCACCAGAGAACGCAGACCAGGCATTGGCCCGCCACATCGCCGAGGAGAATCCGCGACCGCGCATTGGTGGGTGGCGGTTGTTCCACCCCGACTGGCGAACTCGCGCCTTCCTTCTCGGTAGCCAGGAGATCTCCATCGACTATCGCCAACGTCGGTATGGCTGGGAGATCTCCCCCAGCTCGGTGCCTGACGTTAACAGCGTGGAGGTCGTCTCGGCATCCTCGGCTGTCGTGCGGCTGCGCATCGACGATGTGGAGCGACGTTTCGTCGTGTCACGAACGGGCCGTCAAGTGGTCGTCACCGGGTCCGAACGGTCCGTAACGCTCACTGAGGTCGAACACTTCACCGATCCGGAGACGGTCTCTGCACCGGGTAGCCTGATCGCGCCCATGCCAGGCACCGTGGTACATATCGAGGCAACAGTTGGTGACGCCGTGGTGGCAGGCCAAAAAATCCTGTGGGTGGAAGCTATGAAAATGGAGCACGCCATCACCAGCGATGCTGATGGCATTGTCGAACAGCTCACGGTCAGTGTCGGTGATCGTGTTGACGTTGGTGCCGTGCTGGCCGTAATTGTTGCCCAGAGTGAAAAGGAGGCTGTCACAGCATGACGAGCGTGGTCTATACCCTCGAGGGGTCAACGGCGACCCTGACACTCGATGCACCGGAGAATCGCAACGCGATCAACCAGGCACTACTGCAGGGCATCTCTGAGGGGTTGGACCGGGCCAGTGCTGATGATTCGGTACGCAGTATCGTGCTGACTCACACCGGTTCGGTGTTCTGCGCTGGTGCAGATCTGAAAGACCACTCCTTAAACGACACCGAAGGTGGCACGCCGACGACAGGCGCTTCGACTGCGAACGCTGTCATCCGTGAGTTGCTAACATGCCCTAAACCGATCATCGCAGCGGTCCACGGTCATGTCAGGGCCGGTGGAATGGGCTTTGTGGCTGCCTGCGACTTTGTCGTCGCGGGTCCGCAGTCCACTTTCGGGCTCACCGAAGTGCGGATCGGGGTCGTCGCCGCCATGATCGCGCCCGTGGTCTTAGCCCGGCTTGGTGACCGAACCGCAGCAGGTTGGCTTCTTCGGGCACGCACCATCACCCCAGACGAAGCGCTGTCAGCAGGCTTCATTTCTCATGCCATCACTGACACCGATGGTTCTGTTGACGGCACGGTCGAGGAGATTCTGACCGACTTACGCAAAGCTGCTCCGGCAGCGCTGGAAGCATCAAAGATGCTGGTCAACCGTCATGTTCTCGAGCTTATGGATACCCGTGAGCAGGACATGGTTGAGCTCTCCCAGCGCTTTTTTGCCGGAGATGATGCCAAAGCCGGGATGACGGCGTTTCTGAACAAACAACATCCGCCGTGGGTCCTGGACGCCTGATCCCACGATGCCTAGTCACCGATCATGGCCTGATCACCCAGCTCGCTACTGGCATACGCTGTGAGGTTCAGCTACTAGTTGTGAAGATGGCTGTGAACTGATCATTTGGAGTCAAAGCACCGAGATTTCCGATATCAGCGATAACGGGGACCAACTGGACCGGTCAATCTGTGGTATTTGTCAGCATCTCCATGCCCTTCGAAGATCCAACCAGCGTCCACTCAGCATCCCGGCTGTACACCGGATCGGATAGGCCTGCCCCGACCGCAGTCCATGAGCGTGTCCCCCAGACGCTGAAGTTGTCCCTCGACACCTGCGCTCCCCGGGCACGTAGACCATATCCCCAAACAGTCATGCCACCACCGAGCCAGCCCGCCCCCGAGCAGGCTACCCACTTCGGCGAAACAACGAGGTAGGAACGCCGAGCACCCATTGGTCGTTGCCGTCGGTCGCGATGGGGCGTGGCAGAAATTTCGAGCCGACATCTGCCCACATTATCCGCTCCTCAAACAGGCGCGTCGAAAGCGTTCCACCACCGGCCGCTACGGCGCCTAGCAACCTTATCGAGATCTCTCACGGAGCTGACCTCGATAGTGCAGAGCACCTGTGGTCGCAGAGGCGCATGAATTCGTGATGGCCCGCGATGATACGGATCTGCGCATCTTTGATGCATGGACGGGCTATGGGGTCGTCGAGTGACGGTGGGTCACCTACACTAGTTGGCATGTTGTTTTACGGCACTGCTTCACTGCGTCTGCGCCGCCGCTAACGGCGGCGAGCACACTCCCCGTTGTTGCTCCTGCCTCCGGAGAAATCACCCGGCCGGGCGGTTTATTCATCGTGCCCGGTTCCACAACCACCACGGAGCAAACAGTGCCTACCTATCACGGTGGCCGTCATGAACACGGCCAAAACTTCCTCACTGACCCATCAATCATCGCCACGATAACCCGACTCGTGGCCGCGACCAAAGGCCCGATTATCGAGATCGGCCCCGGTGATGGAGCCCTCACCACGCCACTGGCCCAGCTGGGGCGAGCGGTCACTGTCGTCGAGATCGACCCTCAGCTCGCAAAGCGTTTGGCAGGCCGTATCCCGTCACATGTGGAGGTCATTAATGACGACTTCCTGGGCTACCGGCTTCCGCCATCTGAGCAGGTGATCGTCGGCAGCCTGCCATTTCACCAAACCACCGCCATACTGCGACGCATGCTGCACGCCCCAGCATGGAGTGAGGCGATCCTGCTGGTACAGTGGGAGGTTGCCCGCCGCAGAGCGGGCGTTGGTGGTGCCACAATGATGACCGCACAATGGGCGCCGTGGTTCGAGTTCAGGCTACACAGTCGTGTTCCCGCTCGCGCGTTCACCCCACGTCCGAGCGTGGACGGTGGAATCCTCACCATCCAACGTCGCGAACACCCGTTGTTGTCCCCGGCACACAGACGTCAGTTCCGCGCCTTGGTCCACCGTGTCTACACCGGACCTGGACGCGGGATCGCCCAAGTTCTGGCACGCAACACGACGCTCGGCTCACTGCAGACAGTTAAAGCGTGGCTAACACGCCACCAGGTGAGTGCCACCGACCTGCCGAAAGACCTGCCGGTCCCGGTATGGGTGGACCTGTTCAAAACCGCACGCTCCTCGCCACCGCGTCACCGCGCACCGTCGTCTTCCACAAGGCGAGGCCGATGAGTATCAGACCCTTGCGACGACCCTTACCTGAGGAGAATGCAGCAAGCCATGCCGACCCGACTGAGACAGCCACACATCGTGTAGCACGCCTCCTCTGTCAAGATCCCGCACAGGACTGGCGACTTCGTGACCTCGCCGACCTTGTGCACCTATCGATCTCGCAGCTGGGCAGGACCTTCAGCCAGCGCTTTGGAATGTCGCCCATTCAGTACCTGTCTCACGTTCGAGCCCACCGTCTTGCTGAGCTCTTGGTGACGACTGACCTTCCGATCGGTGTCGCTATGGCACAAGTTGGGTGGCATAGCCGTGGCCACGCGGCACGTCAGTTCACCGCGATTGTTGGGGTCAGCCCATCCGCGTATCGACGCGCCGCAACCCAGCGAGCAGACCTAACATGCCCGTGCTGCGGACAGTGCCGGGAATGATCCCGGTGACACCCACACAGTATCCGAGCTCCGGCGGTGCCAATAGACCGGTTGCTGGCATGGCCAATCGAGTGCCGGCTGGGCATGCGTTTGACAGATGCGCGGAACGCTACCTTGCGTTCCGGAGCATCCTTGACCCGTTGGGACATCCCACCGTCGTGATCTTGCCTGCGCTGTGTGGTCGAGGATGCTCGAGACCTCACCGCTGTCACCTGCGAAGCGGACCTCAACGACGACGTGAGTATCTTTGACGAGCTCGCGGAGGTTAGGTGCCACAACAGTCCCCGCTGACGGCAAGTCCCCTCAGTCATGATGCGCTACCAAATGTATGGTCGAACGCTCTCCAGGCGTTGTCGAGATACGGTCTGCGCGATAGCGGATCTCTGAGACCGAAGACGACGTCCTCAAGCCATCTGCACCGGGCGTGGAAGCGGAAGCGATGTAGCTCGTCTTCAGTCAGGGGCCCGTTCAACGCTTCCCCAATGTGACTGGCCGCCTCAGGCCCCAGGTCCCGGTAGATGGATCCAATGTCACGGGCAGGGTCGGTGAGCGCCACATCGGTCCAATCGATGATGCCAGTCACTGTTCCGTGGTCATCGACGAGAATGTGTTCGGCCCCCAGATCGTTGTGCTGTGCGATAAGGAGCGACCGTGTCGGCGGGGGCGGCTCGTCCAGGAACGCGCGAATGAGACGTCCCTGCCCCGCACTTAGGTGACCACGCACCGCCCGGTAGCTACGCACAGCGTCCTGATGCCAGGCGTGATATGGATACCGATCAGCCGGCAGTTGCGAAGCCGGCACAAATCGGCGGAAGGCCGACAACGCATCGATGATGGCCTGCCGAACCTCCGTCGAGTCCCGCTTTCGTCGACGAAGCAGTGGCGTGCCACGAAGTCTCCTGTAGACAAACGTGCCGAGTTCGGCCTCATAAAACACTGGTATCGGGATTGGGACCGAGGTGACGTGCGCGAGCGTATCGAGCAGGTGCACTTCGCGGTTGAGGGCTTCGTGGTCAGCCGAACACCGCACGATATAGTCCCCGACAGCGATGGTCGTGTTCTCTGCTCCGGAGTCGAAGAGGACTGGCTCGTCGTTGGGCGACCAGAGGTCATGCATTTTTCCCAGCTCCGCCAGGCGGGCGCGGTCCTTGGGGGTCACTGCGGACATCGCGGTCGCACCGTCGCGTCCTGCCTACGCCGAGAGACGACGAAGACCCACCAGAGGGTTTGCGCCGCCAGCACCGTTCCGCCACCGAGGAGCGCAACCCACACCAATTGCGGGTGCCAGGCAGTACCGATCCCGATCAGCACTGCGATCAAACCCGAGATGACCACGGCTATCAGCATCACGATCTTCGGAAGCGCATCTCGGCGAGTTGCCGTCCGAGTAGCGAGGTATACGAGCTCGCCCCCTTGCAACAGCCCGATGATCACAACTGCGCCGAGAGCGAAGACGAGCACCGCGAGTGGGACCCGGTGAGCGTGAGCAACGAGCACGAAAGCAATCGTCGCGGTGACTAGCGCGACTGCATCGATGCCTGCCGCGCCCCGCCTCCACCCCATCAGCTCGCGCTGCAGCTGTCGCTTTCGGGGTACAAAGTCCCACGCCCGAGCAGTGTACCAGCGCCCGGCCACGATGCCGATAGCGTAGGTCGTTAGCGCTGCCAGGAGTGCCGGGAGTAGGTTGTTATTAAGTAGCCAGATCACAGCTCCGAGTGCAACCGCCACGAGGATTGGGCCCAGGCGTGCGAACCACCATCCGCGGATGTAAACAGCTCATGCCTGCCCGATATGTATCGGATGCAACAGCTGTCTTTCAGCCGGAACAGGGAGCTGGATTTGTTCTTTCATGTCGTTCATTCGATCCTCCAAGGGGAATGGTCCAGGTAGTCCTTGTCCGCCTCGGGTTTGGCAAGCTCGTAGACTTTTTGCCGAGCCACGCCGATCGCTCCAGCGACCGTGACGGCGCTAAATTCCTCGAGCATTGCCTCCACACAGACAGACCGAATGTTTGCAGCCCGTGCGACAAGGTGGAACATCAGTGCGCTGATCTCCGCTGCGAGAAGAGCGACCGCTCGTGGGCCACCGAACTCGTCTGCCCACCGGTCATCATCTGAGGTGGCAACCGCATAAAGACGGTCACCAGCATCGCACAGGTGCGATTCAACATCGTCGGGTCGAACGCCTGTGGCACGAAACCGTTCGACAACCTTGTCCATAATGTGTTGTCCTTCCCTCTGCCGGTGCGCCAATACGCGCACCCACTCGGCTCCGAAAGCGTCATCCGGGGTCTTGTCACCCCTGGGGTTACTCCTCATACCTGTTAGCACGGCAGGTCGTCATTGCCCCGTCAACCCTGGGGTGAAAAACCGGCGCGGCAGGTACTGATATCCCTGTTGGTGCAGAGATACACGCAGACCTCGAGCATTGCGCGTCCGAGGTGGTGGTACACCTCTGCGTTCCCGGCAGCATGGGACGCTTGGTGACGTGACCGAGCGGAGTTGCGTCACCCGCCCATCACCGTCAGGAATCCGTCACCGTGGTCGACACGAGCAAAATTCGAGAGCCATGAGCACGCAGACGGTGCGAAATCGGTGCGGGACGAAGAGCGTCGCCCGTATGTCGCGGGTCGAGCTCGGAAGCGTCGAACTCAGCCTTCCTCTCAGCGTGGTGCCCTTCGTTCGGTGGCCTGCGATGAGGTATCTGCCACGTCGGCGCTGTGGGGTCCAGTTGACCGAAAGCATACAGAGCTGCGGAATCACAACGGGGGGTGCTTCTATCGTTTTCGTCAAGCTGCTGGAACAAGTTGTGCTGGGCGAGATTCGTAGAACGTGCCGTCTCTGAGCATGGCGAACAGGACGTCGGATCGGCGTCGGGCGAGGGCGATGACGGCTTGGTTGTGGCGTTTGCCTTCGGCGCGTTTTTTTCGTAGTAGGCTCGCGAGGCGGGGTCGCCTTTAATCGAAGCAAAGGCAGATAAGAACAGCACTCGTTTGAGCACTTTGTTGCCGCGCCGAGATGGGGATTCTCCACGGATGGAGGTCCCGGATTGGCGGGTCACGGGTGCGATGCCAGCATATGATGCTAAGTGAGCTGCGGATTGGAAGTCTTTACCGACCACTTCGGTGAGAATGCGTGCGGCAGTCCTGACTCCAACACCGGGCATGGAAGTCAGGACTTCGGTAAGAGGGTGCGCATCAACCACCAACAAAATTTCAGCTTCAACATCACTGCGTTGCTGCGTGAGTTGCTGTAGTTGGGCAGCTAAGCGACCAATAATATGCTCAGCAGCATGAGTGCCGGTCACGATAGTCGTTTGCTCGGCTAATGCCCTAAAGATCTCATCGGTCAACCGTGCTGCCATGCGTGGCGCAAGCTTTTTGAGCCGAGCTCGAACGTGGCCTCGACCGGCGCGTTTCAACCCCGCAGGGGTTGGGTACCTGCCGAGTAAATCAACGACTGCTGGGTGTGCCAACCGTGGCCCCAGCACGCGCTCTAATGCTGGATGGATCTGCGTCAGCAGCCCTCTGAGCCGATTGCGGACTTGAGTCAGCTGGGCTGCCAGGTCATCATCAAAACCACACAGCATTGACAACTCCGCGATCTGTTCTTCAGCCACGGTGATACCCCGCAGCGTGTGTGGCATGGTGCGGGCAGTTTCGGCAATGATGTAAGCATCTCGGGCATCCGTCTTCGCCTGACCCGGATGCAGATCAGCGACTCGACGCATCGTCAGTCCTGGCAAATACGCCACCTGAGTATCCATCTGCTGAGCTACAGCGACAACCAGCGCACCGATAGTTTTCGGCTGTTCTACTACGACCAGCAACTCGCCGTGTTTGGCGACAAGATCTGTCAGGAGTTCCTGAATCTTGGGCTCGGATTGTGGCAACGGTTTGTCATGCACTACCCGGCCCTGCTGATTGACTGCGGTGGCGTGATGCTGAGACTTTCCGACGTCGATACCAACGAATACTTGGGGTTCCATATCGATCACCTTCTTGGGTGCGTTCCAATAAAAACAAGGTGACCGGTGGTTCGTGCGTTCACATCCACGTTACGAAGACCCACAAAAATTTGGAGCGTGCTTCTATTAGCGATCCGAACGAACCAGACTGGTTCCGGTGACTACACCCCCCTGATCATCAACGACTGGGGGCAACCATCATGCCGGAACCAGCTGGTTACCTACACTGCATATCCTGCCGGAAAACAGTGACACCTAAAAGGTAACGGGCTCTTCGGGTTGCTTCCGAGGCCCGCCAGCTCGGACGCCAGGTCGGTGCGGTGCCGGGACCGGTCACCAGCGTCACCAGTCATGGTCCGCACGAGCTGCTCCGCACCGGCCACGCACGCCTGGTCACCTCCGCTGCCGACGTCGAAGAACTCACCGCCGGCCGCGCGACCCAACCTCCGGGGCTGTCGGCCGAGTTCACACGGCGCGCGTCGCCGGCGGCTGGTCCGCCGGAGCGATCGCTGTAGCCCGGTCGGCAGCTTGCGGGGGTCTCGCACCATCCCTTTGGACGGTGCGAGACCCCTTCTTCGTGTGCCCGACCATCGGCGGGTTACAGGTCGAGGTGCCGCGTCGCCTGGGCGGCGGGCCGCCGACGCTGGTCCTCGATGGTCTGGCGGGTCAGGGTTCGTAGCGCGGTTTCTGCACGGGCGCGGTCGATCTTCTGCGCTGTGCTCTCGGGCTGGGCTCCGAGCGGGGCTGGGTCGGTGATCTGGTACCGGTCACGGTAGGCGGCCACAACCAGGGCGCGGCGTCGCCACTGCTGCCGCTCCCGCCCGCTGGCGGGTATCGGGCCGAGTGCTGTGGCCCATGGCTGGTGGGTGTGGAGGGCGGTGTCGAGGACGGCTTCCGCTCGGGTTTCGATGAGGTGGCAGCGCTCGGTCAGCGCTTGCTGCATGTCGGGGGTCATGGGGCCGGTGGCTTCGGGAATCAGCCCGGCGATGAGACGCGGCGCGTGGCGGGTGCGGCCGGAGCCGGCGGGTCGGGTGGTGGCGTTTGCGAGGCGGTGGTGGATGACGGAGGCGATGTCGTCGGCGTCGGCGAACCCGCGCGCTCGGATGAGGCGTGGCAGGAGGGTGTCGACGTTGTGGTGGTTGGCTTCGGCTCGGCGCAGTTCCGCAGTCAGGGCGCCGCAGGCGTCGGAGTCGATGACGGCTTGCGCTTGCTCGTCGGTGAGCCCGGAGCCGAGGACCAGGGTGGTCCAGCGGTTGTGTTGGGCTGCGGCAGCGATGGTTTCGTATTCGGCGGCGAGTTGGGCGATCGAGCCCAACCGGTCTTGCTCGGCGGTGATGGTCTCGTGCGCCGACAGCTCAGCACCGCTGTGTTGCAGCACGCCGTAGAGGACTGTGCGGGCGGTGGCGTCGGGGTTGTCGCCCGGATGCGGAGTGGCGTGGTCGTCGGGTCGGTCGAGGATGACGTAGGCCTGGTTCGATTCCCGCCCGCGCGTCATCGCCACATACAGGTTCTCCCGCGTCGTGGTGGGTTCAACCAGGACATGGGCGGTGTCGGTGGTGATGCCTTGGGCGCGGTGGGCGGCGACGGCGTACCCGAGGTCAAGCAAACACACTCACCTATGATCGTGCGCGTGTGCGCAGTACAAGTGTATCGACAACTCGGTAGGCGGGGCTTGTTCGAGTAGCCGAATCGATCAATCGTCTCCGTGCCGCCTTCCCGTTGCCCATCCTCATAGCTCTCAACGGGAGCTGCCCCTTACGGTGATGCCGTGCCGGAGTTCTTCTTCGCTCTTCGCTGGTCACGGTGTGCAAATAAGTGATGAAGGAACTCTGGTGCTACAACCCGCGACGCCAGCTCTTCAGCGCTCTCCGGCAGATCGAGTCGCTTCACGCTAAAGCTCAAACGTTGCACCAAGTCACGATGGGCCTCATCTGTGATCTGGAACTTGTCTAGCGACTCCGCTTCGCTCACAAGGTCGCCGAACTTACCCGCGATGTCGCGGTCGATCTCATACCCCAATTCTTCCGCCTCGCGATCATGCCCATCCCAAATCCAAACTCCCCAGGATGCCATTCCTTCAGTTAGAAACTCTCGGGTTTGGGGTCCCAGCCATTCACTTTCCGAGGACAAGAACCATGCGAGGTAATCAATGTGGCCGTAGTACCTAACGGGTGGACCGTTGGACACCGCATACCCTTGAACGAAAGCACATGCAATATTGGCGGATTCATACCCGCCGAAGTTCGGGTCGCGCAATGCGAATTCCTCGGAACATCTTGGAACCCGACCGTCGCGTGTGGTTGCCGTACCGAATGATGATCCCTCGGCCGCTCGTTGCTCACTCCAAGCGATAGAACGCTGATAGGCGGCTTCAATGACTGGCTCAAAAGGGCCGCCAAACCCACGGATCGTAAGTTGAGGAGCATAAGTCACGAGATACTGGATGTGATCAGCGCACATATCGCTGAGTCCAATATGTGTCTCGATGAATTCCAGAACCTCGCTCGGAGGCGTGGTCTGCGTAATCGGTCGTTCTTGGGCTGCCAGCAGCCACTGCATTTGTAGTGCAGCCCACCCAAGTCTCACGCCGCGCTCGGCTGGATCGTTCGTGGAATCTGGAAGAGGGAAGCCCCAGCGTCCCCACCCCATCGGTTCTTGCCAGGTGCCCTCCATATCATTGGACTCGGCTGCTGCTGCAACGTCGAGCCACCAGTCATCTGTAACAACTGGCGGCTCAAACCCCTTGTCAATCAAAAAGTCCCGAGCTACAACTAGCGTTGATCCTCCCGGTCGTATCGCCTCGACGAGACGGGCTACCACCTCGTCCAAATCCGCGGCAGCGTTCAGGGCCAATTTGTCTGCTAGCGGCGGCGAGTATGACAGAACCTCCTCTCGCGTCAGCTCGAGCCAGATGGGAAGAATGACGTTATCGGAGCTTGCCATTTGTCGTGAAACCAGGCCATCGAGTTCCCACTGCGACCACTGCTTCTCGAAAAAGTGCGGACTCAAGACCACGATCCCGAACCGCGACTGGGCAAGACCGCGGTCAATCGAGCGGCGTAGGCTGTCACCCACACGTAGGCTGAACTCGTCGTACCAGACCTCGATGTGGGCGTCACGCAGTCGCTCAGCGAGAGGACGGACGAACGCTTCCTTGTCCTCGCTGGCGTGGCTAATGAACACGTCATAGAGCATGGCTCTAAGTCTAATCTGGGCTGCCTCGTGCTCCCCGTCTGTCACGGCTACCCGAGGGTTTGACGAGGCACGGTAGACAAGCCAGATGTGGCGCACCCGTCCTATAGCCGACGCTCCGTTCTATCCGCACCCGGCGCAGGACGAGAGCTATCGTGCTCGTACGGCTCAAGTTGCCGTGCCTGCTGTGCCTCACGTTCCCGCGCCTGCCCTTGTGCGGCGTGTTTGGTCTCGATCAGACGGGCGGCGTCGGTGATCGGCAGGGCGCGGAGTTCATTGGCCTCTGACCGCAGTAGCGCGGCCCGGTTCTTGGCGTCGTGCGCTTGACGGCGGGGGCTGGTGGTACGGCGCATCCCGTACCGGGCGGCCTGGGCGTGCTCGGCCCCGTACTCACTGACGACCAACGCTGTGCGCTCCTGGCGGTGCCGCTTCCGCATCGTGTCGCGGTCGGCGGTGGCCCCTTCGACAGTTTGGGCGGCCTCGGTCACGCGGGGGTCGGTCTCGGCGCGTTTGGTGGCGGCCTTGCCTGCCCATTCGGGGAGACGATCAGGGTTCGCCGGTGCGGTGCCCCACTCGGTACTGACTTGGCCGCGCAACGTCCGGGTGCGCTCTGTCGCTGTGCACTGCTCGGTACGGGCCTTGCGTCTGCCGAACCTGCCCACCGTGGCGAGGCGACCACGGGCGGCAGCCTCGTCTGCGACGGCATTGAGGTAGGCGGCACCATCAGTCTTCGCCTGCACCGTCAGCGGCCCGGTGACCTCGGCACGCACCTGCTCAGCGGCGTTCTCGGCTCGTCGGAGCACAGCGACGCTGTCCTCGTCCTCAGCCTGGTGGGTCGCGCGTTGGGTGTCGAACCTCGCGGCGATCTGCTCCCACCTCTCCGCTGCCCGTTCTGCACGCTCGGTCTCGCGGTCGAGCCGAGAGAGTTCCTCGGTAACAAGTCTGACCAGGCCATCTGCGATGAGGCCGCGCACGGCTTCGGCTGCCTGTCGAGTGGCGTGGTCGAGGCCACGGTCTGCTGGGTCGCGTTCCATCGCGTCGATGAACTGCGCCGGCGCATCGTTCATGTCCTTAGCGACGACATGGAGCCGGTTCGTCTCGCGGCCTCGGGTCATGCCGACATAAACGCCTGCCGCGCTCGTCGCCTCCGACAAGACAGTGTGCGCCCCGTTGACGGTTGCGCCTTGGACTCCGTAGGCAGTCGCAGCATAGGACAGGTGCGCGTGCTCACCCACATACTCGGACGGGAGGGTGACGGTGCGGGGGTTCTTGCGCCCGCTACCGACCTCACGCGCGTAGACACTGCCGTCCTCGGCGTTGACGTGCTGGACGATCCACTGCTGCCGGTTCGCTACTCCGAGGTCGCTGTCATTGCGGCGGGTCTGGATGAGGTCACCGGCTCCGATGCTCAGGCCATCGCTGCCGGTCGCCGTGATGGTGTCGTTGACCTCGCCCGCCTCGACACGTCCGGCGCGGATGCGCTCATTCAATGCGGCGGCCTCGTCGTTGGTCGCCACCGTGATCGCCTCGCCATCCTGGGCGTTCTCCGTGATGTGCTCACGGGCCTGCTCATCATCAGCGTGCAGGGTGACGAGGTGCATGGCGGCGAGCCGGTCGAACACCGCGCCGGGCTTCTCCCGGTCGCGCATCGTCAGCGTGAGGGCGGCGTACTCGGGGCCGGTGAACCTGTGGAGTTCGCTCATGTCGTAAGTACGGCCTCTGATCTGCGCGGCCATGTCGAGCACCCCGCCCCTGCCCACGGCGGACAACTGGGCGCGGTCACCGACGAGCGCGACTGTCGCGCCTGCTTCTTGGATGATGGTCAGGAGGGCTCGGGCGGTGTCTTGGTCGAGCATCCCGGCCTCATCCACGACCACCCGCTCACCCCGCTGCAACACTGCTTCTCTCGGCGGGCCGGTATAGACGCCGCCGGTCATTGGATCGGTGTCGCCCCGCGTGAGGCGTGTCCATACGCCGTCCTCGTTCCACCGCCACCCGTGGGCGTACACCAGTGCCGCAACCGAGGTAGCGGGTACGCCGAGTTCGTTGTGCGCGACCTGAGCGGCCCGCTTCGTCGGCGCAACCACCCGCGTACTCCTGCCGTGCTCGGCTGCCACTTCGATAGCGGTGCGAAGCATGGTCGTCTTCCCACTGCCCGCCGCTCCCTCCACGATCACCAGCGGATCAGTTGAGGCCACCGCAGCGGCGGCGAGGGCCTGACCCTCATCGAGACCTGCCGCGCGTGCTACTTCGGTCACGTCTGGGTGCTTCGGCTGTCGGCTCGGCACGCTGGCGGTGAGTTGGTCGCGTAGTGCGGTCTCGGCGGCGACCACGCCGAGGCTGGTCAGATGCGCGGCATGCTCCGGTGTCGCCGAGCCTGGGGGCAGGGTCGAGAAGCAATCCGAGACCGCAACCTCGAACACTTCCCTGATGAACTCCCGCAACTGGGTCGGTGTCGCTTGCACGCCCGCCTCGGTGACGATCCTCGTCACCTGCTCGGTCACGGTGTGCGGTGTCCACGTCGAGGATGCGGCGGTGCAACGGTCAAGCGCACGAGAGGCGACCTCCTGCACCGGCAGAGCACCCAGCGCAACCGGGGCTTGTACGGCACGACGGCCAAGATTCTCGGGGTCGTATCCGGCGTCGGTGAGTTCTTGCTGCCACCACTGCTCGTTCTTCAAATCGGCGGGCTTCTTGCCGGGCCGCTGGTGCGCCCAGGCGGTGCCCTGCAACCTTGCCGTCACGACCGGGCCAGGGGCCTCGCCGGGATGCGTGGTCTGCCATTCGGCTTCGAGCCGATCAAGGTTCCGATTGATCTGCGCTGAGCGCTTCGACATGACCGCGTTGAACGGCTGCAACTCCGCAACCTCACCGCTCACCGGGTCGAGGGTCAGGCCGTGGCGGCTCAGTGTCTCGGCAAGTTCGGGGTGCGCGGCGATCACCCCCGTGCCCATTGCACGGATCGCGCCCTGCTGCTTGAACAACGCAGCAGTGTCCAAGGCTCGCCACTTCCCGGCGGCGAAGATGCGGGTGCCGATCTGCATGTGGATATGCCGGTGGGGATCACCAGCACGCGAGGTCTTATGGCTGATGCCGACCATCTGCATCTGCTCGATAGGCACGACCTCCCGCGCGTCGCGCGGGCCGACCCTTGTCACCGAGTGCTGGCCGAGCCAGCGGCGTATCTCGGCCAGCGCATCCTGCTGCGCGTGGTCGAGGGCTTCGGAGACTTCGGGGTGCAGCGCGGCGGCGACCGACAGGCTCTTGGGGCTGTTGATCGTCATCTCGCAGAACAATGGCGAGCCCTTGGTGCCCTCGGCGGGCTTGCGCGGGGTGCCCATCGACTCGCCCGTGATCGGATCGTGCCAGTCCACCCACCCCTCGTACTCATCAGGTGACAGCGATCGGGCGGCGGTCACCTCACCCTTGCCGTCGAGCGCGACATACTCGGCGATGGCGTTGTCTGCGCCGAGGTAGTACTCGTCCGCCCCGGAGCGGTCGGCCTCGACGTACCGGCGAGCGGCAGCACCGTTGCCGTGGAACGGGATCACGCCGCCTTTCACACCTGCCACCACCTCTCTCATGAGACGACTCATGAGAGAGGTGCGCACCACGGCCCCGCCGTGGCATCCGTGCATCAAGTTATTGAATCTAGTTATTGAGGGGGAGAGCAGGAGTGCTCGGGCTGCTGTCTGAGGTGGTTGAGGGGGCAGTCAGCGGGCGGCAGGAGTTGGAGAAGACGCTGTCTCAGTCGGGACTAGGTTCCGGCTTGGTGCGGCACGGCGGCTACTGCACAGGCTGTCGTATGGGCGATCACGTTGAAGGCCATCTGTCAGTCCATGCCCAAGAGGTCTCGCTGCTCGGCGGCGACCGGACTCGGCGATGGGCTGCGGAAGCCCTTCGATCAGAGCATCAGGCAAGCAGTCACCTGCCCCTAAAACATACGTGTTATCCTGTTTGTATGAGACGCACGGCTGAGGAAGCCGCACGCACACGGGTCGCGTTGTTGCATGCGGCGTTGATGGCCTTCGAGGAGAAGGGGTGGCGGGGGGCAACGTTCGAGCATGTCGCCGAACGTGCTGGCCTCACCCGTGGCGCCCTGCACCATCACTTCCGTACCAAGAACGCTCTGCTGACAGAGGCCCTGGAGTGGGGATGGGCGGAGTACGGTGCCCGGCTGTTCGACCTGGACGCACCGGTGCCGGATGCGCAGCAATGGCTGCACGACCTGTTGACGGACTTCGTGACGCTCCTGCGTTCCGATGACCTGTTCCGGGCGCTGGCATCCACCACGGTTCTGGTGGCTCCACAATCCGACGGCGACACCACCGGCAAGCACACCGCACTGGACGGGTGGCGCGAGCAGATCGCTGCCGTCCTCGACCGCGCGAACCCAGCCCTGCCTGGGGCAACAGTCGCGGGCCTGGTGTTGGTGGTGCTGCAAGGACTCACCGTGACTGCGGTGACCCGACCCGATGATCTCCCGCGACCCGCCGATCAGGACGCCGCTATCGCGGCACTGGTGAGGGGGTTGCTGACCTAGAAAGACGTAGACACTTCCATGACCACCAACAACTCCAAATCTCCGAGAGGCGCGACTGCCGCTCGCGCCACCGCTGTCGCAGCGGCGGTGCTGTTCACAGACATGCTGCTGCACGGCCTGGCCATCCCAGTGCTGCCGCTGCTTCCCGCCGTGGTCGAGCAAGGACCAGCCGCGACCGGCATCCTGTTCTCCTCCTACGCCGTGGCAATGATTATCGCCAGCCTGATATCCGGGCGCATCGTTGACCGGTACGGCCCCAAGACTCCACTGGTGATCGGGCTGATCGGCCTGGCGGTGGCCACCGCCCTGTTCGCCCTCGGCGGCCCCTACTGGCTGCTGCTTCTGGCTCGCTTTGTCCAAGGCATAGCCGGGGGCATGTCCTGGGTCGCTTCACTATCGCTGATCGCGGCCACCACCGGGTTTGAGAAGCGCGGCCAGATGATGGGCATCGCGATGGCCACCGTGACCCTTGGCATCCTCGTCGGTCCACCTCTGTCGGGGTTCCTCGTTGACGCGATCGGTCCCGCCGCACCGTTCCTGCTGGCGGCTGGTATCGCCATCGTGGACCTGATTCTGCTGCTGGTATTGATCACCGGGTCGCCGAAGCAAACTGATGACACCACCGGCCCGCTGGCGGTGTTCAAGGTGCCTGGCTCCGCCTCAATCGTCGTCGCTATCGCGATCGGTGCCGCCGTGCTCGCCGCTGTTCAGCCGGTGTTGCCGGTGCATCTGGGCGAGCAGGCATCGAGCACCATGATCGGCCTATTGTTCGGCATCGCCGCATTGGCGAGCATCATCGCCAATCCCATCGTGGGCCGCTTCGTAGCGACTTCTCCACCGCGTCTGCTCATCGGATGCGGGATCGCCGCCGTTGTTGCGGCCCTGCTGGTGACCGGCTTGTCGACCCAGTTGTGGCAGACCGGGATCGGCATGGCCCTGCTCGGGCTGTCCTCGGCGCTGCTGCTGGCACCGGCCACCACGCTGATCAGCGAACAGGGCTTCAAGTCAGATCCGCCTACTCTGGGCGGCTCGTTCGCCCTTTACAACCTGGCCTATGCCGCAGGACTGGCCCTCGGGCCACAGTTGACAGGCATCGGGGTCGAACAGGGCGGGTTCACCACAGCAATGATCGTCGCCGCCATCGTGCTCGCTGTCCTCGGCGGTGCAGCCCTGACCCGGCTGCCCAGGCGACAGCAGAACGAGGCACAAAGCAACTGACGGAGCCAGACTTCGGAGGTGCGCCCGGCTGAGTTCGGCACGGGCGCACCTCCGTCGAAGTAAGTGCCGAGCCCCGGAAACAAGCCAGTCCAAGCGCAACCACTCGTACGTTCCACAGCGTCGCGTGAGGTCGTGAAAGCAACTGCATCATTGTCGAGGCTGCGGGGCCTAACGCGAGCCATCTTCAAACCCAGTCTTAGTACACAACTTGCCGTCACAGCGTGGACGGGACCCGAGTAACTCCGAACTTGACGGCCAACAGCGCCGGGATGATTTCTGGCTCTGCACCCTTTCGGAAGCAAGGTCGCGATACGGCCTTCTGACGAGTTCACAGCACGAGCAGATTTTCATCCGCTGCTTGGTGCAAGCGGTGCGTCTGCTGACGAGTGGCGGGTGTAGGTACTCGCCAATGCGCGTCCTGGTGCGGGTGCTGGTGGCGCACCTCCTTTGCGGGAGGTGCCACCGTGACCGAACACACCCCACCCAGTACAGGCGACGATGCCGCAGCCCCGGATAGCTCGCCGCGTCACGGGTTCGAGACGCCAGAGGGCTTGCGTGCCCTGCTGATCCGGTTACATGAGGCTGGGCCTGGGGCCTGGCGGCGTGACCGTGAAGCAGCGGAACTGATGCGGTACACGGCAGAGAGGTATCGACGCCTGGCCCGTAAGTACGGCCTGGATGAGTGGGAGGTGGCTTCAGGGGCGTTCGAGGTCATGCTCGCCCCCTCGACCAGGAACGCCGATAACCCGTGGGCGGTGGTCACTCGCGCTATGAAGATCACCTGCGGTGTCGAGGTGCGGGCGGCTGGGATGCTCGTCTCGCCGAGCAAGATGCGCCATATGTCCAGGTTCGTCGGGTTCCACGATGCCATCCGGTTCGCTGAGCGAAAGAGTCTGGCCGACTATCACCCCGCGTTCGCCGTGAACTCGGCAACCGACGATGAGGAAGACTCCGCCGGCAGTGACCGTGCTCGGGTCGCCGCCGTCTTATCGGAGATAATCGGGCTGTTCGCCTCGACGGGTTGGGATGCCGTGCTCGTGACCGACTGCATCGAGCACGTCGCCTACCGGCTCGGTGACCTGACCTCCCAGCCGAACGCGGTGGAGGTGCTTCGCCGCGACCGCGCGATCTCGACGCTGCTGGGGATACCTCCGAGGTCGAGGGCTGCGCTGCTGCGGATCGTGCTGGGGCACCCAGCACCGAAGCACGCTCGCACCCCGACTGGAGACGGGGTGCTGCTACGCCCGCTCAGCGGCGAACCCCTCGACTCCCTGCGCTGCGACACCGGCCTGATGGCTGCGATCTGGGTCGCCGACCCCGACAAGCACGAGCCATAGAGTGAACGTCGCCGGTCAGCGGGAGAGGCGTCGTACCTATCCCCCACCGCACCCGCCCCTGCCGTCGCTGCCGACCGTTCCGCGCCGCCTTCACAGCCTGCCGATTCCACGTTGGGAGCACGCCTGGCCGCCGTCTCACGCCAAGCGCAGGGCTTGCCCTCGACGGTGGACGATCCGGCGGTGCTGGCCGAACTGCGAGGACTCTGCACGGCACCTCGCCCCACCAGGCACATTGTCCCGAAGATGCGGAAAGGCCCCGCACCCTGAACCGTCTGCGCTGGTCAGGGAACGGAGCCAACAGCACCCGGTCAGTAGTTAGGCCCGCCAGATGAACTCCACCCTGCGGCTGAGAATGTCGGTGCGGTAGACGGTGCGGCGGGCGTGGAACGCCTCGACCGTCTCGTTGCGGCGACGTGCCGGGGTCGCCCCGTTCATCCCCTCCGGCAGGGCATGGACGAGCACGGCTTCCAAGATGAGGCTGGTCGCCTGGTACTGCCACAGCGGGGTACGGCCCGCCCATTCAGCGGCGACCGTGGTCACGTCGATCCCCGGCCCCTCCTGTTCGGGCATCGCGGCGGCGTACTCACGGCGGGTGGCCTCGATCCGCTCGGCGATCCTGGCCCGCTGGCGCACCCACATCGCCTTATCAATCAACCCGTCGTAATGGTCATCGTCCAACCGGGCCAGGCGCTCCCGGTCGGCGTCGAGCCGAGCGGCGAGGCCGACTCGCGCCCCCGCGTCTGCGTTCGGCGTCGCTCGCTTCGAGGGGCTGAGGGTGATTTGCTCGAATGTCGCCAGCACTGCTTCTTCAACCAGTTTCGAGATGTCGGCGGAGCGGATCGAGCGATGGCACCCGCCGCGTCTGGCCTGTACGCACTGATACACTTCGCCCCGGTGGAGCATCGCCCGCCCACACGCTGAGCAGCGGATCAGCCCCGAGAACGGATACATGCGCTTCGCAGCACCGCTGCCGGGCTGATGGAAGTTCCGCGCCTGCTTCCGCGCATCAAGCACATCGGAGACTTGCTGCCAGGTGTTCTCATCGAGGATCGCGGGCCAGGCCGCTTTGACCTGCATCTGTGAGGTCTTCGCACGGGTGCCATCTGGCAGCACGGGCCGGTACTCACGGACGCCTTTGATGGAGGGGCTGCGCAGCACCATCTTGATCGTCTTATCCGACCACGCACACCCGTGCGTCGTGAGCACGCCGCGCTCGTTCCAGTCCTTGCGAATCCGGTACAGCGATTCACCGGCCAGCACCCGCTGCGCGGCCTCGGCCACCATCGGCCCGGCCACCGGATCAACGACGAGAACACCGGACTCGGCGCGGTAGCCGAACGGCACCCTGCCCCCATGCCAAGCACCCTCGATGGCTTGCTGCTTCGCTGCTCGGGCGACACGGCGAGCGGTGTCGGCTGAGGATTTGTTCGCCATCGCTACCAACATCCTGGCCTCGCCACATCCGAATCCGTGTTCAACCGCAGCGATCCGGTCACCGTGCGCACCGTGAACCCGGCCAGCACCTTCGCGTCGATCAAGTCCTCCAAGTCTCTGGGGTCGCGTACCGCTCGATCCAAGTCATAGGCGACCATCACCTGCGCCTGCCCATCGGACAAGTGTTTGAGCATCGCCCGGAACACCGCTGCGACCTCCCAGCCGTGCGCGATCGCGTAGGCGCGGCAATCGGCCTCCTGCCGATCCACCCCGCGCTCGGTGCTCTCGGGATCATCACTGATCCGCACATACACCACCGCCCGCAACGGCGACACTGATCCCGTAGTCTGTTCCTGCTCGTTCTGGCCCATCAGTCGGCCCACCTTCCTACTCTCGTGAGAGGTAGGTGCGTTTACAGAACCTCGGCTAGCCGAGGTCGACGTGCTCGGCCACGTAGTCGGCGGGTAGGACGATGCTGTTGCCGAACCGGGCACCGGGTGGGCGGATCGTGACCGACCCATTGTCACGCACGGCGGTGATGGTCCAGGTTTGGCCGTTGCGGACCCAACCGTGCCATTTCCGCACTCGCCGGTGGTTACGGCGGGTGATGATCGTGTCCCCCACGCCCGCTGCCGATCCGTCGGACAGGGTGATTTCGGGGCCCGGCTTCAGCCTGCCGTCCAGGATCACGTCGGCGCGGGCGGGGACGTTGAGGGCGGTGACATTCTCTCGCGTTTCGGCGATCAGCACCGACACCAACCCCTGCTGGCGGTCGTGACGCCAGGCCGTGTAGGCGGCATCGGTCATGGCCTCCGCGTCACCATCATGGATGCGATCGTGTGCCAGGTAGGTGTCGATGACCTGGGTGCGACCGTACCGCAACTCCAGGGACGCGGTCTTCTCCCAAGCGTGGGTGAAGCGGTGGACATCGACCAGCTCGGGAACATCGTGACGGTCGTGGATCAACAGGCTGAACGCACCACCAACATCAACAGACGGGAGCTGTGCGTAGTCACCGACCAGCAGCACGTTCGCCCCCGCCTCCTCAGCTGCCTGCGTGATCCGGTCCAAGGACAGGGTGCTGGCGAGGGAGGCTTCGTCGATGATTACCAGCTGCCCGGCCTGGAAGGTGGCGCCGGGGTGTTGGTGGGTGGTCCACCACCCCGACGTGTTCTCCGTGGCGATCCCCAGATCGTCGGCCAGCACCTGCGCCGCCACCGCCGACGGGGCCAACCCCACCACCGACCCGGCACCATGCGAGGTCTCCCACGCACGACGCAGCGCATTCATCGCCGTCGTCTTCCCAGCCCGCCGGACCCATCAACGCATCCACGACCCGGCCCGAGACGGGGACCGACGCCAAGGCAGCGGCTTGGCCTGGACCGAGCGCCCGCCCCTTGGCGTCAGGGCGGCCGGCGATCGCCTCGACAACAGCGAGGTCGACACTCGGGCCCGTAGTGGTACGAGCCCTTTGCAGGAGGCGGTCTTCTGTCGCGAGGAGGGTGTCGGAGGAAAACACGGTCGAGTGCTTCGGCCGGAACACGCTGGTGCCGTCCGGGCGGCGGAACTCCACCGGACTGATCGCTAGCTCGGGCGGTATCAGCCGCTGAGACGCTTGTTCGGTAGCCTCGGCAACCAAGGCGGTGATGGCTTCGCGGTCCTCGACGGTGGCGAACCGCCACCCCATCGTTTCGCGGGCGGCTTCGGCCATGAGGTTCCAGCGCCGCCACGTCGAACGCTTCTCACCGACCACCTCGACCACCGACCGCCCCACCTGCTCGATCAGATCCAACGGCACATCATCAGCCCGCAACAACAACTGTCGCTCCCCACCCGTGACGCTCCACGCCCACACGGTGGCATCCAAACCGAGCTGCTGGCTGGCGCGGGTGCGCCACTGTTCGGTCAGCTCCGCCAAGAAGCGGACCTGTTTCTCCGGACGGGTCGCGAGCTTGGCCTGGGCACGCAACCGAATCACAGTGGCATCAGATGGCTGCCGGCCCTAGGAGGCGACGAACTCGGCCACCAGCCGCTCCTTCTCCACCTCCATCTGCCGCACCCGCGTGGAGAACTCCGCCACCAGGTCTTCTGGGACGTCGGTAATGGCCCAGGACGGGTTCCGGTCCCGGCCCATCTCCCGAGGCTCCCAGCTCACGCCGAACGTACGGGTCATGTGATCGGCGAACACGGCCTCGTGCAGCTCCGACAACGCGACCACCGCGGCATGCATCGGACGCCCATCCAAACTCCGCCACTTCCCATCCAACACCGTGCGCGCCTTGTTGCTGATTACCACATGCGTATGCAAGTGCGGGTCCCCGGCACGGGAATCGAAGTGATCGAACGCCGTCGCGATCAAACCCGTGACATCAACCTGTGCAACCGCGCCATCCCCAGCAGTTGCACCGGCGCGGGTGGCTGCAACCTCGCGCTCCATGAACGCAATCACGGCCGCAACCGCCTCATGATGGGCTTGCGCAATCAGCGCCTGCGTCCCCGCGTCCGCAACCGCCCACAACACCGACGCCGACTTCGGCACACTGAACGTGAAATCAAACCCCGCCGCCGCACGCCGCGACCCCGCGCAGCCTCCTCCACCTCGATCTGTGCAACCCTGCGACCCCGCTCCACCACACCCAGCGCCGGGTCCAGTTGCTCGACACGGTCCGCAACCCGCTCCGCAGTCGAGCTGTACACCGGATACGCCCGCCCCAGCGGGTCACCCGTGATCGGGTCGCGTCCCATCCCGACCAGCAACTGAAGCTGTGCCTCTGAGACCTGCGAGCCCGGGGCGAGTTCACCGTGGCCAAGGGCTGTGATGCCGGAGCCGAGCCAGCGGCCGGGTGGGGTGCCCGCCTCGGCGTAGTAACGGGTCAACGGAGTCGACAGCGACCGGTCGCCGTCGCCGGCCGTCACCGTGCGCAGCAGGTACTTATAGCCATCGCCGGCGGACATCACCCGCATCGACACCGTCACCCAAATCACCCCTCACCTGCTCGTCACACAGGTGAGCCGGCAGCCTCCCAACCTCGCTCTGCAAGACGCGTGATAGCAATTGATTGGGGCCACGTCACCGATAGCCGGATGGTCGAGTACATGAGCGTCGACTCAGATGTCAGCTAAACTAATGCGGACAGCCGCGGTACTTCAACGGGGAGGTCAAATCTTGCGGGTGTACAACGTCAGCACGGACGACGTAGCCTTCTACCACCGGATCGAGTACTGGCAGGACCTTGTCACCGGGTCCTTCGCCCGCTGTGCGGTCCGCGTGAGCAACACCGACGAAACGTTCTACGGACGGATGGTCACCGGCAGCCTCGGGCCGGTGACATTCTCGGTCGCGGAGTACCAGGCCAGCAGCGGCTACGAGATCACCCGCACTTCCCGGCACGTCCGCCAAGAGGAGACTGACGACTTCCTTCTGCAGCTGCACCTCGGCGGAGGGAAAATCGGCCTCACCCAGAACGACAGGGAATCGACGATCGAACGCCCAGGCGACTTCAGCATCCTCGACGATTCTGTCCCGTCGACCCTGTACTGTCCACCGGATTCCTCAGCTCGCGCCGTCACCGCGTCCATGTCCCGAAGTCTCCTCGTCAAGAAGGTGCCGCATCTGCGCGACATCACCGCCCTCCACATCGACGGACAAACCGGCACGGGACAGCTCTTGTCGTCTATGGTGGTCGGTCTCGCCTCCAACCTAGAGACTGGATGGCTCAGCGCCACGTCCTCCGCCCGTCTATCCAGCGCCTTCATCGATGTGCTCTCGGTCGCGCTTCTGGAAGCGCAAGGCAGCACAGAACGGCCACCGGAGACATATGCAGCTGGGCTTCTGGAGTCGATCTACCGGTTCGTCGAGAAGAACCTCTCCCGGGCAGACCTGAACGTTCAACTCGTCGCCGATGCGCATCACATTTCCCTGCGCTATCTCCACCGCCTGTTCGAGAAGGAGAACACCACGCTGGGCGAATGGATACGCAACCGTCGTCTTGACAGCGCAAGCCGGCAACTGATCGATCCCGCCTATCGGCACATACCCGTAAGCAAGATCGGCTCGAACTGGGGCTTCCCCGACCCCAGCGCCTTCTCCCGAGCATTCCGCACGCGTTTCGAAATGCCACCCCGCGACTACCGGACAACCTTCCTCTCAGAGAATTAACCGTTAGACGCAGGCCATTCCTTTCGAGAGGAATCGCGCCTATCCGGTCCTCAAATCACACGCTTATGAAGCATGATGCTGCAATGAGACCAGTCGTGACTTGATCATACTCGCCCGATATGGACCTGTGCCTCCATGCTTAGCAAGCGCAGTACTCCTGATGTCAAGACTCTGGCACAGGATGACAAGCCTGAGTCTCCCCGCCGTCCGTAGCGTAAGGAGCAAGCGGCACAAGGACCGCGGCATCCCCTGCCGGTTCCCGCCGCGAGACCTCCGACACGGCAGGAGCACATCATGGACGCTAAAGCGACAGACCCGAACATCATCCTCGGCGACCGACGCGACGAACTGGACGCGCTCGACGCGTAGCTTCTAGACATCCTGCGTCGTCGCATCGAATGTTGCGCAAGCATCGCACATCTCAAGCGAGAGCATGACATCCCTATGATGCAGCCGGGCCGGGTGGGTGTCGTCCACCAGAGGGCCGAAGCCTTCGGCCAGGAACACGGCATCAACGCGGAGTTTCTGCGCAGTCTCTACGAAGTAATCATCACCGAGACATGCCGCGTCGAAAGCCTCATCATAGATGAGGCTCCCGCGCCCAGCGACAACGCGGCGTCGAGGTAGCACACCGATGAGAACCCTCCTGATCGACAACTTCGACTCGTTCACCTACAACCTCCGCGACCTCGCTCACCGCGTCTTCGGAGCTGAACCAGTCGTCATCACCAACGACGCCAACTGGGCCGACATCCCCCTCGACGACTTCGACGGCATCATCGTCTCACCTGGCCCGGGCCGCCCCCAACGGTCCGAGGACCTGGGAATCTCGCAGCAAGCTTTCACCCAGGACCGGTTGCCTGTGCTGGGCGTCTGCCTCGGCCATCAGGCACTCTCATTTGCCTCGGGCGCGACCGTCGATCCCTACCGCGACCCGTCGGACGCCACCGGCAGCGTCGCACTGACCATGACCGCACACACGTGCTGCAGAAGGAGAAAGTAATGTTCCACCTCGATCAGCCCATCGCTACCTCCCGCCTGATCATCAGACCATTCACGCCTGCAGACGAAGACGACATGTTCGACTTCGAATCTCGCGACGACGTCGCGCGGTACCTTTTCAACGAGCCCCGCACGCGCGAGGACAACGCCGAGGAACTGGCCAAACGGGTGACCCAGGCCAAGCTCGAAAACGACGGAGACACCCTCCTGCTAGCCGTCGACTACAACGGAACCGTCATCGGCTACGTGCTGCTGACGCTGCTGAGCCGGGACAACTCCCAGGGCGAGTTCGGATATGTCCTCCACCCCGAACACCAAGGCAAAGGACTCGCCTCGGAAGCGGCCGTCGAAATGCTCCGACTGGGATTCGAGACCCTGAACCTGCACCGCATCATCGGGCGATGCGACCCGCGAAACGACGCCTCCGCCCGGCTCATGGAACGACTCGGGCTGCGCAAGGAAGCTCACTTCCGCGAGTTGGAGATCTTCAAGGGCGAATGGGGTGACGAGCTCACCTTCGCCATGCTCAAGGACGAATGGGACCAAAGAAAGCACACCGGATGACTCACGATAACGCTAACACCCGACCCGGAACCGTCGACGCCGACACCCCCGCTCCCGCGGATACCCGCGCTCAACGAGGCCGATGGATCGTCCTCACCGCCGTCTCCCTTGGCCTCCTGCTGGCCACGATCGATACCTCGATCCTCTACATCGCCGTCCCCGTGCTTGTGGACGCTCTGGGGGCGAGCACCAGCGAGTCCCTGTGGATCATCAACATGTACCCGCTGGTCATGACAGGCCTGCTCCTGGGTACCGGCACCCTCGGAGACCGCTACGGCCACAAGCGAGTGTTCCTCCTCGGGATTGCCCTGTTCGGGCTGGCCTCGCTCATCGCTGCGTTCTCACCGACACCGGGCATCCTCATCTTCTCCCGTGCCCTCCTCGCCGTCGGCGCAGCCCTCATGCTCCCGGCGACCTTGGCGATCATCCGCATGACCTTTGACGACGAACGCGAACGCAACATCGCCATCGCGGTCTGGTCGAGCGTGTCGATCGGTGGAATCGCTTTCGGGCCCCTCGTCGGCGGGCTCCTGCTCGAGTGGTTCTGGTGGGGGTCGGTGTTCCTGATCAACGTGCCGATCGTGATCGTGACGTTCATCCTCATCACGAACTTCGCCCCGAAAGCCGCCGAAGAATCAGCCGTCCCGTGGGACCTGGTCTCCTCCATCTGGGCGCTGGTGGGCCTGACAGGGCTCGTCGCCGCGATCAAGGAAATCGCCTCTACCTCGCCATCTGCGACGATCATCGGGATCTCGCTGGTCTCCGCCGTGGTCGGCTTCGCGCTGTTCTTGATCCGACAGCGCCGATTGGACACGCCGTTGCTGGACTTCACGATCTTCCGCGACGCCGCCCTGGCCGCCGGTGTGCTCGCCGCCGGGCTGAGCACCTTCGTCTTCGCCGGCATCGGGGCGGTGACCTCGCTCTATTTCCAGACCGCCGCCGGCTACACGCCTCTCCAGACTGGGCTGCTCGTGGGCTGCATCGCCGCCGGTGCGACGATCACCTCTCTGGCCAGCGGTTCGCTCCTGACCTGCATCGGGCCCCGAGCGCTCCTGCTGGTCGCTGCCGTCCTGGCCGGTCTCGGATACGGCCTGGCCACGCTCGCCCTCAACGCTCACATCATCTGGTTGGGACTGAGCCTGTTCGTCGCCGGCACCGGCATCGGCGTGCTGATCACCGTCGCATCCTCGACGATCATCACCAACGTCGCCCCTGAACGCGCAGGCATGGCCTCCGCCGTTGAGGAAGTCTCCTACGAATTTGGCAGCCTCCTCTCGGTGACCGTGCTCGGCAGCATCTACGCCGCTGTGACCCAAGCAGGAGGCTCAGGTGCAGAAGGCTATCGCCTGGTGCTATTGATTGCCCTGGGAACTTGCGGAGCTGCATTCTTCGGACTGTCGCTGATTTTGCAGCCAGCAAGCATGTTCGCCAACAGACCTAAAACAGTAGTGCATAGAGCATGACCCGAGTAAGTTGACGCCAACGAGCCTGACTCAAACAGGAGAAAACATGAATCGCTACAGGAGTCGAACCGTTATCATTACTGGCGCAACCGGTGGAATCGGCAAAGCAACATTCACACGCCGTTACGCCGAAGGAGCCTCCCTTGTCGTGTCGGGCCACAATGAACAGTATCTCAATAGATTGACGTCAAACCTAGAACCAAATCGCATTGCGGTCATCCCTGGAGACCTCACCGACCCAACAACTCCACGAGATATCGCCGAAATCGCAAACGAGCGCTTCGGTCGGATAGACGGACTCGTCAACTGTGCAGGTATAGCATCGGAAGGACAGTTGCTAGGAGACGATTTCTGGAAAGATTGGGGCGCAACTCTTGCAGTTAACTTAGAGGCCACAGTCCGACTCACACAAGCCATCCTTCCCTATCTGCGAACTACCCATGGGGGCAATCACAAACATTTCCTCACTCTCAGGCCTTAGAGCAGACCGGGGAATGGTGGCCTACTCCACATCAAAAGGTGCACTAAATACCTTCACCCAAGCGTTGGCTCTTGACGAGGCTGAAAATGGAGTTCGAGTGAATTCCGTCTGCCCTAGCTACACCACGACAAGCCTAACCGAATACATTGGGGCCAGCGAACGACTGCAAAACGAATTCTGCATGCGGATTCCACTTGGTAGGCCAGCCTCCCCGGACGAAGTAGCGGTAGCCATCGCGTTTCTTACAAGTGACGACGCTCGCTACATAACGGGCATCACCCTCCCCATCGATGGAGGCCTCTCGGCGTCATCAGGGCAACCGAACTTCACTTCGGACATGGCCTTATGATGCATTACTCCGACTCGGACCTCCTGGCGGAAGCCCGCACTCTAATCCAGCAGAAGCCCGCACTGCAACAACCACATTGGAGTAACCAATTAAGCCTAATCATCGCCAAGGGAATTCTTCATTCCAGTCCCCCACTAGTTACCGAGACAGAAATACTTGACCTTCAGGGACAACTAAGCGGTGCAGCCAATGGAAGCGGTCTGGTATTGCAGGCTGGCGACTGCGCAGAGCCTTTGAGTGACACATCTACAACGACCGTTTACCGGAAAGCCGATCTCTTGCACAGATTGGGCACACAGCTCAACAGCGCGACCGGTAAGGAAATTATCCACATTGGAAGGATTGCGGGACAATTCTCCGACGAGACTCATAGAAAGCCCCCGCGTAGTAAGGGGTCGTGCCTCACAGAAAAATCCACGCGAAATCTTTCTCCCGGGCCACCAGGCACGACGACGATGGGGTCATGGTCGACAGGGACGTATCTATGAGCAGCCGAATCGAGATCACGAAGAACTACGCCACCGCCTACACGCAAGCGCCGAAGAAACCTAAAGCCGCGATCCTCGATACCGTCACCGAACTCACCGGGTGGAACCCCGACCACGCCCGCCAGCAACTCACCCGCCGTACCCGGCAACCCCAAGGACGCGCGAAAGCCACAGTCGCGGTCATCGACAGGCCGAAGACGAAGGCCCGCAAATACTCCTACGACGCGGTCAAGATCTTGCCATACGTGTGCTCGATCGCCGGCGGCATCTGCGGTAAGTACCTCGCCGCAGCCATGAAAGGCCTACTGGACTGCCTCGAAGCCCACCCACCTGATCCCGGGCAAAGGCCGCTACAACCACAGCGTGCGTGCCGAGCTGTTAGCGATGAGTCCGGCGACCATCAACCGGTACCTCAAACCAGTCCGTGACAAGGACCCCCTGCCTGGGAAGTCAGCGACGAAGCCCGGGAGCCTGCTGCGTAACTCCATCACCGTGCCCAAGGCCGGTGACGAAATCGACGACGAACCCGGCTTCTTCGAAATCGATACCCTCGCCCACTGCGGCCCGACTCTCAACGGCGAGTTCGCCCGCTGCGTGAACGACACCGACATGCACACCGGGTGGGTCTATACCCACCCGATGAAGAACAACGCCTCGACCCACGTCGTCGATGCCTGCACACAACTCGTCAATACTGTGCCCTACCTGGTGACCGGACTCGACTTCGACAACGGGTCCGAGTTCATCAACCACAACCTCAACGACTGGGCCGCTGACCGCAAGATCTTCTTCACCCGGGCACGCCCGGATACGAAGAACGATCAGGCCACCATCGAGTCGAAGAACAACCACCTCGTGCGCCGGTACGGGTTCTCCTACCGCTACGACACCGCGCCCGAGCTGGAGCTGCTGCAACGCCTGTGGCCGTTGGTCAACGACCGCCTGAACTTCTTCACTCCGAGGAAGAAACCGACCGGGTATTCCACCGATCGTGTCGGCCGGCCGCAAACGCGTCTACGACTCTGCCAAGACACCGTATCGACGATTGCTGGATTCCGGGATCCTCAACGCCCAGCAGAAACAAGAGCTTCAGAAGTACCGGGCAGGTCTGGATCCGGTCGGCCTGGCTGCCGAGATCGATCAAATCCAGCAACGGTTGATCAAGCTCGCTGCGAGCAAGACTGCAAGGCTTGAACGCCAGATCGAGAAAACTCAGGCCCAACCGGACCCCGCGGGCATCAAAATCCACCACACCCGGGCCGGCTCAGACCCCGGTTAGCGGGGGAAATATGTGCGAGGCACAGCCTCATTCCCCGGGGATCTTGACATGAGGCACTCCGGGGTGGAGCGGCGGATGTGGCAGGTCGAGACCGAAGCCGTGGACACCGGCAAGATCCTCACTCTCGATCTCGTTGTCGGCGTTGGCCAGCGCTGGTCCGTCGTCGCCATCTTCGACTAGCCGCCCGCCCTGCGCATGCCGACCTTCACCCACCTGCACATGGCCTCCTCGTTCACGGCCCATCACGGCACCGCCACCCCCGAGGCCCTCGTCGCCGCGACCTGGCCTGCCTCGGCACCCTTGACTCACTCACCCTAGATCAGATGGCACGCGCACACCGGGGAGGGAACGTCGCCAATGTCCGCCGGCTCACCGCCAAACCCCATACCACCGGCGCAGAACCTCCCGAGGGCCAAGCACCGTTGTTCACCGACGCCGAACTCGTCGACGCCACGATCCCGGACCCGAGCGCTGCCGAGCAGGTCACCGCAAACCTCCACGTGCTCTCCGCCGAGGTCGAAGGCCACATCATGGACTCCTACTGGCCGCTACTCGACCACCTCGTCGTCACCCACGCTGAAGAACTCCTCGGCCTACGATCAGGCAGCGAGGTCGTCGTTGCCGGCGTCCGGGTAGCCACGCAGACTCCACCCATGCGCTCCGGGCAGAGGACGGTATTCATCAGCCTCGACGACAGCACCGGAATCATCGACGTGGTCTTCTTCGATGAAGCTCAAGGCAAGGCCAGATCGGGCCTGTTCACGGCCAACATGATGAGCATCCACGGCCACACCCGCCGCACCGGCGACTTGAGCATCTCCGTCCAAGCTGATGAAGCCCACGACCTCAGATCAATTTGGAATGACTGGGTGCGCACAGCGGCTGCCAGGACACGCCCCAAGGCTTTCCAATAACCTTCGAAGGTAGGGCATTTTTTGAGCGCGTCGAGCGGCCCCACCCGGCCCGGTCCAAGACGCCTGGTTGCACCGACCATTCCACCCTGTGTGCGGCGCCATTCTTCAGCCCGTTCCAGGGATATCCAAACTCTCTTAAGGGCGCACGTTTTCCTGAACAAAGACTGAAGTCGCAGATTATGTGGTAATTCCACCCCTGGTCACGCAGGCATCCGGAGGTAGTGCTATAGCGCCGCCATCGTCGAATTCGGCGGTAGCCCAAATCGACCAGTCGGAATGTGCACCGAGGAGGAGCTTTCGTCATCCGCCTAATCGAGCGTATGGCTACCCATAGAACTCATGATCGAGCACAACGTAATCCATATATATCAAGTCGCCGATGATCTCCTACCTATGCATGAACACGAGCATGCGCTATGTGCTCCGCTGTCTGGGCGTTTAACCGGCGGTGCGGTGGTCCGCTGTACTTGAGGCGTTGACGCCACCTCCGGGCTCGAGTTCGATTGTGTAGTCGGCCCACTCCCTTTGACGCGCATCATGGGAAACCATGACGACAGTGATGTCTTCCGGCAGTTGATAAAGCGCGTCCATTACCATCGCGTAAGTTTTTACGTCCAAGCTTGAGGTCGGTTCGTCTAGGAGGAGCAGGTCGGGCCGCCTCAAGAGCGCTCGAGCAAGTGCAACTCTCTGACGCTCTCCCCCTGACAAATTTTCGCCTGAATCGTTGATCTGAATGTCGAGGGATTGCACGTCAGGGAATTTGTCTCGAAGTCCGACAGTGTGAAGAACTCCTAATACCTGATCATCTGTGACTGCAGGCGTTGTGTACGCAACGGCGTCACGAACCGAACCGTACATTACGGGTGCGGACTGCTCGAGGAGGGCCATGTGGTCACGCAACGCCGAGACCGTGTGCTCTGACATCTGCTCCCCAAAGACCCGGACCGAGCCAGTACTCGGTAGATAGAGGCCAGAGATCAGGTTGAGTATTGTCGACTTTCCGACTCCTGACGGCCCGATCAACAGACAGCGCGATCCTCGTGGGATCGAGAGGTCTAGCGATGATATCGCCGGAGCATCAGGCGAGTATCGAAAGGAAACGTCGTCGAACTCAATAGCCGGTGATGTCGGTTTCGCCGCCACGTGCGGGCGGATATCGTCCCTCCGTGCATGTTCAGATGGGAGGCTGTGAACCTCTTCCAGCCTGGTTAGAGATGCTCGTGCCGTCATGACGGAGGAGTATCCCTTCATAAGATTGGCCAGGGGCAGAACCATTGAAGTGGAGTACAGGAGGGCGGAGACGAGGCCTGCAAGTGAGAGGTGTCCACTCGCGACTTGTGCGCCTCCGATGACGACGCCGGCGATGAGTGATCCCGTCGCAGCTAACTGGGCGGCTGGTGTGATGATTGCACCGAGCGCCGCCTGACGCTTTGCCGCAGTGAAGACCGACTCGATAGAGCTGTTGAGATGCTCCCGCTCGTGGGTCTCAGCGTTCGTCACCTTGACGGTTCGCAGTGATTGCAAGGTTCCTTCGAGGTCCGCTGTCAGCAGCGCCAGGGCCTGTTGCCTTCGGGTTGCTACGCCTTCGAGCTGGGAGAGGACCAAGAAGGCTCCCACTCCTGCCACCAGGAAGACGCAGACGATAGTCAAAAGTAATATGGGACTGATCAAGTACATGAAGATCACGGCTCCGAGGAGAGTCGTTGCCCCGAGGATCACGTCGATGTAACCGTGCGCGACGAGTTGCTGGGCGGCCGTGGTATCGTTCACCAGGCGCGATACGAAGTCTCCTCTTCTAAAGCGAGAGACAGCGTCCATACTCGCATGAAGGACTCTTCTTACTCCGTCGGATCTGACTGCTCTGGATGAAGATTCTCCCGCGACTTCCAGTGCATACTGTCCACCGGCCTGGGTAGCCACCTGCACGAAGAAGATTCCGACTAACATGAGGACGTATCCCCAAACACTGACCTGTCTCTCAACTGCGGATATCACCTGGCCAGCTATGAGGGGTTGAAGGAGTGTAACGCCTGATCCAGCGAGCGTCAGCAGGCCGCCGACAACTACCCGCCCCTTTTGATGACGAACGAGGTTCAATCCCTGGGCGGGCCTGGCTACCCGTTTAAGCCTTCGAGTCAACGCAGCGCTCCTTCCGTGGGGACTGGCGCGGTCAGTTGTTGCTGGATCCACGCAATCGGCAGCCAGCTCCTCGTCTGGTCTCTGGTCGCGGTATGTCCCCCGTCATTGAGGTCCAAGATGACATCCGTGTCGTCTGCGATATCGGAGTAGGCTTCAGCCCACTCAATAACTGACGAGAGAGGTGCCTTGCGGTCAGACACTCCAGCGGTGATCCATACCTTGGGACGCCCAGACCGATGCACCGCCTCTTCTGCCTTCATTAGCGCGGAAAGCACCGGATGACCGACGATCGTTGAATCCCCGAACTCGTCCCAGTCGATGGGTGCGGATACGTCACCAGGCCAGTGTGAGAGGCTCTCAGGAGCTAAGAATGGGTGGTTTAGATGCACCGCCGCGATAAGATCTGGATGTTCCACGGCGGCACTAGCCGCTACTAGCGCGCCTGCGCTGGACGCGCTTGCTCCGATCCGGGTCGGCTCGCAGAGCCCTTGGCTTCGTAGATGCGCGAGGATCGCGACGAAGTCGTCGAGACTATTTTCCTTTTTTTCGCCTTTGCCGGCCTTGTGCCAGGAGGGCCCATATTCGCCTCCGCCGCGCACATGACAGAAGGCCACAGTGACGCCCGAGGTCAGTAGTGCCGCGAGCTGAGGGTCAAAGGCGCCTTCGTTGGGAAGGCCGTACGCCCCATACACGAGAGCCAGCACAGGGCAAGAGTGAAGTTCCCGCGCCCGAACCTGTTGGAAGAAGAGGGTCGCACCCACGGCAGCGGGCCTGCCCGGTATGTTGCGAACCTCGAGGGCAGATACCCCGGGCACACCGGCAAGAGGGCGCCTCCACGCGCCTTCGTCGGAACCTGTGGCAGCTTCCGGAGGATGAATGGGGGAGGAGACGATAAACTGCGGGTAGCTGTCGCGGATATCAATGAATCGGATGACGCCGCTCGGAGGTGCCTTCCAGACACTCTGGCTACCGAGCTGTGGGATCCAAGCGGCTGCACGACCATCAACCCGGCCCGCCGCCCAGAGCACGCCGCCACGGGAATTTAGGTCGGTCGGAATGAAGCCCGGAGGCAGCGGAGTGCTTGCGTCTGTCCACTGTGTACCACACACTTCCCATCGGAGTAGGAGCCTGCGGGTTGAATCGATGGTCCAAACAGATCCGTCACATGCGGTAATACAGTCATCTGGCTCCAGCCCGCGGTGGAATCTCATAACGGTCTCGCGTGAACGGATGTCGATGATGAAGTGTTCAGTCCCGTCCGGCCCGTGGCCGGCGACTACAAGCAACTCCGGGTCCACAGCTTGAAGTGACAGCCACCGATCTGGCTCAGTCATCTCAATGAGTGTGGACCGGTGCCCCTGCTCGTTGCACATGACAAGCCGTACCGGGTGCCGCGCTGTATTGCGCTCCAGCCACGCGATATTCGGGCCGAGCTGGGTCACGACTCGGCCCGAGCTAGAGCTCTGGGCGAGGGTCTTAGCTGCTTCTCCGGAAATATCGAATATGTACAATTCGAAGTCGTCACCGTTGACTGCTTGCTGGACTGCGGCGGCAAGGGTGTTCTCTGTGCTCACCACGAGGCCGGTTATTCGCTGCACGCTCACGTCCGGCAGCACAATCTCACGTATGGAGCCCTCGTCAGCGACCCGCAAGAGTAAGCGTCCACCAACGACAGCAGGTGATACCTTCGGCCTTTTAGAATCCGCGCCGCCTCGGTCGTCAAGTCGGACCGGTTCCGACGTTATTTCGGAAGCCTTCAACTCTTCGACAAGTGGGCTGAGAACGGGCTGAAGCTCGCGCGCGTCGACGCAGAAACTAGGAAGTTCGATTCTTTTCACAGGGCTCCTTCACTTTACGATCTGTACTGATGGTGCCGAAAATCGTGTTCTAAGACCCTGTGCAAATCGTCGTGCAAGAGTTAGGGTGGCGACTGCAAGGACAGCCTTGCAGTCGCCACCCCCAACCAGTTGGGTCAGCAGTTGCTGTAGGTGAAAGCGCTCGGCAGACCGGGGCACGGTCCGTTGAAGCTCAGCGTTCTCACGCGCGCGAAGTCCTCATGCTCACCATCGGTGGACATGGTCTGAAAGTTCAGAATCTGCTCCATCATGACTAATACACCTCCTCTCGTTCATTCGTGTCGTTTCCGCCCCCGGGGAGGAACGGAACCCCTGACCAGTCGCCTCGTAGTGCGGAAAGCGCCGCGACTACGCCCAACGAACCGGTCAGGAAGTCACATGAAAGCTTGAGGCCTTGATTACCCCTGACGAAGGCAGAGCCGTCCCTGGGTACGAGGAAGAGCCGCAACGTATCTGGGGCCTTCTTAAGGGCCATGGCTACATCAGGCGACAGTGAGGCCTTGGCCCGATTCAGCACTGTCGCAAACCCTGCCAACCCGTATCCGTACGTGCCTTGCGCACACTGGTAGTACGTGCACGCGCGTATTAGTTTGCGGTACTCGTCTTCGTAAAGATCCGTACCAGTTACAGCTCTAAGCTCGTGAATCGCCAGGGCGATACCACACGACCCCGTACCCAGGTACGGAAGTGTCCTCCATCCTTCGTCGTACTCGATGGTTCCGTTCTGCGTCAGCGAGCACCGACTCAATTCGCGGTCAATGGCCTCTTTAGCTAGGTCTACAAGTTCGCCATCTTGATCTGCCCTCTTGTAGAGCTCCGCCCAGAAAATCGCCGCGCCGGACCATCCATACAGGAGACCTGCTGACTCCGTGGTGTAGCCATCACGCAACATCCGCCGTAGTCCTGCAGAGGCTCTGAGAGCCTTGTCAGTTTCGTTCGACGAGAGGGCATTGAGCCCTAATCCGGCCCAACCCGACCAATACGTGGGGTCGACGGGGTCCGCAACAGATAACGATGAGACCTCCGAGGCGAGCTCGTGCATTCCGGCCTGCCGGAGGCCGTAGTCGAGGCCATCCCGTCCCCGGAATCCTGGTGTGCTCACGTGCGAAAGGTTCTTCTCGATCCACGGGGCGGAGCGCTCGACATACCTCTGGTCTAACGGACGCCCGGCTCTCGCTGTGACGGCGAGAGCTCCCGCGATCCCGTACGGGTATGAGAGTGCCGCCTCCACGCCTCCCCGGCCGAAGAGTTCAATATCTCCTGGCAACGCCGGGTTGTCATCGGTAAACCTAATGTGTCTTTCAACTCCTGACACCAAGAGATTCAGAACCGTGTCCAGCGGTGCGGCCTGCAGCTTCTGCTGCTCCCCTCCGTCATCGTCGGTAGGAAGCTTTTGGGAGATCGAATGACTCACGCTCGCTGGGAGCGACAACTCCTGGTCCGCTTCGTCAAGGAGCCTATCTATAAGCCCCTCATTGCCCTGATCTGCTGTCGTAGCCTGTGGGAGGACCATGTCCAGCTACGTGATTCCCAGCGACCACAGGTCGGCGTCGCTCCCCGTTAAACCCTTACGGGGTCCATACCCAGGTGCGACTTGACCTATGCGCCAGTCAGGGTCCACCGGATGTGCGAATTCGAAGTCGATAAAGACCGGTCGTGTGCCTCCCTCCAGGACAATGTTCTTCGGATGAATGTCGCCAAGAAGCCATCCTGCCTCGTGAAAAGCTTGGATTGCTTTGTCGGTCTCCTGCACCACACCTGCGAGCCATGTATTGAAAGCTGCATCTTCTAGCTTCCACGGAGCGGGCTTAAGTACTGGTGTTCGAAGCATCGTTTCACGTTTTAGGCTTGAGCCGTCTATGTAATCCATTACCAGGTACAGGTTGTCCCATGCCTTGAAAAGCCCGTATGTACGAGGCACGTACAACGTATGCGCAAGTTCGCAAAGGACGCGGTGTTCATGCCGGAGGCGTGCGACCGCGTCCTTGCCTTCTGTATCGAGCGCGGCAAATGGCCTTGCTTCCTTCAGGACTACGCGCGTTCCTTCTGGCACATACTCAGAGGAGTTTGCTTCGGCAACGTACACGCCACCTCCGGCGGAAAAATGTAGGGCGGTCTTCATGTCGAA
Organism: Auritidibacter sp. NML130574; assembly: GCF_003185725.2. Classification (GTDB taxonomy): domain Bacteria; phylum Actinomycetota; class Actinomycetes; order Actinomycetales; family Micrococcaceae; genus Auritidibacter; species Auritidibacter ignavus. Next base: position 570,470 of record NZ_CP031746.1, on the reverse strand, counting down.
GGGGAATTGCGCATCAATGGCGGTGTTCTGTTGCCTCGCCCTGATAAATGCTGGCTCTTCGACCCATGAGGGCAGGGTAAAAATTGGTCGCCGTACATCTTCCACTACGTTGCCCTGTGGGTCGACCAGCGTGCTGTCGAACTGAGTAGGCTGCTCGGGTGGCAAGAAAGCACCGTAACGGTAGAAGACGGGGCCCGACCCCCATCTCCGATCAGAGAGAATGTAGGGTCCCTCCTCTGTCCCGATGCAGTCTTCGAGACCCAGCAAAGTTTCTTCGAACTGATCGATATCGCGCGGATAGATCGTCACGAATTTTCCGGCGGAACCGCGGTTTGTGTATTTGCCATTCAAGGCAAGGTAATCAGCGTGCGTCGAGAGATATTTGAAGGAAATCTCGTGGTCAACGCAGTATGTTGCTACGGTCCCGAGAACATGCTCTCTGTTGGCCAGTGTGGCAGAAACGTGCACCTTCCAGCCCTGGCGCGGGAGGTTGACGTTCCGAGGCTTGGCGTGAGTCCAAGGTTGACCGTTGAAGATCTCCCATGAACTGGGAATCGCCACATTCGAGTCCAAACGCGCTGACGGTGCGTTATCAATCGGAGTGTAGAACGCGAACTCCGGGTGACAATACGGCACGTACCTCAAGTCGATTGGCACGAGATGACCTCCTCGTCGTCCATGGCTCCGCTGTGAATTCCCTGACATTGCAAGTGCACCACGGGTGCAGTAGCTAGCCCAGGAGATGGCTGGAACTGTCATCGTGAGATGACAGTCTGAAGCGGGGTTGACCCAATGGGAGCCCACCCGCGTTCGTCTAGCTACCGTCGTCCGTTCCGCCAAGAGAGTGAGCGGCGGGGGCGGCCCCAAGTCGACGATGGCCCTTGTCTGCCTGCTGGCCTACCGGGGACGATGATGAACGGCTGATGACACGCGGTGTAGCATGCATGGCTGTTCGTGACCAGCACGCTTGTGGGCACGTCGATATTGAGCCCGGATGCTTGGAGTCGTTGCGAGCGTTTCAGCAGGGCGCTAATGCACTGAGATGATTCGGACCTCTCCCGTTAGGAGAGCAGGGTCGGTCAGAGCAGGTTGGCGTGCGCCACCCGGCTCAGCTCGGTGCCGGTCGTCTCGCACCACCCCACGTGTTGAAGATTCGGGGCACGCCGGGGATTGGGGCCTCCACCTCGAAGCACAGCGAGTACGCGTCAAACTAAGGAGGAGAAGGAGGAGTGTCATTAGCCCTTTGCCGGATGGCCATAGGGCGAGCCCTTCCCAGTGGTCTCGTGACCGAGATCGGTAGGCACCGGTGTGAGTATGGCGTAGTGCCTCATGTCAAACTGAGCGCGAAGGGTAAGTCGTGCCTCACAGATCGTGAGCGCGAGAGGTCGCGTGGCTGCAGTGTCGTGCCTCAGCTAGTTTGAGCGCGAAAACTTGGGTTAGCTGGCTTTGATGCGGATGCCGGTGGTGCGGCGTTTTTGCCGGGCCTGGTGCTTGCTGTCGAGGTCGGCGGCGATGGTGAGGGTTTTGTCTTTGGCCAGGCTGATCAGCCGGTCTTGGTAGGTCAGGATTTGGCGGGTCAGCTGGGCTGGATTGATCCTGCGGTAGATGGCCGCTAGCTCTTCTTGTTGGGCGGTGGAGAGGATCCCGGCATCCAGCAGCCGGTGGTAGGGAGTCTTGGGTTTGTCATAGAGGCGTTTGCGCCGCCCGCTGGCGTCTTGGGTCCAGCCGGTGGGTTTTTTGGTGGCGGTGAAGTAGTTGAGTTTCAAACCCACCACCTGCCATAGGGCCGCCAGGATGGCGCGTTGATCTGCGGTGTCGTACCGGTAGTGAAACCCAAATTTTCGCACGGCGTGGTTGTTTTTGGATTCCACGGTGGCTTGATCATTTTTTTGATACGGCCGGCCCCGGGTGAAAAAGATCAACCGGTCAGCAGCCCAGTGCATGACTTCGTGGTTGATGAACTCTGACCCGTTGTCACAATCTAAGCCCGCGATCCCATAGGGGATGGCGGCTGCGGCCCGGTCCAATCCTGCCAGGATGTGCACTTGGGCGTTATGACGGAGCACTTCTAGGTGCACCCACCCGGTGCGCACATCAGTCATGGTTAGGGTGCGGGCGAATTCGCCTTGCAGGGTTGGCCCGCAATGGGCCACCGTGTCGGTTTCGAAAAACCCTGGTTCGTCTTCGACCTCATCGCCGGCTTGTCGCACCGTAATCGAGTTGCGCAACAAGGCCCCAGGCTTGGTCGTAGCGATGCCTTTTGAGGCGTAACCGGTCGCGTTCGGCCTTGAGATACCGGTCAATCGTGGCGGCACTCATGGCCACCAGCTGGGCACGCACCGTGGGGTTATACCCGGAGCGGCCAAACGCCAACTCATCGTGGGCTTCTAACGCGTCTAACCAGTCTTCCATCACCGGTTTCATGTATTTGCCCGAGGGCATGCCCATCAACCGCCACACCCGGATCAACTGCTTTTTCGCATTCGCCGAATACTTCGTGGGTTTATGCTTTCGACGGTCAATGCGCACCACGTTTTTGACCCCGATGGTCTGCGACGTCAGATACCGCCTGGCCGTGGACCGGCCCAACCCAGTGGAAGCACAAAACTGATCTAAAATCGCTGACTTCTCCGCCTTGGACCCCGTGCGATAATCCCTACGTAATTGCTTGGTGACTTCAATCCGAGCACTCATCGAGACAATGTCCTTATCCATGCGTTCACACTATGGCTTCGCGCTCACGATACGTGAGGCACGACCTGAGCTACGCGCTCAATATGAATAAGGTACGTCGTATGGTTGAGGGCGGTCTCAGGAAGCCATAGCCTACAGACCAGATCCTGCTCTGAGGGTGCTCGCAGTTGTGCCTGAGCTACTTACCAGGGCAGACCGTTGCCGGCGTAGGCCTTAGGCGCAACATGACGGGTACGCGAGTCGTAAGTGACGAGGGTGAAGACGTGGGGTCGAGAGAACACTTTCAACTTGTCACTCCACGGGAGCGAGTTTCATTGCGCACCTGCAATATTGATATGCGCGTCGGAGAGGCATGGCATACCTCGGCTGCTTGCCTTTGTCGCCGGTTGCAACATAGATGCGAGGTTCGGAAGTCACATGCCTGACTTATACCATTCGACGGCGATCTGTACCCGATCGCGGAGTTCCAGTTTTGCCAAGATTCGGCTAACATTTCGGCGGATCGATGCCGGCTGAAGAACGAGCTTCTGCGCTATTTCAGCATTTGAAAGGCCATCCGCGATTAAACGTGCAATATCGAATTCGCGAGGGCTTAGCTGTGCGAACTGCGCTTGCCGGGCGCGCTTCTCGCCAGCGGAAGAAGCCCTAAGTACGCCACGTTCGAGGACTTGGCGCGTGATACGTGGAGTCAAGATCGCGTCCCCCTGCGACACAGACTGCAACGCCGTGGCAAGCTGGGGCGCTCGAACATCCTTGAGTAGAAAGCCCGAAGCGCCTGCGGCGAGTGCTCCGAACGCATAGTCATCCTCGTCGTAAGTCGTCAGCACGAGGACTTTTACGCTGGGATAACTGATCGTGATGCGTCTGGTTGCCTCGATGCCGTCCATAACTGGCATCCGGACATCCATGAGTATGACGTTGGGGAGGGGGTCGCAGCTGCGATAGCGTGAATCCAGCACCTGAATTGCTTGCTGGCCATCGGAGGCCTCCGCTATCACGTCGACCGTTCCCGTCTTCGCCAGCATCAAGGAGAATCCTGTGCGAGCGAGCCGCTGATCGTCAACAAGCATGACCTTCAACGTCCGGTGGTGCACTGCGGTCAAAGTTGAATCCGTCATGGGTGGCCGACCTCCTTATCGGGAACTAGAACGTCGGACACTAGTACCCAGTCCGCACCGTCTTCGTAGCCAGAGGATAGAGAACCCCCAGTTTGCTCCACCTGTCGTTGCAACCTCCGGAGTCCGGTCCCGGGCGCGTACTGGGAGCCGGCGCTCGGCGGTAGCGACCGCTCAACTCCGTCGTTCCTCACAGTGATGCGTGTCGCTTTTTCTGAATGGTCCCATGACACGGTCACGCGCTCGAGACAAGCGGCATGGCGGATGGCGTTGGTCAGACTTTCTCGGGTAATCGAAAAACACAAATGCGAATGTTCCCGGTGTTCCTGACGCCGGCCGGTTTCTGTAAATATGACAGTCACGCCGAGGGACCGTACGTGGTCAAGGATAGGTACTATGTCGTCCCAGTGACGGTACCGAGACCGACTCTCACCGTTTCCTGCATCGACGGTGGCTCCCGTCTCAATAAGTGCGACGTCGGGGCCTTCGGATACGTGAGCAGCCGCCGAAAGCCGATGTACTGCGCGACGGGTATCTTCCAGGCTTTCGCGCGCTACCTGATTGATGCCGTCCAATGCCTCGTCGAACTGGGCGTCGCCGGTCACGCCGCTTAGTCCTTCAGCCAACGCGGCGATGGTGGTTAAACCATGGCCGACACTATCATGCAGTTCTTCCGCAATGCGTGCCCATACGATGGCCTCATCTCTTTCGTACTCGAATTGTTGAGCCTGGGCCAGCGCAGTGCGAACCCTTCTACTTGAGCTACGCCACGCACGGACGTTGCGGGTCGCAATTCCAACCGCAGCGAAGGCGGCCGCAGTGATGAGTTGGCCCACGAATTCGGCAGCGAAGGTTCCCGGACGAGCGACTATGAGAGAGCTGGCGGCCATCGCGACGAGGACGGTCAGAATCCCAGTTGTGACACCCCACGCCAAAGACCTGGTGATGCAGCTAAACAGAGCGAACAACAGGGGGAAAACAAAATAGTTCTCCATTCCGAGAGCCGAGCCCACAACATGTAAGACACACTCAACCCCCAGCACTGTTAGTGGAGCACGAGATGAGGCTATCAGGACAGCAGCGGAGCCAATGACCGCCACGGCGAGCAATACCGCGCCGTACCAGACGCCGCTAAGGTGGAAGGCGGTACCGTCCGTGGGCGTACCGACGAACAGGAGGCGCGCAATAAAGAAAGTCTGGTAGCTGGAACAGATGATCACGCCTGCGATGAGGCCAGCAGATGGCCTGCCGGGAGGCACTGCCGACTGCGACAGCCAGTCGCCGAGCACCTGCCAGTAGCGTGCGGCCGTCTCCTTTACTGGATTCTGGCGCTGCTCGTAAGGCACTTGCGGTGCTCCCTCATAGTTGGTCTGGCCACACATACTTCGCGAGCTCGCCGGACGGCAGTGCGGCAAGCGTAAACAAAACGGTACCGACTACAATCAGCAAAATCCAGACAATCGGAGACAACAGGCACCCCGTCCAAGCTGCGGCAGCGGCCCCGCTCTTCCAATGGTTGTCACTCGTTCTCAATGCCCAGGCGAGCAGGACACCGGGAAGACAGAGGAGCATCCCAAGCATAAGTGAGACGAGGACCCCAGAGCTGTCTGAGTCATCCGGAGCTACCTCAGTTGGCGAGTAGTGTGACTTCGGTGCGCCCATCATGTCAAGCCCTCCTTAGGCTATCCGCGGGACTACGGCGCAACCATGGAGCCAATTGCGCCCATTGAACCAGGAATAGTGCAAGCCAGCATACAAATGCTGCGGCGATAAAATGGAGAAAGGGGATTGAGAGCATCGAGGTTCCAGCGATTAGGGTGGACCTAGCCACCAAGACGGTGCTCGTGATGAGTACCGGGATCAGCGCGATGATGATTGTGCTCACTGTCAGCTGGAAAGTTTGCCATACCAGGAGAGCCAGGACTTGATGTGGCGTGAGACCTGCTGTCCTCAAGGTGCCTTGTTCCAATACGGAATCTCGTCCTGAAAGGCAGATAACTGCGATGCTGGTCAACAAAGCGGCAAGGCCAAATAGGCCGGTCATCAGTACTGTGTCTGTGTAGTTGGGATTCGTGAGGACAAACCCTTCGGCCGCCATCGTATTTTGGTAGGAACGCAGTGTGGTGAACATAACGACGCCTAGGCCCACTGCGGCACCGAGAGGAGCGATCATGTTCGCGTTGAATGCCGCTCGGGCGTTCGCTTGCTTAACGGCCACCTGTGCGATCGCTGAGCCCGGAATCGGCCGAAGCAATATTCGGATGCCACCCAGCACGATGGGGATGACTTCGGAGCCTAGGACGAAGGCCCCAAACGCCGCCACGAGCCCCGCCATGATCGCTGAGTTGACCATATTGCCGGCTTCAACACCGACATCAGCATTCTGGGGCATGAGTGAGCTACTGAAGGCGAGGAAGACCGCGACAAGCAGCACGATCAAACCTACTATCCATCTGAGCACCCTGCGCCGTCCTGCGACCGCGGACACGCCACGTATTGCCTCGACAGGCTTTACCTTCGAAGCTCGTCTAGCTGGCACGACTGCTCCAGCTAGGCAGGTGACGACTCCAATGAGGAACGACATGATCGTGGCCACGACAGAGGGAAAGAAGGGCGGCGCGCTGAAGTTGCCGGTTCCGTCTGGGAAACTTTCGGCTGCCATCTCGTTGAATAGCGGAACAGCCGCTGTGCTCAAAAAGGCCCCAAGCACCGCTCCCGGCACAGCTCCTATGACGCTCGATAGCCCCAGAAGAAGCCAAAGCCCGCCACGCACCTGACGAGGGCTGGCTCCGGCTAGACGCCACTGGGAGAAGGTCTGACGAGTGCGTTCTACGGTAGCGGCACCAACCACCGTGAGTGTAAAGACGGCCACAACAGCAATCAGGATGTAGATGGTAACCGACACTACTGAAAACTCACTCGGATCGAGTTTCGCATTCGCAGCAGCGGCTTGAAAGGGACTGCTGTTCGTCCAGATGAACTGATTAATGCAAGCCCCGATGAGAGCAGTCACTATAGCCACGACAACTATAGTTGGAATCCAGTTCTTAGCATCACTGGCAAAAATTTTCCAAATATAACGTGTCATGACGTCGCACTTCCCCGATGCTCCAGATTGCTTCCCCATTCGCCTCGAAGAACGGATGATATTTCATTTGGGCTGATTTGATCCGAAGAGATATTCGTTACGGTTCCGTCGTGCATGAACACGACTCTGTCTGCGAGTGCAGCAGCATCGACGTCATGCGTAACCATAACGATCGTCGCGCCTTGGGAAGCCAAGTCTCGGAGCGACTGCAGGACCAGTGCCGAGTTTCTTGAGTCAAGAGCACCAGTCGGCTCGTCTGCGAAAATGACTGCCGGCGATAGTATGATCGAACGACAGAGCGCAACCCGCTGTTGCTCGCCACCTGAAAGTAGACTTGCCCGAGCTTTCCGTTTCTCAAGCAATCCAAACGTCTCCATCGTATGGGTTAGGAAACCATGGTCCACTTTCCTGCGGGCCATAGTCGAGGGTAGCGTAATGTTTTCTTCGACGGTTAAGTACGGGATCAGATTGTATTGTTGGAATACGAATCCAACGTTCTCCCTCAGGAATTTTGCTCTCGCTTCGCTCCGCAGGTTATAGATGTCGGTTTGCCCCACAAGGATCTGCCCTGTGTCTGGCTGGTCGAGTCCGCTCAGGCAGTATAGGAGTGAGGTTTTTCCGGCGCCGCTCGGTCCGACTATGGACGTCAGACCTCTCTGCGGGATTCTTACCGAGCAGTCTCGCAGAATCCTAGTGTTCCCGGCTGCAAGGTTCACAGACCTCGCCTGCACGGCGGCAGCCTCTTTTGTTGCGTACATTGTGAGTGAGCACCCTTTCTCTGACATCTGGCAGTACATGGCCTACTGTGTACAACTTCCCAAGCTTCGTCTCGTCTCGCCACCGTCACACGTAGATTGACACCTGGTGATGACAGTTGCAGCGACTGCCGCGGCCTCCGGATCGCTGCATGCGTAGCTGTGGCCACCAGTCGCCGAGCGCCACGTCGTGCTCGGCGGGGCCGGTGCGGGAGTAGCCGGTGCACTGACTAGGGCGTGTCTCCCAATGGCCGCTCCCAGATGAGGATGGCGCAAAGAGTTGTGCCACCGCGGTAGGTGATCGCGCGCTTGTCGAAGTGAGTGGCGATACCGCGCCATTGAGTGGCCAGGGCGAGGAACCGCTCGATCACGTTCCGTCCACGGCGGGCGTCGATGCCGGGAGAGTGACCGCCATAACTGCCCCTGCACTTCCTGGCAGCGCTCTGGTCTCGCCCGTCTGGGGACGGCCGTGATGCCGCGGCGGCGCAGCTCGTTGCGGATGACACCGGTCGCCCCGGCGCGGTCGGCGGTCACAGCGTCTGGGCGAGTGCGTGGGCGACCCGAGCTGAGGGACGTGACACTCGGTGGGTATCATCGTTGCGCTGCCCGCCAGTGAGGACCATTGCCAACGGCCAGTCGCGCCCATAGATGACCTGGCGGATCTTCGTGCCCAGCCCACCAGGTGAGCGGCCCATGCCGTAACCGGGTGGTTCAATCTCCCGCCGCGGCGGGTTCTTGTGATTCGATCCCCCTCTCTGTGTCCTGCGCAGGGCGGGTGGTATTCGTTGCGGGTCGATGAGCCTGCGCGATCGTCGCATCGATCGACACAGCCCAGTCACTCTTCCCCGCAGAATTGGCCCCGGCAAGGCTCCACATCAGCACGTGGTTCCAGGTGCCGTCACCGGCGTACCGGCGACGCCGCTTCCACGCCGTTTGTCACGGCGCAAACTGCTGGTAAGGCAGATCCCGTCATGGAATCCCGGCCCGGAACCGGTACGCGACATTCTCCATGATCCGCCGTTCATCGCCGAACAGATGACCGCGGCGGCCCGCGTCCGAGGGCAGCAGCGGTTCGATGCGCTCCCACTACTGCTCGTCCGTGATCACTCGATACCGTGGACCTGCTGGCCTCACCCAGCCAGAGCACCCTGCGCACCTCACCGCAAATATGGGAGATACGCCCCAGAGGTGTCTTGCTCCGCTATCGCGTGACCCCGGCAAGCGTTGGGCAGCGCACGCGGTCCTCGTTTTGTCTGACTAAGGGAGGGCTGCCGCGCAAGGTGAACGACCATGTTATGTGCCCAACCCAGAGACCGGGAGCTCCCTCAGGCCGTGATCGCCGTGATAGGCGCATCGAGCATAGGGACACCCGTTACATTTATTTATAGGTCCTTCTAGGATATTTCTTAGGTCTAACCAAGGACCTGGTCGCTGGCTCTGGTATGGCTGTGTTGCCCTGTCATTTCATAGTCCGGGGGTGTTGCCGCCAGAGGTCCAGGACGCGCGTTGACTTCTCATAGGGATGCGGCCCAAGCAGTGTGTTGAGGTCTGTTCGTCACGTGGGTGCAAGCATCGGGTGTCATGATCACAGCGGCCTTGCTACCAGCAGTGAGGAAGACTGCCATGACAACAACCTACGATGTGATCCTGGGGCTAGACGTTGGTAAAAGCGCACATGACGGATGCGCCCTGACAACCACCGGCGAGAAACTCTACGACCGGGAATTACCGCAAGACGAAACCGCATTGCAAGACGTCATCGTTCAGCTCCAAGGGCACGGTTCAGTGCTGGTGGTGGTCGATCAGCCTAACACCATTGGTGCCTTACCGATCGCGGTGGCCCGAGACTGTGACGCCACCGTGGCATACTTGCCGGGCTTGGCGATGCGCAAGGCTGCTGATCTGTATCCCGGCCGGTCCAAAACTGATGCCCGGGACGCGTTCATCATTGCTGATACTGCCAGAACCATGCCCCATACGCTACGAGCCGTGGATCGGGAATCTGATCTGTTCTCGGCGGTGAAAGTGCTGGCTGGGTTTGATGATGACCTGGCTCGGGAATGTACCCCAGCCATCAACCGACTACGATCCTTGCTGGTGCACATTTACCCGTCACTGGAACGAGTCTTCACCGGGAGGTTGTCAATTCTGTTGTGTACGGGGGTTGGGTTTACAGGTATGGGTTCATTCGGTCGGGGTAGGCTGCCGCGAGTTGGGCTAGTGCCTGTTTCCAGTTCGTGGTGACTTGTCCTTCGACGAGTCTGCCGGCGGCTTTGCGCTGGCTGGCGGGTTTGCCGCGTTCCTTGGCTCGTTGGCGTGCGCGTTTGTCCTCGATCGTGCAGATCGCTAGCCACAAGAGTTTCACCACCGCGTCGTCGGTGGGGAACTGAGTGCGGTTCTTCGTGACCTTGCGCAGCTGATAGTTCAATGACTCGATCGCATTCGTCGTATAGATCACCCGCCGCAGCGCTGGCGGGAACGCCAAAAACGGCACGAAACGCTCCCAGGCGTTTGTCCAGGTCGCGACCGCTGACGGGTATTTCTGACCGAGTTCAGAAGCTGCGAAATCCTCCAGGGCAGCCTTGGCAGTATCCTCGTTGCTTGCGGTGTAGATGGCCTTCAAAGCCTGTGAAACCGCCTTGCGATCGCCGTAGGTGACGAACCGGTTCGCTGCCCGGATCAGGTGCACCACGCACGTCTGGACAAGCGAGTCCGGCCAGGTCGCTTCGATAGCCTCTGGCAAGCCGGTCAGCCCGTCACAGCAGACGATGAGCACATCGCGGATCCCGCGGTTGGCAAGCTCGGCACAGACATGGGCCCAAAACGCGGCGCCTTCGGTGTCCTGGACCCAGATGCCCAGGACGTGCTTGATGCCGTCCAGATCGACGCCGACAGCGATGTGTGCCGCTTTTGACCGCACATGCCCGCCATCGCGGACCTTCACCCGAATCGCATCGAGGTAGATCACGGGGTAGAACTCTTCTAACGGCCGGTTCTGCCATTCCACAACGGCTTCCAGCACGGCGTCGGTGATATTGGCGATCGTCTCGTGAGACAGCTCCGTGCCGATCGTGACAGCCAGGTGATGCTGGATATCGCGGATCGTCATTCCACCGGCATACAAGCTGATGATCATCTCATCCAGCCCGCCCAGCCGGCGCGAGCCCTTAGGCACCAGACGCGGGGTGAACGACCCGTCACGATCCCTAGGCACCGTCAGCTCGATATCGCCGACCTCGCTGGCGACCGTCTTGGAATACGAGCCATTACGGGCATTGACCGGCCGGTCCGTGACGGCTTTAGCCTCCCGGTCACCAGGCCCGTAACCCAGATGCGAGGTCATCTCAGCCTGCAGGCCCCGTTCGAGTGCTTCCTTGATCAGTTCAGGAATCACTCCACCGTTGCCGGTCAGCTCGATCTCACCGGCGTCGATCCGAGCGAAAAGCTCGTCCAAGGCGCCACTGGCCTTCAACTGCGCAACAACATCAGCCCCACCAGGCTGATCAACACGATCATCTGTCATGGTCATCATCATGTCCTCTCATCGATGACTCTGCACACAAACAATCTGACACCCTCTTCACCGGCACCGTCCTCACACGGCCCATTGTCCTGGAGTTGTTGATTCGGTATCACGGACCCCACGGCCTGCAGGCTGCTGACAAATCTGGGGTAAAACGCTGGGCGAAAAATCATGCCCGCAAAGACCCCTCCGCGTTGATCGACCAGATCTTCGCGGCCCTAGCCGAGCAAACGGTCACCGTGCCTGGAACAGCTACCGTGGAACTGATCATTCCCAGGATGGCCACCCAGATCAAAGAGCTCAAAGCTCAACGCGCTCTGGTGGCCACCGAGGTGGAAGCGATGGTCGATGCTCACCCTCTTACCCAGGTCTTGATTTCTATGCCAGGAGTCGGAATCAAGACCGCCGCCACGATCCTGCTCACTGCAGCAGACTTCAGCTCCTTCCCCACCCCAGATCACCTGGCCACCTACGCCGGCATTGCTCCCGTAACGTGTCGCTCTGGGACCTCGATCCGAGGTGAGTTCCCGGCCCGCTCTGGCAATAAACAACTCAACAACGCCTTATTCCGATCCGCATGGGTGGACTCCTGCCACGACCCGGTATCGAAGGCCTACTACAACAAGAAACGCGCAGAAGGTAAGAAACATAACGCCGCGGTGATCTGTCTGACACGCCACCGCCTCAACGTCATGTTCGCCTTGGTCCGAGATAGCAACTTCTATCACGCTGCCCCAAACAAAGTTCCCCAAGCAGCTTGACTTAAAGCACAGGGACACCCCCCACCAAAGCACCCCTGGGCTACCTCACCGCCCGCACGGTAGGCGACTGGTCCCCGTCGCACCTGGCCAAGGAACTCACAGCCCGCCAAAACAGTCACAACTAACGGGCTACACAAGACCGACCACTCCTGCAAGGGCACCGTCACCTTCGGTAGCGTCACCGACGACGGCACCTACCAGCCCCTCGTCGACGCCACGACCTCGGTGTGTGTCCACGCCAACCTCGACGCCAACAACACCCGTGGCGAACGGTCCCAGAAGTATGACCACTACCGCAAAGGCACCCTGTTCTACACCTGCGGAGCCAAGCTCATGATTGAACGTCCCCGCGACAGAGCCGGGGACCGCTACGAGTAGTTCCATGGCTACGCGATCCTCGTCGCGCGCGCCGAAGTTGAGACGGAACACGCCTACCTGCACAACTCCGTGAGCGAAGCCCAGGCCACGCAGGCCCGGAGGGACCGCAACGACGTCTTCGACAAACGCAAAACTTAACGCCTGGAGCTGATCCCAACCCACTACGCCGACACGCGATCACACTCGGCCATTTCACCGACCTCCTGCTCGACCTCGGTGACCTCTACAACAAGTGCGAACCAACCAGCGAACGACGCATCTTCAACCGCGCCCTGTTCACCCGCATCACCACCGGCGCCCGAGCCAAAGTTACCGCAGAAACAAAACTGCCCCGCCATCAGGCGGGGTAAGTTTCGATATTTTCATCTTACGTGGAGGTAAGGGGACTCGAACCCCTGACCTTCTCCATGCCATGGAGACGCGCTACCAGCTGCGCCATACCCCCGTAGTGAGTAGTTGCAACCTCTCGGAAGCAACTTCTCTACTATACAACCGCATCTTTTAATTGTGCAAATCGGGGGTTAAACGTTCGCATCGATGAGCTGAAATTCTCGGGACGCCCCGGGTGTATAGGTCAAGATGTGGGCTCGACAGTTGTCGAGCCGGGGGATGCTACCGTAGTGAGAATCGGGTTGTCCCAACAGTACATGAGTCGCGGCCCGTAAGGTGTTGCCGTGCGCGACAAACAGCACAGTAGCCGATGCTCCATTATGGCCCAGCTTCGGTAAGACCCCACTCAGCGTTTCCCGGATTGCTTGGGCGCTGCGAGTGCCGGATTCTTTGGGTGTTTCGCCCTGGACCGGCCCGCAATTGATATCGGGCCTGCGCCATTGAGCAAATTCTTCTGGCCACTGGGTAGCAATCTCGGAGAAGTAGAGTGATTCCCACTGTCCCCCGGCCGTTTCGGCCAGACGCGCGTCCACGGTGACAATCTGCGAGACTGGACGACGTACTCCACGAGCCTGCAACACATACTCCGCCGTGGTCCGCGCCCGCATGAGTGGAGAACTCCGCACGGCCAGGAAATCGGTCCCGAGCCAGCGTTCGGCTGCTTCTTTTGCCTGGACGACTCCGGTCTCATTGAGAGGCACGTCGGTTTGCCCTTGATATCGTTCACGAGCATTCCATTCCGTTTGACCATGTCGTAGCAAAACAATGCGGAATGTCATGGGACGTGCTCTTCTCCGGTCTAGTCCAGCTCGTTGTCCTGTTCGGGGCGTGCCACATCTAGCTCGATCTGAGGTGCTTCTGCCCATAAGCGGTCTAGGGCAAACAGTTCACGTTCTTCACGGTGTTGGATGTGAACGACAAAATGGCCATAGTCCAGCAGTATCCAGCGGGCTTCTTCGGTGCCTTCACGCCGGATTGGTTTCAGATCCTCCTGCTGCCGCAGAGCATCTTCAATCTCTTCGGTGAGTGCTTTTACCTGGCGTTCTGAGCTGGCACTGACGAATAAGAAGGCATCGGTAATTCCAAGGCGCGCGGCCACATCAACAGCGGAGATATGCTCCCCCTGTTTGCTATCGGCCGCCTGGGCGGCAACGTTGAGTGCTGTCAGGGTGGTCTCGGGAACGCTCACTAAGCTCCTTAGCAGGTTGAGATCGTCGTTACTTAGAAAAACAGCAGAACCAGGCCGATAATCAAGGTGGCCACACCGATTATTAATACCACGGTAGACCACATCATCATTCTCCGCTCAGCAGCAGCGGAATCGCGGGTATCCAGGGGGTCCAGCCCGTGGGCAGAGCCAGCACCGACGGGGTTCTTCTTGACTTTCGCCGGCGCTGGCACCGGTTCGCTCGCCGACGTGGCGGTGGTACGGGAACGGGGTGCTGGACGGTCCTGAGTGGCAGGTTCCACCACCGATTGGGTTGCTGTGGCCTTGGCCTGGAGCTCATCGTTTATTTTCGGCGGTGCGGTGTCCTCGGTGACAGCTGGCAACCCGGTATGTGACGTCCACTCTTCATCGGAGATCACCTGACTCTGGGCGCGCTGATTAATCTCGCCCATTCGTTTGGCCAGATCTTGTTGCCGTTGTAACAGGCGCGGATCAATCCGGTTGGGGTTCGTTTCACCGATCCGGGCGATCTCCTCAGAGACATGCTGAATTTCGCGCTGAAGTTCGGCACGCTCATCCTCGATCGGTTGGGTCAACCCAATTCCGGTGATCTCGGTGGTGGCAGTGGAGGAATACTCGTGAAACGACTGCACTGCTTGAGGTTCTGCCGGGTGGTCTTCGACGGTTTGTGGTGCCTCAGCCCGGCGCGGATGCTGTTGCGGGCGTTCTTGGGCGGCCACATCGTCAGCGTCGGGACTGAAAATATTCGAAGACTCTGCCTCGGCGTAGGCTTGGACACGCTCTGCTCGCGCCTGTCGTCGGGACCGTGGGGTGGTGTCCTGCGATGGTGCGGGGCTTGGCTGAGGTTGCTGAGAGATGACCGGGATACCACCGGTGGCGGTGGCGTCTGCATCGGCACGACGGTGACGCCGGGGAGTCGCCGGCGGGGTGCGTTCGGCACTGGGCGCACGACGAACTGGCTCGGGTTGTCCCGTCACGTCAGTTCGCCGGAAACTCTCGGTGACCTGATCAACAGGAGCTGACCGCGCTGAGTGCGCTGCGGTTCGGTGGTGCTGTGGAACGGTGGTGTGCCTCGGCGCATCGGGTACCGCTTGCGGATCAGCGTGTTGTCCGGGATGGCCCGGAACACTTCCGCGCTGAGTATCGGCGACGCGGTGTCCTGCGGATCGATATTCCTGCTGGATCCGAGGAACCCGACCAGAGACCATCGACGGAGCATCCGTGGGTGAATCCGCAGCCCGACGCGCGCGACGGGGCTGGTTGTTTTGTTCGCTTCGTCCGGTCTGCTCAACCGCAGTGCCCTCGAAGATGGCCCGTTCACGGCGACGACGTAGCTCACGACGGGACAGCGGGCGTGATGACTCGTTGCTCACGAGATCACCTCCTGATCAGTCGCGTTGGTCGGGTCCATGTGTCTGACGACCGCTGGGCGAAGCGGGTCTGTAGCGGCCTCTTCGGTGTCTTCGCTCAGGTATAAACCGTACTTGGCGATATATTGTACGACTCCGTCTGGAACCAGGTACCACACCGGCTTGCCGGCTCTGACCCGGGCCCGACAGTCCGTGGAGGAAATAGCCATGGCCGGAATGGACATCAGCGAAATGTCATCGCGCCCAAAGTCATCGAGGGCATGACCGGGCCGGGAGACACCGACAAAATGCGCTTTACCCCACAAATTCTCCACGTTTTTCCAGGACATGATGCTTTCCATCGCATCCGCACCGGTGATGAAATAGAGCTCGGCATCGGGCCGCAAGGCGTGGAGGTCATCGAGGGTATCGGCGGTGTAGGTCGGCCCGGGACGGTCAATATCCACCCGTGAGACGGAGAACCGCGGGTTGGCCGCGGTAGCAATAACGGTCATGAGATACCGGTGTTCGGCGGCGGTGACGTCTTTATCGGCCTTCTGCCAGGGACGTCCGGTCGGCACGAAGACGACCTCGTCCAACTCGAATTCGGAGGCAACTTCCGAGGCTGCGACCAAGTGGCCGTGGTGGATGGGGTCGAAGGTACCGCCCATAATGCCCAGACGGGGCCGGCGCTGGGCACCGTTACCTGCCATCTGGGACTGATCAGAGTGAGTCACGACTTAAACTACTTTCACATCCCGGTCCCACCCTGCAACGATCGTGGGTCCGAGACCGGGATGGCGACGGAGAGGTTTCCAGAACGGTCTTTAGTGTCCAGACTGCTCGTCGAAACGCTGGTGTGCGCGATCGCGGGTGACGACCTCGCTGCCCGGGGCCTGGTGACGACGCCGAACGGAGCGTAGGGACATGGTGGCAAACAGCAAGCACATCAGGATCACGAAGACTGCAACCCCGTAAGCCCAGGGTTCAACCGGTAATTCGTTGACAATCTCCGGACCGGAGCCAAGGGTGGTGAGATGTGAGAGCATGGGCGTTCTCTTTCTTATCGCTCAGCGGTGTGCAAAATCATCACCTAGTCTACTCACATTGTTTCCACTACGTTCTGATTTGTCCTTGACCGCGCAGAATCCACTTGGTACTGGTCAGCTCTTCCAGACCCATGGGCCCGCGGGCGTGGGTCTTTTGGGTGGAGATTCCAATTTCTGCGCCCAGCCCAAATTGCCCACCATCGGTGAACCGTGAGGAGGCGTTGACCATGACCACGGCAGCATCAATGCCAGCGATGAACGTGTCGGCATGGGACAGGTCGTTGGTGATAATCACTTCGGTGTGGCCGGTCGTGTGAGCTTGGATGTGCTCCATGGCGGTCTGAAGATCATCGACGACGCCCACCGCCATCTCCATGTCAAGGTATTCGGTATCCCAGTCCTGTTCGGTGACCTCCAGCAACATCCCGGCGCTCGGTGAGTCGGTGGCGGCAATGAGTTGCCGGGCTGCATCGTCCAGGTGCAAACGCACCCCGGCTTGGGCCAGGGCGCGCAGCGCCTCACGGCCGGCCTGGACCGCCTCGCGGTGGATCAGCAGGGTTTCGGCAGCATTGCACACGGAGGTGCGGTGGGTTTTCGAATTCAGCACGATGTCGGCGGCCATCTGTGGGTCAGCACTAGCATCCACATAAACGTGCACGTTACCCGCCCCGGTCTCAATGACCGGGACCCGGGCGTTGTCCACCACCGAGCGAATCAGCCCCGCTCCCCCGCGCGGGATCAGCAGATCGACTCCCCCGCGCAATTCCATCATGGCCCTCGCCCCAGCGCGACCATGTTCGTCCACGGATTGAATCACATCGGGGTCAAAGCCTTGATCAGCCAGTGCAGAGCGCAAGATGGCGATGGTAGCCTGGTTGGTGTGTTCAGCTGCCGATCCACCCCGTAGTAGCACCGCGCTACCGGCTTTGAGCCCAATACCGGAAATATCGACAGTGACGTTCGGCCGGGCCTCATAGATGGCGCCGACCACGCCGATGGGCACCCGGACTTGTTGCATCCGGATCCCGTTGGGAAGGTTACGTCCGCGGACCACCTCACCGACGGGGTCGGGTAACGTGGCCAGCTCGTTGAGCGCGGAGCGCAGTCCGGCCATACGCTGTTCGGTGAGCGTGAGCCGGTCGAGTAGCGCCACCGAGAGACCGTTGTCGGCTCCGGCGCTCAGATCCGCTTGATTGTGGTCCAAAATGTAGCGACGTTGGTCCCAGATTGCCTCACCGAGTGCCTGCAGGGTACGATCTTTGCGAGCTCGTGATGCCGAGGCCAATGTCTGCTGGGCGCGACGGGCCCGCTGAGTCATCTCCCAAACTGCCGCGCGTACCGTGGAGTCCTGCTGTGTGGTCATAGAGGCCAGTCTAGCGTCGATGGGATACATCTCACGGGCGGGTAGTGAGACCGAAGGAATCACGGGTGACGGTATCGTCGGTGTGGACCACTGCCCGATCGTATTCAGGCCCGAGTGCCTCCCGTAGCTCCGCGGTGGACTTGCCCAACATCTCGGGTAGCTCATGGGAGGAGTAATTGATCAAGCCTCGGGCAACGATGGTGCCGTGCACATCGCAGATTTCGACCGCGTCTCCAGGCTCAAATTCTCCGCGGACGCCGACCACTCCGGCAGGGAGCAAGGAGCGATGCCGCTGGGTGACCGCAATGACCGCCCCGTCGTCGATGAGGATTGATCCTCGAGTCTCGGCCATTAACCCCAACCAGGCCGAGCGAGCGGTTTTGCGTTCACCGCGCACATCAAACCAGGTGCCCACATCCTCGCCGGCCAGTGCCGGGGCTGCCAGTGATGCCGCGGTTAGTAGTGCTGGAATCCCGGACCCGGTGGCGATCGAGGCGGCTTCGACTTTGGTCACCATCCCTCCGGTGCCCACACTGGCAGGGCCGGTGGTGCCAATGGTGACGTCGTGGAGGTCCTCGGCAGAGCGGACACGGGCGATGCGGGTGCTGCCGGGTCGGGTGGGTGGTCCGTCGTAGAGGGCGTCCACGTCGGTCAGGAGCACCAGCAGGTCGGCTTTGACCACATTGGCGACCAGTGCAGCCAGGCGGTCGTTATCGCCAAACCGAATTTCTTGGGTGGCCACCGCGTCGTTTTCGTTAACCACCGGGATCACGCCCAGATGCAAAAGCCGTTGAAGCGAACGGAAAGCATTGTTGTACTGGGTGCGGCGCATCAATTCATCGGCGGTCAGTAACACCTGGGCAACGGTATATCCGTGGCGGTGGCAGGACTGCGCATAGTAGGCCATCAGCTGGCTCTGCCCCACCGCGGCAGTGGCCTGTAGCGTTGCCAGATCCTTGGGTCGTTTATCGAAGTCCAAAACCGGTAACCCGGCAGCGATCGCGCCAGAGGAGACCAGCACCACCTGGGTGCCAGCCTTCCGCAGGGAGGCGATCAACGCGGTGAGCCGGTCTATAGCCTCCAGCGACACACCGGAGGGAGTGGTCAACGATGACGACCCAATTTTGATCACGATCCGACGCGCCTGGGAAATGGTCGAACGGTCAGTGACCGGGTTGTGCGAGACAGGGGTTCGGGTACTCACGCGGGTATCGCCTTCGGTGCTGGATGGATGTGATCTGTGCGGGGCAAGGACCGGATCAGAACTGGTCGTCGTCTTCGTCGGTATGATGCCAGTCGGTCCACAGACCGCAGCGACTTTCCTGTTCCATTTCGGCCTGGGTGGCGGCCCGGGCCGCTTTGCGTTCTGCCCAGTCCTGACGTTTTTCTTCACGGGTCGGACGATGTCGCTCGTCCATGCGGTAGTCGGAACCCCGTGGACCGGTGAGGTGTTCCGACCCGGTCGAAATCGTCGGCTCCCAGTCGAAGACGACTCCGGTGTCGTCATCACCGATCACCACAGTAGCCCCAGGCACTGCGCCGGCTTTGAACAGTTCTTCTTCAATACCGATTCGCTCTAAGCGGTCGGCCAGATAACCCACGGCCTCATCGTTGGCGAAGTTGGTTTGAGCCACCCAGCGTTCCGGCTTGTCCCCGCGGATACGGAACAGTGGTTTCGCGCTCCGTTCCTCGGCGGTAATCGTAAAGTCTTGGGTACGATCACCCCGACGGCGCCGGGGCGTGATCTGCACAACGGGAGCAGGCTCGGGTTCGGGGGCAACGGCCCGGGCTTGGTTGACTAACTCAGCCATGGCGAATTTCAAGGCGTCCAGGCCTTGGTGGGCAATCGCTGAGATGTCAAAGACCCGCAGTCCGCGACTTTCCAGGTTATCTCGAACCATCTCAGCCATCTCCTGGCCGTCGGGAAGATCCGTCTTATTCAGCGCGACCAACTGCGGACGTTCGTTCAGCGGTTTCATTTGCTCGCCACTGCTACCCTGGACTGGTTTGACCGAATATGCGGCCAGTTCGTGTTCCAGGGCTTCGAAGTCCGAAATCGGGTCGCGGTCAGATTCCAAGCTCGCGCAATCCAGCACATGGACCAACGCCGCGCAACGTTCGGCGTGACGCAAAAATTCTAGCCCTAAGCCCTTACCCTGACTGGCACCGGGGATCAGACCGGGCACATCGGCGACGGTGAACCGGGTTTCACCGGCTTGAACCACTCCCAGGTTAGGAACCAGTGTGGTGAAAGGATAATCGGCGATTTTCGGTCGTGCAGCCGACAGCGCAGCGATCAGAGAGGATTTCCCTGCCGAGGGGAAACCGACCAGGGCAATATCGGCCACGGATTTCAGCTCCAGCACAACACTACGTTCTTCGCCTGGAATACCGAGCAATGAGAATCCGGGTGCTTTACGTTTTGGTGACGCTAACGCCGCATTGCCCAGCCCCCCGGTGCCACCGGCGGCCACGACGTATTCCATGCCGGGATGCACGAGATCTGCCAACACGTTGCCTTCTTGGTCTTTAATCACCGTGCCAACTGGGACCGGTAGATACAGTGATTCACCGTCTCGACCATCTTTATTCCCTCCCTTACCGGGCTCGCCGTTGGTGGCTGAGCGGTGGGGACCGTGGTGATAGTCAAGCAATGTGGTTTCTTGGGAGTCGGCCACGACCACCACGTCTCCACCGCTACCGCCGTTGCCTCCGTCGGGTCCGCCAAGTGGTTTGTATTTCTCCCGGCGCACCGAGGTTTCCCCGTGGCCACCGTTGCCACCGGTGGCGTGCAAGGTGACATGATCAACGAACTGTGGCATTGGTTTCTCCCTCACGAGTCAGGTGGTCTCAGTCGGTGGCGGTTCGGGGGTTTAGATAGCTCAAGCGGGGGCGGACCCAGGCAGGCCCGCCCCCGCTGGAGCGTTGGTCTATAGTGACAGCTATGCTCTCACGGTGCGCAACGGCTATTCTGTCGTTGCCGGTACCACGTTGATCACGCGGCGACCACGGCGCTGACCGAACTCGACGGAGCCGGATGCCAGAGCGAACAGAGTGTGGTCTTTGCCCAGGCCGACGTTGTTGCCGGGGTGGTACTGGGTGCCGCGCTGGCGAACGAGAATCTCACCAGCGGAGACTGCCTGTCCACCGAAACGCTTGATTCCGAGGTACTGCGGGTTGGAGTCACGACCGTTTTTGGTCGAGCTTGCACCTTTTTTCGTTGACATCTGCTAAATCCTTTTCTTTGACGTCTCGATCGACCTAGGCGATAGAGGTGATCTTGACCTTAGTCTGGTTCTGACGGTGACCCTGACGCTTCTTATAGCCGGTCTTATTCTTGAATTTCTGGATGACGACCTTCTTACCACGGAGGTGTTCCAGAACTTCGGCAGACACCTTAACGTTGTCTAGTTCCTTCTTCTCCGAGGTGACCTTGTCCCCATCCACCACCATCAGTGCGGGCAACTCGATGGAGCTACCGGCCTCAGCGGGAACGCGGTCAAGGGTAACGAGGTCTCCAACGGAAACCTTTTCCTGGCGGCCACCAGCGCGGACAATCGCGTACACCACTTGGGACTCACTTCTCTCGACGTTAGAAAATTGTTCTTTTGCTGTGGCTGAGGCCCGATACGCCACACGGAGGTATTTTGACCTTCTCAGCCTCGACTCGGTGGGTGGACCGGCATGTTTTACGCACACTTAACGCGTAACTTCACAGCACCAAAGCTATACCTTACCTTGTCTGTTACGTGAATTTCAAATGACACACCGGGAAAGATGCGCCACATTTTCGCGTCTGCTGACCGTTATTGCGGTGAGGAAATATCCTCTGCACTCACGCCAACACCCAGCATCACCGCAGCAGCCTCTTTGGTCTCGGTCGATTCCTTCGGGGCCTTGGTACTGGAGGTCGTTGACCGGGCGGTGAACTGCGCGCCGGAATCTGGGGTGGACTCTACCGGGGCGGTCTGGACAGTTTCTGCCCCCACATCCGAGGTCGCCCGCCGCCGGCGTGGTTTCGCGCGCTGAGCCGTGTCGGTTGTTGTCACTGAGCCGGAGGGAGTCGAAGCGTGCTGGCTCTCCTGGGACTCGTGGGCGCGCTGCACATCATCCAGTGCGGAATTGATGTCGTCCAAAATGGACTGTTGCGACTGGACAGCACCGTCCGAGTCTGCCCGACGAGGCTTTCGCCCACGGCGACCTCGAGAGGAATCCTGCTCGCCCTCGCTGCAGTGGCCTTCATCCTGTTGGTCGTTGGAGCCCTTCTGTTGCGAGGACCCATTGCTGGCTGCGGCAATGGAGTTCATCGCATTGCGAGTCTGCTCGGCTTTCGCATCCCGCTCGGCCTGTTCTTCACGATGGTGTTGCTCCTGGTTCGAGGTGTCGTGCTCGTGTGAGGAGCTGTGGTGGTGATGGTCCGAACGGTTCTTGTCGTTCTTGCGGTTCTTGCGTCGCGACCGCGAATTCGACGCCGAGGAAGAATGGTTGCGGTGTTTGCGAGGTTGCCCGTGGGAGTCGTAGGACACCGATTTCTCCACCGGTTCGTCGTGGACGATAATGCCACGACCGGCGCAGGCCTCACAGGTTTCGGAAAAGACTTCAACCAGTCCAGTCCCCATCCGCTTCCGTGTCATCTGGACCAGGCCCAGCGACGTCACTTCAGCGACTTGGTGCCGGGTCCGGTCACGGCCCAGGCACTCCACCAAACGACGCAACACCAAGTCTCGGTTGGATTCCAAGACCATGTCGATGAAGTCGATGACAATAATGCCACCGATATCGCGCAACCGAAGCTGGCGCACAATCTCTTCGGCCGCTTCTAGATTGTTCTTGGTCACCGTTTCTTCCAGGTTGCCGCCAGAACCGGTGAATTTCCCGGTATTGACGTCGACGACAGTCATCGCTTCGGTGCGGTCAAAGATCAGGGAACCGCCCGACGGCAAATTGACTTTACGATCCAAGGCCTTGTGGAGCTGTTCATCCAGACGGTGTGAGGCGAACAGGTCCTCACCGTCGTGGTCGTCCGGGTCCCACTTGCTGAGCCGATCCACCAGGTGCGGTGCCACATAGGTCACGTAGGCTTCCACGTTGTCCCAGACCTCATCACCCTGAACCACCATGGCGGTAAAGTCCTCATTGAACACGTCACGGACCACTTTGATCGTCAGGTCCGGTTCAGCATGCAACTGCTCGGGGGCCAGCACCTTCGTGGAAGTGGAGGCGGATTCAATCTCTTCCCACTGCGCCCGCAACCGGTTGATGTCGTTCATCAATTCCTGTTCCGAGGTGCCCTCGGCGGCCGTGCGGACAATCACCCCGGCGTTGTCCGGCATGTGATCTTTCAGGATCTTCTTTAGCCGGGAACGTTCCGTATCGGGGAGCTTACGGGAAATACCGGTCATCGACCCACCCGGAACGTAGACCAAATAGCGACCGGGCAACGAAATCTGGGAGGTCAGTCGGGCGCCCTTATGGCCCACCGGGTCCTTGGTGACCTGCACGAGCACCGAGTCACCAGACTTCAGCGCATTCTCGATCTTCTTGGGCTTGCCCTCCAACTGTGCCATATCCCAGTTGACTTCACCGGCATACAGCACCGCATTGCGACCACGCCCGATATCAATAAAGGCCGCTTCCATCGAGGGCAACACGTTCTGGACCTTGCCCAGATAGATATTGCCGATCAACGAGTCTTGGGTGGTGTTGGATACGAAGTGTTCAGCCAGCACACCGTCTTCCAGCACGGCAATTTGGATCCGGTGCTCCCGCTGGCGCACCATCATCGTCCGCTCCACGGACTCCCGACGGGCCAAAAACTCAGCTTCGGTCAACACATTGCCACGACGGCGACGTCCCCGGGCCTGCCGGCGACGCTGACGCTTTGCTTCCAGGCGGGTGGAGCCACGCACCGAGGTGACCTGGTCCGAGCCGGTCCCCGATCCCCCGGCCGGACGCGGTGCACGCACTTTGGTGACGGTGTTCTCCGGGTCATCACCGGTGCCACCGTCAACTTCCAGGTCGGTGGTACCCCGACGACGCTTCCGACGGCGGCGGGCTACCGGCTGATCATCGCCCTGGTCTGCTGGACCCGATGGGCCGGTCTTCTCCGAACCATCTTCAGCACCCGAGCGGTCACCCTGTCCGCGATTCGAACCATCATCACCCTGAGATGACGATTGCTGCTCAGCGTTATTGCGACGACGACCGCGGCGCTTACGGCGTGAGCGACCGGATTTTTCTCCGTGAGAGTCCTTACCGTGTCCGGATCGCTCAGAATCAGAGGACTCTGCATGGCCCCCGTCGTCCTCAGAGTCATCCGTCCGGCGGGTACGAGTCGTAATATCGGAGAGATCAGGGGCGTGAAAGAGCACATCCATCGGGTCGTCGGGAACCTGCAACGACGCCACCTGGTTGTCGGTTCCCTCGTTGCCCTCCGTCTGATTCTCGGTGTTCACTTGTGGTTCGTTGTCAGCTGCCACTGCAGCTCCTTCATTCCTCGGCATCAGCCACACACTGACCGCGAGGCGGTTCGGGTGCCGTGACGGGCGCGTTTCCCCCGATCGTCCGGGGTGCGCCGTGGATGGCACACAAAAAGCTTGGTCTGAACCGGCTCCACCGGGTGAGGTGCCACGGTGAGGCACGGAACCTGTGGCGTCTGGGCGGCGACCGATCTCGTGCTAGCTCAGTCTGTTCTCATCTCCGACGGTCTCCGCGGGATGCCGGTCGGGAACGTCACCCGGGACCGATCCACTTCGCACGATTGAGCTCGTTTCCTCACGTACACTCAACGCGGTTGCGGTTCATCATCGGTGGTCGCGCAAACTATCGCCACAGGACAGCGGTGAGATGGTGTGGACATCTTCCGTGTCGTCTCCCATTGTGGCACAGATTCACCCAGCACGGGGACATTTCCTGGTCGTGCTGGCTGAGAGCATAGACTACATAGTGACCGCGCGTGCCCGCTCTGATGCGATGCCGCCGGTGATCTTCCGATCCAAGGAGTCCCTGGCATGCCCCATGATATCTCCCATCACACCGCAGACCAGACCGCGGTGACCCTCGACGACCGCCTCGATCCCGACCCTGACACCCGTGCCGAGGATCTACCCTGGTTTGCCACCCGCGTCGGGTCAGGCCTGGTGATGCTCATTACCGGGCTGATCGCGATGGGCGCGGCCGCCATCCTGATGTATGAGCGGGTCCAGATCTGGAAGGACCCGGAATATGTCACCAGTTGCGATTTAAGCCCCTGGGTCTCGTGTGGCACCGTGATGCAGTCGTGGCAGGCCCAACTTTTCGGGTTCCCGAATCATTTCATCGGCCTGGTGGGCTTCACCATTGTCATCACCCTGGCCACGGTGTTGGTGATGGGCATGCAGTTCACGCGCACCTATTGGATCTGCATTAATATCGGCGTCGTCTTAGCCCTGGTGTTCTGCCTGTGGCTGTGGACCCAAGCCGTCTATGACATCAATGTTCTGTGTTTATACTGCATGGTGATTTGGGCGGCCGTGATTCCTCTGGCAGTGCTGGTGACCGCTCGCAATATTGCGACGGGAGTGATTCCAACCTCGGCTACGGCCCGCACCTACCTGCTGGCCATGACGTGGCCGATGGTGGTCTTGCTCTACGCGGTGATTGCCGGGTCCATCCTGATTCGCTTCGGCGAGTCATTATTCTCGTGATCCCTATCACTTATTGTCTAAGCTAGGGGCATGGCAGACAGTCCCTATCACTATGTCCCCGAGGCCCGGAACAATCCAGATCATCCGGCCCACCACGTTCCGGTGCGCCCAGCCGCTTCGGTGGTGCTATTGCGTGACCAAGGCGTCGGAGTTGAGGTTTTCGTGCAATTTCGTGCCAAGACCATGGATTTCGCCGCCGGTGTTGCGGTGTTTCCCGGTGGTCGGAGCGAACCGGGCGATCACCAAGCCGGTGACGGTTTATTGAGTCCCGAAGCGATCGCTGAGCATGCCCAGATTTGGTCGCGGACCAGGCTGGTCTTGGATGACGCGACTCCCGGCGTGGCGGCGATGGCAGCCACCGCGGTGCGTGAGGTGTGGGAAGAAACGGCGGTACGACTCAGTGGTGAGCAGCTGGTGCCGTGGGCGAATATCACCACTCCGTTGGGGGCACCCAAACGCTTTGATACGTATTTCTATGTCGCCGCAGTCACTGATGAGCAACAACATCAGGTCCGTAATGTCACCACCGAAGCTACCGAGGCGCGGTGGTTGAGCACCACCGATCTGCTCCAGGCTTTTGCCGCTGAGCAGATCGCGCTGATGCGTCCAACACTGTATCTGGTTAAAACTGTCCACGCGCTGAAAACGATTCCGGAGATTGTGGCCGGGCATCAGCCGGTGGTGACCCCGCTGTCTGGACTGCGCGGAGTCACCCTCGACTCCGATGACTCGCACTTCACCGCTGAGACAAACCACTAACCGCCGTTGCGGCGACGATTAGTCAGCGCGGTTCCAGCCGAACCAGATCTCCATCTCGCGCTCGGCCGACAGGGTTGAATCCGAGGCGTGGATGAGGTTCTGTTGCACACCAGGGCCCCAATCACGACCGAAGTCTCCGCGAATGGTGCCCGGCAGTGCCACAGTGGGGTCGGTCTTGCCGGTCAGCGCGCGGATGCCTTCGATCACGCGATCGCCTTCCACGATGGCGGCCACCAGCGGACCGGAGGACATGAACTCGACCAGGGCGGGGAAGAATTCTTTGCCCTGGTGCTCTTCGTAGTGATCGGCCAACATCTCCGGGTTGGCGGTCATCATTTCCAATTCGACGATACGGTAACCCTTGTGCTCGATGCGGGTCAGGATCTCACCGACCAAGCCTCGTTTGACTCCATCTGGCTTAATCAGAATCAGCGAACGTTCTGGGGTGGCCATCGGGACTGCACCTCTTTCTGTCGTCTTGCTGTTGTGGGTCGGTGACCGGTGACGGTATCTAGCTGAGAGTATACCGAAGCGGTCTGGTGGGCCGGTTAGCTCTTTGTGTCGGGATGGTCGGTAGCACAACGGTACCCGTGGGCAATCTCCCATGCGCGTTGCTGTCGGTCGCGGACGATGTTCTCTTCATCCATCTGCCCTCCCCGGACCACGGCCCACCACCAGGCAGCCAGGAATCCGGCTCCCAAGATCAAGGCAAAGTATTCGAGAAATCCCCCCAGTACAAACAGCACTTGGATCCCCCACCCGATCCAGTATCCCAGGGGCTTAGTGAGCAGTCTCGTGGTGACCAGTGCCAGTACAGCCAGGGCGATCGAGGCCCAGAAGACCGGGACCGCCCAGGGTTCCTCGCGGTTGAGGTTCAACACGGTCATGCCGTAGAAAACCAGTACCAGGGATTCCAGGCCCAGTAGCGAAGCGCAGAACATCACCCGCAGGGAACGGCGTTTCTGTGGTTGGCCCGGGCGCCAGTCTTTTTGGCGTTGTGTTTCGCGCTGGGGCCGCCAGGACTCTCGGCCGGTGGTTCCGGTGGGCGGTTCTGATGGTTGGTGTTGATCAGTCATCGGTATCACCCTGCTGACCGTGGCCACCACGGTCCACGTCGTCATCCGTGTCGTCTTCCTCGGTGGCGAAGAAGGCTGCCAGGTCGTCGTGATCTTCGACCACCGCGGCTGCTGCCGCCGCGTGGGCGGCTGCGGTATCGGTGGTCTCGGTCTGCCCGGGGCCGAGCAGGCCACGGACTTGGCCTACCAAAGTGATTGACCCGGTGACCAATACACCGGGGCCACCGGTGCCATCAGTAATGTTGGCGGTGCCGGATTCGTGCAGTTCTTCATCCTCGTCCACCACGGCTTCGACGGCCCATCGAATCGCATCGGTCGGGGCCGGTTCGGGATGTAGCGTGTCGGCATCCCATCCGGCATCCAGGGCGTATTCCACCAGAGTGTCGGGATCAATGGCGCGTGGTGAGGCAGAGGCTGTCAGGGCCACGTGCTCGACCGTGTCCCCAAAAGCGTCATAGAGACTGGCTAACACGCCGCGGGCATCCTTTTCTTCCAGAATGCCAACGACCAGCGCCAGCTTGGTGAAGTTGAAGGCCTCTGTGACACTGACGGCGGTGGCTTCCATACCGGCTGGGTTATGCGCCGCGTCAATCACCAAGGTTGGGTTGGTACGAAGCACTTCCAGCCGTCCCGGGCTGGTGACCTGCAGTAGCCCCTGTTGCAGTAGCTCCTGGTTCAAGGTGTGACCGCCGTGGCCGAGGAAGGCTTCCATCGCTACGATGGCTACCGCGAGATTTTCTGCCTGATGGGGGCCGTGGAGTGGCAGGAACAGCTCGGGGTATGTACCGCTGAGTCCCTGCACCGAGACTTGCTGCCCGCCGACCGCCACCCGGCGGTCGGTGACCCCAAATTCCAGGTTTTCAAACGCGAAGCTGGCACCAACCTCGCGCGCCTTATCCAGGAGCACCTGGGCAGCCGCCGGTTCCTGCGCAGCGGAGACGACGTACCCGTCGGGTTTGATAATCCCGGCCTTCTCCTCGGCAATCTCTTCGACGGTCTCGCCCAGCAGGTCGGTATGATCCAGGGAAATGGGAGTGATCACGGAAACTTGGGCATCGGCAACGTTGGTGGCATCGGTGATCCCCCCGAGTCCCACCTCAAGCACCATCACGTCGACCGGCGCGTCAGCGAAAATCGCGAACGCCAGCACGGTCATGGCTTCAAAATAGGTCAGTGGCGTCTCGTCCTCAACCAGCAGCTCCTGATCCACCAAGCGCACGACCGGCAGGATCTCCGACCACACTCGTAGCACGGTCTCATCATCGACCGGCTCGGAGTTCAACGTCATCCGTTCGGTGAATTTCACCAGGTGCGGTGAGGTATAGCGCCCGGTGGAGAGCCCGTAGCTGTTGAGCATGGTCTCGATCATGCGCGCGGTGGAGGTTTTGCCATTGGTACCGGTCAGATGAATGACCGGTGCGCAGTGTTGGGGATCCCCAAGCAAATCCATGGCACGATACATCGGCTCCATCCGTGGCTCCATCTTGTTTTCTGGGGCGCGGGCGAGCAGATCGCCATAGAGCTCCTCCAGGCTCTGGGGCCCGGTCTGGGGATCTGGTGACAGCTCTGACACGAGGCACTACGCTTTCTGGATTGATGCGAGGGAATCGGTGGAAGCCGACGAAACCACCTCTACGCTAACACTGACCAGCTTGGAGGCGTCATCGGCCATCGAGCCACGCGGGTCGTCCCGGTTTTCATCCGCCACAAGCTCCAGCTGCGTGGTCAGCGTCTCTTGGCTGATCAGCTCCCGGTGGGCGTCAATGGCTGTGATCAGTCCGGTGGTCCCGGTGATCTCGGTCCGAATCCGGTCGGAGACGTCCAGACCGGCTTCACGACGTGCTGCCTGGACCGCGCGGATCACGTCGCGGGCCGAGCCTTCGGCGGCCAACTCGTCATCGACACTGGTGTCCAACACTAGGAACCCGTCGGAGATCACTGCCACCGCAGTCTCGTCGGACCCTTCGGACTGATCCACGGTGGTCGCGAGCTCGTATTCGCCCTCGACCAGCTCGACACCGCCGGCGGTGACCACGCCGTCGGCGACCGACCAATCCCCAGCCTTGGAGGCTTTGATCACCTGTTGGACCTGCTTGCCTAAGCGCGGACCGGCGGCCCGGGCGTTGACGACAAGTTGCTGGGTGATGCCGAAGTCGGTGGCTGAGGCTTCACTGGTGTCTTTGACGTCAATGGTGTTGATGTTGAGCTCATCGGAGATGATCTCGGAGACGGTCTGATCAACGCGTCCGGCATTTTCAATGACCACCGAGAGCTTGCGCAGCGGCAAGCGGACGCGCCGGCCCGCACCCTTACGCAGCGCAGAACCGGCCGAGGAAATCTCCCGGGCCAGGTTCATGCTGTGCTGGACGGCCTCGGCATCCTCGCCTTGCGGGAACAGGCTGGCGTCCGGGTAGTCGGTCAAGTGCACCGAACGTCCCCCGGTCAGACCCCGCCAGATTTCCTCGGTCACCATCGGCAACAACGGTGCTGCCACCCGGCAGAAGGCTTCCAGGCACGTGAACAACACGTCCAGGGATTCTTCATTCTCATCGAAGAACCGCTGCCGGGAGCGACGAATATACCAGTTGGTCATGGTGTCCATGTACCGGCGCAGTTCCTCGGTCGCCTGGGGCACGTGGTAGTGGTCCATGTGCTCTTTGACCTGGGTGATCATGGTGCCGGTGGTGGCCAGAATGTAGCGGTCCAGCGGGTCGGTGGCCTCATAACGGTACTGGGCCCGATATCCCTGCGGTCGGGTGCCACCGGCGGTGGCAGAATTGGCGTAGAGCGTGAAGAAGTGCCACACGTTCCAGGCCGGAAGGAGCACCTGTCGGGCGGCTTCGCGAATGCCGTCTTCGCTGACGATCAGGGTGCCACCGCGCAGAATGGGCGAGGCCATCAGGAACCAGCGCATCGCATCCGAGCCGTCCCGGTCCAGCACGTCGGAGACGTCCGGGTAGTTGCGTAGCGACTTGGACATCTTCTGCCCGTCCGAGCCCAGCACAATACCGTGGGAGATCACGTTTTTGAACGCCGGGCGGTGGAACAGGGCGGTGGCTAGCACGTGCATGGTGTAGAACCAGCCACGGGTTTGGCCGATGTATTCCACGATGAAGTCGGCCGGGTTGTGGGTGTCGAACCAGTCCTTGTGCTCCATGGGATAATGCACCTGGGCATAGGGCATCGACCCAGAGTCGAACCACACATCGAGCACATCGGGGACGCGACGCATCATCGACGTGCCGGTGGGGTCATCCGGGTTGGGGCGGACCAGCTGATCAATCCAGGGCCGGTGCAGATCCACCTCGCCGTGGGCATTGCGGGGTAGTTCGCCGAAGGCTTCTTCGAGTTCAGCTAGGGAACCGTAGATTTCTTGGCGCGGGTAGTTGGGGTCATCGGATTCCCACACCGGGATCGGGGAGCCCCAGTACCGGTTGCGCGAAATCGACCAGTCGCGGGCGTTTTCCAGCCATTTACCAAACTGGCCGTCCTTGACGTTATCGGGAATCCAGTTGATCTGCTGGTTCAGTTCCAGCATCGAGTCTTTGAACTCGGTAACTTTCACGTACCAGGAGGTGATCGCCCGGTAGATCAGTGGGGTCCGGCACCGCCAGCAGTGCGGGTAGGAGTGTTCATAAGAGGCTTCTTTCACCAGCTCGCCGGCAGCGCGCAACGAGCGAATAATCGGACGGTTGGCCTCAAACACCTGCAACCCAGCAATGTCTTTGAGCTTGCCCTCGCCCAGGGACTCATCGCCGAACAGTGGCAGGAATTTCGCGCCCTCATCGACGGAGAGCACCACGGGGATGTCGTGGGCTTCATTGATCGTCTGGTCGTCTTCACCATAGGCAGATGACTGGTGGACCACACCGGTACCGTCGTCAGTGGAGACGTAGTCAGCAACCAGCATGCGGAAGGCGTGCTGGTTGCCCCACTTCTCGTCTTCGGAGAAGTAGGTGAAAATCGGCTGGTAGGTCAATCCGCCCAGGTCCGTTCCGGCATAGGTGGCGGTGATCGCTTCGGTGGCAGCTTCCACGGACTCATAGCCTAGATCGGTGGCATAGGCGGCCAGCCGTTCTGTGGCCAGCAGGAAACGTTCACCGTCCAGCGAGTCCACCGTAGTGGCCTTTGGGCCACGGGGTACCACCACGTAGGAGACCTCCGGTCCCACCGCCAGCGACCCATTGGTGGGTAGCGTCCACGGCGTGGTCGTCCAGGCCAGCACGCGCACCCCGGCCAGGTCCTGGGCGGTTTGTGAGCTGGCGATGTACGAGGCATCCAGCAGGTGATCGTCGATCCCGCCGGTGAGTCGGAAGGTTACCGTCACTGAGGGATCTTGACGTTGCTGGTAGACGTCATCGTCCATACGCAACTCGTGGTTGGACAGCGGAGTTTCATCTTTCCAGCAGTAGGGCAGAACGCGGAAGCCACGGTAGGTGAGCCCTTTCTCGGACAGGTCTTTGAACGCCCACAGCACCGATTCCATGTAGGAGGGATACAGTGTCTTGTAGTCGTTATCGAAATCGACCCAGCGCCCCTGCCGATTGACGTAGTTTTTCCACTCTTCGGTGTATTTGAGCACCGAAGACCGGCAGGCGTCGTTGAACTTATCGATACCCATGGCCTCAATTTCGGCCTTATCGGTCATGCCCAGCTGCTTCATGGCTTCCAGCTCGGCGGGCAAGCCATGGGTATCCCAGCCGAACCGACGCTCGACGCGCTTACCCTGCTGGGTTTGGTAACGGGCCACAAGGTCTTTGACGTACCCGGTGAGCAGGTGGCCGTAGTGAGGCAGGCCGTTGGCGAAGGGTGGCCCGTCGTAGAAAACGAACTCATTATTGGTTCCGTCCTCAGCGATGGCCGGACGTTGGTCAATGGAGGCTTGGAAGGTGCCATCGGATTCCCAGTACGCCAGAATGGCCTCCTCAATGGCGGGCATATTCGGCGATGACGGAGTGGAGCCGTTGCGCACGGACTCAGAATCTGAGCTGGCCTGAGGGTACACGGTGGAGTTACCTTCCTTGCTGACGATCAATCACGGGTCGGTGTGAATCTCTGGTGTGCAAGGACGCACAACCTGTGGCGCACCCTGGCTAGCCACAGCGGTGTACGCGGTACCACCCTGCTTATCTGAGTTGAAGCTCAGATCGCTCATCGCAACGCTGTAACGGGCTGACCCGTCCGGTTCTACTAGGTACTCGCCTCAATGTTGATGCCAGTGACACGAGGACTGTTCTTCCGGAAGCTCGCCGGTGATTGCCGGGTCATCGCTGGTGAAGTATGCGGTTATTCTGGGTTCATCCTAAACCACGTGCTGGGCAAAATCGAATTAACCCGAGGTCGCTCAGGCGTCTCGAATCAGCTTGTGTTGGGCGGCTTGTTTAACCGGTCGCATCACGATCTGGTCGAGGTTGATGTGGTGTGGCAAGGTGACGGCGTACACGCACACCTCAGCGACATCTTCTGCGGTGAGCGGCTCGGCGACACCTTCATAGACTTTTGCGGCGGCGTCGGCATCTCCGCCCATGCGGTTGAGAGCGAACTCATCGGTCTTGACCAGGCCGGGGAGCACTTCAACCACCCGTAGATTATGTTCGGCTTCCTCAAGCCGTAGTGCGGCGGTGAGCGCGTGTTCGCCGAATTTGGCAGCGTTGTAACCGGCCCCGCCCTCATAGGCGACGATGCCGGCTGTGGAGGTCAGATTCAGCACGGTGCCGGCACCGGATTCTCGGAGCATCGGAAGGAAGCCCCGGATCACGCGCAACGTCCCCATGACGTTGGTCTGCAACATCCAGTCCCAGTCCTCGTCTTTGCTCTGGGCAATGGGGTCGGTGCCGTGCGCCCCGCCGGCGATGTTGATCACCGTGTCGACTCCTCCGGCTTCGGTCACGGCCACAACGAAGCGGTCCACCGAGTCTTGGTCGGTGACGTCTAGTTCTAGGGGAATAATTTCCCCGGTGGGTTGGGCGACTTGTGCCGCCAGCTCTTCAAGCCGGTCGAGGCGACGTGCTCCGGCGAATACCTTCCAGCCTTGGTCGGAGAGCTGAAGCGCGGTGGCGTGGCCGATACCGGAGGAGGCTCCGGTGACCACGGCCGAACGGGTTGCGTGAAAATCCGTCATCTCTGAGGTCATAGCTTTACAGTACCCGGCTGATGCGGCCCCGGGAGGTAACGCAACGGGTGCCCACCTGGACCGTCAGGTCTGGGACATACTGCTCAGCACGTGCTGTCGGAGTGGTGGTCTGTGAAAGAATATGTGGCATGGCAGAAGATCTTCAGGGCTCGAACTCGCCCAAAAACAACACCATCCCTGATCGTCCAGGCCTCGAAGGGCTCGAAGAGAAATTTACCGCCCGGTGGGAAGCCGACCGGGTCTATGTCTTCGACCCTGACACGGATCGTGACCAGGTCTACTCCATCGATACTCCCCCACCGACCGCTTCGGGGTCGTTGCACGTCGGTCACGTATTCTCCTATACCCAGACCGACGTGTTGGCCCGCTATCAGCGGATGAATGGGAAGAACGTGTTCTACCCGATGGGCTGGGACGACAACGGTTTGCCCACCGAGCGTCGCGTGCAGAACTACTACGGAGTACGCACCGACCCGGCCACGCCGTATGACCCCGATTATCGTCCACCGGACAAGCCGGCAAAGAACCAGCGCGACTGGGATGTGATCTCCCGCCAAAACTTCATCGAGCTGTGTCTGGAGTTGTCCACCGACGACGAGAAGGTCTACGAGGATCTGTTCACCCGTCTGGGCCTGTCGGTGGATTGGAATCTGTCCTACCGCACTATCGATGACCACTGCCGGGAAGTCTCCCAGCGGGCCTTCCTGCAGAACCTCGCCGATGGCGATGCCTATATGGCCGAGGCTCCCACGCTGTGGGACGTCACCTTCCGCACCGCGGTCGCCCAGGCCGAGCTGGAAGACCGCGAGATGGAAGGCGCCTACCACCGGTACGCTTTCACCACCGAGCAGGGTGAGAAGATCTTTATTGAAACCACCCGCCCCGAACTGCTACCGGCTTGTACCGCGTTGGTGGCTCATCCCGACGATGAACGGTACAAGCCCTACTTCGGCACCACCGTGACGTCCCCACTGTTTGAGGTTCCCGTCGAGGTCAAGGCCCACCCGCTGGCTCAGCCGGATAAGGGGTCGGGTATCGCGATGATCTGTACCTTCGGTGACCTCACCGACGTGACCTGGTGGCGTGAGCTAGAGCTGGATACCCGCACGGTGATCGGTCGTGACGGCCGATTCCAGTCCGAGACCCCGGAATGGATCACCTCCGAGTTCGGTCGTGCTAACTATGAGCGGCTGGCCGGCAAGACCGTGTTCTCCGCCAAGAAAGCCGTCGTCGAGATGCTACAAGAACATGATTTGCTCGATGGACAGCCGAAAAAGATCATGCACGCGGTGAACTTCTACGAAAAGGGCGAAAAGCCCTTGGAGATTGTCACCTCTCGTCAGTGGTATTTGCGCAATGGTGGCCGGGACACCGACCGCCGGGATGCACTGATTGCCCGCGGTGACCAGTTGCAGTGGCACCCAGAATTCATGCAGTCTCGCTACACCAACTGGGTGGAGAACCTCAACGGTGACTGGCTGGTCTCCCGGCAGCGGTTTTTTGGGGTCCCGGTACCGATCTGGTACCGGCTGGATGACCAGGGTGAGCCCAACTATGAGTCCCCGCTGATTCCGGAGGACGCCCAGCTCCCGGTTGATCCGTTGCAGGATGTTCCCGCCGGCTACACTGCTGAGCAACGCGATCGGCCCGGCGGGTTCACTGGTGATCCGGACGTGCTGGACACCTGGGCGACCTCGTCACTGACTCCACAGATTATTGGCGAATGGTCGACCAATGATGAGCTATTCGCCAAGGTCTTTCCTTTCGATCTGCGTCCGCAGGGCCACGACATTATTCGAACCTGGCTGTTCTCCACGGTGGTGCGGGCCGATGCGCTCCACGATTCCGTGCCGTGGCAGCACACTGCCCTGTCTGGCTGGATTCTCGACCCGGACCGGAAGAAGATGTCAAAGTCCAAGGGCAACGTTGTGGTGCCGATGGATATCCTGGACAAATTCGGGGCGGACGCGGTTCGGTATTGGGCGGCGTCAGCCAAGCTGGGCGCCGACACCGCCTATGAGGTCAATCAGATGAAGATTGGCCGTCGTCTGGCGATCAAGCTACTCAACGCCACCAAGTTCGTGTTGCAACTGGGGGCCAACCGCTCCTGGATTGCGACCACAGCTGACCAGGCCGCACAGATCACCCATCCGCTGGACCGGTCATTGCTGGCCCAGCTGTCCGACACTATCCAGCAAGCCACTGTTGGCTTTGAGCGCTATGACTACGCCCGGGCATTGACCGTTGTGGAGACCTTCTTCTGGAACTTCACCGACAACTACGTCGAGCTGGTCAAGGACCGCGCCTATGGCGGGCGGGGCGACGACCAGCAACGCTCTGCCGTGGTCACCCTGGCCACCGCACTGGACGCACTGCAACGATTGTTGGCACCCTTCCAGCCCTTCGCTACCGATGAGACCTGGAGCTGGTGGCAACAGGGCTCAGTACACTCAGCACCGTGGCCGGGGCGTAAGGGCGAATCTGCCGGTATTGTCGCCGTTGGCCGTGACAGCGATTCCGAGGTGCTCACCGCCGTGGCACGTGCCCTGTCCGGGGTTCGTAAGGCCAAGTCCGATGCGAAGGTGTCGCAACGCACCGAGATCTCAACCGCCACTATTCAGGCGACCTCCGCGCGTGCTGACCAAATCCGGCAGGCCCAAGACGACCTGTACGCTGCCGGGCGCATCCAGCACCTGGAGTTCACCGACCTCACGAATACCGATGAAGAACACGATATCTCCGTGATCAACACCGAGCTCGTGGAGTCCGAGAGCTAAGCTCCTGCCCCGAGTGGTCGAGACCGGATTAGTTAGTCCCGGTGCGACCACAAACGGCGGGGGTGGCCACCAAGACAGTGGCCACCCCGCCGTTTGTGTCTCAGCGCAGATTAGTCGAAGCGTGGTGTGGAGTCGCGACTGCGCTTGAGCTCATAGAAGTAGGGGTAGCCCGCCAGTGCTACAGCACCATCAAAGATCTTGCCGGCTTCTTCACCGCGCGGAATCTTGGACAGCACCGGGCCGAAGAAGGCAGTGTCACCGAACTGCACCACCGGAGTGCCGACCTCGTTACCGACCAAATCAATTGCCTGCTGGTGGGAGCTGGCCAGTGCCTTGTCGTTCACGTCGGTCCGTGCATCAGCGATGACCTGATCGGCCTGTTCGCTGGCTCCGATCTCCTCCAGAGCGGTCCGGACGGCTGCCTCGCGATCAGAGACGTCATTGTTGTGAATCTGGGTGCCCACTGCAGTGTAGAACTCGCCTAAACGATCATGCCCCAGACGTTGTTCGACGGCGACAGCGGCCCGGGCAGGCAACCACACGTTGGGGTCTTTCTCTTTGCCCTCGGCATCATTGAGGATGCCCAGCGACATCACATGCCAGTCGAGGGTGATATCGCGGACCTGCTCGACTTCACGGATCCAGCGCGAGGTCACCCAGGCGAAGGGGCAGATCGGGTCAAACCAGAAATTGACGACGTTATTTTCGGCCATCGGAGCGTATCTCCTTCTGTCGGGTTCCGGAATCTACTGCAATGCAGTCTGTTGGGCATAGCGACACGCTTCGCGGATTTATTCCGTACAGTTCCGATACCGGTCAAAAACGTAAAATTAGGCCGATTTGGTGCGCCGTTTGTGGGTCACCTCGCGAGTGACCATCAGCGGTTCGGCCTCACCTCGCACGACGTCGCCGGTGATCGTCACCGAGGCAATGTCGTTTCGTGAGGGCAGATCAAACATCACCGGCTGTAGCACGTTTTCCAGAATGGAGCGTAGACCACGGGCTCCTGCACCTCGTTCTTCTGCCTGGTCCACGACAGCATCAAGAGCGGACTGGTCAAATTCAAGCTCGACACCATCTAACGCAAACATCTTTTGGTACTGCTTCAGCACAGCGTTCCTCGGCTCGGTCAGCACCCGAATGAGTGCCTCCCGATCCAGTGGGTCTACTGCGGTAATGACCGGCAGGCGCCCAATGAATTCAGGAATCAAACCAAATTTCAGCAGATCTTCAGGACGCACATCAGAGTAGGAGGGCAACTCCCCTTCACCGAAACTCGACAAGGCTGCGCCGAAGCCGATCCCCTTACGTCCAGCCCGGGACTCGATAATGCCATCGAGTCCGGCAAATGCACCGGCCACAATGAACAGGACATTCGAGGTATCAATTTGCAGGAATTCCTGATGCGGGTGCTTGCGACCGCCCTGTGGCGGCACCGAGGCAACGGTGCCCTCCAGGATCTTCAGCAGGGCCTGTTGCACCCCTTCACCGGAGACGTCGCGGGTAATCGAAGGATTCTCGGATTTCCGTGAGATCTTATCGATCTCGTCAATATAGATAATGCCCTGTTCGGCCTTCTTGACGTCAAAATCTGCGGCCTGAATCAGCTTAAGCAGAATGTTCTCGACATCTTCGCCCACGTAGCCGGCTTCGGTCAGTGCGGTTGCGTCCGCGACGATAAACGGCACGTCGAGTTTCTTGGCCAGGGTCTGTGCCAAGTAGGTTTTGCCCGAACCGGTAGGGCCGACCAAGAGGATATTCGATTTTCCGACCTCCACATCGGCCAGCGCATCTAGAATCGAGTCATCTCCGAACGTGTCGGTAACAGCCTGGCGGATGGTGTCATTGCCCCGGACACGTTTGTAATGGTTGTAGACCGCGACTGACAAGGCTTTTTTGGCTCGTTGCTGGCCAATGACGTACTGGTCCAAGTGGTCGAAAATCTCGCGAGGAGTCGGCAAGTCGACGTCGTTGGTCTCGGCAACTTCGGTGAGTTCTTCCTCAATGATTTCGTTGCACAGTTCAATGCACTCATCACAGATGTAGACGCCGGGACCGGCGATGAGCTTACGAACCTGCTTCTGGGATTTGCCACAGAAGGAACATTTCAGCAGGTCCGCACTTTCTCCGATTCGTGCCAAGGTGACTCCTCACAACTTTGTTTCGATCCAAGCATAGTAGCTGGCCGGAACTTTTCTGCCCCGTTACACCCGTGTGCCTTGCTCGCTCAGGGGATCTCCCGCCCAAAATTACCCCGAACATCCCCCGCGATGGAAATCTCGTCTCCACGCTGGGGATAACCACACAGAAAGGCACCGGTGGCGTGAACATCTCATCGCAGAGTGTCCACCCCACCGGTGCTACTGTCAGGCGCGCTGTCATCAGCTCGCCCGAGACAGAACAGTCAGGCTTAGCTACGTTTGATCTTGCGCGACTCCAGCACCTCGTCGACGAGACCGTATTCTTTGGCCTCTTCGGAGGACAAGAACTTATCGCGGTCAATATCAGCGCGAACCTGATCGACGCTACGGTTGGTGTGCTGGGCGAGGACTTCTTCCATCCAGGTACGAATCCGCAACAATTCGTCAGCGTGAATCTGTAGATCCGTTGCCGTACCACGGTCACCGCCCATGGATGGCTGGTGGATCAGCACGCGCGCGTTGGGAAGCGCCAGGCGCTTGCCCGGAGTGCCGGCGGCCAGCAAGACAGCGGCAGCCGAGGCTGCCTGTCCCAGGCACACGGTCTGGACCTCGGGGCGGATGAACTGGAGGGTGTCGTAGATCGCTGTCATCGCGGTGAAGGATCCACCCGGGGAGTTGATGTACAGGGTGATGTCACGTTCCGAATCCATGGCTTCTAGCACCAAAAGCTGAGCCATGATGTCATCGGCGGAGGCGTCATCGACCTGGGTTCCCAGGAAGATAATCCGGTCCTCAAACAACCGAGCGTACGGGTCCTGTCGTTTGAAACCGTAGGGAGTGCGTTCCTCAAATTGCGGGAGAACGTAGCGCGCCGAAGGCATCATCGTCGCCTGCGCGGCGGGCATGTCCTGGCCAGAGTGTTTCTGCTGTGTCATCGAAGAGCTCCTGAAAAGATGTGGTTAGTCCGCTGAGTGTGGTGGTGCCACCAGAATCGTTACTGCTCGACGCCGCCACCACCGGATACGGAACCGGCACGTTCGGCGATGTGGTCGAAGAAACCGTATTCCAGGCCCTCCTCGGCGGTAAACCACATGTCGCGTTCATTATCCTTGAGGATCCGTTCCACGCTCTGGCCGGTCTGTTCTGCGGTCAGCTCGGCCATGACTTTCTTCATGTGCATGATCAGCTGGGCCTGAATGCGGATGTCAGACTCGGTACCACCAATACCGCCGGAGGGTTGGTGCATCAGAATGCGGGCGTGGGGGGTGGCGTAGCGCTTGCCCTTGGTCCCGGAAGAGAGCAGGAACTGTCCCATGGACGCAGCCAAACCGGTTGCTACAGTCACCACGTCGTTGGGAATGTACTGCATGGTGTCGTAGATGGCCATCCCGGCCGTCACCGAGCCACCCGGGGAGTTAATGTAGAGGTAGATGTCGCTCCGGGGATCCTCTGCGGAGAGCAACAGCATTTGCGAGCAGATTGCGTTGGCGTTGTCATCGCGAACTTCAGACCCCAACCAGATGATGCGCTCTTTCAGCAAACGGTTGTAGATGTAGTCTTCACGTTCGGCCGGATCGACAGTGGCCATCCGTGGTGCGGGGGACGAATCTGTCATGGACGTCCTACCTTCCTTCAATGCTGACAGCTACCTCCACGGCAGCCTGGTTGAATCATCTTCGGGAAAAACACTACTGATGATCGGCTCGTTCTGGGGCCACAGCACACGGTATTTCGCTGTTGGCACGAGTCCGTCACATGCCACGGGCCCGCCGGGGAGCAATTCTGCTCCTCAACGGGCCCGTTCAGTATGGCTGAGTTTTATTTCTGCTCGCCGTCGGCTTCCTCGGTGGATTCGCTTGTTTCGTCCTCTTCGGTGGGCTCAGCGACCTCGTCCGCGTCGTCGTCCTGTGGCTTAACGAAGGACGACAGGTCCACGGCGTTGCCATTGGTGTCGGTCACCTCGGCGTATTCGAGGACCTTGGCCAGAGCCTTGCGACGACGCACCTCACCCATGATCATCGGCACCTGGTTGCCCTGATCCAGCATCTGCGCGAACTGGTTGGGGTCCATGCCGTACTGCTGAGCGGTGGTGATAATGTATTCGATCAGCTCAGCCTGTTCGACGCCGATTTCTTCCTGATCGGCGACCTCATCGAGCACGATCTCGTTGACGAAGGCTTCGCGGAAGTTGTTCTCGACTTCTTCGCGGTGCTCCTCCGTGTCATGGTCATCTCCGGCAGAGTGACCGCCATCGTTGAAGTGCTGTTCCAGCTGTTCGGTAATGACCGACTCGGGCACGGGCACCTCGACCAGCTTCAGCAGTTCCTCCAGGACCTTGTCGCGGGCTTCAATCCCCTGGTTGGTCACGGCTTCATCAGCAGCCTGCTTCTTGAGATCTTCCTTGAGTTCATCGAGAGTATCAAACTCGGAGGCCAGCTGTGCGAAGTCATCGTCGGCCTCAGGCAACTCGCGCTCCTTGACGGCGTTAAGCACCACCTTGACGGTGGCAGCCTCACCGGAGTGCTCGCCGCCGGCCAGGGTGGTCTCGAACACGGCGTCTTCTCCGGCTGATAGACCGTCGAGTGCCTCGTCCATCCCCTCGAGCATGGTGCCAGAACCGATCTGGTAGGACAGGTCTTCGGCCTCATCAACCGTTTCACCGTCAATGCTGGCGGTCAAAGAGATCGTCACGAAATCGTCCTGCCCTGCCGGGCGATCGATGTCTTTCAGGGTGGCAAACCGTGCACGCAGGTCGTCCAGAGCCTTTTGCTCATCGTCTGTGCTGGGCTCAGCCGGGTCAACGGTGACCTTCAGGCCCTTATAGTCTGGCAACTCAACCTTGGGCCGAATGTCCATTTCAGCGGTAAACTTCAAGGGCGCTTCGTCATCGCCCTCAGCTCCGGGAACGGCCTGGATATCCACCTCGGGGCGAGACAGTGGCACGACCTCAGCCTCGCGCAGACCCTGCTGGAAGAATGAGTCCAGGTTGTCGTTGACGGCCTGTTCGATCACCAGACCACGACCGAAGCGCTGGTCGATCAAACGCGGAGGAACCTTACCCTTGCGGAAACCAGGGATCTGCACCTGATTGGCAATGCTCTTATACGCAGCGTCAATACGGGGCTTGAGCTCTTCGTAAGGAACCTCAATCTCCAGCTTGACCCGAGTGGGGCTGAGGTTCTCTGTTGTGGACTTGACCACGTAGGACTCCTGATATCGATCGTGGATAAATGGAATTGTGTAGCGGTTAACGACGAACCGAAACTGTCGGGACGACAGGATTTGAACCTGCGACCTCACGCTCCCAAAGCGCGCGCTCTACCAAGCTGAGCTACGTCCCGAAATGCCCGGGCACAACACACCGTGTTGGCTCCGACAACAGTGGCACCCTGACGGTGAAACGATCCTTCACCGCACGTGGATCACTCCGCAGGACCGTTGACTGAATAACCATCACGCAGGCCTGGACGCCACTAGGCACCCACGATATCTTAGTCTGTTTCGCGTCCAAAACGGAAATTTGGACTGAACACTTTTTTGCACTACACTCAAATTCGCTGTGCATTGCAGTGGTGATAACCACCCTGATGTGCACTGCGGGGATGTAGCTCAATGGTAGAGCCTCTGCCTTCCAAGCAGATAGTGCGGGTTCGATTCCCGTCATCCCCTCCACAACGGCTTCGATCTGCCCAGCCCCAGTAGTTCATTGAGGTATACGCACAGAGGGCTCGAGGCCTTTTTCACCTGGGTTCCTCGCCCTGGTCCTCCGTTGAATAAGCAACGGTTGGCAACCCGGTTAGCAATAGTTGCGAGGAATTATCGCGCCCACACCTCATCGGAGCGGAAGCTGTGGTGTCCCGCGCCAAACATTGGCACGCTCTCTCTCGCTCGTCCGTTGCGGGTCTAGGCCACCGGCAACTGGGTGCGGTCACCGGGCTGGTGTGCCGGCAAAGCCGGTTCGTCCGGGTTGTCGTCGACGGCACCGCGGGCCTTGAGACGTTGCACCACAGTGGCAGCTTCCTGACGGGTCGAGCCCTCAGCTGCTTCCTTCAGGTGAGCAAACTCGGCCGGGATCTGCCGACCCAGCGCGTTCATGGCCTCCACGTAGAGCTTGCCGGAACGGTAGGAAGACCGCACCAACGGACCTGACATGCAGGCCTTGACACCACGCTCGTAGGCGAAGTCACGCAACCGGAGGAACTCTTGGGGCTTGACCCAGCGGTCCACCGGCTGGTGCAACGGCGAGGGTCGCATGTACTGGGTGATGGTCAAAATGTGGGTTCCGGCATCGACCAGATCGCCAATGGTTTCTTCAATTTCTTCGGTGGTCTCTCCCATGCCGAGAATCAGGTTGGATTTGGTGACCAGTCCTGCGTCGCGAGCTTTACTGAGTGCACCCAAGGATTTCTCATACCGAAAGGCGGGACGAATAATCTTCATCAACCGCGGAACAGTCTCGATGTTGTGGGCAAAGACCTGGGGCTGAGCGTCGAAGACCATCTGCAACGGGCGGTCTCCCCCGC
The DNA here is from genome assembly GCF_003185725.2 of Auritidibacter sp. NML130574. Classification (GTDB taxonomy): domain Bacteria; phylum Actinomycetota; class Actinomycetes; order Actinomycetales; family Micrococcaceae; genus Auritidibacter; species Auritidibacter ignavus. The sequence continues at coordinate 527,722 of NZ_CP031746.1, read as the reverse complement.
GGAAGTCATCGACCAGCAGCTCCACCCCGGTGCCTTCGCCACGACGATGAATGGCACGGCAGGTTTCAGCATACAGCCAGGCGGCACCGTCTTCGAGGTCGTCGCGGGCCACACCGGTCACCGTCACATAGCGTAGCCCGAGTTCCGACACCGAGTCAGCCACACGTTCGGGCTCATCTTGGTCGTACTCCCCCGGCTTACCGGTGGCGATGTCGCAGAAGCTACACCGGCGAGTGCACACCGCCCCACCGATTAAGAACGAGGCTTCCCGGTCTTCCCAGCACTCGTAAATGTTGGGGCAGTTGGCTTCCGCGCAGACAGTGTTCAGAGACTGCTTGCGGACTTGCTCACGCATGTTCCGGTATCCCGGCCCAACTGTGGCTTGGGTTTTCAACCAGTCGGGTCGATCCTCGCGAGGTACTTGAGCGTTTCGCGCCTCGATGCGCAATAGCTTGCGTCCTTCTACTTTCGGCAAGGTCGACATGTCAGGTGTTCCTCTCCTTGTGAGACGAGATCGGATCAGCTGTGGTGTGGCTGGAGACTCTGTTGCGTTTCTGCGGTAGTGGAGTAGACCGGATCAATCAGTGGGGTCAATCGTTCGGTGAGCTCCGCGACCAGCGGATCAACCAGATCAGCGACCGCAAGGTCGGTGACGCCTTCTTCTGCCATCGAGGTCACCGCAGCGTCATTAATGCCACACGGAATTATCCCAGTGAACGATGTATTGGGGTCGGTCGTGACGTTGAGCGAAATACCGTGCATGGTCGCCCCGCGCGAAATCTTCAGGCCAATGGCCGAGATCTTCCGGTCGGGGTTGCGCAACCAGACTCCGGCCCGGTCCTGGATGCGTTCTACCGGCAAGTCGTAGTTTTCACCCAGCACGGTGAGCACGGAGGCTTCCACACTGCGGATGTAGCGCAATGTGTCGATGGGCTCGGCAAGCTTGACGATCGGGTACACAATGAGCTGTCCGGGCCCGTGCCAGGTCACCGATCCGGCACGGTCCGTCTCAATCACCGGAATCTCATCGGAGATAATGTCGACAGCCTTGGTGTTCCGTCCGGCCGTGTAGGTGGATTCGGCCTGCCAGATCAGGAGCGTTGATTCTTCTCGGCCTTCAGAGACAGCCCGGTGAATTTCACGTTGGCGCTGGTCCATGGTCGCATAGCTCTGTAGACCGTTGTCGAGTTCGTTGAGAATGCGCATGCAATCCCCTCAATCCTGCGCGATGAAAGTACATCCATTAAACCAGATGACTTCGGTTGATGACGCAAATTATCTTATCCCTGACAGCGGGTGCACCAGTACAGTTTTCGTTGGTGCATCGATTCCACGACAATGTTCTGTGTGCCACAGACCCGGCATGGCTCGTTCTGTCGTTGATAGACGTAATAGGCGTGCTCGGGCCAGGCATCGTTCAGAGCGATTCCGGGACGGTCTTCGGCCCGGGTGGTGATAATCTTTCCGGTCGCGACACCACGACGCATCAGTCGTACTTCGTCCTCCCACAGCTGGTGCAACTGTTCCGCGCCCAGTTGTCGCGACGGGGTGTGCGGGTTGATGCCGGTGCGAAAGAGCCCTTCGGCCCGGTAGATATTGCCGATTCCACCAATGATTTTCTGGTCCATCAGCACCTCCCCGATGGGACGTCGGGTGGCCAGCGCTCGGTCGATAAACCGTTGCGGGTCGGCATCACGACGCAAGGGGTCGGGTCCAATACTGGCCACCACGTCGCCAGCTTCATCCACGGTGAGCACCCGGACCACAGAGGCACCGATGAGATCAGCCCACCCGTGGTCGGAGACGATCCTGACCCGTGTGGTGGGTTTGGGCTCGGGCGGATCGGCCGGGTTGGTGCTCAGCTGCAAGGCGTGCTGCTCACGTTCGCCGATCTTGCGTGGAGCTCCGATCGAGGACACGGTGGCCACGTGCTCGTCACCACCAAAGGTCCAGGCCCCGTACATGCCCAAATGCACGTTGAGGATCAGCTCGTGGTCAAAGACGAGGAAAAAATGTTTCCCGTAGGCTTCAGCCCGTCTAGCCCGCCGCCCGTCTAGCCGGGCGGCGCCGGCACTGAACCGTCCCTGCGGAGAGGTGATGCGTAACGGTTGGTCGGTAAAGACCTCGGAGAAATACCGGGCCAACCGGTGGATGGAGTGTCCTTCAGGCATCAGCTACGTCGCTACGCGTCCAACCCGTCGGTGCCCAGTTCGAAACCTTCGATCTCACCGCGCTGTTCGAACTCGGCAACCTGGTTAATGCGGCGCTGGTGACGTTCTTCACCGCTAAACGGTGTCTCTAAGAATGCGGTCACAATTTCCAAGGCTTCCTCGGCTGCGTGCTGGCGCCCCCCGATAGCGATGAGCTGAGCGTCATTGTGTTCACGGGCCAGGTGGGCGGTGGCTACTGACCAGGCCAGGGCAGCTCGGATACCGGGGACTTTATTAGCCGCAATTTGTTCACCATTGCCGGACCCACCCAGCACAATACCCAAGGAGTCCATTCCGGCTGCACGTTCCCGGGCGACTGCGAGCGCGGCGTTGATGCAAAATGACGGGTAATCATCGTCGGGGTCATAGGCCTGAGGCCCATGGTCCAACACGTCGTATCCGGAATCAGTCAGGTGATCAATGAAGTAGTGGGCCAAATCCAGCCCGGCATGATCGGTGGAAATGTGCACACGCATGGCGTTGGTCTCCCCTTGGTGTTGTTGCGGTCGGTGACGGTGTGAGCCTCACCTTCACCCTACCGCGAACCCTCTCACCGCGGAGCACCGGCTGACGAGCCAGCGATCCAACGGTGAGTCTGCTGTGGCAGACAAGAAACGGACAGAAAGTGACAGAATGGGGAACAGACCAAGAGACGACCGGACTTCGAATCCGATCAACCCGAGACGTCCAGCGAGGTGTTTTGTAGAGGATGACCACATCACAGTTGCTCAATATCACGGCCACCGAAGCACAAGCGCGGGCCACCGCGTTCGATGTCGAGTCGTACCAGGTTGAGCTGGATCTCTCGTGGGACGGTGAAGTGTTCGGGTCCCGTACCGAGGTGCACTTTACCGCTGCGGACCGCGCCAGTATCGCCCCGGAATACAGTTTCATCGACTTTGTTGGGGACTCGTTGCGCGAGGTGAGTCTGAACGGCATCAACCTACCCACCGACGAGTATCACGGCGCTCGTATTGCCCTGCCGGTCGAGCATCTCGCCGATACCAACGTGCTGGTCGTCGATGCTGTGGCCCGCTATACCAATACCGGTGAGGGACTACACCGCTTTGTGGATCCGGTCGATAACGAGACCTACCTGTATTCGCAGTTCGAGGTGCCCGACTCGCGCCGGGTGTTCACGGTCTTTGAACAACCCGATCTGAAAGCCACCTTCCAGTTCACGGTCATCGCCCCGGACCACTGGACCGTGATCTCCAACCAACCCACCCCAGATCCGATTCCTCTGGAATTATTAGCCGGAGCCGGTGTGACCGGTCGCCGGGACGACACAGCACACCACAGCCGGGGGCATCTGGCTCGCTGGGAATTCACACCCACGCCACGACTGTCTTCATATGTGACCGCGCTGATTGCCGGCCCCTACTATTCGGTGCACTCCACAGCCACCTCCACCACCGGCCGAGAGATTCCGCTGGGACTGTACTGCCGGGCTTCGATTGCCGAGTATTTGGACGGTGACAACCTCTTTGAAATCACCCGGCAAGGTTTCGACTTCTTTGAGCACGAATTCAATACGCCCTACCCGTTTGAAAAATATGATCAGCTATTTGTCCCAGAGTTCAATGCCGGGGCGATGGAAAATGCCGGCGCCGTGACATTCTTGGAGGACTATGTCTTCCGTGGCCCGGTGGCCGAACAGCTGGTCGAACGACGGGCCATCACGATCCTGCACGAGATGGCCCACATGTGGTTCGGCGACTTGGTGACCATGCGCTGGTGGAATGATCTGTGGCTGAATGAGTCCTTCGCCGAGTTCGTCTCCCACGTCGCAGCGGTGCAGAACACCCGGTTTGATCAAGCCTGGACCACCTTTTCCGCGGTCGAGAAAACCTGGGCCTACCGCCAGGACCAGCTCAGCACCACGCATCCGATTGTGGCCGATATCAGGGACCTGAATGACGTGCTGGTGAATTTCGATGGCATCACCTATGCCAAGGGTGCCTCGGTGCTCCGGCAACTGGTGGCCTATGTAGGTCACGACGCATTTGTGGAAGGTGTGCGTCGTTATTTCCATACTCATGCCTATGGCAATACGGCGCTGAAAGATCTCCTCGGTGAACTGCAGCTGGCCTCGGGCCGTGACCTGGCCGAGTGGTCCGAGCTGTGGCTGAGGAGCTCTGGGATCAACACGCTCGAGCCACAGCTACAGCTTGCCGAGGACGGTGAGACGATCTCCTGTTTGCAGATCCTGCAGTCGTCTCAGCACAGTGAAACGCCATTGCGTCCCCACCGGGCGGTGGTGGGCTGCTACCGGAACGACCCGGCCCACCCCGAACGGCTGATTCGGGCCGAACGGATCGAGCTCGACATCACCGGTGAGACCACCGAGGTCCACGTACCGGCCGGCACGAAGGTCCCGGACATTCTGCTAGTCAATGATGAAGACCTGACCTATGCGAAGGTGGTGCTGGACCCGGATTCCGCGCGCACCACCATCGACCGGCTGTCGGATGTGGCAGATTCCGGAGCTCGTGCGGTGCTCTGGGGTGCATTGTGGCACATGACCCGTGATGGAGTGCTCTCGGCCTCGGCGTTTATTAGTACCTTGCTGAAGCATCTGGGTGCAGAGACCCACTCGAGTTTGATCTTCACTCTGATCCGTCAGCTCAATACCGCACTGAATCGATATGTTCCGGCCAGCCATCAGCCCCAGATCCGGCACACGGTCGCCGAGAAGCTCTGGGAGCTGGCCACCGCGGCACCGGCCGGCAGTGATACCCAGCTCCAGTTCTTCAAGGCGTTCATTCTCCATGCCCGCCACCACCAGCTCGAGATCCTCTCCGAGGTGCTCAGCTATGGTGCTCACGGTCAGGATCCGCGGTTGCCCGGGCTGGTGCTCTCCGACGAACTGCGCTGGGATGCGCTGACCTCGCTGGTAGCCGGTGGCTACGCCGGGGTGACGGAGATCGAGGCAGCGGCTCAGGCCGATACCACGGCCACGGGAGCGTTGTCTCGTCATAAGGCCATGGCAGCCCGGCCCGAAGCACAAGCCAAAGCTGACACCTGGAGCCGGCTGGTGGAGGCTGATATGTCCAATACCACCCAGCGCCAAACCATTATTGGTTTCAACCGGGTCCACGACCGTGCAGTGCTGGAACCGTTCATTGACCAGTACTTCGAGGTCATCGACACCGTCTGGGGCCAGCGCTCGCACGAGATGGCCGAAACGTTCGCCGAAGGCCTCTTCCCCGGCTGGGATGTCTCCGAATCCACTCTCGAGAAGGCCTCGACCGTCCTGGCATCTACCAACCATTCTGCGCTGCAACGAGTTCTGGCAGAAAACCGCGATGATCTGATCCGGTCCCTGAGGGCCCAACGAGCCTTTGAAACGACACCGTCTGGCAATCACCGCAGCACCGGTAGCACGAACGAGACGAACGACGCATGATGGAACACACCTTTCAGTTACGCGCCGAATGGTCGAGCCGTGACACCCCGCACCCGAAGCGGGGGTTCACCCGAGATATCCTCATCCAGGCCGATGGGCCCGGTGAACTGCAGGGCTCAGCGGCCAGAGCGTTTCATGGTGACACCTCCCGGTGGAATCCGGAGCAGTTATTGCTGGCGGCTCTGGCCGAGTGCCATATTCTGTCGTACTTATTCGTGGCAGGCCAAGAAAAATTGGCGGTCTCCCACATCGAGGTCGGTGGCGAGCTACTGCTCTCGCACGACCTGAAAGAGGGCGGACAAGTCGCCAGTGCGGTGTTACGCCCCCAGGTGTGGCTGGATGAGGCGACTCATGACCAGGACCCCCAGGCCTACCAGCGGGCCGGAGAGTTGCACGAGACAGCTCATCAACAGTGTTTCGTCGCCCGGTCGGTGAATTTTCCGGTGGCCATCAAGCCGGTGACCACCGGAGAACCTAAGCGAAAGTCACCTCAGTTCACCACCCGCCTGGGTGCTCCGATTGCACTGCGACCGCCCCGACCGGCCAAAAAACCCGTGTCGGTCACCGGTGCCACCGGTTCCCCGGCAGTGGAACAGCGTAGCTTCTACGACCAGGTGGGCGGACACGAAACCTTCGCGAAACTGGCGCGGGTGTTCTACGAGCAGGTCGCCACGGACCCGGAGTTCCGTGCCCTGTATCCCGAGGAAGACCTGGGTCCTGCAGAAGCTCGACTGCGCATGTTTCTGGAACAGTACTGGGGTGGGCCCACCACTTATTCCCAGCAACGTGGCCACCCGCGGTTGCGGAAGCGCCACATGCCCTTCGAGATCGGGCCCCAAGAACGGGATACCTGGTTGAAATACATGAAGGTCGCGGTGAAGTCCTTAGACCTTGCTCCCCTGCAGGAAGAGACCCTGTGGGATTACCTCGAGCGCGCCGCCCACGCGATGCAGAACCGGTCTTAGCCACGCACGTCCTGTCAGTCCAGGCACACGACGCTAGACCAGGTGGCGGAGGACCCGAGCCACCGTGCGGTCCGGGGCCAGCGCACGGAGTTTCCGGAATGCCATATCGGGCAGTGAGACTCCGTAGTGGATGGTGGCCCGTTGCCATTGGTTGCGCGGATGCACCGCGGTGTAGATCTTTTCGGCGACGTCTCGCGGGGTAATCCGCACCCCCAGCGTGCGGATGGATTTGGCGCTCACCTCAGCCAGTGCCGTCTTGGCCCACAGCGGCATGACATCGATGACTCGAATATCATCGTGTTTCCATTCCAGCCCGAGTCCTTCGGTCAATCCTTTGACGTAGAATTTCGTGGCCGAATACACCAGCACATCGGGTTGACCGTAAATCGCCGATGCCGAACACATATTCACCAGGGTGGAGCCGGGTGTGGCCTTCAAATACGGGTGTGCTGCCCGGGCACCGTAGGTTGGTCCGGCGCAGTTGACCTCAATCGTGTTCAGAATTCGGGCGGGGTCTTGGCGAGCCAGAGCACCGTCAATGATCACGCCGGCGTTATTGTCGAGCACATCGAGCCGTCCCCCGGTGTGCGAGGTGAATTCAGCCAGTGCTGTATCCCACTGCTGTGGGTCGGTGACATCCAAGTGCCCGGTGATCAGGTGTGGATGTCCGTAGGGAATCTCGTTGACGTCATAGGCTCCCACGAGCCATCCAGCGGATAAGAATTTTTGTGCGGTGGCCCGGCCAATTCCTGTGGCTGCTCCAGAAATGAAAATTGCCCTCATGCGGTCACTCTAAAGGACCAGCACGCCACTGAATAGAGATCACTGGTAGCGCACCGTACTCGAGGCCGCTAGACGGTGATGGCAGGGCGGGATACGATGTGCCCGCCCCGAGATGTCAGTCGCAACCAGACTCCCGCCCGAAAGAGCTGGGAGGTGCCCCGCTGGGTTAAAAAACTCAGTCCAGACGCGGCAAAAGCCATCCCGGCCGGAAATTGCGCCACGGCCGGGTCCCCGTATGTCTCACCCCAGACTGCGGTGCGGGCCTGGTGAACCATTGCGGCCCCGGGACTAGTGGGCAACGTTTCTGCGACGTGGCGGATGCCCTGTCGAGATAATTCGCTCAGCTCAGCGTCGTCGATCACCGCTACCAGTCGCCACTGGGTTCTGGGCGGTGTCATGCCGGTCCAGGCGGTTTCTTCTTCTACCGGAGGTAGCGTGAGCCACGTGATGTCCTGGGAGGTCATCCGACTGGTACGGTCGGTAATCGCTTGTAACGGGTAGACACGGTCGAGTCCATCCAGCACACCAACTTGGTCCTCAGAGTTGTTCAACCCCACGGTCCGAACACCGAGGACGTAGGGCATCTGGTCGCCAAGGCTCAGGGGGCTGAAAATATTGACGGTGGTCACCAAAACATTGCGTTGGACTTGGAGACGCATGCTGGTGGCTTGAAGGTGCTTGGCCCGTTCCGCAAAGCGATGCAAATCGTTCACGACACGGTCATTGGCCAGCGGTATGCGGTGCCCCTGAGTCATCCCGCCATTCTCCCACGAATGGAACACGCGTGCGCTCTGTTGACGACACGAGCGGTTATGATCGATGACAGAATTATTCGCATCGCACTCATCAGAGGGGCACCATTCACATGACCGAGACCAATGGTTCCGAGACGCCGAGGCTAGATTCAACGGATCTACTCCGTCAAGTCTTGGATCTGGAGTATCAGGCAATCATTGATTCCAAGAAAATCTATACCGGCACAACGCCGCCACAATATGGTGGGCGTGTGTTTGGGGGCCAGGTCCTGGCCCAGGCATTGATTGCCGCTGGTGACACGGTCGATGACGAACGGCACCTGCATTCGATGCATGCCTATTTCGTCCGACCCGGCGATGCCCAGGTGCCCATTAACTTTGTGGTGGAAGAAGTCCGCGATGGACGGTCTTTTTCGGTTCGCCATGTGGCAGCGCAGCAACACGGTAAGACCATTCTGACCCTGACCTGTTCCTTCCAGGCCGAGGCATCCGGGATGGACTTTTTCCAGCCCATGCCGCAGGGCATGCCCGACCCACGGAGCATCCCCAGCACTGAAGAGTTGTTGGGCGGCATTGACCATCCTCAAGCCCAGGAGATGGCCTCACGTCGCCCCTTCGATATTCGGATGATTTCCGAACCGGTCTACATCGGTCCTGCGCAGGAGCGTTCCTCGCAAACAGCGTGCTGGTTGAAGACCTTTTCCGGCATCGAGCTGGGACATAATCAGCAGGCGGCTGCCCTGGCCTATGCAGCTGACTATATGCCCTTTGATCCGATTCTGCGCCAGGCCGGGCTGTTCTGGGCCACTCCCGGGATTTCGATGGCTTCGCTAGACCACGCCATGTGGTTCCACCGTCCCATCAAGGTCGATGAATGGATGCTGTATGTGCTGTCCAACCCCTCAACCCAGTCGGCGCGAGGCACCAGTATCGGGCAGTTCTATTCCACCGCTGGAGACCTCATTGCCACCGTCGCCCAAGAAGGCATGATCCGCACCCCGGATGACGACAACGCCCCGTCCTCATGATCTCGTCAGTCCTGACACGTGCCGTAACTGTCGTCTGTTAGCACAGCATCTAATCGCACTAACAGCACAGAAACCACCAACGGGGTCTCACCACACACGATGGCGAGACCCCGTTGGTGTTCAGGGCGTGGAGATCGTGACTCTAGTCGCGAGTCAGTTTCCGGTGGGTCACCCGGTGCGGACGTGCTGCCTCGGGGCCGAGACGCTCGACCTTATTTGCCTCGTAGGATTCGAAGTTCCCCTCGTACCAGTACCAGTGAGCGGGGTTTTCTTCGGTGCCTTCCCAAGCCAACATGTGGGTCGCGACACGGTCTAAGAACCACCGGTCGTGGGAAATGACTACCGCACACCCGGGGAATTCCAGCAGAGCGTTTTCCAGTGAGGTGAGTGTTTCCACGTCGAGGTCGTTGGTCGGCTCGTCAAGGAGGAGCAGGTTGCCACCTTCTTTCAACGTCAGCGCCAGGTTCAATCGGTTACGCTCACCGCCGGAGAGCACACCAGCTTTCTTCTGCTGGTCCGGGCCTTTGAATCCGAAAGCGGACACATAGGCCCGAGAAGGCATCTCCACATTGCCAACTTGAATGTAGTCCAGTCCGTCAGAGACGACCTCCCACAGGGACTTCTCGGGATCAATATTGGCACGGTTCTGATCCACGTAGGAGATCTTCACCGACTCACCGATCTTCAGCTCTCCACCGTCGAGGTCTTCCAGCCCCACGATGGTTTTGAACAGGGTGGTCTTACCCACACCGTTCGGCCCGATGATACCGACGATGCCGTTCGGCGGGAGCGAGAACGACAGGTCATCAATCAGGACGCGATCGCCAAAGCCTTTGCGAATATTGGTGGCTTCGATGACCTGCGATCCCAAGCGGGGGCCCGGCGGAATCTGAATCTCTTCGAAGTCAAGCTTGCGGGTCTTCTCCGCTTCAGCTGCCATCTCTTCGTAACGTGCCAGACGAGCCTTCTGCTTGGCTTGACGCCCCTTGGCATTGGTCCGAACCCAGTCGAGTTCGTCCTTGAGGCGTTTGGCCAGCTTGGCGTCTTTGCGCCCCTGAACGGCCAACCGTTCACGCTTCTTCTCCAAATACGTGGAGTAGTTACCTTCGTAGGGGTAAAGACGACCGCGGTCGACTTCTGCAATCCACTCGGCCACGTGATCCAAGAAATACCGGTCGTGAGTCACGGCGATAACAGCGCCGGGGTAGGTCTTTAAGTGACCTTCCAGCCACTGCACCGATTCTGCGTCCAGGTGGTTGGTGGGCTCATCAAGCAACAACAGGTCAGGCTGTTCCAGCAACAATTTACACAGCGCAACACGACGACGTTCACCACCAGAGAGATGCGTGACGTCAGCGTTACCATCTGGTAGTTGTAGGGCTTCCATGGCTTGTTCCAACTGAGAGTCGATGTCCCACGCATCAGCGGCATCAATCTCTTCCTGCAACGTGCCCATTTCTTCCATCAAGGCATCGAAATCCGCATCTGGCTCGGCCATTTCGGCAGAGATCTGGTTGTAGCGCTCAAGCTTCTGGTAGATCTCTCCAACGCCCTCACGGACGTTGTCCAGCACATTTTTCTCTTCGTTGAGCGGAGGTTCCTGCAAGAGAATTCCGACCGAGTATCCCGGGCTGAGACGTGCTTCACCATTCGAGGCCTCGTCCAGACCGGCCATGATTTTCAGAATCGTTGATTTACCCGCACCGTTGGGGCCGACCATACCGATCTTCGCTCCGGGGAAGAACGACATGGTGACGTCATCGAGGATGACTTTATCGCCAACTTTTTTGCGGGCATTGATCATGGTGTAAATAAATTCCGCCATGCCCTCTACAGTAGTCGGTGGCCGTGGCAAATGCGTACTCGCACGCCACGGCCACCGCACGCTAGCTTAGGCAGCAACCTCTGGATCGTCGCCCTCCCCCTGCGGGGTTTCGACCGGGTCGCGCACCAGCGGAGAGGCGTCCCAAGACTCGGTGGACCCCGCAAATATTTCGTACGGACGCGAGAATTCCGCAAACCCCATCGCCAGATCGTGGCCGATGGTGGTGGCATAGATTTCGACTGCTGTCCCTTGGCGCTGTCCGTCTTTGGACGTCCAGGGACGAATGGACAAATTGCCCGTCACGACCACGGGTTGACCTTTCACGACACTGCGGTAGACATTATCGGCCAGTTTCTTATAGGCGGTGACGGTAAACCAGTTGGTATTGCCGTCTTCCCACTCTCCCGTGCGCTGATTCCATTTGCGTTCCGTCGAGGCCAAGCGGAAATCCACCGCCGAATCCCCCGAGGGTAGCGTGACTTTTCGTGGTTCGGTTCCCACGGTGCCTCGTACCGTCATGTTTTGTCGCATCGTCCAGCCCCTTTCTCATCATGTCTGCCCCCTGAATACCCCGATGCGGTGGGTGGGTGGGAGCTGACGGTGATGGTTATTCATCGATGGCATTGTTCTCAGCTCCCAGACTGGCAGCACGTGTGTGCCCTGTCCGGGTTACCTCCAGCTTCGTCGAGTTGAGGACAACTCGACACCTGCAGGACCTCAACTGTGGATAGTGGTGGCGCGTGTATTGGCCCTGTGGGGAACAAAGCGGATACAATAGGGGTGCTCATTTGCCTCAGTAGCTCAGCTGGATAGAGCAACGGCCTTCTAATCCGTAGGTCGGGGGTTCGAATCCCTCCTGGGGCGCTGTTGACCAGGTGCTGGTGTGCTGATCTGGTGTGCCGGTCTTGCCTCGACCGGTGTGCCCCTGACCCCGCGGGGCATGATATATGGCGAGACCGGACCGTGAGGAGACCCAATAAGGTGTCACATGCTATGCAGCAGAACACCCAGCAGACTCAAGCTGAGGCCGAGACCGGACCGGCGATCCCGTCTCGTGCCAAAGTGTGGTGTCATCTCGGCATCCTAATGGCCGTGGCGATCGCGGTGTATATCACCCATTCGATCCTGCGGTTTAACGGCTACCACGCCAAAGGGTTCGACCTGGGAATTTTCGACCAGGCAGTACGCCAATACTCGTTGTTTAAGCCTCCAATCGTGCCGATTAAAGGCGATGGTTTCCACCTGCTCGGGGACCACTTCCACCCGATCCTGGCGCTACTATCTCCCTTCTACTGGATCTGGGACGACCCGCGCATGTTGGGGATCATCATGGCCCTGGCACTGGCCTCAACGGCGATTCCGGTCTATTTCTTCACCCGGCGCCGCAGCCACCACCACGTCTGTGCCTTAGTGGTCAGCACCGCATTGCTAGCGTTCTGGCCTTTCCAGGCCATGGTCAACTGGGACTTTCACGAAGTCACGCTCGGGGTGCCGGTCATTGCGTGGGTGATGTGGGCGCTGGATGCGCGCCGTTTCTGGCTGGCGTGCGGGCTGAGCCTGATCCTGCTCACTGTTCGGGAAGACATGGGGATCACGCTGGTCGCCATCGCCGTGGTCATGTTGTTTTATCGGGCCTGGTGGCAGGCTCTGGTCACCGCGGTGAGTGGCATGATCGGTTTCGTCGTGGTTTTACAGGTCGTGATCCCTTATTTCTCCCCCTCGGGAGAATTCTCGTATTGGGAATATACCGCCCTGGGTGAGGATCTGGGTTCCTCCTTGACCTTTATGCTCACCAACCCCTTGGAAACAATCGGCATCCTGTTTGATCATCCGCTAAAGATCGGGCTGTGGCTCCTTCACTTCGTGCCCCTGTTGCTCTTGCCGTTGTTATCGCCCATTACCCTGGCAGCAGCTCCGCTGTTACTTTCCCGGTTGTTCAATGACCGGTTAAACGTCTGGGCGCCGGTGTACCAGTACGACGCCATGCCCTCGGTGATTTTGATGCTGGCTGCCGTCGATGGGGCTTATCGACTTACTCGATGGGTCCGGACCTGGCCAGACAGCTCCCAGACACCTGGCACCAACCACCTCCCGAAGGACGCCACGGAGGCGACTACCGGTCAGCCCCGACCACGACCGGCTTCCGTGGTCGGTACGGTGGTGCTTGGCGTGAGCTTGGTCGGCACCGTGACCTTCCCGGCTGTCTTCCCGTTCCACCAGCTACTCACTGCTACGTACTGGATACCCAGCGAGAAAGCACAAGCCTTTGACCGCGCCGTATCAATGATCCCCGACGACGTCTGTGTCGAAGCGGCCGACCATGCCGCCCCGCATCTGAGCACTCGCACCGCGGTGGGTCTCCACGGGACGTTGAACGACGACCGGTCGACCTGGATGATTATTGATGACGAGGTCGAGGAGCTGGGTGGCAACCACCCGCTGACCCCATCGCAAGCATTCGACCGGGCTGAACGGCTCGGCTTTGAGGTAGTTTGGGAGGATCAAGGTGTCTGGGTCCTTCACCGCGATCAGCCGGTTGACCCTGCCTGCTCGCAGTATCTGCACCGCTAATTCCACGACCGGTTGACAAGGAGGATCCATGGATGGTTTTGAGCTCTTCCGCACCTTACTAGTGGCCGTAGCGGTGGTGGGTGGTATCGCTCTGTTGGTGTTCGGCTGGAACATGATGGCCTCCCGGCTGTTGGGAGGTCGCAGTGAAGACCACGAGCTGACAGCTACGGAAGGAAACCACGCCGGTTTAGATGCGCAACGGCGTCTGGCGGAATTGCAACAGGAGCTCTTTGCCTTGCTGGCCTTGCCCGAGGGACCTGACCCCCGACACCCTGGTTCGAGCACCGAGGTGGTTTTCGACACCCCGGGCTGGGCCGATGAGTCCAGTCGGTTCGTCCGCGCTTTCCGAGCCAGCCAGTCAGCGTGCTATCAACGCTTCACCGAGCTCGCTCCAGAACCCGGTAGCCTGCAGGTGTCCTCACAGCAACTGGACGCCCTCGTCTCGGTGCTGGGCGAACTGACCGAAAACTTCCTCGAAATTGATCGAGCCATCAAACTCAGCGATACGGTTAGCGATTCCAACAACACCCAATTCATCCTGGACCGGCGTTGGGGTGCCCCACTGCGCCGGGATACTGTGGCGGACAACCAGCCAGAGCGTTTAGCAGAAAACCTGATGGTATATGTGGCCAGAAACTGGCCGGTGCATCAACGAATCATCCGTGATGACTTCACCGCCGCTGGCCTCGGCCAGGCCGAACAGAAAACCCTGGATTCCTTACTCAACAGGCTGGTGACCCACCAGCTTTTGGCCCGTGATCATGACGGGTTCATCTGGCCGGCTTCCACCCATCAACCCGACTGGGGCGTATTCCGCCAGCTCAGCATTGAGCAGCTGGCCGATCCTGACGCTGTACCGTTGATTGAGCTCGCCAATGCCGCCTGGGCTGGACTCGGCACCTGCGAGGACCAGCGCGCCACCACCAACCACCTGGTCGTCGCTACCGCCGAACAGCTCGGACTAACCGCCGAGGACCTGCACGCATCTCCCCAAGCCGAACAACGGGTGTGGGATGCCCTCGAGACCGGACTGGCCACCGACCGGTTAGCGACAGCCGGTCCGAACCAGATCAGGAGAGGACGCACCCAGTGGCCGGTGCTCTACCGGCGTCCGGTCACACCCCGGCATTCACGTTCCTAACACTGAACCTGCTGATCCTTATCCCGTGCTACACCGCGCCAATAGCTAATCCACGAATGGTCTCGCCGGGTGAGCAGACCGTGAGAGCCTGGTGGCAATCGAGGCAGAGGGAGACTGTGGTGCGCAAAGGGTGCGGGGGCTGTTTTGGACTGATCCTGCTGATTGTGTTGATCGTTCTGGCTAGCCGGGGTCAGCAAGGTATGGACCAACAACAAGAAAACCGCCGAGGCCACTTGAGTGAAGCGCCTCAGATGGTGGGGGCGCCGCCCGAGACGAGATGATTGAGGATCTCACCGAACGCTTTGAGGCGTTGCACCCGCACCCCGATTCCGGATGGTTCGTGGAGACGCGGCCTCACGCCGCCGAGTTCTACCGTCACGACCTTCACGCCCAGGAGATGTTCTGTGAACTCACCGACTCCTCGTCACCGCAGTATCCTCCCTCCGCTGACGATCCTCGCGCGTTGGGTGAACTGGTTCAGGAGAGCGAAGATGCCTCCCGCCACGCTGAGCGAGGTGTCCAGGGCTTCGAATGGACAGGGCCACCGCCCGCACCACATGACCGGGCCGGAACCCCCCGCTACATCTCCGCAGCACAACGAGCGCTCGACCCGCGCTGGGGCCAACCCGCCCGAGCCGAGGCTCCTCCAGCGGCGTCTGCCACACGAGTGAACACCTCGGTCTTCGAGCTGGTCACCACGCAATGGCCGCTGCAATGCACCACAGTTCACGTGGTGGAAGACCAGTATGGCGCTCTGTGGCCAAGCTGGGTGGATCGGCAAGCGTGGATCTGTCACCGCACCTTTTCCAGGACCGAGCGCCCCGAACAGCTGTGCGTGTGCCAGGCATCCCCATCCGGGAAATCGCCAACGCCCACTGGGCCGTCCTCGCCCAGGCCCCTGCAACGCAGAGGCTCTCGGCTGAGCAGTTGCTGGAGGCTACGTGGCATCGATTGGTGGGCACCGACGCCGTCATCAATTCCTCGATCACCGTCAGCCCAGACCACCACGCGCAAGACCGGCTCCAGCAAGGACTTCAAAACGCTATGGAAAGCGACCGGGTCCAACGCACCGCTCACGGCAGGTTCATCGCCTCGGGTGTGTGTTGGCCGGTCACCTACCGACGTCCGTTCCGGGCACGGCCCGATGATGCCTGATGACGAGCCACATGAGCTTCAATAAGTCCCCCGACGTCTCACGTTGTCCTAGGAACCTTTTAGGCTACTTTCAGATAAGTCGCGCGGGATGCTGGACGTCAGCTATTCCATGAGTGAAAGCGAGTTGCGGTGAGCCAACAACAAGGTGGCGGGCTGGGGTGTTTGGGAGTGATTCTCCTGCTGGTCGTTCTGGGCCTGGCCATTGAATACTGGTACATAGTGGTCGGCATTATTGTGTTGCTGGTGGTTGGCTTTTTCGTGTTCTCGTCCCTAGCGGCAAGCGATCAAAGGCAACTGCAGGAAAAGCAAGATCGCATCGCCGCACGCAAAGAGCAGAACCAGCAGGAGGCCGAACGCCGTGAGCGCGCCGACAAGTTGCAAAGGATCACGGATCGTTTCACGGCCCTTGAAGCTCGATCAGCCTCCCAGATCCATCATGTGACAACCGAACCGGAGAACGCAGGCTGGCTAGTGGATTCCAACCCGCATGTGCAGGCGTTTCGGAGTCAATATCATCGCGCCCGGACCGAATTTTCTCGCCGTCTCAAGCCCTATTCGTCGATGTATCCACCTCGAGAGGACCAACTGACTCAGCTCGATGAGATGGTTACTGATCTTGAAGTGGCCTACGATCATGCCGATCGAGGGGTGCGGTTGTTCGGCTGGGGTGGTCCCGCGCCTGATTCCACCGACCTCGCCGCGGCGGCTCGCTACGCGGCCGAGGCCCAACGGGTACTGGATTCTCGGTGGGATCAACCGGCCCTGATCGACCCTCCCGGTCCGTTCTCGGTGACTCGTTATGGAAAACTCGTGCGTGAGGCAATCACACGCCACTGGCCCGTGTTGCGCGAGAGCGTACACGACATTATGGCCGTCGCCGACTCAGCAGCCGTCAGACCCCATGTTCCCAGGGACACCGACGATGCTCTTGACACCCAGCTGGCCACCGGTCTCCTGGTGGAGGACCACAATGGGGCCTTGTGGCCGGCCTGGGTGGATCCCGACGAGTGGATTTGTCACCGCACTTTTCCCAACGATCACCACCCCGATTATCTGCCCTTGGTCCAGGCGCCGATCCGAGAAATTGCCAATGCCCACTGGGCGACGCTGGCCGAAGAGACCGAGGCTGGCGGGATGCCCGTCGATCAGCTCATCGAGGCTACCCTCCGCCGACTGCGTGGCCCCGATGCCGCCCCCGACAACAGTCCGCGGCTACAGGCCAGACTGCGTCGTGGCCTCGACGATGCACTGCTCAGTGGCCGGGTGCAACGAGAATCTGATGGACGGATCACCTTGTTGCGGGTGACGTGGCCTGCGACCTATCGACGCTCCCGTTTCGACGAGCGGGGCTGAGCACCCACCGATCGGCCGCAGCGTTGAAGTCTCCCCCACCTGGATCAAGCGGTGAATTCTGGCTACCGTCACCGCGCAGTTCATCGCGTTGCGGACGCAGGATATCGCCGATGACTGACAAACAGATCCAGATCAGGGTGACCATGTGGGCGATGATGCCGGTGGCGTACCAGGCGGTGACCCACCAGTCACCGAACTCGCCACCGGAGGTGATCCGGGCCGATTCCATCCACACTCCGCCGAAGTGATACACCTCCGCGGCCTGCCAGATCCAGAATTGAGCCTGTTTGGGGCGCGCGAGCACGACCAGCGGGATCAGCCACATCACAAACTGTGGTGAGTAGACCTTTCCGAGCAGAATAAAGGCAGCCACGATCAACAGGCACAACTGAGCCATGCGGGGCCGGACCGGGGCACGCAAGCCCAGGATCAGGAACCCCACGCAACACAGGGCGAACAGCCCATTGGAGATCAGCGAAAACGTCTCCCCGGACCAGCCAGTGAAGTCCAGGGCCAACCACATCGAGGAGAAGGACACTTCACGATCGGAGGAGAAGGTGTAGAACCGCGACCATTGGTCGAAGGCTGTGAGCATAAATGGCAGGTTGACCGCCAGCCAGGTGATCGCTGCCGGGAAGATGACTTTGGCGAACACTCCGAGTTTGCCGGTACGGATCGCCAGCACCAGGATCGCGCCCAAGAAGAATAACGGGTAGAGCTTCATGGCCGTACCCAGCCCAATCAGCACCCCGGCGAGTACGTTCTGGTTCCGGGCAAAGGCCCACAGCGCCAGCGAGCCGAGCATCACCGCCCACAGATCCCAGTTAATGAACGCGGTCAGGATCATCGCAGGAGCAAGAGCTACCAACAGTGCGTCTTTGGGACGGTTGCGGGCGGTGTAGGCGGTGGCAATCACGGTGATGATCCAGCACACCGTGATCAGGGCGGCGTTGATGTCGAAGTAGGCCACGGTGCGTTCCAGCGTTGCGCCCTCACCGGGCACCATCCAGGCGGTGAGACCGGCGATGACCGCCAGCAGGGCCGGGTATTCCAGCCACTGGTCTTCGGGTAGTGGCGTGTAGAACGGGAACCAAGCTTCGGCCAGCCCGCGGGTGGGAAACAGTTGCGCGAAGTCCGAGTAACACATGTGGATGTGCGCATCCGGGGTCCCCCAGCCGTTGACACGACACCATTGTTTGGACAGCAACGCCAACACAGCCGCTACCAGGGTGACCAGCACCAGCACCACGAGCAGTCGGGGGGTGACTGCCGACCGGGGCACCGGGCGGCGTTCCGGGGTGCGTGTGGTGGAGTCAGTGGGTGCAGGCATAAGGGGTTAGTCTTTCTCCAGGTGTCGTAGCGTGGTGGCATCTCGGTCGCGTTGCGGCGGGAAGGCTTGTGAGGTGGCCGGATCCCAGAATAGCAACCCCGCCATCCCGATGACACCGATGACGCCGGTGATCACCCGCACCAGCAGGATGGGAATCCATTCGGCCACCGACACCTGATCGACCACGCCGATGACCACCAGCACCATGATGAGTAGGTACAGCATCCAGGACCAGCGCGGATGCCACAGCCGGACCACGGCGAATAGCGGCAGCACCCACAGCAGGTACCAGGGCTGGATGATCGGTGCCAGCAGAATGGAGACGATCAGCGCGATACCGGTGGAAATCACCGGGTGGGTCACCGAGCGCTTCAGCGCCAGGTAGGCCACCACCACAGCAGAGATCACGGTACCCAGCGTGTAGACCACGTCGGCGACCGGGCGGATACCGGTCTGGGCCAGCGCGTCGGTGATCCAGCCGATACCCAGGCCGAGCAACCCGAAGGGCGCATAGGGGAAGGCAGCGTCACCAGCGGTGGTCATGGCCGGGATCCAGCCAAACCACAGCCCGGAGATCCAGCCGAAGACGGTCATCACCGCACCGACCACGACCGCGCAGAGTCCCCAGGCGAGTATCCGTTGCCGATAGCTGACCTCGCGCTGGTCATGTGGGTCGGGTCGACAGAGCATCATCCCGGCGAAGGGCAGGGCCAGAATTGTCAGAGGTTTGATGCCAATCGAACAGGCGATCAGTACCAGCCCCACCACGGTGCGCAGCCACCAGCCGGTCGTGGGCCGGTAACTGCCTAACAGCAGGAACCCGGCCAACAGCAGCCCCAGCATCAACGAGTCGTTGTGGACTCCAGCCACCAAGTAGAGACTGACCAGTGGGTTGAGTACGCTGACCCACAACGCCCAGTCGGGGCGGGCGCCGAATCGGCGAGACAGCTCAATCACGGTGTACCAGCACAGAAACAGCCCGGCGATCGAGACCACGCGGAACAGCAGGACCGCGATTTCCGGGACCTGGCCGGAGACAAAGGTGATGCCTTGTGCCAGTAGCAGAAACAGGGGCCCATACGGTGAGGGGGATTCGGCCCAAATGGAGTCGGCGCCTTGACTAAACCACCCGGGTAGCGTGGATACCCCGGTCTCATAGGGGCTCCACCCGGAGTGCAACACCTGCCCTTGGGCAATATAGGAGTAAACGTCACGGGAGAAGATCGGGAAGGTGAAGATCAGCGGAAGCGTCCAGAGCACCATGGCTCGGGTCAGCACCCGATAGCGGGCGTGTTCCAGTCGGGCGGGCGCCCCAGGTTCAGGCTCGGGGTTTATCCCGCGGTAGCGGGTGTGCGGCAATCGCAAATCTTGCCCAAGGCGTAACCAACAGCGAACCAGTAACAGTGAGGCGGTGACCAGCACGATGGCGCAGGTGAGCACCCCGGCGGTTTCCACACGCAGGGGGTTGAGCACCGTGGAGTGGGCGAACCAGGAGAATTGGGAGCTGGGGAGCCACCCCACGCCCCAGGAGGAGACCATGATGGCCAGGGAAGCGATCAGCCCGGTCAGCAGGTGACGGCGTGGTTCAGGATGGGCCAAACTCAACAACCGACGGTGGAACCAGATGCCCAGAGTCATTGATCAGCACCACTCCGATCAGGTTCGCGCGAAATCGGTGGCCTGTCCGGGGTGCGGGTGATCCGCCAGAACGCCAGGTCGCTGGCGCGTAGGGTCCGCAGGCGACGCCAGGTGTTTTTCAACCCGTCACGCACGTGCCAGTCTTCTTTCATCATGCGGGAGGTCAGCGGGTCCAGTAGCAGAATCCAGATGATGCAGATCCAGGACACCGCGGTAGATAGGTGGGGCATGAATTCCCCGACGGTGAGGAATTGCCAAATGAACAGCTGGTCAGCGGCACCGAAGGCAAGGAAGAAGGCGACGATCACGATGACCAGCTTCAGTTGCCAGTTGCCTTTGATGCCCACCACCACGAACAGGGGCAACAACCACAACACGTACCAGGGCTGGACGATCGGTGAAAGCAACACGATAGTGGCAAACGCCCAGGTGGTCCGTTGCAACAGCTGGGATTGTCGGCCGGTGAACATCAGAATCAGCACGATGATGACCGAGGCAATGCGACCGATGAGTTTCAGCACGTCCAGCACCCAGTCGCTGGGGATACCCAGGGCGTTGAGGGGAGTGCGGATCATATCGTAGGTGAAACCAATCGGCGACCACGGGACCGAGCCCGTGCCGGTCTCGGCCATCACCGATACCCAGCCGAAACCGTAGCCGTTGATGAGTCCAACAGCCACCAGCACGGCGAGAGCGATCGCCAAGGTCAGGGCCCAGTAGCCGAATTTGCGCACCCACCCCGGATTGCGTCCGGCCCACCACAGGCCAATAAAGGGTAGCAACACCACCGTGATGGGCTTAATGCCGATCGAGGCGACCACCAGCAGCACCGCGATCAGTCCGCGCCCGCGCACCGCGTAGTAGATCCCAGCGACCGCGAAGCCCACCATCAACGCGTCATTATGAGCCGAGGAGACGAAAGAAATAATAAAGAGCGGATTGGCTGCTGAGATCCACTGGGCCCGAGCCGGGTCCACACCATAGTGGGCTGCCAATGTGGGCACGTAGTACATGATCAAGGCCACGCCGGCGACAGCAACCACGCGGAAGAGCAGGATTGCCAGATCGGGGCTGTCCACACCGCTGAGGGCCATGATGCCGGCGGCAATCCATAAGAAGATGGGACCATAGGGTGTGGCGTCTTCAGCCCAGGTGGTGTCAGTGCCCAGTTGGAACCAGTTCGACAGGTTGGAAATGCCCTCTTCATAGGGGTCTCCCCCGGAGAGCACCAGCCGTCCTTGATTTACATACGCGAAGATATCGCGGGAGAAGATGGGCAGACAGAGTAGCTGTGGCAGGATCCACAGGGTGGTAATGATGGTCACCGGGGCCAGGGAGCCGGCGGGAAACCGGTAGAACCCTTGCTGAGACGAGACGCGCCGACGCAGCACAATCCCTAGTCGCAACCAGGCCCAGAACATCACCCAACATCCCAGCGTAAGGAGCAACGTTCCGATCGCCACGCCGTGATTGGTCGCGCGCAACGGGGTGAGCACCTGCCACTGATTTAACGGTGAGGCCGCTGCCAGCCAGCCGACTGCATAGGACCCGAGCATCACCATCGCCGACCCCACGACACCAACCACTGCCGCGATCACCAGCGAGGGTGAGAGCGCCCGGCGGGGTTGCTCCGAGGCGGTGGATACCTCAGTGGTGGTCATGTTCGTCCTTTTGATGGCAACCGGGGTACCCGGCCGGTGGAGTGGGCAACGGCCGCACCCACAGCTGTTCATCGGGTGTCATCGTGCTAATTCGGTGCATAATCTATCATCGTTAGCGGAGAGTACGGTGGAAGACACCAACACTGCCGGACTGTTGTTCCTGGCGGTGGAAGCATGTGAAATCAATCTGTCAGGGAGACACGAATGTCCGAGAAGACCCCCGTGGAGAATGCCAACCGCAATCTGGTGTGGATCGATTGTGAAATGACCGGGTTAGACCCGGATGTGGACACACTGGTGGAAGTTGCGGTACTAGTCACGGACTCGGAACTGAATATTCTGGGCGACGGGGTCGATGTCGTGATTAAGCCCTCAGACGCAGCGGTGACTCAGATGAATGATTTTGTCACCCAGATGCACACCTCCACCGGTTTGATCAACGAGTGGGAACAGGGCATGAACCTGCAGGACGCCTCCGCTGTGGTCATGGACTACATCACCACCCACTGCCCCACCCCGCGCACCGCGCTACTGGCCGGCAATACCGTGGGCCAGGACAAATTGTTTTTGACCAAAGAAATGCCTGCGGTCACCGACCACCTGCATTACCGGATCGTCGATGTCTCCTCGATCAAAGAACTGGCCAAACGCTGGTTTGTTGATGCCTATGAGAATGCCCCGGAAAAATCGGGCAACCACCGTGCCCTGGGAGATATCGTCGACTCCATTAATGAGTTGCGCTATTACCGAGATACGATCATGGTCCCCTCCCCCGGCCCCACCGCAGCGCAAGCCCAAAAAATTGCCGGTGAGTTGGAGCTCTATCAGACCGCTGACTACGCCCGTTAACGCCCTCTTTACCGCATGTTGTTCCCGATTGGGTGTCAACGAGAAAACAGGGTATAGTTACTAGGCGTTGCCCAGCAGACTATGACACATCATGCGCTGGTGGGCAGGACCTTATGGTGGGTATAGCTCAGCTGGTAGAGCGTCTGGTTGTGGTCCAGAAGGTCGCGGGTTCGAGCCCCGTTACTCACCCGGAAATATCGTCCCGTGAACTTTTCCGTTCGAGAGTTCACGGGACTTTTTTCATCCCCGGCTACCCGGTCTTGCCGAGTCATCGGGGCGCCAAGCCCCACCATTAGACCGGTCTGGGTCAGGAGTAGACTAGACTCGAATCTCAGCACAGCCCTGATCAGTGGCGCTGTTTTCGTGACCTCAGGAGCAGTCATGGCATCGAGCACTCAACGTGTCGCCTCGTTGGTATCCCACCGTGTGATCGGTTGCGTGCTCGCGGTGATCGCTGGGCTCACCTTGAGTAGTTGTTGGTCTGACTCCACCGATGAGACCTGTTCTAAGGTGCTGGAGTTTCAGTCTGTCCAGTCCCAGACCCACGGTGATGCCATCTCCGATAACACCACCGTCAGTGACCAGATGACCGAGGAATGGAACCAAGCCACCGATAAGACCAGCGATGATCGACTCGCTGAGGCGATGCGCGTGTATGCGCCAGCATTTACCCAACAGGTCTCGACCATGGCCGGTGAATCACCCGATGCCGTCCCGGATGTCGATTTATCGAACCCAGATATTCAGCAGGCCGCGGCCACCCTCGACGAGATCTGCGGTACGAGCTGGAGTCTTGACGAGTCATCAACCTCCCCGTAGGAAATATCACGAAAGGCTGACTACCCGATGTCTATTGTTGTGATCAATGCGCTGACCGTACCTGACGAAGCTCGCGCAACTCTCGAACAGCGTTTTGCTGCTCGCAAACATGCTGTCGACCAAGCACCCGGTTTTGAAGGCTTCAAATTGTTACGCCCTACTGCCGGCGAAGACCGTTATTTTGTCTTCACCCAATGGGCTTCCCGTCAGGACTTTGAACACTGGCGCGACCACGGTGCAGCTGCCGCACATGCCCATGACGATTCCGAACAGGGCGAGCGTCCCAAACCGGCCGCCCAAAGTGCTGAGCTTCTCGAGTTTGAGATCGTCGACCTCTAGAAATCACTCTAGAGCTAAGGAGTAATTTTTCGTGGCCACTATCCGTCCTATCACCATTCACGGTGATCCTGTCCTCCACCGTCGTGCCACTGAGGTCACCGAGATCACCCCGGAGATCGTCACGCTCGTTCAGGACATGCACCTCACCCAGCGGGTTGCCAATGGCGTTGGCTTAGCCGCACCGCAAGTTGGGGTCGGGCTACGAATCTTTACCTGGGGCTACGAGGACACCGCAGGGGTAGCACCCACCCACGGCGAAGTGATCAATCCGGTGCTGACTGTGCTGGGCAAAATTTCGGAGGAAGAACCCGACCGCACCGAGGATACCGAGGGTTGCCTGTCGGTCCCCGGGCTGGGATTCCCCTTGCAGCGTTCAGATCATGTCCGCCTGCAAGGTTTTACCGTCAACGGTGATGCGCTCGATTTCGAGGCCACCGGTTGGTTTGCCCGCATTATGCAGCATGAATTCGACCACCTCAACGGCACGCTATATGTCAACCGGTTGAATAAGCGCTGGTCGAAAAGGTGGAAGAAAGAGCTGAAAAAACACGGCTGGACTACCGAAGGTCGCACCTGGTTGCCAGGAAACGATCAGGATCCTTTCGGCCACGAGGTAGACGCCGAGGCCCTGGCCGAAGCGGAGGATACACCAAACAGTCGGCAAGATTCCTAGCCACCAACGCACAGCCCCCGGCCACGTCCTTCTGTTGGGACGCATTCGGGGGCTGTGGTGTTCGCTGTCCTGATGCCTCGGTTGGGCGGTCCTAGTCGCGAGCCGGAAGCACTGGCAGGGATTCACCGGCCATCTTCTCAATGACGCGGATGACCTGAGAAGAGTATCCAAACTCGTTGTCGTACCAGACGTAGAGCACCAAGTGGGTGCCGTTATTGACGATGGTGGACAGACCATCAACTACGCCGGCACGCTCGGAGCCCACAAAGTCGGTGGAGACGACCTCTGGAGAGTTGGTGTAGTCAATCTGGCTACGCATCGCACCGGTCAGTGACTCTTGGCGCAAGCGGGAGTTGATCTCATCGACCGAGGTCGGCTTGTTGAGTTCCAGGTTCAAAATAGCCATCGAGACATCCGGAACCGGAACACGGATGGCATTACCCGATAATTTGCCCTTCAACTCGGGCAGAGCCTTGGCCACTGCTTTCGCCGCGCCGGTTTCGGTCAGCACCATATTCAGGCCTGCCGAGCGACCGCGGCGGGAGCCCTTGTGGAAGTTATCGGTGAGGTTCTGGTCGTTGGTATAGGCGTGCACGGTTTCGACGTGGCCGTGGTCAATGCCGTACTCGTCCTGGATAACCTTCAGCACCGGAGTGATGCCGTTGGTCGTGCACGATGCGGCGGAGACGATCGTGTCCTCGGGCCGAATATCAGTGTGGTTCACACCGTAGACGATGTTTTTAATATCGCCCTTACCCGGTGCGGTCAGGATCACCTTGGCGCTCCCCCGAGCAGCCAAGTGCTTGCTCAGGCCTTCTTCGTCACGCCAACGCCCGGTGTTATCGACCACGATGGCCTCGGAGATGCCGTAGGCGGTGTAGTCCACCTCGGCCGGATCGGAGGCGTAGATGACCTGGATGCGCGTGCCATTGGCGGTGATGGTGTTGGAGTCCTCATCCACCACGACCGAACCGTTGAACGGCCCGTGAATGGAGTCGCGGCGCAACAGGGAAGCGCGTTTGATCAAGTCGTCATCGGTGTTGCGACGCACCACAATGGCGCGCAGCCGCAAACCGGTTCCGCCACCGGCGTGGGAGAGTAGAATCCGGGCCAGCAGGCGACCGATCCGGCCGAAACCGTAGAGCACCACATCGGTTTCTTCCCCCACCCCGGCACCGTTGCCGTCGACAATGTCAGCTAGTGCGGTGCGCAAGAACTCTTCGGGGTCGTTCACGCCCGAAGACCGCCAGTCACGCACCAACAGGGCGAGGTCCAATTTGGCCGCACCCAGGTTCAACTGAGTAGCTGCCTGTAGCAGGGGGAAGGTTTCAGCAATGGGAAGTTCGGCTTCATCGACCTGCCGGGCAAAACGGTGGGCACGGATAACGTCGATGACCGACTTGTGAACCAGCGTGCGTCCATGAATGTTGGTGACAACATTGTGGTCGCGGTAGAGCTGGCCGATCAGCGGGATCATCCGCTCTGCCAGTTCTTCTCGCTGTCCCCACTTGTCTTCGGCCTGTTTAATCTCAGCGGTGTGATCTGCCACTGGGTGTTCATCCTCTCTGGCGAAGGCAATGCCCCGACGACATCCTTGTCGCAGGGCGGGCTGCTACGGATGGCTCCAAACGTCCTTTCATTCTAACCACGACTAGCCGGTGGGCAGGGACATCACACGGCGGAGCAATGGCTCACACCGCCGATTCGTAGGCAGGCTGGTCCGGACAGGTCTGCAGAATATTCTCCAATGCCTGTCGTTCTTCCGCGGTGACCCACAGCTCATATTTGGCTTTGACCGAGATCTGTCGGCCGGCATACTCGCAGTGGCTTTCCGGATCCGGAGGCAACCATTCAGAGGCGTCGCTATTAGATTTGGCAGTATTTACCGGACCGGAGACGGCTTCAAGGTTCAACGGGTCGTTAGCAAACCGGTGGCGCTGGTCTTCAGACAGTTCTTGGGCGCCTTTTTGCCAGGCGTCTGATAGCGCAACGACGTGATCAATTTGTACCTGCGAGGAGGTGTCCTCGCCACGCTGGAAGGTCAGGGTTTGACCGGTGTACAGGTCCTCAAGCACCCCGCTGTCTACCACGCAGTCATCGGTGCCACTGCGGTAGGTGACGTTTTGGAGATCACGGGCCAGAATTTCATTGCGGGTACTACACCCATCACCGTCGAGGTCCAGCCAGCCATCACCAAAGTATTCGCGCTGATATTCAGCGGAGAAGTCACGGTCCCCGGTCTCCAGGTGATCAAGGAGCTCTTCAGCAGTGCGGTCTTGGGCATCCACCTCGGTCAATGTGGACTGGTCGGGAAACAGCCCGAAGACCACGAGCAGCCCCATCAACACCAGGGCGGCCACCACGACGGTCCCGGTCGTGCGCCGGGAAGACTTCCGCCGGCGGCTCGCGCTACGCCCGATGCCTGGCGACCTGCGATGTCCTCTGTGGTGATGGGACCGAGAGCCGAGGCGAGACCGCGACTTTCCACGCCGAGGATAAGGTGCCTGCACAGCCGCGTCCTCCTTTAAGACCCTAACGATGTGGGAGATATTCACCGGCAGGTGGCCACCGGTGCTGACGATCAGTGGGATGGACCGGCGATAAGCCGGATCCTGTGCCGTGGGCTCGTTGCCAAGCCCACGGTAACGGTCATCCATCTAGGTCAGACTGCATTGCTGCAGGACTCTAGCAACCAACCCGGGTGCGTCTCGCGGGCCACGAGTTGGCACCCTACTTGGTTTTGCACCGGATGGGGTTTACCAAGCCGTTGCTGTCACCAGCAACGCTGGTGGTCTCTTACACCACCGTTTCACCCTTACCCAACAGGGGCGGTTTACTTTCTGTTGCACTAGCCTGCGGGTTACCCCGAGTGGGCGTTACCCACCATCCTGCCCTACGGTGTCCGGACTTTCCTCGACTCACGTCGCTGAGCCGCGACCGTTTGCCGGACCATCCCGGACAGCTAGTCTAGCGTTCCCGGCGGTCACCCTCAGGCCATAAGAACAACTGTTGTTTACATCGCCACGACTTGTCGGTCACCGGGAGTTTGGTCTCTGCCGTTTAGAGTGGGACTAATGCTAGTGCTTTTGCCCCCTTCAGAAGGAAAGAATTACCCAGAGAAAGGTCGCCCGATCTCTTGGGATTCTTTGGTGTTCCCGCAACTGAACGGAGAGCGCCACACCATGATGGGAAATCTGGCGACAGCCTCCTCGTTGCCGACGGTCTACGATGAGCTTGGGGTGTCCCGAAAACTCAGCAATGAGGTGGCCGCCAACCAGCACCTGAATATTGCACCCGCCGCACCAGCGCACCAGATTTATACCGGAGTGCTCTATGAAGCATTCGATTATGCCTCCCTGACGCCGGCGGCCAAACGGCGCGCTCGGCAGAAAGTTTTGGTTTTCTCTGGTCTGTTCGGCGTCACCGGGATTGCCGATAGAATTCCGGCCTACCGGATGTCTGTATCCGCCAAACTGCACACCGTGGGCACGACCGCTAAGTGGTGGCGCCCCAAAATGGCACCGTGGCTGGACCAACGCGCCACCCACGATGGCCCGATCGTGGATTGTCGATCCGGTGGTTATCAGAAAATGTGGGAAGCCCCGCACCCCATCACATTGACCGTCAATGTTTTCCAGATGCGTGGTGGCACCCCGAAGACTGTCTCCCACGCGGCAAAGTACACCCGTGGCCGAATTGCCCGAGCCTTAGTCGAGGCCGATGCTCGCTCCACGCGCTCCTTGGACAAGGTGCTCGACGTGGTCAAAGAAGCCGGCCGTAGCGGTGGTGAAGACCGCTGGGACGTGGAAATGGTGCGCCCCCAAGCCTCTCGGGGCGGCTCGTTGCAGGTCATTTTGCCTGAAGACTAGCTCCGACTACTCCGTCGCTACGCCTCGTCGCGAATAAGGATGACGCCGGTCTCTGGATCATAGGCCAGCTGGTCGGCGGGCGTATTGTCAATCGCTGCGAGTTCTACCGGCGACAGTGTCATGCCACTGGCCGAGGTATTGCCGTCTAACCGCATAACACCGATTCCTGCGTTACGCTGGGCAATGTCTTGGTAGTGAGCCACCAACTCCTCCGGCAGGCTCCCAACCAGTTCAGCCCGTGCTGCCGTTAGTCGTTTGCCCTCGGTAGCGATCTGGCCCATCTGGTCTTTCAGTCGCACCGCGAGCTCTTCGAGGTTTTGCTTCAAATACTGACGCTGTTGTTGGCAGGCGGAGATCTCGGCATCCACCCCGGCCACAGCCTCACGGGCAGCACCGGTGGCCGCTTCCGCCTGCGCCAGATCGGCTTCCACCGAGGATTTCTGCGCCAAGATCGCATTCAACTGGTGGGAGTTCGCCGCGTTCTCTTCTGCTTGCCCGCTCAACGTCTTCACCCGCCGGTCAAGGGATGCTTCGGTTGACTGTGCTTCAGCCAGGCGGAGACCAGCGTCCTCCCGTTGACGGTTGAGGTGTTGGAGTTGATCGGTGAACTTCTCGTACTGGTTTTTGCCTTGCTGGTAATCAGGGTCTTTCTTCAGCTGAGCCAGGCGCTGTTTCGCTGTGGCAATCTGGGTGTCGAAGGCCTGCAGGTCGAGAAGTCGTCGTTGGGTTTCGGGGTCGTAGCGTGTCACTGGCATCGCGCCATTCCTTTCGATCCGTACACTGTCCGCGTCGCTTCTGGTCTCGTGTCTTCTCGTCGGGTCTGTTGTGGTGTGATCAGTTTCGACCGGCGGTGATCACAAAGTCCCAGGGGTCGGTGTTCAGTGCTGAGACGCCAGTGTCAACCGTCCAGCCATGCTCGGCCAACCCGCGCTGTAGGGCCTGTGCGGCTGCCGGCAAGAACAGCCATTCGGAGGCGAAATGGGAGACGTCGACCAGATAGGGTCGGTCGCCTTCTAGTGCTGCCCGTTCGCGGGCTTCACTGGCTGGATGGTGGCGCAAATCAGCGGTGACATATACATCAGCGTGGTGGGCACGCACCTGGTCGAATAACGAGTCTCCGGCCCCACCGGTCACCGCCACGGTGCGGACCACGCCGTTGCGGTCACCGGCCACCCGCACTCCGGGCGCGACCGCGGGCAGAGCAGAAAACACCCGGGCGGCAAAGTCTTCCAGGCGCAATGGGTGGGGCAACGTCCCAACTCGACCCATCCCCTCACCGTTGACTGATTGTCCCTTCTCGGCCGGTGCCAGTGGCACCACATGCTGCAGGCCCAGAATCTCGGCCATCACATCGGAGACCCCGCCGACCGCAGAATCGGCGTTGGTATGAGCGGTAATCAGTGCACACCCACCCTCAATCAGAGTGTGCACGACTTTGCCCTTAAATTGGTCCGCTGCCACCGAGTGCACCGCTTTGAGCAACAGCGGGTGATGGGTAATCAACAGATCGGCTCCGGCCTCTACAGCCTCATCGACCACCGCTTGAACCGGATCAACGGCCCAATGAACTCGCCGCACGGGTTGTTCAACTCGGCCGGTCACCACTCCGGAAGCATCCCAGGGTTCGGCCAGTGATAACGGCCAGAGTTCTTCCATCACCTCGATCACCTCGCGCAAGGTGGGAGTTCGGTGGTATCGGTGCTGCTGGGTGGACGCATCGGACGCTGACGAGAGTGTGGAATCGGCCATGTCTCTATTGTCTCGCAGTCAGGGAATGAATTCACCCCCGTAGCACGCTATACCTGGCGTGATGGATCAGAACTTCGACACGAACGCGACACCGCAGACCCGTGAGCTCATCATGGCTGGGGGCTGTTTTTGGTGTCAGGACGCCATTTATCGCAAGACCCGGGGTATTACCGCAGTGGAAAGTGGCTACACCGGTGGCTACGTAGACCATCCCAGCTATCGGCAGGTCTGCAGTGGCACCACCGGGCACGCCGAGGCGGTAAAGGTCCGCTTTGACCCTCAGGTAATCGATGTGGGGGTGGTTCTCGATATCTTTTTCGCCTCGCACAATCCGACGAGTCTGAACAGACAAGGTGGGGATGTCGGCCCCCAGTATCGTTCTGCGGTCTTCCCCCGCACCGCGCAAGACCGCCAGGACTTTGCAGACGCGATCGACCGACACCAGCAGCTCTGGGATGCTCCGATTGTGACCACCATCGAACCGGCGGGGCACTGGTGGCCAGCCGAAGATGAGCACCAGGACTTTTATCACAAACACCCCGCCATGGGATATTGCCAGGTGGTCATTAACCCAAAACTGTCCCGAATCCGCAAAGATTACGCTTCGTGGCTGATCGACTGATGCCTTCCCACGTGATCTTCTACGCTTAAGTAAGGAAAGGCTAACCCGTTGCCCGCGGTGAAAGAAAGGATGGCAACACCCATGGCACTACTGAATAATATTACCGAAGCTGTTGGTCACACCCCCTTGGTCAAGCTCAACCGCTTGGACCAGGACTTGCCTGGCAATGTGGCGGCCAAGGTGGAGTTCTACAACCCAGCTAATTCAGTCAAGGACCGTATTGGTGTCGCGATCATCAACGCTGCCGAGAAGTCCGGCGAGCTTCGCCCGGGTGGCATCGTTGTGGAAGGTACGTCCGGGAACACCGGTATCGCTCTGGCGATGGTTGGGGCAGCTCGTGGCTACCGTGTCATTCTCACCATGCCCGAAACCATGTCGGCTGAGCGTCGGGTGATGTTGCGCGCCTATGGTGCAGAAATCGTACTCACCCCCGGTGCCGATGGGATGCGCGGCGCCGTCGAAAAGGCCCAACAGATCGTGGCCGAGTCTGATAACGCCATCTGGGCTCGCCAGTTCGCCAACGAAGCCAACGTGCAGGCACACTATGACACCACCGGGCCGGAGCTGTGGGAAGACTCCGACGGCGCTATTGATGTGCTGGTCTCCGGTATCGGTACCGGTGGCACCTTGACCGGTGCTGGGCGCTATCTGCGCGAGCAGAAGCCGGAGCTGAAGATCGTGGCCGTCGAGCCAGCAGATTCGCCGATCCTTTCCGGCGGCAAGCCCGGCCCGCACAAGATCCAGGGTATCGGGGCGAACTTCGTCCCCGAGGTGCTCGACACCGAACTGTACAACGAGGTCTACGCCGCCACGTTGGAGGAATCCGTCAAGGCTGCCCGCGACCTCGGTACCCAGGAAGGCATTCTGGGCGGTATTTCCGCTGGTGCCATCATCTCGGCTGCGCTGGCTGAGGCCGCCAAGTCCGACAACGAGGGCAAGCTGATCGTGGCGATCATCCCCGACTTCGGTGAGCGCTACATTTCCACCGTGCTGTACGAAGACATTCGCGGCTAACTGGCTGGGGTAGGCCAGTACGCGCTCAGCAAGCCCGGAAGAGCGCTGCAGGCCCCCGCCCAGGTCACCTAGGACCGGCGGGGGTCTTTTTTGTCTCGTAACGTTTCAGAGTGGAATATGACACTAAACTCACGTGTTGTTGATAGATGCCTGACCCCGTTCGCGGTCAGCAGATGATGGAAACTCGCACCGAAAGGCTGAGCTCAGTGGGCTTTCTCTCACGTATTACCCGTCGCGTTGTCGAAGATATCCAGGCGGTCAAGGACCATGACCCCGCGGCTCGGGGCTCCGTTGAAGTCGCGTTGGCCTATTCGGGGCTCCATGCCATATGGATGCACCGTCTTGCCCATAAAGCCTGGCAACACGAGCACCTCAAACTTCCTGCTCGCCTGCTGTCCCAAATCAACCGGGCGCTGACCGGTATCGAGATTCACCCGGGGGCCACGATTGGTCGGCGGTTTTTTATCGACCACGGCATGGGCGTGGTGATTGGCGAAACCACGGAGATCGGTGACGATGTGATGCTGTATCACGGTGTGACGCTTGGTGGACAGTCCTTGGAGAAGGTCAAGCGCCACCCCACGTTGCATGACGGTGTCGTCGTCGGTGCTGGCGCTAAGATCCTCGGCCCGGTGGAGATTGGGGCGGGCACTGCGGTGGGTGCTAACGCGGTGGTCGTCAAAGATACTCCCGATAATGCCATTGCCACCGGTGTACCGGCCACCGCGCGTATTCGGAAATCACCGCAGGAAAATAAGCCGGCCGTCGACCCGGCAGAGTACGTCGACCCGGCCCTGTGGATCTAAGGACCTTGCCCTAGGCTCGGGCCCCAGCCGTCTGCGTGTCCGGGATCCACCGGGCTAACCACATCGTGAGCACTCCGGCAGCGGGAACCACCAGCAGCGCCCAGCGTAGCTCGCTGACCTCGGCGAGTGCACCGACCACCGGTGGGGTGATGAGAAAGCCAATCCGCATCAGCCAGGACACGAGGGTGACGCCGGTTCCTTCGGGTAAGCCCGGGATACGGTGGGCTTGATCGTAGGCGCCGGGGACCAGAGCCGCGGAGCCGTATCCGGCGATGCCGACTCCCAGGATGGTGCCCCAGACCGATGGGAACAGCAACGCGACACCGAGCCCGAGCCCGATCAATGCACCACCCAGGCTGAGGATGGGGCGTAGCCCGAAGCGGTTAATCAGCGGGTCGGCGACCAACCGGCCCATCAGTTGGCCGGTGATCAGCGTGGTGAACCCCATAGTTGCCACGATGGGGCTGGTGCCACGTTCCTCGGAGAGATACAGGGCCGCCCAGGAGTTCCCGACGTCTTCAACCATGGTCCCGGTGTTGCCGATCAAGACCAGCACCAGCAGGAATCCAAGGCTCGACCAGCGGATCGGCAGGCGGCAACGTTTCCCCGGTGTCGGGTGACTCTCGATGGATACCTGCCCGGGTGCAGTGCCGGTGTGTTGGCGTGGGAGCATCCACCACCAGGCCCCAACAGCCGCCAGCGTGAACATCGCCCCGGAGAGGCTCAGGTGTACCGGTAGCGGGAGGGTGAGCCCCACTGCCCCGGCTGCCATGACCCCACCCAGCACCCCACCCAGCGACCAGACCGCGTGCAAGGAATTGATGATGGACCGGTGGTATCCGGCTTGGACACGCAAGGCGTGCTCATTTTGGGAAACATCGGCCACCGCATCAGCGCCACCGGCAATCAGCAGACACAGCATGAGCACCCAGAGGCTGGGGGCCAAGCTCGCTCCGAGCAGACCAACAGCCACCAGTGCGGTAAAGACCGCGGCAATCAGCCCGGACCCGAAAGCCCGCACGAGCCGGGCGGCCAGGAGTCCGAACAGGATCGCTCCGGCGGGAAACGCGGCGACGGCAATACCGAAGACCCCGTCGCTGAGTCCTAGCGAGTCTTTGATCTCCGGGTAGCGTGGCAACAGGTTGGCGAACAGGGCCCCGTTGGTCAGAAACAACACGGCGGTGGCGGCCCGTGCGCGCCGGTAAGGTGCAGGCGGTGTGTGGCTACTGCTCAATCTCGCAACGGTCCTGGGACCACAGGGTATGGAAGGACCCGTGGCGGTCGACGCGCTGATAGGTGTGGGCGCCAAAGTAGTCGCGCAAGCCCTGAGTCAGTGCCGCTGGCAGTCGCTCGGCGCGCATCTGGTCGTACCAGGCCAGGGCCGAGGAGAACACCGGGACCGGCACACCCGCCGCCACACCGGTGGCGACCACACGACGCCAGGCCGGAAGAGTTGCGGTGATCGCTTCGGTGAACTTCGGGGCGAACAACAGGTTTGCCGGGTAGTCCCCGGCTCCGGAATTCTGCGGATCGGGGTGCCGGGTCACATCGCGTCCGCCATAGGCTTGCATGATCTCGTCGAGCAACCGGGCGCGAATGATGCAACCATTCCGCCACAGCGAGGCGATGGTGCCAATATCCAATGGCCAGTCGTAGGTGGCTGCCGCGGTGGTGAGCATGTCGATGCCTTGGGCATAAGACACCAGCTTGGAGGCATATAGTGCCTGGGCCACATCGTCGATGAAAGCCTCCCGGTCGTCAATGGTCACCGGTTCAGCCCCGGCCGAGAGAAGCTGCTGGGCTTGGGCTCGTACCTGACGCTGTGACGAGACGGTACGGGCGAAGACGGACTCAGCGATCGCGGCGACTCCGGAGCCAATGTCCAGCCCAGAGATCGCGGTCCAGCGACCGGTGCCTTTTTGTCCCGCACTGTCAACGATGACATCCACCAGGGGCTTGCCAGTGGTGGCATCGATGTGGCCCAGAACCTGGGCGGTGATATCGATCAGGTAGGACTCCAGTTGGGTGGTGTTCCACGTGGCGAAAATCTCGGCCTGTTCTGCCGGTGAGATGCCGGCGACCTGGCGCATCAAATCATAGGCCTCACCGATGACCTGCATATCGGCGTATTCGATCCCGTTGTGCACCATCTTCACGTAGTGGCCGGCCCCATTGGGGCCGATCCAGGCACAGCACGGGTCGCCCTGGAAGTCAGCGGCAATGTCTTCGAGCATCGGGCCCAGGCTCTGGTAGGAGGCCGGGGGGCCACCGGGCATGATGGCCGGGCCGTTCAGTGCGCCGTCTTCCCCACCGGAAACGCCGACTCCCACGAAGTGCAGGCCCCGCTCAGCCAGGGCCTGTTCGCGACGGATGGTGTCCGGGTAGTGGGAGTTGCCACCGTCGATCACCACATCCCCGGGCTCCAGGAGTTCAGCTAGCTCTGCGATCACGGCATCCACCGCACCGGCAGCGACCATGACCAGCACCCGACGGGGGCGCTTCAGCTCAGCGACCAGCTCGGCCAGGGTTTCGGTCCCCACAAATTCGCCCTCGTCACCGTGCTCGGCGAGCAACGACTCGGTGCGTTCGGCGGATCGGTTGTGGACAGCGACCACATAGCCGTGGCGAGCGAAGTTGCGGGCAAGGTTGGCACCCATCACTGCCAGACCGGTGACCGCAATATCGGCGCGTGGCTCTGGGGAGGACTCGGTGGCTGTCTCGGTGGGTTCCGCACTCATCGAAAGGATCCTTTCCTGGCAGGCGAAAGCGTCGGTCGGGGCGGGGACCGTCCCCGTTTAGTCTAGCGCCCGGGTGGTGTCCCGTCCTGGAAGCGGGAGCCGCAGCGAGGATTCTGGTCGACGATTAGTCTCCCACGGCATCCCGGCCACGCTGAACGATCAGCGGATCGGGTTCACCGACGACATCGTAGTCTTTGTCGTCGTAGTCAAACTGGGAAAGGTAGTAGCGCATTGCGTTCAGACGGGCGCGTTTTTTGTCATTGGATTTGACGGTAATCCACGGGGCGTGGTCGGTGTCGGTGTGCATGAACATCTTTTCTTTGGCTTCGGTGTAGTCTTCCCACCGGTCCAAAGCTTCCAAGTCCATCGGCGACAGCTTCCAGCGACGCACCGGGTCCAGCTGACGGATCGCAAACCGCGTGCGCTGTTCGGTCTGCGTGACCGAGAACCAAAACTTGGTCAGGTGGATGCCGTCTTCCACCAGCATTTTCTCGAACAGTGGCACCTGGTTCATGAAGGTCTTGTATTGCTCGTCGGTGGAGAAGCCCATCACGCGCTCCACACCGGCGCGGTTGTACCAGGAGCGGTCAAATAACACCATCTCCCCGGCGGTGGGAAAGTGGTTGATGTAGCGCTGGAAGTACCACTGGCCCGATTCAACTTCGGTGGGCTTATTCAGCGCCACCACTCGAGCAGCACGAGGGTTGAGGTGCTCAGTGAAGCGCTTGATCGTGCCACCCTTACCCGCAGCGTCGCGACCTTCAAAAACGATAATGTGGCGTTGCCCGGTGTCCTGGGTCCAGTACTGCAGTTTCAGCAATTCGATCTGGAGCCGGTACTTCTCGAGCTCGTATTCTTCACGAGTCAGGCGTTCCTCATACGGGTAGTTTTCGCGCCAGGTGTCGACGGCCTTACCCAAAGGATCAATCAGATCGGGGTCGGGGGTGTGACCGTCCGAGACCGTGTACCCGCCCTCGCGCATGGCGTCAATAAATTCACGTAGATTCTGGCGCGGGGAATCCGGTTCCAACATTTCCAGCATGGTCGTTGTCTCCTCTGGTACGGGTCAAGATTGCTGTGGTGCACTCGGCGTCGAACCCACCACCACCGTCAATATAACCGCTCGGTCAAGCTCCGACTAACGGTCACGTGAATCCGCGGTGAACAGTTCTCGGTTTTCGGTTTCCACCACACGCCACTGCAAATCGCGGAGCCGTTCTCGGTCGCGCTTGCTCAACGCACGGGTCATCCGCCGGCCGGTCTTGGTGATCCGGTCACATAGCTGCGTGGCGAATTCGTTACCTTGCTCAGTGATCACCGCAGCACGCTCTCGGTGATCGTGCTCAGCCACTTGACGCACCACGTGCTTATTTTTCACCAGCCGGGTGACAATTGCCGAGGTGGTGGATCGGTCCAACCCCACGTGGCGTGCCAACTCAGTTTGGGAAATGCCCGGATGCAAACCGGCCGTCACCAGCACGCACATTTCCTCGGGTTTGTAGTGGTTCCACTCCACGCTACGAGACCACAGGGTTGCGTGGCGGTCTAAGACCCGTCGCACCATATCTCCGGGGTAGGACCAGGACAGGTCATCCTCGGTCAGTCGTCCAATGATGCGCCACTGGTCGATCACCCACGTGGCGTCTTCGGGATTCAACGGATCCAACAGCCGGTGTTGGACCACCTGGACCGAGGTCTTCAGTTGTTCCGTGGCAATCTTGGCTGGGCCGGTCAACGAGATCGTCCGTCGTCGCCCATCGTGGGGATCGGGGTGCCGGGTGACCCAACCGGTGTCTTCCAGGCGACGAAACAGTTCCGAGGATTGGGCTCGCTCCACGCCGGTTGCCTCCAGAGCAGCGTGCTGGTCGACGGGCTGATCGTCGAGTTCGCAGAGCCGTTGCACCGATAGCAACACGGAGAACTGCACGGGCGTGAGATCGAGGTCAATCACCTCGTTCCAGATCCTGAGATACCGGCCATCCAATCGTCGCATCTGGTAGCCGAAGTACTTTTGTACAGCGTTGAGTTTTCCCATGGCCACCGGCCCCCTTGAGCACGCTCCCTGAGTACGCGGCATCTCACGTCTCGGTCTGACAACTTCCCGTTATGTCGGAACAATTCATTATATACCCGCAAGTAATTCAGATCATGGACGACGTAGAACACAAAAAAGGCGATAAAACCACCTGGACCACGTGGTTCATCGCCCGGAGTTCTCAACCACCCTCGCACCGTGGCGATCTGGACGGTTGGCTAACACATTCAGCACAGAGTGGGTCCTACCGGGATCGAACCGATGACCTACTGGGTGTAAACCAGTTGCTCTACCAGCTGAGCTAAAGACCCGAAGAATAACGCAGACTATCCTAACCCAGCGGTGGAGTTTCGCCAAATTGCTCTTGAGCCAACCGCAGGTGCTCGGTGTGTTCCCGGGGCTGGAGCGCGCTACCGGTCACGCGGGCTCGTTCGACACCAGCGCGATCCAGTAGCACACTGTGTCGCAATGGCTTACCGGTAGCGGGATCAAACGCCTGGAAGCTCTCGGCAATCGCGCCGTGTGGCCAGAAGTCAGATAGTAACGGTATGGGACCCGCCGACCCCGTGGCGGGATCATCCGCGCCCCAGAGCTGGTCGGCTAGCACCCGGAGCACGGCCACAGAATCCACCGCCACCACACGCAGTCCCACCCTGGTTTCGCTCAGCTGGGTGACCAGTGTGGGAAGGGCGGTCAACTCGCGGGAGCACACCGGCGTAAACGCGCCGGGAAGAAAATACAGCCACACCCCCGCCAACGAACACTCGGTTCTCTCGGGTGCCAGGAACGGAGAGGACCACCTCTGGCCGTACTGGTCTCGTGCCGACAGGGCACCGGGCGAGCTCACAGCGGTGAGGCGACTTCCAGCCGAGTGGCTGACCAGCTGTCAGACACTCCCGCCTGGGAGGTGCGACGTAATGCGGTCGAGCGGCAGGCCTCTTCAATATCAGACGGCGGCACATGGAGTTCTTGTGCCGGTTTGGGCACCAACAACCAAATGGCGCCGTTTTCGGCCAGATTGGTTTGGGCATCGACGAGAGCATCGGCGAGATCTTGAGCGTCGCCTTCATCGGATCGCCACCACAGCAAAACGGCCTCGACCGGTTCGCGGTCATCTTCGGCCAACAGTGGCTCGCCGAGTTCGTCTTCCAAACCGTTGCGAAACTGGAAGTCGATATCGTCATCCCATCCCAGTTCTTGAACAATATCGCCCACGGACAGGCCCAGGGCCTCAACGAGGCCGGCCGATTGGTTCACGACACGCTCCTTGTGATGTGTGAGGGTAACAGCCGGAACCGAATCGGCCCGGTTCCGGCGTTAGTCAGTATCTCTAGCATATCGACGCCGGTGACGTTAGCAACAATGCCACGCTCGGTCGCTACGGTTGGGCCCAACGTTACTGCCTCGACATGCTGTCGTTACCCGTTCGTACACCGTTTTGACCGGCTCGATGGCGACCGTGAGACAGGTAACGATCGCGTCCTGAGCGTGTCTGAACTCCGCTGCACGCGGTATTCTCGAAAGTATCAGCACCAGCTCGCACACCCACCGGTCTGCGATCTGGTCACCGTGATGACGCAACCCAATGTGGTGGCGATACCACCGATGAAGAGAGGTTCACGACGTGAGCGCAGCTGAAGAAAGTTCCCACATCCGCAATCGATTGACCGACAACGTTCCGGATAAGGATCCCCAAGAGACACAGGACTGGATCGAATCTTTTGACGGAATGCTCGAGGAACGGGGCACCGAACGCGCTGAGTACATCATGCGCAATCTTTTGCAGCGGGCTAGCTCCAAGTCGGTGTCTATTCCCATGGTGACCACCACCGACTACGTCAACACCATCCCGGCGGACCAGGAACCGGATTATCCCGGCGATGAAGAACTGGAACGCCGGTACCGTAACTATTTGCGGTGGAACGCTGCCATGATTGTCCAGCACGCTCAGCGTGAAGGCATCGAGGTCGGTGGCCACATTTCATCCTACGCTGGCCAGGCCACCCTGTACGAAGTGGGCTTGAACCACTTCTTTCGCGGACCCGATCACCCCGGTGGTGGCGACCAGGTCTTCTTCCAGGGCCACTCCTCCCCGGGAAACTACGCTCGAGCCTTTCTCGAGGGCCGGCTGACCGAAGAGGATCTAGATGGGTTCCGCCAGGAGAAATCAAAGGGCGACCACGGGCTACCCTCCTACCCTCACCCGCGGATGATGTCGGACTTCTGGCAGTTCCCCACCGTGTCGATGGGGATCGGCCCACTGAATGCAATCCAGCAGGCCCAGGTTAACCGCTACTTGCACAACCGGGGTATTAAAGACACCTCGGAGCAGCACGTGTGGGCGTTCTTGGGCGATGGCGAAATGGATGAGCCTGAATCCCGCGGTGCTTTGCATATTGCAGCCAACGACAAGCTGGACAACCTAACGTTTGTGATCAACTGCAACCTGCAACGTCTCGACGGCCCGGTCCGCGGTAACGGCAAGATCGTCCAGGAACTGGAAGCCTACTTCCACGGTGCCGGCTGGAACGTGATCAAGGTGTTGTGGGGTCGTGAATGGGATCCGCTATTAGAAGCCGACGACACCGGCGAACTGGTGCGCATCATGAATGAAACCCCCGATGGCGACTACCAGACCTATAAAGCCGAAGATGGCGCCTTTGTGCGCGAACACTTCTTTGGTCGGTCTTCGACCACCAAGGAACTGGTTGCCGATATGTCTGATGATGAGATCTGGGGCCTGAAGCGTGGCGGTCACGACTATAAGAAGGTCTACGCCGCCTATGATGCCGCGCTGAAGTTCAAGGGCAAGCCCACGGTGATTTTGGCTCACACCATCAAGGGCTATGGTCTGGGCACCCACTTCGAAGGTCGTAACGCAACCCACCAGATGAAGAAATTGACCGTGGAGGACATCAAGGTCTTCCGCGACCGTCACCGGATCCCGATCTCCGATGAGCAGATCGAGGCCGATCCGTACCACGTGCCCTACTATCACCCAGGACCGGACGCTCCGGAAATCAAATACATGATGGAGCGCCGTGAGGCACTGGGTGGTTTCTTGCCACAGCGTCGAGAGAACTACGATCAGCTGGCGATGCCCGATGAGAAGCTGTACAAGCACGCGCGGAAGGGCTCCGGCAAGCAAGAAGTGGCGACCACGATGGCTTTCGTGCGTCTGCTTCGGGATATCATGCGCGATAAGAATATCGGTCAGCGCATCGTTCCGATCATCCCCGATGAGGCCCGCACCTTCGGGATGGACTCCTTCTTCCCCACCGCCAAGATCTACAACCCGCGCGGGCAGAACTATATGGCCGTAGACCGCGACCTGTTTCTGTCCTATAAGGAATCAAGCCAGGGCCAGCTGTTGCACGTGGGTATTAACGAAGCCGGTGCCACCGGGGCGATGACCGCCTTGGGTACCTCGTATGCCACCCACGGCGAGATCATGATTCCGATCTACATCTTCTACTCGATGTTCGGATTCCAGCGCACCGGGGATCTGGTGTGGGCGGCCACCGACCAACTGGCCCGTGGTTTCATGATTGGGGCTACCGCCGGTCGGACTACCCTGACCGGTGAAGGCACTCAGCACATGGACGGCCATTCCCCGATCCTGGCTGCCACGAACCCGGCGGTCCGCCACTACGATCCGGCGTTCTCCTACGAAATCGCCCACATTGTCCGCCACGGTTTGGATGTGATGTACGGCGACCACGACGGGGATCCGCTGGACCGTGACGTGCTCTTCTATCTGACCGTCTATAACGAGCCGATCGTGCACCCCGAAGAGCCCGAAGACCTCGACGTCGAGTCGTTGCTGAAGGGTATCTACCGTTACTCGGTGTCGGAGCACGGTGGCCCGAAGGTCAACCTCTTCGGCTCGGGTGTCTCCCTGCCCTGGGTCATTGAAGCCGCCGAGTTGCTGGCTGATGACTGGGGGGTCTCCGCAGATGTGTGGTCGGTGCCGTCCTGGACGGAGCTACGTCGCGAGGCCGTGGCCACCGAGCACTACAACTTTATGCATCCCGATGAGCAGGACCAGGTGCCATATATCACCCAGGTGCTCCAGGACGTCGACGGTCCGATCGTGGCCACCACCGACTACGTCACCCTGTTGCCCGACCAGCTACGCCCCTACATCCCCAACCGGTTCGCCGTGTTGGGCGCTGATGGCTTCGGCTTTGCCGACACTCGGGCCGCGGCACGTCGGTACTTCACGATTGACGCTCATTCAACCGTGGTGCGCGCTCTGAAGGAACTCGAAGCCACTGGCGAGGTGCCCGAGGGCACGACCGCCCAGGCTTTCGCCCAGTACCGGATTGATGATGTCGCTGCCGGCACCACCGGTACCGCCGGAGGAGACGCCTAACAAGCCCCTGCCCTGCGCGAACTTCCCCGGCGTTGTGCCCCGGAACTGCCGTGGTGGCCACCGAGCTGTCGTGCGCAGACCGGGGCACGCCCGTCTGGGAAGACGCAGATCCGCCGTTGGCACCGATTTATTCGGTTCCGGCACCCGTCCCGATCAGCAACCGCACAGACATAGCACAGACACC
Organism: Auritidibacter sp. NML130574; assembly: GCF_003185725.2. Classification (GTDB taxonomy): domain Bacteria; phylum Actinomycetota; class Actinomycetes; order Actinomycetales; family Micrococcaceae; genus Auritidibacter; species Auritidibacter ignavus. The sequence goes on along the minus strand of NZ_CP031746.1, from coordinate 485,826 downwards.
ACATCACCTAACTCAAACTCATGCGTGAGAACACCAACGAGACCGACCACCAATCGTCTGCGAGACGACCACCGACGCTGTCGGAGGAAGCCCTCAAAGAGCTCTCCAGCCAGGTCGGCGTGTTGAAAACCAGCATCTTGCGGCAGCTGGAAACCGATTTGAGCTGGTATCGCGAGTTGGAAGCCGAACAACGTGCCTCGTTGGGAGCTATCGCCCAACAAGGCTTGCAGGCCTTCATCGACTGGTTCGCCACCGACCAGCCCCGCCCGGCTAATCAGATGAACCGGGTGCTCGCATCGGTGTTCGCCAATGCACCGGTGGAACTGTCTCGTACCGTGAATTTGCGACGAGCCTCCCAGCTCTTGCGATCCATCCTGGACACGGTGGAAACTCACCTGCCCACCGCGGTCGCCGAATCCGACCGGAGCACCATCCGAGAAGCGGTCTTGCGTTACTCCCGAGAGATCGCCTTCGCCTTGGCTGACGTCTACGCCAGGGCTGCCGAGAAGCGCGGAGCCTGGGACACCCGTCTGGAAGCACTACTACTCGACTCGGTGCTGCGCGGTGAGAACCCCGAAGAAATCCAATCACGAGCTGCCGCCCTGGGCTGGCGGGCCACCAGTGGCATCCTGGTAATCGCCGGTAATACCCCGTCGGAAAACCAACCGGCGGTCCTACCGCAGCTACGCCAAACCGCCACCCGGGCCCGCGTGGAGGCCTTGGTGGGTGTTTTCTCCGAGCAAATGCTCCTCGTGCTGGGCTCGGCAGAAGGACGTCACGACCTCATCGAACGGTTCACGCCCTTCTTTGGAGACGGTCCCGTGATTTACTCCTCCCCGGTTGATTCACTCCGCGAGGTCCACCACGCCGCCCACGAAGCGATCGCCGGATTCCACGCGGCTCCGGCCTACCCGGGGGCCCAGCGCCCGATTGCGGCCTCTGAGCTGTTAGCAGAACGCGTGTTGAACCGTGACGCCAGAGCCCAACGACTGCTCGTGCGGTTCTACTACCAGCCGCTGAAAACTGCCGGCGCGGCCATGATCTCAACATTGGACAGCTATTTACGGCTGGGTCACTCCTTGGAAGCCACCGCCCGCGATATGTTCATTCACGTCAATACCGTTCGGTACCGCTTACGTCGGATCGCGAAGCTAACTGGCAAAGATCCCCTGAACCCTCGAGATGCATATGTCCTACAAATTGCGCTGGCAACCGGTAGACTCATGGAGGCGAATACATCGCGTGAATACTGATCACCGCGCACTCGGCCGACATTGATACCTCGACCGTGGTTTGTAGGTTTCCTACAATAGTGTGGTGTGAGCTTCGTGCTGTGTCTCGCCTGTGAATCGTCGTCGAGTTTGGGAGAGTTGAATCTATGCTTGCAATTGTGTGCCCCGGACAAGGTTCTCAAACCCCAGGATTCCTGACAGACTGGCTGGAACTGGGGGATACCCGCGAACGTCTGGGCACCTACTCTGAGGCAACCGGCATTGATCTGCTCGCCCACGGAACGGTCTCAGATGAACAGACCATCAAAGACACCGCCGTGGCCCAACCCCTGATTGTTGCTGCCGGACTGATTACCGCACGCGCCCTGAACCTCAGCTGTCTGGATCCCTCCGGCTGGATCACCGCCGGACACTCCGTGGGTGAAGTGACCGCCAGTGCCCTGGCCGGGGTGCTGACCGAATCCGACGCCCTGAATTTCATCAAGGTCCGCGCCGCTGGTATGGCTACAGCTGCTGCGACGACCCCGACCGGCATGGCCGCGGTGATTGGCGGTGACCCGGAGGAGGTCAGCGCCCATATCCGCGCCCACGACCTCACCCCGGCCAATGTCAACGGTGGTGGCCAGATCGTGGCCGCCGGTGCCGAAGCAAATCTCCAGGCCCTGGCCGATGACCCGCTCGATAAAACCCGGGTCATCCCGCTGAAGGTCGCCGGAGCGTTCCACACCGATTACATGAAACCAGCCGTGGCCGGATTGCATGACTTCGCCGACACCTTGTCTCCCGCCGATCCCACCGTGCGCCTGTTGTCCAACCGCGATGGCCAAGAAGTCACGGATGGCACAGAGGTACTGGACCGACTGGTGTCCCAGCTGATCCGCCCGGTGCGGTGGGATCTGTGCCAGGAGAGCTTGCGAAATGCCGGCGTCACCGGACTGATCGAGCTGTTGCCCGCCGGTACCCTCACCGGCCTCGCCAAGCGCGGGCTGAAGGGCGTCAAGACTCTGGCTATTAAGACACCCGAGGACCTCGAACCCGCCCAAGAATTTATCGCCGAGCACCTCGGTGCTGCAGTTGAAGGATGATCAGATGAGTACAGTGACCCTGAAGCAATCGGCTCTTCGAGCAGGTAGCCGGATTCTCTCAGTCGGCGCCTACCGTCCCACTTTGGTGGTCCCCAACGACGATATCGTTGAGCCTATCGACTCCTCGGACGAATGGATTCGGCAACGCACCGGGATCATCACCCGCCACCGCGCTGATGCTGAGACCTCCGTGGTTGATATGGCCACCGCCGCAGCCGAAGACGCCTTGACATCGGCCGGAATGACCGGTGACCAAATCGATGCGGTCATCATCTCCACAGTGACTTTCCCCTTCGCGACCCCCTCAGCGGCAGCCAAGGTCGCCGACAACATCGGCGCCAACCCGGCTCCGGCCTACGACATTTCAGCCGCCTGTGCTGGCTACTGCTACGGTGTGGCCCAGGCAGATGCCCTGATCCGGTCCGGAGCAGCCGACCATGTGATGGTCATTGGTGCCGAAAAACTCTCTGACATTATCGATGAGACCGACCGGTCGATCTCCTTTATTCTCGGCGACGGGGCCGGCGCTGTGATCGTGGGTCCGAGCGAGGAACCGGGCATCGGTCGGTCTGTGTGGGGTGCTGATGGTTCCCGATGGGACACCATTCACATGACCCACTCGATGCTGGATGTTCGCGACGCCCTGGAAAAGGCCCAGAAGCACGCTGATGCCTCCGAGATCGTTGATCGAGACGATAAGCTCTGGCCGACACTGCGCCAGAACGGCCCCTCGGTCTTCCGGTGGGCTGTGTGGTCGATGTCCGATGCTGCTCACGATGCCTTGACCGCAGCTGGGGTGACCGTTGATGACTTGGCGGCGTTCATCCCCCATCAAGCCAATATGCGTATCATTGACGAGTTCGCTAAACAACTAGATCTGCCCGATACCGTGGCTATCGCCCGAGACATTGCCGATGCGGGCAACACCTCGGCAGCCTCGATCCCGCTGGCCATGCACCGGTTGCTAACAGAACAGCCCGAGCTGTCCGGAGGCTTGGCCCTACAGATAGGTTTTGGCGCCGGTTTGGTCTACGGCGCCCAGGTGGTTCGACTGCCCTAAGGCTTTGAGCCGTCGGGTTGTCTTCCCATCTGACGACAGACCACCGCTGACAAACACGCCAACGTTGTGAAAAGGAGTATTGCTCATGGCTAACAAGGAAGAAGTTCTGGCTGGACTGGCTGAGATCGTCAACGAGGAGACCGGCTTGGAGACTGAAGAGATCCAGCTGGACAAGTCCTTCACCGATGACCTGGACATCGACTCCATCTCGATGATGACCATCGTGGTCAACGCTGAAGAGAAGTTCGACGTGAAGATCCCAGACGAGGAAGTCAAGAACCTCAAGACCGTCCAGGATGCCGTCGACTACATCGTTCAAGCTCAGAGCTAAGACTCACCAGGACACACTCTCGCGGTCGCTGATCGCACCCATGAGCATTCTGGAGCGGTCCTAAGACATGCCCCTGTCACGTCTGTTTCACGACATGGCACGTCTTAGGGCCGCACCCGGAGGCTGTCGCATAGGTGCCCCTTGTGGCCGCCCACACACCTACACCGACCGATTTAGTGGCCGAAGGCAGTGGTCTTCGGCCCTGCAGAAGATAAAAGGCTGAAAGCATGACTCGCAAAGCTGTGATCACCGGTCTCGGTGCCACCACGCCTATTGGTGGCGACGTTCCGACGTTCTGGGCCAACGCTCTGGCCGGAACCTCAGGCGCCCGCACCATCGAAGAAGATTGGGTCGAAGAATATAATCTCCCGGTGCACTTCGCCTGCACCCTGTCCGATGATCCCGCAGACAAGCTCTCCCGTGTCGAGCTCAAGCGCATGGATCCCACCACGCAGTACGCCATGGTTGCTACCCGCGAGGCCTGGGCTGACGCCGGGTTGACTGATGTTGAGCTAGATCCGCAACGACTGGCGGTTGCCTACGGTACCGGAATTGGCGGGGTCTGGACACTGCTGTCGAGCTGGGACGCCTTGCGGGAGCGTGGGCCACGTCGGGTGATGCCGATGACTGTGCCAATGTTGATGCCCAACGCCGCCGCGGCCATGATCTCGCTGGAGCTCAACGCAGAAGCTGGAGCTCGCACCACCGTGTCTGCGTGCGCTTCCGGCACCGAAGCGCTCGACCAGGCTCTGCACCTGATCCGTTCTGGGGCAGCCGATGTGGTGGTCTGCGGTGGTTCTGAAGCCGCGATCCACCCGTTGCCGGTGGCCGGCTTCGCTGCCATGCAGGCGCTATCCAAGCGCAATGACAACCCCCAGATTGCTTCTCGCCCGTACGACGTTGACCGTGACGGCTTTGTCCTGGGTGAGGGAGCCGGCACTTTGGTAATCGAGTCCGAAGACCACGCTACCTCTCGTGGGGCACGCGTCTATGCCGAGCTGGCCGGTACCGGTGTGACCTCCGATTCGCACCACATCACCGCGCCCGAGCCCGAAGGTCTGGGAGCCTCCCGCGCGGTCTGGGAGGCTCTGGAGTCCGCTCAGGCTTCACCGCATGACGTTATTCACATCAACGCCCACGCCACCTCAACGCCTGTTGGCGACAAGCCCGAGTACTTGGCCTTAGCCTCGGTATTCGGTGACCGCATCTGCGAAATTCCCGTCTCGGCCACCAAGTCTCAGACCGGTCACCTGTTGGGTGCTTCAGGTGCCATCGAATCGGTGTTGACCGTGAAAGCTTTGGCCGATCGTCAGCTACCGGTCACTATCAATTTGGAAAACCAGGACCCGGACATCCCGTTCCATGTGGTCACGGACGAAACGACCCTTCCTGAAGGCCAGCGCCTGGCCATTTCGAACTCCTTCGGATTCGGTGGCCACAATGCTGTGGTGGCCTTCCGTAGCATCTAAGGCCCCACGACAAAGACCGACGAACAGTTCAGCCCGGGTCCGTGACGGACCCGGGCTGAACTGTATGGAGGAGGGTAGAAGGCTGACTTAGCCGACTTCGTGCAACCAGCGGACATTGGCCCCGTCGGTTGCTTGACGGAATGGCTCGAGTTCTTCGTCCCACGCCTCCCCGAGAGCCAGGCTGAGCTCGTGATAGACCGCGGATGGTTCTCCTGCTGCCTGCTCGTAGGCAAAACGGATTCGGTCTTCGGACACCATGATGTTGCCCGTCACATCGGTGGTGGCGTGGAAAATGCCCAGTTCGGGCGTGTGAGACCACCGGGACCCGTCGGAACCTTCTGAAGCTTCTTCAGTAATTTCATAACGCAAATGAGCCCACCCGCGCAGTGATGAGGCAAGCTTTGCGCCACTACCCTGCTCCGCACGCCAGTTGATTTCGGTGCGGTAGGTTCCCCGCGCGGCCGGTTGTGGCACCCAATCCATTTTTTCTTGGGCACCAAGAACGGCGCCGACCGCCCACTCGATATGCGGGCAGAGCGCTGCTGGTGCGGAATGGACGTACAACACGCCATTAGCCATTGGTAAAGACATAACCACCCTCCATATTTTCTGGTACGTCTTCCCCTACGACCGGAAAATATCTTCTGAGGTTGTTATGCCACGTTAAATGACATTCCTCTTCCATTATGCACTATTGGCTGGAAGGACTCCAGCTCGGCGTTCGCCACGATTATTTAGGCCCGAGGGTGAGCTTGACGATATCCATCGCGTAGCCGTTCGATGGAGATATGTGTATAGAGCTGAGTCGTCTGTAATGATGAATGTCCCAGCAATTCTTGAACGGAACGAAGGTCTGCACCACCATCGAGCAGGTGTGTGGCCACGGAGTGTCGCAAAACGTGTGGCCCTGACGCCGAAGTCGATCCAAGGGCTCGTAAATGACGATCGACCATCTCTCGAACCTGACGGACACCGATACGACCACCGCGAGCGCCCAGAAAAAGGGCCTCGACCGGTGTCGAGGCTTTCACGAGGTGGGGTCGGCCCTGTTCACGCCAGCGGGCAGTTGCGTCTAGCGCAGACTGGGTCAGTGGAACGACGCGTTGTTTGCGCCCTTTCCCAGTGACCCGCACGGTGTTCTGAGCGGTGTCGAGATCGGCAATGTTCAGGTCCGCGAGTTCGGCCACGCGCATTCCGGTCGCGTACAGTAGTTCCATCATGGCGATATCTCGCAATTCAACAGCCTGTTGGGTGGGGGTGCAGGCGTGGGATGCTGCTGAGTGTTCTCCCGTTTCGTTTGGAGCGGGTGCTCCCATCTGGTCCAACAGTTGGCTGGTTTGAGTTTGGGTGAGAGCCGCAGGCAAATGTTGTTGCTTCTTGGGGGCCCGTAGACGTAGCGCTGGGTCGTGCTCAATGAGGCCCTGCCGTTTGGCCCAACCGAAGAACCGGCGGACTGATGCTGTTTTGCGCGCGATACTCGCTCGAGAATGATGCTGCCGGTGCAGGTGAGCTAACCACTCTCGCAGGTCTGAGAGTTCCATATCCGGTAACACGGCGGACTGCGGTGTCGTGGTCTGTTTTGCCCGCTGGGTCGCACAATACTGCGCTAAAGCGTATAAATCACTGCGGTAAGCCGTGACGGTATTTGGCGACCGATTGAGTTCAAAGTGTAGATAGTCACAGAACTCCTCGATCCACTGTTCGTCGGTGATGTGGAGTGTGGACTGCCCGGAACCGCTCATGCCTCTACTCTGCCACGTTGGCGAGCTCACTGTGACGAGGACATGGCCACCCGTTGCGCTTGATATTGCCTGTGCCGTTCATGAACTAAGCCGGCGCGAGACAGTTTCGGAAGGTTCCGGGCAACTTCGCGGGCACTGAGTCCGCTGGCTGCACAGATTTCGTCCATTGCGGCATAGCGTCGCAGTGGTAGCGCGTCATAAAGGATGAGTTGTTCGTAAGACAGCTGCTGATCTAAAACGTCACTGTACCGGCAATGAGATTCCTGATCTGCTGGTACGACTGGTGTGACCGGCCCGATATCGTCCAGCATCTCAGTGAGCGAGTGGTGATCAAAGACGATCGTGGCTGGAGTTTCGGATAATAGCCGGTGGCAACCTGCCGAGGCTGCCGAATGAATAGATCCAGGCACGACCGCCACAGAAATACCCATCTCCAGCGCATGGTGAGCGGTGTTTTGGGCTCCGGATCTCCAGCGGGATTCCGGTATCAACACCAGGGAGCTCAGCGCAGCGATCAGTCGATTTCGATTCAAGAATCGGTACCGGTTGGGTCTGGCACCGGGTGGGAGCTCGCTGATCAGCACTCCGGTGCGCGCGATATCGGCCAGTAACTCTTGGTTTCCAGATGGATAATACTGATCTAATCCTCCGGCCATGACGGCCATGGTCGAGATGGGAGCCTTCTGGCCACTGTCTGTTGCCAAGGCTGTTCGATGCGCTAGGGCGTCCACACCGTAGGCGCCTCCGGAGATAATAGTGCGCTGTTTGTGCCGCAGCAGGCTCACGAACTCCTCGGTTACCCTCCGTCCGTACGGGGAGATTTCTCTACTGCCGACAACGGCGACCGAGTGTGAGTGAGAAGGGATCTGCCCCGGTCCTCGTGTCCACAGCGCCACCGGGGTGGTGTGATCCAGACGGTTGAGCGCGACCGGCCAGCGGTGGTCCTCCGGAATGAGGAAACCACCCCCGTTGCGCCGAAAGTCTGGCAATATGGCTGCCGGACGATAATTATCCCGTTTGTCTTTCCAGCGAGACAGGATCTCGCGAAGCTTTCTCGTGCTCTTTCCTCTCAGCCCGAGGTCGTCGAAGCCTTCCACCAGATGCGCCCATTCCTGGTGAGTCGGGGCGGACCCTTGCACGAATTCCGCTGCACGCAGGGGACCGACCACAGTGATGATCTGTGTGGCGAGTGCATCTGCTGGCTCAATGATTTGGGTCAGTCCAGCCCGAGCGAAGGCGATCTGCTCGAGCTCTTCCTCGCTGAAGATGCCCTGGCTACCGGTCATGTTCGCTCCCCCACAGTTTAAGATGGAAGGCCATGTCGATTTCGTCAACTCCGGGATGGGTTTGTTCTGCTAGGTCGGCCAAGGTCCAGGCGACTTTGAGGATACGTGAATACCCACGTGCGGTGATCTCACCGCGGTCCAGGCTCCTGTCGAGTATCGCCCGAGCCGAGGGGCTAACGCTCAGCGATGGGTGATGGAGTAAGCGTTGGTTCATCTCAGCATTGACGCAGATGCCCGTGCCTTTTAGTCGCTCGGCTTGGCGAGCGCGGGCTGCCAAAACCCGTTGGCGAATCGTGGCGGATGACTCCGGCTGCATCCCGCGACGGTTTAGGTCGCGGGATGTCACCGGGTGCAACCCGACGAGGATGTCAATGCGGTCCAAAAGAGGTCCCGACAGTCGCGCGTTGTACCGTCGTCTGACAGCGGATGTGCAGGAGCATTGGCGTGATCCGGCATATCCCCACCCACACGGACACGGGTTGGCTGCCAGAAGCAACTGGAATGAGGCGGGATAGATGACGTTATGACGGAGTCGGGATAATTCGATGTGACGGTTTTCCAGTGGCTCACGCAAAGCTTCGAGGACGCGTCGGTCAAATTCAGGTGCTTCGTCGAGAAATAGCACCCCGCCGTGAGCTAACGAGATAGCGCCTGGTTGGGCCTGCCGGGTTCCGCCCCCAATCACGGACGCTAGTGAAGCAGTGTGGTGCGGGGCCTGAAAAGGTGGTGTCGTGATGCTAGCGATCACCTTGGCCTGTGAGGAGGCCAGCGAGTGAATCGCGGTCGTTTCCAGTGAGACCTTTTCGTCCAGGTGTGGCAGGATCGTCGGTAAGCGTTGGGCGAGCATGGTTTTGCCTGATCCCGGAGGTCCTTGAAACAGCAGATGGTGCCCGCCAGCAGCGGCGACTTCCAGTGCCCAGCGTGCGTGGTGTTGCCCGGCAACTTCTGCGAAGTCCAGCTCATCCTGCCGATCAGGTTCCTGCATTGTTGCGTCCGGGGCCGATGCGGTGAACACATCAAAATTCTCACTTCGGACAGCGGCACCGAAATCCTCCAAAACCGCGCTGAGATGACGATACGACAACACGGTCACCCCGGACACTAGTTCGGCCTCTTTCTTCGAGGCCTCGGCCACGACAACTGTGTCAAACCCGGCCTTTTGTGCAGCGAGTACCGCTGCCAGCAGTCCTGGAACGTGCTGCAAGGTTCCATCGAGACCTAAAGCAGCCAGAAACACCGGCCCGGTTTCATCGTTGACCCGATACTCGGCGCCATAGGCTGCCATAACGATGGCCAAATCGAACAGTGGTCCGCTCTTGTGTAGTCCAGCGGGAGTGAGGTTCACCGTCAGATGCCGTCGGGTGATCGGCATTCCCGAATTTCGTGCTGCTGCACGAATACGATCTTTCGCTTCGTTCAGTGACTGATCGGGTAGGCCCACCAGAGTAAATCCGGGCAGCGCTCCCCCGATATCTGCTTCAACAGTAACCAGTTCCCCGTGCAGGCCACTGAGCGCCATCGCGTAGGTACGCCCGATGCGTGCTGGTTCAGTCACATTCAACACCATGGAGTCCAGGACCGCGTCCGCAGTAGCCGGCGCAGGGTTGTTGTCATATTCGGAGTTCATAGCATCACGTCCTGGAACAACCGCGCCTCGTGCTGACGTTGCGTGCCCACAGTGATGGCAAGCAGATCAACCCGTACCGGAGTGTACTGAAGCTGAGGATGTTGGGCCCGGTAACTCAGCAGAGCTCGCTGAATGCGACGAAGTTGGTACGCAGTGAGCGCCTGCTCGGCGGAACCGAAACCGATCCCACCACGGGTTTTGACTTCCACGGCCACCAGGTCGCCACCAGCCACGGCGATAATATCGATTTCACCCTCACGTGACCGCCACTGCCTTTCCAGGATGGTGTAACCACGTTTTACCAGAAGCTGTGTTGCTAATTCTTCACCGTGTGTACCAAAGGACCGGCGATCGCGGTGACGTTTTGGGTTGCGTTGTGTCTGCGATGTTTGAGAGTTTCTCACTGATTGCACCTCCACAACCAGTGTGAAATCCCCGCAGAATCAGCTCAGTACCTGGTGAATTTCTGTGGACAATCACAACACGACCCACCACCTGTGGACAACAACGACGCCCCCAGAAGACCACCAGGAACACACCACGAGACTAAGCACACGATTCGGGACCCAGTCCGACCTGCGTACTCACGTCGAGATCCTGATCTGGCAACTCTTCGATATTGACGTCTTTGAACGAGACCACGCGAGCGTTATGAATAAACCTGTTGGGACGGAACACATCCCAGACCCACCCATCCTCAATGTAGACCTCGAAGTAAGTTTGCCCCTTGTCCTCCACCGTGGTGAGCTCCACGTGGTTCGTTAAATAGAACCGCCGTTCGGTTTCAACGATGTGTGTAAACAGGTGCAGAACGTCTCGGTACTCTCTGTAGAGGTTGAGCTCCTGGGTGGCATGGTATTCTTCAAGATCGTCCTCGGAGTCGTGCATATCTCCATCATAGGTAATCCTGGCTACCCCGGGGCGAGGCGTAGCGGATACGACACCGGCGAGGCTGCGATCACGCTCGACGGCCGAATACATTCTGCGCAACTTCTCCAATCCTACAGCAGTGTGTCTTGACGATGTGCTGCCGGAATCAGATGCCAGCTCCGCCGATGATACGGAGAGATGCCCTGGTCGCGCAGTGCTTGGCGATGCTGTGCCGAGCCATATCCTTTGTTATGAGACCAGCCGTAGTCGGGGTAGAACGCATCAGCCTCGGTCATCAGTCGGTCGCGACAGACCTTGGCCACAATGGATGCGGCAGCCACACTCGCACAGTCCCGGTCGGCCTTGACCTGTAGATGTACTCGAAGCTCATCCGGGAGATGCCGCTGTTCCTCAGCGACCTCGACCGGCAGGCTTAACAGCCAGTTGAATTTTCCATCCAGGATTAGCACATCGGGCACCCGGTGATGTCGCCTCACCAGGTCATACCAGGCCCGGTACCCGGCGACCGCCAGCGCGGCGTTGATCCCCCACCGGTCAATTTCTGCCGGCTCGGCGTGGCCGATGCCCACCATCCACGATGTGTGAATCGTGTCTGAGAGAGTTTCTCGACGTCGGGCAGACAGCATCTTGGAATCCCGCAACCCCGGGATGAGGAGCGTGGTGAATGGGGAAACAGCACTGATTCCCACCGTTACTGGCCCAGCCAGCGCACCGCGTCCGACTTCGTCCATGCCGGCCACCAGGATGGTGTCTTTGGGATAGTGGTCGGGCCGGTGGGTACTTTCGTCGGCGGCGAGCTGACGTTCTGTCGCGAAGCTAGCGTCGGCAACCATTAGGGTTCAGGCACGTCGTTGAAAGGTTCGTCATTCGACCCGGCCGGGCCCCACCGGTCAATGGGCCAGGCAATGACCTCAGCACGTCCGACCACATCATCGACGTTAACGAATCCGTCGTTGGGCCCTTCCTGGTGGGCTCGGGAGTCTCCCGAGGCATTGCGGTGATCGCCCATCACCCAGAGCTTGCCTTCAGGCACGGTGACGTCGAAGTCTTGGTCGGATCCCGAGGCACCCGGATACACGTAGGGCTCGTCAATGATCTCCCCGTTGACTTGAATCTTGCGGGTTTGTTCATCGACGGTGACGTGATCGCCAGGCATGCCGATGATACGTTTCACCAGGTGCTGTTCTGAGGAATTTGGGAGGAGACCAACGCCTTCGAACACAGTCTCAAAGACGTTGCTGTCGTCGTCAACCGGCGGGAGCCAGCCCTGCGTATCTTCGAACACGACGATATCACCGCGTTTCAGGTCGGCCACCCCGGGAACCATGAGGTTGACGAAGATCCGGTCATTGACTTGCAGAGTGTTCTCCATTGATCCGGAGGGAATCACGAAGGCCCGGAAGAAGAAGGTTTTGATGATAAAAGACAGGACGAGAGCAGCGACGACAATAATGAGGATTTCTCGCACATTGACCCAGATACGACGTCCCAGACTCGGTGCGTCTTGGCGGTCATCACCCTGGTATGCAACATCATCGGACTGCTCGTTCAGATCAACGTCCTTGTCTAATTTGCTCATCGTGGATTTACTCTACTCTCTGGAAGTTCGAACAGGTCCTAGCACGCGTTCATTGTGCACCATGCCACCACCGGGGGCACCCAGCAAATCCCGAGAATCGAGGGAGGATTCCCGGTTGTCCCCCAGGAGAAAGACTCTGTCTTCGGGTACCGTGACGTCAAACGCTGTGCTTGAGGCAGGCCGGTCAGGCTCAGCAAGATAGTGCTCTTCGTGGAGCTCTTGGCCGTTGATTTCGATGCGACCGTTCGCGGTGCAGCAGGTGACCCGGTCTCCGCTGATGCCAATCACTCTTTTGACCACGTTGTCACGACTCGGGGCGATGCCGATCCATGCTCCCACGCTTTCGAGCACGTCCTGGAACGGTTGTTCCGGTTGATAGGGGGTAAATGAGCCTTGAGCATCGATGACCACCACATCTCCGCGCTCTACCGGATGGTGCTCGTAGTAGTCCGGGTCGATCCAAATACGCTCTCCGACTTGCAGTCCGGGTTCCATGGACTCAGAAGGAATCACGTACGAGTCGCTAAACCACCAGCGCAAGGTGAACACGATCGCCAGCACCACCACCAGCACGAAAATCAGCCCCCACATCAGGGCTTTGGCTCCCCCCGACACAGCAACGGACCGCGAGCCATCACGAGGGCTCACGGTCCGTTGCTGGTTCTGCTGTGTCACCGTCAGGACAAGCTACTGATCAGCGCTGACTAGGAGTCAACGCGCTTCTCGGGAATACGAGCAGCCTTACCGTGACGATCGCGCATGTAGTACAGCTTGGCACGACGCACGTCACCGCGCTTCTTGACCTCGATCTTGTCGATCACGGGAGAGTGCAACGGGAACTTGCGTTCAATACCGACGCCGAAGGACGTCTTGCGCACGGTGAAGGTTTCGCGCAGGCCCGAGCCCTGACGGCCCAGAACGTAGCCTTCGAAAACCTGAACACGCTGGGTCTTACCCTCGATAATGTTCACGTGAACAGCGACGGTGTCGCCGGCCTGGAAATCAGGAATGTCGTTGCGCTTCGACTTTGCATCGAGCTGATCTAAGATGTTCATGGATCTCTCCTGGTGGGACGCCGCAGGTCACCCACGTCATACAGCAAGCTCTTGACGTCTTGCGATGGAAATTTCGAGACACCCTTGTTGAGGGTTGTCCCGGTGCACACAGGCGGTACGCTATCCCCCGCGGCAGACAGCGGACCCAGCGGGCACGAGTATCTATTATGCCAGATCCTTGCGGATTTTCCATAAATCAGGTCTGCGACTCTTGGTTCGTTCCTCAGCTTGTGCTAAACGCCACGCGTCGACTTTGCCGTGATCTCCGGAAAGAAGTACCTCGGGGACCTCTCGTCCCCGCCACGTGGCGGGTTTGGTGTAGACAGGATATTCCAAGAGCCCATCTGAATGGGATTCTTCCACCAACGACGCAGGGTTTCCTACCACTCCAGGAATCAATCGCCCGATAGCTTCGATCATGGCCAAGGTCGCGACTTCTCCCCCATTGAGCACATAGTCGCCCAAGGACACAAGGTGCACTTCGAAGAGTTCTTCAGCCCACTCAAACACTCGTTCATCGATGCCCTCATAGCGTCCGCAGGCAAAAACCAGATGTTCGCAGTCCGCTAGGGTCGCGGCGGTGGGTTGAGCGAAAACCTCCCCGGACGGAGTCGGGATCACTAAATGCGGTGTGCCATAGCCCAGGTGTTTGCCGTGGGATGCCACTTCTTCCAGAGCACGTGCCCACGGCTCCGGTTTCATGACCATTCCAGCCCCACCACCGTAGGGTGTATCGTCCACGGTGCGATGCCGGTCGGTGGTCTGGTCCCTGAGATCATGGACATGAATCTCCAGCAGGCCCTTGTGGCGGGCTTTACCGATCAGCGAGACGTCCAGGACCTCGAAAAACTCGGGAAAGATGCTAATAATGTCGATGCGCATCGGGGTTAGTCCTGTCCCAGTTCCAATAAGCCAGCAGGCGGGGTGAGGATCACCAGTTGTTGGTCCACGTCGATCTCCGGAACGATTTCGACCACGAAGGGTACGAGGTTTGTCGTGCCGTTGGTGCGTGTGACTTCGAGCAAGTCCTGGGCCTCCCCAGGGATCAGGTCCGAGATGGTACCGATCGTCTCACCCTCAACAGAGTCGAGTTTGACCGTAAAGTCCGCTAAGTCTTCGGCGTACCACGCATCATCATCGTCTTCCAGGTCTTCCGGTTCAGCATAGAGCTGGCAATTACGGTACTGTTCGGCCTGGTTCCGGTCGCTGATCTCTTCGAAGGACAGGAGCAAAATATGCTTATTCCAGCGGGCGTTGTTGACCGTCAGGCTACCAGCTAATGGCGAGTCTTTTTTTCCATGATCCACGGTGAGCACCGCGCCGGGAACAAAACGAGTTTCTGGGGTGTCTGTGAAGATCTGAACGGTGACGTCGCCTTTAATGCCGTGGGGTTTGCCGATCCGGGCCACTCTCACGAGCCCGTCTAGCTTTTCCTGGGCCATGCCGATTCTTGCTCCTTAGTACCTGCTGGTGCTGGGTGGTTGTCATGTTAAAACACCGAGGGTTCCTAGAACAATGTGATCGGTGTTCTAGGAACCCTCGAGGTCATCTCTGCTTTTAGTGACGACGGTCCGTGTCAACCACGTCTACTCGCACCGAGTATCCGGCCAGCCCGTCAACGACAGCGCGCAGGGCATTGGCGGTCCGACCTTTTCGGCCTATAACACGGCCGAGATCGTCGGGATTTACTCGCACTTCGAGAAGCTCGCCACGGCGGTTTTCACGGAGGTCAACCTGTACGTCCTCGGGATAATCAACGATCCCTCGGACCAGGTGTTCCAACGCTTCTTGCAACATGATTATTCAGACTTTTCTTTGCTGTCTGCGTTCTCTTCAGTCGCAGACTCATCGGTGCTCTCTTCAGCCTGGCCCTCAGCCTGGTCTTCTTCCTTGTCATCACCCTTCGGGGTAATGGCCTCAGGAATAATCACCGACCCCTTCTCCGGAGCAACAAACTCCTCTTTAGCTTCCGGCTGCTTCAAGGTGGACTCGTCGTAGGACTCGCCCTTGAACTTCTGCCAGTCGCCAGTCAGCTTCAGCAAAGCCTGGACCTGTTCGGTCGGCTGAGCGCCGACCGACAACCAGTACTGAGCACGCTCAGAGTCAATCTTGATGAAAGAAGGGTTCTGCGTCGGGTGGTAGAGACCGATCTCTTCGATGGCACGACCATCACGCTTGGTGCGGGAATCCATCACCACAACACGGTAGTGCGGCGAACGAATTTTACCCAGACGCTTCAGACGAATTTTTACAGCCACTGTTGTGGTTACTCCTCTTTCTCACATTGAGTGCACGTCAACGTTTTCACTGGGGATCAAAGTTGAAACGTAGCGTGCGAACGGAAACGCAGAGGAAAGGATAGAGGGTCGTTTCCTCCGCGAATCAGTACCGAACCATTATGCCAGACAACGCACTCTTATTTCCACTCGACGCCCCGTGGTGGATAACCCCTATTTCAGGAACTTCTCGAAGCCTTTCGGCAAGTTGAGCTGACTGGGATCCATTCCCTGAGAGTTTTGAGCACCACCAAAAGAGCTGCCTTTCAAGGGATTTGGCTTGGGACGGTTAGCGGCTTTCTGCGCTTGCTCCCGCGCTGCAGCCTCCGCTTTAGCGGGGTTGCCGTAGCGCTGTTTCTTGGCGTTCTTTTTGCCACCTTTACCTTTTTTCTTGCCCCCGTGGCCACCCGCTGGCATACCGGGAATATTGGGCATGCCAGGAATACTCGGCATGCCTCCACCCGAGGCCATCTTCTTCATGACTTTCTGAAGCTGGCCAAACTGTTCGACCAAAGTATTGACGTCAGAGACTTTAACCCCAGAACCTTTTGCGATGCGAGCGCGTCGCGATCCGTTCAGGATCTTCGGCGCGTTCCGTTCATGCGGGGTCATCGACCGAATAATAGCTTCAATACGGTTAATGTGGGAATCGTCGAATTGGTCAAGTTGTTGGCGCATACTCTGGGCGCCGGGCATCCGCATCAACAGCTTCTTCATTGACCCCATGTTCTTGAGTTGCTGCATCTGCGACAAGAAGTCGTCAAAGGTGAAGTCCTCTTGCCCGGCGAACTTCTTCGCCATCTTTTCGGCTTCGGCCTTGTCCCAGTTACGTTCGGCCTGCTCGATCAGGCTCATCACGTCACCCATGTCGAGGATACGTGATGCCATGCGATCGGGGTGGAAGACTTCAAAGTCTTTGATGCTCTCCCCGGTGGAGGCGAACATAATGGGTTTGCCCGTGATGTGTTTGACCGACAGGGCGGCGCCACCGCGAGCGTCCCCGTCCATCTTCGACAGGACGACACCGGTAAAACCGACACCTTCGTTAAACGCCTGAGCGGTGGCCACCGCGTCCTGACCGATCATCGCGTCGAGGACGAACAGCACTTCCTGCGGGTTAGTCGCAGCTCGGATATCAGAGGCCTGCTGCATGAGCTCTTGGTCGACACCGAGGCGACCAGCGGTATCGATAATCACCACGTCGTGTTGCCGTTTCTTCGCTTCATTAACCCCGTCCAGGGCAACTTGGACCGGGTCACCAGTGGGATCTTCGAACTCCGAGGAGACGCCTGGGTGGGGAGCAAAAACAGGAACTCCGGCCCGTTCACCGTTGATCTCCAACTGACGAACAGCGTTCGGACGTTGCAAGTCAGCTGCGATCAACATCGGGGTATGCCCGTCTTCTTTAAGATGACGGGACAGCTTGCCGGCAAGGGTTGTTTTACCCGCGCCTTGCAGACCCACCAACATGATCACCGTCGGCGGGGTTTTCGCGAACTGGATACGACGGGTCTCGCCTCCAAGGATCTCTTCCAGTTCAGCGTTGACGATTTTGACAACCTGCTGGCCTGGGTTGAGCGCCTGGGAGACTTCTTCACCCAAAGCACGTTCCTTCACGCGCTTGATGAACTCACGCACCGCGGGAACAGCAACGTCAGCATCGAGCAATGCACGGCGAATTTCCCGAGCAGTTGCATCAATATCCGCCTCGGTCAGGCGACCTTTACCCTTCAGATTCTTGAAGGTCGACGTCAGACGGTCTGTCAGAGATGTGAACACTGGAAAGAAACTTCCTTCGGAAACGGTTATTAGCTCCTACCCAGGGTAGCAAGACTTACGTCGGTCTTCAGAAATAGTCAAGTCTGCCTGAGGAATACCAGCGTGACCCCTCAGTCAGAGAGAAACTCACATCACTGTAAACCGTAGCTCCAGTAGCCTTGATGCCGAGTAGGGGTTAGGGCTTGGGAGGTTTATCGCTCAGCACCCGGGAAGGAACCCAACCAGTACCCACCTTGGCAACCACGCGGGTCCACGAACCCTTCGAACCCAACACTCGAACGCGCTCACCAGCCGGAACCGTCCCAATCCGACGCGTCTTCGACGACGTACCAGCACGCATCGGACCAGACGAGGTCACATACTGATATGTCTTCACAGAGGATTCAAATTTGGAAACTTTGGAAGACGCATTGGACCGGATGCTGGGCAGTAGCGCATTCAGGCGGGCCCCGGGGCATGCAGTAGCGTTGGTATGGCGGTGGCCAAGAATGACGGGCGACGAAACGTGAGTACCGCTCTTATAACGCGCGGTCGAGCCCGGAGAAGCGCGCGAGACAAGTGTTGTTTTCCCTTGCGGGTTGAGATCGTACTGGTGCGCCTTCCACGCCAGAACCCGTGTCAGCGAGTTCACCATAGCTGTCGGCGGAGTAGCTGCCTCGAAGTTCCCGATGGCACTGACACCAATAGTGTCTGTGTTGAATCCTCCGGCCTGTGCTCCTATCGGCAAAGAATCCATCGACCCCTTGCGGCCTTCGTAGATCGTTCCATACCGATCGACGAGGAAGTGATATCCGACATCTCCCCAGTCCAGCGTCCGGGCATGGTAGCTATAGATACCGCGAACTTGCGCATAAGCTTGTGACCGCGAGTAGTTGTTGGTCCCCGCTGTGTGGTGGACGTACATCGCTTTGAGCGTGCTGGATTGCTTGCTGGGAGACGCCCAGGATTCGTTGGCACCCCACTGTGACCTTCGGACGATCGTTGGTCGACCTACGCTAGGGTTCTTCTTGCTGGTGGAAACATGGCTGGCGGTGTTGGCAACCACAGCTCCATCATTATCCGAAACACCGGGGTCGATCAGTGTAACCTCCAGGCCCGAAGGAACCTCCCCTGATTCGGTGTTGACGCGAACCTGCACGGCGTCTGCTTCCGTGGTCGCAAGTGGCTCTGTACCGATAACATCGCCCTCGGCCATTTCGTCATCAATGATCTCCAGTGATTCCCACTGAGACCAACGATCTTGCTCGCGAACGCGGATCGAAACATTAGTGACGATTTCAGAAGTGGATCGATGCCAGGTCACACCGGCAATCACGAAATCAATGGATTCCAGAGGAACAGTCAGCGCAGACAGCTCGCCTTCGTCGCTCTCCCCATCCAGAGCAGACTCGCTCAGATGGTCTTCTTCACGATCAGTCGCCGGTTCCGACCCTTCCGCTGCATCGGTAACCGTTTGCCTGGTTTCTTGGTCTGCTACAGTCTCATCGTCCTCAACAGCGTTCTCGCTCGGGTCAGCATCGACCGGTTCGGGATCCGCCAGTTCAGACTCGGTGGATTCCGAGTCGGTGGGTGCAGACTCACTCAGGGCAGACTCAGTTGGATCCTCCGAAACCTCGTTCGTCGCCGGGCTATCCCCCTCTTCATGGGCTTCTGCGTTCAGGGGCTCGGGCGAGGTCTCGGCTTCGATCTCTTCGCCCTCGGGAAGGGCTTCCCGAGAGACACCATCGATAGAAAATACCTGGATATCTTCACTGTGCACCTCCGCCTCAGGAAAGTCAGCCTCTGCAGGTCCTTCGGCGGTTTCGGCAGGCTCGTCGACTGTAGCATTTTGGCTGTGAACCGCAACAGAAACGGTGTCGGCTACTGCTGGACTGACGGTGGAGACACCGAGAGCAAGAAGAACGAATGAAACGGTGAGCTTTTTTCGCAAAGTGAAGCCAGGCATAAGGGGCCTATCCAAGGGGTGTGAGAGAAATGTGAAGACAGTGAGACAGAAGTGTCTAATTAGACAACCATCATGCTACCACAGGGAGACAATCTCAAAGCCGATCGCCTTGCATTAAGAGCGATGCGACCCCCAGACAGCTGAAGCCCTCCACCGAGACAGAAGCGAGCCGGTTCACCAATCGCTCCTGGCCGGGAAGAGGACTTCAATCGTTGCCATGTCACTGAATCAACTCACAGGACTGGGGCACGTCGATAAGACGCCACCTGTCCGGATGGTCTGAGTCAGTGCCACGGAGGTTACTCTGCTATCAGCGCGTCAACGAAACCGTGCGTGTCGAACGGGGCCAAGT
The DNA here is from genome assembly GCF_003185725.2 of Auritidibacter sp. NML130574. Taxonomy (GTDB): domain Bacteria; phylum Actinomycetota; class Actinomycetes; order Actinomycetales; family Micrococcaceae; genus Auritidibacter; species Auritidibacter ignavus. The sequence continues at coordinate 466,117 of NZ_CP031746.1, read as the reverse complement.
CGTCGGCACCCTCGCCCAGGCCAATCAGCTTGACAGGAACACCCAGCTGACGCTGGATTGCGACCACGATGCCTCCCTTAGCAGATCCGTCGAGCTTGGTCAGCACAATACCTGTAACGTTGACGGCTTCGGTAAAGACCTTTGCCTGGGTCAGGCCATTCTGTCCCGTTGTGGCATCGATAACAAGCAGGACCTCGCGGACCGGCGCTTGTTTCTCAGAAACACGCTTAATCTTGCCGAGCTCGTCCATGAGGTTACCCTTGTTCTGCAGACGTCCGGCGGTATCGACGATCACGGTATCGACTTCAGATTCGATGCCCTTCTGCACGGCGTCGAAAGCGACTGAGGCTGGGTCGGTTCCTTCTGCCTCGGAACGTACCGTCTCAACCCCAACGCGGGACCCCCACGTCGCCAGCTGTTCGGCGGCAGCTGCACGGAATGTATCAGCTGCACCAAAGAGCACCGAATGATCTTCAGCCACGAGAACGCGACCAATTTTACCGACAGTGGTGGTCTTGCCCACTCCGTTGACGCCCACCACCATCACAACGGAGGGAAGGCCTTCTTGACGCGATACGGCCAGACGACGATCCATCGTCGGGTCTACCAAGTTAATGAGTTCTTCGCGGAGCATCTCACGGACTTGCTCGGTGTCTTTCGTGCCCTCAACGGTGACTCGTTCACGGAGCTTATCGACAAGTTCCAGTGCGGGACCGGAACCAAGGTCTGCGGTCAACAGAGTCTCTTCGATTTCATCCCAGACATCGTCATCAATGTCGTCCTGGGACAAGAGGGCGAGCAACCCTTTGGAAAAGATGTTGTTGGATTTCACGAGACGCGCACGCAGGCGCCCCAAACGGGTCTTGGCTGCTTCTGGTTTCTCCAGCTCGGGAGCAATCGGCTCCTCGATGACAGTCTCAAGCTCGTCGACTTCGGTCTCAGCCTGAGCTTCCTCCGATGGAGGCAGAACCGGTGTCTCATCTGGGACGGCAGTTTCTGCAACATCCTCCGGAGATGGAGCAACTTCCTCCGGAGTTGCGGTGGTTGTGTACACCACCTTCGTTTCATCAGGTCGATCCGAGACAAACGTCGACACCAGACCGACTAAGACGGGCAGAACAACGGCGCTGATAATAAGGATTTCCACCTCTTCAGTCTTTCATATTCTCCGGGTTCTTGCCGAGCCAGTTTCAGCCCGTTGCTAAGAGCACACTGAGGACAACCGAATCAATCCGGGCTTCGTGATTAAATCGAATATATGCCCCAAGATCGCGATGTCCCGAAAATTCCAGCAGAGCTAAAAGTCCTCATTACAGCGACCTTCCTCATCGCGATCGGGTTCGGTATCGTTGCCCCGATTCTTCCTTTGTATGCAGAGTCGTTTGGTGTCGGGGCATTTGCGGTCTCAGCTGTGGTGTCCTCATTCGGTTTAGCTCGCTTACTCTTCGCCCCCGTCTCCGGCCGAGTCACCAGTAAGTTTGGTGAACCCTATGTCTACACCACCGGCGTCACCATTGTGGCGCTGTCGATGTTTTTGGTGGCCCTTGCTCAGACCTACCCACAACTTCTCATCTTCCGTGGTTTGGGAGGCATTGGCTCCACCCTCTTTACCGTTTCCGCGATGTCGTATCTGGCCCGTAAGTCTCCCCCAACAATCCGCGGGCGGATCTCTGGCGCATATGCCTCTGCTTTCTTGCTAGGCAATATTTTTGGTCCCATCGTCGGCGGTGCTCTTGCAGGGTTGGGGCCTCGTGCTCCTTTTATCATTTATGGTTGTTCCCTTGTGGTCGCCGCGTCGGTCGTCTTCTTCACCCTCACCGGCGTCGGTCGTAGCAAAACGCACCGACCGGCACCAGATGACCGACCGGCGATGAAGCTCAGGCAGGCACTGAGCAATAGTTCTTATCGGGCAACGCTGACATCATTTTTTGCCAATGGCTGGGCTGCGTTCGGGGTGCGAAACTCCGTGACTCCCCTCTTTGCCGCCTCGGCCTTCGCGGGAATGACCTTCTTCCTCGACGGTCCGCAAACCGCGGCGGTCGGGTTGTCCTTATTTGCCGTGGGCAACGTAATTGCTGTGACCTTCTCGTCGAGGCTCTCCGACCGGATTGGGCGTAAGCCCCTGATCGTCTCCGGATTATTCATCGCTGGCGTGACAACTGGCGTGCTCGGCGTGTTCGTTAACCCTTGGTTATTCTTAGCCCTCAATACCATCGCCGGTGCCGGAACGGGTTTGCTCAACGCCCCACAACAAGCTGCGATTATTGACATCGTGGGTCAAGACAAGAAGGCAGGAACTGTGATGGCGACGGCCCAAATGGCATCCGATGTCGGCGGCATTGCCGGACCGTTATTGGTCGGGCTCATTGTCGACGTCGCTGGCTACGCCTGGGGCTTTGGCCTCACCGGGGTTATCTTGGTCACCGCCGCACTGGTCTGGACGTTTTCGCCCGAGACAAACGTCCCTATCACTCCGGGAGGCCCCCGGACCGGGTCCTTACCGAAGATTGATCCGACTCAGTCAGAGGCTAAGACTATGTTTCGTCATGACTCAGACGCTGGCTGATGACCTGGGATACCCCATCTCCACGCATTGACACACCGTAGAGAGCATCGGCGATGTTCATCGTGCGCTGTTGGTGGGTGATAATAATCAGCTGCGAGTCCCGTTGGAGTTCTTTGAAGATCGTCAGCAACCGGGAAAGATTAGCGTCATCCAGCGCAGCTTCTACCTCATCCATCACATAAAAGGGTGAAGGCCGGGCTTTAAAGATCGACACCAGTAGCGCAACGGCGGCTAGCGACCGCTCGCCTCCAGAGAGTAACGATAGCCTCGTGACTTTTTTACCGGCCGGACGGGCATGGACTTCAATGCCCGTTTCCAACATGTTCTCCGGATCGGTCAGGACGAGCGCTCCTTCACCTCCGGGAAAAAGCGTGGAGAAAACATGCTCAAACTGAGCGGAGGTATCCTCGAAGGCTTCTCGAAAGACCCTGAGCACCGTCGCATCGACATCCTCAATAATCTGCAACAGGTCCCTGCGAGAATTCTCTAGGTCCTCCAACTGTTCACTGAGGTATTGGTGTCGTTCCTGCACCGCCGAGTACTCTTCCAAAGCCAGCGGATTGACTTTGCCGAGCGCGCGCAATTCACGCTCGGCCTTCTTCAAGCGTTTCTCCTGTTCGTCTCGACGGTAAGCAGTCGACGATACAGCCTCGTCCTGATCTTGCTGGCCCTCGTTAAATTCGGGGATTGGTTGGTCGGTCCCAAAATTCGCGACCAGATAGTCGTGGGTGTACCCCAAAGTGTCCAGACTTTTTTGTTTGAGTTGCTCGAGCTTAATTTCTTGCTCCTGGCGGGCAAGCTGACGAGCGTGGGTACGTTCTTTGAGTTTCTCTAGATCAGATTGAGCCTGCTGGCGTCGGTGAACCAGAGCTTCCCGACGTTGCTGAGTTTTTTCACGAGTGGCCGCGAACTCTTGCTCATCAACCTCAGCACGACGAACCGAACTACCGATCTTTTCCAGAACTGTATTTACGGCCACGTGGACCTGTTCGAGGTGAGAGACTCGGTGTCGTTGCTGGTGTAGCGCGCGGGAATACTCTTGTTCTGCCAGGTGAGCAGCAGATAGCCTCCGCCGGGCTTGTTCCACGCGTTGTTGTGCCTGTTGTTCAGTCGACTCCTGAGTTCGCAACGCCAGCCGCGCATCCGTTTCAGCCCGTCGAGCTTCGACGGCGCGAGCCTCTGCACGCTCGGCTTCTTGTTCGCTCGGCGAATCTTCCGAGGTGTGCTGTTGCGACGCTACCCGCTCGGCAGCCACGGCTGTATCGTAAGCCTCCTGGTATCCTGTCACACGGTTCTGAGCCGCCTGAAGGTGATCGGCAAGCTCCTCCAATTGTTGCTCTGAACGCTCGCTATTCTGCAGGGTTTGGGCCAAGCTATTCTTCGTCGCTGCCTGTCGCTCCAGGTAGGTCGTCTCTCGCCGTCGAGCTTCATCTACCCTCTCGCGGATCTCGTCATGAGTTTGCTGCGAGGTGCGTACTTCCTGTCTCATACCCTCAATGTGTTGCTGTTGAGTCGAGATCTCCGTGTCAAGCCGATCTCGGGTCTTTTCGGCATCATCAAGCGACCCGCGAGCTTCGACATGGCTACTCCCGCCGGCTCCGTGAACCTGGACCCACAGATGCGTCATGAGGTGTCCATTCCGGGTAGCGATCACCACATGGGCATTATCGAGGTCGGTCTCCTCGAAGCGTTGTATAGCGCGTTCGGCTTCCTCGAGGTCTTCGCACAGCACGACGTGTCCGAACAGCTCTTGCAATGTCGCGGTCACGGCAGAATTCGCGTCTGGCTCACGCGCGAAGACGTGGTCTACCGCAGTAACAAGCCCATCAGGGAGTTGTTGCCGCTTCACGTAACTCTCCCCTTCAGAGGTGGGAGTGTAAATCCGCGTGGTCTCAACCTCGCCGTGTTGCAATAAGTCCACAGCAGCCTTGGCGGTTTGCGAGTCATCCGCCCAAAGCTGTTCAACCGCCACCGGTAGCACGGCCGCAACGGCGCGTTCCCACCCAGCTGAGACCACAAATTGAGAACTCAATTCTTCGACAGCCAGATCCATTAAAGACGCCCGAGCCGAGCCCTTGTGTGGTTCCAACGAATCCTTGAGGACCTCGATCCGTGCCTGGATAGCGCTATATTCACGATTCTGCGCGGCCAAGTGTGCCATCAGGTCATCCAGTTGGCCACGCTTCTGGGACAGTTTCCGGTCCGCCTCGTCAAGCTGGCCTTCGATCTGTGCACGTTGCCGTGCTGCCTCATCGGCCTGCGTTTGGTATGCGGAAAGTGAGTTTTGTAGCTCACGAAGACTGTCTTGACGGTACTCTGATTCTTCAGTCACGTGCCTGCGCTGGGCTTTCACTGCTTCCAGTTCAGCGATGGCCGAGGCGAGCTTTGCTTCTGCTGTGGCAATGGCGCGGTGACGTTGGGCCTCTTCTTGCAGTGAGTCCGTATATGCTTGCGAAGCGATTCTTGCTGCACGCTCGGCATCGTCCTTTTCCTGGATGGCCCGCGCCAGGGCCTTATCGGTTTCTGCTCTGGTATCGCAGATTTGCCGATATTCTTCGGCGGCTTGATCAAGCTGGGCTTGCGCTTGCTCGGCGGTGATGGTCGTGGTTTTCGTGATCGGTGCCGACGCGGTCCGCAGCCGTTCGTCGGTCACCGACAGCAACGACCGATACCGTTCCTGCAAACCACTGAGCCCGTACCGGTGTTCACGAGCGACGGTGGCCGCCTGCGTAATGTCGTCGAGTTCTTGGTCCAGCGCGTCCATTTGTTCAGAGACCTGAGTGATGTTCTGGCGAGCCGCGACGAGCTCTTCGTCGTTGCCCCGATCTTGTTCCACCAGATCTGCCACCACCCGCAGTTGCTGCTCCACGTCGTCGGCCAGCAGTCTGGCACGGGCATCTCGGACATCGTATTGGATGCGCTGGGCTTTGCGTGCCGTGTCGGCTTGACGCGAGAGTGGTCCTAGCTGGCGACGGACTTCTTCAGTGAGGTCTCTGACTCGGTCCAGGTTCCCACGCATCGCATCGAGTTTGCGAACCGACCGTTCTTTCCGGCGACGATGCTTCAGAATTCCGGCGGCTTCTTCAATGAACCCCCGTCGCTCCTCCGGTGTGGCATGGAAAATGCGGTCGAGTTGCCCCTGACCGACGATGACATGCATTTCTCGACCGAGCCCCGAGTCACTGAGAAGCTCCTGGATATCGAGCAGTCGGGCCGGTGACCCATTGATTTGGTACTCGGATCCGCCGGCTCGAAACAGGGTGCGGGAAATGGCCACTTCGGAGTATTCAATCGGGAGGGCACCATCAGAATTATCGATGGTCAGGGTCACCTGTGCCCGCCCCAAAGCCTGGCGACCTGAGGTGCCTGCGAAGATGACGTCCTCCATCTTGCCACCGCGCAGGTTCTTCACACCCTGCTCGCCCATCACCCAGGCCAGTGCATCGACAACATTTGATTTCCCCGACCCATTGGGGCCGACGACGGCGGTGATCCCAGGTTCAAATTCGAAAGTAGTTTTGGAAGCGAAGGACTTAAACCCTCGAACCTCGAGCTTTTTCAGATACATTTACACGTCACACCGGACGGCAAATAAGCCCTTATTCACCGAGTCCGTCGTCAAATTGTGGTAAACGAGAGCCCACGCCGAGTAGCTCTGCAATCGCCGAGACAGAACGCGGTGCGGCCCGGCCGTCACCATAGGGGTTTACCGCATTGGCCATCTTGGCGTATGCCTCGTCATTTGTGAGCAACTCGGAGACTTCCTCGACAACGCGCTCTTCGGCGGTACCAATCAGTCGGACGGTTCCGGCGGTCACCGCTTCGGGACGCTCGGTGTTCTCGCGCATCACGAGCACCGGTTTGCCCAGACCTGGTGCTTCTTCCTGAACGCCACCGGAGTCGGTGAGGACGACGGTGCTGAGGTTCATCAAGTGGGTAAATTCCCCGTATGCCAACGGCTCGGTGACGATGACATTTTCTTTGCCTTCCAGGAACGGCAGAATTGCCTCACGCACTACAGGGTTCTTATGGGCTGGCAAAACAATGGTCGCGTCCGGGTGTGAGTCCGACAGTCGTGCCAATGCTCGGCCGACACCGCGCATCGCATCACCCTGGTTCTCACGGCGGTGAGTCGTGACGAGGACGACCTTTCGTCCCTGGTCTACCTGCTCGATCAGTTCTTGCAAAGCAGGTTCACTGAACGGAACACGCTGGTCCACCACTTCAAGCAGGGCATCGATGACCGTGTTACCGGTGACGTAGATATCGTGCGCGTTGACGGCCTCACGGAGGAGGTTATCGCGACTGACCGAGGTCGGTGCTAAGTGAAGAGAAGAAATCTGGGAGGTAATCTTCCGGTTCGCTTCTTCCGGGAACGGGGAAAAGATATTGAAGCTACGGAGCCCGGCTTCGGCATGAACCACTGGCACACCACGGTTGAAGGCGGCAATGGCGCCAGCTGTGGAAGTCGACGTGTCACCTTGGACCACCACGGCATCGGGTTTCTCTTCATCCATGATCGCGTCGAGACCATTGATGGTTTTCGCCATCACCATGTTCAGGGTCTGGCGGGGCTGGATGATATTGAGGTCGTGGTCGGGAGTGATTCCGAAAAGCTCATTCACCTGGTCCAACATTTCCCGGTGTTGTCCAGTGACGGTCACCACACACTCGAATTGATCCGACTCCTGAAGAGCTTTCACAATCGGGGCCATCTTAATCGCTTCGGGGCGGGTGCCGTAGACCGGCATGATTTTCATTATGTCTCTACTCCTACATCACTACGACACAACGACCTCACGCGGCAGTGAGCCGGTGATTTCATTTTAGTATGCCGAGACAACCCTACACAGCTACCACCCTAATCAGCACATTTTCGTTGGGAGGGCCGAGATAAACATATGACCTTTCTCGATATCCTTTCCTTAGTACCCGCATGACTGCACTGTGATCACTGTGATCGCCGACATTCCCCGGGCTAGATACTGATCGCGCTGGTGCTCGGTACCTTTATCACGTTTTGCGGGCTGTCCTTTCTTCTGATGAACGTGAGAACTGTATATCTCCCCGATTCCTCAACGCCAGTAAAAGCGTACCGAGGAGTGTCTTGGTACCAAACTTCGGAGATTTCTGTCCCATCGCGATACAGGTAGAAAGCCCATTCATACTCACTCGGTTCGACACTGGCGAAATCGTTAGCCACAAGTATTCGCCCATGGATACGTTGCACGGTTGTCACTGAACTAGTGGGATCAGGATAAGACAGTGCGGCCGATGATTCACGCAGATCTGTAATCAGCCGAACCTTGGTTCGTGGAGCGGTTTCGTCCGCAGAAAGTCCTGGAACCGATAGGGTCTTCAGTGAGGCGATCTCGGGTGGGGGTGGCGTCACGACATCCAAGGCCGAGGCGACTTTTCCGAGAATGGTTGATCTGTTCAGTATACCCTGCTCCATCGTCCTTAATACTGCTTCATGTTGTTGTTGCAGAGGCTCTTGAAACTGCTCTGGAGCGTGTCCAACGATCGTCGCGAACCCTTCACGGATGAAGAGATCTCCAGCTCGCTGAGCGTTGAATGTGAAGCGCTGCGCGTCTGCCTCATCGCGTCGAATCTGTACGGTTTTGCCACTATCCGCTACATCATACGATTCGCGCCATGAGTCGTCGTCCGGCACCTTTTTCAGCTCTGCAGTGGTGAGACGGCTTGTCCACTGATCACTGTCGAAAGGGTACTTCAGCAACTGGGGCGCCGAAGCCTGGAATATGTCTTTGACCAGCTTGCCTTGGGTTCTTTCGTGGAATTCAGCGAGTCGCGACGCTTGCAAAAAGTAAGGATTAGCCAGTGGAAACAAGGGGACTTCGCGCTTGTCTAAAGCCTGTCGCGTGATACCGAAATGGTACCTATTCCTAGTCCGAAAGTAGTATCCGTCGAGGCGTTGGAACAGGTCGGATCCCCTAGAGCGTTTAAAGGTTCTTTCGAAATGCTCAGCAACTAATGGTTTGAAGTGCTTATTCGCAAGCCGGGGGTAGCTGTGCGCTTGGAGAAAAAAGTTGAAGACCCGCGGGTCCGACATCGATACGCCCTTTCCAAGTTCCCGGAAAACACGGTTAGCCAGACCTTCAGCAGACCCCGGGACGCGAAGTAGCTCTCCTCCACCTCCGCGGATCGTCATCTGGGGAATGGCGTATTCTCCTGAAAAATCGGACAGAAACATCTCGTAGTTGCGATTCGAATCGCGTATTTGATGGGTGAAGACACGCTCACTGAACAATAAGGATAAACCGCACTGTTCAGTAGGGCCCCACCACTCCATGCCGTGATCAGCGCGAATCGCATTGGCGAGCTGAATATCTCGCCCGTAAACCTTACGTTTCTTACCCTCATATCTTCGTGGGTCAAACGTCAAGACCTTGAAGTCTTGATGAGCACCAGTCAGTGTCAGGAGCGCTAGAGCGAGCCGGGAGTCAACGCCTCCGGAAAGGGTGATAACTTTCCGAGCGGACAACGAATTCACTGCAGTCGTCAAGGACTCTCTGGCTAGCTCTATGCCTAACGACACGGCGTCGGTGTAGTCATTGATTGTCTCAGAGCCCCCCAGTGTAACCCGCGGACGGATGGTCGCTTGGCGACCGGTAATCTCGAGGACGCAATCTGGCTCGAGAATATGTATTTGTTCTGCCATGGTCGTCGAGTCACTCATCCCCTCGGCAGTCCGGCCACGACTAGTTAGAGCGGCAACGTATGTACTGAGATTCAGATGAACCGAAACACCGGACTCTCGAAGAGCAACCGCAACGGCGATAAAGCTATCCGACAAGACCACCCCACGCCTAGGGATAATTGCATAAAAGACTGGTCCAAATCCGAAGCGATCGGCAAAAACAAGGTGTTTCACTCCTGACAACAGGTGTCGAGAACTAGCTATGGCTAGCCATTCCCCAGGAGCATCACGCAAGTCGGCAATCGTGAGATTCTCGGGGTGAGCGAACCCAAATTCTCCCCGGCAAAGCTGTTTGCCTGTCAAAGCAAGTCCACCGAACTCCGCAACCTTCGTATTTGGCTTCCACTTACCCGGGACCGCACTTTCTTCGATGGTCCGAGCTCGGGTATCAATCAGCACAGCGCGAACGACGGATGAGGACTGAGAATTCATGGTTGCCTTCTGAACGACAGCTCGGGGGTATATCGACTGGGCACAACCATCTGTGGCCGTAGCTTCACTCAATGGCTGGTTTGACCCGGCATCCCTACAAAACTATCAGCTTCGGCGAATACCTCAGCTTATCTGCACGGGTGATCCTCGTTCTGCCATTTACCTCCCAGTTCGGACGACCCTCCTAGCATCTGGCAAGATCGTTTCGCCGTGGCGATACAATGTAGTCTCAATGTGAAGGTGCAGATTCCCTGCAACGGCACAAAGAAGACCTCTTGATGCCGTTGTATGTGGAGGAGCAGGAAAGGCTGTAGCGAGAAGTATGGCGTCTACCAACGACAAGGAAGCGGGTCATCCACAAACCGCTGAGTTCGTTTCGGCCGTAAAAGATTCGTATCCAGGTGTAGACAAGCTCACTCCCATCGGAGGGCGTCCTGGAATCGGAAAGTATATTCGTCAGCTATGGCAACGGCGTCACTTCATTTGGCGTCAGTCGCGAGGCCGCGTTGTTACGGGCAACGACGACGCCAAGCTGGGGCCACTTTGGTTGGTTCTTCGCCCAACTCTCGACGCAGCTTTCTACTGGATTATCTTCGGGCTGTTGTTGCAATTCGATCGGGGCATGGACAACTTTGTGGCCTTTGTCATTATTGGTGTCTTCATGTTCCAGATGACCAGTAGTGCCTTGGGAACCGGTAGCAAGGTGATCGCGTCGTCTCGCTCACTGATACGGGCTTTCAAGTTCCCGCGGATGGCGCTGCCTTTAGGAGAGGCTCTCTACGATTTGTTGCAAAGAGGCCCGGCCTTTTTGATGATGTTCTTGATCATCATGGCTATCCCTCCCCACGAACTTCCAGAGTGGAGTTGGCTCCTCTTCCCCATCATTCTGCTCATTCACGTCGTCCTAAATTTTGGCATCACGCTACTTGTTGCTCGGCTGGCGGTCGTTTTCCCTGACCTGAGTAAGGTGATTCCTTTTCTAACTCGCCTGCTCATGTACGGCTCTGGAGTGATCTTTCCGATCACCCGGTTTACGACTAGATATCCAACGTTGGAAGCCATAATCGAGCTGAATCCGATCTACACCGTCTTACTGATGTACCGCGAAATACTCATTGATGGCACGGTGCCAGCAGTCGAGCATTGGTTGGTTCTCTGCGGTTGGGCCGTTGTGTTGTTTGTCGCTGGGTTTCTAGTGTTTTGGCAAGGAGAGGAATCTTATGGTCGCGAACGAAACGTCTAAGCCTAAGAACTCTCCCACCCCGGAACCGGACGAGAGCGAGGACACCATTTCACCAACCACGACAGAGCTCGGAGAGCTCACGATGCTCGCCACAGACATTGAGCTCACTTACCGCGTGCGGATTTTAGATGAAGGCAAAGAGCGCGGATTAATTCAGTCACGCGGCAAGAAGACATCGTTTCAGGCGCTGAAAGGGATCTCGCTGGCAGCGCGCGAAGGTGAATTCATTGGGCTCGTAGGGCGAAACGGGTCGGGTAAAAGTACCTTGCTCAGGGTTCTCGCCGGTGTCGAGACTCCGAACTCAGGCCAGGTCGTGGCACGCTCCACACCGCAGCTACTGGGTGTTGGCGCCGCACTCTTGCCGAACCTCACCGGTATCGACAATATTCGTATCGGACTATTGGCCATGGGACTCACACCGGCACAGGTCGAAGAGAAAGTGCCCGAGGTTGTCGAACTGGCAGACATTGGTGACTTCGTACGGATGCCGATGCGTACCTACTCGTCCGGTATGGGAGCTCGGCTCCGTTTCTCGATCTCTGTGTCGGCAGACCCGGATATCTTGATGATCGATGAGGCCCTTTCCACCGGTGACGATGCCTTCCGACAACGCTCGAATCAGGCCATGAAGGACTTGATCGCCCGCTCCGGTACGGGATTCCTCGTTAACCACTCGCCCTCTGCAATTCGTGAAATGTGTACTCGAGTCATCTGGCTCGATAAGGGTGCAGTTGTCGAAGATGGCGAACCTGACGAGGTGATGAAGCACTACAGCTATTTCATGAATGCGTTGCGGCGCCACGGCGAAAATGTCGCCCAGGGTGTGAAGGAAAAGCACATGCAGACATTCCAGGATCGGATTGACGACATTGTGGAAGACGGCCAGCCATCATAACGAGGCCATACCTCATGGCGTCCTGTCATCTTTAGCCTAAACGCACTTCTGCCCCTCCCAACGATGTACTGGGAGGGGCAGAGATATGCGGGACCTTACGGGTTTTAGCTCTCAATCAACCGCAAGATTTTTCCTGAGATGACTCCTGGACGGAAATGCTTATGCATATAGTCACGAACTGCATATGACTCGTCGAGCAGAGCCTGGGGATCTGCGGCCAGCGACCGAATTCGCTGGACAGCGCTGTCGATATCGTCAACAAGCCACCGTGTTCCATATACTTGCTCTGCTCCAGCCCAAGGTAGGATCACCGGAACACAGCCCGCAGCCCCTCCTTCAGCAACCACCTGATGAGTTCCTTCATGATCACTCGTCGACAGAATGAAACCGGGGACGGTGGTATACCATTCTGCAAGGTCAGGACTGTGGCCATCAAATACTACAGCGTCTTTTAACACCGGTGAGGATTCGATCCGCTCATAAACCCTCTGGAAGTACTCCTGTTCTGCGGGTCTATCCTGCAACCAGGGATACTCCGTATATTCTTTCCCTTTGACGATCAGCTTATACTCTTGGTCCTTAGATGCGAGTTGCTCGATGATGTCCAAAGCTCGATCGAACCGTTTGGACTGCGGAACAGACCCGACAAAGCCGATATTCTTCGGGTTAATCTCGCTTCTATAGGTGAGAAATCGGCCCATATCGAACGTATTGCCGATGACGAAGCTCTTAGACGTCGGAATACCATAGCGAACCTGCGCCCTGCGCATCCCTACCGGCGAGACGAAAATAAACGCATCAACATTTTTGAGGATTGCTTGGTCTAGAAACTTCGTTCTCAGTTCCTGGGCATGCACCCTCGTGATGAGTTTTTGTCCCGGAAGCTTATTCTGGCTGTACCACACCAGATTGCCCAGCGACCACTCACAAAAGATCACGTCAGCGCCATCGAGAAGACGTCGACTTTGTTGTTCATCATGGATGCTATGGCCACCCCATCGGTCAATTCGGACACGGTGGCCCGCCTTTTGGATACCATTCATGATCTCGATAAAGAACTTAAAATCGTGTCCAGCGATAAGGACGGTTTGCGAGCTCTCATCAGGACCAGCGAGGGAAACGTTCCTAGCAGAACTAGTAGTAACTGCTGTTTTCGTTGAGTCTACTTGCTCTTTTTTGTCTCTGACAATCTGCCATGCGAAAACGTCCTCGTCGTCGAGAGTAGGAGTTTCACCCTCTAAAATTTGCGCGTAAGTGTCGCGTTCGAAGAGAACAAGCCTACTGTTGATGGCTGCCGAACACGTGGCAACGGGGACAAATAGGTTTCCCGGCGACCAAGACACAGCCTGCTTTCCGACGGCCTTCCAATCGCCGAAGGTTAGGCCGTTGAGAAGGTCTTCCACATCGTTTCGGCTCAAGGTCCCGATGGAATTGGCCGCCTTAACGACATGTCGAATGTCGTACTCGCGCAATGCGTCCATCTTCGACTGTGCCGTGGGCGCTACAACGACTTGGCCAGCGACTTCTTGACCGTCGAATTCTTCGTCAAGCAAATACATGTCAGGACGTACTGACTGCTTCTCGAACTCGGGGATATCACTCGCCGAGCACTCCACGGCAAAGGGATGCAGCTTGGGAGCTCTTACGAGGAACCCAGCGACGCGCATCATGTACACCAAACGATGGGCGCACGTGTGGGCCTCGTAAACATGTCGCAAGGCCTTCCACAAATCCTTGTGCCGGGCTTCCTCGGACGATTTCCAGCGTTTCAAGACACTATTGGCTTCGTCGGGATTTTCAACGGTGGGGACTGTACCCGCGAAAGTTTCATCGACACCACGACCAGGCGAGCTAAGAACGCTTGACCCGGATGCAGTAATCTCCACAACTCGGCGCGAAAACATCGAGGGAGAATCCACAACAGAGTTCCCGTTGAGATGGATCGGGTGTGCTTTATAGGCCTGGCACATCTCGGGGTAGCTCAAACTCTGTCGAGCGTAGCGACGGAAGCGATCTGGAAGCCGATAGGGCGAATTCGGGTCGTTATGCACCCGCTCATAGATAGCCAGCCCGTACGGAGCTGATTCGTAGAAGAGAAAGTCAAGGCCCTGCTTTCGTGTGGCATATTTGTCGCCATAATACGTGCCACCGTAGGCAATGGTGTCTTCGCGTTCACGAGTGCTCGGCAACGGATTGTGCAGTATTGGTTGAGCTGCGAAAGGCGCCGACGCGACGGCCGAAATGCGGTTATCTGGTTCAGCGTTATAGTCGACAATCGTGCGCGCATCAGTAGTAAACACGTAGTCACACCGAGCAGCCGTACGCTTAAAGCGGTTGTAATGAACTGGATCTTCCTTATTCCAGAACATCACGGGAATGCCGTGTTCTTGGGCATGATCAATCAGGTTAGCAATTGGCGCGTGACTCGTGTCGTCGTAATATCCGATGATGCCTTCCCACGCTTTGTCGTTACCCTGCCAGGCAGACTCAATGAAGACAGCATCAATGTCGTTGTGAGCGAACTGTTCCCGCCAGTCATCGGGCGTGACCCGAATCGCTGTCAGCTCGGGTAGGAACGTCTCGGAGGTAAACGTATCACCAATGAAGGCAACGGTGTAGGAATCCAACGGCCGTTCAGAAGAGCTCTTCGCTAGTTGCGATTGACTTCTCAAAAGCTCTTGGAGCGCAGACCAGTAGATCTCACCTGTCTGCTTCCACGTGCGGTTTTCTCTTACCCAGCGACGAGCGCGTACACCGAGCTGGTCTCTAAGTTCCGGGTTTCGGATGAGCCGGTGCAACTGTTCCTTCAGTTCAGGGACACTATCCTTCGCGAAGCTCAAAGCCCGTGATTTATCTTCGTCTGTACCGTAGAAAGCTCTGTGTGGCGAGACATCAGACAACACCACCGAACGCCCCACGGCCATAGCTTCCAAAGGCTTGAGCGGAGAAACAAGCTCAGTGACTGGCAACGATTTCCGGGCTAGCGGGAAAATGTCGATGCTCGACAGATAAGTCGGCATGTTGGCATTCGGTATGCCCTCGAGGTACCTGGTGCGAGGTTCTAAACCAGCCTCGGATACACGTTTCTTGAGTTCGGGCAGATAAGATCCACCACCAATGACCAAGAAGTTGAATTCATCTCCCTCTTCTTGAATAGCGGAGAGTGCGTCAACCACCAGATCAAGCCCTTCGTACTCGGTGACGCTACCGGCGAAGCCAACAACAGGCAGTTCAGGCTGGGAGAATCCGAGCTTCTTGAGCAGTTGGAGATCTTTACCTTGAGGAAAGAACTTATCGATATCCACCGAGTTTGCAGCAACGGAAATGTTGTCCCCGTTGACTCCACGTTCGACAAGATCGTCTTTCATTTCTTCTGTGATGACCACGACGTGGTCAGCCTCGCTGGCAACTTGAAACTCAAGCCGGCGGTCAAGTGCGTACTTTTCAGATCCGGCCCACGCTGGGTTCTTAGACGCCGCTGTGACTTCCCAGAAGCCTCTCATTTCGTAGACAAAGGGCACCCCGAGTCGGCGTGCAGCCATCAGGGCCGGAAGCGCAGTGAGGTAATTTGACGCTGACACAATCACCTCAGGCTTGTCGATCATGGCCTCGCGTACGTAAGCGTCTGCGCTGACTTGCAAGAAAACGCCAATGTCGCCTTCCCAGCTTTTGAGTCCGGGGTTGTGAACATAATGGACACCATTGATCTGTTGCTGATAGCGACGCTTTTCTTGAGGAACTTTAAAGCCTGTCGACGGGCGCCTATCCCACGGTTTACCAGGCAGTGGGGCGACAATGACGTCAGCGCCTTGCAACTGGAGCCCCTGTGCAATCCCCTGGGTTCTGGTCGTGTAGCCATTGCTATTGGACACGGGCGAAATGCCAACCGCATAGAGAATCCGATTCTGAACCGGCAAATAATTGCACGTATAGTGCTTCTGAGGTAGCTCGACAGGCTTGTCAAGTAACTTATGCAAGGACCGAACACGCTGAACAAATTTTTTCTCTCCATCGCCCAGCACGGCGCTTTCTGGAACACTGTCGAGGATACTGTTCGCTTCAGAGATGTTCCCTTGGACGTTCAAGACCTTATTTGCATAGGGCAATGCGTTCTTCACCGTAGGCTTTTTCTGAAACCGGTCTCTCAGGCTTTCCAGGGATTCTTTCGAGGAGAGATTGCTGGCTGCTGTCGGCAATACCCTTCCTCGGACATCACCTGCGCGCCGAACAGAGTTTCTCGTCAAGCGCACGACCTTTGCATTAAGGCGCCGGAGGAACATAACCATCACGAATGCCAAGAGCGCCAATAGCCAGAATAGAGCAACAACCAAGATTGCCAGGTCTATAAAAAATGCCAAGACAGTTGCAGCAACCGCCACCAAACCAAAGAAACCAACAACAAGCTGTTGCTTACGACTAAACCGTCTGAACAAACCAAGCATAATAACTTTTCAGCTCTCCACAATTATTTAGTACAGGTATATATCAGTCGTTACTTCGCGAGTCGCTGCGGAAAATTCCACTTGAAGGACGTCCGCTGGTTTATGAACACCATTCTTGGGAAAATACCAGCCCTGAATATCAGGGGTCTCTTCGCCTCGGCGTTGAACAATTTTGAGATCGCCTTCCGAACGTAATCTCAGGTGCCCAAGATTTTCGTTCGACGCGTTCTGGATGACCACGGTATCGCCCGATGGCCTGGCTCTGACATCGGGTCCGAAATGCCATAGCAACGTGTACTGATGGAGATCAGCAGACTCAATCGTATCGATAATCCGTACGTGGCGTTTGGCATCATTCGGCTGATCGTCTTGTGGTTGAACGGTCACTCTGCGACTATGCTTGACGCCCTCGTAGCGGTGGTTGAAGCCTTTGACGTCGAACATCCCCTGTTGCTCGACTTGCTGTAGCCCTACCTTGTCCATTTTTGTGGGGTCGATACGAGGTAGTCCTTCGCCATCCACGACAAGCGTATTGTGAGCGAAACTAGAGAAAGCATAAATAGTATACGGATCAGACATCTCGTACCCATTAGGGCCTGCTTCCCTGAGAATCTCGAGCCCTTTGTAGACGAGGTATACGCTCAGCTCATCGCTGTGTTTGTGGTAGTCGGAGTTATAAGCGGCTACGAAATGCAGATACAAAGAATCAAGATCTCGCCAGTCTTCACGAAATATTGCCACACCAGCTTCATCGGCAATGAACCGGTCGAAATCGGGCGGAGTGCCAAGTGCACCTTGGGTCAACGCATACCTATATGAGTCCGAGTTATAGACCCGACCATATCCTCTACCAAGAACCGGCCCAGGCGGGGTGTCGCTGACAGGCGCAAAGGAGCCCAAGGGGCTGATGGTTGCGATTGCGTATCTTTCAGAGGCTTTGAAGACTTCTCGTAAGGATTGTTCCGTCGTCGACGCTTGCTGGCCTTGTAATTGGTTGTATTCTTTCAGATGGCGACTCACGATGACGTGGTAGTCGGGGGACTGTTCCTTATGCACTCCTTCGGCCGTGTAACTGCTCTTGAAGTAGGCAGTCAATCGCCCGAACGCTAAATCATATAAACCTTCGTTGTCGTCAATGTAGCTACTGGCGAGCATCAAGGCGAGGTCCTGGAACATCCCGTGGTTCGTTCCGGCGCTATGGAATTCGTCTTGTACCAAAAGATCAACGCCTTCGCGAATAATGTCCTTCACGAAAGTCTGATCCGAGGCGCTGAGCAAAGGACCGTAGTCGTCCAGCAGACAGCACAACGCGATAGTTCGTTGAGCAGTGGACTCATCGTGGTACGACATTGGAATCCGGGAAGGAGGTAACCCCACTACGTCACGCCAGGTATGGAGTAGCCATATTAACTTTTCCGCAATAGCATCGTCTAAATCGATATGAAACGGGCGAAGATAATAATAAAAAAGCCAACCGTGCATTTGCCGAGCCAGACTACGGGTACGTCGGTGACGCCACACCTGACCATCCTCAAGTCGCAAGGTCTGTCGTGGTTGGATAGTCATCAGGTCACGGTCAACAAAACGCGAGCGCGCGTCGCGCATGGCGAGCATGTTGCGTTTCGGAAATAAATAGTCCAGTGTCATCTGTCACCCTTCTGTCGGTTCGGTCGCCAACGGAGGGTGCTTAACAACGGACTCAACGATGTCTTCGACCCCGTAAGATGCTTTCCAACCCAGTTCTTCGCGAATTTTATCGACGTTGGCAGTTACTGTCGCCGCGTCCCCATCGCGTGGAGGCGCGATCTGATACTCCAGGTCAACCCCTGGAACTCTCTGGAATGCATGGACGATATCCAGAACACTACTTCCGATACCTGTGCCTACGTTATATGTATAGACCCCTGTCGCATTCGGCTGGCCAAGTGCGTCAAGGGCGACAATATGTGCATCGACAAGATCTTCTATATGCACATAATCCCGAATGCAGGTGCCGTCAGGAGTGGGATAGGCATCTCCGTAGACTGAAACCACACCGTGGCTCGTCAGCATATTGCGGATAGCAGGCATGAGGTTCGTGGTGGTGGTGTCAGCAAGTTCTGAACTCGTCGCGCCAGCGACGTTGAAATAGCGTAAAGCCACGGCGGACAGCCCCCACGCCCGTTCCGCGTTGTGGAGAGATTGCTCGTTGATGAGCTTGGTCTGGCCATAGGAGTTGATGGGATGACAGGCAGTGTTTTCGAACACTTCCGACTCGCATGGTTGTCCATACACCGAAGCGGACGAAGAGAAAACGATCTTCTGAACGGCTGAGTCTCTCATAGCACTCAACAGATTGACGAGCCCACCGATATTATTTCGAAAATACATCTCGGGTTGCTCGACGGACTCGTTGACAGCCTTCTTCGCCGCAAAATGCACCACGGCGTCAATTTGATGGTCCGAAAGAATCTTGCTGAGCTGCTCAACAGCCTTATCGGCCGACAGATCGAGTTGATATAACGGCACATCCGAGGGCACGCGCCTCTGAAGCCCCGTGGAGAGGTCATCGACCACGGCAATATCGTAAGCTCCCAGCTCGAGAGCCCGGGAGACGAAATGGCCACCGATGTAGCCGGCCCCGCCCGTCACTAAAAGTCGCATTTCCCTCTCCTCGACTCCTTGTCCTCCATGCGGTCAAATATGGCTGTCTCTGCTGACGACATCTTATTCGCCAAAAACTTCGAGGAGGGCAACCGTCAACCTCTCTGGTTGCCCTCCCGCGTCCAAGGACGACATGCAGTTATTTATCGCGCCACTGCCCACGAGTATCAATCACATGCTTGCCCGACACGCGGTCACGCAGATCGGCGAAGACAGCGTGGTCAACAAGCAACAGGACAATATCGGCTGCTTCAACAGCGGCATCCACGCTTGCGAAGTCGACGTTGGGCAAACCCTGCAATTTCGCGGGAAGCTCGTTCACGTGGGGTTCTACCGCGAGGATCTTGGAGCTGGAAAGCTCGCGTGCCATTTGCTCAGTGATTCGCATGGCCGGCGACTCTCGCAGGTCATCGATATTGGGCTTAAAGGCAAGACCCAGCGCCGCAATGACAGGAGCTCGGCCAGTTTCTTTCTCAACGTCATAGGCTTCTGCCTTGACCTGCTTGATGACCCAATCTGGCTTCGCGTCATTAATTTCGCGAGCGTTGCGGATCAACTTCGCCGAATCCGGTGCAGCGGCGACAATGAACCAGGGGTCCACAGCAATGCAGTGCCCACCAACGCCAGGGCCGGGCTGAAGGATGTTAACCCGCGGGTGGTGGTTGGCCAGTTCAATGACTTCCCAGACGTTGATCCCCAGCTCGTCACAAATCACAGACAGCTCATTCGCGAAGGCAATGTTGACGTCACGGAAGGAGTTTTCGACCAGTTTGGACATCTCGGCCGTGCGCAAATCGGTCAAAAGTAGTTCTGCCTTGCAGAAGCTACGGTAAAGGTCGCGTGCGCGCTCAGCAGCGTGCGGTGTCGAGCCACCAACGATCCGGTCATTGGTCACCAGCTCGACCATGACCTTACCGGGCAGCACTCGTTCTGGGCAGTGAGCGAATTCCAGTGTGCCCTTGTCTTGAAGATCTGGACGGGCTTGGTGAATCACATCCGCCAAGTGTTCGGTGGCCCCGGGAGGTGAGGTTGATTCCAGAATCACCAGCTCATCGCCCTGTAGCTGAGGAGCTATATTGCGACCTGCTACTTCAATATAGGAAAGGTCCGGGGTTTTGTCATCGTGGAACGGGGTGGGTACGGCCACGATGTAGGCATCAGCTTGCGGAGTCTCTGCCGAAGCTGACAGCAGGCCCTGATCAACGGCTCGCTTGACGTAGTCCTCGAGGTCTGGCTCAACGAACGGTACAGTTCCCGAGTTAATCGCCTGAATCGTTCTTTCATTGACGTCAACGCCAAAGACTTTCACACCGTTCTCGGCCAGAATTGCAGCCGTTGGAAGGCCAATGTAGCCAAGCCCCACGACGGCCACGGTCGAAATATTCGACATAGAATTATCCCTCGATTTCTTTCGGCACTTGGTTCAGTACAGCACCGCGGTCCGTGCGGGGGCACTGTACACCCCGGGGAAGTATACCCCAGGATTTTCAATGAGGTGACAACGCAACACCTACGGTACGTACCCCGTGAGCTTCTGATACAGCTCAGTGTAGCGACTTTCGTTGGACTTCCAGGTTCTTTCCTGCAACGCCCACGACCGTCCGGCATGACCGATAGTTTGTCGTAGCGTGGGGTTATCCAAGAGATCCGTCAGGACGCGCGCCCACTCAATGTCATGCTCTGGCGGGACCAACATACCGGTCACCCCGTGATGGACCAGTTCCGACAGAGCCGGAAGATCCGAGGCGACAACGGGCTTGCCACTGGCGGAAGCCTCAACCGATTTCATCGGAGTGACGGTCCTGGTGACGGACGAATCAATACGGGGCACGACGAACACGTCTAAGGCCTGGTGATACAGTATCGACTCTTCTCGTTGCACCCGGCCGGGTGCAATCAGTCGATCACTTAGTCCCAGCTCTTCGGCCAGACGGAGCAAGCTGGGGCGGGCGGTACCATCTCCGACAAGGAGCATCCGTAGCCGAGGCCTGCTCGGGGCCAGGTGAGCAACGGCACGCACGACAGTATCGAGTCCTTCGTACGGAACCAATGAACTGACCGTCCCCACAAGTTCCAGGTCACGCGGCAGCCCCAAGGCCTCGCGCGCTTCCTGAGTGGACCGGGGTTCCTTGAGGAACTCGCCCCCGATTGCATTTGGTGTCAGGACGATGTCTGCACTATCGCGATCGAATTCTTCGAGTTTGGCTCGCATTTGCTTCCCGAGTGTCACCACGCCGTCAGCGGCCAGCACAGATTCCTGTTCCCGCTGTGTAAACAACCGGTAATACTCAGACCGGTAGGCTTCCGCACCACGTGTTGACGCCCACGTATCGGCAAGTAACCCTCGGACTTCATACACCCATGGAATATCCAAAGCTTCTGCAACGGCACGCACGGCGTTAGCGTTATTCCAATGTGAGGTGGTGTGCAACAAAGCCGGCTTAACCTTGAGGGCATGAGTGAGCAACATCTCAGCATACTGTTGCTCACGTTTTTCAGCATCAGTGTGCAGGCGCCTTGGAATCAGCCGGTGGTAGTCGATGCCATCAAGATGATTGACGGCCGGGGCTGTCAGCCCTCCGGTCACCACAGGCCATCCCATGCGAGTTGCGGCGCTCACGTTCCATCCCCGAGATTGCAAGGCTCGCAAGATGGAGTGTGATCGTTGTGCATATCCCGAACCGGTATATGGCAACGAATTAGTCAGCACGTGGAGAATGGCACCTTGTTCGGGGTGATAGTCCGGCACCCTTGCTAGTTGGGGACGCTCTCCTTGGAAGGTTCTCAACTGTGACCGGTACCCTTTGCGCTTCCAGCCTTCTTTCCCCGAGGTTTTCAGCCCTTCGACAGCAGCGGTCATGTTGCCTTTATTCCACTGGATCCGTGACCGTGCGAGGCGGTAGCCCTTGCCTCCGGGGCGCACTCTGGCCAACCCCCATTCGGCCGCCTCGGTGTCTCCACTGCTGGTGAGCAGGTTGACCAGCTCGAGAACTTTACGGGAGCCTGCACGTGCTTCCACGGCTCTACACAATTCTTCTCGTAAGCTTTCGGAGTTCCCACGTATGGCTGCCCCCAGAGCCCCGACAACATCAAGTGGTCCGCCGTGGATCTTGGACGCAACGCTGGCGACAGGCTCAGAAATCGACGTCGGCAACCGTCGCGCTACTTGCAAGGCAAATAACGCAGGGTCTTGTCCGATATGGTCTCTTGCGGTTTGGGCCGCAAGCTGGAAATTGCGAAGAAGCTGAGGGGTTCTGTTCCATGATGGTGACGCATTGGCCGTGTTCGTTGCTAAAGAGCCCTTTCGTGCCTGGAGCAGGTGACCTAGCAGCGCAGAGAGCCGGGAGGCCTCGACATCGAGAGAAATGTTGTCGGCAGCCCACCGGTGGGATGCAATATTCTGAGCAGTAGAATCTGGGTTCTTCGCAAGCTCCAGCCAATAGGAGGCCAATTGGTCGGCAGTAAGCTCGCCGAGTGGCTGATGTCCGGCAACGCGCAGTGTCTGCGCTGCCTCTCCTTGTACCAAACCGGTGATATGTTTTCCCGTTGCCAGTAATTCGTAGAGTTTGGAAGGAACAGTGTGTCTGAAGCTCTGCCAGTCTGGTCGAAGACTCACAACACATGTATCGGCCCATTGATAATGTTCGGTAGCGCGGTGCGACGGCACGGCGTCGTAAAGCTCCGCCGGTGACCCTAACGACCGGTTGGTTTTAATCAGAAGGTGTTTTTGAGTGCCCTGACCAACAAATCGCAACTGGATCCGGGAATTCTGGCGTTGTGCTAACGCGACTGCCTGCAACACTAGGGCAAGATTCTGCGATTCTCCATGATTTCCCAAATACAGGACGTGTAGCTCCCCTGGTTCGCGTGACCTCGACGGTAGCAGAGCCTCAGCTGAAACACTCACGCCATTTCGAATAGTGGCAACGTTTGTCATTCCGCGCTCTCGCAATGTCTGAGCAAATCCTTGAGTAACGGTGATGAGCAGGTCTGCCGATCGCTGAAGCCAGGTCACGACCTGTGACGCAGATTCGGAAACCACTTTTCCGCCAACATTCGCTTCGGTGAGAAGATCGGGCCATGCATCGCGCATCTCGACGACGAACGGTTTTTTCAGCAGTTTGGAGATAACGCGACCAGATACTAAATTCGGCAAGGCAGGTACGGTGGCAATCACGATGTCGACGTCGGAAAATCTTCGGGCCAAAGGAATAAACTCCGCGGCGTGTATCGTGCTCTCCAGCAGACGAGCCCACCGAGAGTGCTTCGTGCGGTGGGTCACCCCAGTTCGAATAATGCGTTCTCCTGCTGGTCCCAGTTCTTCACTCGGGTGATCAGCAACTCCCTGAGTCAGAACAGCTACCTCGCACCCAAAACCTCGTAAGAACTTGATGAAGTTCTGCCACCGTCGCTGTGGTGGAGTTTGCTCAGGCCAATACGAATGCGTGACGAGGAGAATTTTCACCGGCTCGGGATTGCTAGCAGTCATCAAACACATTCCATAGAGCATCGAATAGTTGCGGCGTGCGCGGGAACCAGGCGTCGAGTCACACTATCCCTGTACCCCGGATTCCACAGCAGACGGTTCTGGCGGGTTCGCTGGGGAAGTCGATTCTGGTTGGTTGCTACCGTCGGGATTTTGTTCTGCGTCGTATTCTTCTAAGAACTCATCCATGGTGCCAGAGCGTAACGCCTCTCGCATGCGATCAGTGGCGGCCTCGTCTTGTCGCACAATCGCTGCCCCGCCTGAGGTGATATCGGCGCCAGCATTCGGAATTGTGAACATCTTAATATCGGAGGAGCGAATGTTAGACATCGACAGCCCGTAGTTCAGCATAGTTTCGGCATCAAGGCCGTCGTCTACCGACAGATACGGGCTCAGGGTCGTAATGACATCGCTGAGTGTTCCTGGATTTGTCAAAACATCGCGTGCCAAGAGTTGATCCACCAGACCTTCGAGGAACAGCTGTTGGTTTTTTACACGCTGGTAATCACCATCGTTGAACGCGTGGCGTTCCCGTACAAACCGCAACGCATCGGTGCCGGAAACTTTGATTTTGCCCTCGGGGAAGAACGAGGGGTTTCGGATACCCGATGAAAATGCCTGTTCGTTGTCGACTTCCACACCGCCAAGCGCTTCGGTGACATCACGGAATCCTTCAAAGTCGATAATGGCAATGTGATCGATGTCCGAGCCGACGAGTCCTTCCACAGTGTCAACGACCAGAGGGAACCCCCCTTCTTCATATGCACCGTTGATCTTGCCCATGCCATACCCTGGGATCTCGACCCATAAGTCGCGCATGATGGACATCACATACACTTCTTCGTGACCATCCGGTATGTGCACAAACATGATCGTGTCTGTGCGCGCGCCATCTTCGCCGGCTTCTTTATCTTCCGGTCGTTGGTCACTACCCAGCAAGAGCAAATTCAGTTCGCCATCATCCATTACCGGTCGAGTGGTATCAATACCACTATCGATGGTCTGAGTTCGCTCATTGACGTTCGAAATAAGTGTACGCGCGTACACCGAAGTACTGGCGACGACGGACACCACAATCAAAACCACAGCGACGATGACGGAGAAGATAATGCCATGAGGGCGGGTGGCGACTCGACTAACGCGCCGGGGCGCATAGATCCGAGAGGACTCAGCCATACGGCGTCCTTCCTTTCATCTCTGCTGTGGTAGTGCAACAGGTAAGCGTTAACAACAAGCCAGCAACGAGCCCGTGAAGTCTACGTGGAGTCTTCGCGATACCGTACGCTGATAACGTCATAGTGGGTAACAATCTACTCCGAGTATCGTATATCAGAAATCCGAATCTACCCATTTCCAAGTTACCGTTGCGTTGTGCGTGGCTTTCGTTGACACCTCGGACAGTAATACGAGGACCGATTCATGAACTTATCACGGCGAATAAGAGTGTCGTACCCTTCGGCTAGGCAACGACGACAATACGTGCCCTCCTGATGGTAGGCGTTTAACGAGCGATCAAAATACCCAGATTCGCCGTTGACGTTGACATAAAGAGCGTCGAAACTCGTTCCGCCTTCTTTCAGGGCCTGTTCCATAACCTTCTGTACACACTGATAAAGCGTTCGCACTTGTTTGCGGCTCAACCGGTTACATGGCCGGTTATAGTGTATTTTTGCCCGCCACAGCGCTTCATCCGCATAGATATTTCCGATACCGGAAACCAGGTTCTGATCCAGAAGCGCCCGTTTAATTGCGGTCTGCTTCTTGCTCAGCACCTGATAGATGTGGTCTACGTCAAAATGGTTATCCAAAGGGTCTCGTCCGATATGAGTCACCGTCGTCGGGATCAGCTCATCGGGCTCATCCGCGGTGGGAACAAGTCGATCAAGATAGAGACCTCCGAAGATCCGTTGATCCACGAACCGTAACTCAGTCGGTGCCTGTCCGTGACCGGATGCACTGTCCAAGCGCAATCTGATGCGCAGATGGTGAGGAGCCGGTGCGCTGTGATGACTCAACAAGATCTGCCCGCTCATCCCCAGATGGACGACTAGCGCTGTCGGAGATTTCTGCTCGGTTGGGGAATGGTGTAACGGAATCCACAGATACTTGCCTCGCCGTTGAGGTTGCTCGAGCTCCGCCTGACGCAACGAGGTCACGAAGTCAATCGGACCTTGCCGGTGCCGTCGAACTGACCTTGGATCAAGCACCTCAACGTCAAGGACCTGTTGGTTCGTGATCCAGCGCGATAGCCCCCGCCGCACCACTTCAACTTCCGGAAGTTCAGGCATTCTGGGCAATGTCTTTCTGCAGGGCGTCGTATCCGTCCCACGCAGCCAGCCGTTCGGCCTCCTTTTTGCTACCGGCTTGGCCTACACCGTATTTTTTCTCGGCAACATAGAGTTCTGCGGTGAACTCTCGTGCGTGGTCGGGACCTCGCGAGCTGAGTCGATACTCGACGGGCGCCAAACTTGCCGAGTCGGCCTCCATCTGGACCAGAGTCTTCCAGTCGCGACCGATGCCCATCACGTAGTCGTCATCAAGAAGAGGAATGACATAACGGTGAACCAAACCTCGGGCAGCCTGGTGTCCTTCTTCCAGGTAAGTTGCTCCAATCAAGGCTTCCATGGTGTCCGCAAGGATGGAGTCCTTATCTGCGCCCCCGGTGCGAGTTTCACCTTCACCGAGCAAAATGTGTTGCCCAACCCCAATGCTTCGCCCAACTCGTGCTAAGGCCACCGTGGAGACAATCGATGATCTCTTTTTGGCAAGTTGTGACTCATCCTCATCAGGGAATGCACGGTAAAGATGATCGGTCACAATAATCTGCAGGACTGCGTCGCCGAGAAATTCTAGACGTTCGTTCGTCGGCAACCCACCCTTCTCAAAGGCATAAGAACGGTGGGTTAATGCAAGACGAAGCATCTCGGAGCCTAGGTGGACTCCGAGATGCTTCGTAAGATCTTCAGTCATCAAAGACTAAATATCGGCGACTTTGCGGCCCTTGTACTCGTAGAAGAGCGGGGTACCAGCAGAGTCGGTCACAACGTTAGCCTGGTGTGGCATACGGTAGGTTACTTTGCCGTTTTCAACGGTCTTAACAAGCTCAGGCGCCTGGGCCTTCCACTGCGAACGACGCATGCGGGTGTTGGCGCGAGACTTTTTTCCCTTAGGAACAGCCATGGTTATCTCTCTTCTGGTTCTTGGGTCTGGGTCTGGTTATCTATTGTAGCGTCAGCATCAGTTTGTTCCGCTGATGATAACGCCGCGAGTGCAGCCCACCGTGGGTCAAGCTGCTCATGGTGGTGATCCTCATCGACTTCGTCAAGACGTACGCCACATTGATCGCACAGGCCCTGACAGTCAGGTTTGCATACCGGTTTGAAAGGAAAAGCAGACAACACTGCGTCAATGACTGGTAGCCCAATATCAATCGCATCATTGACGATCAGACGTTGCTCTTCCGGATCAAGTTCCGGATCTGGCACGTACTGGTACAGCTCGCTAATGCTCACGTTCAGGTCCTGCGACAAAGGGTCCAGGCAACGTGAGCACTCACCACGAAGTTCCGCGTTGACGTCCCCGGAAACCAAAATTCCTTCGTGCAAGGAATCCATCCTGAGATCCAACTCGATCACAGAGCCCGGCTCTACTCGGGCTATAGGCGTTTCCATTCCCTCGGGTGCCACGACCTGTCGTTGAACCGGTTCAGAAGATCCAGCAACACCGTTGAGGTTCTTAACGTTCAAAACCCACGCAGAGTCAGAGGGCACGAAAGCACCAGCCACAGAATTCTTTTCTAGGTTCGCCATGCTTATCGGACCTCCTATCACCGTCTCATGGGTAAATCAGGACCCTCGTTACTGAGGACATCTCTTATTGGTAGCCATCTCAGAGCGATTCTTCCCCTGAAGAACAACCACCGAGCCAAACCTACAGAATACACCGTGAAATCTCGATACCAAAATTAGGCCATAAGCTTTAGAGCGGAGGAAAGCATCTGGTACGGCTTGGGTTCACGCAATAGACGGTGTCCTATGGCTTTTGCCGCTATTATGCCTTTCTTCTCTATTTTCCGTATGGCTTCCCGTCACATTGAAGGTACAATCGCTCATGCTCACCGAGTGAAACACACACCTTGAAGAAATACCGAATGAAACGGACCGCAAAATGAACTCCACGACCCAGCGCAACGCAATCTTATCTCGGGGGATGCCAGAACGCCGGTACCTCCCGGAACTACACGGCATCAGAGGTCTCGCTCTCGCTGGTGTGGTCCTCTTTCATCTCTTTGGGGCCGGCAGGATTTCCGGGGGCATTGATATCTTCCTTGCTGTTTCGGGGTTCCTCTCCACCGGAATGCTTTTGCGAGAAGCCACCGCCAAGGTGGGCGCATCAATCTCTGGAACTACTTCGGACGCTTATTCCGACGCATTTTCGTCCCTGCCGCATTGGTCGCCTTGATCACCCTTGGTGTGGGATTGTTGGTGATGCCGGCAACCGGTCATCGCCAATTGTGGGCTGAAGCTCGAGCCTCGCTACTTTATTTCGAAAATTTCGAGCTGATCAACTCCCAGCTGGCGTACGGAGCCGCCGGGCCCGAGACCTCCCCGTTTCAGCATTTCTGGTCGTTAGCCGTCCAAGGTCAGTTCTATCTCATCTGGCCTCTCATCACGGTCATCGCAGTCTTGGTAGCGCGAGCAATCAGGAGCTCGGCCCCACTCGTTCTCGCCATTATCTCGACGCTTATCTTCCTCGCATCGTTTACCTACGCCATCTACGTTGGGAGTTACAACCAAGCCGAGGCCTACCTGATGACTGAGACCAGAGCCTGGCAACTAGCCTTCGGGGCTCTCCTGGCCTTGTTCATCAGCACGTTGCGTTTGCCCCGCATGCTTCGGCCCGTTGGGAGTTGGGTGGGTGTCGCCCTGATCGTCTCCTGTGGGTTCGTCCTTGACGGTGCGCAACTGTTTCCTGGTCCGTGGGCTCTTTGGCCACTACTCGGGCTCGTTCTCGTTCTGATCTCCGCCGGACCTGACGGAGGCAACCACGACCCTTCGTACACGGCAACTCGACTATTGTCGTCCCGTCCCTTTGGCTGGGTCGCCGACCACGCCTATGCCCTCTACCTCTGGCACTGGCCACTACTGTTCTACTACCTGCAGATACGAGATCGCGAAGCTGTTGGGATACGAGGTGCCACCCTCATTCTCCTCGCGTCCTTATTCCTGGCAATGCTCACGCACCGGTTCGTGGAACGGCCCCTACAGCATCACGGCGGAAAACCACAGTCCCACGGCCTGTTGCGTAATAAGCCCACAGTGCTTACCGGTGCTGCCAGTCTCGTCACGCTGGCCGTATTGACCACCCAACTTGCACCATCCCGCGCCGACCTAGACCAAGCCTTCGGTGACCTCGACCCAGCTGTCTACCCCGGTGCCGCGGTCGAGCTTCAAGATGAGGAACCTCCCGACGCAGACGTGTTTCCACAGCCCGAAGACGCCGCGGACTACCGAGCCGCATACCATTTCAGGAATTGCACGCAAAAAATGGGAAACAACCCAGGAACAGACGAGGTCCTTGTCTGCGACGACGAGGAAGCACCTGAGTCGCCGACTGCGACCGTGGTGCTGGCCGGAGGATCACACGCCGGACACTTGGAAGACGCCTTTAAAACCTTGGCCCGCAAGTATGACTGGGAAGTTCTCATCGTCCTAAAACCAGGCTGCGTATTCAGCGGATCTGCGAATCAACCGGGAGATATGTGCACCGCATGGAACAACAACTTCATCGGCTGGCTCAACAACAACGACGTTGACCTTGTCGTCGCCCCCGGAACCCGCCACGAGGCCGAGGAAGATCGGGAAAACATCCCTGACCGAGCTGAGGAGTGGTGGGAGCGAATCACCGCAACGGATACGGAGCTTCTTTTGATTCGGGGGACACCACGTTCTGAACACGATCTTCCATCTTGTTTGGCCGAAGGCGGAAGCCCTCATGAGTGTGGGCCCTCAGCCCTAGCACTGCACCAACCGAACCCCCTGAACAGCATCGAACTACCTGACGGCGTTCAGCACATCGACCTCACCGATGCGGTGTGCCCGGCCATTCACGATGAATCGGCATCACGGTGCGACGCTGTTGTCGGGAATATTCTTGTGACTTTCGATAGCAACCACCTCACTCGCCCGTTCTCCCAATCGCTCGCACCCGTCATCGAAGAACAAATGCAAGACACCTTCCCTCACCTGCTCCGATAAAACGCTGAGCAACGACGCTGGTGAGGTTAGAATACTCGGTGGCTTTAATAAACCACCTTGCAGTACCAGTTCCGGAGCCGTATCGGCGATCTATACGAGGGCCTGCGGATCTACGAGACCCCAGCACGGCCATGTCCGATATCAATCAGCATCTCAATGGAGGGATGAGTTGAGCGAGAGCTACCAGAGTGTCAAGAACTTTATCCGAGCTCAGATTCTCGAACCGGGACTTTCTGTGAACTCGCTGGAGAAAATCAATCCGGCACCGGACCAGATTGAAAATGAATTCATCTCATTGGGCTGGCGCTTCGAAGACATTCCGGGGGAAACCTCAAAGTTTCCCAAACGTCGCATTATGTCACCCAACGACCGCCTCAGGCTTCTGATGCGCAAATCGCTGGTGTACCGTCACCCCGAGAGTGTTAACGCCATCTGTCGCAGTAAAGATCTCACCCGACAGTATCTGGAGAATAACGGCGTTCAGGTCCCTCGCGGTCAAGCCTTCGATCATGACGAAATGCCTCGGGCCTGTGAGTTAATCCAGAGCGCACCTGGTCCCTTTGTGGTCAAACCCTCGGATGCCGCCGGCTCACATGGTGTGAGCCTTGGAGTTGAGACACTGGAGCAACTCGAAAAAGCCTGGAATGAGGCTCTAACCCACGCACGTGAAGGCTCAAAGATCCTCGTCGAAGAATTCGTTGCAGGTATGGATGTGCGCGCCTACGTGACCGGAGATACTGTGGTGGCCGCCGCGGCACGGCTTCAGCCGTTCGTGGTCGGCGACGGGAAGTCCAACCTCGTCGAGCTCATAAAGGCGTCTCGACAGCGCTTGAAGAACCACGCCTATTGGAAGAGAAACCCTGCCACGGCACGGTGGAAATTCCTCGAGGCTCGTGGCTATCGCAAGACTTCCGTCCCGGCCCGAGACGAGATTGTCATCATCAATCCGTATATCGTGCTTCGGTACGGGTCGAGCATCGTTGACATTACCGACATCATCCATCCAGGGATCAAGCAGATAGCTGTCAAAGCAGCACACAGCATTCCTGAGTTAGAGGTCGCCGGCATTGATCTCCTCGTGACAGACATCAACGACCCCACCACTGCCCGAGTACTCGAGGTCAACACCGCCCCGGGGCCCAGCATGCACAAGTTTGCGACTTACGGGAAGACTCGCGATGTCGAACTAGATGTCGTGGCCTACTTTCATTCCCAATTTCTGGACACCTTGGATCCCAAGGAACGGCGTCAATTCGAGTCAAAATTGGCACGCGACAAGCGCTATGCCTTGTTGAAGAAAAAGGTTAGGGGCGTGGTCTCGCGTCTGCGTCGCGGACGTGACTCGCATTCGAAGCGCGGTCGCTAGGCAGTGGACTTATCAACTGCTTCGGTCGCGTCTTAGCGACCGAATTGTTCGGAGAGCCCCTGGGCGACAGCATGGGGAACAAATTCGGAGATGTCTCCACCCAAACTGGCGATTTCCTTCACCAGCGTGGACGAGACATGCTGGTACCGGGCATCGGCAGGCAGGAACACAGTTTCTACCCCGGAAAGGTGGCGGTTAAAGGTCGCCATCGGAGTTTCGTATTCCACGTCCGTGGGATTACGAATGCCCTTGACCAGCGCATTCGCCCCTTGCTGGCGGCAGACCTCGGCGATCAGCCCGGTCTCCATCGGCACCACCGAGACACCGCTGAGTGATGAGACGGTTTGCTCAATCATGTCCAGACGTTGCTCGAGACTGAACAGGTACTTCTTCTGCGGGTTGGTGGATACCGCAATGACAACCTCGTCGAAGATGAAGGTTGCGCGCGCAATGATCTCGATATGGCCTTTATGGACTGGGTCAAAGGAGCCGGGGCATACTGCACGTTGCATATCTCGAACTTACTATGGATCTATGGACAACGCACAAGACCCAACAGTCATCCCGCAATCCAGCGTCACCGAATTTCCTCCCGGCCCATGGCAAGCCGTAGCTACCGGTGCCGGCTTACTCACCGACGGTGTACCGGCTCCCACGATCTTTGAGGAGATGACCACGGCCGCACGTGAGTATGAGGCGGTCAATCTGGGGCAAGGGTTCCCTGATCAAGACGGACCAGAGTTTATCCGCGCCCGTGCCGGGGAGATCATCGCCGCAGGTAGCGCCACCTACCCCGGGGCTAACCAGTACGCTGCCGGTACCGGGTTTGAGTCATTACGGCAAGCGCTAGCTAACTATTACCGTCGTAGCACCGAGGTGGAGTGGGATCCTGCCTCAAATATTCTGGTGACCACCGGGGCGACGGAAGCTCTGGCCGCTAGCATTCTGGCCTTCGTGAACCCCGGAGACGAAGTCATCACCTTTGAGCCCTCATATGACTCCTACGGCGCCATCATCGGTCTGGCGGGAGCCCGCGATGTTCCGGTTCCCCTGCACGCCCCCGATTTTCAGCCCAGCCCAGAGGCATTAGAACAGGCCATCACCGATGCGACACGGATGGTCATCCTCAATACGCCGCATAACCCGTCAGGTCGCTCAGTCGATGCCGCCACGCTGGCGCAGATCGTGGAGATCTGTGCCCGGCACAATGTGTGGTTGCTCTCCGATGAGGTCTACGAAACGCTGATGTACACCGGTGAACACCGCTCGGCTGCTATCTACGCCCACGGTGCCCAGGGATACTCCAAAATCATCACCGTGTCGTCTGCAGGAAAAATGCTCTCGTTGACCGGCTGGAAGGTCGGGTGGCTGTTGGCCGATGCACCGGTGGTCTCCGCTATTCGCGCGGTCAAACAGTTTCTGACGTATTCTTCGGGTCCGGCATACCAAATGGCCGTTGCGGAGGCCCTGGATGCTCCGGACCGACTGGATCCCTTCCTCGCATCCCAACGCGCCGAATTTGGTGCCCAACGCGACCGGTTGGTGACCGCGCTCCGCTCGGCTGGACTGGATCCGGTCGTACCGGATGCCGGCTATTTTGTGGTGGTCGATCTGGCTCCGCTGGGTGTCACCGATGCAGCCACCGCGGCTCGCGAGCTGGTCAAGGATCCGGGTATTGCTGGCATCCCGGTGTCGTCATTCTGTTCCACCGACAACGCGCTCAAGCGGTTCGGGTCTTGGATGCGGCTGGCCTTCTGCAAGTCTCCAACGGTGATGGACCAGGCGCTACAGCGGCTCGAACGCCTGCCTGATGGCCGGTGACGCGGCGATAGTCTGGTGGTCGATCGCTAGTCCCGGGGTACTTTTCGCACGTAGAACACCGCCGATTCTCCGTAGGTTCTGGTGTCGATGATCTCGGTGGCGGCCGGAAAGCGCGGGGGCTGCGAGCGCGCCGACCGTTCCAAGACCAGCAGTCCGTCGACCACCAGGGCCGGAAAGATCAGAGCCAGCACCTGATCGAGCTTCTCGCCTTCGATCGGGTACGGCGGGTCGGCTAGGGCCAGGTCAAAATCTCCGTGCGCGTTCTTCTCCCCCGCCAGCCGGGTGGCTAGCAAGGGCAAGAATTTTTCCACGGTGGCCTGACGCACCGTGATGACCTTCCGGGACCCACCCAAGGCCCGGTTGACGGCTTGGGCATTGTCTCGTGCCACGGCGACAGCCTGGCGGTGGTTGTCAACCGAGATGACCTGTTGGGCTCCCCGGGAGGCAGCTTCGGCACCCAAAGCACCTGAGCCAGCAAACAGGTCCAAGACCCGGGTGTTGTCCAACCAACCTTTGGTCTCCAACCAGGAGAACACCGCTTCTTTGGTCCGGGCGGCGCTGGGGCGGGTGTGGTCACCGGCCAGGGTTTTCAGACGCAACCCGCCGGCGGCCCCGGCGATAATTCGGTTCACAGGTGGCTCCTCCCCGGTGACGGTGGCTAGTTCTTGACCAGGTACGCCGATCCCTCGGCGTGCTCATCATCCCAGACGTCTACCGCGTGTGCCAAGGCCGGGTGGTGTTCCAGAGTGGGGTCACGCTCCAGGGTGGGGGCAATCCAGTTGTTAGCGGCCACGATCAAGTCCTCGTCACGGATCACCCGCAACACGCGCAGGCGAGAGGAGTAGCCGTGTTGGCTTGCTCCAAGGACATCGCCTTCGCCACGTTGTTCGACATCGGCCCGGGCGATCTCGAAACCGTCTTGGGTTTCGGCCAGCACCGCGAGCCGATCCAGGGAGGGATGGTGATCCGGCAATCGGGTTGCCAAAAAACACCGGGCGGCAGCGCGACCACGTCCCACCCGTCCGCGGAGTTGGTGCAGGGTGGAGAGTCCGAAGGACTCGGCATCAAGGATGGCCATGACCGTGGCGTTGGGAATGTCAACCCCGACTTCAATCACGGTAGTCGAGACCAGCACGTCAATCTCCCCGGCGACCAGCTGTTGCATCACCGCTCGCTGGGTGTCGGCGTCCTGTCGGCCGTGCACCATACCGAAGCGCACCTGCTGGCGGTCAAAGACCGAGACCTGCGGAAGCTTGTGCACCATCTCGGTCACACTGGCCGCATGTGCGGGGTCGGCCAGTTCCGTACTGGCTGGTTGCTCGGCGGGGTCCGGCGGATCGATTTTGGGGCAGACGATAAAGGCTTGATGTCCGGCAGCGACCTCTTCGGCGATAATTTCCCAGACTCTGCCAATAATCTGAGGGCCGTGGGCCATCCGTGCCACATGAGTTTCAACCGGTTGCCGGCCCGAGGGTAATCCGTGGAGCAACGTGATGTTCAGATCACCGAAGACGGTCATCGCCACCGAGCGTGGGATGGGCGTGGCGGTCATGACCAGCATGTGGGCCCCGGGGTGGTCTTCACGCAACGTCTCGCGCTGGTCTACTCCGAAGCGGTGTTGCTCATCGATGACAATCAGTCCCAGCTCAGCAAAGGAGACCTGGTCAGAAAACAGTGCGTGGGTGCCAATCACGATGCCGGCTTGGCCGGAGGCGATCTTGAGCAACGCCTGTTTTGTCTGCGCGGTCGTCATCGACCCGGTCAACAGGACAACTTCGGTAGCTGGGCCGGTGTAGGAGCTCAATTGCCCGGCGGTGGCCAGCGGGCCCAGCGTCGTCGTGATGGATTGATAGTGCTGGGTGGCCAACACCTCGGTTGGGGCCACTAGCACGGCTTGGGCTCCCGAGTCCACCACCTGGGCCATGGCCCGCAGAGCCACCAGGGTTTTCCCCGAGCCGACTTCGCCTTGGAGCAGACGCGACATGGCGGTGGTGGAGTTCAGCTCGGCGGCTAGCTGGTCGCCGGCTTCGCGCTGTCCGGCAGTGAGGCTAAACGGCAGGTGCTCATCCAATGCGGTCCGGATTCCGTGCTTACGCACCGGGTAGGCGGTTGCCGTCCGGTCGGTGCCGTATGCGGTCCGACGTTGGGCCAGCAGGGTTTGGAGGATGACCGCTTCTTGGAGCGCAAACCGGCGACGGGCGCGGTGAGCCTCGTCGATGGTCTCGGGCCGATGAATCATGGTGTACGCCTCCCCCAGGTGGGGCAGGTTGCCTTGGGTCACCAGCAACTCGGCGGGAACAGGATCTTCGATGACATCCCAATTGATGGCGTCCAACACCATCTCGATGCAGGTGCGAATCGTCCAGGTCGGTAGCTTGGCCGTGGCGGGATAGACCGGCACCGGGGCTAAATCGGCGGCGGTGAGGGTCGCGTTGGCGGTGTCCACATCCTCGTAGCCGGTCGACAGGATTGAGAATTCCGGGTTATTCAGGGTCAGCTGGTGGCGGTACAGGCTGGTTTTGCCGTGGAAGATAGCGTGCGCTCCAGCGCTGAGGCGTTTCAGCGCGTCCCAGCCATTGAAAAATGCCATCGACATCATCGAATCATCGGCTTGGTCGGTGACCACCACCTCGACAATGAAGCCTTTGCGCGAGCGCATCTGGCGTTTGGTCACCGACAGGACTTTGGCCACGACGGTGACGTGTTCCCCGACCGGCAACGAGGAAATGGGGGTCAGTTCACCACGTTCGATCCAGCGGCGCGGAAAGTAATCCAGCAGGGCCCCGGTGGTGGTAATGTTCAGTTCGGTCGCGATCCGGCCGGCGGTCTGGGGGCCCAGCAGTCGATCCAGTCCCAGGTGGAGCGGGTGGTTAATGCTGGTGGTCGTCATGGGTGTGACAGTGTTCGTCGTCGATCTCGTGCAGTGCGGTGATGGTGAGGTTTTCGGGCTCTCCCACTCTCCGGATGAGGTCCAGGGCCTGTTCCGATTCTGGGACGTGGACGTGTAGCCGCCAGCGCACGGTGCCGGCTTGGTCTTCGGACATGGTCATCGGCGACATGATCACCGAGTCGCCGATCTCATCCAGACCAAAGCGCAAGGTCGCTGCATCCAGGGGGGTTAGCTCCAGCGAGCACATCACTTCGAAGCCTTCCTCGACGTCCATGTCTTGGTGCACGTGTGGGTATTGCGGGTGGAAACCATTGAGCGAGTCTAAGATATCGGGGTCGAGGCGCTGGCCTCGCACGGAGGCGCGTAACGCGTCCAGGACCAGTAGCAGTCCCATTCCTCCGGCATCTACCACGTGAGCTTTGGTGAGTTCATGGAGCTGGTGCTCGGTCTCCACGGCCGATCGCCAGGCTGCCTCAACCACGCTGTTGACCACGACTTCCAGGGTTTTGCGAGAATGCCGGCGGTCCTCTTCGGCATAGTTCAGTTCCTGCAGACCGGTCTGTGCGGCCTGGGTGGCGGCCTCGAGGACCGAGAGCATGGTGCCTTCTTGAGGGTCTGATAACGCGGCCCACGCAGCGGTGCGGGCTCGTTGGAGGCCGGCAAGGAATAACGGTGCGCTCAGTCGGCTGGCACCGTCCAGAGGTGGGGCCATCGCATTGATAATCACCGCAATCAGCGTGCCAGAATTGCCGTGGGCATGATCCAAGGCGGCCCGTCCGGCCACGCCCAGGCAGTCACCGACGGTCATGGTGGCTTGCTGGTCGTCGCTGAGGCTTTCCACATGGGCCATCAACGCTACCCGGGAGGCGGAGATGGTGGCATACATATTGGAGCCGGTATCCCCATCGGCGACGGGAAAAATATTAATGGCGTTCAGCCGATCACTGGCGTTACCCAGGGCTGATTCAGAGAGTTTGAGCCAGCGCAATACGTCACGGATGGCATGAGACGTCGTCTGCACCTGCGTGGTGAAACTCTCTGTGCTCATGCCCTGATTCCGTTCGTGGTGACAACATCGCTCAGCGCTGGTCATCGGCCCGGTCTTTCTCCGGCGATTCCATGCGTCTTTACCCTATCGATTCATGGGCCTAATTGCTATGCGAACACTCAATATTGGCTGGAATGGTCCACTCGTGGCATACGCTGGAGATTATGTTTGGTCATGATCATCACCTGCGACATCGCGTTGCGATGTGGGGCTTGCTCGCCGGTGCGCTGAGCGTTGTTGCTACCGGGTGCAGTGCCACGGTGGCCGGTATTGAGGTGGCCGAGGATGCCACCAACCCGGAATGCGCTGAAGCCATGGTGGCGCTGCCCGATGAAGTTGCCGGCCAGGAACGTCGTCGGACTGACTCCCAATCAACTGCCGCCTGGGGAGACCCCGCCACTGTGATCTTTCGGTGTGGTGTGCCGGTCCCCGGCCCCACCACCGAACATTGTGTGGAAGCCAACGGCGTCGATTGGATTACCCAAGAAGAAGACCAAGCCTGGCGTCTGACCACCTACGGGCGGGACCCGGCCATGGAGGTAGTCTTCACCGCCGATGCGGTGGCCTCCTCCTCGGTCATGGTGGACCTGGCCGATGCGGTCTCACGCGTTGAGTCCTTCGGGCAATGCACCACCTCGGATGTGGAGACCGTGGAACCAATACCCGAGACCAGCCCGCTGGAACAGCAGTAACCAGTAGCGGCCACCAGTGCCGACGGTGTTCGTCCCCTTCCTGCCTAGCCCTGCGCCGTCAGTGACCGCGGCGTCCAAGGTTCAGGCCGTGGGTGATCAGGTGCTCGATCAGGCTGGAGTAGTTCACTCCCGAGTGTTCCCACATTTGCGGATACATCGAGATGGGAGTGAAACCGGGCATGGTGTTGATCTCGTTGATCACAAAGTGCCCGTCGTGGGTGTAGAAGAAATCCACCCGGGAGAGCCCGCGGGCATCGACGGCATCAAAACCGCGCACCGCAAGCTGACGGATCTCGCGGATAGCCTCATCGCTGAGGTCGGCCGGACACTGCAGTTGCGCGGCGGATTGGTCTTGGTATTTGGCGGAGAAATCATAAAACGGCAGGTGTTCGTCATCGCCCACCACTGAGATTTCGCCGGGATAGGAGGCAATTGATCCTTTGTCTGGCCCCAGATCCAGCACCGCGCATTCGATTTCGCGACCGTCGATGCCAACCTCGACCAGTACCTTGGTGTCAAAGGTGCGAGCCTGTTGGATTGCTGGTTCCAGCTGCTCGGGTGCGTCCACGCGGGAAATCCCCAGCGAGGAACCACCGCGGGCGGGTTTGACGAATACCGGTAGCGGGAGCCGACCCACTCGTTGTAGCACCGCCTCACGCTCGGTCTGCCATTGGCGTTCGGTGATAGTGACCCAGTCACCGACGTCCAACCCGGCATGAACGAAGGCAATCTTCATGAAGTGCTTATCCATACCCACCGCCGAAGACAACACGCCGGTACCGACATAGGGCACCCCGACAGTCTCACAGTAGCCCTGCAGGCTACCGTCCTCTCCCCCGGGTCCGTGCAACAGCGGGAAGACAATATCGACGTGTTCCAGCACCTCGCCGTCGTCGTTGCGCAAGGTAACCGGATCCCCGGCCACCAGGTGCACCGGCTGATCGGGTTCGGGCACCCGAGGCAACCGGGAGCCCAGGGCCGATTGGCCGGCAGAGGTCTCATCGCTGTCGTCGTTGACTAATGTCCCCACACTCCAGGGGGCACCGTGCTGGTGGGCGGTCCCTAGTCGATTCCAGTAGCCCTGGGAGGTGATCCCGACCGGGATGGGGCGGAACTTCTGCGGATCCATAGCATTGAGCACCCCGACTGCAGAAACGATGGAGACCGGATGTTCTGGTGAAATACCACCAAAGAGCACCAGC
This sequence comes from Auritidibacter sp. NML130574, assembly GCF_003185725.2. Taxonomy (GTDB): domain Bacteria; phylum Actinomycetota; class Actinomycetes; order Actinomycetales; family Micrococcaceae; genus Auritidibacter; species Auritidibacter ignavus. The sequence continues at coordinate 427,413 of NZ_CP031746.1, read as the reverse complement.
ACGTTGAGGGGTTGTTCCCCGGTGGAATACTGTGCGGTGTCGACAGGCAGTGGTGTGCTCATAACCGCGCCTCCGGTTTCAAATCTCGTCCCAGCAGTAATGTTGAAATATCGGAAATGCTGATCTGGCCGTTGACCACAGCGTTCATCGCCTCAGAAATCGGCATTTCCACCCCGGCTGAGTGGGCCAGGGCCACCACCGCAGACACGGATTTCACCGATTCGGCGGTTTGCTCCATCCGGTCGATGACTTCTTGGGTCGACAGCCCTTGCCCGTAGAGTCGTCCGGCGGTGCGGTTGCGGGACAACGGTGAGGCACAGGTGGCCACCAGGTCACCGAGCCCGGCCAGTCCGGCCAGGGTATCGGGGTTGCCCCCTACGGCAGTGGCCAGGCGGGTGGTTTCGGTCAGTCCGCGCGTAATAATGGATGCTTTGGAGTTATCTCCCAGCCCCTGGCCATCGCAGAGCCCCACCGCCAGGGCGATAATATTTTTGACCACGCCACCAATTTCGACACCGGTGACGTCAGTATTGCGATAGGGCCGGAAGTATTTGGAATTACACAACGCCACCACCCAGTCGGCGACCGATTCTTCACGACAGGCCACCACGGTGGCGGTGGGTTCTTCATGGGCGATTTCCATAGCCAGGTTCGGGCCGGAGACCACGACAAAGCGTTCGGGTCCAAGCTGTAGTTCGGACTGACACAGTTCCCACATCGACGATTGGCTATCCCGTTCCAGGCCCTTGACCAAAGAGACGATCACGGTCTCGGACCCGATGTTCTCGGTGAGGTCAGAAAGCACACCGCGCACCTGCTGCGCCGGAACAGCTAGGACCACCAGGTCGGCGGTCCTGACTGCCTCGACGGCGTCGGTGGTGGCGGTAATGGATGCAGGAAGCACAATATCGGAGAGGTATTGGCTATTGCGGTGGGAGAGGTTGATATCGTCGGCGACTTCCTGACGACGCGCCCAGAGCCGGACGGTAACCTCTTCACCCCGCTCTTCGGCAGCATCGGCGAGAACTTTCGCAAAGGTTGTCCCCCACGAGCCTGAGCCCAAAATGGCAACCGTGACTGCCTGGGTGGACCGAAGGGGGTGCAAACGTGCGGTATCAGCCGTCATCGGTTCGCCTTTCTGAGTGCTGCGGTGCCGGTCCGTTCCTGGGGCGCGGTGCTCGCGCGTGCTTGAGCGCCTGATCCGGACCTTCATAGCGTTGCCTGGAGGGGTTCCACAGCTGGTTTGTCGGCGGGTTCTTCCCGCGAAGTGGCGCGACCAGGTCGGTCACGGCCGTCATCATCCGCCAGGTGGTGTCATGCAACACAGTGCTATTCAGTGTCGTATCGCGCAGGTCGGAGAGGTCCAGGGGTTTTCCGACGTTGATCTGGTGGATGGTGCGCGGCCACATTTTCGGCTTGGTGGCCCGTTTCGGCAACATCCTGTGCAGTCCCCATTGACCCACCGGCACCACCGGAGCACCGGTCTTCAACGCCAAACGTGCCACCCCGGTTTTGCCCTGCATCGGCCAATAATCCGGGTCCGTGGTAATCGTCCCCTCGGGATAGATGATCACCACGCCCCCTTCGCCAATGACTTCGGACGCCACCCGCAGAGATTCTTGCCCGCGACCACCGCGGTCGACCGGAATCTGTTTCAACCCATTCAGCGCAGTTTTCAGCCCAGGGATCCCAAACAGTTCTTTCTTGGCCATGAAGTGCGGTAGCTTGCCGTGGTTATACAGCATGTGCCCCAGGGCCACCGGGTCAATCTGCGAGATATGGTTGGCGACGACAATACAGCCACCATCCGGAAGGTTATCGGTCCCGGTCCATTTCTTGCCGTAGGCCATATTCACCAGCGGGCGCACGATATTGGCGGCCACGGCGAACTGTAGCCGCTCTGCAAACGGTTCACTCACGCTGAGACTCGGTCTTCCGTGCTCGACAACTCAACATCGGCGCCGAGACCATCCAACTTGGTCATGAATTTCTCATAACCGCGGTTGATGATTTCTAGCCCGGTGGCCTGCGAGGTGCCCTGGGCTGCGAGGGCGGCGAGCAGGTGAGAGAATCCGCCACGGAGATCTGGAATATCGAACTTCGCACCGTGCAACTGGGTGGGGCCCGAGATCACCGCAGAGTGTAAGAAGTTGCGTTGCCCGAAACGGCAGGGCACTGAACCCAAGCACTCTCGGTGCAACTGAATCGAGGCGCCCATCCGCACCAGCGCGTCAGTGAATCCGAAACGGTTTTCGTAGACGGTCTCGTGCACAATGGACACGCCGGAGGCTTGGGTCAGGGCCACGACCAAAGGTTGTTGCCAGTCGGTCATAAACCCTGGGTGCACATCGGTTTCCAGCACCAACGGCTTGAGATCTCCGCCGTTGCGCCAAAACCGAATGCCGGTGTCGCTGACCTCAAATTCACCTCCGATTTTGCGGTAGACGTTCAAGAACGCGGTCAAATCGCGTTGCATGGCGCCTTCGACGAAAATGTCGCCGGTGGTCACCAGGGCAGCCGAGGCCCAGGAAGCGGCCTCATTGCGGTCATAGATGGCAAAGTGGTTATAACCGCCCAGTTCCGAAACCCCTTCAATCCGGATGGTGCGGTCGGTTTGGACGGTAATAATCGCGCCCATCTTCTGTAGGACGTGAATCAGATCGTGAATCTCTGGTTCCACGGCAGCGCCCTTGAGCTCGGTGATCCCTTCAGCTTTCACCGCGGTGAGCAATACCTGCTCGGTGGCTCCGACTGAGGGGTACGGCAGTTCCAGCTTGGCGCCTTTGAGGCCTTTGGGGGCCCGGATATGAATACCCGAGGGTAATTTATCCACCACGGCGCCGAAACTCCGTAGCACGGTGAGATGAAAGTCAATGGGACGATCACCGATCTGGCACCCGCCCAGATCCGGGATAAAGGCTTCACCGACCGAGTGCATCAAGGGGCCGCAGAATAGGATCGGAATCCGGGAATCACCGGCGAACGCATCGATCTCCGAATTGGCTGCGGTGGTGGTATCAGAGGGGTTGAGGTAGACTTCGCCGGACTCTTTATTCCACTCCACGACAACACCATGGAGCTTCAACAGCCCGATCACGATCTCGACGTCCTTAATTTCCGGGACGTTGCGGATAATGGATGGTTTAGACCCCAACAGTGCAGCGACCATGGCTTTGGGCACCAGGTTCTTTGCACCGCGTACCGAAACTGTTCCTGTCAGGGGCTTGCCCCCATTGATTGTTAGTAGCTTCGACATCTACGTCTAAATCCTCCAAGATCCCACCGCTGCGGCCACCTGTCATCGTGACGGCGGGACGTCACCATGGCTTGTATGGGAAAAACTGTTATGTGGTCCGAAAACTAGTCTAAGTGATCATGACCGAAACGATGAGCGCTTCGCCGGGAGCGTGGTGGGTTTAAACCCGGGGCGACGTTTTTCAAAATCGGCGATAGCCTTTTCGTGGCGCAGAGTAATGCCAATGTCGTCCAGCCCCTCCATGAGCCTCCACCGCGTGTAGTCGTCTATGTCGAAGTGTGTCGTTAGCCCCCCGCAAGAGACCACCCGGTGTGCCAAATCCACGCTGACGGCAGTGCCCGGATGATTCTCCAGCTCTTTCCAGATCAACTCAACATCACTGTGGTTCACAACACCAGCCACCAGACCTTGTTTGCCGGCGTTGGAGCGGAAAATATCGCCGAAACGCGCCGAGAGGATCACTTTAAATCCGTAGTCCCGCAGTGCCCAGACGGCGTGCTCGCGGGAGGAACCGGTCCCGAAATCCGGTCCGGCCACCAGCACACTGCCGTGGCTGTAGGCAGGCTGGTTGAGTACGAAGTCCTCGTCCTGGCGCCACCGTTCAAACAGCGCGTCGTCGAAACCGGTCTTACTGATTCGTTTCAGATACATGGCCGGCAGGATTTGATCGGTATCGACGTTGGAGGCCTTCAGCGGCACGCCGACCCCGGTGTGGGTCACAAACTTTTCCATGAGCTGTCCTCTCTGTTCCCGCTATTCAGCCGCGGTCTCGCCGGCCGGTGTGGTAGCCATCACGGGCGGGGCCAGTCCTAAATCTGCCGGTGATGACAAGGTGCCACGCACTGCGGTGGCAGCGGCCACCACCGGAGACACCAGGTGCGTGCGTCCGCCCCGACCTTGTCTCCCCTCAAAGTTGCGATTCGAGGTTGAAGCGCAACGTTCTCCGGGGGCAAGCTGGTCAGGGTTCATCCCCAAACACATCGAGCATCCAGCAAATCGCCATTCGGCTCCGAAATCTCGGAAGATCTGGTCCAATCCTTCGGCTTCGGCTTGCAGGCGGACCTGCATCGAGCCGGGTACCACCAGCATCGTGACGTTCTCGGCTTTGCGCTGTCCCTGGATGATCTGGGCCGCTGCACGCAAATCTTCAATTCGGGCATTGGTGCAGGACCCGAGGAACACGGTGTCAACGGCGATGTCCTTCATCTTCGTGCCCGGGGTGAGGTCCATGTATTCCAAGGCCCGAACCGCCGAGTCATGCTCGACCGGGTCATCAAAGGAGTCGGGATCGGGCACCTCAGCGTTCAATGGCACGCCCTGTCCCGGATTGGTCCCCCACGTCACGAAGGGCTCGAGTTCATGGGCGTCAATGAAGACCTCCCGATCGAAGACGGCCCCCTCATCGGTGTGCAATGTCTGCCAATAGGCCATCGCCTCATCCCACTGGTGCCCCTGCGGAGCGTGTGGACGACCCTTGAGATACCTGAAAGTGGTCTCATCGGGGGCGATCATCCCGGCTCGGGCTCCGGCCTCGATGGACATGTTGCAGATGGTCATCCGGGCTTCCATGGATAGCGACCGAATGGCCGATCCGCGGTATTCCAGCACATACCCGGCTCCCCCTCCGGTGCCGATCTTGGCGATGACCGCCAGAATAATGTCTTTGGAGGACACCCCGGGCCGCAAGGTGCCTTCAACATTGATGGCCATGGTTTTAAATGGTTGCATTGACAGGGTCTGGGTGGCCATGACGTGTTCGACCTCCGAGGTGCCGATACCAAAAGCCAGCGCCCCCATCGCACCGTGGGTCGAGGTGTGGGAGTCACCACACACCACCGTCATACCCGGCTGGGTCAAGCCCAGCTGGGGTCCCACCACGTGAACAATGCCTTGGTCGTCATCCCCCAGCGAGTGCAAACGGATGCCGAAATCCTGCACATTATCACGCAGGGTACTGACCTGAAGCCGGGAGGTGGGCTCCTGGATCATGGCGTTGATATCCCGGGTGGGCACATTGTGATCTTCGGTGCCAATAGTCAGATCGGGCCGGCGCACCGCGCGGTTGGCCATGCGCAACCCTTCGAAGGCCTGTGGGGAGGTGACCTCATGAATCATGTGGAGGTCGATATAAAGCAGGTCCGGGGTCTGCACATCGCCCTGCGTTTCGCCGGGCACGACCACATGGTCCTGCCAGACCTTCTCCGCTAACGTCCGAGGCGCGTTCTCGGTCATGGTTCCCTGCTCCTTGATGCTCGAGGTGAATCGCGACTGGCGATGACCACCGATAACTTGCCCTCAGACTGGCACCACCGGCGAGAAATTCCAACCTCTCCACGTTCCCATCTCATTTATTGAGATACACACCGAGGTGCCCGTAGAATCTGTCGTGATGAGCGATAAATCTGAGATCCCCCCGTCGGGAGTTGGCGTCATCGACAAAGCGATGACGATCATGGCAGCTTTGGAATCTGGCCCGGCTGACCTGACCACGCTGGTCGCTGCCACCGGTATTCCCCGCCCGACATTGCACCGCATTGCTGCCGCGCTGATCCATCATCGCCTGCTCACCAAGGACGAGCGTTCTCGCTATGTGCTGGGCCACCGGATTGGCGAGTTAGCAGCAGCAATGGGTGGCGATGATCCTCTGGCTGTGGTTGCGCCCGACACACTGCGCTGGTTGGCCGAGATGACCGGAGAATCCACGCAGGTGTACCGGCGTCAAGGAGACTTACGGTTGTGCGTGGCCACGGCCGAGCGCCCTGTCGGGTTCCGGGACACCATTCCGATCGGTTCCCGTTTCTCCATGAAGGCCGGCTCGGCAGCTCAGGTGTTTTTAGCCTGGGAAGACCACGATGAAATGGTTTCCGGTCTGGATGGCGCTGTTTTTTCAGCGAGCACCTTGGCTCAAGTGCGCCGCCAGGGGTGGGCCCAAACCGTGGCAGAACGCGAAGACGGCCTCGGTTCGGTGTCGGCTCCGATTCGGGCGGCCAATGGCAAGGTGGTGGCTGCTGTGTCAATGTCTGGACCGGTCGATCGCATCACTCGCCATCCGGGGAAATTACACGCCACCTCGGTAGTGGCCGCCGCTCACCGAATCTCTGACCTCTACCAGAATTATTCTGCCTAGCTGGTCCGGAAATGATCCCAGCCGGGACCCTGGTCCTGTTCCGCTGCCGCCCAGCTCTCGCCGTCGACGGTGGTGGCCGGGCTCAGGGTGCCGATGACTTCGAAGCCGTCGGGAATCGGGTCGTACTCACCGATCACGGCCAGCAACCCGTAGTCTTCTCCCCCACCGTGGACCCACTGCTCGGCCGTCGCGGTCTCACCGGTCAGGGCTTGTGCCAACGGCGCCAGCTCGGTGGCTCGGTGACGCACCCATGTCGGGTCAACGCGTACCCTCGCCCGGTTGGCTTTCGCCAAACGGTGCGCATCGCGACCGATCCCGTCGGAGACATCCATCATCGCTACCACCTGCCGGGCCACGGCCGGTCCCACGGCCAGCTCCGGACGGGGCCGGAGTTGGGCCCGCACTGCCCGGGCGGCATCACGAGACAGTGCCCGTGGGAGCTCGGTGGTGGACTCCAAGACCTCCAGCCCAGCAGCTGCCCAGCCGGGGTGGCCACGATGAATCAGCCGGTAGGAACTGGCTACTGTGGGGTTAGCGCGAATGGACCGTTGTGTCACGGCCTCGGTGGCCAGCACCCCAAGGGCGGTGAGCGAGGCTGAAATTTCGGCGCCTGCGGTCAAATCTCCCCCGGCGACTTTGACTCCCGGCACCCCCAAATAATGCAGGCTGGCCATCACTCCGGTGGCAAACTGCTCCACCCATTGGACCCGAAGCCATCCGGGCAGTGCCAGGGAAATAACCAGGTGGGTGGGGATTGCTCCCATGGCGTTGAGATCAGAAAGATTCTGGGCGACCAGTTTCCAACCGGTGGAGTATCCGTTGTCCTCGACCCCACGGGGCCACGATAGTCGGAAACTGCGGTCCTGGTTCATGGTGTCAGCGCAGACCACCATCCGGGCTGGGCCCGCGCCTGGTGCCGTGTGGTGACCAAGGTGAATCACGGCCGCGTCATCGCCGGGGCCGACCTCGTCCTCGGCCCAGCTGGTAAAGAATCGAGCGTGAAGAATGTCGAGAATGCCATCTTCACCGATATCTGCTATGGTCATCGTGGCCTTTCGCGCGTCAGCCGGTCATCGGTCGAGCTGCACATGGCGAGAACGAAAAAACCTCCGGTGGTGCCACCGGAGGTTCCTCGACTGTGACCCCAGCGGGATTCGAACCCGCGTTACCGCCGTGAGAGGGCGGCGTACTAGGCCGCTATACGATGGGGCCAAAACCCGTCGAGACGGGTTCAGCTGGGGTACCAGGACTCGAACCTAGAATGACGGTACCAGAAACCGTTGTGTTGCCAATTACACCATACCCCACTATTGAGTTGTGTTGCCGGCATCTCTGCCGAACACGAGTAGTCACTCTACCCGATGATTTTCCCAGATATCAAATCCAGGGTGAGCATCTGCGTCGTGATGCTCACCACCTGAATTTAGGTGACCGGGAAGGTGGCATCCTGTTCCTCAGCGAAACGCCGGATGCGAGCCAGGGTGGCGTCTTGACCGAGAATCTCCAGCGACTCAAATAGCGGCGGTGATACCTTGCGCCCTGACACCGCACTGCGCACCGGGCCGAATGCTTGACGCGGTTTCAGCCCCAGCCCATCGATCAACGCCACGCGCAGAGCTGGTTCGATGGCCTCGGTGGTGAACTGCTCGGGGTCGATGGCCTCCAGGGCACGATAGGCGGCTTCCAGAGCGGAAGCCAGGTCTTCGGGCATGCCTTTCAGCGCCTGTTGTTCGGTTTCGATCTGGTCATCGTCCAGATAGAGGAAGGCCATCATCTCGGCAGCATCGGCCAGCAACTGGGTACGTTCTTGCACCAACGGTGCTGCCTGAGTGAGAATTTCCAGCTCGCGTTCGGTGGGGTTGTCTGCGATGAGTTGCTGGGCCTGCAGGTACGGGATCATCCGATCGCGGAAGTCCTCGGGCTCCAGCATGCGGATGTGGGTGCCGTTGATGGCAATGGCTTTCTTCTCATCGAAGCGTGCCGGATTAGCCAACACGTCGTGGATATCGAAGTGTTCGACGAACTGTTCGGGTGTGAAGATATCCTCATCGGCCGATAGCGACCAGCCCAGCAGGCCCAGGTAGTTCAGCAGACCTTCGCGGATAAAACCGCGGTCCCGGTGCAGGAACACATTGGATTCTGGGTCGCGTTTGGACAGCTTTTTATTGCCGGTTCCCATCACATAGGGTAGGTGGCCGAAAACCGGCATGTGCGTGGCGACACCGATCTCGTACAGCGCCTGATACAGCGCAATCTGGCGTGGGGTGGAAGACAACAGGTCTTCCCCGCGCAATACGTGGGTGATGCCCATCAGCGCATCATCGACCGGGTTGACCAGCGTGTATAGCGGGGAGCCGTCGGCACGTACCACGACGAAGTCCGGTACCGAACCGGCTTTGAAGCTGATCTCCCCACGGACCGCATCAGTGAAGCTGATGTCTTCATCCGGCATCTTCAACCGCAACACCGGCTCACGGCCTTCATCCCGGAAAGCCTGCTTTTGTGCTGCGGTAAGGTTCCGGTCGTAGTTGTCATAGCCCAATTGCGGGTCGCGACCGGCGGCTTGGTGACGGGCTTTGATTTCCTCAGCGTTCGAGAAGGACTCATAGACGTGCCCGGATTCCACCAGCTTGTTGATCACATCCTGGTAGATCTCGCCTCGCTGGGATTGACGGTAGGGCTCGTGCGGGCCGCCAACTTCCACGCCTTCGTCCCAGTCGATCCCCAGCCAGCGCATCGCGTCCAGCAGTTGTTGGTAGGACTCTTCGGAGTCACGCTTGGCGTCGGTGTCTTCGATGCGAAAGACCAGCGTGCCACCGGTGTGGCGGGCCCACCCCCAGTTGAACAGGGCGGTGCGGATCAAACCGACGTGTGGCGTTCCGGTCGGTGAAGGACAGAACCGCACGCGCACCGGGGTCGAAGCATCAACTGCAGGAATATCGTCAAAACTGGTCATAATCTCCACCCTACGCCACTGATGGTGTGGTTGGTGCCGAGCACGTGCGGTTCTGAACGCTTTAGCGCCGGATGAGCGTGGTCAAGGTGCCGATGCCCTCAACCTCGCACTCCACGCGGTCTCCGTCCTCGATGGTGCCGACCCCGGCCGGGGTACCGGTCAGGATCACGTCCCCGGGCAATAACGTAAACGCCCGGGAGATCTCGGCAACCAGATCAGCAACACCGAAGACCATCTGGGAGGTATTGCCTTCCTGGCGCACCTCACCGTTGACCGACGAGCGAACTTCAGCGTCTTCTACATCCAGCTCGGTTTCAATCCACGGGCCCAGTGGGCAGGAGCCGTCGAAGCCTTTAGCCCGGGCCCACTGGTTTTCAGCGCGCTGGATATCCCGTGCGGTGAGGTCATTGGCGACCGTGTAGCCGAAGACCACCTCGGGGACCTTCTCCACCGGCACCTCTTTGCAGATCCGACCAATCACTACGGCCAGTTCGGCTTCGTAGGAGACCTCTTCACTCCACGACGGCAAGGTCACCGGGTCGCCGGGACCCACCACGGTGGTGTTGGGCTTGAAAAACAGCATCGGGACGGTGGGTACCTCGTTGCCCAGTTCGTGGGCGTGGTCGAGATAGTTTCGGCCCACCCCGATGATTTTCGAGCGCGGGATGATCGGGGCCACCAGCCGGATATCGGCCACCTGGTGGGTGGTCGAGGTCGGCTGGATGCCCTGATAGAAGGGGTCGCCGTGGATTTCGGTGAACGTCGCGTCGTCAACCAGCCCGAAGGTGGGCTGGTCGTCGATGACAGCTCGAGCTATCCGCATGGATGACAAGTGTCCTCTCGATCTGATTAGGCCAGGCGGTAGAGCCAGCCATAGGGGTCGTCACTGGCACCGGTTTGCAGATCCAGCAGGGTCTGACGCAACCGGTTGGTGACCGCAAAGTCCGAGTGGGAGGAATCAATCACCCGGTCGCCGTCGCGAAGTGTACCGATCGGGGTGATCACCGCGGCGGTACCGCAGGCAAAGACCTCCGTAATGGTCCCATCAGCCACGCCACGGTCCCACTCATCCAGGGTGATACGACGTTCTTCGACGGTCATACCCTGATCTTCGGCCAGCTGCAGGATGGACTTGCGGGTCACACCTTCCAGGATGGTACCGGTCAGCTGCGGGGTGATCAGGCGGTTGTCGTCGGTCACGAACATCACGTTCATGCCGCCGAGCTCTTCAACAGCGTTGTCGTGGGTGGGGTCCAAGAACAATACCTGGTTATATCCCTGAGCATCGGCCTCGAGTTGCGGGGCCAGGGAGGCAGCGTAGTTTCCACCGCACTTGGCTTCACCGGTACCGCCGGGGCCCGAGCGGGCGTACTGGCGGGAGACCATAATCGAGACTGGCTTGAGCTCGCCACCGAAATAGTTACCGGCCGGGGAAGCGATCACGTGGAAGGAGACCGCGCGGGCTGGGCGCACCCCCAGGAAGGCTTCGGTGCCGATCATGAAGGGGCGGATATAGAGTGATTGACCGTCGCCGTCCGGGACCCAGTCCTGGTCTTGTTCGACCAGCAACTGGATGGCTTTCACGAACGCTTCTTCGTCTAATTGCGGCAACGCCAAACGGCGTGCGGACCGGTTCAACCGACGCGCATTTTCGAAGGGCCGGAACGTCCAGATGGAGCCGTCTTGGTGGCGGTAGGCCTTGATGCCTTCGAAAACTTCCTGGGCGTAGTGCAACACACCGGCCGCCGGTGAAAGCGTGATGGGGCCGAAGGGCTCGATCCGGGCCGAGGACCAGGTGCCTTTCATGTCCAAGAAGTTTCCGGCAGCCGCGGCTTCCCGTTGGGCACTCACGTCGGCTTTCCACTCAATGGTGGCCATGTGGTCGGTGAAGTAGCTACCGAAGCCGGGATCTTTCAGAATCTGGGCACGTTCGTCAGCGCTGACGGGTGCCGGATGGGGGTGAAGTTCAAATTCCATGGGGAAAATCAACGACCTTTCACTTCGTTTCTGGCAGGGCGGCGATGATGTCATCGCCGATCTGCTCGGTCGTCCGGGGACGGCGATTGGCCACATCGCGGCTGACTGCCGTGCGGATTGCCCGTGCGGCCTCGGGCTGACCGTGGTGTTCGAGCAGGATGGCTGCCGAAAGGATCGCTGCGGTCGGGTCGGCACGACCCTGGCCCGCAATATCCGGGGCGGATCCATGAACCGGTTCGAACATCGACGGTGCGGTATCGGAGAGATTCCCCGATGCCGCCAAACCGATCCCGCCGGTGATTGCGGCGGCCTGATCAGTGATGATGTCACCAAACATGTTATCAGTCACAATCACATCAAACCGGGACGGATCGGTGGTCAGAAAGATGGTCGCCGCATCGACGTGCAGATAATCGTGGGTGACCTGCGGAAATTCTTCGGCCACTTGATTCACCGTGTCCTGGTAGAGCCGACCAGCGTGAACCAACACGTTGTGTTTGTGCACGAGGGTGAGGTGTTTGCGCTCACGGTGTTCGGCGGCATAGGTAAAGGCTGCGCGCACCACTCGCTCTACCGAGAACCGGGTATTGACCGAAACCTCGGTGGCCACCTCGTGGTCGGTGCCGGCCCGCAACCGACCACCCTGTCCCAGGTAGAGCCCTTCGGTGCCTTCGCGGAAGACCACGAAGTCGATCTCGCCGGGGTCAGCCAACGGGGAGCGGACTCCCGGGTAGAGCTGAGCGGGGCGGAAGTTCACCCCGTGGTCGAGGCGGAATCGCAATGAAAGGATGATCTCGCGTTCCAGGATGCCGGAGGGAATCCGGGTGTCGCCCGGGTGGGAGCCGATGGCACCGAACAAGATGGCCTGGTGGCCACGGATAGCCTCCAGGGTCTCATCGGTTAGGGTCTCACCGGTGGCCAGATAGTGCTCGGCACCCAGCAGGTACTCGGTGGTGGTCACCGGGGTCTGAGAGACCGCCTTGAGCACCTTGACCGCTTCAGCGGTAACTTCCGGGCCGATCCCGTCGCCGGGTATCACCGCAAGATCCAATGCGGGGATGGTTGTCATCACCGGCCCCCTACTGCTGATCGTCGGTGTCGTCGTGGCGTGGGAACACCCCGACCGGCTTGGGAATCTCAGTTCCGGGCGTAAGCTTTTCATCCCAGGCCGCGAAGGACCGCGGGCCGTGCCCGGAGACCAGGGTTGCTCCGGCATCGCCCTCGGCAGGCACACCCAACAGGCTCAACAGCTGAGTAGCAGAGTCCGGCATGACCGGTTGGATCAGCAACGCGACCTGGCGCACGACTTCCAACGTCACCCATAGGACGGTCTTCATCCGCTCGGGGTCTGCTTTGCGCAACACCCAGGGTGCCTGGTCGGCGAAATAGGTGTTGGCTTCATCGAGCACACGCCAGGTTTCGGCCAGGGCACGGTTGAACTCTTGCCGGTAGTAGTGGTCCTGGTTGATCTTTAACAGCGGCTGTGCTTGGTCCAGTAGCGCCCGGTCGGCGTCCGTGAGGTCACCGCCGGGTGCTGGAATCTGGGCGTCGCAGTTTTTGAACACCATTGACAGCGATCGTTGGGCCAGGTTACCCAGGTTATTGGCCAAGTCGGCGTTCTTGCGGGCGACCACAGCCTGGTGGGTGTAGGACCCATCAGCACCGAAGCTGAATTCGCGTAGTAGGAAGTAGCGCACCGTATCCAGCCCGTAGTGCTCGACCCAGTCGGCCGGGGCAATCACGTTGCCCAAGGACTTGGACATCTTTTCGCCGTCATTGGTCAAAAATCCGTGGATGATGACTCGCTGCGGGAGCTCAATGCCTGCCGACATCAAAAACGCCGGCCAGAACACGCAGTGGAACCGGGAGATGTCTTTACCGATCACGTGTAGATCAGCCGGCCAGTAGCCAAACATCTCATCATCGTGGGGGAAACCTGCACCGGTGAGGTAGTTGGCGAGGGCATCGACCCACACATACATCACGTGTTTCTGGTCGGTGACCAGTCCAGGGTCGGCGGCCAGGGCTTTTTCGCTGGGCTCTGGGACGTCAATGCCCCAGTCGAAGCTGGTGCGCGAGATGGAGAGATCTTGCAGACCAGATTCGACAAAGCGGCGGATTTCGTTGGCACGAGAGGCCGGTGCGATGAACTCAGGGTGTGCATCGTAGTGTGCCAACAACCGGTCCTGGTAGGCCGAGAGCCGGAAGAAATAGGATTCTTCTTCAGTCCAGGTCACCTCAGTACCGGTTTCGGTGGCGATGCGGGTGCCGTCGTCGGCCAGCTCGGTTTCGTCTTCGGTAAAGAACCGTTCATCACGCACCGAGTACCACCCGGAGTACTTATCCAGGTAAATATCACCGTTGTCGCTCATCCGCTGCCAGAGCTCTCGAGCAGCCACCCGGTGATCGGTGTCGGTGGTTTGGATGAACCGGTCGTAGGACACCTTCAGCACCGTGTCGTCCATGTCCTTGAACCGGGCTGAATTGCGGGAGGCGAGTTCAGCGGCGGTGATGCCCAGCTTCTGGGCGGTTTGTTGCATTTTCTGACCGTGTTCATCGGTGCCGGTCAAAAAGCGCACATCGCGCCCATCAAGGCGGGCGAACCGTGCCATGGCATCAGCGCCAATGTACTCATAGGCGTGACCGATGTGTGGGTCGCCGTTCGGGTAGGCAATCGCGGTGGTCAAGTAGTATTTCATATCAGCGTTCTTCCAAGTTGAGTTCGCAGGAACGTTCCGCACCGATGGTGTCGCTGATGGTGATCAACGTGCCCTCCGCCAGAGCGGCATCCAGGGTGACCACGGCCAAGGCGGTGTCATTGTCACCATCGGGGCTGACGTCCATGGCAGCAATGTTGACGTGCTGATCGCCCAGGGTCTGACCAATGACACCAATCACCCCGGGTCGATCCTGATACTGCAACACCAGCAGGTGGTCAGCCAAGACCACCTCAAATTCAAAGTCATCGATGCCGACCAGTTTTTGGACCTGCTTGGGGCCGGTCAGGGTACCGGTAACCGAATACTGCTCACCGTTAGCGGCCGCTCCGCGCACCGTGACGGTATTACGGTAGGACGGGGATTCCGGGGAGGTGGTCAAACGCACCTCGACACCGCGGTTTTCGGCCATCACCGGGGCATTGACGTAGGAGACCTGGGTGGAGACCACATCGGTAAACACGCCCTTCAGGGCAGCCAATTTCAGCGAGTCCACGTTCATCTCGGCCAGTTCCCCGGCAACATGGACCTCCACGGCGGTCAGCGACTGGTTGCGCATCAGTGCGGTCAGGATTCGTCCCAGCTTTTCGGTTAGCGGAATGCCCGGTCGCACGTAGGGATCAATCGCTCCCCCGGCGACGTTAACGGCATCGGGCACCAGCTCTCCGGCCATGGCCAACCGCACCGACTTCGCCACAGCGACTCCGGCCTTTTCCTGGGCTTCTAAGGTGGAGGCACCCAGGTGCGGGGTGACGGTGGCCTTCGGTGATGAGAAGAAGCCCAGGTCCTTGGCGGGTTCGTTGACGTAGACGTCGATGCCGGCTCCAGCGATAGCCCCGGATTCCAAGGCGCGGGTCAGAGCGTCCTCATCCACCAGACCGCCACGTGCCACGTTGATGACGTAGGCGGTGTCCTTCATGAGCGCGAACTGCTCGTCCGAGATCATGCCCATGGTTTCGGGAGTGCGTGGCATGTGGATGGTGACAAAGTCGGAGGCTTGGAGAACTTCCTCGAGGCTGAGGAGTTTCGCGCCGATGGACTGAGCGCGTGCGGCGGTGACGTAGGGGTCGTAGGCGACGATGTTCATGCCGAAAGCCTGCATTCGCTCGGCCACCAGCGATCCGATACGTCCTAAACCGACGATGCCCAGGGTCTTTTCATACAGTTCAGTGCCCTTGAGTTTCGAGCGCTTCCACTCCCCCGCTTTCAGGGTGGCGTTACCTTCAGCCAGGTTCCGAGCCGAAGCCAGGATATGTGCACAGGTCAGCTCGGCCGCAGAGATGATGTTCGAGGTCGGGGCATTGACCACCATCACCCCGGCGTCGGTGGCCGCTTGGGTGTCAACGTTGTCCAGCCCCACACCAGCGCGGGCAATAATTTTCAGTTTGGGGGCCGCGGCGATGGCTTCGGCATCCATGGTGGTCGCGGAGCGAATCAGGACGGCGTTGGCCTCGGGCAGGGCTTGGAGGAGTTGTTCGCGGTCCGACCCGTCGGTGTGGCGAACATCGAAGTCACCTCCCAAGACGTCCATGGTGGCCGGGGAGAGCTCTTCGGCAATCAACACGACAGGTTTTGTCACGGTTCTGGACACGCTTTCATCATCTCAAGGGGTGGTTCACTTATTGGTGCATCAGTCACCGGTGTTGATGAGCGGACCATGTGGCCCGCCAACACTGACACCTCACCTAGTCTACGACGCGAGCGAGGGCTGGGAGACTGTGCGAAGCGGGAAAGATCGGAACCCCACCGCAGGTGGTGATCATCGATCACGCACCTTGCGGTGGGGTTCAGTCTCGAGTGAGCCGTGCGAGCGCTTAGCGAGCTGCGGTGCCCTCGGTGTAGTCGGCATCAGAGTCCTTAAGCCAGGAGAACATCTTGCGCAGTTCACGACCGGTGGTTTCGATCGGGTGCTGTTCTTCTTCAGCGCGCAGTTTCTGGAACTCTTCGGCGCCCTGAGCCTGATCGTCCATGAAGCGCTTGGCGAAGGAGCCGTCCTGGATATCGGCCAGCACAGCCTTCATGTTCTCCTTCACCCGGGCATCGATCACGCGCGGGCCGGAAATGTAGTCACCGAATTCAGCGGTGTCGGAGATGGACCAGCGCTGCTTGGAGATACCACCTTCGACCATCAAATCCACAATCAGCTTCAGCTCGTGTAGTACCTCAAAATAGGCGATCTCCGGCTGGTAACCAGCTTCAGTGAGTACCTCGAAACCGGCCTGGACCAGGTGGGATGCCCCACCGCAGAGCACGGCTTGTTCACCGAACAGGTCGGTTTCGGTTTCTTCGGTGAAGGTGGTTTCAATCACGCCAGCGCGGGTGGCACCGATACCCTTGGCGTAGGACAGGGCCAGGTCCTTGGCCGAACCGGTCTCGTCCTTCTCTACAGCCACCAGGGCAGGAACACCGCGTCCGGCTTCGAATTCGCGACGAACCACGTGACCAGGGCCCTTGGGGGCCACCATGGCCACATCAACACCGGCCGGAGGCTGAATGTAATCGAAACGGATGTTGAACCCGTGGGCGAAAAACAGCGCATTGCCCTCAGACAGGTTGGGCTCCACCGACTCGGTGTAGACGGTGGCGGCAACCTGGTCGGGAACCAGCATCATGATCACGTCAGCCTCAGCGGCGGCATCGGCGACGGAGGCGACTTTCAGCCCGGCAGCTTCAGCCTTCGCACGAGACTTCGAGCCCTCGGCGAGACCAATGGTGACATCCACACCGGAGTCGCGCAGAGATTCGGCATGGGCGTGGCCCTGGGAGCCGAAACCAATCACGGCCACTTTGCGGTTTTGGATGATGCTCAAATCGGCATCGTCATCATAAAACTTGTGAACGGACATCATTCTCCTTTTTTAGACAGGGCTCTATCGGTCATGGATTTCCCGCCACGGCCGACCGCAATGGTGCCGGAACGGACTAGTTCTCGAATCCCGAAGGGCTCCAGAACTTCCAATAAGGCGTGAAGTTTTTGTAGTGAACCGGTGGCCTCCACGGTCACCGCATCAGTGGAAACATCCACCACGGTGGCGCGGAACAGTTCTACGGCTTGGACCACCGAGGCACGGGTGGAGGCATCAGAGCGGACCTTGACCAGAATGTGGTCCCGGTGCACTGCTGCATCATCGAGCTCGACGATTTTGATGACATTGATCAGCTTATTGAGCTGTTTGGTGACCTGCTCCAGGTGATCACCATCGGCATCGACCACCACGGTGATGCGCGAGAGCCCGTCGATTTCACAGTTGCCCACCGCCAGGGACTCAATATTGAAGGCGCGGCGAGAGAACAGCCCGGACACCCGCGTCAGCACGCCGGGGACGTCTTGAACGAGTACGGACAATGTGTGTCGTGCCATGGTCTAGTCCTCCTCTGACCATTCCGGTGTCAGATCACGGGCAACCTGAATATCGTCATTGGACACCCCGGCGGGCACCATCGGCCAGACCATCGAGTCCCGGGAGACGACGAAGTCCACCACGACCGGGCGGTCGTTGATCTGCATCGCCTGGTTAATGGTGTCTTCCAAATTCTCGGCGCGTTCACACCGCAACCCGGTAGCACCGTAGGCCTCGGCGAGCTTCACGAAGTCGGGCACCCGGACGGTGTCGGCTCCGGTATTGAGATCGGTATTGGAATACCGGCCGTCGTAGAACAAGGTCTGCCACTGGCGGACCATGCCCAGCGATGAGTTATTGACTACCGCGATCTTGATCGGGATCTGGTTGATCACGCAGGTGGCAAGTTCCTGGTTGGTCATCTGGAAGCATCCGTCACCGTCAATAGCCCACACCACCCGTTCGGGTTGGGCCACCTTGGCACCCATGGCGGCTGGGACGGCAAAGCCCATGGTGCCCAGTCCGGCGGAGTTCAACCACTGGTGGG
This sequence comes from Auritidibacter sp. NML130574, assembly GCF_003185725.2. Lineage (GTDB taxonomy): Bacteria > Actinomycetota > Actinomycetes > Actinomycetales > Micrococcaceae > Auritidibacter > Auritidibacter ignavus. Next base: position 409,492 of record NZ_CP031746.1, on the reverse strand, counting down.
GACGTTCGTAGGCCACGAATTGGGAGGCCCACATTTGGTGCTGGCCCACCCCGGCAACGTAGACGGCTTCCGGACCGGCAATCTGGGAGAGTTTCTCGATAACGGTCTGCGGGGCCATCAGCCCATCGTCGGTGGGTGGGTAACCCAGCGGGTAGGTGCTGCGTACCTTATTGAGCACCGTCCACCATTCGCTGAGGTCCGGTGTGCCCTCGGACTCACGCAATGCGGTGACGTCCTGGTACAGATCGGGCAGGATCTCTTTGAGATCCCCCACGATCGGAACATCGGCCGCACGGTTCTTGGAGATTTCGGCCGGGTCGATATCGGCGTGAATGACCTTGGCTTTGGGGGCGAAGCTGGAGAGTTTGCCGGTCACCCGGTCATCGAATCGGGCGCCTAGCGTAATCAGCAGGTCCGACATTTGCAGGGCGGTGACCGCGGCCACGGTGCCGTGCATGCCGGGCATGCCCAGGTTTTGCTCATGCGAGTCGGGAACCATGCCCCGGGCGTTCAAGGTGGTCACCACCGGTGCGCCGGTGAGTTCCACCAACTCCAGGAGTTCTTTTTGAGCCTCGCCGCGGGCGGCACCACCGCCGACGTAGAGCACCGGACGGGACGCGGAGTTAATGAGCTTGGCGGCCTCGCGCACCTGACGGGAGTGGCCACGGGTCACCGGACGGTAGCCCGGAATATTGGGCTTCGGTGGCCAGGCGAAGTCCAGGGTGCCTTCCTGCGCATTCTTGGTGATATCGACCAACACGGGCCCGGGACGACCGGAGGTGGCGATATAGAACGCTTCCGCCAGCACCTGCGGGATGTCTTCGCTGCGGGTCACCAGCCGGGAGTGCTTAGTGATCGGCATGGTAACCCCGACAATGTCGGCTTCCTGGAAAGCGTCGGAGCCTATCAACTGGGCTCCGACCTGTCCGGTAATGAAGACCACGGCTTCCGAGTCCATGTGGGCATCGGCGATGGCGGTGACCAGGTTGGTCGCACCGGGCCCGGAGGTGGCGATAGCAACCCCGGGTTTACCGGTCGCCAAGTAGTAGCCCTGGGCGGCGTGGCCGGCGCCTTGTTCGTGGCGGACGAGAATGTGGCGAATCTTCTCAGCGTCCAAAAGCGGGTCATAGAGGGGTAGAACTGCCCCACCGGGTAGACCAAAGACATCGGTGACGCCGAGTTCTTCCAGTGACCGGACAATGGCCTCGGCGCCGGTCATCGTGGTGGGTTCGATCCGCCGGTTCTCTCCGGGGACTCGGTCATCGTATCCACCGGCGGTGGTTCTCGTGCCGCGTGTTGGTGGATGAGGGGGCATCACCGACGGGGTGATATTCGCTCCAGAACTCATGAGCTATGCCTCATTCATTTCTTCTGTCTTCGACTCGTGATTCCGCCATTTGTGGTTTGCACAAAAGGCCATAAAAAAACCCCGATACCGGCTCTGGTGTGGGCCTTACGGGGTCAGCGCATGGTGGCGGTGCTTCGCCAGCTGAGTTTCTCGACTCAGGCCATGCGCTACATAACGACTACTAGGGTCTTCGACATGTTCTTATATTTGCAGTCGAGGAACTGAAAAGTCAAATATGTCGTGAGGTGGCCCACGGTGTGCTATCTCACACCGATTTGACCATCTCACGACCCCGTGTCGTCAGCCCGCTCTGTGCTGTTGTGTGGCGCGCTGTACTGTTGCGTTACCGGGTGCTCACCGGGCGTGAGGTGACCGCACCTGCGGAGGCGGAGGAGACCATGTCGGCAAATTTTCCGAGCACGCCTTGCTGGAATTTCGGTGGCAGGGGCTCGAAGTTCTCCCGGCGACGCTCCAGTTCGGCCTCATCGACCAGCAGATCAATACGACGATCTTTAATGCTGACCTGGATCGCGTCACCGTCTTCGATCAGCCCGATGGGTCCGCCGACAGCTGCCTCGGGAGCAATGTGTCCAATACACAATCCGGTGGTCCCGCCGGAGAAGCGACCATCGGTAATCAGCAACACGTCTTGACCCAGACCGGCGCCCTTGATGGCACCGGTAATGGCTAGCATTTCGCGCATACCGGGTCCTCCCTTGGGGCCTTCGTAACGGATGACCACCACGTCTCCGGCCTGTAACTCGCCGGCTGCCAGTGCGTCCATGGCGGCCTGTTCGCGTTCAAAGACCCGCGCGGTACCGTCAAAGACCTCCGCGTCGAATCCCGCGGATTTCACCACCGCGCCTTCCGGGGCCAACGACCCGTGCAACACGGTCAGTCCTCCGGTGGGGTGCACCGGGTTGTCCAGGGTGCGCAATACCTCGCCATCAAGTCCCTGCGGGTTGAGTTCTTCGAGGTTTTCGGCGACAGTCTTGCCGGTCACCGTCAGGGCATCGCCGTGGAGCACTCCGAGATCCAGCAACGCCTTCATGACCACCGGGACGCCACCAATGCGGTCCAGGTCGGTCATCACGTACTGACCGAAGGGCTTCATATCTGACAGGTGCGGGACCTTGTCTCCGATCCGGTTGAAGTCGTGCAGGCTCAGGTTCACCTGGGCTTCATTGGCGATGGCCAGTAGGTGTAGCACCGAGTTCGAGGAGCCTCCGAAGGCCATCATCACGGCAATAGCATTCTCGAACGCTTCCTTGGTGAGGATGTCACGAGTGCGGATCCCTTGTTTCAGGAGGTTGATCACAGCCTCACCGGCCCGGCGAGCATCAGCATCGCGACGACGATCGGCCGAAGGCGGGGCGGCCGAGCCCGGAATCGACAGACCAAGGGCCTCCCCGACCGAGGCCATAGAGTTGGCAGTATACATCCCGCCACAGGCACCTTCGCCAGGACAAATCGCGCGTTCGATGGTGTCCACGTCCTCGCGCGAGATCAACCCGCGAGCGCATGCCCCTACGGCTTCGAACGCATCGATAAGGGTCACCTGCCGAGTCTTGCCATCCGACAAGGTTGCATAGCCGGGCATGATCGACCCGGCATAGACGAATACCGAGGCCAGATCCAGACGGGCGGCGGCCATCATCATCCCGGGTAGCGACTTATCACACCCGGCTAGCAACACCGAACCGTCCAAGCGCTCAGCCATCATCACCGTCTCGACCGAGTCGGCGATCACGTCGCGAGACACCAGTGAGTAATGCATACCGTCATGGCCCATAGAAATACCATCGGAGACCGAAATGGTGCCGAATTGCAGCGGGTACCCGCCGGCTGCATGGACACCCGACTTCGCGGCATCAGCCAGACGGTCCAGGGAGAGGTTGCAGGGGGTGACTTCATTCCACGACGACGCAATACCGATCAGCGGTTTGGAGAAGTCCTCATCCCCCATGCCCACGGCACGGAGCATGCCACGGGCTGGGGCCCTTTCCATCCCATCGGTCACGTCCCGTGAGCGGGGCTTGAGATCTGGCTCAGATGAATTGTCCGTAGTGCGAGGTGTCATGACGACAGTCTACGACTGCTCGCCCCTGTTATCTGCAACACGACGAACACATTGCACTGACTGAATCGTCGAGTAAATCAATCGCTGGTGATTTCATCATGACGCAGCGTCATCCCAGAGACTAGACTGGTCCATTATGATGGCACACCTCAAGCAGGGCTCTTCCTCGTCTGCGGCGCTGAAGCAGCGCCTGCGTTTGCTCTTTGAAGCCACAATTTTTAACTACGGCGATTACAACCTGATTTATGCCCACCCGGTCGCGACCGGACCGGCCTTCGTGATCGGCTATCGTCGCCAGCCTTTAGAGATGGTATTGCTGCCGATCGTCACCGAAGAGGTCGAAGCCTTTGGGGTGCACACCGAGGCCGACCGAGAAGACATCCTGACCATTGACCTGTCGAATGTAGCCATGGTGTCTGATTCGGGTGCTGGGTACGGAGTCACCACTGTGACCGGCCATCGCGCACATTTTGATGTGGTGGGAGACCCCGAGGTTCCTCTCGGTGCCGGGCACAGCGTGGCTCTCGAGCAGTTCGATGATTCGGAGGACTTTCACGAGTTCATGACCGAACTGATGGACCAGCTCGATGAGCTCTACAAGCGCAAGCAAGATCAGTAGGCTGAACAAGAGGTCGTGATCGTCACACCGCTCAGATTTAACAATCGATAAACTCCTCTGCTAGAGTAGTTCCTCGTGCGAAACGCGCATCTAGTTCTGCGCCTCTAGCTCAACTGGTAGAGCACTTGACTCTTAATCAATAGGTTGTGGGTTCGAGTCCCACGGGGCGCACTCTAAGTCGGCACCTCGTTTGGCCACACGTCAAACAGGTGCCGTTGTCATATCCGGCGGACACGGCAAATCCACCGTCTACCCACAGCTTTAAAGCCACCAGGCCCGCCTCCACGCTGGGTTGTTTGTGCCTATTGACTGCCAGCTTCCGTGTGGCTCTGAGTCTCCGTCATGGTCTGGGCGCTGGTGCCCACCGACTTACTCCTCCTGCATCACGCCCGCGACAGGACCACGATCTGATCCATCCGGTGCAATCGTTACCTCCCACCCTCTCGCTCTCTCGTCCCAGAGCAGGGTACCTCATGAGGCATCGACCACCATGTCCCGACGTGGCGCAACACCCTGGGTGGGAGCCACCTGTCGTACCGGCCCTCTCGCGACGGGCCGCCTGTTGAGCGTGGCCTGGTACGTGTAACACTGCGTCAAGGACACGAAATATATGACAGGGGAAACCGTCGCGCCAGAGATGAACGGACGAATGTGTCAGTGCTTTGACCTCGACTAGGTCCCAGCCTTCCCTATCTGAAGAATGGTTAATCGTTCCTCTATCAACCAACGTCAATGGGAAAACGGGAAGTGATCTGATGACAGTCCGGCTTAGCGCTTTCGATTTGGTACCGCTCTCTGAAGGGTATACCCCTGCCGAAGGTATTGATCATGCTCGAGCCTTTGCTCGTGGCATTGAAGAAGCCGGCTATCACCGCTTGTGGTACGGGGAGCACCACCTGAACCCAGGGATGTTGGGCTACTCCCCTGCCCTGACCATCGCCTTGTTGGCCAGTGAAACCGGAACCTTGCGGTTTGGTTCCGGAACGGTTCTGACCGGTCACCGCACTCCTTTCTCGGTGGCAGAAGAATTCAGCCTGCTTGAAGCGGCCTTTCCGGGACGAATTGACCTCGGCTTGGGACGTGCCGGGTTGAAGGGCCCTAAAAAGAAGCGCACCGAGGCCGAAGCTGCCAAACAAGAGAAGAAAGATGAGGCTAAGCAGCAGTCAGACGACTACGAGACCGACAACGGCGTGTTTATCCCCGCTTCCCCCGATTTGTCTCACCTCTTTGGCTCACCGCGTGCTACCGCTCAGCAGGCCCTATTGCATCAGCCCGGCGCGGAGCCTCGCTTCTATGATGAGTACCTCGATCAATTACTGGATTTGTTCCATGACCGCGCCGTAGTACATGGCGAACCGATCTCGAATGCCACCGCGGATGTGGGTTCTCCGGAGATTTGGATTTTGGGTACCAACGCCGGTGACTCCTCGCAACTGGCCGCAGAAAAGGGACTACGGTTTGGTGCGAATTATCACGTAGCCCCCACCCATACTCTGGAAGCTCTGGCGGACTACCGCGAGCGCTTCCAACCCAGCGAAGACCTCGATGCCCCATACACCATCGTCTCCGCTGAAGTTTTGGTGGCCGATACCACCTCCGAGGCTGACACCTTGGCAGCTGGTTACGACCAGTGGGTCTACAGCATCCGTAGCGGTCAAGGCGCTATCACATATCCTTCACCCGATACCGCTGCACAAAACCAGCTCACCGCCGAACAGCAACCCCTGGTCCGCGACCGGACGACGACCCGCTACGTGGGGGACCCGCACCAGGTGGTCGAGAAACTCAAGGCGCTACAGGCCGCTACACAAGCCGACGAATTGCTGATCTCGACCATTACCCACGACCCGGAAGCCCGCCTGCGTAGCTTCCAGCTGTTGGCTGAGGCCTGGCAATAGCTTCCCCGTTGCCCTCCGGCTACCCCTGACCACCCATCCCAGCCCATCAACTACCCAACCACCACCGAGAATTTATTGTCACGAGATCCGATTTCAAGCCCTGGCTGATCGGACAGCAACCCTCTCTCTGGAGATCGACCACAATCTCTTACACAGTGGGGTGCTCCAGGTGAAGACAAGGCCCATTCGGCAAGTGTGTTTAAGGAGAATCATGTCACGTGCCACACCCGAAACCTCCCACTTCGTCATCGGAGTTGCGCTGGATCGAGGGGGTTTCCACCCCGCAGCCATCCGGAGCCAGCAGGCTCTTGCCGATAACTTCTCCATCACAGCGTGGGAAGACCTCGTGCGTCAGGCTGAGAACCTGGGGGCCGGATTCGTGACCCTCGAGGATGCGTTCAATGACGCCACCCGCCCGGGATTCGATACGTCGTTGCTGGCCTCGTGGTTGGCGCCCCGCACCGAGAAGATCGGCCTGATCCCGACGCTGACCACCACCCATACCGAGCCCTTCCACGTCTCGAAAAATCTTGCCACGCTTGACTATGTCAGTCACGGTCGCGCTGGCTGGCAGGTTGCAGTCTCAGCCACCGAAGCCGAAACGCTGCTAGTGGGACGAGGACGCGCCTACGACGATGAGGCCTCGCTTTATGCTGAAGCCCGCGACGTCATCGAGGTCGTGCGCGGTCTGTGGGATTCGTGGGAAGACGACGCCGAGATTCGCGATGTAGCCACCGGACGATTCATCGACCGCGACAAGCTCCACTACGTGGACTTCGAAGGAGACTTCTTCTCCATCAAAGGCCCCTCTATCGTTCCCCGGCCACCGCAAGGCCAGCCACTGGTCACCATTGCAGGTACCAGCGAAGAGGTGCTGAACACTGCAGTGCGCGCTGCCGACGTGATCTTCACCGGCACCTCGGCCCCGGAGAAGTTGACCTCACTCCACGAAAGGATTACAACGCTGTCCGACCAGCACGGTCGTGACAAGAACGCGCCGCCGAAGGTCGTGGCCGATGTGTACTTTGCGGTTGATCCAGACGAGTCAGAGGCGCTCGCACGCTGGCAACGCCTCAACGAGGTCCAGACCCTTAATCCTTCTCAGGCCGATGAGGTCGTCATCGGTACTCCAGAGCACCTCAGTGAACGCCTCGACCAGGTCAAGGCCGCCGGGGTTGATGGCGTCCGGCTTTGGCCTGCCCAGAACCAGCACGACCTTGCTGTGATCGAGCAGCACCTGAAATCTGTCGTGGAGACACTCCAAGATCACCCAGCCGATAACAATGCCGCTCCATTGCGGGCCCGGTTCGGACTTGGTCGTCCCGCAAACCGGTACGCCTCAGCTTCCTCGTCCGCTTCCGCTCACTAACCTCCCCCAGGAGACACTCATGACGAATCAGCAGAATCACTCTTCCCCTCGCCAGATCATCCTTGGGGCACACTTCCCCGGGGTGAATCATCACACCGTGTGGTCCGATCCGGAGTCTGGAAGCCACATTGAGTTCGAGTCTTTTGAGAAGTTCGCCGCCGAAGCCGAGCGTGGTCGCCTGGACTTCATTTTCTTGGCCGAAGGGCTCCGACTGCGCGAAAACCGGGGTCTGATCCACGACCTGGATGTCGTTGGTCGCCCCGACACGTTGCCGATCTTGGCAGCCTTGGCCTCGGTGACCGACCACATTGGACTGGTCGGGACTATTAACGCCACCTTCAATGAGCCCTATGAGGTGGCTCGGCAATTTTCAACCTTGGACTATGTCTCCAACGGGCGAGCTGGTTGGAATATTGTCACCACCTCCGATTCCTTCCACGGCGCCAACTTCCGTCGTGGCGGTTACCTCGACCGGGCGGACCGCTATGTGCGGGCTTCTCAGGCTCTGGATGTTGCCAATCGTTTCTGGGCAAGCTGGAAAGATGTCGAGTCCGAGCGGGAACGTGTGAACGTCACCAACGATCAGTTCGATATTCACGGCGAGTTCCCGCTCCCCCGTTCCCCTCAGGGGCGTCCGTTGATCTTCCAGGCCGGAAAATCCGCTCAGGGTCAAGACTTCGCGGCCGGTAACGCCGATGCTATTTTCACTTTGCACACTGATAACGAAGACAGCCGACAGTTCTACCATGAACTCTCCGAGCGGGTGCGACAGGCCGGCCGTGATCCCGAATCTGTCAAGATCCTGCCGGGTACTTCCGTTGTTGTGGCAGATACCGATGAAGAAGCAGAAGAACTGGCTGCGACGATTCGGGCTCAGCAGGTCAGCGGTCAGACCGCCATCCTGTTGCTGGAACAGATTTGGAACCGAGAGCTTTCAGAGTTCGATCCCGAGGGCCCACTTCCTGATGTGGACCCGGTGGTCGGTGAAACCACCATCAGTAAGGGTCGCAGTGAGGTCAGGCATGACGACCGGTTCGCGACCGTGCAGAAGCTACGGGACATCGCTGAGGCGCGCAATCTGAACCTGCGCGAAACAGTGATTGCCACCCAGTCGCGGCAGACCTTCGTCGGAAGCCCTGAAACCGTGGCGTCCGAAATGATTGAGACTGTGGAAACCCATGTCAGCGACGGATTCATTCTGGCACCACATCTGAGCCCGACCGGACTCGTGCCTTTCATCGACCGCGTTGTTCCGTTACTCCAAGAGCGGGGTGCTCTACGCACCGACTACCCAGAGGGCGCAACGTTACGTGAACTACTCGGTCTGCCCACAACGTGGGATCCGGCCACGACCGGCCGGGCAACTTTCCGGCAAGGGGTGAATGTCTCATGAAGCAGCGTCACGCACGGTCCTCACGTCATGGCGTCCGCTCACTAGCCCTTGTTGCAACGGCCCTATTCGCCTTCACTGGTTGCAGCAGTGGAACTGGCCTGGAATTTTCCCCCGCCGCGGAAGTGGACGAGGAGAACGTTTTACACATAGCGGTTGGTTCGGACGCTGGTTGCGCTGATCCTCAGCAACTCATTCTGAATGATGCGGTGTTTTCCACACGTCACTTGGTAGATTCACTCACGGACCAGGACCCTGAGACCGGTGAAATCGTCCCCTGGCTAGCTACTGACTGGGAAGTCAACGACCAAGCTACCGAGTTCTCATTCACCCTGCGCCCCGGAGTGACCTTTTCTAATGGTGAGCCTGTGACTTCTGAGGTCGTCAAAGCCAATTTTGAACGAATTCTCGAGTTCGGTCCACGCGGAAATATTGCGCGAAGCTATCTGGAGAATTACGAGGACACCGAGATCGTCAACGACCACGAATTTGTGGTGAAGTTCTCCGAACCAAATGCGCAATTTCTACAAGCCACGTCCACCCACAACCTGGGGTTGCTGGCTTCGGAGTCCATCGAGCTCTCGGATGATGAACGTTGCCAAGGGGTTATCGGGTCCGGTGCATTTGTCTTGGATTCCTACCGCCCTAATGAAGGAATTAACCTGGTCGCCAGGGAGGATTACGACTGGGGTTCGCCTCTATACGAAAACCGTTCGGCACCCAAGATTTCCGGGGTGAGCTTTACCGTCGTTCAGGAATCTGGAGTACGCGCCGGGCTCTTGCAGTCAGAGCAGGTTGATGCTATTGGAAGCGTGGCGCCACAGGATATTCCCGCTATCGAACAAACCGATGCCACCTTGCACACACTGACCGTTCCCGGAGTACCGATGTCGCTTCGACTGAACCACGACAGTCCGGTGATTCAAGAGCATGCTGTGCGCGAAGCCATCTCGCTGGCTATTAACCGGGAACAAGTGGCCGAGGTCGTTTACCCTGATGGGGCTCCCGCAGCCACGAGTATCTTGTCGTCGACCACTCCGGGCCACAGTGATTTCTCCGAAGAGCTACGCTACGACCCTGAAAGAGCACGGCAGCTACTGGCGGAGGCCGGCTTCACCCCTGGTGACGATGGCATCCTGGTTCGTGACGGCGAACGCCTGGAACTTGATTTCACCTGGTCAGCCATCACCGCTACGAACTCGGGTTCGGTGGAGTTGATCCAACAGCAACTCTCAGAAGTCGGTATCGCCGCAGAACTAGATGAGGGGACCCCCGCCCAGTGGACGGCCAAAGTGGCCGAGGGCAATTACCACCTCGATTGGTTCAACACTACCCGTTCTGATGCCGACATTCTCCGGACTGTCTTCGACTCTCGTCTGGCAAATACCTCTCATCTGCCGGAGGGATATCACACCGATGAAGCTCTTTCCCTTCAGGCCACAACCCTGGACCCCGAAGCACGGGAAGAAGCCATCCACCAAGCTCAAAAAGCACTGATTGAGGACTACACATCCATTCCAGTTATCGATCACACCAACGTCATGGCCACCTCCGCTGAGGTATCCGGGCTGCGATTTGATTCAGATCGACGAATTCGTCTGTACGACGTGACTTTGAATCGAGGTGAGGACTGATGGCCCGTTACGTTGGCATCCGAGTCCTGATGGCGCTGCTCGTTTTGTGGGCAGCCTATACAGTCAGTTTCATTATTCTCTACATGATTCCCGGCGACCCTGTGCTGGCCATGGCCGCTGGTGGTGGCGACCCGAGTGCCGTGGATGAAGAGACACTCGCAACGTACCGAGAAGCCTATGGTTTCAACGATCCGCTCATCGTCCAATACTTCAACCGTCTTGGTGCCGCCATCACTGGTGATTTCGGTGAATCGATGCGAACCGGTCAACCGGTCTCCACAGCGATCGCCGAGGTCATCCCCTCCACCGCGCAATTAGCGGGGGTCGCGTTGTTACTCGCCGTAGTGTTGGGCGCAGCAATTGCCATGCTCGCCACCTATACGAACATCACCTGGTTGAAGAACCTATTGTTGTCGTTGCCTCCCTTGGCCATCTCTTTACCCACCTTCTTCATTGGTTTGTTACTCATTCAGGTTTTCAGTTTCCAGTTGGGTTGGCTACCTGCATTGGGTGGGGCGAACCTGGCCGGAATCATTCTTCCGGCGATAACACTCAGCCTTCCGATTGGCGCGGTGATCTGCCAGGTTTTTGCATCCAGCCTGGAAAGAAGCTCGGCAGAGTCCTACGTCAATACAGCGCGGGCAAAGGGACTCAACCGGTTTACCGTGCACCTGCGCCATGTGGCCCGAACCTCACTGGTCCCGGCCCTATCGATGGTGGGACTGGTCGCCGGCGGTTTACTAGCCGGGTCAGTCATCGTTGAAACGGTGTTCTCACGTCCCGGTGTCGGACAGCTGACGGTTCAGGCTGTTTCCACTCAGGATCTTCCGGTGGTTCAAGGCATTGTCGTCTTAGCAGCTGTCGTCTTTGTCACCGTGAATCTGCTGGTGGACCTGGTGTTGCCAGCGATCGATCCTCGAGTACGACTTGGCCGTCGTTTCGCCTAAGAGAACGGGAAACTCATCATGACTCAAACACTCTCTGCTCGACTGCCCCGATCGTCCGCAGAACCCACCATCGCACAACGATCTCAACACAACCGACCACCACAATTCTCGCCAAAATCCATCACGTCTCGAATCGGGCTGATCCTGGCCGGTGTATTCTTGGCCCTCGTGGTGATCGCGGCCTTCTTCCCCGGGGTCCTGGCTCCCGGTGATCCTTACCAAGGTGATACCAATAACGTGCTACAGTCGCCCAGCCTGGCCCATTGGTTCGGTACCGATCAACTCGGCCGAGATTTGTTCACCCGCGTAGTCCACGGTACTTCACTGTCACTGCAGACCGCCCTGATGGCCGTTGTCATCGCCTTCGTGAGCGGAAGCTTCTTCGGAGTGCTCTCTGGATTCCTGGCAGGTAAAGTCGACCAGGTCATCATGCGCATCGTGGATGTCCTTTTGGCGATTCCTTCGTTGCTCCTCTCACTCGCGTTGATTTCCGCACTCGGTTTCGGCTCGTTGAATGTTGCCATTGCTGTCGCTGTGGGGTCCGTGGCAACCTTCGCTCGCATCGCACGGTCCGAGAGCCTCAAAGTCTCGGGTGCAGACTATGTTGATGCGGCCCGTTCCGTCGGCTCCAGTCGATTCAGCATCCTGGTACGACACGTGTTGCCCAATGCTTCCGGACCCATCATCGCGCTGGCCGTGTTGGAATTCGGCAACGCCATCCTAGCGGTCTCCGCCTTGAGCTTCCTGGGCTTCGGTGCTCCCAAGCCGGCACCTGAGTGGGGAGCCCTGGTCTCTGAGGGCCGCAACTATCTCTACAGTGCTAGCTGGTTGACGCTACTACCAGGCCTGGTGGTAGCTGCTACTGTGCTCTCCGTCCACGTCATTGCCCGCCGGATTTCCGCGCGAAAGGGGGTTTGATTCCCATGACCGTTCTGCTTGAAAATGCCTCGTCGAGCGCCCCGAAGCCAACGACACCGTTGCTTCAGTTGGAAGGACTGAAAGTCGATTATCGATCCGGGTCCTCCACCACACCGGCCCTACACGGCATCGATTTTGCTGTCTGCCCCGGACAGAGAATCTCCGTGGTAGGCGAGTCCGGGTCCGGCAAGTCCACCTTGGCTCTGTCCTTGCTCGGGTTGCTCCCGCCGGAAGCCTCCATTCGTGACGGCAAACTTTCCTGGGGCGATACCCCCGTCGCGCTGAGCTCTGATCGAGCCTGGCAACGACTCCGTGGTCAAAAGATCGGATTGATCCCTCAGGATCCCGGTGTCAGCCTCAACCCGGTCTACACCATTGGCCATCAACTCATTGAGGCCATTCGCGCCCACCAGAAGGTGCCGAAGGCTCTTGCCCGTCAACGCGCTCTGGAGTTGCTCGACCAGGTAGGGCTCGATGCGGTAGAGACCCGTTTTGACCAGTACCCACATCAACTCTCGGGTGGTATGCGGCAACGCGTCCTCATTGCTATTGCCTTGGCTCCCGAGCCGGATCTGCTCATCGCGGATGAGCCCACCTCCGCTCTGGATGCCACGGTGCAGCGTAAGATCTTGGACCTGCTGGATTCCATCATCAGTGAGCGAGACATCGCCTTGGTGCTCATCACCCACGATTTGGCAGTCGCTGCGCAACGCACCGAGACCACCGTGGTGATGCACCACGGAAACGTGGTGGAAATCGGAGACACCGGAACCATCCTCAATACCCCCACGCACAGCTACACCCAGCGTCTGGTGACTGCGGCTGATTCATTACACCGCTCGACACATATCCGTCCCCCACTGGAGGTCGAAACCGAAGTCCTGGTCCAGGTCCGCGGACTGAAACGCCATTTCGCCCAGCCGAAGGCCACGTCACGGCGCCATGACGCCTCAACATTGCGTACCAACGCCGTTGACGGCATTGATTTCGTGATCCGGCGCGGTGAGACACTGGCACTCGTGGGTGAATCGGGGTCCGGTAAATCTACCACCGCACGATTGGTACTCGGTTTGGATACTCCGACCGAGGGGACCGTGACCTTCGACGGGGAACCCGTTCATAACCTGTCGGGACGTCGTTGGCGACAGTTGCGCCGCCGGGCGCAGTTGATCTACCAGAATCCGTTTGCGTCATTAAACCCTCGCTGGAGCCTGGAGCAGATCATCACCGAGCCCCTGCGCGCTTTCAAAGTCGGCAACCGCGCCGAGCGTCGTGCCACGGCCGAGACACTGCTCGACCAAGTCGGGTTACCCGCCACGTTTGGGTCCAGATTGCCCAGGGAGCTGTCTGGCGGTCAGCGTCAACGCGTCGCGATTGCACGGGCCTTGGCCTTATCCCCCGACTTTGTGGTCTGCGATGAGCCGGTCTCAGCCCTGGATGTTTCGGTCCAGGAACAGGTGTTGGACCTGATGTTGGATCTGCAAGCCGAACACGAATTGACCTATTTGTTCATCACCCATGACCTGGCTGTCGTACGCCGACTAGCACACCGCGTCGCGGTGATGAACCAGGGCAAAATTGTCGAGACCGGCACCACCCAAGAGGTGTTTGCTAACCCGCAAGAAGAATACACCGCCTCGTTGCTCAAGGCTGTTGAACCTCTTGGGGCAGGACACTAGCAACGCCAGCGACACCCAATACCGCAATAGCTGAAAGACCTCCGGCCACCACGATGCGGATCTCAGATTCCGTTAGTCACCGGAGGTCTTCTGCTGTCGGTTCCTCGCCCTGTGTCCCGTACCCGTCAGCCCACCGCACACGAGTGCCGTCATCATCAGCGCCGTCGTTAGCACGTACCAGCGACCTGCAGGGCTCTCGGAGGCTCCTGTCTTGAGATTCTCGCCGTACACCGTGCGGGGCTGAGGAGTGCACGGACGAGTCCGCTGGTAGCCGCCGTCCGCTCCAGGTGGCCGGACTGCTTGGCCCCAAAGTCACGAAGGCCCGACTCACGACCGCTGAATCGCGTTATCGTAGGGGAACGGGAAAATCGGGAAACGGGAATCAGCAGACCGAGTCGGTCGGTTTCGGATTATCCATCCCGAACAGCGCGCGGGCTTTCAACCCGGCCCAGGTACCCGCCAACGCGGCCACGGCCCACAGCCAACCCGACACGGATCCCGAGGCAATGCCACCTAAGTAGGCGCCGATATTGCACCCTTCGGCAAGACGGGCGCCGATCCCCATCAGGATGCCGCCAAGAACAGCGATGCCTGCTTGCCTCCAGTTGATATTGCGGGCAAACGCCCAGGTCCCGGCCGCCGTAGCAGCAAGGGCTGCCCCGATCATGATGCCAAAGTTTGTCAGTGAGTTCTTGTGGGAAGGCACTGAACCCTCCAGCATGGCGGCCCAGTTTTCTTGTTGCCAGAATTCCCACGTTTCGGGCTGGAAACCAATGAACTGTAGAACCTTGGCGCCCCACAGAGCGAAGGCATTGGTAATGCCCCAAATTCCGCCAGAGACCCACATCACGGCCCCGCCGAGCACCGCGAGCACCAGTGCTCCAACCCACATCGGCCATGAGCCTCGTAGTATTCGAGCAGCACCACGTGCTGTCGGAGGGTTTCCGGTTGGAGGTGGGTTGCGACGGCCCTGGACAACGCGCGTGATCGCCACAATAACAAGTAGCACCGCAATGGTGATCGCCCAGCCTCCCACATAGCCGACATGGTCTGAGAGCAATACCGGTTCCATACCGGGAAGGTCAGAGACCAACGGGTAGAAAAATGGGGCGGTATAGATGATGGAACCAGCGATAAAGCCAATCAGCGTGGGGATCACCATCGATTGTCCGGAGCCCACGGCAAAAAGTGTTCCCGAGGCGCAACCACCGCCCAATTGCATCCCCATGCCGAAAATAAAGGCACCTAGGAGAAGCCCTACCCCGATCGTCCCGGCATAGGGCGTCGGTTCGTTGCCGAAGGCTCCCCACCCGGTGGTAAAGAGCAACATAAAGATTGTTGCAGTTGTCCCGAGTAAGAGAGCGTGATTTCGAAGTCCTTTACCATTGCCGACAGCTACCAGCTGTCGCCAGGCGGAGGTAAAACCGAACCGGGAGTGAAATAGCGCTACGCCGAGTCCGAGGCCAATGAGAAAGAGCACGCCGAAGTAGAGCCCCTGCTCTATGCCGGCGTTGAGGGAGTTGACATTGTAGATCAGGGCCAACAACCCGATGGCCAATAGAATGAAGATGCTGATCTTGTTACGTTGTACCGGACCAACCGGATCAGGCTTCGGAGGTTCTACTCGAGTCGGCGCCGGTTCGAAGACTGAGAATTCTGTTTTTGTCTTGCTAGTTGTCATTGCTCAACAGACCCTTCGGAACAGACGTCACCAGCAAACGCTGGGCAGAGACATTAGTTGGACCAGGCTAACGCCGATCACGTTGTTAACATCAGCTGTCTGTCATAAAGGGTCATCACCCGGTCACGAACATTAACACGGAACTTTCTCCCCAGAACCGCTGGCGCGCCCGTGTTTCGCGAAGTGTGCCCAGCAACGGCTCGGGCCCGTCGCAAGCTTGCGAGGGGCCCGAGCTGTTACTGGTGAGCTTGGTCTGTGCTCTGTGGGATCCAACTAGCTGCGCAGAGCGCGCTCAAGATCGATCAGCAGGTCCTCGATGTTTTCGATGCCCACGGAGAGCCGCACCACATCAGCGGGCGGAGCTTGTTCGCTGCCCTTGGTGGAACCGTGTGTCATGGTGGCAGGATGAGAGATGAGCGACTCGACGCCACCGAGGCTGACCGATAACAGGAACGTTTCGGTGGATTCGGCCACCTGACGCGCTTTGGCCTCTCCCCCGTTTAATCGGAAGCTCACAATCCCCCCGGAATCACTCATTTGTCGACGAGCGATGTCGTAAGTGGGGTGGGAAGACAATCCGGGGTAGAAAACCTGGTCGACCTCGGACCGATCCTGGAGCCATTCCGCGATGATTCGTGCATTTTCACAGTGTTGTTGCATCCGCACGCCCAGAGTTTTCAACCCACGAGAGGTGAGGAAACAGTCCTGGGGGCCTGCCACAGCACCGGCAGCGAATTGCTGGAAGCCGATGACCTCGGCTAGTGGTTTGTCTTCCCAGCTCGTCTGGCCAACCACAATGGCGCCACCCAAAACGTCTGAATGGCCGCCAATGTATTTGGTGGTTGAGTGAATCACCAGATCCGCACCGAGAGTGATCGGCTGTTGTAGTGCCGGTGATGCGAAAGTGTTATCCACTACGAGCAGTCCGCCATATTGATGCGTTGCTTCTGCCCAGGCAGAGATATCAACCACGGTCAGCAACGGGTTGGAGGGCGTTTCCAACCAGACCACGTCAGGACGGTATGTTTCCACCGCCTGAGCGAGCTTGTCTTGCTCGCTGGGACTCACGAAGACGGTATTAACTCCCCACCGAGCGTAGAGCTGGGTGAGCAGTCGGTGTGTACCACCGTAGGTTTCGGCCGTGCTGACAACGGTTGCACCAGGTTTCAGCACCGCCCGCAACAGAGCATCTTCAGCAGCCATGCCCGAGGCAAAACTAAACGCTGCAGCACCGGCCTCGAGCTTGGCCAGCTGTTCTTCGAGACCGGTCCGTGTGGGATTACCGCCGCGGGAATATTCAAAGCCAGCGCGTAGTGTTTCCACACCGGGTTGCACAAACGTCGAGGTTTGATAGATCGGTGGAATCACCGCTCCGGTCAGTGGATCCGGGTCTTGACCAGCATGGATGGCTCGGGTTCGGAACCCCGGGGTGGGATTTTCGTTTTTCTTGCTCGGGATGTTGTGGTGAAGATCAAGAGTTGTCATGACAGTGCCGCCTTTGCTGATTCTTCTGCCTTAGTGGTGTTTGCATCTGCCCAGACCTGTTCGGACGCGGGCTGATTTGCTTGAACAAGCTGGTCCAGCCCTTGTTTGACGTCGTGCCACAAATCGTCGACATCTTCGCGTCCAACTGCCAGTCGCACGGTGGTCTCGTTGATCTGTCCAGCGATGCGAAGCTCCTCCGAAAGGCGACAGTGGGTCGTGGTCAGCGGGTGGGTGATCAAGGAGCGAGAGTCGCCAAGATTGACCGCCAGGGTAAACAGCTGCAGTGAATTGAAAAACCGCTCAACACCGGCAGAATCGGTATTCAATTCGAAAGAGAATACCGCTCCCGTCCCCCGCGTGAAGTCTCGTTCCGCAATGTCTTTATTCGGGTGAGATTCCAGCGAGGGGTGGCTCACCGAACGCACACCGGGGTGCTGTTCCAGTCGACGAGCGAGTTCCGTAGCGGTCTGGCTGTGGCGGGGCAACCGCAGGTCGAGCGTTTCAATACCCTCCAAAGCCTGCTGGGCGTTCAACGCCGATAGCACCGGTCCCACGTCGTTGAGCAACTGTGCTCGAAGCAGATGCAGCACAGAGCCTGCCTCCCCGTATTTCTCCACCAAGGACTGAGGACCAAAACGAGGGCGTGGTGTGGTCAGCTGTGGCCATAGCTCTGGACGTTGTGAGGGATGGAAATTGTCCGTGACAATGACCGCTCCTCCGAGAGAGGAACCGTTTCCGACCAAGTATTTGGTCACCGAGTGCACCACGAGGTCAGCACCCAGACGAGCAGGTTGGAGCAAATACGGTGTCGCCAGGGTATTGTCGACAATCAGTGCCACCCCGTGCCGGTGAGCAACTTCTGCCAAGGCCGGGATATCCGGCAGGTCTGCGTGTGGGTTGGCAATGGATTCGACCACAAAGACCCGCGTGCGTTCGGTGATCGCTTCCTCCCACTGCTGGGGATCGTGCGGATTGACCCAGGTGGTGGTGATCCCGGCTTCCGCCAGGCTGTCGTTGAGCAAGTCAGCGGTGCCACCATAGATACGGTTTGAAGCCACCACGTGGCCGGCCGGAGCCTCCGGATGGGGTTGACCGTCTGGGCTTTGCGAGGACCGTCCTGCCAGGGCCAGCACACTCAGCGTGATGGCGGCCTGGCCCGACGCGGTGGCGACCGCCCCGACTCCGTCTTCCAGGCTGGCAAGTCGCCGTTCCAGCAATCCAACCGTGGGATTTCCAGTTCTGGAATAGGTCAGTCCAGGTTGACGTTGGGCGAAGACTTCACGGGCTTGGGCGAAAGAATCGAATCCGAAGGCAGCTGAAACATAGACTGGTTCGCGTACAGGACGAATGGATTCATCCGGGATACGGCCCGCGTGAATTTGTTGGGTACTAAACCCGGATTGACATGGGCCCTCAGAGTCTTCGGCAGAAAAGTGACTGGTAGTAGACATAACGTCCCCCTTGATACTAGGGCGTGTCTGCCAGTGCTGGGCACGCCGTGCTTGCCTCCAGCGGTGTGCTGAAGACCGGATCATCATCTGAGGCACCCCGTCACAGCGGAAAGGGTTGCCGACCGGCCAGTCAGAGCTTGTTGAACCGGTTCTCGTGATCCTTTGTCAAAGTATTCTACTTGTTTTCGAGGAGTGGTTGGTCTAACGAATTTGGTCTCAACCTCCGCTACCGCCACCCACTCTGAAAGACACTTTAAAAATCGCCCTGATAGTGGTCAAAGCACCGGGTGGAGGACCCGTCATATTCTGTCGTCAAACCTTCATTACCGTGAATATCTCACATTATGACGACGCTGGCCGCGCCGGGTTCTTTCCCCACGCGGCCAGCGTCGCGGTGTGTCTTCCGTGCCGTCGTTATTCGACGATCAGGTGACGCTTAGTGCACCCGGCGGTTGCGCACCGGGACGAAAATGGTTCCTCACACAATCGAGCCCACAGCCAGGCCGGCAATGGCCAAGATGTTTCCGGTACCGGTAGTCGCCACGTCTGAGGACGAACCAGAGCCAGTTGCACCAGACTGCTCATCCAAGCGGCGCTTGTTCGGTGCAGCACCCTCCGTTGCGGTTCCGGATCCACCGCTTTTGTCCTCGTCCACGGCGTTCTCAGGCGCACGGTACGTGATGGTTCCCGTGGTCTCATCAAGCGAGATCTCCCAGTCGTCTGGGACGGTAAATGACTCGTCGATTGCAAATCGAGTCCCCTCTGGCAGTTGCGGCTCGACGGTTTGTGGGGCCGCAACCGTTCCACCCGGTGCAGTGGTGACCGCCTCATATCCCGGACCATACTGCTCGCTCGCAGACGTGACGGTAATCGTCACCGGCACGGTATACTCCCGCGGTTCGGCGTTCTGTGGGGTGGGTGCGACGGCAATGGAACCATCCTGTTGCAGTGCGGCCCACTGTGGCCACTCTCCGTCGACATCGACGGTGGTGCCGTCGGGCAACGGGTTGCCATCGTTTCCGCGTGGCACCGCAACGGTCGCTTCCTCGTTCATCGCTACGGTGATGGGCTCGTAGACAGGGACTTGAGCCACGATAACCTTAACCTGAAGTTCATCAGGGTGACCATCACCAAAGGTGCGCTGAATCGGAACGGTATAGGAGCCCGGCTCGACCGTGCTGTCTGCCGTTGCGGTCACCTCACCATTCTCCGGATTAACCGTCACAGGAAGTCCTTCGGGGCATCCGGCGTGTACTTCACGGCGCTATTCGGGGCCGGTTTATCACCGATATCATTGGTCTTTGCATCATCTCCGCCGGCTTTGACCGTCACCGGCTCCCAGTTATGCATCGGTGCTTCGCACTGATAGGGAACTTCTCCGAGGGATCCTGGGAGTAGTCGGGGGCTCACCACCCGTTCCAATCCGCAGGCGGGAATTCTGCCTCAACGTCTCCGACGAGGTCGCATCACGTTCATCAACCCAGTCATCTAAGATCGCGGTCAGAGTCTCGCCCGCGCGTGGCGCGCGGGTCATCATGTAGCCGGTATCGAGGTAGGGATTCTGGAAACGTTCCCGAACCGTGGCTGGGCTCGTGGTGTCCGTGTGTGACGTGCTGGGAACGCCAGGGGCTGAGATCCTGTGAATTCTTCGACGGGGATTCCCCGGCCAGGGTGATGCACCACGAGTCCGGATTGTGTCGCACCATCGGGTCGTGTCTGGGGCCAGTGCAACTCCTGGCTCGGTGTGGGCGCACTCGAGAATTGGTGAGCCACGTCGGCGGTGCCCACCCCATTGTGGTGTGCATCCTGCACGGGGGTGTTAGCCAGGGGCGGGATCGGGATTGCGGTCACCACGGGCACACCGGCACCCAGAAGCCCACAGGTCAACACGCTGGTACCGAGAATGATCGATGGACGCGTTTTCCGGTGCGCTGAGCAAACCCGGTGGCGCCTTTCCTGCAGGGTAGCAGGCATGTTGGTCTCGTTTCTGCGGTCACACTGATCTCAACCGCTGGAAAGATCGTCACGTGTCCGGACACCAGGTGTGATGGCAAGCAACGTCTCCACTCCAGCAATCAGGCTCTTACCATCGAGTAGAAATCTTCCGAAAAGCCCCTAGTCCAGTGAGCGTTCGGCGTGCTGCGCGGCACGCCAGCGGAAGAATACTGCTAGCAATCCGCCAGAAATATTGTGCCAAACACTGAATACGGCGGCCGGTAGCGCCGCGGTGGGGTTGAAGTGGGACGCGGCGAGCGTTGCGGCCAGTCCAGAGTTCTGCATCCCGACCTCGACCGAGGTCGTGCGGGCCACACGCGAGGGGTAGCCAAATAACCGCGCGGCGCCATAGCCCAGCAGGTAACCAATCCCGTTGTGCACGATGACCGCCAGTAGCACCAAACAGCCAGCGGTGACGATGGCATCAGCAGAACCGGACACCACAGCAATCACCACGTAGGCAATGCCGAGCACACTCACCCACGGTAAAAGTGGCAGAATCTTGTCGATCCACTGACGCAACAGCCACCGCACGAGCAGACCGGCCACAATCGGGATCAGCACCATCTGCACGATAGACCACGCCATGCTCCCGGCATCCACGGGCAAGAGTGCTCCGGCCAGCCACTGGGTCAACAGCGGGGTAATAATCGGGGCCAGCAGGGTCGAAACCGAGGTGATCGTCACCGACAGCGCCACATCCCCCTTGGCCAAATAGGTAATCACGTTCGAGGAGGTCCCGCCGGGGGCACAACCGACCAGAATCACCCCGACCGCCAACTCCGCAGGGAGCTGGAAAATCCACACCAGTCCCACCGCAAGCACCGGCATGATCACGTATTGAGCCATAGTGCCCAACAGCACCGGCAGGGGACGTTTAACCACCAGCGCAAAGTCCGGCAGGGTTAACGTCAGTCCCATGGCGAACATGATGATCCCCAAGGCAATATTGGTGAACTCTCCCAGCCCGGCGGTCTGGTCGGGGAAGAAGAACCCCACGAGAAAAGCCACAATAATAATGGCTGGGAAAACCGTCACGGCCAGCCGGGCTGACCGGTCTTCTTTGACCTGTGCGGTGTGGGTGAGTTCTTGAGTGCTGGGGTCTTGTTCAGCCACAGTACCTGCCTTCGAGTCACGAGGTGTCTCCGGTCCGACACCACGCAGCGGGCGGTGCAGATCGGTCTATCTGTCGGTTCAGTAGAATCCCTGGTCTGGTGTCGTGTCAAAACCGATGACCACCGGTGACCACATAGTGAGCACCGGTAGTGCGAGCTCAGGTTCAGATGGGGTGAGTTGTAGGCTGGAGTCACGGTGGCCAATCGTGTAGAGGAGATGAACACAGATGACGCTCAACAGCAGAAAAGCCCTGATCATCGGCGCTCTCATCGGGCTCGTGGCGTCCTCGGTCGTCGAGGGCATCCGGTGGCTGACCGGCCAACGGATCATCGAGGATCTGCTGGGTACGCTGGTGACCATCGCACTGTTTACCCTGGCCGGAGCGGTCCTGGGTTTGTGGCTGTATCAGGTCCGTCGCCGTTCCGCCGAAACTGACTCCTCAGGCACGGGCTCGTCGAGCTCCTCGAGCTCGCACCGTTCTCAGCGGTGATCTAACCGTCAGCAGAGCCACGGTGTGCCAGTCGGCGCACCAGCTTCTCGCCCTCAACAATCAACAGCACCGTCGATCCGATCGCCGTGCACATCAGCCATTCGGTGACCGACAAGGCGGTCAGACCAATCAGATCCGCGATCGGCTCCCAACTGGATGCCAACCACTGCAACCCCAGAGCAGCCAGCGCTGAAATGAGCAGGAGCGGGTTCGAGAAGGGGTTGAGCCGGAACACCGATTGACGTTCTGCCCGGGCGGAGAACACCTGGAAGAAGTTAAACATCACCATGGTGATCAATGCCAGGGTACGACAGTGGTCGAGCTCGAGACCAGCTTCGTGGGCCATCCGGTAAACCAGCAAGGTGCCCACACCCATCCAGGTACCGGTGATCACCGTGCGCAACCACATGGTGCGGTTCAGTACGCCCTCAGAACGTGGTCGGGGAGACTGGTCCAGTTCGTCTCCTTCACCTTTTTCGAAGGCCAGGGCAATGTCCTGAATACCGTTGGTCACCACGTTCATGAACAGCAACATCACCGGCAAGAAGATCAGTGGTAACTCGGTGAAGGTGTTGACGGCGACCGCGATCAACGCGGCAAGACCGTTGGAGAGCAGGAAGAAGGTGGCTTTACGAATCGAGGAGAACGTAATGCGCCCCTGGCGCACCGCCTCGACGATGGTCACGAAGTTGTCGTCGGTGAGTACGACATCGGAGGCTTCCCGGGCCACGTCGGTGCCGGACTCGCCCATCGCCACACCGATCGAGGCGGCTTTCAGCGCCGGCGCGTCATTGACGCCGTCACCGGTAATGGCCACGATTTTGTCCTGTTCTTGCAGAACTTTGACGACGCGCAGTTTGTCCTGCGGTGACATGCGGGCAGCGACGGTGATCTGTGGCAGTCGCTCCACCAGTTCAGGATCAGACAGTTCCGCCAGCTCGGTGCCGGTGATGACCGACTCCGCTTCGGAGTGGCGGGAGCTGGTGGTCTGTGTCGGGGCCAAACCCAACCGGTCGGCGATCGCCGCGGCGGTGGTGGGGTGATCACCGGTAATCATCATCACGTGCACGCCAGCCTCACGGCACTGGGCAATAGCGTCTTCCACGCCCCCACGCGGTGGGTCCATCATCGCTTGCAGACCACTGAGTTCCATTCCGGTGGGTCTCGGAGCCTGAGAGTTTTCGAACTCTTCCACCAGCTCGTCGAGTTCGTCGTCGGCAATCTGGCGGTGAGCGGTGGCAATCACGCGCAGCCCGCGGTGAGCCATCTCCGAGACGGCTTTCCGGGCTTTATGGGCGGTCTCCTCGTCCACGGTGCAGAAATCCAAAATCGTTTCAGGAGCACCCTTGGCATGCAAGACCGCGGTACCATCCGGATCAGTGCGGATGGTTTGCGAGTAGGCCAGCTCGGGCTCATAGGGCATGGAGGCCATCGGCGTTTGACCCCGCTCCTGGCTCGTGACCTGTTCCGATTCGAGCCCAGACACCGCCATGGCCACATCCACCGCGTCACCGATCAGATCAAGCAGAGAACCTTCGCTGTCGGTTCCTTCACTATCGGCATCCGCACCGTCGCGGTCGCCCTCGGCTGCCGGAACGGCGTCGTTGGTGAGCGCCCCGGTGCGCAAGCACTGCGTCTGCGCTGCGGTGTAATCTTCCAGCTCTTCACGGTTCTCCCCGCTGATGGTCACGGTTCCCGCATCTGGAGTCCACAGTTGTTCGACGGTCATACGGTTGACCGTCAGCGTCCCGGTTTTATCGGATCCGATCACGGTGGTGGATCCCAAGGTTTCGACACTGTGGAGTTGGCGAACGACCGCACGGTGTTTGGCCATACGAGACACACCGACGCCCATGGCTACTGAGAGCACAATGGGTAGCGCTTCGGGCATCGCGGAGACCACCAAGGCGACAGTGATCAGGAAGGTATCGCCGATCGTGGTGCCCATGATCAGGCTAGAAATGAAGGTCAGGATCGCCACGCCCAGAATCACGTAGGCGATGTTGCGTTCCAGCTGGTCGGTGAGAATCTGCAACGGTGTTTTGGCCGATTCTGTGCTGACCAGTTCGGCAATGTGTCCCAGCTCGGTATCGGTACCGGTGGCGACCACCACACCGCGGGCCCGGCCTGAAATGACCAGGGTGCCCGAGTAGCCCATATTGATGCGGTCGCCCAGGGAGATATCGGCCTCAAGGACCTCGTCGTGTTTGCTCACCGCCATCGCTTCTCCAGTGAGCATGGATTCATCAACTTGGAGGCCGTTAGACTCCAGAATTCTCACATCGGCGGCAATCTGGTCCCCCGATTCCAGATACAGCACATCACCGGGAACGACATCACTGGCCGGAATCTGCGACTGTTCGCCTGCTCGAATCACCGTCGCGGTCGGGGCCGATAGTTCTTGCAGGGCTTTGACATCACGTTCTGCTTTGCGGGCCTGCCAGAAACCGATACTGGCGTTGAGCAACAACACCAAAACGATCACCAGGACATCGAACCATTCCTGCAGTACAGCGGTCACCACCGCGGCGACGGCCAAAAAGAGCACCATCGGTGAGCGGAACTGTTTGGCCAAGGTGACATACCACGCGTCGCTGTCGGAGGTGGGCAACCCGTTGGGGCCACATTTCTCTAAGCGTCGTTGGTGCTCCTGGGAGCTGAGTCCCTCAGCGGTGGTTTCCACCGCCTGAAAGGTCTGGTCAACACTGAGCTCATGCCATTGCTGGGCGTTGGGAGGTGAGAATAATGACGATGTCTTCTGGACGGTCGTGGTGGCCAACGCAGTCTCCTCATCCTGGCCTGTACTGCTCAGTCTCTCCGTGTCTTATTCTAGGCAATCAACCTGCTCAGAGGGGTTGAGACGTTGCTAACGCCTCCGAACACAACGCCAGCTATTTCACGCCGGCGTCTTTGAGAATTTTGCGTACGCGGAACGCTAGCACCAAGGAAATAATCCCCGAGATGATGGCAAACAGGCCGAGTACCCACACCAGACTGATGATGGTGGCCCCAGGCTGGACGAGCAAAAGTACGCCGAGCACCAGACCAGCAATCATCATCAGCACGCCCAACAGGGTGCTCCAGCCACCGGTGTACCGAGAGGCGATGACGAAGATTCCGCGCAACAACACGGCGGCGACGATAATCCAGGACGCCACCAACAACAGCACGCTTCCGGAAATCAGCGGGAAAACGATGAACAGCAACCCCAGCAGCAACGAGATGATGCCGGTGGCCACGATCCAGCCCCAGCCAGGCTCATCGGCCTTACGCTCACGATGGGCATCAACGAATTCCGCCACACTGTAGACCACCAGTCCAACCCCGATAAAGACCGCTGCCAGTGTGCCGAGCGCGGGGGCGAGAATTGCTGGCGCCAGCACCATCAGCACACCGATGATCAACGCAAAAATCCCGCGGAAAAGTATGGTCCCGAAACTCAGTTTCCGCACGAAGCTGCGCACCTGGTCCTGTGCGACGAATTCGGGAGGGGTCTCGGAGGGTTGAGAGGCGTCGTGAGGGGTGGACATAACCGGCTCCTTAAAGTGGTTGTGATCAGCGGCGATTATGAGCAATTGCTGAAATCGGTCCTGAGGTGTGTTTAGTTCTATCCTCGCCGTCACCCTCCAGTTTTTGCTAGTCGATGTCTTCGTGTTTCACTGTTACTGAAGTTGTGCCACAGTAGGGGTATGACTGATGCACAAACCGCTCGACTCGTCCAGGGCGATGTTGCCCCCGATTTCACCTTGCCAGATGCCCGCGGCCAGCAGGTCAGCCTCAGCGATTATTCCGGTGACAAAGTAATCGTCTATTTCTATCCTCGGGCGATGACTCCTGGGTGCACCACCGAGGCGTGCGATTTCCGAGATAACCTCAACCGCTTCGCACAGGATGGCTACCAGGTGGTGGGTATTTCGCCGGACCCGGTCGACAAGCTCGAAAAATTCACGGAGAAAGAAGATTTGAATTTCCCGGTGCTCTCCGATGCCGATCACGCCGTCGCCGAAACCTACGGAGCCTGGGGCGAGAAAAAGAATTACGGAAAAGTCACCGAAGGCTTGATTCGTTCGACCATTGTTGTTGGTCCCGATGGCACCGTCGAACTGGCTCAATATAATGTTCGCGCCACAGGGCACGTGTCGAAATTGCGTCGCGACCTCGGATTGGACTAACCAAACGAGACCCACCAGACGGTCCAGACTAGCCAGGGGCCGACAAATGCGGTAAACGGAAGTCGTTTCAGCTACACTGGTCTACGGTCTTCGCCGACCGTTGCGGGCGTGGCGGAATTGGTAGACGCGCTGGATTTAGGTTCCAGTGTCTTTGACGTGGGGGTTCAAGTCCCCCCGCCCGCACTGTTGAGATTGAGTGAGCAGTTATCTACCGAGTCATCGCGTGATGGGGGCTAGCTATGGAACTCTCACGCCGCTCGTTGCTGAGTGCGGTTGCTGCCGGTGGGCTCGGTCTGGTCGGCGCCCGGCACCTTTCCCCGGCCGTGGCTTCCACCCCGAAACCACCCCGTTTGGCCCAGCCATCCTCCGGCACGCTCCGGTTAGGCATTCCCAGTCGGCCGATGTCCACCGATCCTTCGGTGGTCAGTGACCACGATTCGTTGCGGCTCACCCGACAGGTCTACGACACACTGGTGGCTATCACCCCGGACACCGGTGAACCCACCGCCCGACTGGCACTGGAATGGGACCGTTCTGCCGACCATTTGCGTTACGATTTCACGTTGCGTGACGACGTAGAGTTCCACGACGGAACACCGCTGACTGCCGAGATCGTGGCCCAAAATTTTCAGCGCTGGGCCACCCTTCCCGAGCGGTTAGACGAGGCGGGAATATCTACGCGCCCCCGACTGGCCTTCGCCATAGTCTTTGGCGGCTATACCGGTGAGACCGAGTGTCTGTATGACTCCAGTGAGGCCGTCGATGATACCCATTTCCGACTTCAGCTTCACCAACCGATCTCAGGTTTGGTCTCGGCGCTGACGGACCCGTCTTTTGCCATCACCTGCCCTGAGGACTGGCCGGCGTTCGATCAGGAACTATCCCGCCTGAATGCTGACCCCGAGGCGACCGAGATCATCTGGCCGATGGTTCCCCTATCGGGCACCGGTAGCTTTACCTGGCCCGAGAACTTCGACTCGGACGCAACCAGCGTGACGTTGACCCGCACCGAGACGGCCGTTTCCAATCCAGATATTCCCACCGAAGAACAGGTCACCGAAGTCCACGCGGTGGTGGTCACCAGTGTGCACCAGCGACTCTACGGCCTCGAGTCCGACCAGCTCGATGCATTCGATGGGGTAGCCCCGGCGGTCTTACGCCCGTTGGTGCAAAACGGTTTCCAAGTCATTCAGCGCGACCCGATGTCCACCGTGTATGTGGGCTTCAACCAGCAGCACCCGGTGGTGTCCTCGTTGCAAGTGCGCCAGGCGGTCGCCCACGCGATTGACAGCCAAGACCTGGTCAACGAAACCATGCTGTCCGGGTCGATGGTGGCCGATCATTTCCTCCCGCCAGCGATCATGCAGGCCCCAGAAGACATCCAGTCCTATCCTTTCGACGTAGCCAGAGCCCAAGAGTTGCTGGACTCATCGGCCTATCAAGGCCAGGAACTGGAGTTCTGGTATCCGATCGAGGTCGGTCGTCCATATCTACCCAATCCCGAGGCGGTCTACGCCAAAATCTCGGAGGATCTGGCAACCATTGGCCTGGTGCTCAAACCGGTGCCCGTCCCCTGGGAGGACTACTACCTGCAACAGGTCCTGTCCGCCAATTCCAACCGGGCCTTCCACCTACTCGGTGCCCACGCGGTCACCCGCGACCCGTTACGCATGCTGGCTCGACTGTTCGGACCCCCGAACCCCGAATTCGGGTGGGAAAACCCGATGGTAGCCCAGACACTGCGCACCGCCCGCAGCGAATTGGATTCTTCCGCCCGTGACCGACAGCTCGCCCGTATTTCTCGCGCCGCCGCTCTGGATCTGCCGGCTTTTCCGCTGGCCTTTCCGATTTCCTCGCTGGCTTCGGGGTCTCGGGTGCAGTACTACCCGATTTCGCCGGTGCTCGATGAACATTTTGACCACCTGCGGCTCAGCCAGTAACCCATCTCTGTGACGCGGTGAGACTGAGCTGATCCGGCTGATCGGTAGTAGAGTGAACCTGTTAGATGATCCGCGGCCGCGCGCCGGTCAGATAGTCGATCCGAAAATCAGGAGATAGACGTGCCGCACGAAAGCGACTCCCCCGTTTATGATGTTGTTCTGATCGGGGGCGGGATTATGTCCGCCACGCTCGGAACTTTCCTCAAGGTTCTCGAGCCGAACTGGTCAGTTGCCCTGTACGAAAACCTCAATCAGGCCGGTCAGGAGTCTTCTGACCCCTGGAACAACGCCGGTACCGGTCATGCCGCACTGTGCGAACTGAACTACTCGCCACAGCAAGCTGACGGATCCGTAGACATCACCAAGGCCGTCAACATCAACGAGCAGTACCACGTCTCCGAACAGTTCTGGTCCTACCTGGTGCGTAACGGCACCCTGACCGACCCGCAGAGCTTTATTCACCGTCTGCCACACATGAGCTTCGTGTGGGGTGATGATCATGCGAACTATCTGAAGACCCGCTACGAGGCGATGAAGGCTCACCCACTGTTTTCCAACATCGAATACAGCGAGGATCCCGAGACCATCGGCTCCTGGGCTCCGTTGCTCACCGAGGGACGCATTGGTTCCCAACGACTGGCTGCCTCCCGCGTGGAGACCGGTACCGATGTGGACTTCGGGGCGCTCTCTCGCCAGCTGGTTTCTCAGCTCGACGATTACGTTGATATCCGCTTCGGCCACCAGGTCAAGTCTCTAACACGTGGCTCGGATGGTCGCTGGGAGGTATCGGTCAAGGACAAGATCGGCGACCGGGAATTCACTGCCCGGTCACGCTTCGTCTTCATTGGTGCCGGCGGTGGCGCCCTGCCGTTGCTACAGTCCTCCGGTATCCCTGAGGCCAAAGGCTTCGGCGGTTTCCCGATTTCCGGGAAGTTCCTGCGGTGCCATAACCAGCAGGTCATCTCCCAGCACAACGCCAAAGTCTACGGTCAGGCCCAGGTCGGTGCTCCTCCGATGTCGGTCCCGCACCTCGATACCCGTTTTGTCGACGGGCGCCGTTCGCTGATGTTTGGCCCCTACGCTGGGTTCTCCACCAACTTCCTGAAGACCGGCTCCTTATTGGATCTTCCGCTGTCGGTGCGTGGACACAATATTCTGCCGATGCTCAACGTGGCCAAGGACAACCTGGATCTGGTCAAGTATTTGGTCTCGGAGTTGACCACCTCCACGTCCAAGAAATTCGCATCCCTGGAGGACTTCTATCCGGCCGGTGACCAGCAGGACTGGGAGATGATCACCGCCGGTCAGCGTGTCCAGGTGATGAAAAAGGACGCCAAGAAAGGCGGCGTGCTGCAGTTCGGTACCGAACTGGTCACCTCCGAGGATGGCACCATTTCGGCCCTGCTGGGTGCTTCCCCGGGTGCTTCCACCGCGGCACCGATCATGCTCAACCTGCTGAATAAGTGCTTCCCGGCCCGGGCTGAGCAATGGCGTCCGACCTTGGAAGAAATCATCCCGTCCTTCGGCCAGAAGCTGGCCGATAATCCGGACCTGTACGAAGAAATTGTCGCCGAGAATGCTAAGACACTGAAACTGGCCTAAGCCAGGCCCCCAGTCATGGGGTTTACACCCCGGTGGTGTTTTGAACCAACTCGAGGTTGGAAACGCCCTGGGGTGTTTTTGTGACCCGGATACGGGTCGGAATTTGGTGTTTCATCGATTCCACGTGAGATACCAACCCGATGGTGCGACCATCATCGCCCAATCCGTTGAGGACCTCCATGACTTGCTCTAAGGTTTCGGAGTCCAGAGATCCAAACCCTTCATCAATGAACAACGTGTCCATCGTGATCCCGCCGGCCTCGGCTTGAACTGTGTCGGCCAACCCCAGCGCGAGAGCCAAGGAGGCCATGAAGCTTTCGCCACCGGACAGTGTCGCTGGGGCGCGGTAGGTGTCATTGAGGTGGTCGCGGACCTGAAGATCGAGCCCGGATTTCCCGCGGGATTGGCCAGCATCATCGTGTTCCAGGCTGTAGCGGCCCTGTGTCATCCGCTCCAAGCGTTCTGAAGCTGCCGCAGCGACTTTCTCCAAGCGCCCGGTCAGCACATAACTACCCAGTGACATCTTGTAGGAGTTCTCCCCCTGACCCCGCACCACCTTGAGCAGATCGTCAAGTTGCTGGTGCTTCTCTGCGACCTCGGCGGTTTGACTGGAGCGTTGGTGTAGCTCGGTGGTTTCAGCGGTGACCTGTTGGTGGGCGTGTTCGACGGTCCCGCGACGCGAATCGGCGGCCTGCCGGTTGCGAATGGTCTCCTCCAGTTGCTGCCGGTGGGCGCTCAACACTTGTTGACTCGGTAGCGGGTGTTCCTCCGGGTCGTTGTGGTGCTGGGCGAGTAAGTCCAGGCCATGGACGACGTGCTCATGCTCTGCCAACTCGGCTAATCGTGCCGACTCAGCGTCCCAGTCGGTCACTTGTTGTTCGGCTTCGGTCACCGAGCGATCCTCCATCACCGCTGCCGTGATGGCCTCCACGGAGCTGGCATCGATGGTCAGTCGGTGAGTCTTCACGTGTTCTTGAGCTTGTTTCAGCGCAAGGTCTCGGCTGGTGATGGCCTGATCTCGTCGTGCCACCGCGACACCAAGTTGGTCGAGGCGCTGGCTGATGGCGGCGACGAGTCGATGCGCTTGCTCGGTGTGGTCCTGTAGCTCACTCACCGAGGCATAGGAACCCAGCGCCTTGTGCAGTTGCTCCTGGAGGTTCTCCTGTCGTTCTCGTTGCGCTTCGAGGGTTGTCGCGGTTGCGGTTCGTTGTGCTTCCAGATCGGGAAGCATGGTGGTGATCTTCTCGATGGCCTGTTCGGCACGCTGTTGGTCCTGAACCAGCTGACGATAGCGTTGTACGTCCTTTCGGAGCTGCACCACGTGTTCCTTCGCCTCATCTCTGGTTTGGCTGGCTTCCTCGGGGGTCACACCTGAACTTGCTGCCAGCAACCTTTCGTGCTCGTCGCGAGCCGCCTGAAGCACCTTGTCCTGTTGCACGCGGGCTGTGTGCAGCTCGTCAGCACGCTGACGGGCTTGTTCCACGCGGTGTTGCGAAATCTCTTCGAGCCCCTGCCCCTGGGCGGGGGCCGGGTGCTCGATGGAACCGCAGACCGCACAGGGCTGTCCCTGAACCAGTTCTTCGGCCAACAGCTCGGCTGCAGCATCCAGGCGTGCCTGCACCAGCCGCTGATAGGTATCCACCGCCCGCTGTGCTTGATCTACCGCATCGTGATGCTTATGTTGCTCTTCGCTAAGTGTTTTCTTCGCGGTCTGCCTCGCTCGAGCGGCTGTTAGTGCTGTTTCGGTCTGCTGGTGGCGTTGTTCTGCGGCTTCCAATCGTTCCTCAGTGCCGTGTAATTCCTCCAGGTTTCCGGCCAGTTCCCTCAGTTGACCCGCCATCTCTTCGCGCTTGTTTTTGCGAACCTGAAGGGTCTCGTCGAGCTCCTCGAGCTCGCGCTCACCTCCGGTAATGCTGTCTGCCAGTTCCCTGATCTCACGTGCTTGCTGGTGTCGGTCCGAGAGCCGGTCTACCGCCCGGTCGGCTTGTCGCTGCACGTCATTCCATCCCTGCCTCAATGCCTGCAGGCCGGCATCCGACTCGCCGAGGTCATCCAGATGGTCTGCAAACTGTGCCACACCGAGCTCTGCCGCGCGCGCCCAGGTCTGGATCAGCGGATGATCTTGCCCAGCGGTGAAGGTCTCAGCGAGCGCCTTCGCTTGATCCTGAACCACCTGAGCGGTTCTGCAGACCGCTTGGACGGCACGCCACACCGGTTCGGCCACGCGATGAGCAGCCAGTTGCTGTGTGACAAGACTGATCTGCTCCCGCTGGTGCTCGTGTTGGTTGCGTCGCTGGTGATACGAGGTGGCTTGGTCCAAGCAGGTGAGATCACGGGTGATCGTCTCGACTCGCTGTCGAAGGGTGTTTTCTGTTGTAGAGAGTTCTTGTTGCCGGTGGTGGGCTGAGGCCACTAAACCCGCCATCGTCTCGGTCGCCCGTGTCGCCAGCGTCTCATCGTCCAATTCTTCAGCGCTTTCCGGAGCCTGGTTCTCAGCCCACCAAGCCTCCTGCGTCAAAGCCGAGATGGTAGTGATCACATCGTGACGCAACGATGTGATCCGATCGGTTTCAGACCCGAGGTGGTGCTCGAGTGCGTCGCGTTCGTCTTTGAGAGCGTCTTCCACTTGCTCGAACCGGGCAGTGTCGAACAGTTTGCGTAAGAGCGCCTGGCGTTCGCTCGAACTGGCGTGCAAAAACGCCGCAAATTCTCCCTGTGGGAGCAGGATCACGCGCATGAACTGCTCGGCGGTGAGCCCCAGCACCGCATTCATCAGCTGACCGGCTTCATCGGCTCGGGTGGTCACCTCACGCCAGGCGCCGTGCAACAGTTCTGACACACTGACAGTGGAGTTTTCTTTCACCACACCGTTCTTGGCCCGTTTCGAAGGGCGCTGATAACTCGGCGAGCGCGTGATAAGAAACCGCCGCTCAGCCACCGAGACGTCTAAGACCACTTCCGGCCGGGTGGAGGATCCGGCCAGGGTCGAGTGCAGTGAGTCGGTTTTCCGTTCGCCGGGTACGGTACCGTACAGCGCGAAGGTTAAGGTGGCTAGGATGGTGGATTTTCCCGACCCGGTGGGGCCATCCAGCAAAAACAATCCGGCCTGGTTGAGCCGGTCGAATTCGATCACCTCGCGCTGGGCAAAGGGACCGATGGCTTGAATTTCGAGGCGGTGGATTCTCATCGGAGATTAGCGTCCCTTCCCTCACGGCCTACCTGTTCCAAGGCTTGGCTGATCCAGTGTTTTTCTGCCTGGGAGGCTGGGCGACCCCGGACATGGTCGATAAAGTCGGTCACCACGTCCAGGTCGGTGGTGGCCGATGCCAACCGTTTGGCGTAGGTCAATTGCCGGGTCGGCGGGTTCCCGGAGGGGGCTAGTATGAAGTTCAACAGGTCCGGGAACCGTTGTTTCAGTCGCTGATAGGCCCGTGGCGGTCGTTGCTCATCGGTAACGGTGATTTGGCACCAGGCGTCTTCGGCCCAGGTGTGCTCGGGGTTGTCCAGCAGGTCGTCAATTTCACCGGTGAGCCGGGCCAGCTTCTTCCCGGCGCTGAGGTCAACGGGTTGAATATCGGTGACGCGGTTCTGCCCAGTGGTGATCACCCACGCTCCTTTGGTGTGATCCGCCTCGGAAAAGGAGTAGGCCACCGGGGAACCGCTATAGCGCACCGCGGGGGAGATCGTCTGTCGCCCGTGGAGGTGCCCGAGCGCAGCGTAGTCGAAGCCGTCGAAGATACTGGCCGGAACCTGGCCGAGGGTGCCCACAGTGGTTTCGTCATGATGGGCACCGATGTCGCGCTCAGAATCAGATCCGGTACCACCGGCGGCAAACAGGTGCGCCATCACCACGTGGGCGGCCTGATCGCGCCCGAGGTGCTGTTGGCTTTCTTGGGCCTGGCGGATGTCGTTGACGGCGGCCTGGATGACGGCGGTGTGCTGGGGTTCGACGCCCCAGTGCCCGGCGGAGGTCCCGGGGTCCAGATAGGGAATCCCCCAGATCGCCACGGTGCCACCGTCGGGATCCTCGAGCACCACCGGGTGGGTGATATCAGCAATTTGGGTGCGAAAGTGAACCCCGGAGGCCCGCATGAGCTCGCGGCCAAAGCCTAACCGAATGGAGGAATCGTGGTTGCCGGAGGTCAACACCAGTTCCGCTCCGGTCTCCCGTAGTGTGGCGAGGCCGGCATCCAGCGTGCGGACCGCATCGGCGGCCGGCAGGGCACGGTCATAGATATCACCTGAGACGACCACCGCCGCAATTCCGTGCTGAACCACAATCTCGGCCAGTTGCTCCAGAGCACGCTGTTGGACCGGTAACATGCCGGTGCCGTGAAAACTCCGACCAATGTGCCAGTCCGAGGTATGAAGAATTCGCATGAGCCCAGCCTATGGTGCATGTCTGGACAAGATAAACTTTCCGATGTGTGTGCTTTATCCTCCACTGACCCCGGCCCCGATCCACACATGCCTGATCACGGTGCGGTGACCGCAGCGGACAGGATCCGGGCGACGTTGCATTCCGGAGCTGTCGGGGATGCATTGGGGTACCGATGTAGCTGGGAACAGGGCACCAAGAGCTCATCGTCTCCGCTGGCGATCTCCGATGACACACAGATGAGCCTGTACGTCATGGACGGGCTATTGGAGGTCATGGAGTGGGCCGCTGAGGGATCGGCCGCCGACCCGCCCGCCACCGTCTGGCTGGCCATGTTGCGCTGGTACCGAAGCCAGCGCGGAGATTTTCCCGAAGACACTCCCCGACCACTGTTGCGCTGGATTGATGCAGACGATCAGCCATTGGGCCACGAACGGCACCCAGACCCGGTATGTTTATCCGGACTGGAACATACCCAGATGCGGTTGATCAACCGTGTGGCGAATCCGGACGCGGTGACCGCCACCGCGGTGTCCCGGGCCAGCGGGTATGCGATGTTGCCAGATATTGATCACCGTCTGCGGATCTCCTTGGTTCGCCAAAGCGTAGTACTCACCCACGGGTCCACGACAGCCTGGGTATCGGCTGCGGTCTTCGCCCTGATACTGACCGAGCTACTGGCGGGATCCGATCTTGACCGTGCGGTGCACCAAGCACTGAAGTACCTGCGACAAGAGAACTCCGTGGAGGAACAACTGAGCGCGGTGTTAGCACAGATCGGTCGCTACACCGAACAGCCCACGTTGAACCCAGGTCGCGATGCTGACCATCCCCAGCGTGTTCCCGCCGATCGTGTGCTCGCCTGCGCACTCGGGATGGTGGCAACCAATCCGTCGGGTTCGCTCGGCGTGCTGGCTGATCAGCTCTTCGACTGTCTCGGACAGGCGCCGCACGAGGATCTGTCCACCCTGGGGAGCATCGCCGGGCAACTACTCGGCGCCCGTGACGGGCACTTACCCCACCACCGCCGCAGCGATCTGGAATCGGCGCTCGCGGCCGATCAGGTTGCAGTCCTCGACGAGATGGCGACCCGCTGGTTGAAATTCACCGAACCACTCCCGGAAACGACAGGTTAGTGTCAAGCCCCTCTCGGGCCGGTCATCGCTCGAGGCGGGCACGACCGCTAGCTGGTGTGGGCCGGCCAGACGTAGTCCAGCATCTGGAGAAATTCGGGCTCGGTGACAATAGTGATCGACTGACCGGTCTCATTGCGGTGTAGCACCTCACGCATTTTCTTATGGGTACGAGCCGGGTGCCGGGAACGCGCCTGCAGGTCATGGGAGCGGAAGCCGTCGCCGACCACCAGCATGGTGGTCGACCCGTTGACGCGGCTAGCAGTGTGGGCCCCGTAGGTGGCCGCTCGGTTCTTGGCCTCCTGACGCGAGATCCCCAGATTCCCGGTGAAGACCACGTGTTGGTCGAAAAGCGGGTGATCTGGATCGGCGGCTGTATTGGGTTCGGGATTATCGCCCTCATCGGGCCAGTGCAACAGGTCCGGCATCTCATCAGCAGCGGTGATGACCCGGGAATCAAAGACCGACCCCATCCGCTGGGCGTGCCGGGTGGCCCGAGACAGCGGCTCGCCGGGCTGTTTAGCCGTCAGCTGGCGCAGTCCGACCCCGGCGCGTTCCATCAGGTCCGCGACGCTGTCGGCCTGTAGCCGACGGGCACAATCGATCACGATCGCAGCGCAGGCTTCGGCATCATCCAAGGCGTGGTGGTGGACGGTGAGATCGAAACCGGCTTCGGCCGAGGCCGAGGGTAAGGCATGGGAGGCCAGCTGGTAAACCTTCCGCGACAGCATCAGCGTGCATCCGTAGGTGATGGCCGGCACCGGTCTCAAGGAGACTTCCATGCCGGACTCGATGACTCCCAGATCAAATCCGGCGTTGTGGGCGAACACCGTATCGGTGCCGATGAACTCCATCAGCCCCTCCATGGCATCACCGAACCGCGGGGCATGGGCCACATCCTGGGTGGTGAGCTGGTGAATGCGGGTGTTGCGCGGATCGAACCGGTCATAGCCTTCCGGTGGCCGCAATAGTTGGTAGTTGCGGGCCACCACCTTCCCGTGGCGAACCCGCACCATCCCGATGGAGCAGGCTGAGCCCCGAAAACCGTTGGCCGTTTCGAAGTCGATGGCGGTGAAGTCGATCATGATTGGCTCAGCACCCGCAGGATATGGGGTAGCAAGGCCTCGAAAGCCCGGCCTCGGTGAGAGATCGCGTTTTTCTCCTCAGGGGAGAGTTCCGCGGCGGTGCACTGATAACCGTCCGGGATAAAAATTGGGTCGTAGCCGAATCCGCCGCGCCCCGTAGCATTGGTGGCCAGCTGGCCCTGCATGACGCCGTGTGCAACGTGGGTTTGTCCGGCCGGGGTGGCCAGTGAGGCCACGCACCGAAAGTGCGCGCCACGGTGCTCGGCCGGAATATCGGAGAGCTGAGCCAGCAAGAGATTCAGGTTGGCAGTGTCATCCCCGTGGGTTCCTGACCAACGGGCCGAAAAAATGCCGGGAGCACCGTTGAGCACGTCCACGCATAACCCGGAGTCATCAGCGATAGCAACCAGTCCGGTGGCCTGGGCGATCTCACGAGCCTTTTTCAGCGAGTTCTCGGCGAAGGTGACCCCATCTTCCACCACGTCTGGGGCGCCGGCGGTGGCAGCATCAATAATCTGGGTTTCGACATCGAGGTCCAGCTCTGGGTGCGTGCTCAGCCCAGTGGCGATCAGCTGACGCAGTTCAGTGAGCTTCCCGAGATTATGAGAGGCCAACACGAGCACCGGATCACGGTTCGATCGCGCAGCTGTGGATGCGGAGGTGGCGCTCACTGGACTCCGGCCTCCTGCAGTGCCTGGCGCTGGATTTCTGCCAGCTCGGTGGTTCCGGCTACCGCCAGGTCCAGTAGCGTGTTCAGCTCGTCCCGGTTGAACGGCTGGTTTTCGGCGGTCCCTTGGATTTCCACGAAGTCACCGGATCCGGTGACCACCACGTTCATGTCGGTATCGGCCCGGGAGTCTTCCCGGTAGGGCAAATCCAGCATGGCAACCCCGTCGACCACGCCAACCGAGATGGCGGAGATGGAATCTGTCAGCGGATTGTGTGCTGCGGGGATTAGTCCCTGGGATTTGCCCCAGGACACCGCTTGGGCCAGGGCCACGTAGGCGCCAGTAACCGAGGCGGTACGGGTGCCACCATCGGCCTGCAACACATCACAGTCCAGTACGATGGTGTTCTCGCCCAGCACCTTCCGGTCGATGATGGCCCGCAGGCTCCGACCAATAAGTCGCGAGATTTCGTGGGTACGGCCCCCTATCTTGCCTTTGACCGATTCGCGAGTGGAGCGCTGACTGGTGGCGCGCGGTAACATCGCGTACTCGGCGGTGACCCAGCCGGTGCCCTGGCCTTTCAGCCACGTCGGGACACCTTCGGTCAGCGAGGCGTTACACAACACGACGGTTTCACCGCACCGAATCAGCGCCGAGCCTTCGGCTTGGGTGGACCATCCGGCCTCAATGGTGATCGGGCGCAGTTGATCAACGCGACGACCATCGGCTCGCTGCTGAGTGCTCACAGCAACATCACGTCCTTTTCTTGCCTTATTTGGCCTTATTCGGGCCCCGCGCAGGGGGCTGTCTGTGTTCACGTCGGTCTCAGACGGTGTAGGTCACTCCCGAGACCGCCACCGCTAAGGGCCCGGCAAAGCTACGACGGGCTTCTTCGGCGACAGTCAGCGGATCGTTCCACACCGGCAGGTGGGTGAGCAATAGCCGGGACACGTCAGCGCGATGGGCCATCTCGCCCGCGCGCTGACCGGTCAGGTGCACCCCCTCAATCCCGTCATCACGACCCTCTTGAAAGGCTGCCTCGCATAGGAAAATATCGGCGTGATCGGCTGCTTCCACCAGCTCATCACAGGTGTCGGTATCGCCGGAATAGGTCAGCGCCGACCGCACGGTGTCGCCGCCAATGTGCTCTTCGGCCTCAATGCGAATGGCGTAGGCCTCATCAATCGGGTGACGCACCGGATAGGGGGTGATCGTCATCGGTCCCAGCTTCACCGGGACCCGACTCTGCCAGTGCTGGAAATCAAATTCTTCGTGCATCCCCGGGTCCAGGTCGAGCCCGTAGGCGATAGCCATCCGATCAGCAGTGGCAGCCGGCCCCCAGACGGGAACCCGTCCGGCCCGCCAGCCGGAGGGATCCCACCGGATCGCCACATGCATGCCACATAAGTCCATGCAGTGGTCCGGATGCAGATGCGAGAGACAAATCGCGTCCACCTCGTCCAACGAGATGTAGCGTTGCAAGGCACCTAAGGCGCCGTTGCCCAGATCCAGCAGGATGCGATATTTCTTCGGGTTGCCCTGTTCGTCGACACCTTGGGCCGAGACCAGGTAGCACGATGCTGGAGACCCGGGTCCCGGAAACGAACCGGACGACCCGATAATGGTCAACTTCATGAATAGTGCTCCTGCGCGGTCGTGGTGCTCGCCGAGGCAACCTGCTGGCGATTGTCTTCCTGACTACCATAACCCCGGACCCCGGTCGACACAGAGTCGGTGCCATCACGACCGAGAGATCTACCCCACGTTCACTACCGGGTCTGGCCAGTTCCGTACCCGAACGGTCGGGCGCCTGCTAGGCCCGTTCAGGCCCGCAGGTGCTCCGCCACCGCCTGGTCGATCACCCGCAACGTTCCGGTGGGATACTCTTCGGCCACGGTTCTGATTTCCTGCACCGAGGAGACCTCAGGACCTAAGAATCTCCTGGCCAAACGCTGAAACTGCTCCGGGTTGCCGGTGGCCATAAATCGGTATTTCTCTCGCTGACTACCGGGAACCCCGTCGGGACGAAGGGGCGGCGCTGAGTCAGTGGCACCGGCTGGATTTTCCAGCTGAAATTCCACCAGCGCACGGTAGACGCTTTGGGCCGTGGCCTCCGAGGACGTAACCAAACTCACATCAGCTCCCATCACGTAGGAGATCACACCGGTAAGCAACGGGTAGTGGGTGCACCCCAGCACCAGCGTGTCGACACCTGCGGTCTTCAGCGGCGCTAAGTATTGCTCGGCCACCGAAATGAGCCGTTCCCCGGTGGTGATCCCGGCCTCCACAAAGTGAACGAATTCCGGGGCGGCCACGGAGGTGATCTCCAATTGCGGGGCAGCGGCGAACATATCGTGATAGGCCCCGGAACTGATCGTGGCCTCAGTACCGATGACCCCAACGCGCCCATTACGGGTGGTAGCCACCGCCCGGCGCACGGCCGGTTGAATCACTTCCACCACCGGGATGCCGTACCCGGCGGTGTATCGCTCGCGGGCATCACGTAGCACCGCCGAGGAGGCCGAATTGCAGGCGATCACCAGCAGTTTCACCCCGGCATCTACCAGCTCATCCATGATCGCCAGGGCCAACTGACGCACCTGGGCAATCGGGCGTGGACCATAGGGTGAGTGAGCGGTATCGCCGACGTAGACAATGTTCTCATCGGGCAACTGATCGATGACGGAGCGGGCCACGGTCAGCCCGCCGACCCCGGAGTCGAAGATTCCAATCGGAGCCTGGGGTTGGGGTTCAGGGTGGGTACTCATCCGCGTTCTCCGTGCATTAGGGCCACCATCAGCGTGTCAAGTAGCCATGAGCTAAAGTTGTACAGCAAAGCCATGTAGGACTCCACCGATTCGGCCCGATCCAATGAATTCACCCCAGCAATCTTACGAGCATCGTCTTCGGTGGTGATTTCTAAGCGCGTCGCTAGCACTAAGCGGACCTGGTTCAACGCACGAGCAAAGGCCTGCGCGGTGGGCGTATCCAGCACGAGGTGCCGGGGCTGTAGCGCGGCCCAGGCGAGCTGTAAGTCCTGAATCTTGTCGGCCCGAATGGCGTCCTCGGCCAAATCGCGGAACTCTTGAGAACCCGATTGCGCATCGTCGCCACTGCGCCCCGGCGGGAGCAGGGCCGCCACGGCCGGGTCGGATCGATCCGGAAGCGGCTCCAGCCCGGAGGATTGCCCGACCAAATCCCAAAACGTGGCGTCAATGTCCTGGCTTGACTCGCCGGTAGATGCAGTGTCGGCGGGGCCCTGCTGCGTGGATTCGTCGGGTTGCTCGGAGTCTTCCGGCCGGTTCAGCACCGAGTCCCGGGTTTCCGCGCCCTCGGGCAGGGCTCCACCCAAGAGTTGAATGACATCGGCAAACAGCGAGCGCAATAAGCGGCGTTCTTCAGCTTCTAGGTGCGCGGTATATCCGCGAATCCCCGATTTAAAGGCACGTGCCATACGTGGCAGACATCTCCTGTGGTCTCGTGATGTGGCCCAGCTGTGTGGCCTACTGATGTGGCTCGTAGGTCGCCCACAGCCCAAAACCGTGCATGGCCTGAACGTGCCGTTCTGCTTCTTCTTTTGTCCCGTTGGCTACCACGGCTTTGCCTTCTTGGTGGACCTGGAGCATCAGTGAGTGTGCTTGAGCCTGGGAGTACCCGAAATAGGTCCGAAACACGTAGGCGACATAGCTCATCAAATTCACCGGGTCATTCCAGACAATCACTTTCCAGGGGCTGGCAGGTTGCTGAGAGCTCTCGGTGAGTATATCGCTGCGGGTGTCCTCATCGGGTACCGCCGTGGCATGCACCACTGGAGAAGAGAACGACAACTGTAGTCTGGCCATGAGTTCAGTCTAAAACACAACGAGAGTTGGTTCAGATCGTGCCACCGTGGAGGCTTGTCTGAGCTACCCCGATGCCGTGCGTGCAGTGGCGCGCTGCAGCGACGCTGATGTTCTCACCGCTGGGGTCTTGGCATCCCGGTCAGACAGAGTAGTGTTGTTTAAGTGAGCATTCTCGATCACTCAGAGACCAATCGCGGGTTTTGGCCGTCCTCGTTATTCACCGACCACTACGAGCTGACCATGCTCGATACGGCGATGGCCTCCGGCGCCGCACATCGACCCAGCATTTTCGAGCTCTTTGCACGACGTTTGCCCGAGGGACGACGTTACGGTGTGGTGGCCGGAACCGGCCGATTCTTAGAAGGCCTGAAGCACTTTCGTTTCACGGACGCCGAGCTTGGTTTTCTCTCCGACCACCGGGTCGTCACCGATCAAACCCTAGCGTGGCTGGCCGATTTCACGTTTTCGGGCACCATTTACGGTTATCCCGAAGGCGAAGTGTATTTCCCGCACTCCCCCATCTTGCAGGTTGAGGCCACCTTCGCCGAGGCTTGCCTGCTGGAAACCTACGCCCTGTCTATTCTGAACTACGATTCCGCCGTGGCCTCGGCGGCCTCGCGAATGGTGCGGGCTGCCGGGGGGCGCCCCTGCATTGAAATGGGGTCCCGGCGTACCCACGAGGAATCTGCTGTGGCCGCCGCTCGGGCTGCCTATGTGGCTGGATTCGGTTCCACCTCGAACCTGGAAGCCGGTTCCCGCTACGGTATTCCGACCGGAGGCACCGCGGCACACTCGTTGACCTTGCTACACGACACCGAGCGCGAGGCCTTCCAGGCTCAGGTCGACACGCTCGGTCCGGACACCACCTTGTTGGTGGATACCTACGATATTGCGCAAGGAGTCCGCACCGCCGTGGAGGTGGCCGGTCCCGGATTAGGCAAGGTCCGGATTGACTCCGGTGATCTGATTGAGCAGGCCCACTCGGTGCGCGAATTGCTCGATGAGCTGGGCAATACCGACACCGGAATCATGGTCACCTCGGATCTGGACGAATACGCCATCGCCGGATTGCGCTCGGCTCCGGTGAGTGCTTATGGGGTGGGCACCAAGCTGGTCACCGGCTCCGGGGCACCCACCGCCTCCATGGTTTATAAGCTCACTGCCCGGGCTGCCGACGATGGATCGTGGCATAATGTGGCTAAAGCCTCCCAGGGGAAGAAATCGGTGGGTGGCCGGAAGTATGCGGCCCGCCAGCTAACTCCTAGCGGAGTGGCCGCCGCTGAGTTGCTCAGCGTGGATGAACCTATCACATCCGATCAGACCCATCGAGATGTGGTCGTCAAGCTCGTTGATCACGGTGAGATTGACGAACGCTATATCGGTCAAGCCGGTGTGCAGCGGGCTGTCGCCCGGCACCGTAAGTCCCTGGCTGAACTCCCCCGGACGGCCTTCCGTTTACAAGCCGGAGACCCGGTCATTCCGTCACTATTCCAGGAGATTGACTTCCCCCGGGACAGATAGGATATGCTAGCTCAGCATCGTCACAACGCACCTCTCGAT
This sequence comes from Auritidibacter sp. NML130574, assembly GCF_003185725.2. Taxonomy (GTDB): domain Bacteria; phylum Actinomycetota; class Actinomycetes; order Actinomycetales; family Micrococcaceae; genus Auritidibacter; species Auritidibacter ignavus. The sequence goes on along the minus strand of NZ_CP031746.1, from coordinate 367,012 downwards.
CCAAAGGAACATAAGACCATGCGTGCATTGGTGATCGTGGACGTCCAGAAAGACTTCTGCGAGGGCGGTACATTAGCCGTCGAAGGTGGTAATGCCACCGCAACCAAGATTTCAGAATTCCTGGAGAAAGCTCATTCACAATACGATGCCGTCGTCGCCACCCGCGACTGGCACGTGGAACCGGGCCCGCATTTCGCCCAGAACAACGACGAGGAACCCAACTTCAGTGACACCTGGCCGGTTCACTGTGTGGCCGGAACCGAAGGTGCTGAACTCAGCGACTACCTCGACACCGACCATATCCAGGCCGAGTTCCTCAAGGGCCGTTACGACGACGGCTACTCCGCGTTTGAGGGGCTGTTGGGCCAGCCCGATGAAGTTCGGTCGGACGCCCCCACCGGTAACGCCGGCCCCTATGGCGCCACCGCCGCAGCAGCCAGCGCCGTGGAAGATGGTGCACCGGATCTCAATGCGTGGCTGGCCGAACGCGATATTGAAACCGTGCACATCGTCGGCATTGCCACCGACCACTGCGTTCTAGCCACGGCCCTGGACGCCGTCGATGCCGGCTACGATGTCAAGGTTTTGGCAGATTTGTGCGCCGGTGTTGATCCGGCGGAGTCCGAAGACGCTTTCTCGGAAATGGAAGATGCCGGATGCCACGTCGGTCGGTGCCGGGCCATTCTGGCTCACTAAAACCGGTACCGAGGCCAGCCTGAATGCTGGCACCAGCTTGCGATAAACCTCTCGTCAGCCACCGAGCCCACTGATCCCGGGACGGTGGATGCCGGGAGGTTTATTTCTTGCCCACAAACCATTTTTGCAAGGTATTAATGCGGGTTTGTAATTGTTCTCGGGAGGCCTGGGCCACCGCAGGGCCTCCGGAGATCTCTCGCAACCGGTTATGGATCACCCCGTGTGGAGTACCACTGCGGGCAGCCCAGGCAGACACCATCGAGGAGAGCTTTTTCCGGAGTTCTTTCATCTGTCGGTGGTCAACCACCGCCGGATCCTGGGAGGGTGTCGTGGACTTGGCGGTCCGGTTTTTCAGGTGATTGGCCTGGTGTTGTTTGAGCAGGATTGAGACTTGTTCGGCATCGAGCAGACCTGGGATGCCGAGGAAATCGAGTTCTTCGGCAGATCCCACGGCTGCTCCCGCACCAAATTCGCCTCCATCGAACAGGACCTTGTCAAAAGCAGCGTCGGATTCCAAGGCACGGAAGGTGCCTTCGGTCAGACGTGACGAGGCCGACTCCTGTCGGTTCGCTTCCTTCAGTTCTCGTTCTTCGGCGGCTTCCTCAAGATTCTCCACTTCCACGGCGCCGGTGACTTGAAGGGCGTGGTCACGTTCTGTTTCCAGCTCATTGGCCAATGCCATCAGCTTCGGCACCGAAGGCAAAAACACCGAGGCGGTCTCACCGCGCTTGCGTGAGCGCACAAAACGTCCCACCGCCTGAGCGAAAAACATCGGCGTGGACGTGGAGGTGGCATACACCCCCACACACAGTCGTGGCACATCCACTCCCTCGGACACCATGCGCACAGCCACCATCCAGCGCTGATCAGAGGTCGTGAAGCTCTCGATCTTCTCCGAGGCCGTCGGGTCATCGGAGAGAACCGTGGTCACCGGTTCGCCACACACCGCCTGAAGTTGGGCTGCATAGGCCCGGGCGTCCTCATGGTCGGTGGCAATAACCAGTCCTCCGGCGTCGGGCACGTTGCGACGAACTTCGCTGAGACGACGATCGGCGGCTTTGAGCACCGAGGGGATCCACTGTCCCTCGGGGTTCAGTGCAGTGCGCCATGCCGATTGAGTCATGTCCTTCGTGGCAGCTTCACCCAACTGGGCTTCCATCACTTCGCCGGTTGATGTTTGCCAGCGCATCTGCCCGGAATAGGCCATGAAAATCACGGGACGCACCACATGGTCTTTCAGCGCTGGCCCGTACCCGTAGGTGTAATCAGCCTGCGACCGAAGCACTCCGTCCCCCTGATCGGCGTAGCGCACGAAGGGAATCTGGGCGTCATCGGAACGGAAAGGAGTACCAGTCAGTGACAGTCTGCGCGCGGCGGGTTCGAACGCCTCTTTGATGCTGTCGCCCCAACTGAGTGCGTCCCCGCCGTGGTGGACCTCATCGAGAATGACCAGCGTGCGGGCTGCTTCGGTGCGGTTACGGTGCAAAACCGGTTTTTGGGCCACCTGAGCGTAGGTCAGGGCCACACCCATATATTCTCTTCCATGATGCCCATCGGAATTCTTGAAGTTCGGGTCAATGGCCAACCCGATACGAGCCGCAGAATCGGCCCACTGCTTCTTCAAGTGTTCGGTCGGTGCCACCACCGTCATCCGGGAGATCACCCCGGATTCTTTCAACATTTTGGCCACGCGCAACGCGAAAGTGGTTTTGCCCGCACCCGGAGTAGCCACGGTGAGAAAATCTTTGTGCGGTGCCGAGAAATACTGTTCTAGCGCCTCTTGCTGCCACTGGCGCAGTTTCGAGGCGGTGCCCCATGCAGCGCGTTTCGGCAGAGCAGGGGGGAGATCTTCTCCGATCTGGAATAACGCATCAGGTTGCTCACTCACTGATTGGCTCCTCCCCGGCCTGTATGTCCCCTACGGTTGTGTCTGCTGTGTTCGTGCTGTGTCATCTCACCGGTGGCTAGACCAGCAACCCGGCCGGCACCACGACAAAAGCTACCCGAGGACACAGGGTGCTCGGGTAGCTTTGACGGTCCGGTTCTGTCGGAGTTTATTTCTTGCCGCGCCCGAATCCGAAGAATCCGCGGCCACCGCGGCCCTGACCGGACTCAGCATCCCCGGACTCCATACCTTCCCAGATTTCCAGGCAAGACGGACACATCGGGAACCGCTCTGGATCCCGTGAGGGGACCCAGACCTTGCCGCACAATGCGACCACCGGGGTGCCGTTGATCATGGCATCGGCAAGCTTATCTTTCGGCACGAAGTGTTTAAAACGTTCGTGGTCCCCGGGTTCGGTCGCTTGGCGCTGTTCTTCGCGTTCCAGCACACCCGTTGACCCACCGCTGAGATCCTGCTCGGGATCCACGGAAGAGTTCAGCACGGATATCGTCTCAAAAGTCATGCCTCTATTCTAACCCTCATCACGCCCACGGGTCGCGTTCCGAGGATCCGCTCATGGCCTCGACCGGTATCTAGCCAGCTCGGTCTAGAACAAGGCCATCGCCAATTTCTTCCGAGATTCTCCCACGCGCGGGTCGTGATCGCCGACGATCTGATACAACTCGACCAGGTGTGCCCGGGCCGTCTCCCGGTCGTCACCAAAGTGGGAGGCAATAAATTTCACCAGACGGGTGAAGGCGTCCTCGACGTGACCTCCCAGCAGATCCAGATCGGCCACATCGATCTGGGCCTGGACGGCATCGGGATTCTCGGCTGCTGCGGTGCGGACCTGTTGGGCATCCATTGACTCGGTGCGTTGCAACAATTCGACGCGGGCCACCCCGGCTTTGGCGTGCTCGTCCCGGGGGTTTTGTTCCAAGACCCGCTGATAGGCCGCGATTGCACCGTGATAATCGCCGGCGGCAACAGCATCTTCGGCCTCTTGCAAATGCGGTGGCAGGTGTCCTTCAGCGTCGGCTTCGGCTGCCACCAGTGGAGGAACTGAGCCCGACAGACCGTTTTGGACTGCTACCGCGTTCAATTCATCCAACAGAGCCTTGATCTGCTCAGCAGGGGCCGGAGCATTGAGTAGCGGCATCGCTTGCCCGCCCAGAATGGCCAATACCATCGGAGCTTGGGCACCACCGAAGGCCTGCAAAATTTCGGGGTGCGTGTCGACGTTGACACGACCGGCGGCAATGCGTCCGGCGCGCGCATCGATTTCTGGAACCAGAGCCTGGTCAATCTGTGCCGAAACCTCATCGGTGGCCGAACGAGCCAGGTGAATGATGACCGGAACCTGATTGGCATGCTGCAACAATTGTTGCAGACCCTGCTGATCCATATCGGTCAGCACCCAGCTGGCCTCCGATCCACCATCCGCTCCCCCAGCGGGCGAACCGGGGCTCTGTTGCTGTAATTGCGTCAGATCAACGGCTCCGCGCGATTGGGCGGGGGTTGCACCGGTGGATTCGGTCATCTGCAGGAACTCCTGTCGTCGGGGATTATTGCCCGTGGACACCCTGGGGCCACGAGACTCGATCACGTTCTGGGCTCAGTCTACTCACTGCTGGTTTCTGACAGCGATGAGGAATACCCCACGAGCTGAATTTCACCCTCAGCCGGAATCAGCAGTGCCAGCTGTTCGCGGTACTTGAGTCGTACCTCGGTACTGTAGGTCCCCGCAGCGTCTTCCTCCGCTGTGGCTTCCTCGTCAGCGTTGTCAGAGTCGTCCAGCCCGGCAGCTACCTTGCCCACATTCACGGTGCCACCCTCTTCGGGAGTAAATGTCGTGGTCGACGAGCCCGCCCCCATCACCAACACCGAACCATCACTGAGTTTCAGTGCGGTCATCGACTCGTTATACAGGCTCCGCGTGTGAGAGACCTCAGTATTATTCTCCGACTGGGCGTCAACCTCTTGGCTTTGCAACTCATGAATTGCTTCGGTGTAGGCGTTATCGGCGACTCTGTCGGCTGCATCAGCCTCAGGGTCATCGAGATAGGCCACCACATCGGTCAAGGCATCCTTGGGTGAGGCCACCGCACCGGCGTCCTCATCCTCGGCTAATTCGGTTACGTCGGTATCGGTCAGGTCACCGGCCGGAATCTCCACACCGTCCAAGACCGGCGTATTCGCCACCAGCTGGTATTGTTCTCGGGCCGAGGGTTGAGTCAACGTCAATAATTGCGGGTATTGCGAGTCCTCATCGCTTTGCCCAGGCTCTGCGCCGGTGAGCACCATCATGGTGCGCGGGAACTGCTCATCGGGTTCCATCCAGGCCCGTTGTATTGAGTCCTCCGAAATCGGAACAGGCGAGGAAACCTCTTCATCAATACCTCGGTTGCGATAAATTTCAGAGCGCATGGTGCGAGCTTGGGCCTGCACTCGGTGACCGAGATCCTCGACGTTTTCGGAGGCGTCACCTTTTTCGACCGCAGAATTGATCCGTCCCAGGATGGTCTCGAGCTGATCCGGGAAGACCACCGGCACCACGGCGTCCTCGGGCACCGCGGAGGCATCCTCATCAATCTGTGACTCCACCGGAGCATTATCGGGTTCCTCGGTGTTTTCTGCCTGTGCGGTGAGCACCGAGGTGGTTGCCAGGATCATGCTGGTGATCACCAGCACAGCACTCACTCGGCCCAGGGTCGAGATCGATCCGGACCCTGATTCACCCGCAGCTGGCACCTGCGCCTGCTCACGAGCCGGGGCACGGCCGGCAGCACGGCGTCCCGAAGGCTTTTTCTTCGCCTTGGACCGGAAACTCACCAGCGCCCAGATCAACAAGATCAGCCCGATCAGCACCAGTACTACGCCGATCACCATCAGCGGAGTGACCCACGGCGATTCGGTCTCATCCGTCGCCCAGGTGACCGATAGCTCGGTGGGAGCAGGGGTGGTGCCATCGGTAGCAACTAACAGGGCCCAATCGCCTTCTTCCGGGGCGGCCCAGCGCTGAGTGACTTCACCCTCCACGGTCTGGGTAGCCATCCACAGATCAGAATTGACCGGATTGGGAACCTCAGATTCCCCCTCCACGGTTTCAACAGTCACCACCGGGTCGTCGCCGGAGTCGTCGATACCAGTGATCTCGGTGTGAGCAGCATCGCCCACCCAGGCGTCAATATCCCGGCGCTGCCCCAGCATTAGGGTGAACTCGCCCTCACCGGTGAGCGTATATTCCGCCGTCTCATCGTCTTCCACCTCAATACCGGGGGTAATGATTGTCAGCGGCGCTTCCGAGTCGGGGGCCTCGATGCTGGCGGTTCTCTCCTCTGGTGGGGACCAGACGGTCTGTAACCCAACGGATACCACCATCGAGGCGATTCCGAGCACCAGAGACAAAATACCGAAAAAAACTTTCACCTTGTTCTCTTCCAGATCTCTGAACGGTCACGACAGTTCCACTTAGTTTAGCGTGGATCCATCCCTAGCGAATGCACCTGCTTACCCAACACGTCGGCATCGGACACCGGTAAGGTACTGTGCACAGCCGTTGCCGTAGCGTACCGTATGAACCGTGAATCCCGAAGAGTCCTCCTCATCCTCCCAGCGCCCCGGGTTATTCGGCCGCCTGAAATCCGGCGTTCGATCCATGCGCGATCGATTACCGTCACGACCACCCCGACCACGATTTACGGTGGATGATCCTCCCGCTACATCGCAACCGGAGTCAGCCTCTACTCCCACCGAGACCGAGACCGAGGCCTTACCCACCTATAGCGCCCGTCCCATCCAGACCGGTTTCATGGTGACCATCGGGGTCGGCATCGCCTTAGCGCTGTACTGGGTCCTGTCCAATAACTGGCAACTGGTGGTGTGGATTCTGGCCGCATTGTTCATCACCCTGGGCCTGGACCCGGTGGTGCGCAAGATCGTCCACTGGGGCGCACCCCGCTCGGTGGGTGTGTTGATCGCGGTGGTTTTACTTTTGGCGGTCTTTGCCCTGCTGATGTGGATTCTGATCCCCACCGTGGTCACCCAAACTGCTGATTTCATCCAGCAGATCCCTCAGCTGGTCACCGACTTCTTAGAATCGGACATCTTCCAACGATTGGATGACCAATTTGATCTGAGGAGTACCGCGTTCACCGAACTGAATCGTTTTGTCAGTAACACCGATAATGTCACTCGACTCGCCGGTGGCCTCTTCGGGGTCGGTACCGCGATCATCAACACGGGTTTCTCGGTGCTGATTGTGATCGTTCTCACGCTGTATTTTTTGGTTTCCCTACCCTCGATTAAGTTCTGGGCCCACCGCTTGGTCCCCTACAGCCGGCGTCGTCGTACCGAGGAACTATCGGAAAAAATCACCCGGTCCGTCGGCAATTACGTGATCGGTCAAACGGTTGTGGCCACCTTGAACGGTATTGTCGCCTTCACCGCGGTGAGCATTGCCGGGCTTCCCTTTTCGGCCTTGTTGGCCACCTTCGCCGGGTTCATGGCGTTCATCCCTCTGGTCGGGGCGGTGATCGGTGGCACCGTGATTACTCTGCTGGCGTTGCTGACCGGCTGGCAATCAGCATTGATCTTCGCCATCATCTACTTCATCTATCTACAGGTCGAGGCCTACCTGGTCTCACCGAGAGTGATGCGACGGGCGGTTTCCATCCCGTCCTCGGTTGCGGTGATTGCCGTGATCGCCGGAGGCTCATTGCTGGGCGTGCTGGGCGCGCTGATGGCCATTCCGATTGCCGCAGCGATCATGACGCTGATCAAAGAGGTGCTCATCCCTCGGCAAGATGCGCACTAAAGTCCGAGGTCCTGGCGACGATTTGTCCAACACGCTCGGTGCCAGTGCCGACGGTATTCCCCGGCCTGTTCATCGCCCATAATCCAATCCGCCCGCCAGGCCACCACGTGGGCTTGACCGGTCGGAATCTGGCGGAGACACCCCGGGCAGGTATAGGTCTTCACGGCCCGCCACGACGGAATCTCGCGCACATGCCAGTCCCCGCTGGCACTGTGTTCCAGCCGATAATTCGGGTCCAGCCCTTTCATTCCCCACTCTGGGCGATGCCCGTGTTGCTTGGTACGCTTGACACCCCGGCCAGACTTGTGGCGCTGAGACTGGCGCGGGCGGTTTCTGCGGGGCACGATGCCCATTGTGTCATATTCACCCGTGCGCGCCCAGCGCCGCCCGCTCTGCCGACTCGTGCAGGTGGTGGCCCCGCGGTACACTGGCCTGCGTGCGCTTAGTAATTGCCGAATGCTCCGTGATCTACCAGGGTCGGCTCCGTGCCTATCTGCCCCGGGCTAAACGTGTGCTGATGCTCAAAGCCGACGGTTCCGTCCTCGTCCATTCCGACGGAGGAAGCTATAAACCGCTCAATTGGATGTCTCCGCCAGCAACACTCCGCCCGACCCCGGTCAACGACACGCAACGAGAAGAAGGCATCCAACAGATCTGGACGGTGCAGTCAACTAAGTCCGACGACCGGCTCCTGATCCACCTCTACGAGGTCCTCGATGACCACAGTTACGACTTAGGCCACGACCCGGGCTTGGAAAAAGACGGGGTCGAGGCCGATTTGCAACGCCTGCTGGCCGAACAGATCGACACCTTAGGCCCGGGACACACACTGGTCCGGCGCGAGTATATGACAGCCATTGGACCGATCGATATTGTCGCGAAATCCCCCCACGGAACCACCGTGGCCGTGGAGCTGAAACGCCGGGGAGATATAGACGGTGTGGAACAACTTACCCGGTATGTGGAGCTGCTCAACCGTGACCCACTCTTGGCCCCGGTCGAAGGCGTCTTTGCTGCCCAACTGATCAAACCGCAGGCTCGGGTGCTGGCCGAAGACCGTGGCTTCCGCTGTGTCACTCTCGACTACGACGCAATGCGAGGCGTCGACGATGCCGAATCCCGCCTTTTCTAACGCCACCTCTCAGCACGAATCAGCTCAGCACGGAGTGGCTGACGGCCATATTCACGGCTTTGCGGGCGTAGATTTTGCGACCTCTCCGCTCGAGCGCGTTCTGGACTGCATCCAACACCTGAACGACCGCGGAACCCGGCATATCATCGCAACATTACCCACCATGGCCCCGCAGGCACTGCTCCGCCGGGTAGTCCAGCTCGCCCCCCTGGTCGACCGTCAACAGCTAGCCGGTCTTCATCTCGAAGGACCTTTTCTCAGCCCTGCAGCAGCCGGAGCGCATCCGCCGGCGTTGCTATTGACCGGTGACCAGCCCGAGGCCCGCGAACTGCTGAATCAGCTCGAGGTGATTCAGCAGCGTGCTCACCGGCCGGTGACCGTCATGACAATTGCTCCCGAGCTTCCCGGCGCCCAAGAAGTGATCGACCGTCTGCTGGCCATGGGAATTTCGCCGAGTCTTGGGCACACGGCCTGTTCGGAGCGGGAGTTTGTGACCGCTTGTGAGCGGATCACAGACAAGCTGCACGAACCGGTGCGTATCACGCACCTGTTCAACGCGATGCCGAGGTTCCACCATCGCGACCCCGGTCTTCTGCCGGCTATCTATCGGCTCGCGACCGGCGGGGAGGCCATCGTGGAACTCATCGCCGATACCCATCACGTTCATCCGCGCGCCGTGCAATGGTGCTTTGAACTGTTTGCTGATGCCATCACCTTGGTTTCAGATGCCTCAGCGGCAACCTTTCCCGCTGGTGGTCACACCCTCGCGGATACAACGGGCTATCATATGGGGCCGATTATGCTCTCCCGCGATCCCCACCGCAATCTTGCGACCGTCGCCGGACGCAACACGTTGGCCTCGGGAGCCTGCGATGTTCCCGAACAGCTTCAACGCCTCAGACGGGCCGGAGGGATTCCGGACGCAGAGCTGACCGCTGCCGCGTGTCGGCTCTAAAGCGTGCCCAACGCCGGCCACAGGCTCGGGACGGACAAGGTATGTTTAGAAATACCTGCGACGCTGGACGCGCTCGGGGGCCTCACGCCAGTGACCGATTCCAACAGCTGGCCCGGATTCGTGCCAGGTCGTCAGCTCAGCGCAGTGATCAGCCGAGAGCGCCAGCGTTATCCGGGCTCCAGAGTCTAGGTCCAGTAGTTCCAGGCGAACATCTGAACCGGTGCGGTGGTCACTGGTGTCACGGTGTAGTTCCAAGACGTGGCGAGCCACCGAAAAATACGGTAGGGGCGAGATGGACCACACCGCCAGTACTTCCACGCTGGACTCATGGTACGAGACCACCACGCCTCGGGCCGTCGCCAGCTTCTCGCCCCCAACGGCAGTGAGCGCCTTGGCCGGGAAGGTACCGGGTGTTTTCAGCAGGGTTCGTCGCCGCCAGGCGATGATCCCTAATAACACCAGGCTGATTGCTATCACCAGGGCGAAAACCCAGGCCAGCACCAGCCCGATCGTCCCTACGCTATCGGCCAAGGCACCTCACTGAGCTGAATGTTCTTCTGCGTTGTGGAGTTAGGCACTCGGTTGTGACTCGTGCAGGCGCGCCTGCGTGGCAGCCAAGGTGACGCGATTTTCGTGAACAGAGAAGAACCCCCCGGATGCCTCTGCCACCACTGCAGACCCGTCTGCGGTCTCCACAACGACTTCACCATCACCCAGCACCGCCAGCATCGGGGTGTGGCCGGGAAGGATCCCGACCTCACCGTCAATGGTGCGAGCCGAGACAGACCGTGCCTGCCCCGACCACACCTGGTGGTCCTCAGCGACGATTTCGACGTTGAGAATATTCTCGTCAGCCATGGATTAGTTTTCCTTCTGGATCTTGGCCCACTCACGTTCCACATCGTCCAAGCCACCGACGTTATAGAAGGCCTGTTCAGCGATGTGGTCCAGGTCGCCATCGCAGATCGCCTTGAAGCCTTCGATGGTGTCCTTGATGGCCACGGTGGAACCGTCAACACCGGTGAACTGCTTCGCCGTGTAGGTGTTCTGCGACAGGAACTGCTCGATCTTCCGCGCACGCATCACGGTGACGCGATCTTCTTCAGACAACTCGTCGATACCTAGAATCGCGATGATGTCCTGCAGTTCCTTGTTCTTCTGCAGAATCTGCTTCACGCGGTTGGCAACCTCGTAGTGATCCTGACCGACATACTGCGGGTCCAGAATACGTGAGGTCGAGGCCAGCGGGTCCACCGCCGGGTACAGACCACGGGAGGCCAGATCACGAGTCAAGTTGGTGGTCGCATCCAGGTGGGCGAACACGTTAGCGGGAGCCGGGTCGGTGTAGTCGTCTGCGGGAACGTAGACCGCCTGCATCGAGGTAATGGAGTGACCGCGGGTGGAGGTAATCCGCTCCTGCAGCACACCCATTTCATCTGCCAGGGTCGGCTGGTAACCCACCGCAGAGGGCATACGACCCAGCAACGTGGAGACCTCGGAACCAGCCTGGGAGAAACGGAAGATGTTGTCGATGAACAACAGCACGTCCTGCTTCTGCACATCGCGGAAGTACTCTGCCATCGTCAGACCGGTCAAGGCCACGCGCAGACGGGTTCCCGGTGGCTCATCCATCTGACCGAAGACCAGAGCGGTATCTTTGAGCACGTCGGCCTCGTCCATTTCAACCCAGAGATCGTTACCCTCACGTGTCCGCTCACCCACACCGGCGAACACCGAGGTACCACCAAAGTTGCGCGCCACACGGGTAATCATTTCCTGGATCAGCACGGTCTTACCCACACCGGCACCGCCGAACAGGCCAATCTTTCCACCCTTGATATAGGGGGTCAGCAGGTCAATGACCTTAATGCCGGTTTCCAGCATTTCGGTCGAACCCTCAAGGTCTGCAATCGGCGGAGCTTGGCGGTGGATCGGCCAGCGCTCGGTTACCTGAAGTTCGGAGGCCGGCACATCCAGCGACTCGCCGAGCACGTTGAAGATATGTCCTTTGACGACGTCGCCAACCGGAACCGAGATCGCAGCTCCGGTGTCCTTCACCTCGGCGCCACGAACCAGACCGTCCGTAGACTGCATCGAAATAGCGCGCACCAGGTTCTCACCTAGGTGCTGGGCAACTTCGAAGGTCACAGTTTGGGTCTTGCCGTCAATCGTCATCTCGGCGGTGAGGGCGTTGTAGATCTCCGGCATAGCATCGGCTGGGAATTCAGCATCGATCACCGGACCGGTTACTCGAGCAACGCGCCCCACCGCGCCGGCCTGCTGGCCTGTTGCAGTGTCATTAATGGTGGCAGTCATTTCTCTCACTTCACTGGTGGATGGAGTTTAGGTTTTTCGGGTTCGAACTTAGCCCAGAGCGTCTGCACCGGCGATCAGCTCGGTGAGTTCCTGAGTAATGGAAGCCTGGCGTGCATTGTTCATTTCCAACGTGTACTCGCGGATCAAATCCGTGGCGTTGTCACCAGCCGACTTCATAGCCCGCTGACGCGACGCCAGCTCGGAAGCCGAAGCCTGGAGCATGGCCGAAAAAATGCGAGACTCGATGTACTTGGGCAACAACGCGTCCAACACCTGCTCAGGATCGGGCTCGTACTCGTACAGTGGCAACAGCTCAGTTTCTTCGGTGACCTCTTCTTCCACAACTTCCAGCGGCAACAACCGCACGACCGTCGGGACCTGGGAGACCAGCGACCTGAACTCGGTGAACACGACGTGGATCTCGTCAACACCACCTTGATCGGTATCGGTCAGGAAGGCATCAACGAGAGTTTCGCCCACCTCTTTGGCGGTGGAAAATTCTGGGTTGTCGGTGTTACCGGTCCAGAGCTTTTTGTATTCGCGACGACGGAAATCGAAGTAGGCCTGAGCCTTTCGGCCGATCAGGTAAAGATCGGCTTCTTTGTTCTCGGACTTCAAACGCTCTAGCAGTTCCTCGGCGTGCCGTAGTACGTTGGCCGAATAAGCACCGGCCATACCGCGGTCAGCGGCCATGATCAGTACTGCCGACCGGGTGGGATTTTCCACCTCGGAGGTCAGCACGTGATCGATGTCCTGCTGAGAGCTCACCGCAGATACCGCACGAGTAATGGCATTAGCGTACGGAGTCGAAGCAGCCACGCGCTCACGCGCTTTACCAATACGCGAGGTAGCGATCAGCTCCATCGCGTTGAAGATTTTGCGCATGGAACCTGTCGAGGCGATCTTTTGGCGATACACCCGAATGTCAGATGCTGACATGCTTGTCCTTTCTGGCTAACTAGCAGGAGGGTCTGGATCAGACCAGGTGACTAGCTAGCTGTTCAGCGCTTCTGCTTGACGATCTTTTCCTGCGAGATGCTCTCATCGGCCATGGCCTCGTGTTCCTCGTGGCCCGGCTGCACCTGGGAGTCGTTGCCCTGAGCGAGGAAGTTCTTTTTGAAGCTCTCCACCTCGGTCTTCAGCGTATCGACAATCTCGTCGGACAGCTTGCCAGTTTCGGCGATCTGTGCAGGAACTGAGGTCTGGCGACGCATGTGATCGATGAACTCACGCTCAAAGCGCGACACGTCCTCGACCGGCACCTCGTCCAAGTGGCCCTGCGAGCCGGCCCAGATCGAAACAACTTGGTCCTCCACCGGGTAGGGAGTGTACTGCGGCTGCTTGAGCAACTCCATCAGGCGGGCACCACGGGCCAGCTGACGACGGGTTGCCGGGTCCAGGTCGGAAGCGAACATCGAAAAAGCTTCCATGTCGCGATACTGAGCCAAGTCCAGTTTCAAGGTACCCGAGACCTTCCTCAGCGCCTTGGTCTGAGCGGCACCACCCACGCGCGACACCGAGATGCCCACATCAACAGCTGGACGCTGGTTAGCGTTGAACAGATCAGACTGCAAGAAGATCTGGCCGTCGGTAATGGAGATGACGTTGGTCGGAATGAACGCGGAAACGTCGTTCGCTTTAGTTTCCACGATCGGCAGGCCGGTCATGGACCCGCCACCAAGTTCATCGGAGACCTTGGCACAACGTTCCAGCAACCGGGAGTGCAAGTAGAACACGTCACCGGGGTACGCTTCACGTCCCGGAGGACGACGCAACAGCAACGAGACCGCACGGTAAGCATCGGCCTGCTTGGTGAGGTCATCAAAGATGATCAGCACGTGCTTGCCGTTGTACATCCAGTGCTGGCCAATAGCGGAACCGGCGTATGGGGCCAGGTACTTAATACCTGCCGGGTCGGATGCCGGGGAAGCCACGATCGTGGTGTATTCCAGTGCGCCGTGCTCTTCAAGGGTCTGGCGAACCGAGGCAATGGTGGAGGCCTTCTGACCCACGGCTACGTAGATGCAACGGACCTGTTTGGTCGGGTCACCAGACTCCCAGTTGGCCTTCTGGTTCAGGATGGTATCCACGGCAATCGCGGTCTTACCGGTCTGACGGTCGCCAATGATCAGCTGACGCTGGCCACGGCCAATCGGGATCATCGCGTCAATAGCTTTCATACCGGTCTGAAGGGGCTCTTCCACCGATTTACGCTCGGTCACACCGGGAGCCTGAGCTTCCAGCGGACGAGTGGTCTCCGCGGTGATCTCACCGAGGTTATCGATCGCGTTACCCAGCGGGTCCACCACACGACCGAGGAAGTTATCGCCGACGGGAACCGAGAGCACCTCGCCGGTCCGACGTACTTCCATACCTTCTTCAATGCCCTGGAATTCACCCAGCACCACCGCACCGATTTCGCGGGGGTCCAGGTTCTGGGCCAGGCCCATCACACCGTTTTCAAAACGTAGTAGCTCGTTGGCCATCGCGGAGGGCAAGCCCTCCACGCGGGCAATTCCGTCAGCAGCTGAAATGACGTAGCCGACTTCAACACGCTCGGTGTCGGAAGGTTCATACGACTCAGCGAACTCGCTGAGGGCATTGCGGACGTCATCAGCGTTGATGGTCAAGTCGGCCATCTGCAGTCCCTGCTCTCTTCATCTCTGGTTGCTCTGCTAGCGGCAACCTCAGGTTGTCAATCTTGTCGAGTGCCGGTCTCAGCCGGCCATTTTTGTCTTGAGATCGTTCAGTCGCGCAGAGATCGAGGAGTCCACGACCTCATCGCCAACCTGAACACGAATACCACCGACCAGCTGTGGATCAACCTCAACGTTGAGAGTCAGCTCGCGGCCAAAGGCTGCGGACAGACCCCGCGCGAGACGATCCTGCTGAGACTGCTGTAGTGGTTTTGCCACCGTGACATCGGCGATCCATCGACGTTGCCGGGTTGCCACTACGTTAGCGAAGTGACGAACCACCGCAGCTGGCTTGGCACCGCGAGGAGCTTCTACCGCTTGGCGGACCAAGGCTTTGGTCTCTTCCCGGGCGTTGACACCCACCAGTTTCACGGCCAGATCGCCACGTGCACTGGCTGGTGCCTGCTGATCCGACAAAGCCCACTGCACCTCGTGGGATTCTTGAATCAGCTGGTCGAAACCCAACAGCTGTTCGGTGAGCTGTTGCAGTCCGGCAAGGCCCTCGCCTTCGGCGGAGGCAGCCGAGGCTTGTGCCGCTGCGGTCTCGATTGCATCGCCGAGTTCGCGTTCTTTCGACCAGCGCTGTCCGACCAGCAATCGCAGCACACCTAACGCGTTCGCGCCGACGTGATTGCTGAAGATACGCTCCACGAGGCCCTGTCGTTTGGTGGATTCTGCGGTAGGGTCAGCCAGGCTACGCCGCAGCGCTCCCTGCTGATCAATCACCCGAAGCGCGGCAAACAGCTCGCGGGCGGTGTCCAGTCCGTTGCTGGTGAGAAAACTCTCTAGCTCGGGACTGATATTGGCCAATGAATCACTCGATGCTAGAGACATCACTCAGTTGCACCTGCACTCGTGGTCGATCCTTGGGCAGCTTCGTTGTTCTCCAGGTCCTCCAGGAACCTGTCGACAACCCGCTGCGAGCGTGCATCATCGTCCAGGGCCTCGCCGACAATCTTGGAGGCCAGGCTGGTTGCCAGAGTACCGACCTCGGCGCGCAACGACGTCACAGCCTGTTGACGCTCGGCAGCAATCTGTACTGATGCTTGTTCGTTAATCCGTGTTGCCTCTTCGCTGGCACGGGTGCGGGATTCCGAAACAATCTGTGCTGCTTCTTCGCGGGCGTCTTCCCGGATCTGATGTGCTTCGGCCCGAGCATCCTGAAGCTGCTGCTGATAGTCAGCCATCATGGCGTTGGCTTCAGCTTGAGCTTTCTCGGCCCGTTCCAGACCGCCTTCAATTTCATCAACTCGCTTAGTGTAGGAGGACTCCAGCGCCGGAGCGATGAACTTGACGACGACGAACATCAGCACCAAGAAGCCGGCTGAGGTGACGATGACTTCCCACCAGTTGGGAATTAGCGGGTTTGCACCTTCAGCCGCCGCGATGATCACATTCATACCGTTCATGTGAAAACCATCCTTTGGTGTACGTTCTTGACATTAGTGACCGGTTGACTCGCGACCGGTCGGGATGGTTTGACGGCTACGCGCCGATCACGAAGGCGAAGACCAGTGCCAGAATCGCAAGGGCTTCAGCCAGAGCGAAGCCCAGCAGCGCGATCGGCTGCAGGATACGCTGAGATTCGGGCTGGCGGGCAACGCCGTTGATGTAAGCGGCGAAGATCAGACCCACACCAATGGCGGAGCCGATAGCGGCCAGACCGTAGCCAATCATGTTCAATGAACCATGCAGTTCCATTGTGTTCCTTTCAAGATGCCTTTGTCGGCAGGTTGTGAGGGTTCCCGGCAGGCTCCGATGATTGACCGGTACCAGGAAGTTTTTGAAAGGTGTTTCTCTCACCTGATCGCCCGGATGGACGATAAACCTATGGGGTTATTTTCCTTTCGGCACGCCGTACACTGTGCATACGGTATACCGCAAGCTAGTGTTCGTTCGCGTCGATGGCACCTTGGACGTAAATCGCGGTCAGCAAGGTAAAGACGAATGCCTGCAAGACCATCATCAGCAATTCTAGGAAGTACAGAGCCACCGAACCGACGATGACCAGCACGCCGGTAGCCTGCAGGGCGAGGTTTCCAGTTTCGGTGATGAGATATTCAGCACCGGAACCGGCCAGCATCACAATCATGTGACCCGACAGCATCACTGCCATCAGACGTAGCGAGTGAGTCAGCGGACGGACAATGAAGTTGGAGATGATCTCCAGCGGGACCAGGGCCGGAAGAATCCAGCCGGGAACTCCGGCCGGGACGACAGCCAGCTTGAAGTATGGGAGGCCGTGGCGACGCACACCGGTCGCAATCCAGGTGACGTAGACGATCAACGCCAAGGCATAGGCAGCACCCGCGTGAGAGAAGCTGGGTAACTGCAGGAAGGGAATCGCTCCAAAGAGGTTATTGAAGAGAACAAAGAAGAAGATCGCAAAAAGGAACGGCACCCAGGACTTAAAGTGCTTCTCGCCAATAATGTCGCGCGCGATACCGTTGCGAACGAAGGAATAACCGGATTCGGCCAGGAACTGTGCCTTGCCCGGAACAATGGTGGGCTTGCGCATGGCCAGACCGAAGAAGGCCCAGATCAGCACAATCGAGAGGAGAATCATCAGCATCTGCTTGCCGAAGCCGGTCCCGTATTCGGCCATCCACGGAATAATTTCCGGGAGGTGCGTATCCTCAATCGTGGGAGGCACAAATTCACTTCCGATAGTGGAAGTAGCAAGCACGAGTGGAAGCACGCGAATCCTCTCTTCATAGATCACCACAAGCCAAGGTGTGATGAAGACGGTGTGGTGACGCTGACACAGTCATCGCAACGGCTACCCCGTTGCAGTCCGTAGAACAGCCTATCAAATGAGAGTGGGGTTACGGACACCTGGTCGGGGAATCAACCCAGATTTTTCCCGACTTAGCAACCCCCGCTCAACGGTTCGGCCTTGGTCATCACTTCCGGGACCACGGTCGAGTGTTCTACTTCTCCCCCATGGTCTCGCCCAAAAGGACTGGAGGCACCTCGGCGCCGGGCGGTGCTGACGTGGCATCACTCATGCGATGGCCCTCACCCACTGCATGTGGTTCATCTCATACCTGATGGTGCGCGGCAGGCAGGCCACCGAGGGCCATGATGTCAGCAGAAACCGGTGGGCCAGACCCAGTGAGCCGAGCTCGTCAAAGCTGGCGCGTCAGTCGTGGTAGATCTGCTCTCGGGTGCGCGTAAAGACCAGCACTTCGGTAATTTGCCAGACCAGGATGGCGCCCAGAGCGGTCAAGGCCGCGGGCGTGGCCATCAACCAATCGGGAGTCGGCACCACGCTGAGCAGGATCGCGCAGACAATGATCTTGACGACGAAGGCCCCCATGGCCAGAGGAATGGCCAGATCGCGATGATTTTGCCACACCACCGCAATCACCACGACGCTCACGGCAGACAGCACCCAGACAATCAGCCCGGCCAGGATGGCCGACCACCACCCGTAGATGCCATCCAGACCGCCAAACAGCACCCCGGCTCCGAGGACAGCGAGCAACGTGACCCAGCTGGCATGAAAGAAGATTCCCCACCAACCGTGGCGATTGACCAAGCGGTTACGTCGACGGACGGTGGTCTGTTGCATCGTGGTGTTGCTCCCGTTGGTGTTGGGCTCGGCGGGCTTGTCGTATTTGATTCAACCGGCGATAGTAGGCGCGGCGCAAGATCCAGGGCCGAAATGTCAACCACATCGTGACCGCCAGGGCCAGGCTAGTAATCAGCATAACGATCCAGGGCTCGAAAAAGGTCAGAGACACCGTGCCGTAGGCGACCACGAAGGTCCACAAATACAGCAACAGCACGGCTTGGCGATGGGTGTAACCACCATCGACCAGCTTGTGGTGGATATGGCCGCGGTCTGCGGAGAAAGGACTACTGCGTCGGGCGGTGCGACGTACCACGGCCATGAGCAGATCGAGCAACGGTAGCACCAGTACGGCCAGTGGCAACATGATAGGCATGTAGGCAGGTACGTTGCGGAACCGAAAGCCTTCCAGCGCTCCCACATCGGCGGTGACGGCCACCGCGGCGGCAGCCATCAGCAATCCGATGAGTTGGGCGCCGACCTCTCCCATGAAGATGCGGGCGGGATTGAAATTAAAGGGAAGGAACCCAATACAGGCACCTAACAAGACGGCCATCAACAAGGTGGCGAGGTTGGAATAGTCATAGGCGTTGATCGTGCGAGTCAGTACGTAGCTATAGATGAAAAAAACGGAGCCACCAATCAGCGCGACCCCGGCCGCCAAGCCGTCGAGACCATCGACGAAGTTGAAGGCGTTAACGGTCAGGACCACCGCGAGGACAGTGAGGGCGATTTGCAGGCCTTCGCTCTCGACGTGAATCCAGCCCACCGGCATGGCCTCAACTTTGATGCTGTTCAGCCCCAGGGACAGCCCGGCCAGGATTTGGCCGAGCAGTTTCAGCGACCAGTGCAGGTCCCACAGGTCGTCAGCGACACCAAACATCACAATCACAAGAATCGCCAGTAACACACCGCGCACGGGGGCCGGATCGGCGAAGATGGCATCGAGGAAAGGGATAGTTCCAGCTACACCTAGCGTCATGATCACCGCCACAGCCATGGCGACACCGCCGAGTTTCGGAATGGGATCGCGGTGCATATCACGTTTCCGCGCGGGAGTGTACGCCCGGACTTTAATGCCGATCAGCCTAACGAGTGGGGTCAACACGAAGCTGAGCGCCGCCGTGACGAGAAGTAGCAGTAAATAGACCTTCATGGATTCTCAGCGCATTAGCCTTGCGTTGTATCGTCAGGGGCATCAGGTGCGCTCTCACCCACATCGAGGAGATCCTCCACCACCTCACGCAACGTGTCAATGCTAATGGCACCAGCCCGGATCAGGCGCAGTGGGCTCACGGTGCAGTCCACAATGGTCGAGGGCGCTTGGGTTTGGCGATCTCCCCCATCGAGGTAGACCGCAACCGATTCCCCGAGCGCTTCTTGGGCCATAATCGCTGAGGTGGCGGCGGGCTGGCCATGGCGATTAGCTGATGACACGGCCATCGGGCCGGTTTGTTCTAAAATATCGCGAGCTAGCTCGTCGTCCGGAACGCGCAGTCCCACGGTACCGTGGGTTTCGCCCAGATCCCAGGTCAGCGAGGGTTGAGCGTTCAGTATCAGGGTGAGTGCACCGGGCCAGAAAGCATCGGCCAGCGCACGAGCCTGGTCCGGAATGTCATCAGCCAATGCGTCCAACACGCGGGGATGTGCCATGAGCACCGGGGGCGGGGTGGCCCGCGATCGTCCCTTGGCAGCGAGCAGGACTGCGACCGCTTGAGCCGAGAATGCGTCAGCTCCAATGCCGTAGACGGTATCGGTCGGTAGCACGATGCATTGGCGGTCTCTGATGGCCTCCACCGCATCGGCAATGCCTGCTGAGCGTTGTGCCGGATCTTGGGCGTCGTATCGAGTACTCACGGTGCTATTCTCGCATTATTTCTGTCGCCCCCGGTCGCTGCACGGGTGAGTCTTGGAATCGACCCGTTGGGCTTTGAGGAATCGGGGTCGGTCGTTGTAGTCGGACAGGGTTGTTACCGTCTGCCACATCCCTTGCTCGGAGGCCAACTGCCGGAGGCGGTCTGCGTGTGATGCGTCGTGTTCCATCACCAACCAACCGCCGGGGGCCAGAAACTGAGCTGCTGTTGTGGCCACGGCCAGCGGAATGGCAGTGCCATCGGCGTTGCCCCCGTAGAGGGCGATCGGTGGATCGGCTGCGGCTTCGGGCTGGACGACCGCGTAGGCTTCGGGCACATATGGCGGGTTAGCTACCACCAGATCGACGTGGCCGATCCATTCGCGAAGCCCGGGGTGCGCGATGAGCATGGCGTTGACATCCGTGGCATCAGCGCGCACGGTGGTGATGTTCGTGGCGTGGGTGTTGGTCTGCAAATACCGAACAGCCACCGGGTCGTTTTCCACGGCGATCACCTGCAGCTTGTGCGTCGAATGCTCCCTGTGCTGCGGAGTCTCTTGGTTCCAGTGATGTTCCAGGGCCACCGCGATCGCGCCCGATCCGCTACACAAATCCAGCACGGTTAAATCCCCGTCGCGTGTGGTCAGCAGTTGCTGGGCCAGCTCCACCAGCGCCTCGGTTTCCGGACGCGGGATAAATACACCCGGCCCCACCCGCAGGCTGACTCCGTAAAAGCTCTGAGCCCCGGTGAGGTGTTGCAGGGGCACACGCTGGATCCTGCGATCGACCAAGCTCGTGAGTCGTTGGTACTGCTCGCCGGTGATCCGATCTCCCAGCAAGCTGGCCTTGGCTACGTCTGAGAGTTCAAGCCCTAAGACGTGCGCGAGCAACACGCGTGCTTCGGCTACCGCTTGGTCGATACCGGCTTGAGCTAAGCGCGCCTGTGTCTGGTGCAGGGTCTCACGCAACGCAAAGCCGTCATGCTGCTGGCCCGACATGTACCAGGATCCTAGCCTTCGTGCTCGCCCAGCGCTTCAAGTCGCTCGGCCTCATCCATATCGATGCAGGACTGCACGACGGGCCCCAGATCACCTTCGAGGACCTTGTCGAGGTTATTGGCTTTATAACCGGTCCGGTGATCGGCGATGCGGTTCTCGGGGAAGTTGTAGGTCCGAATCCGCTCCGAGCGGTCCATAGTTCGCACCTGGGAAGCCCGGGTCTCGGCTTCTGCCGCAGCCAGTTCTTCTTGCTGGTAGGCCAGCAGCCGGGAGCGCAACACGCGCATGGCAGCTTCACGGTTCTGGATTTGAGACTTCTCGTTTTGCATCGAGACCACGATGCCGGTGGGTAGGTGGGTGATACGTACCGCCGAATCTGTGGTATTCACAGACTGACCACCCGGACCGGAGGAACGATACACATCGATCTTCAGGTCGTTCTGGTTGATCTCAATCTCTTCGGGCTCATCAACCTCGGGGAACACCAGCACACCGGCAGCGGAGGTGTGAATCCGGCCCTGGGATTCGGTGACCGGCACACGTTGCACACGGTGGACTCCGCCTTCAAACTTCAGGTGTGCAAAGACACCTTCGGCTGGATCGTTGGAGTTACCGCGTACCCCCAGGTGAACGTCTTTATACCCGCCGAGATCCGATTCGGTCGCGGAGATGATCTCGGTTTTCCACCCCTTATGTTCGGCGTACTTGATGTACATACGGGTCAGGTCAGCCGCAAACAGTGCGGCTTCTTCACCGCCTTCACCGCCTTTAATCTCCAAAATCACGTCACGGGCGTCATCGGGGTCACGCGGGATCAGCAGTCGGCGCAGACGTTCGGCCGCGGTATCGACCTGCTCTTGTAAGATCGGGACCTCAGCGGCAAAGTCTTCGTCCTCCGCTGCCAGTTCTTGAGCATCGCAGAGATCGTCTTGCAACGTCGACCAGGTACGATAAGCGCCCACAATTCCGTTAAGTTCGGCATATCGCCGGCCCAGCTTCCGGGATTTCCCAGGGTCGGAGTGCACATCCGGGTCTGCCAGGGCCTCGGTGACCTCTTGGTGTTCTTCCAGCAGGTGCTGCACGGATTCAAACATGATGAACTTTCTGTTGAACAGATGACTGTGGACGGGCAGGGACACACTCAAGCCACCGCCGACAGCACACAACCGAAAAGGTCAGTCGGTTCACTGCGCTGTGCGGGCGGTGGCTTGAAAAAATCGCTAAGAGTCGGACTTGCCGCCCAGAGTAGTCTTCGAGACCAACATGAGGAACTCTGCGTTGGACCCTGTTTCTTTGATCTTATTGGTGAGCAACTCGAGCGCCTGCTGGGTTTCCAAACCAGACAGCACGCGGCGTAGCTTCCACATAATCTTGATCTCTTCCGGCGAGAGGAGGTTCTCTTCGCGGCGAGTACCCGAAGCACTGACATCCACAGCCGGGAAGATCCGGCGCTCAGACAGCTCGCGCGAGAGACGCAGTTCCATATTGCCGGTGCCCTTGAATTCTTCGAAGATCACTTCGTCCATCCGCGAGCCGGTTTCTACCAGGGCAGTGGCCAAAATGGTCAGCGAACCACCGTTTTCAATATTGCGGGCAGCCCCGAAGAACTTCTTCGGCGGGTAAAGCGCAGCTGAGTCCACACCACCGGACAGGATGCGTCCGGATGCCGGGGTGGCCAGGTTGTAGGCGCGACCCAGACGAGTCATCGAGTCCAACAGCACCACCACGTCTTTGCCCAGCTCCACCATGCGCTTGGCCCGTTCGATCGCTAATTCAGCGACGGTGGTGTGGTCGTCGGCAGGACGATCGAAGGTCGAGGCGATGACTTCGCCATCAATCGAGCGTTCCATGTCGGTAACTTCTTCGGGACGTTCATCCACCAGCACCATCATCAGCTTCACATCGGGATTGTTTTCCTTAATGGCGTTGGCAATCGATTGCAGCATCACAGTCTTGCCGGCCTTGGGCGGAGACACAATCAAACCGCGCTGGCCCTTACCGATCGGAGCTACCAGGTCTACGATACGCGGGCCGATCTTCTTCGGATCCGTCTCCAGCCGCAACCGCTCGTTCGGGTACAGCGGAACGAGCTTGTTGAACTCAACGCGCTCCGGGTTCTCCACGGCGGGCTGACCATTCACGTAGTCGATCCTGACCAGTGCATTGAACTTCTGACGGTTCTTGTGCTTACCCCGTCCGCCACGACCACCGCCGTGGTGCTGCTGGTCGTTATCCTGGCCGGGCTGGCGAATCGCACCGCGGACAGCGTCACCTTTGCGCAAGCCGTATTTCTTCACAAACGACAGCGAGACATAGATGTCCTTCGGGCCCGGCAAATATCCCGAGGTCCTGACGAAGGCGTAGTTGTCGAGAACGTCCAAGATACCGGCAATGGGAAGCAAGACCTCATCGTCACGCACGTCTTGCTGCTCATCGCGGTTTTGCTGGCGACGATCATTGTTGCTCTTGCGCTTATTGCGGTTATTGCGGTCCCGGTTCCGAGAACGACGTTGGCGATTGTTCTGAGAATCATCACCGTTGTTGTCATCCTGGTCCGAGCTCTGGTCCCGGTCCTCACGCTGGTGACGCTGGCCCTTCTTCCGGTCCCGGTCTTCGCCGTTGTCCTCGGAGGAATCGCGGTCGTCGCCGTCTTTGCGGTCCTGACGCTTCTCGTCGTCATCGCGATTGTTCCCGCGACGGTGTGTGCGCTCGCGCCGGCCTGACTGGTCAGACTCGTCGGACTGCTCCGACGCATCGGACTGATCTGTCGAGGGCTCCTCGGAAGAGGTGTCACCGTGGGTAGGGTCACCCGCTGTTGCGTTAGCGCGCCGGGACCGTGAGCGTCTCGGCCGGCGTTGTGAGTCTTTGTTCTCCGCGTGCTCCGAGTCCTCATGCTGTGCGGGCCCCTCGGCGCCCTGGGACGAGCCCTTCTCCGGTGATTCCTGCGTCTGGTCGCCGGACTGTTCGGTCTGGTCGTCCTTGGAACGTGGCTGAGTGCTCGGAGCAGCCACTCCCCCACGTTGGTGCTCAGAGATCGCTTCGACCAGAGCGGCCTTGCGCATCCGGGAGCCGCCCGTGATGCCTAATTGGGAAGCGAGAGCCTGGAGTTGGGCCAATTTCAGAGAAGCTAAACCGTTAGCGTTCCCAGCAGTGTTGGAGTCTTGCTGGGATTGGGTATCGATGGTTTCGGTCACGAAGGTAATCCTTCTCCCTCGTCAGGCGGGAACTGTGTGTTCGTCCGCATCTTTTTTGCGTTGGTCTATGAGCCTTTAGCGCCTCAATATGCTCGGTGCCCAGACATCTTCAATTCTGGATTACACCGACAGCCAGGACTCTTGTCTAGCGACCGCGTCGTAGCCATTCTGTGCACGTGCTCCGCACGCAGGACAGTCGCCACGGCGAATGCCATCGCAGTGGTATTGCACAGTGACCATGACATGACTCGTTCGGCCGTTTTCATGCACTGAACAAAGAGCCCTCGGTTGAGGAGAAATCCGCGAACCGTATTGTGTCATGGGCTACGCAATCCGTCGACACAGACTGTCGTGTCACGGCAACCCATCACGGGCGGACTATCTCCAGTTTAGCACCTTCGAGATTTACTGCCAGAATGTGGAGATCCCAGTGTCGACGCTGGGGCGCTACCGTCTCTTCCAGCGCCGCGTAAGCTCGTCGGGCTTCCTCCGGGCAGGCAGTCAACACCATCACGGTCGGACCGGCACCAGATACGACCGCAGCGAAGCCGTGGGCGCGCATCACACGGACCACGTTAAGGGTATGTGGCATTGCCGCGAATCGATATTCCTGGTGCAGGTAATCGCGTGTGGCGACATAGAGCAGACTGGGGTCGGTCGTGATCGCTGGAGCTAACAGCGCGGCGCTGGCAGCATTTGCAGCCGCTTCAGCGTGAGGCACGGCCTCAGGAAGAAGTTCGCGAGCCGTGGCAGTGCCCACCGGTTTGTCCGGAATGGCCACCACGGGAGTCAATTCTGGGGCCGGTTCGAACCGAGCAGTATGGAACTGGGCATGGGTTGACCAGGACAGGGTCAGCCCACCAAACAGGGCCGGAGCCACGTTGTCAGGGTGGCCTTCTAGCTCCGCGGCCCACTGCAACAGCTCGTCGTGGGTACGCTGGGCGTGTCGGGGCAGAAGCCCCTGCGCCCCGAGAACAGCCGCCACGTGAGCGGCTGCTGACGAGCCGAGCCCACGAGAATGCGGGATGCGATTGATCGCCCGGACCTTCAACCCGGGTACTGTCCAGCCGATCGAGGCCAGCAACTCACGGATGGTAGAGATTATCAAGTGCCGGGAATCGGTCGGCAAGTAGTCCTGGCCATAGCCGGTGATCTCCACGCAGTACCCGGCCTCAGTCGAGATGATCTCAACTTCGTCGAACAGTTGTACCGCCAGACCGGCGGCATCGAAACCGGGGCCGAGATTCGCCGAGGTGGCAGGGACCGAAACCCTAACGGTGATACCGGCCGGTACCCGGTCCGGGGGGCGTTGCGTAGCAGGAGTTGCGCTACCCATGGGACTAGTCACCTTCCACCCGCATCGTGGCCAAGACAGCGTCAACAACGTCGAGTTCTTCAACGGCACTGACCGTCTGCGACAGATCGGATTCCCGGGCCTGGTGAGTGATGAACCGCAGTAAGGCACGCTGTTTGCCCACGGCGGCAGCCTCCTCATCTGGGGACTGGTTCATGGATTTAATGGACAACCCACGCTCGGCAAAGACGCCAGCGACTTGAGACAGCACACCGGGAACATCCGCGGTCCGCAGTACCACCATGTAGCGGGTGATGGAATCGCCCACGCCGAGTGCTTTCAGACGCCCCGTGGTGGTGTGTGGTCGGCCGGGTCCACCGCGCAGAATGCGACGGGCAATAGAGACCGTATCGCCCATCACGGCCGAGGCAGTGGGGGCTCCCCCGGCACCGGGTCCGTAGAACATCAGCTCGCCAGCGTTCTCTGCTTCCACGAATACTGCGTTGTAGGCCCCGCGCACCGTGGCCAGCGGGTGCACACGTGGCAGCAAGGTGGGGTGAACCCGCAAGACCACACCGGGTTCTTGGTCATCGGCGGTCTGCACCAGCTCGATAATCGCCAACATCTTGATCACATAACCGGCTTCCGCGGCCATCTGGTGATCGCGGTCAGTAATGTTGGTCATTCCCTGGCAGTAGACCTGTTCCAGGGTGAACGGGGTACTAAAAGCCAGGTGAGCCAGGACCGCGGCTTTAGCTGCGGCGTCGGCGCCACCCACGTCTGCGGTGGGGTCTGCTTCGGCATAACCGAGCCGTTGCGCCTCGGCCAAGGCGTCGTAGAAGTTCGCACCGGTACTATCCATCTGGTCCATGATGTAGTTCGTGGTGCCGTTGACGATTCCCATGATGCGGGTGATACGGTCGCCAGATAACGAGTCACGCACCGGACGCAAAATGGGGATGGCCCCAGCCACTGAGGCTTCAAAAGACAGCTGTACTCCGGCATCGGCGGCTGCTTGATAGAGCTCGTGCCCGTGGGTAGCCAATAATGCTTTGTTACCGGTGACTACCGAGGCCCCGGAGTCGAATGCCGTGAGGATAAGGTCGCGAGCCGGGGCGATGCCACCCATGAGTTCAATGACGATGTCGGCATCACGTACCAGGGACTTGGCATCGGTGGTGTAGCACTCGGCTGGTAGCTGGTAGTCGCGTTCGGCTTCAGGGTTGCGCACCGCCACGCCGGTCAACCGTAGCGACACACCTACCCGTTCGGTCATCAGCTCAGAGTCTTCTACCAAAATGCGGGCTACCTGTGACCCGACGGTGCCGCCACCTAACAAAGCGACTTTGAGTTCTTGTACAGCGGGCTTGCCGGTCATATTCCTCCGAGCTCGTTCGTAGTTGTCGACAATTTGTGTTGTCTTGGACTGGGACCCAAGACAACGTCATGGGGCTTAGACTTCGCGGGCGAAGAGGTCCTGGTCAGTTTCTCGACGAATAATCAGACGGGCCGATCCTCCGGAGATGGCCACCACCGCAGGGCGCAGTAATGCGTTGTAGTTGGAACTCATCACGTGACAGTACGCGCCGGTAGCCGGCACGAGTACCAGGTCCTGATCGTCGAGGTCCTCAGGCTGGTAGGTGTCTCGCACTACAATATCGCCCGATTCGCAGTGTTTGCCAACTATTCGGGTCAGTACCGGATCGGCCTGAGAGACCCGGGAGGCCAGGGTGGCCGAGTAGTCGGCGTCATACAGCACCGGACGCGGGTTATCGGACATCCCGCCGTCAACGGCGACGTAACGACGTGGGACGGGCTGGTCGGCCCCGGTGGGGTCATCAACCCACACGGTTTTGGTGGTACCCACCCGGTAGAGGGTGGAGCCGGCCGGGCCGGAGATCGCACGACCGGGTTCGATCGAGATCCGAGGACAGTCAATGGTGAGTGACTGGAGCGTAGCGCGGATCCCTTCAGCCAGTGAGTCGGCGATATCTTCAGGGGCTCGGGGACGATCAGCTTCGGTGTAGGCAATGCCGTAGCCACCTCCGAGGTCCAGCTCGGCGGTGGTGATCCCGTGCTGGGTTTGCAGGGCCGCAATAAAGTTCAGCATCCTGTCGGCAGCGGCGGTAAAACCATCGGCTTCAAAAATTTGTGATCCGATGTGTGAGTGCAACCCCAAGTACCTCAAGTGGGGATGTTCCGCCACGGCCAGCACCGCTTGTTCGGCCGCGGAACGTTCCTCTCCCGGAGCCGGAATCATACTCAGACCAAATTTTTGGTCCTCGTGAGCGGTGGCGATATAGCTGTGGGTTGAGGCATGAACCCCGGTGGTCAAACGCAACATGACCGGTGCGCTCACACCGGCTGATTCGGCCAGCGCGGCCAAGCGGTATATCTCGGATAAGGAATCCACCACGATCCGCCCCACCCCGGTTTGCAAGGCCCGGGTGAGTTCCTGATCGGATTTGTTATTGCCGTGCAGGCCGATCTTGGCCGGATCAAACCCGGCCCGTAGCGCGATCGCAAGCTCACCGCCAGAGGCCACATCCATGTTTAAGCCTTCCTCGGCCACCCAGCGGGCGACCTGGACGGTGAGCAAAGACTTGGAGGCGTAGTAGACATCTACCCCGCCACACAAGGAGTCGAAGGCGCGATTAAATCCTTCAACGAAACCTCGGGCCCTAGCGCGAAAATCATCCTCATCAACCACCAACAACGGCGTGCCGTACGTGGCGGCCAGCTCGGAGACCGGCACGGTGCCGATGGTGACCTCCCCGGAAACCTGACGGGTGGTACCGTTCGAATACATCACGGGATTGAGATACGACGTGTCGCTGGGGTAACTCAACCAAGACGGTGCCAACGGTGATTCAGTCATCGGGGTTCTCTTTCGCGCGGTGATCGGTGGTTACATTTTCTCTGGAGCCGACACGCCCAGCAGGTCCAGGCCGTTGGCCAAGACCTGACTGGTGGCATCATTGAGCCACAACCGGGCAATATTGACCGGTTGTGCTGCCGGGACGGACCCGTCTTCATCTGGAGCCGGCACGATCCGGCACGCCCCATACCAGGAGTGATAGGCACCGGCAAGATTCTCCAGGTACCGTGCCACCCGGTGAGGCTGGCGTACGGCCGCGGCGTGTCCAACGACCGCGGGGAACTCACCGAGCTGAGCCAACAGTGCGGTTTCGGTCGGGTCGGTCAGGGTACCGGCATCAAAGGGTAGCGCATCACGAGTGATGCCGTGAGCTTCAGCGGTCCGGGCCGCCGAACGAGACCGGGCGTGTGCGTATTGGACGTAGAAGACCGGGTTGTCGTTGGTGCGCGAGCGCAACAGGTCTGGATCAATAGTGATCGGCGAATCGGCTGGATACCGTGCCAGGTCGTAGCGCAATGCATCACGTCCCAGCCACTCCACCAGGTCCTTGAGTTCGATGATGTTGCCGGCGCGTTTGGACAGCTTCGCCCCGTTGACCGAGATCAGCTGGCCAATCAAGATTTCAATATGGTGCCGTGGGTTGTCTCCAGCGCAAGCGGCAATGGCCTTCAGTCGCGAGACATAACCGTGGTGGTCGGCCCCGAGCAAATAGATTTTCTGTTCGAATCCGCGCTCTTTCTTCGACAAATAATAGGCGGCATCGGCTGCAAAGTAGGTGGGCTCTCCATTGGCGCGAATCAGCACGCGGTCTTTATCGTCGCCGAAGTCGGTGGTGCGTAACCAGACCGCGCCCTGGTGGTCATCAACTTCGTTCTGATCCCGCAGGTGCTGGACTGCCGAGTCGATGGCGCCAGCATCGTGCAGGGACTGTTCGGAGAACCAGACGTCGAAGTGGACCCCGAAGGACTCTAGGGTGTCTTGAATGTCCTGTAACTGCAACCGATAGGCCCGGCGACGTAGCTCCGGTAACACCTCGTCGTGGTCTTGTTCTGCCAACTCGGGTGCCTCGGCCACAATGTGGCGGGCAATGTCGGTGACATATGCACCGGGGTAACCACCGTCAGGCACCGGCTGGTCGTGGATCCGGGCATAGACCGAGTCCGCGAACGTATTCATCTGGTTGCCGGCGTCGTTGATGTAATACTCGTTGGTCACCTCAGCGCCGCTGGCCCGTAGCAGTCGCGAGATGGCATCCCCTAACGCCGCCCAGCGGGTGTGACCGATATGCAACGGGCCGGTGGGGTTAGCCGAGACAAACTCGAGGTTAATGACCTGGCCTGCCAAGGAGTCGTTACGACCAAACTCAGCACCGGCTTGGACAATACTGTGCGCCAGCTGTCCGGCCGCGGCTGCCTCCACCACAATGTTCAGAAACCCAGGACCGGCGACCTCTGCAGCGGAAATTCCCGACTCCTCCTGCAAGCGTGTGCGCAGGATTTCGGCCAGCTCCCGGGGAGCCATCCCGGCCTTTTTTCCTAATTGCATCGCCAGGTTCGATGCCCAGTCTCCGTGTTCACGGTGACGGGGGCGTTCAACTTTCACCGGCTGCGGAATCAGCTGCGGATCAAGATCGATCTCACCGGCCGCAATGGCTTGGTGCAATACGGACGAAAGGGTTGCTGAGAGTTCTTCTGGGGTCACCCCTCATAGTGTAGTGGTTTCGAGATCTGAGTCAGAATAGGGTACAGTATTCACGTCCGATGATCACTGGCGATGGCCCCTATCATCTGGCCCCGCCTCCGTAGCTCAGGGGATAGAGCGTCTGCCTCCGGAGCAGAAGGTCGTAGGTTCGAATCCTATCGGGGGTACCACCGCCTACATCCCGATATCTGGAATCGGGGATGTAGGCATTTTTTTATGCCCGCCTTTCTGCCCACCCGCGATCGTCGAAAGTGAGATCACCAACTACGATGACGCCGTTCACTTCTTCGTCCTCCACGGGCGATGCCCTGTTGCCTCCAGCGCGCATCACCTATCCGGAACATCTTCCGGTGAGCTCCCAGCGACAACAGATCATGAACGCGGTGGCCGGTCACCAGGTGGTGATCGTCGCCGGCGAAACCGGGTCCGGTAAGACCACCCAGCTACCAAAGATGTGCCTGGAGCTGGGGCTGGACCAGCACGGGATGATTGGGCACACCCAGCCACGTCGTATTGCCGCCCGGTCAGTGGCCGAACGCATCGCCGAGGAGCTGAATGAAACCGTTGGTGAACACGTGGGCTACCAGGTGCGATTCACCTCTGAGGTGTCAGCTGAGACATCAGTCAAGGTCATGACCGACGGCATTTTGCTGGCCGAAATTCAGCACGATCCGCTCTTGCGCCGCTACTCAATGCTGATCATCGACGAAGCTCACGAACGATCGCTCAATATTGATTTCTTACTGGGCTACCTCAAGAAGATCCTGCCTCAACGCCAGGATCTCAAGGTGATCATCACCTCAGCGACCATCGATGTGGAGTCCTTTGCCGAACATTTCTCCACGCCCACCGGTGCAGCGGCCCCCATTATTGAAGTCTCGGGCAGAACCTATCCGGTAGAGATCCGCTACCGGCCACTGACCGATCCACGCATCGCCGATGATCCCGACGATGACGCCGATGATGCCGAGGACGCCCGGGACCCGTTGGGCGCGGTGGCCGATGCGGTGCTCGAGCTGGGTACCGACCACGGTGGGGATACCCTGGTGTTCTTTCCCGGAGAACGTGAGATCCGTGACGCCAAGGAAGTGATCCAGGCTGCCATTTCCTCGCATCCGAGGCTCAAACACGCGGACATTCTTCCCCTCTACGGGCGGTTGTCCTTAGCTGAACAGCAACGCGTCTTCCGGCGCAGTTCCACCTCGGCTCCGCGGATTGTCTTGGCGACCAACGTGGCCGAAACCTCGCTGACGGTCCCGGGCATCACGGCCGTCATCGATACCGGTACTGCCCGCATCTCACGGTACTCCCAGCGCACGAAGGTGCAACGGCTGCCGGTCGAGCGCATTTCCCAGGCGTCCGCGAACCAGCGGGCCGGACGTGCCGGGCGCACCAGCCCCGGGGTGGCCATCCGCTTGTACTCCGAGGAAGATTTCAACCAGCGCCCTGAATTTACCGACCCGGAGATTCTGCGAACCTCGCTGGCCTCGGTGATCCTGGACATGTTAGCCGCCGGCGTAGCCACAACCCCCACCGATCTGGAAGAGTTCCCCTTCCTGCAACCGCCCGAGCACCGCCAAATTACCGACGGTATTCAGCAATTGCTGGAGCTCGGTGCGTTGAACTCCGGTGCACCGGTGGAGGTCACCGACCGCTCCGGCACGAAGCGCACCCGCACCTTTACCCGTGGCACCATCACGCCCCTAGGCCGTCGCCTAGCGCAATTACCCATTGACCCGCGTCTGGGGCGGATGATTCTGGCAGCCGACGAGCATAAGGTAGCCCGCGAAGTCATGGTGCTGGCTGCCGGGATGACCATCCAAGACCCCCGCGAGCGCCCAGCCGACCAACGAGATGCCGCCGATCAGGCCCACGCGCGCTTCACCGATGAGAATTCCGATTTTTCGGCGATGCTAAATCTGTGGGTGTATTTACGCTCCCAACAAAAACAGCTCTCGGGCAATCAGTTCCGGAAGATGTGTCGTCGAGAATTCATCAACTACCTACGCGTACGTGAATGGCAGGATCTGGTTCAGCAGTTGCGAGAAATGGCGCACCGGGTGGGCTTGAAAGTCTCGGCCGGACCGGTCGATCCGGTCGGCACCCATGAGGCAGTCCACCAGGCGGTGCTGACCGGGTTACTCAGTCAGATCGGCACCTATCAGCAACGCACGAAAGAATATCTTGGTGCTCGTAACACCAAATTTCGGATCTTCCCCGGGTCCGGACTGTTCACAAAGCGCCACGACTATGTCATGGCTGCCGAACTGGTGGAAACCTCCCGGCTCTGGGCACGCCAGGTGGCCAAAGTCGAGCCCGAGTGGATCGAAGAGATTGCTGGACCGTTGGCAAAATCCAGCGTCTCGGACCCCTATTGGTCCACCCGTCAGGGCTCGGCGATGGCCCGGGAAAGGGTCACCGTCTATGGTGTGCCGGTGGCCGTCGACCGTCCGATCAAGTACTACCGGGTCAACCGTGAACTGGCTCGTGAGATGTTTATCCGCCACGCGCTGGTGGACGGTGACTGGCACACCCGGCACCGGTTCTTTGCGCGCAACCGGGAGCGGATGGCCGAGGTCGACCAGTTGCAGACCCGACATCGTCGCCACGATCTGAAAGTCTCCGATGAGGACCTCTTCGCCTTCTACGACGCCCGAATCCCAGCCTCGGTGGTCTCCGCCCGGCACTTTGACCGCTGGTGGAAAAAAGCACGTCGCACAGATGAATACCAGCTCGATATCGCGGTCGAGGACCTGATCCGCGTCGAGCCCGAGCAACTGGATCCCGCACAATACCCCTCGGTATTGATTCACCCCACCGAGCACGGTGAACTCGAGCTCCCACTGGACTACACTTTTGCCCCGACGACGCTGGCGCAGACCCGTCGCGAGAACAACTCCGCCGGCACGCCACCGCCAACTGACGGCGTGACGGTGACCATCGCGGTCGAAATCTTGCACCGGATGAACCCCGACCGTTTCGCTTGTCTGATTCCCGGGCTACGCGAAGAGCTGATTACGGCACTGATCAAAAACGTGCCGAAGGCCTTACGCAAGCAGTTGGTTCCCGCCCCAGATACCGCACGTCGGGCGCTGGCCATACTCCACCGCGACTACGACCCGCTCACCGATGACTTCTACGATGCCCTCTCGGCGGTCTTACTGGATGTCAAGCACGTCAAGGTGCCCCGGGACCAGTGGCGCCCCGAGGCACTGCCCGAACATTTGCGGATGACGTTCTCCGTGGTGGATCACCGTGGCGCGGTCATCGGGGTCGGTGAAGACCTCGGGCAGTTGCAACGAGACCTGGCCGGCGAAAACCGCACCGCCCTGGCCGAATCACTGACCCGCGCGGCTCAGGCTCAAGGCGTGGACCTCGCTCAGACCACTCAGCACCCCACCCCTGGCCCCGGGAAGGACACCACCCGACGGCAGCCAGCATCCAACAGCGGCAAGCAACCACCTCGACGGGACCAGGACCGGACCGTGACCGAGTCCTTCACGCCACGGCAAGGGTTGACCCGCTGGGATATCCCCGAGCTCCCCGAACAGGTGCAAACCCCGGTGGCCACCGGGTCCGGTCACCAGCTGGTGACCGGTTACCCGGCGCTATCGCCCGCTACCACTGGGGTGGGGGCTGATTTGGTGATCATGCGAACGCTGGGCGAGGCACAATCCGTGCACCGTCACGGCGTCGTAGCGTTGCTCCGGGCTGGGCTACCCGATACCCAACGCTATATTGCCGACCACCTCAGCAACGAGGAGAAGCTAACCTTCACCAGTGCCCCGCATTCGGATCTGCAAGAGATTGTCTCCGACAGTCTCACCGCGTCCATCGATGCGCTGGTTCCAGCCTCGCACAGCCAACTCCCCCGCTCAGCCCAGCAGTTTGAGCAATTGCACGAGCAGGTTCGCGCCGAGGTGATAGACCAAAACTTTCGGGTCACCGCGGTAGTCTCCGAGGCGCTGCACGCAGCTCGCCACGTACGCCGTGATGCCAAGACACTTAAGTCCTTGACCATGGCGCCGGTGCTGACCGATATCCGCGCGCAACTAGATGAGTTACTGGGCGAGCATTTCGTGGCGAAAACCGGGTGGCGCCAGCTACGGCACCTACCCCGCTATATCCAGGCCATCACTGTCCGGATTGAGAAATTGCAGAATTCAGCCCACGGTCTCCAGGCCGACGCGGCGTCGATGCAAGTCATTCACGATCTCGAGCAGGCCTACCAGCGCCGGGTGGATGACTATGCACAGGCCGGGTTCATTCCCGTTGAGCTCAGCCAGGTGTTTTGGCTCCTCCAAGAGCTACGGGTGAGCTTTTTTGCCCAGCAATTGGGCACGGCCGTGTCGGTGTCGGAAAAGAAGGTCCGTGCTGCACTACGGGCCGTGCCCTCACCTTGAGGTCTGTGCCACACCCGGCATGGTGCCGGCTGTGGTCGACCCCGCTTATGCTTCGGGGATGAATTCCTGGTGGCCGGCCTCCACGAGGGCGGCACGTAGTTTCTCGGCGGCCTGGTCCATCTCGGCGGGCTCAGGGTTGTTGTCAACCTTATCGAGGTCGAAGTCCTCCAACGAGCTGGAGGGCCAGACGTGCAGGTGCAGGTGCGGGATCTCATAGCCGGCAATCATCAATCCGGCCCGTACCGCATTGAAGGTCTTGGGCATCACGGCGCCGATATTTTGGGCCACGGTGATCAAGTGCTGGAGCAGATCCGGATCAGCGTCGGTCCAGACATCCACTTCTTCTCGTGGCACCACGAGGGTGTGCCCGGGTGCCATAGGGCCGATGGATAAAAAGCCCACACAGCGTTCGTCTTTCCACACGAACCTGCCGGGGATTTCACCATTGATGACGCGGGTAAAAACGGTGGACATTGTCCTGACTCCTGTCTCGTGCTATCTCAACTGGCCACTGGGTCCTCAGCGCCAGACGGGCTCGAACTCTCTCATGTCCAGTCTCGTCGTTTCGGCCACGGTGTTCAAGATCACCCGGCCAGGATCAGTACGGGTGCTCACCGGTGGCAACCGGCCGATCCCCGGCGTTAATCCAGGCCGAAAACGACCCGGGGTAGAGGGCAACGTCCATGCCGGCAATATATAGAGCCAGCACTTCCGCGCTCGCGGTGACACCCGAGCCACAATAAACACCCACTGCATGTTCCGGTGCGACGCCACGGGAGGCGAAATGCTCACGGAGTTTCTGGGCAGGCAAAAAGCGCCCGGTCTCATCGGTCAGCTCAGATACGGGGGCTGAGACGGCTCCGGGGATGTGGCCGGCCACCGGATCGATGGGCTCTTCTTCACCGGTGTACCGACGGTAATCGCGGGCATCGAGCAACACGCCGTTGTCATCAGCTGCTAGTGCCTCGACTTCCTCGGTGCCAACAACCGGCATTTTGCCCCAGCTGATGTGGGCCTTACCGATCGCTGGCAGCGCTTCTCCGGCCTGCAGCGGCAGACCGGCCTCACGCCAGGCATGGAGGCCTCCATCGAGCACATAAACACGTTCCATACCCGCATAGCGGAGCAACCACCAGGCGCGGGGAGCAGAGGTCGAGGCCACATCGTCGTAGACCACCACAGTGTCGCCGTCATTGATGCCCAGCATACGCACTGCGTCCGTGAAGCGGGAAGCATCCGGTAGCGGGTGACGTCCCTCTGAGGGGGCGCCGTGCCCGGAGAGTTGCCCGGACATCGAGACGAACACAGCGCCGGGAATGTGCCCTTGTCGGTAGCGTTCATGACCTTCACCGGGTTCGGTTGCCGACCAGCGCACATCGAGAATCACCAGGTGCCCGGCCTGCGGGGCTTGGTCGGTAGCAACAAATCCTTCCGGTTGTGTTCCGGGGTCCTCTTGAACGTGTTGCTCGTCGTCGTGGCGTAACCAGTACGACAGCACCTGATCTGAGATCAGCGCGGCGGGGCGCTGTTCGGTGGCAGTATGGCCTAAAGATGTCATCGAGTCCACGCGTGTTCGCCTTCGGCTAGGAGATTCAGCTCAATGCCGTAGCGTTCAGCAAAGGCCTGAACCTGGTTGTCATAAATGGTGTGGCCGTTGTCTGACAACAGTCCGTCATGGATCGGCACCGCTTGGCGGGGCCGAACGCTAATCATGAAGTCTAAGGTATCTTCCAACGACGCCCAGGGTGCGTTAATCGGTAGGCATAGCGTATCGATCTCGACCCCGGCGGGAACAATGAAGCTATCACCGGGGTGATATACCGACCCGTTGAGCACGTAGCCGATGTTGTCGATTTGGGGGATCTGGGGGTGAATGATCTCGTGCTGGCCACCCACGGCTTGCACGTGAAAGCCAGGTAAATCTAGCTCGTCTCCGGCAGCGATCACATTAAGTCGGTGTTCGGAAATATCGCGCTTTTCGGTTGCAACGCGGTGTGAGAGTCGTTCTATCACCGTTTCGGGCGCGTAGAGCCGGACCGAATAATGCCCGGCCAGCAACTGTACGACGAGCTCATCATCAACATGATCGGGATGTTCGTGGGTGATGAAAATGGTCTCCGCTCCAGCAGCTGCGGTGATCACATCGGTGAAACCACCGGGGTCAATCACGGTGCGGTGATCGGTGCTATCCAGGCGAACACACGAGTGCCCAAACTTTGTGAGCTTCATGTCGGACTGGCGACTTTGAGCTGAAATGTCCACGCTCCTACACTAACTGTTACAGCCGTGTTTGTGCAGATGCCTGTCGAGGCACGACCCGCTGTCATTTCCCGGAATCATTCCTACTCACGGCCAATATTCACCGCCACCCTAAACCCGAGGTTGCATCGCCATGACAAATCAGCCGAAAACGCGTAATACCTGGCAGAAACAAGCCATCCAGGAGTTCCTCTCAGCAACCGACGATTTTGTTTCGGCTCAAGACATTCACCAGGGTTTATTGCGTCAAGATCAAAAAGTCTCGCTGGCGACCGTCTACCGAGTCCTCCAGGCCCAGGTTGAAGCCGGAACCGTCGATCTGCTCACCAGTGATGACGGAGAGTCCTTCTACCGTCACTGCACTAGCCCTCAACACCACCATCACGTCGTGTGCACCCGGTGCAAAGCCACCGAAGAGTTTGAGGCTCCCGAATTGGAACAAGTTGCCGACGAGACCGCACGTCGGTTCGGATATCTCCCCCAGGATCACACCTTGGAAATATTCGGGTTGTGCCCGAACTGTCAGCGCGATCAGCTCGCGGGCCGAGAAAACCTCACTAACGAATCAGTACCCGAAACTTAGCGTTAGGAGTGGTCATTCTCGTCTGCTCTTTCTTGCCCGTGGCTGTCATTATCGGTATGAGGCAACGCCACGATCCCCTGGGAACTCAGCTCTTCGGTGAGATTGGCTGTATCATGCAGGGCACCCAATCCGTAGGCCGTTTCCAGGTTCTCGCGCGTGAGTACCTCGCTGGGAATGCCACAAGCCAGCACCTTTCCTTTGAGTAGCACCACATAATCGGCCACAGCAGCCTCATCGAGATCGTGCGTCGTCATCACCACGGAATGACCGTGTTTGGTCTCTTCGTGAATCACCTGGTCGATGACTTTCATCGAGCGGACGTCCAGTCCGGTCATCGGCTCATCGAGCACGAGAATCTCATGACCTTGGGCAATCCCCTGGGCCACATACACGCGCTGACGCTGACCGCCGGACAGTTCTTCCAGATGCTTTTTCTTCAGGTGGGTGATCTCCATGACCTCCATGGCCCGGTCGACGGCAACCCGGTCCTTCGCGGTGCTCAGACCAAACCAGCCGGTCTGGGGGTAGCGCCCCATGGACACCACGTCCTTGACCGTAATTGGGGTACCGGTCGGAAAGACCACCGACTGCATCACAAAGGAGACGTGTGGTCGCATTTTCTCAGGTGAGCGGCCCATCACCGTTAGTTCACCGGCAGCCACCGGCAAAACACCGGCGATCGCCTGCAACAAGGTGGATTTACCAGACCCGTTTGGTCCTATCACCGCGGTAATGGCTCCGGCGGGTATGTGAAAACTCGACCGGTCCACGGCGACATACTGACCATAGGCCAGTTTGATGTCCCGGGCCTGGACAAGGAGTCGTTGGTTCGGCGCGGTCGAAGCGTGCGTTGTCGATGGTGAAATCATGCGTTCGGACCTTTGACGTGGGCCATGGTCGGTTGGGTGCTCGTCTGATTGGCCACCGGGTGTTGAGCTGCCAACAAAGCCGGCTCCGCCTCGGGAGCATCGGGGTCCTCGGGGCCGTACTCCGAACGCAACGCCCGGGAGCGGATCCGGCGAACGATATCTCGAATTGCTAGGACCACAAAGAACAATACGATGGGAACCATTGCCATCGTGGCAGAGGCAGCGGTGTCCGCGTGGTAGCTAATAATGAGTCCGGTAGCCACCGAGGTAACCCCAATGAGCACCGAGACCAGCATCATTTGGGGCACGCTACGGGTCAGCAATGCCGCAGTGGCTGCCGGTCCGACGAGGAGACCGAATACCAGCACCGTTCCCACCGCTTGGAAACTGCCGATCACAGCTCCGGCAATCATGATCAACAACAACCAGTGGGTCAGCTGTGGTCGCATTCCCAAGGACTTGGCTTTCAGCGGCGAGAAGCTCAACGCTAACAAGGGTCGATAAAGCATGAGGGACATCAGCACGACGACCACCAAGAATACTGACTGAGCGATAATGTCTTGGCGACTGACGCCCAAGGCATCACCAAACAGAATGGTGGTCAACGAGCCGGCGAAAGACTCGAGCGTAGAAATCATCACCACACCGAGGCCCAACATGCCGACAAATAACAACCCGATGGAGGTGTCCTCTTTCAAGCTGGTGGTGCGGTGGACCAGCTCCATTCCGGTGACCATCACCACCGCGGCAATCCCGGCCCCCAGGTAAGGTGAAAAACCGAAAATCACCGAGGCGGCAATGCCGGGAACGACGGCGTGGACGAACGCGTCGCCGAAGAAACTCATCCCGCGCAAGACCAGCCACACGCCAACCACGGCACTCATCACCGCAGCCAGCATGCCACCGATGAGAGCGCGTTGCTGGAATCCGAGCGCAAACGGGTCTAACAACCATTCCACGCCGTCGATCACCTCTCTTGAGTTACCACCTGAACACCGGCACGCAGTTGCGCGAGGAAGGCTACTGCTCGCCGTTCAATCCATCACGCAACTGTTCTGCGTTGTAGATCATAGCGTCCTGATAGGTAGATGCTTCCGAATCGGGCTCACCCAATCCACCTTCGTACAGGTGGATCAGCGGAACTTCGCCGTGGTCTTCAGCCAGTCCTTCCAACGTCGGATTGGGGCTAAGCTTATCGGTCACAGCGGCGTCGGCGTCTTCGTCTTCTAGCACCTGAGCAAGTTCACTCAATGCAGCGCTGGAAGGCTCCGCGTCGGTGGAACCACCAGGAATCACGATACCGCGAATCTCGAAACCATACGCATCAGCAAAGTACTGGTAGGCTGCGTGGTCGGTGACCAAGGAGGGCTCGTCAGTCTCGATCTCGTCGAGGATATCGCGAACCTCTTGATCGGTTTCCTCAAGGTCAGCCTTAACATCGCTGGCGCAACTGGTGTACTGCTCGGCCAGCTCCTGATCGTCAGTGTGCTCAGCCAGCTGATCACCGATCAGCTCGGCTGCGGTAGCCATCCGAGATACGTCCATCCACACGTGCGGATCTTCATCACCATGATCATGGTCGTGATCATGGTCGTGCTCTTCATCACCATGGTCATGGTCGTGATCATGGTCGTGCTCTTCATCACCATGATCATGGTCGTGATCATGGCCGTGCTCTTCATCGCCATGGCCATGTTCGTGATCATGGTCGTGATCATGGTCGTGCTCTTCATCGCCATGATCATGATCGTGGCCGTCATTGTGCACATGATCATCGCCGATCGGTAGTGGCTCGAGCTCTTCACCCACCTCGTAGATGTCAGCACCATCGGATTCCGCGTTGTCCAGAGAATCCTGCATAGCGGCTTCGAGGCCCAAGCCGACGGAAACCACCAGGTCTGCATCGACAACATCGGTGACCTGCTTGGAAGATAGCGAGAACTGGTGCGGGTCATCACCGGGGCCCATCAGGACCTGGGTTTCACCACCGGCGCAATCAGTAATTTGTGAGGTAATGGAACCAACCTGGGTCGTGGTAGCAACGACCGACAGTCCCTCTTTCTGTTCTCCTTGCCCGGCGTTGTCCTCAGAATCGGCGTTGTCGTTGGAGCAGGCACTCAACCCGAGAGCAGCAATAATACCCAGTGAGCCGAGGGCCATAGCAGCCCGGCGATGAGGCGAGCGCAGGTTAATGTGATCGCGACGCATATGCTGTGTCCTCCTGAAATCACGTCAATCTGACAAATAAAACAGTCCCCGCACCATCTTCATGGAGGGGTTCGTATCCAGTCGTGAACACACTATCATATTGAAAACAGTTCTCATTATCAGAAAACAACCCTCGTCAAGCCCTCAAGAGGACTGTGACGTGTCAGTGGCGGACGTGGGCTGAGTAGCGTCGTGAATTTCACCCACCAGCACTTCCAGGACGTCCTCAAGGAACAGCACACCGATGGTTTCTCCTTGCGGCGAAATCACGCGCGCGACGTGCGAACCGGTGCGCTGCATCACTTCCAGAGCATCTTCGATCTCTTCGCTGGCTGCCACATTCGACATCGATCGGATCTTTGATAGAGGTAGCGGGTCCTCGTAGCGGAATTCTGGGACGGTCATCACGTCTTTCAGGTGCAAGTAGCCGAGATAGGCTCCGTCGTTGGTGTCTTCAATCAGGAACCGAGAGAACCCGGTGTGGCGCACCGCGTCGTCGAAATCCTCCGCCGAGGAACCCAGGGGCAGGGTGATGACATCGTCCAAAGGAAGCATGACTTGTTCCGCGGTGTAGTCAGAGAATTCCAGGGCGCCCGAGAGTAAACCGGTGTTGTCGTCTAAGAGCCCGGAACGCGTGGATTCTTCAACGATGGATTGGACCTCTTCCAAGGTATAGGTCGAGTTGACCTCGTCTTGGGGTTCGACTTTGAACAATTTCAGCACGACATTGGCCGCAAAGTTCAAAAACAACACCAGCGGACGTAATACTTTGTCCAGGGCCACCAGCGGTACAGCAAGCACCAGAATCGCCCGATCGGCCAGGGTCACAGCCGCATTTTTGGGCACCATCTCACCAAAAGTCACGTGCAAGAAGGTCACGATCAACAACGCCAAGATAAAGGCGGTGGTATCGGCGACCGGATCAGGGAGTCCAGTAGCCTGCAGCGGAATACTAAACAGATGGTGGATAGCCGGTTCGGAGACATTGAGGATCAGCAGCGAACAAACCGTAATGCCCAGCTGACAGACCGCCAGAATGTGGGTGACGTGTTCCATCGCATACAGGGCGGTATTGGCCAGCTTTGACCCGTTTTCGGCCTTAGGTTCAATCTGCGAGCGCCGGGCACCCATGACCGCAAACTCACCGGACACAAAGAAAGCGTTGCCCAGCAAGAGAACAACGAGCCAGATGATACCTGAGACGTGCTCATCCATCGTTAGCTCTCACCCGCCTCTACGGAAGGAGCGCCTGACATTGAGGTACCCGTCTTCGTTTTAGAGGTATCCGGAACCGCCGGGATATATTTCAAACGGTCGACTCGGCGACCGTCCATTTTGATGACTTCTACAGTGCCGTCATCGAGGGTCACCTGATCCCCGATATCGGGCACACGCCCCAGGGCGGCCATGATGAACCCGCCAACGGTTTCATAGGCGCCGTTTTCGGGAACTTTTAATTCTGGAATCTGAGCCACCAATTCGTCGGGACGCAACAGTGCAGGGAAGAACCAGTGCCCCGATGCGGTCTGCAACACTCCCGGACGAATTTTGTCGTGTTCGTCCGAAACCTCTCCAACGATTTCTTCCACGAGATCTTCTAGTGTCACGATACCGGCGGTGCCACCGTATTCATCAACGACGACAACCATCTGCAGACTCACCGCGCGCAGTTCAGTCAACAGCGAATCGAGGTGCATGGTTTCTGGAACCCTAGCCAAATCGGTCATGATATCGGCAGCCACCATGTCACCACGTTGGTCTTTGGGAACGGCGATTGCTTTCTTCACGTGCAACACGCCACGAATCGTGTCGGCAGAATCCTCAATCACCGGGAACCGAGAGACGCCGGTTCGCCGGGCAGCATCGATGACTTCCAACAGCGATTGGTCGACCTCCACAGTTTCAACTCTCATGCGCGGTGTCATCACATCGGCGGCGGTGCGGTCAGCGAAACGCAATGTGCGGTCCACAAAGAGCGCGGTGTCCCCGTCGAGTGTGCCCATTTCCGCGGAGCGACGAACCAAGGAGGAAAGTTCCTCGGGGGTCCGAGCCCCGGAAATCTCCTCTTCAGCTTCCAGCCCCAGGGTTTTGAGCACGCGGTTCGCAAAGCCGTTGAGTAGCAGAATCACCGGCTTGAAAATCGCGGTGAAAATCAGCTGTGCCCGAGCCACCGTGAGCCCGACATCCAGGGCCTTCGCGATCGACAGGTTCTTGGGGACCAGCTCTCCCATCAGCATCGACAGGATTGTCGCGATCACCATAGAGATCAGCAGCGAGACCGAGGAAGAGACCGCATCGGGTAGTCCCAAGGTCTGCATCGGGGTTTCCAGAATGGTGCCCAGTGCCGGTTCCATAACGTAACCGGTCAATAGCGTGGTCAACGTGATCCCCAGCTGACAACTCGACAACTGGGTGGAGAGTGACTTCAGGCATTTCAGCAGGGGAATGGCTTTGCGGTTGCCGTTATCGACCATGCGTTGCACGGTCGGAACATCCAAGGAAATCATGGAGAACTCCACGGACACAAAAAAGCCGTTACCACCGATCAGCAGTAAGCCAAGTCCGAAAAGTAACCATTCCATCAAAAATCACCGCCACCCTTGTAGGACGGTGGTCACCGACAGGATCAGAGCATGAGGCACGCACGGCCAACTAGAAGGCTCCGATCCGCGGGCGGACTGCTGCGTTGCCCGGTGAGAGTTTTTACGCGGGGATCTATGCATGATAAGTACAGTATAAGCACTGATTCTGGTTGCGGTGGCCCTGCCCGCAACCAACAGGGCCACCAGCCGGGGCTACCAAGATTGAGCCACTGCCCGTCCTTCTTCGTACCCGGAGGCCGACTGCACTCCAAAGACCGCGCGCTCGTGGAATTCTTCCAGTGTTGAGGCGCCGGCATAGGTCATCGAAGATCGCACACCCGAGGTGATCCTATCCAGCAGGTCCTCCACCGAAGGATGGTCGGGATCAATGTACATTTTCGACCCGGAAATACCCTCTTCAAACAACGCTTTACGAGCGCGCTCGTAGGCGGAATCTTCCCGGGTGCGTGCCGAGACGGCCCGGGACGAGGCCATCCCGAAGTTTTCCTTATATTTACGCCCCGAGGAGTCCACTACCATGTCTCCCGGAGATTCGTAGGTACCTGAAAACCAGGAGCCGATCATGACCTGCGAGGCGCCAGCCGCCAAAGCAAGAGCCACATCACGGGGATGCTTTACTCCTCCATCGGCCCAGACCGAGGCCCCGCGAGCGCGCGCGGCTGCTGCACATTCCAGTACCGCCGAGAGCTGAGGACGCCCCACTGCGGTCATCATCCGGGTGGTGCACATCGCCCCGGGACCCACACCGACCTTAATAATGTCGGCCCCAGCATCGATCAGGTCATTGGTGCCATCTGCGGTGACAACGTTTCCGGCGACCACGGGCACCTTTAGGTGCGAAACCTGGCTCAAGGCATCAAGCATTTTCTGTTGGTGACCATGTGCGGTGTCCACCACAAGACAATCAACACCGGATTCCACCAATGCTTCGGCCTTGCCTTTAACATCACCATTGACGCCGATGGCGGCAGCGACGTGAAGGCGTTGCTGATCGTCAACGCCCGGAGCGTAGAGGCTGGAGCGAAGTACACCGGACAGTGTCATCACCCCGACAAGCCGGTCCCCATCCAGGACCGGAGCGTAGTCGACCTGGGCTTGGTGCATCCGCTGATATAGCTCACTGAGAACGTCAGCGCGTTCCGCCATGGGAGTGCTAACGGCAGGAAGCTCGTCAGCGCCTAAGGTCATCACCGGTGCACGCATCAGTTCAGATACTGAGGTGAAGTGGTCAACACCTTCGACGTCGGTCACCAGCACCACACCACGGAAGGTCCGGCTCTCGGGGTCATCAATGACAGCAACGGCCGGATGATTGCGTTTGGCCGACAAATGCAGCACGTCCAACACCCGATCCTGCGGGGTGACCCACAATGGGGTCTCGAAGATCGGGTGGCGAGATTTGATCCAGGACGTCACTGAGGCAACCTCATCCAGGGGCAGATCCTGTGGGAGCACGCCGAGCCCGCCGCGCCGGGCAATCGTCTCCGCCATCCGCCGACCAGTGACCGCGTTCATATTCGCTGCCACCACCGGTATCTGCGAGCCCGTGCCGTCCTGGGCCGAGATATCAACAGCGGTCCGAGACGTAATCTCAGACCGGGAGGGAACAAGGAAAACATCTGAATAAGTCAGATCAGTCCGAGGTTGGGTTAAAAACTGCATACCTCTATCATGATCTACCGCACATCATCTCTCCACCTCACCACACCGATAATCCCTGGGGCGAGCACCACGTTTTTCAGCTGCCCCGGTTTATCCCGCTATTCGGGCCCGTGAAACCGCCATTGTCTAGAACTTGCGCTGTTGGCAAACAGCCTGACTTCTTCGTCGGACAGTACCTCCTGGCTGTGGCTTACGTGACGCGATCACAGCTATGATGAAAGAACGTGCTTTCGGCACGGTGTCGCGGACGATGACATGCCCGCAGGCACCTGCGCAGAGAGCTGAACAATACACGTGGCGGACTGTTTCTCAGCCACCCGTTGAGAGCGTCTCGCCCCAACACATACTGACTACGGAAGAGGCTTTCACCGTGCCAGAACTGACATCGGCCCAGCTGTCAGAAGAGTTCC
Source organism: Auritidibacter sp. NML130574 (assembly GCF_003185725.2). Classification (GTDB taxonomy): domain Bacteria; phylum Actinomycetota; class Actinomycetes; order Actinomycetales; family Micrococcaceae; genus Auritidibacter; species Auritidibacter ignavus. The sequence goes on along the minus strand of NZ_CP031746.1, from coordinate 322,028 downwards.
CCGGCAATGAATGGCTAGTGGCGGATATATACGAAAAGTACAAGGCCGATCGTTCATCTGTGGACCCCAAGTGGGCCGAGATCTTCGCTCGCCTTGAAGGAACTGCAGCAACACAACAGAAACGGCATGGTGGTGACAGCGATAAGGGCACCTCACGCTCTGCTCAACCACAGCAGAAAAACGCGTCGACGAAGTCGAGCGCAACGTCAACGACCAAGAAGGAATCGAACTCTCAATCCTCCGCATCGTCGTCCTCTTCTTCGTCTTCGCCTTCCTCCTCAAAGTCTTCCGGCCCGAAGGTTCGTCGGGCTGAGGGCTCCAGCGAAAAGGCCATCCCGTCCGAGCCCCCGAAGTCCAAGCAGAAGAAGCACGAGGAGTCCCACCAGGGTGAGGACACGTGGACCCAGCTCAAAGGTGCCACCAAGGCCATTGCTTCCAACATGAACGCCTCGCTGTCGATGCCGACAGCGACCACCGTGCGCGATGTGCCGGTCAAGGCGCTCATTGATAACCGCGTGGTGATCAACAACAGCCTGAAGCGTGCACGCGGTGGCAAGGTCTCGTTCACCCACCTGATCGGGTATGCCGTCATCAAGGCCCTGGTCAAAAACCCGGGCATGAACACGCTGTACCGCGAAGAAGGCAATAAGAAGTACGCAGTCCAGCCCGCACACATCAATTTCGGCCTGGCCATCGACCTGCCCCAGGACGATGGGTCGCGCGTGCTGGTTCAGCCCAGCATCAAAAAGGTCGAGTCGATGAACTTCCGCGAGTTCTGGGAAGCTTATGAAGAGCTCGTCTCCAAGGCTCGCAACAACAAGCTCACGCTGGACGACCACTCCGGGACCACCGTCTCGCTAACCAACCCCGGTGGTATCGGAACCGTACACTCGGTGCCCCGCCTGTCGGAGGGTCAGGCCGCCATCATTGGTGTTGGCGCTCTGAACTACCCGGCGGCCTTCCAGGGCACCTCGCAGGAAGTGTTGTCGAGGTGGGCGGTGTCTAAGACCTTGACTTTGACCTCGACCTACGATCACCGTGTCATCCAGGGCGCTGCCTCTGGAGCCTTCCTCAACGACGTGCACCAGTACTTGTTGGGCGCCGATGGCTTCTACGACGAGATCTTCAAGACCTTGCGTATTCCGTACGAGCCAGTGCGTTGGAAGCCCGACGTGCAGGTCAACCCCGTTGACGAAATCGGCAAGGTCGCCCGCATCCAGCAGCTGATCGCCGCTTACCGGACCCGCGGTCACTTGATGGCCGATGTGGACCCGCTCGAGTACCGGATGCGCACCCACCCGGACTTGGACATTATCCAGCACGGACTGACGCTGTGGGATCTGGATCGTTCTTGGGCAACCGGAAACTTCGGTGGCAAAAGCTCGATGCTGTTACGCGATATTCTGGGCGTTTTGCGCGATGCTTATTGTCGCAATACCGGTGTGGAGTACATGCACATTGACTCCCCCGAAGAGCGTGAGTGGTTCCAGGACAAGCTGGAGCACCCCTACTCCAAGCCCAGTCGGGAAGAGCAGCTACACATTCTCAGCCGTCTTAACGCCGCCGAAGCGTTTGAAACCTTCTTGCAGACCAAATTCGTCGGCCAGAAGCGGTTCTCCTTGGAGGGCAGTGAGTCACTGATCGCTCTGTTGGACGCTGCCATCGGTGATGCCGCCGATGATGGTCTCGACGAGGTCGCTATTGCTATGGCGCACCGGGGCCGGTTGAACGTGCTGACCAATATCGCCGGTAAGACCTACACCCAGGTCTTCCGCGAGTTCACCGGCAATATCGATCCGGAAACCGTGCAGGGCTCTGGTGACGTGAAGTATCACCTCGGTACCGGAGGAACCTTCACCTCCTATAACGGCAACACCACCAAGGTGTCGCTGGCTGCTAACCCCTCCCACTTGGAGGCTGCTGACCCGGTACTGGAGGGTATCGTGCGCGCCAAGCAGGATCGTCTGGACCGCGGTTCTGACTCACCGACTTCCTACTCGGTGATGCCGATTTTGGTCCACGGTGACGCCGCCATGGCCGGCCAGGGCGTGGTGTACGAAACCTTCGCCCTCTCGCAATTGCGGGGATACCGTACGGGGGGTACCATCCACGTGGTCGTCAACAACCAGGTTGGTTTCACCACTCCTCCCTCCCAAGGACGTTCCTCCACCTACGCCACCGATGTGGCCAAGTCGGTCAACGCTCCGGTCTTCCACGTCAACGGTGACGATCCCGAATCCGTGGTGCACGTGGCCAAGCTGGCCTACGACTACCGCGAGCGGTTCCACAAGGACATTGTGATCGACCTGGTCAGCTACCGCCGTCGTGGTCACAACGAGGGTGACGACCCCTCGATGACTCAGCCGCGGATGTACAACCTGATCGAAAATAAGCGCTCGGTCCGTAAGCTCTACGTCGAGACGCTGGTCGGTCGTGGCGATATCACTCAGGAAGAAGCCGACTCGGCCATGCAGGACTATAAGGATCGTCTGGAGCGGGCCTTCGCCGAAATTGGCGAAGCCGAAACCTCCCCGATCCCGATCTTGGGTTCAGCGCACGGTTCTCACGAAACCAGCGAAGAATACGTTCCGGAAAAGACCGCTATTTCCGAAGAAGTGTTGCGCCGGATCGGAGAAGCCCACACGGAGTACCCCGAAGGATTCACCGTTCACAAGAAACTCAAGTCGATGCTGGAAAAGCGCGCGAAGATGTCGGTCGACGGCGACATCGACTGGGGCTTTGCCGAACTGCTGGCCTTCGGTTCTCTCCTCATGGAAGGTACACCGGTGCGCGTGACCGGTCAGGACACCCGACGCGGTACATTCGTACAGCGCCATGCCGTGTTCTACGACCGCGAAACCAACGACGAATGGACCCCGCTGGCCAACCTGTCTGAGGACCAGGCGAAGTTCTGGATCTACAACTCGCCACTGAGCGAGTTTGCCTGCGTTGGTTTTGAATATGGCTACTCCGTGGAGCGTCCCGACGCGCTGGTGGCGTGGGAAGCCCAGTTCGGTGACTTCGCCAACGGTGCTCAAACCGTTGTGGATGAGTTCATCTCCTCGTCCGAACAGAAGTGGAGTCAGCACTCCTCCTTGGTGATGTTGCTACCACACGGCTACGAAGGACAGGGTCCTGACCACTCCTCGGCGCGTATCGAGCGCTACCTACAGCTGTGCGCACAGCACAACATGCGTGTGGTCCAGCCTTCCTTTGGTGCCAACCACTTCCACCTGTTACGTGAGCAGGCTTACTCCACGCCACGGCGTCCGCTGATCGTGTTCACCCCGAAGCAGCTACTACGTCGCCGTGAAGCCAGCTCGGAGATCGCCGACTTCACTCAGCACGGTTTCCGTCCGGTCATGGGAGACGACAAGATTGGCTCCAACGCCCAACGCGTTCTGCTGGTCTCGGGTCGTCTCTACTACGATCTGCTGGATCGTCGCACCAAGAACGAGGATTATTCCACCGCGATCGTCCGCGTCGAGCAGCTGTACCCGTTGCCGACCCAGGAGATCCAGGAAGAACTGAAGAAGTATCCCGAGGCAAATCTCACCTGGGTTCAGGATGAGCCGGAGAACCAGGGGCCGTGGCCGTTCATGGCCGTCAACCTGGCCCCCGAACTGGATCGCGAGATTAACGTCATCTCCCGTCCAGCCTCGGCCTCCCCGGCAGCCGGCAGCAAGCCGCGGCACGATCAGGAGCTGGAAGAACTGCTCGACGAGGTCTTCGGAAAGTAAGTTCTCCTGCTGACCAGCTACGGCACGTGTCTCACCTTCCCATCACCGGGTTGATTGGGCCACGTGCCGTAGCTGTATCCCTTGCCGTGACCGTGGCCTGATTCGTAGCATCGAAGATATGCCCTCCATACCATCGTTGCCCGAGCTGACCCTGACACGACCGCTCGTTGTTGCCCCCATGGCTGGAGGCCCCAGCACTGCCCAGCTTGCCATCGCCGTGGCGGCAACAGGTGGGTTTCCGTTCCTGGCCGGTGGCTATCTCAGTGCCGAGGCGCTCAAAGCGCAAGTGGACGCCTACACCGAGGCCACCGATGCACCCGCTGGTGTGAACCTGTTCGTCCCCGACCCCGCGGCCCAAGAGATCGACGAAGACGTGTACCTCAAGTACCGCCACCAGATCATCTCGAAACTGAAGCTAGACCCACAACTCCTGCCAGAAGCGCCGATCTACTCCGATGACGCTTTCAATGACAAGCTCAACGTGACGCTGAGCTCCTCGATCCCGGTCATCTCCTTTACCTTTGGTTACCCGACAGCTCAGGTCATCGATCGTGTCCACCAGGCCAGGCGCTGGGTGGCGCTCAATGCCACCAGCTGTGCTGGTATTGATGCAGCTGTGCGCCACGGGGCCGACCTGCTCATCGTCCAAGGTCCTGATGCCGGTGGGCATCGGGCCAGTGTCCCCGATGCCGATCACTTCGACGCCTCACCCAGCACCGGCGAACTACTCGCTTATGCGGCCCGACACCACCGGGTGCCCGTTATCGCCGCAGGTGGGATCGCCGGCCCCCACGATGTGGCCGAATTATTGGCCGAAGGCGCAACAGCGGTTCAGGTTGGCACCTTATTCTTGGACGCAGTAGAAGCTGGCACCAAGCAGACCCACCGTCTCGGACTGCGCAACCTGATCGATCGCGATACCGTGATCACCCGGGCATTCACCGGCCGTCCAGCCCGGGCCATCCGCAACCAATTCACGGATGCTTTGTCTGATCAGGCCCCCGACCTATACCCGCAGTTGCACAATCTCACCTCAGGGATTCGCAAGCAGGCTGATCAGCAGCACAATCCCGAACACCTAAATCTCTGGGCAGGAACTGGTTTCCGCAACATTCAGCATCTGCCCGCTGCCGAAATTGTGGAACATTTGCTGAGCGCGTCCACGCTCGCTGACCATCCACAGCGGCTGGCCGGTTTGCGCTCATCAGGCTGATCACGCGGCACATAGCAGTGCTCATCGATTCTGCGCGAATCCGCGGTAGCGTTGAGACAATAACGGATTGAGACAGAAAGATACCAACAGCATGGAATTTCGGCAGATACGACTGGCCTCAGTGGGTGGAGAACACCTCGCCGGGCTGGGCGATCCACGTGCCATGGGGTGGTTGGGCAGAGTTCTCGCCAAGAGTCATCACCCCGACGTTTTGGTAGAAAGCTACGTCCTGGCCGCCCCCCAAGAGCCCATCGAGGCGATGTCCTATCGTTGGGAAGAAGAAGCACTACCCCGGTTCAGCAACGACACTGAAAACCGGTTGCTCATCGCGTTGAATAGTTCCGACACGAAGTATGTGCCTACCTCGGCACGAGCTCGGCTGAACTTGGCCAACATCATCGATAAAGCGACTCAACAAGGCCTCGAGGTATTTGTTGTTGGTCCCTTGCCCGGTCTGGATCAGGATGCCAACCAGAAGTTACGCGAACTTAACGCTGCCTACCGGAATGTGGCCCAGCGCCGCAACGTATTCTATGTTGATGTCTTTGAAGCATTGGTCGACCATAACCAGTACCAGCAGGATCTCGCATCAAACCAGGGTCTGCCCGGCCAGTCTGCCTACGGGCTGGTGGCGTGGCTGGTGCTACACCGGGGGTGGTATCGCTGGATGAATCTACCCGAGAACCTCGGATCGCAATCCTAATCGCGTCAAAGCGCAACAGGCACGGGTGCTAAAATTTACCAAGAATTCATTCACCACCGTCTTGAGGCGCTAGAAAGGAGTTGCGCCATGGGTAAGCGTGGTCGTAAGCGCAAGGATCGTCGCAAGAATAAGGCCAATGGCGGAAAACGCCCTAATGCTGGCTAACGTGGCGTGAGGCCACACAAGATTTTCCCGAAGGTGGACGAATTTTTTCGTCCACCTTCGTTGTATTTCGAAGGGTTAGTGTGAACTTTCTGCCCGAATCTCACTGATACGCACCATGATTTTCGACTTCAGCGAATCCGGGGCCTTTTCAGTACAGGACCGACGGACCACCGAGCGAATAATGCATTCCAAGTCATATTCTGCACTACACTCTTCGCACTCATTCAGGTGCCCCTGTACATCTTCAATATCACTGTGGGAGAGCACCCCATCAAGATACTCATAAATTCGTTGGATACGGGAATCGGAAGGATTACCACTCTCCCGGCAGCCTGTCACATTGCAGTGTGCATCGTCTGGTGTCTGCCCCATGAGCGAACCTTCCTCCTTACTTTTTCGTCTTCTGTTTCGTTTGGTCTTCCACTGCTGCTCGGATCCCCCGGTCCGCGGCATAGTCCGTAAGCCGTTCCCGCAACATTTTCCGACCCCGGTGCAGTCGCGACATCACCGTTCCAATGGGAACATCGAGGATCTCAGAAATTTCCTTATAGGCAAATCCCTCAACATCGGCGAAATACACCGCCAGCCGGAACTCTTCCGGAATCTCTTGCAGAGCTTTTTTCACATCAGCATCCGGCAACCGATCCAGGGCCTCTGTCTCCGCCGACCGCAACCCTGTTGAGGAGTGCTCGGCGGCTTGGACCATATGCCAGTCCTCGACGTCCTCGGTGCCCGATTCCTGAGGCGAACGCTGACGCTTGCGGTACAAGTTGATGTAGGTATTGGTCAGAATCCGGTACAACCAGGCCCGCAAATTCGTGCCCGGCTTGTACTGGTGGAACGAGGAAAATGCCTTGGTAAAGGCTTCCTGGACGAGATCTTCAGCATCGGCGGGATTCCGTGTCATGCGCAAGGCGCCAGCATAAAGCTGGTCCACGTACTGCATGGCGTCCCGCTCGAAGCGTTCTTTGCGCTGTTCGAGAGACTCGGTTTTCGGATCGATGCGGTCGGTGTCTGGCGAGGAGTCTGCGGACGGGGCAGGATCTGTCGTACTCATTACAGCCCAGTCTAAGCGCTGTTGAGTCCGTCCCGTGCCATGTGGCCGTGCCGGTGTCTTCGCTACTGCCGTTGGCATCGAGCTCCTCCTCCACATTCTCTGTCCGTCAGGTCCGATACGCCCAGCGAGCGGTGACCGACACTGTTCTACTAACCCGTATAGCTCTCCGGCGGTCTCAGATATTCCTCAGCATTCGGTTCGCTATGCCACAGTCGCTAGGCTAGAACCTAGTTCATCAGACGTCACCGGCTGAAACGAGATATCGTTCGTGTCCTCACCTTCCCTTGCTGATCATCCCGCCGACAAGCTCTGGCAGGCCCCCCACGCCAGGGGCCCCGTACGGGCCACCGTAGAGATCCCCGGCTCCAAATCACTAAGCAATCGCTATCTGGTGCTAGCGGCTCTGGCTAACGCCCCGAGCGAATTGACCGGGGTACTCGACTCCCGCGATACCGCGCTGATGAGGGACGCCTTGGAAGCCCTGGGTGCAACCATCACCCCCGGCGATGCACCGGGAAGCTATCGCATCACCCCACTGAAACCCGGCACCCACTTCGCGGAACCGCTCACCATTGAGGTGGGCCTGGCCGGGACGGTGATGCGCTTTATTCCCCCTGTTGCCGCCCTGATGCAGGCTGAGGTCCACTGCGTGGGTGACCCCGAAGCCAGTGCCCGCCCGATGGGCCCCTTGCTGGAGGGGCTGCGTCAGGCCGGAGTGCGCATCACCGCAGAGACTACCCCGGTGGCTCATCTGCCTTTCACGGTCTACGGCACCGGCTCCGTGCCCGGCGGCACTGTTTGTATCGACGCGAGCGGTTCCTCCCAGTTTGTATCCGGTCTTTTGCTCTGCGCGGCCCACTACGAGCGCGGACTGTCGATCCGTCACACCGGGTCCAGGGTTCCCAGCCCAGAACACGTTGGCATGACTCTCAAGGTCCTCGCCGAGGTCGGCGTCGAGACCGCGTCCCCGGAGCCCGGGCACTGGATCGTCTCCCCTGGCCCCATCCGAGCCCGCAACACCGCGGTCGAGCCCGACCTGTCTAACGCTGGCGTGTACTTGGCCGCCGCGGTGATCACCGGTGGAAGGGTCTCCATCCCCCACTGGCCCCGGGAGACCACCCAGATTGGTGACCGGTGGCAGCAGATCCTGCCACGGTTCGGCGCCGATGTGCAGTGGGCTCCAAACCCCGAGGATGACGCCTCTGGCACCCTGACAGTCACCGGTCAAACAGATTCGACTGGGAAACCGATCATCCTCGGTGCCGGGGAAATTGCCGGCGCCGCCGAGTTGGTGCCGACCATTGCGGCCCTAGCCCTTGTCGCAGATTCCGAGACCGCACTGACCGGGATCGGTCATTTGCGCGGCCACGAAACCGACCGATTGCACGCCATCGTCACCGAGGCCACGAAACTCGGCGCCCGGGTTCATGCCACCGACACCGCCCTGTACTTCAGCCCGTCGGAGCAGTTGCGCCCGGCGACCTTGGATTCCTGGGCCGACCACCGGATGGCAACCTTCGGCGCGCTGGCCGGTTTGCACATCCCCGGGGTCAGCGTCCGTGATATCACCACCACCTCCAAAACCATGCCACGGTTCCCGCTGGCTTGGTCGGAGCTCTTCGGCCTCGAGGCCACGGCAGAGAGGACGATGGTACAAGGATGAGCCGGTTCACCATTGATTACTCCGATTTTGACGAGTCGTCGGCCCGCACTCGCCCATCCAAGCGGGGCTCCCGGCCGCGCACTAAGCAACGCCCTGAGCACCACGACGCCGCGTTGGGACGAGTCATCGCCGTAGATCGCGGTCGCTATACGGTCTACCTGCCCGCACAACAACCCGGAGGACGTTCCTCCACCCTGCATCAGCCACGTACTGTGGTCGCGATGCGCGCCAAAGAGATGCGCCGAACCGCGATCGTGGTCGGTGACCGGGTGGCTGTGGTCGGCGATCTCTCCGGGGCCGACGGAACCCTGGCCCGCATCGTGCGCCTAGCAGACCGCCAGAGCGTACTGCGCCGCTCGGCCGATGACTCCGACACCTATGAGCGCATCGTGGTCGCCAACGTGGATCTGCTCGTGATCGTCGTCGCCGCCGCTGATCCGGAACCGCGCACCGGTTTTATCGATCGCGCCCTGGTTGCAGCCTTTGATGCCGGCATTACACCCCTGTTGTGTGTAACCAAAACCGATGTGGCTTCTGCCCAACCCCTCGTCGACCACTACGCCGATGTTGATCTGGAGATCATTACCACCTCAGGGGATCCACACACTGCCGATCACACTGAGCTGAATGCCGAGGACGTCCACCGGCTCGCTGAGCGTCTCACCGGACACCGTAGCGCACTTGTGGGGCCCTCCGGCGTCGGCAAGTCCACCTTGCTCAACGCGCTGACCGGCGCTGACCGCGCCACCGGTCACATCAATCCCACCACCGGACGCGGCCGACACACCTCCTCCTCGGCGGTAGCGGTCCCATTGCGTGGCGAGCACACCGATGACACCGAACCGTCCTGGCTCATCGATACCCCCGGAATCCGTTCCTTTGGGCTCGGACTGGTCGATCCTGATGACGTGGTGGCCGGATTCCAGGAACTTCTGCCTGCTATTGCCGATTGCCCACGCGGGTGCACCCACCGTGAGCAAGCCCGCGAGTGTGCCCTGGATGACTGGGTGGACTCCGGTCACGCTGGAAGTTCTGGGCCGGCCCGGTTGGCCTCGTTGCGCCGATTACTCGCCAACCGTGTTTCCAGCCCCGGCGACGAGGTAGCAAGAGGGTAATCTAATGAGCATGGCACTCGACAACAGCTGGCAAGGCTACCGTGATGACCTGAATCTCGCGCTGACCATTGCCGATAGCGTAGACGCCGTCACGACCGCTCGCTTTCACGCTCAAGACCTTCAGGTCTCCACCAAGCCAGACCTCACCCCGGTCACCGATGCCGATCGAGCCGCCGAGCAGCACATTCGCAACCAGCTAGCCCGTGCCCGCCCCCGCGATGCGATCTTGGGTGAAGAATTCGGTACCGAGGGCAATTCCTCCCGACGCTGGATCATCGATCCGATCGACGGAACCAAGAACTTTGTGCGAGGGGTGCCCGTGTGGGCCACGCTCATCGCCCTGGTCGAAGACGGGATCCCTGTCGTTGGCGTCGTTTCGGCCCCGGCACTACACCGGCGCTGGTGGGCCGCTCAAGGAAGTGGTGCCTTCACCGGTCGGTCGCTGGCTCGAGCAACCCAGCTTCATGCCTCCAACGTGAGCGTGATTGATGACGCGTCGCTGTCTTTCTCCTCGCTGGAGGGCTGGCGCCACCGCGGTAATATTCGCGAATTTTTGGAATTGACCTCAACAGTCTGGCGGGTGCGGGCCTACGGGGATTTTTGGTCCTACATGCTCGTGGCCGAAGGCGCAGTCGACATCGCCTGCGAGCCAGAACTCGAACTCTACGACATGGCCGCGCTCGTGCCGATCGTGACCGAAGCCGGTGGTCGGTTCACCTCACTGGACGGAGAACCCGGACCCTACGGCGGACATGCACTGGCCACCAATGACCTGCTGCACGATGAGGTCCTGGAGCGTCTCAACCCCAGCCTGCGCGGACAACAACGAGCCCAATGACGAAAACTATCGGCACCAGGGTCCGAGCTCGACTACACCCCGCCGTCCTCTTGGCCGTGGGGCTAGCCGGTGTGACCGGAGCCGTGGTGCGCTGGCTGGTCACCGTGGTCTTCCCCAACCCCAGTCTCACCCCCGGTGGCCTGACCACAGTCCCCCATGGACTCGGGTTTTCCTCGACCATCTGGGAACTGATCGTCATTAACCTCATCGGATCTTTTCTCCTCGGCATCGTCAGCGGCAGGCTGGCGACCTCACCCCGAGTGCAACGCCAACACCTGCCCAGCTGGCTACCACCAGCACTCACCACCGGTTTTCTCGGGTCCTTCACCACTGTCTCCGCCATGATGGTCTCCTACACCACCGGAGTCTGGGTATTAGGCTCAGTCGTCGGGCCCTCACCTGCCACCACTGTTGTCATCGCGATGCTCAGTGGCGCGCTACTGCTAGCCGGTGTGCTCGTGGCCGGCACCGCAGTCGCGCTGTGGGGCTACCGGCTGGGTTCCCGCCACTGTGCTTCAAGGCCAAGTCACCCGGCGCCCAGCACAGAGGAGTCGGCGTGATCGCCATCGCGTTCGTGGTAGCCGCTTTTTTCGGAGCCGTTACCCGCTACGTGGCGGATGTTTTGCTTCCGCGCTACGGTATTTTGCTCGCTAACATCGCTGGGTCGGCCATCGCCGGTGTGGTCGGTGGTTTGATACTCGGTTATGCGGATCTGGCCGAACAGGCCAGGCTGATTTGGATTACGGCGTTAGCAGGTTCGCTCACCACATTCTCCACGGTCTCCATGTCCACCGCCCACCACGTCATGGCTGGAAGCCTTGGGCGAGCGGTCGGCACCTGGACTCTTCACATCGTCGCCAGTCTGGCCGTGGCCACTCTGGGGTTCACCCTGGCTATCACGTCGTTTAGCTGATTTCGCACCCCCAAAGATTCGCAACGTTGCCAAGCGCTACTGATCCAATAAATTCGAACGGATCAAGAACCGTTTGCCTTCCGGGGCTTCCACCGAGAAGCCTGCGCCACGGCCGTCGACAACATCTAAACACAGCCGAGTATGTTTCCAGACCTGAAACTGTTCAGCTGATATCCAGAACGGTAGCGTCTGACCTTCGCGGTCCGGTCGGTGGCCTTCACCTGGCGGGCCGGACATCTCGAACGTGCCCAGTAAAACGTCTGAGGCGCCCGTCTTAAAATCTCCGATCGGGAAACACATCGGCGAGGAGCCATCACAACATCCGCCTGACTGGTGAAACAGCAGGGGACCATGAAAATCCCAAAGTTTTTGCAACAGCTCAAAGGCAGATCGAGTCATCGAGACCCGGGAAAAATCTTCTCCGCTTATTTCTGGGCGGGCGACCAAAAAAACCTCTGGGTCCGCGTTCTTCTCGGCAGTGTCGCTATGTGACGACATGGTGCCCTCCTTTCAGGGTACGCTTCACAGAAGCGTTGACCGGGCCCAGAACGCCACAGCATCCGCAGGCCCGGTCTTGTTCACTCAGTTGCTTTCGCTCGCGTTTAGAAGAAACCTAAAGCGGAATCGGAATAGGACACCAATAGGTTCTTCGTTTGTTGGTAATGCTCCAACATCATCAGGTGCGTTTCGCGTCCAATACCGGAGGACTTATACCCGCCAAAGGCCGAGTGGGCCGGATAACTGTGATAATTATTCACCCACACACGGCCCGCTTGAATATCTCGACCAGCCCGATAGGCTCTCGTACCATTCCGCGACCACACGCCAGCGCCCAAACCGTAGAGCGTGTTATTTGCAATCGAGATTGCCTCGTCGTAATCCGCGAAGGTCGTGACAGCGACGACAGGACCGAAGATCTCTTCCTGGAAGACACGCATATCATTCTTCCCTTTAAAGATAGTGGGTTGGACATAGAACCCCTCCGCGAGGTCTCCGTCCAGTTCAGCACGGCCACCGCCCGTCAGGACTTCCGCGCCTTCCTTAACTCCAATGTCCAGGTAAGACAGGATCTTCTCGAGCTGATCATTGGAAGCCTGTGCACCAATGACCGTGTCCGAATTGAGCGGGTCACCGTGACTAATGCGCTGAGTGCGAGCTACCGCCTGCTCCAAGAAGTCATCGGCGATCGATTCCTGCACGAGCGCTCGAGACGGGCAGGTGCAGACTTCGCCCTGATTGAGTGCAAAGAGCACAAACCCTTCTTGTGCTTTGTCGAAGAACGCATCATCGGCAGCCATCACGTCCTCGAAGAAAATATTTGGGGACTTACCACCTAGCTCCAGGGTTACGGGGATAATGTTTTCTGACGCATACTGCATGATGAGTCGACCTGTGGTGGTCTCGCCGGTAAAAGCAATCTTTCGAATCCGCGGATTCGAAGCCAATGGCTTACCGGCTTCCAGCCCAAATCCATTGACCACGTTGACGACCCCCGCAGGCAGCAGGTCCCCAATTAACTCCAACAGCACCAGAATCGAAGCCGGAGTTTGCTCAGCTGGCTTGAGCACGACAGCGTTTCCTGCTGCCAGCGCTGGAGCCAGTTTCCACACCGCCATCAACAGCGGGAAGTTCCAGGGAATGATTTGCCCGACAACGCCCAGCGGTTCGTGAAAATGATACGCGGTGGTGTCATCGTCAATTTGGGACAGCCGACCCTCTTGAGCGCGTATCGCCCCTGCGTAATAGCGGAAGTGGTCAATCGCCAAGGGAAGATCTGCGTTTAGGGGTTCTCGGATGGCTTTACCATTATCCCAGGTCTCAGCCACCGCAAGCTCTTCAAGATGTTGCTCCATCCGGTCCGCGATCTTCAACAGAACTCCGGCCCGTTCGGCCGCCGAGGCTTTGCCCCACGCTGATGCTGCAGCTTGTGCCGCATCGATCGCGACGTCAATGTCCTCCGCGGTTCCGCGAGCGACCTCGGTGAAGACTTTGCCGGTCACTGGAGTAATATTCTCGAAGTACTGACCTTTGACTGGTGCAACCCACTCGCCACCGATGTAATGGTCGTATCGTGATTTAAATTCCACCAGCGCGCCAGGCTGGCCGGGGTGTGCATATTGTGTCATCCTGACCTCCTAAAAACGGGAGTCCGTTGTTACGGTTACTCTTCAGAGACTCCTTGAATATGATCCTAATCACATGCCGGTTGCAGGCGGGTTGCAACGCATCCCGTCGATTTCACCAGTGCGCTCGAGGTTCAAGACAATTTCCGTTCGGCGCGGATGCTGCTCGGGCAGAATTTTGAGTGCAAGCATCATGACTTGCTCGTCTTCCTCGTCGTGACACGTATCGAGATACTTCAGCACTTGCTCGGCATTGGCTCTCTCCAGAACGAGCTCTCGTAACCACGTCGCCACTCGATGGCGCACCTCAAATACCCCCGGCGCGCCACTCTCTGGCAAGAACGATTGACTGCCGAAACCCAACGCCTGGTCAAGATCACCAGAGCGCAAGGCGTTCCATAGTTCCACGACATCAAGCTCCAGCGACGCCACAAGCCGATAGGGTCGAGACTCGACTTCAACAGCAAGCGCCGGTCGCGCAGCTAGGAATTTTCGCAAGCGGGTCATTTCAGCGCGCACCGTGACCACGTGCTCACCAGAGCCGAAAAGTTGCTCACTCAGCTCTTCCGCGCTCATGCCTCGACCGCGCTGATGTGCCTCCCAGCACAACAAGAAAAGAATTTCCGCATGACGTTGGCTCAGCTCTACGGCATTTCCCGCACCATCGACCAGCAAGGGCTTGGCTCGGCCGACCGCACTCAGTGTCGTGGGCCCAAGCCCCGCCTGCACCCCACCGTGATAGAGACACGTTGGCATGCGGTCCGCGTAGAGCTCTCGCAGGTATCCTTCGCAAGCTAATCCGGTGGCTTTCATCAACGCCAGCGCATGCCCGGCAACGGCACGATCACCGCCCGTAATGTCCAGGGCCCCTAAGATCTTTCCGGTAATCGGGTCGCGAACAGGGACTGCGGTGCACGAGAAGCATTGGATATGGAGGGCAAAATGTTGTGTTCGTGCCACTTGAACCGGACGTCCGGTGACTAAAGCAACCGCAGGGGCGGACGTGCCCATGCTTTGCTCCGCCCAATTGGCGCCAGGACCGAAGGATAGATCCTCCGCAAGAGTCCGCGTGTGGTGGTCGCCCTCCACCCAGAGTAAGGTGCCGGCGTAATCGACGACGGCCACAATTAACCCTGACTCAGCCACGGAGTCCGTCAACACACTCCGCACCATTGGTAACAAAGCAGCAAGGGGGTGGTTTCTTCGATAGTCATCCAACTTCAGCCCGTCGTAGAACAACGGGGCGTCAGTCGACTCGGCGTCAAGAGAATGAGCGCGAGAGCGACGCCACGAGGCTTCCAACTCCGGAGGTAGCCCGCGGTAACTCGGACCACCGCTTGCGACCAGTCCTTCTCTCATCTGAGACCCACCTCAAAGAAGAGCGCTTGAATGTGATCATCATCACATACTCTAGGTGAGCCAAATACCCCTTGACAAGACCAACTCCCAGATCGAGACAGGTGAAGCTAGTTGGCTGTACTGACCGGACACGTTATTCGATGGACACGTAGACCGACTCCTCCACTGACCCTCTAACCAATTCGAGACGTCGGGAAATCTAGCTACCAATATCAGTAGCGTGAGCCACCAGACATTATCCTAAGGTGAGTCACTGCACCTCAGACGCTCAAGGATGGCCCCATCTATGGCTTCACCGACCACATTGTCGTCGAAGAAAACCGTCACAACAGTCTTCGCCGTTGGTTTGATGTTGTTCTCGATGTTTTTTGGGGCCGGGAACCTGATTTTCCCGCCCATGCTCGGTATCGAGTCCGGCGATCGGTTTGCGCCTGCAATCACCGGCTTCCTGGTGGCCGGCGTGGTCCTACCGGTCATCACGATCATTGCTGTCGCAGTGTCTGGTTCCGGCGTCAGGGATATGGCCTCTCGAGCTGGCGTCATTTTCGGTGTCATCTTCTCAGTGGTTGTCTATCTCTCCATCGGTTCGTTTTACGCCATGCCACGCGTGGCAGCGATCGGTTACGAACTCGGCATTGAATCCACCTTTGGACTATCCGGTACAGGCTGGCGCGTGTTCTTTACCGGGCTCTTCTTTGCCGTCGCGTTCGTCATTGTGCTATTCCCAGGCAAGGTGGCCGACTCCTTGGGTAAAGTCCTCACCCCCGCCCTGCTCATTCTGTTGACCGTGATGACCATCGCCGTTATTGCGTCCATGAATAATCCCCCGGTAGCTCCCACCGAGGAATACGCTTCCAGCCCGCTGATCGCCGGAATTCTTCAGGGCTACTTCACCATGGATTCCATTGCCGCTCTGGCATTCGCCATCGTGGTGGTCTCCAGCTTCGGCGCTGCTGGCATAACCAACCACAAGAGAGTGGTAAAGCTCAGCGCAATCTCGGCCTGTATCGCCGGCTTCTTCCTCATGCTGGTTTACCTCGGTCTGGGCTTTATGGGCACGCGCATGCCGAATAAAGAAAGTTATTCCGATGGCGCAGAAATTCTGTCCAGCGCGTCGAAGCTGACTTTGGGATTGACCGGAGACATCATCTTCTCCGCTGTGGTTCTGCTGGCATGCCTGACCACCGCGGTTGGTCTGATTGCTGCCTCAGCGTCGTTCTTTGAAGAACTACTCCCCCAGCTGTCCTACCGTAGCTGGGCAATGATCTTCACCGTGATCGCATTCACTCTTGCTAATCTCGGCCTGGAACGCATCCTGACGTTCTCGACACCCATCATCGGACTGATCTACCCACCCGCAATAGCCTTAATCGTCACCAGCTTGGTCCACCTGCTGGTCCCGCGTCGCCAGTTACCACTGACCTACCGCACCGGTGTCTATGTCGCGCTGATCTTCTCGGCCCTTGATCTGATCGTGTCCAACAATCTGTTCGGTGCTGAGGTCCTGGCCGAGCCACTGGCGATCATCCCGTTGTTCTCAGCGGGACTGGGATGGATGGTCCCCACCGTCGTGGCAGCAACCATTGCCTTCATCTTCGATATGCAGCGCGGCCTGACCCGAGATGATGACCTCGTCTCAGGAGAAATCCGCGACCCTCTCCAAAGAGATGAGACGCCATCGTCCGACACGAGCCAGGCACTGAATCGCTCCTAGAGGCTCGCCTTTGACGCAAAGACCCTGTTCACAAATCGATGACATGAGCGGGGCTCGGTCGTCTTATTCCCAGTTAGCCCCCATCCTGCCGAGTTCTTCCCTGCAATCCGTGACATGTCGAACGTGGACCCTTTGTTTGAGGATGAGCGTGATTCCGCTACTTCCCTTTATGTGCAACGAAAAAGCCCGCCAACTCAACGAGTTAGCGGGCCTAGGGTGGAGACGCCGGGAATCGAACCCGGGTCCGATGTGAACTTCAGTAGGCTTCTCCGTGCGCAGTCTGTTCTGAAGTTTTATCGACCTCGATCGTCCCACAGACAGGCGATCGTTCAGGTCTAGTCGGCTTCAGGTCTTCGTTGATTCCCCCGACAGGGTCAACGAACAGTGGCTATCTAATCGACGCCAGACACCGGGCCGATAGCATTCCCGGGCTGACGGACTCGATCACTGATTAGGCAGCGAGAGCGAAGTCAGTGCGCTTAGATTCGGCACTTAATTGATTGCAAAGGGCGTTTACGAGATGACTTTGCGTCCTCGGCACGCTTCCCTTACCTCAACTCACATCGTCGAAACCGATCGTCCCCTCTTCGATTATGTTCCACGAAATCGTGGATACACCAGAATAACCCGTCGAAAATCCGCCCGCAAGTCACGCGAGCTCCCTGATTGCCCGGGAGCTGTGTTCTTCTGCAAAGAGCTAAAACTCCAACGCGGAGACCCCGCGCCGGTTGGCTTGCCGCATCGCTCGTTGTGCCTCACGCGCATCTTGCTGCTCACGAAGTGCTTGGCGCTTGTCAAAGTCACGCTTACCCTCGGCAACGGCGATCTCTACCTTGGCGATACCATTCTTAAAATAGAGCTTAAGTGGCACAATGGTAACGCCTTTGTCCTGGACAGCGCGCTCAAGCCGATTCAATTCTGCACGGTGTAGTAGCAATTTTCTCCGGCGTCGCGATGCATGGTTCGTCCAAGAACCGTTGAGGTATTCAGGAATGTAGACCTGTTCGAGGTAGAGCTCACCATTGGTAAACTGGGCGAACCCATCACCAATCGAGGCTTGTCCCTCGCGTAGTGATTTAACCTCAGTTCCCATCAGAGACAGCCCGGCTTCATAGGTATCTTTGATCGTGTAGTTGTGACGAGCTTTCCGGTTCGAGGCAACAACCTGGCTATTGGGGTCAGGTGTTTTTTTCCCGTTCGATTTCTTCGCCATCGTCAGCCTCACCTCTTCCCCAAGATCTCGTTGAACATACCGGGCACATCTTGTCGGTCAACCCAAAAATTATACACGTCGGCCCTCTTCGACGTCATCTAACGGGTCAGAGAGGGCCGCGACGTGGAAATACTTAGAGCAAGCCCTCGGGGTCAACCGCGGTCCCGTCTAACAGCGTTTCAAAGTGCAAATGGCACCCGGTGGAGTTACCGGTTGTGCCGGTATAACCGATGACGTCACCCTGGTTGACCTTCTGACCTGGACTGACGACGTAACGGGTCATGTGATGGTACTTTGTGGCCAATAGCCGACCGTTAACCTGCCCGTGCGAAATGACGACCCGACGACCCGAGGTCCACACGGCCCAGTCAGCGTTCATGACCGTGCCGGACGCGGCGGCCTTGATCGGTAGACCACAGCCACCGCCATAGTCGATTCCGGTGTGAACGTATCCGCCAGCTCCTCCATAGTCAAAAGTTCCGGCTGGGGTGGGACGCCACCCAAATCCAGAAGTCTGGTAGGTATTGAGGGGAGGAACCAGACCCCACGCCGAGGAACTGCTGGAAGGTTTCGAGGATCCCGAGGAGCCCGATGATTTGGACGACTCGTTGGCCGCAGCCTCTTCTGTGACTTTTTGGTCTGCGTCACGCGAGGCCTTAGAGGCTTCTTCGGCCTTTTTCCGTGCTTCTTCAGCCTCCTTGCGCTGACGTTCCGACGCCTTAGCGGCCGCTGCTCGTTCCTCTGCTTCACGAGCCTTACGTTCCGCTTCTTCTGCTTCCTTGCGCTTGCGTTCAGCCTCTTCGACTGCCTCTTGGTATTGGCCTTCTAAGTCCGAGGTTGCTGATTCTTGATCGAGCAACTCCCGCTGACGCTGAGCGATGTCTTCATTCACCGAAGATTGCTCGGCGCGGTTCTCGTCGATCTGCTTCTGAATCTTCGGACGTTCGGCCTTCAGTTCTTCAGTGAGCCGCTCGGTGTCGGATACCATCGTGTCCAATTCCTTCTTTGCGGCTCGAGCCTCGTCACGGGCTTTTTCTTCAGCTTCGAGAGCTTCCTCGGCCTGTGCCTGTAGCTCTTCGATTTCTTGTTCCACGCCGGCGAGACGTGCGTCCGCATTACGGTCGGTTGCTGCCTGCTGGGAGGCCTGGGAAGACCGTGAGGATTGGATGCGTAGCGCCTGCTGAGTCAGTCCCATAGTCTCGGGCAGGGAGGAATCAGAAACACCGAGCATAAACGACAGATCTTGCGAGACCCCGCCACGCCGGTAGGCCTGGTGGGCAATCTGGCCAACTTCCTCGCGCGCTTGTGCAACCTGTTGTTCCGAGTCATCGATCTCGGCCTGAATTTCCTGACGACGTTGCTGGGCTGAGGTCAATCGACTCTTGAGCGACTGCACTTCATCCACGGCAGCTTGCACTCGAGACTCTGCGTCTTCAACAGCCTGTTGCGCACCGGGCAACTGCTCTTGCAACTCGTTGAGCTCCGTGACCTTTTTCCGGATGTCCTCATCGAGCCCTTCCAGGTTGGCATTCAAGTCGCCCCGGTCAGACTCCAGTTTTTGCTTTTGGCTTTCCAAATCCGACAAGGAATCAGACAAGTCTGATTCCTGCTGACGCGATTCGTCCAGCTGCTGTTGCAACTCATCGACCTTATCCTGCGCATGGGCTGGCGCGATACTGCTGACTGTCAGCACCGCCATCAAGCCAGTCGCAATAACACACAGAGGTAGCCGGTTACGGCTCATGAAAAGTACTCCTTCACGGAACGGGGGAAGACGAAGGACTCAAGCAGGCCACTGCCGAGCTAGACCTTGAGGTATCGCCGCAATGTCAACCAGGACGAGACCGCAGCCAGAACCACGGCAATCACTATCAACAATGGTATGAGAACGAGGGCATCTTGTCCGGATATAAAGCCAGTGTCTGGATATTGGGTGGCCAACCAGTTACCAACAAAGAACTCTGCCAGTGCCCACGTCGTCACCGATGCCAGCACCGCGCCAAGGACCGCCGCCAACACACCTTCTGCCAGAAACGGGAGTTGGATCATGGACTTGGAGGCGCCGACCAAGCGCATAATCCCGGTCTCGCGTCGGCGGGAGAAGGCGGAGAGCCGGATGGTGGTCGCGATCAAAAGCGTTGCTGTCACCAACATCACCACGGCCAGTCCGACCGCAACGACTGAGGCGATGTTCATGATTGCAAATAACGACTCCAGCAATTCTCGCTGATCTGAGACCTCCTCAACGCCCGGCATATTGGCGAACATCTCGTTGATCACTTCGTATTGTTCGGGGTCTACCAATTTCACCCGGAATGATTCCGGGAGCTGGTCAGCCGTGACTACCTCAGCCATTTCGGAGTTGGCAAACTGCTCTTGGAAAATCTCCAACGCCATCTCTTGAGACTCGTACTCGTAGCTGTCGACATACTCTGCTGCTTGCGGCGATTCGAGCTGGTCTTCAATGGCCTGGCGTTGTTCATCGGTCACCGCGCCCGCCGAACAGGCCGCCGACAGGGAATTTTCGGTACACAAGAAGATCGCCACTTCAACCCGGTCGTACCAATAGCCCTTCATCTGGTTAATTTGTTGCTGAAGGAGACCGGCGGCTCCGACGAAGGTCAGGGACACAAAAGTCACCAGAATGACCGAGATGACCATCGAGAGGTTTCGGCGAATACCAGAGAAAGTCTCGCCGAAAATAAACCTAACTCTCACTGCTGACCCTCCTGGACGATCTGTTCCTGAACTGCCTCACCGCGCCGTGTGGCACGACGTGGCATCGGCTGGTCATCTCCATAGGCCTGCAGCTGGCGCTCGTGTTCAGGACTAATGGAGGGAGAGTAACCGCCTTCGGCTTCATCACGCACAATACGACCATCCACAAGTTCCACCACACGCTTTTTCATCGAGTTAACGATGTCGTGATCGTGGGTCGCCATCACCACGGTAGTGCCGTTCTGGTTGATCTTGTCCAGAACTTCCATAATTCCCCAGGACGTTTCGGGGTCGAGGTTACCGGTGGGCTCATCGGCCAACAGAATCGCCGGGCGGTTCACAACCGCACGAGCAATCGCCACGCGCTGTTGCTCACCACCGGATAGCTCGTGTGGCATCCGCTTCTCTTTCCCCGCCAACCCCACGGTCTCGAGCACATCGGGCACGTTTTGGCTGATCAAGGCATTACGTTTGCCTAACACTTGCATTGCAAAGGCCACGTTGGCAAACACGGTTTTGTTCGGCAACAACCGAAAGTCCTGAAAGACCACGCCCAAACCGCGTCGCAGGTGAGGAACCCGCCAGCTCGGCAGTTTGGCGACGTTTTTTCCTGAGACGTAGACGGAACCGGAGCTTGCACGTTCTTCTCGCTGGACCAGTCGGATAAAAGTTGATTTACCGGATCCGGAGGCACCAACTAAGAAGACGAACTCACCGCGTTCTATTTCAACGGTCACGTCTTCGAGTGCTGGTCGCGAGGTACGGTGATAAACCTTCGTGACATCTTCGAATCGAATCATGTTCTACTCCGACCGGGCAGAATACCCGCCGGCGGTGTGGCCTAATCGGGGAAGTCTTCCAGCGCCGGCCCTTCAAGAATAGTCACGAATTGGTAACCGTTGTGGGAGGCTGAGCCATGAGAGATGCTGTGTCGCCGAAGTCGATTAGTTCTCGTCCTCGCCGTCATGCCGGTCACCGGCACGCCACCGGATGCCAGCATCGATAAAGTCATCAATTTCGCCGTTGAAGACCTTGTCGGGGTTACCTTCCTCGTGCCCGGTCCGCAGATCTTTCACCATCTGATAGGGATTGAGCACATAAGAGCGCATTTGATCACCCCAGCTGGCTTTTACGTCACCGGCGAGTTCTTTCTTCTTGGCATCTTCTTCCTGCTGGCGTAGCAACAGCAACCGCGACTGCAAGACCCGCAGGGCAGCAGCGCGGTTTTGAATCTGAGACTTCTCGTTCTGCATCGACACCACGATCCCGGTGGGAATATGGGTCATACGCACCGCAGAGTCGGTGGTGTTGACCGACTGACCACCAGGGCCTGAGGAACGGAACACATCGATCTTCAGCTCTGTCTCGGGAATCTCCAGCGAGTCATCGGATTCAATCACCGGCACGACTTCAACCGCGGCGAAGGAGGTCTGTCGACGTCCCTGGTTGTCGAAAGGAGAAATACGGACCAAACGGTGCGTTCCGGCTTCAACCGATAACGTTCCATATGCGTATTCAGCATTGACCTCAAAAGTTGCCGACTTCATCCCAGCTTCTTCGGCATAGGAGGTGTCCATCACCTTGGTCGGGTACCCGTGGCGTTCGGCCCAGCGCAAATACATTCGCATCAGCATTTCGGCGAAGTCGGCAGCATCCACACCACCGGCACCAGAGCGAATAGTCACCACCGCCTCGCGCTCATCATATTCACCGTTGAGTAGCGTGACAGTTTCTAGCTGGCTAAGTGCATCGCGGATGCTGGAGAGCTCACTGGCCGCGTCATCCAAAATGGCCGGTTCTGACTCTTCCCTGGCCAATTCCACCATGACTTCGAGATCGTCAATGCGTGATTCCATGGTGGTCAACCGTTCCAGTTCGTGCTGACGCCTCGAGAGCTTGGAGGTGATTTTTTGAGCCTCATCAGGATTGTCCCATAGATCAGGTGCCGCAGCCTGACCGGATAGCTCCTCGACGTCAGCGCGAATCTGCGGCAAGTCGGAGACTTCCGCAATCGAGGCATAGGTAGAACGTAGACCCGCGATCTCAGCGGGGAAATCAATTTCAGCCATGACCCTCCAAGCCTACGTCATCTGAGCCGGAGGGCAGAAAACGACTCAGCGTTGCAGACTGGTGCGAGCGCTGGACTCTGCGTGAACCTCTACCCCATCGGGAAGAAACCAACTCACCACCGGGACCTCCGCCTGTGCAGTCAACTCCACCACCACTGTATCCCCGCCAAGGACTCGGACATCGACGACGTCAAGGTCGCCGAACCGCTGGTAGGCCCCCGAAGAATTGAGATAGTCTTCAACCCGCCCCCGGGCCGACCGGGCATTGAGTCTTGGCGTTTGGGTTACCACGCTGTTGCTATTGGGTTCTGAGATGGCAGGTGCATCAAGACGAAAGTCGGCGGCCGCCACGGATGCCACAGTGTCGGCGGTCGATAGGAGCTTGCGCGACTGGAGATTGACCTGTGTGATTGCCAAGATCGTGACCGCACAGGACAACAAGACGGCGCATATCCCCACCAGCAAAATGCTGGTCTGTCCTGAATCTTCGCACATTCGGACACGCCATCGAGCTAGTACCTTACTCAAATTCACCCACTTGATAGTCAGCGACTGAGTTCAACGTGGCCACGCTGGTCGGGTTACCTAAGATACTGGGAACCAGCGGAAGACCCACACTAGTGGATATTTCGATCTGCGCTAGTGAGCCCGGAGCGGTGCAACTGTCTGGTGAGCAGTGAATGGCGACGGTAATTTGGTCTGGATCAACGCCGTAATCCTCCACGGTTCGCTCAATGCTGGCTCTGGCTCGTTGCTCGCCCTGTTCATCGTCCGAAGCCTGCGCAAGCATTCTCACGCCCTGATCAGCCGCTGCAACGGTGGCGTAGCCGGCGGATTGGATCTGGGCGATGAGTACTAAGAAATAGATCACCGGCACCAGTAGTACGGCAGCAAGTACCGTGAATTCCACGGTCGAAGACCCCTCATCGGCGCGATGGTCGCATCTATTGGGTGAAGCTATACGCATGGCCACTCACCTCCCACGTGACAGGAGCGGCGACGAACCCAACCATGGGAATGCCGTGCTCGACGGTGATGGTAATCAACTCCGCTCCATCACCACCGGGTACTGCGGAAACCTGAGCACTCACCTGAGCCTGCGAAGCCCCCGGTATCGACTCGGTCAGCAACGTCTCGGCCCGCTCCACGCCGTCGCTGACGGACTTATCAGCTAGCCCCGCATAACGGGCGCCTGCTGAGGCCGCGTCAATCATCGTATTGCGCGTGTGAATAATGACCGCTAGTTGCATGATCGAAACCATCAGCACCGCAATGACGGCGATGATCATGGTTGATTCCGCCACGGCGGAGCCACGCTCACGTCGCAACGAGCCGATGGATTCCCACATCTTAGTTTGTTGAAACTTGATCGATCGCCTGGTTGAAGAGGTCTGCCAGAGCCGGGCCGGCAAGTGCCAGCAGGCCAGCCACCAGCACAGCCGACATCAGGGTAATCATCACCCAGCCTGGAACATCTCCTCGTTCATCTCGTCCCAGGCGCTGGAGTGAATTGGACATCCAGATCATCAACGTAATCAGGCTCTTCATAGTGTGTCTCCTTCTTGTCGTGACTTACTCGTCGTGGATTTCTGGTCATTCCTTTTTTTGGGGGGTGATCTAGTCTGTATTGCTCGAAACTCTCAAACACCGAGGTTCAATAGCGAGAGGCCCGGATAGACGGCAAAGAGGACTGTCAGAGGCAGGATGCCGAAGATCAATGGGGCCATCATGCCGATCTCTTTCTTGCCCGCGACTTCCATCAAGTTTCGTTTCGACATCTCACGGACATCATGGGCTTGTGCCCTTAAGACCTGCGACAGCGGAGTACCGCGTTCCAAGGCCACCAAGAGCCCAGAGATGAATCGTTCGACGGCCGGTATCTGGACCCGGTGGTCACAGGACCGCAGGGCAGTAGCGAAGCTGGAACCGGCATGGAGATCTCGCATCACGCGATCAAATTCGGTAGCCAGCTCTCCCTCAGCGGAGTTGGCCACCCGTTCGATGGCACCCTGTGCAGTGTCTCCGGCCGATACTGACAAAGCAACTAGTTCGGTCACGGTGGGAAACTCCGCCAAGATACGGGCTTTGCGACGAGATACCTGGGAGCTGAGAACATTATCCCGCAAGAAGAAACCCAGGACGCCAAGACCAAGAACCACGATGACGCCTAGCAGGGGCGTGAGTGAGTAGTTCACGGCAAGCCCGATACTGACCACCATTCCGGCGGATGCTCCAAGTAGGGCATACATGAGTTGCTCTGTGCGATACTGTGCCACGGTCATCTCGAGGCCAGCACTCCACAGTTTTCTCTGTAATTGGTCAGAACCGAGGTTCATCATATCCAGCAGTCTGGCCACTCGACCCAGCAACGGGGCGGCCAACTTGTAGATCGTACCGAAGACCCCACTGGGCCGAGCCGTCACCGGTGCCGTCGCAGGAGCAAATCCCCGGAGCTGAGGTTGGACGCGCTGGACTAGCGAGGGCGACCCACCTGTCCACACGACCAACATGATCAATACAAGACCGGTACCTAAAAGTGCCCCGCACCCTAAGGCCAACCAACTTGGCACGCTCATAAAACTCTCCTCTCAGCCGGAAGAGCCCCAATCCTGCGCATTAGCCAATAGCACAAGGCACTAACCACCACGCCGAACAGCAACACGAGCATGCCTGCCATCGTTTGATAAGCAGCCAACGCCTGCGGTTGTGTTGCCAAAAGTAGTAGCACGACCCACGGCGCGACCACAGCCAGACGCGCCCCGTTGATAGTCCAAGACTGTCGCGCTTCCAGTTCAGCTCGAGTTTGTGCCTCTTCACGCAAAAAGTCCGCCAAGGTCTCCAGTACTGCACCAATATCTGCGCTACCGACATCCCGGGTCATCATCAACGATGCCGCCAGCCGATCGGCTACTGGATCGGCCAGACGCTCCTTAAGGCGTGTTAGGGCATCAGAGAACCGCATTCCGGCCCGATAATCTGCGGTGAAATCTTCCAACGCGGGTCTGAGTTCTTCGGGACCGTGAATCGCCAATTGTGACAACGCCTCGGGCAACGTCAATCCGGCACGAATCGCGGACCGTAAATGGTCTACCGCCTCGGGCCATACCTCGCGCATCGTCGCTTGCCGTTTTCTGGCTGACGATTTCAAGATGCCAAATGGAAGCAGAGCTGCGAAGAGTCCAAAGCAGATCCCCAACGGAACCGCTCTCGTCAGGGCAATCATGACCAGCCCCACCACCAAAGCCAAAATGGCCGAACTAGCCACGACAGTGGGGACGGTAATGCGTTCGATCCCAGAACGAATAACCAGGTGCTGAAGTCCTGACACGCGAGAGGGCTTGCGACTCTCCTGGGCAGGCTGGGCCCACCATGACAGCCAAATCAGGAGTAGCCCGACCCCTAGGATGAGCCCGAGCAACACGCTCATGCGTTCGCGCCCATCAAAGCGCGGACGTCCATACCGTGGTCACGAAACTTTTTGCTATCCACCAAACCGCTGGGGTTAAAAACTAGTTCGTGCTCTGGTCGATGAAAGACTGGAGCCGATTCGATCACACCGGCTTCGACACGTTGCCCGACCGCACGGATCTCAGCTATCCGTCGCTGTCCTCGGCGGTCTTTTTCACAGTGCACCACCAGGTCAAAACAACTGGTCACCGTCGGGACCACGAATTGTGAGGTGATATTGTCCCCTGCCAATAAAGGTAGCGTGCAGATTTTGGTGAGTGCATCCTGGGCACTGTTGGCGTGCACCGAGCACATTCCCGACAGTCCGGCGTTCATCGCAATGAGCATGTCCAAGCTTTCGGCCTCACGGACCTCTCCGACAATAATCCGGTCCGGACGCATCCGCAGGGCTTCTTTTACCAGGCGACGCAACGAAATCTCACCATAACCTTCCAGATTGGCCTGCCGACACTGCATGCTCACCACGTCACGAACCGGTATCTGCAGTTCAAAGATCTCCTCAACGGTAATCACTCGCTCTCTGGCCCCGATGGCAGCGGATAGACAATTCAACAGAGTGGTTTTCCCGGCTTGAGTGGCACCGGACACCAGAATGTTCAGCCCGGCAGTCACGGCAGCCTCTAAAAACATGGCGGCTTGAGCGGTTAGCGAGCGGGTACGGACCAAATCCTGAAGGTTGTGCGCTCGAACAACGAATTTTCGAATGTTAACGGCCCAGTGTTGTGCCGTAATCTCCGGAATAACCACGTGGAGCCGTGATCCGTCGGGTAAGGCAGCGTCAACGAACGGTGAGGACAGGTCGAGTCGACGCCCCGAACTTTTCAGCATCTTCTCGACCAAGTCTCGAACCTGTTGCGCACTCAACGAGACATTGGTCAACTCTGTGGTGCCACCGCGAGCGCAGAAAACTTGGTCGGGAGAGTTGATCCAGATTTCTTCGACAGAATCATCGTCCAGCAGCCGTTGCAGCGGTCCGAAACCAGCGACAGCGTCTAGCACGGCTTTTTGAGCAACCTCACGATCGGCCAAAACCGGCACGCTACCTGTCAGTGAACGCGCATCATAGTTCTGTGTGACGTGGTAGACGAGGTCTCGAACTGCAGTGAGATCTTTAGAAGGGTCAATATTGGATCGGCGTATCTCTTCGCGAACTTCTGTTTCCAGTATGCGCAAAGCGTCCATCGAATCATTGCTCCCCTTCAGCAACCAAAACTGTCGTCTGACATTACAAAACTGTGACCCCACTCACTGTAAACAATAAATTGAGCTGAGAAAACAGTGGTTCCTGAAATTTCTGGATAATTTATATTATCCACAGGTCTTACAAATACTCTCGACGCATTCGTACCCGGCGACGAAGATAGAACCGACCAGAAACCCATGACACACCGGATTGACGATGCTTCTTGAGCTCTTCGGACTAGCAACTCCGCAACCGCCCCGATGGGTGCTTGAAAACCTTCCCGCGGGTGGCGGTGCTGAATTAGAACAGCTGATCAGACAGCACGCAGAAGCCCAGCTACGGGACTACCAGTTGTGGTTCGAGCAACGTCGCTTGGCGGACCTCGATCACACTCAGCTCACCCAATGCTGCGAGCATGTGCCCTCGGCCGGTCATGTCCTGCGGCTGATTGCCCGGCCTGACCACGCAATACCAAAGGAACGGATAGATCATCCTGGGTTGAATCTCGTGACTACTACCGGACCTGACGCCGGGCGTCTTGTGCCGGTCACACGAGAACCATTGTCCGTGGGCCGACAGCACGCGCACTATCAAATCAACGATCCGTATCTGCTCGATCGTGATTTCAGCGTGCATCTGACGCAGCACACCACCCAGTTGACAACCTACAGCCCGCTAACACAACCTGCCGAAACGTCGCACGAGAGATCGGTTTCATCGCAGTGGCCGGCACAAGAGACTCTGTCCAGAGGGCAGACAAGTTTTCGTCTCGTCTCCCCGCACTATCCCCGGCTGCCAGAGTTAAGGGCCCCAGCCGTACTGGAGATTGATCCGGGCCCGGAGCCTCAGCCGCCGAATGTTGTGCTTCAACTGGTAATGGCAGCCAGTCCGATGATCATCGGACTGGTGATGATGGTTGTCACAGGAATGTGGTATTTCCTGCTCTTCAGCGCGATTTCGGTGATCGTCGCCGTGGTCATGATCAGTCAATATCGCGCGAAACGCCGGAAGTTTATCGCAACGATCACCCGACTATCTACCGAACAGGGACAACACCGACTGAATGAAACATACACTCCAGACCAACTGCGTTTCGCTCTGCGATCTATCGCCCCAGATCCGCTCGGGCTGCTCCGACCGCATTTAGCAACTCCAACCATCCGCTGGGGAGACGGGATCCTCGCGGTCAAGCTTGTGCGGAGTGACGCCGACGAGAAATGGGCGCAGCATACCCAAGTTCATACCGCTATCGCCCAACATCTGGCTCCAGGCTCAACCACCGTGGTCCGCGGGCTACCCGAACAGCTTGCCTCGGTCACACACTGGCTGCTGGCACAGTGCCACCATCACGCAGCGGCCACCCAACAACGTGTCTGGGTCCATACGAATTCCGAACGGGACAAGGAACTGATCGATTCCGTCCTACCATCAACAATCATTGATACGACCGGTACGCTCACTCGGGACGACCTGGACCAAAAATTCGCCCGTACTCCCCTGGTACGGATTGAACAGGTAGACGAGAACTGTCCCAGACCTCCGGCCAGCCAAGAGGTGGTGTTTGATGTTAGCGATGGCTCAGTATCAGGTCTGGACCAAGATATCTCGCAGATCAACTTCTTTGGGATAAGTGTCACCACTTTAGATTTGGTTACTTCACGCCTACTCAGCCAATTACCGGCAACCAGGAGTCATAGCCCGCTGTTGAGCCTTCCGTCTACATTTTTTACCGCTCATAGCGCGGGAGATCTGCGGGTGGAGATCGATGCCAGAGATAGCGCCGACGCTTTAGATCTGGTCGCAGACGGACCACATGTGTTGATTACCGGCACGACCGGATCGGGAAAATCTGAGCTCTTACTGACTGTTCTAGCCCAACTAGCGATGAACTACCCTGCGGACCAGCTATCGATGGTACTCCTCGATTTTAAAGGTGGTTCCTCCTTCGCGGTCCTCGAGGACCTGCCACATGTGATGGCGGTGGAAACCAACCTCAGCGCCGGAGTGTCTTTGCGATCTTTGGGAGCTATCGAAGCCGAATTACACCGCAGAGAGAAGCTCTTTGCTGAGTATCGGGTCCCCGATTACTCATCGTTCCGACAGAACGTGCCCCATGTCGTCTTGCCACGGCTTGTGGTGGCCATCGATGAACTGAAAATGCTAATCGAAGACCACCGTCAAGCCCAAGATGTTCTGATCCGCCTCGCCTCCACGGGACGCTCACTGGGATTCCATTTGGTGTTGGCAACACAGCGGGCTCAGGGGACCGTGACCTCTGACGTGCGGGCAAATCTGGGCTCGGTACTCTGTCTTCGCACAGCAACAGAACAAGATTCCTGGGACCTGATCGGTGATGCCTCGGCCTATCGCATCAGCGCTTCTCAGCCAGGGCGTGGGATTCTGCGTCGCGGACCGGCCGATTCCGAGATCTTTCAGACTCCTATTATGCGACTACCTTCTGAACCGGTCACGCTCACCCCAGTCTTCGCCGATCGCCCGGTGTCGACAAAGACTGTCGCCACCACGAAGTGGCCACGGGTGGTATCCATGATTACCCAAGCCCATGAACAGGCCGGTCTGTTATGTCCTGACCCCATTGTCTTGCCTTCGCTACCCGAGCACTGGAATCCTAGCACTCAGAGCACAGACCCGTTAACACCGACATCAGGCATGATCCTAGGGCTCGTCGACCACCCAACCGAACGGATGCAAGCTCCGATATGGTGGAACCCCAAGACAACTTCTTCCGAGGCAACGCCTCAGAGCGGACGAAAACCCTGGATCCTCACCGGTTCTTTAGCCGTCATCGGCGCCAGCGGATCTGGTGCCGAAAAACTGCTAGATCGGGCAGTCACGGCGTTCTTCACCCAGCACCACCAAGGGGACCCTTCGCCAAGGATTGCCAACAAGGTGGCCCTCTTTGATGGTCGCCCCCATCGAGAAGAATCCTCAGTGGAACGAGCAATCCACATAACGGAGAGTTCTCAGAACAGATGGTCGTTCCATGCTGAGTGCACCGGTGAAGAACTCGAAGAGGCTCTAGCGACCTTGAGAGAAATCCTTCAAGCTGGCCAACAGCTCACCATCATTATTCGACATTTTTCGGCGTGGGCCTCAAGAATCCCTGGTCGAGGCTTCGAGAGTTTTGAAGACCGTTTAATGACGCTGATCCGCGACTTCCCCAACACACTGAAAATCCTGATACATGGTGGCCGAGAATTGGCCGCGGGGCGCACCGTGGGGCTGATTACCGACCGGATATATCTGGGGTTCGGCTCAACCGAGGAACACCGTATGGTCTGGCCACGGATACGTCAAGCCCCACATATTCCATATCGTGGTGTCCTCGTGGGACGAGGATGGCCTGTACAAGGCCTGGAAATTCAGCTTGCTGAATGATATTGCATGGCCGAGGCATACATGCACACGGTGGCGGCGGTAGCAACATTTAGAGACTCAGCCTGGCCATACATCGGCACCGCGATCGACTGGACGGCCAGGTGTCGCTCATCATCGCTAAGCCCTTGTGCCTCATTACCAAACATCCAGGCCGTCGGGTCGGCCAATTGTGCCTCGCTCAGCATGTCTAGTGTGGTCTGTCCGTACCCGTCAGCCGCCAATAATTTCATTCCGGTCGCGGACAGTTCGGGTGCCAGTTCTCCGATATCAAGGCGAGACAAGACGGGGAGATGAAATAAAGAACCAGCCGTGGAGCGGACGACCTTCGGACTGAAGGGGTCCACGCTACCGCTAGTCAGAAACACCCCATCAGCACCCACCGCATCGGCCACACGGATAATCGTGCCGACATTTCCAGGATCCTGTACTCGGCACAGCACCGCGACCAAATGCAACCCGGCTAAGTCAAGCTGCTCTGGCTGTTCAGGTATTGCGCAAACAGCCAAGATCGATTGCGGTGACTGAGTATCGGACATGGCTTCTAAGACGTCCTGAGAAATCTCTGCAGCATAGACATTACGTCGCCGGACGACGTCCTGGACAAGACCAAATAATGCCGGATCAGAGGATTCGAGCTCCGAGGTCCAGTAAAGTTGATCAATCACACATCCCGGTCTCCAGCTCGCACGACGCTGTGATGCCGACGGTGTCTTTGCCTGAAGTTGCCCGGTTTCTGCTTTGAGCGCTTCCCGGACGGTTTGCGGTCCTTCAGCCAGAAACAGCCCTTGGCGACGACGCACAGCAGAACGCCCCCCCAAACCTGCGACGTGTTTAACTCGATCGGATCGAGCGTTGTCCAGGAACGGGACGGGGCGTTCAGTGCTCATCGGTATGCAGGTCGTTACGGTAGACGCAGAATACCAACGGACTAGCTGGCAGCCGGGGCGTTGACGTCCTCAGGCAGAGCGTTCTTAGCCTGCTCGACGATTCTGGCGAAAGTAGCTGCATCAGAAACAGCAATCTCAGCCAGCATACGACGGTCCAGCTCAAGGCCCGCCAAGCGTACGCCCTGGATGAAACGGTTGTAGGTCATTCCGTTCGCTCGAGCAGCAGCATTAATACGGGTAATCCATAGACGGCGGAAGTCACCCTTACGCTTGTGCCGGTGTTGGTAGTTGTATACATACGAGTGCAACAGCTGTTCTTTGGCCTTGCGGTACAGGCGAGAGCGCTGTCCGCGGTAGCCGGAAGCCCGCTCCAAGACGGTCCGGCGTTTCTTCTGGGCGTTAACCGCCCGCTTCACACGTGCCACGCGTATCTCCTTCAGTAGTCGATGATCGGCGGGGTCTTAGCTACACGGCCCCACCACAAAGTTGTGTGTAAAAAGAATGCTTAGATACCCAGCATTTTCCGGATACGACGAGTGTCACCCTTGGTCACCGCGACATCGCCCTTCAAACGACGAGTCAGTCGCGACGACTTGTGTTCCAGGTAGTGGCGACGGTTGGCACGCTGACGCATCAGCTTTCCGGTACCGGACACGCGGAAGCGCTTTGCGGCACCCTTGTGAGTTTTCATCTTCGGCATAGTTGCCGTTCTCCTTCGTGGTTGTGCTGACTCCCCCAGGAAGTCAGACTGAGCTCGGTGCCCTCCACCAAACTCTGTTGCCCTTCATCGCGTGATCGATGCGGGTACGGGTTCATCGTGACCGCTGAGCTAGCTCTTCCGAGGTGCCCGCGGCTTGGGCCCCGGCTTCGGAGCCTGGGAGGAAGACGTTGCTGAGGAACCCATCTTCTTCAGTTCCTCGGGCATGGCGTCTCCCACCGAATTCTTGACCTCGCGGTCCTTGGCCTGTTGCTCTCTGGCGGCCTTCGCTGCAGCAGCAGCCCGGTCGCGACGAGAGCCACCGCCAGAGCGTTGCGGTGACGACGGCTTCTTCGCGTCTTTCTTATCTCTGCGGTTACGCAACGGACCCACAACCATCACCATGTTGCGACCGTCCTGTCGCGGAGCAGATTCAACTTCGCCATACTCAGCTACGTCTTCAGCAAACTTCTCCAAGAGCTGGATCCCCAACTCTGGGCGCTGTTGTTCACGGCCACGGAACTGAATCATCGCCTTGACCTTGTCCCCAGATTTCAGGAACTTTTTGGCCCGGCCAGTCTTGGTCTCATAGTCGTGAGTATCAATCTTCAGACGGAACCGCACCTCTTTGAGTGTTGTTGAGGCTTGCTTCTTCTTCGATTGACGGGCCTTGACCGCAGCTTCGTATTTCCATTTGCCAAAGTCCATGAGTTTAGCCACAGGGGGTTTGGCTTTAGGAGCAACCTCAACAAGATCCAGATCTGCTTCGACCGCCAGACGCAAGGCGTCTTCAACACGCACGATTCCGACTTGTTCACCCTGCGGGCCGACAAGGCGGACCTCTGGCACGCGAATGCGTTCATTGATTCTAGGCTCGTTAATGCTGTTCTCCTCAAATAGTCTGTCGCAACGGCACAGGGCCACCGCGTTACCTCGCGGAATCGTGACACAAAAAATGCCTCCCTGTCAGACAGTGGAGGCTAAAACGTCACTCTGAGATGTTGAAAGCGTGACGTCTCTTCAAGGGACTGCTCAGCAATACCCTTGGCATAACCCGGAAACTCGGTATCGTCGCGATACTTCCTGCTAGCGCGGGTGGGAGCAAACCTCCACTTGTCTACCGACCTATGGTAGCAGGTCTCGCCTCGATATCCAACGCAGTCCCGGCGACCCGCGGGGTAAACCTTGAGCAATATCCATAGAGCTATGCCAAGCTTAGACCTATGACAGAACCACACTCCCACGACCACCTGTCCGACGAGCAACTCGACGACCTCCAGCACGGGGTCGAGGATCAGGTTCGCGAAATTCAGGACGTTCCTGCCGTGGAACTCATTAATACCACCGCAATCCACCTGATGACCGCAGCAGCGGTGAAATGCGGACTGGCGGACCTGCCCGATGCCGCAGAACAAACTGACCTCGATGAGGCCCGCAAGCTCATCACGGCCTTGGCCGGTCTGGTCACGGCAGCTGCCCCGGAAATCGGTGGGGCACACGCGGCTCCCCTACGTGATGGACTGCGCACCCTGCAACTCGCTTTCCGCGAGGCCTCAACCGTCCCAGATGAACACGGCAAAGGCCCTGGCGAGAAGTTTACCGGCCCCGTCTACGGTTGACTCACGCTACGAATCTATTCTCATCCCCGCTACCTACCCGGTATATACCAGGCCGGTAGTGGGCTTGAGCTAGCGTCAACTTGGCTACCGTTCAGGTTCTCGTCGGGTGATGTGGGCATTCACTGCCGGGCTAAACAATATGACTAACGCTACGGCCGCAGGGACAAGGAACGCGATGCCATACCACCAGTCAGCCGTGGAGAAGTAGTTAAAAGACAGGACAATGGCGAACAGCTCAATCACCATGACCGCTGCCCTGGTCCAGGCTTTACCTTTTACGACGCCATAGGCTGCTACGATCAACCAGATCGCTCCGACGGCTAAGAGAAAGGCGAGGAATAGCTCTGCCCCCAGGCCTAAGGTGCCATCTCCGATGTTCAGTACGGCCAGCACAGCCGAGACCGTAAGGACAAGCCCTTGGCAACCCACAATGAGGCTGAGCAACCACACCAGTGGTGCACGACTATCCACGCGATTGTCTTCGATGATGACCACCCCTGATTGTGCCCCTTTCCGGATCATTGTCTCATACCATCACGGGCCCACCGGCCTACTCTCCACCCCACGTAGGCAAACTTCAGGTGAACTAACAGGCTAAAAGGCGCACTGTCAAGAGCGCTCACTAAAAAGACGGAATGTTATGCCCCATGCCACAGTGGACGCAAATTGAGAGTGCTGTTGTGACAAATATCTCTTCAAATTTGACATTTCGGTGACTTTAGTCTCTTGCACGGAGCAAAACCACATGAAAACATTATTAACAACAGTCGACGAGCCGGTACAGGCCGGGCTCACAGCGTCGCACCCTCTCCGTTTTCTCGCGAGTTCTTCTCATTGTCTCCTCTGACAAGCTGAACTGTTTCTTACGGACAGCGGTCGCGAGCCATACCAGCAGCGAAAAGGAGCAATTCATTATGGATTGGCGTAGTAAGGCAGCGTGCCTGGATAAGGATCCAGAGCTCTTCTTCCCGGTGGGCAACACCGGTCCCGCGTTGTTGCAGATCGAAGAAGCTAAGGCAATCTGCAACCAGTGCCCTGTCATGGAACAGTGTTTGCAGTGGGCCATCAGCACCGGTCAGGATTACGGTGTCTGGGGCGGTATGAGCGAGGACGAGCGTCGCGCACTGAAGCGCCGTAAGGCTCGTGCCCGCCGGGCTTCCTAAGCCGAAGAGCCAGCACCCTTGAGAAAAGGCCCAGAGCACACTTTTGAATCAGTGCCACCGAGACTGATCTTTGACCGGTCGTTTCACCGCCCTGAGCAATCTGCCAGAGCCTGAAACGACCGGTGTTTGTCTGCAGTACACGAAGGCCACGTAGGACAGGGCCCCGGAGCCCTGTTGGCCCACTTCGGTCTTTCTCACTCCTACTCAACCGGGATACTAACCCGAGCCAAGGTGCCACGACCGCCGGGGGTTGCCAGTTGCCATGAGATTGTTCCGTGCAGGTCCGAGGCCACCAACGTGCGGATGATTTGTGTGCCCAGCCCTCCGGCACTCGTCGCTGAGGTATGCTCCGGACGATCTGGACCGCGCGTGCCCTGGTAGCCGGGCCGGCCAGGACGACCCGAGTCTTCAATCTCGACGATCAGGTGCTCAACGGGTCGTGATGTGAGCTCGGTTCCGGGCAAATTTTCCGGGATTTGGGTGCTGTAGTAGGCCCGGAACCATACCGTTCCCCCCAGTTCGGAGTCGAGGCCGTGTTCCACCGCATTGGTGGCAAGCTCGTTGACGATCAATGCCAGCGGGGTGGCCAGTTCACTCGAGAGTTGCCCGAAGGCCGTGGAGATTTCGGTGTGGATTTCCCGCCCGGTGTTAGCGATGTCTACCGCCATCGTGAATTGTTGGGAGAGCAACTCGTCCATGTCGATGCGACGATCCACCGATTGTGACAGGGTTTCGTGAACCCGGGCAATGGTATCAACCCGCCCCATGGCTAGTAGCAACTCATGCTTGGCTTCCGGGGAGGTCATGCGACGTGATTGCATGCGTAACAGCGACCCGACGGTCTGCAGATTATTCTTCACCCGGTGGTGGATTTCCTTAATGGTCGCGTCCTTACCGATCAGCTGTCGATCACGATGGCGCAGTTCGGTGACGTCTCGAATGAGTAATACGGCGGCATAACGCTCTCGGTGTCGATCTCGTAGCGGGATCGACCGTATCGACAGAGACACTTTTCGAGTTTCGATCTCTGTGGTCTCCGTGCTGACACCATAAAGAACGCTAGGTAGCAGGTGGTCGGTGTGGCCTCGCGGGGGCAGGTAGTCGGTCACGACGCGGGAAAGTTGTCGGCCTTCCAGCGGTTGCCGGATTCCGAGTTTCCGGAGCCCGGACACTGCGTTCGGCGAGATGAAGTTAACGAGGCCTTGGGCGTCTAATCGAATCATCCCGTCACCGACCCTGAGATCTGACAACGATGGCCCATGGCGTTGATCGGGTTCTGGCCACAGTCCCCTGGAGATCATCATTAATAAATCTTGGGCCGACCGGTGGTAGGCCTGTTCCAGCCGGGAAGAATGACGTTGTCGCGCGAGGTTCTTGTGCACCGACAGCACGGCCAGTACCTCGTCGCCGTCGACCACCGGCCAGACCGTGACGCCAAGAGCTGCCGAGCCTTGCAGTTGTTCGGATCCGTTGACGGGGATGCCGGTGCGCAGCACCTGCATCAGCAACGGCTGAAGTCCGGTGCGTGGGGCGGAGCCGATCAGATCGCGGATCAGCGTGGTTTGGGCGGTGAAGGGGCGGGCTTGGGCTGCTGCCACAAAGTCTGCTTGGTCGGGTTTTCCCGTCGCATCCCGGGTGTTAATACTCGGGAGCCAGAGGACCAGGTCAGAGAAGGCGAGATCGGAGAGGATCTGCCAGTCCCGAGGTAGCCGGCTGACCGCGGGTGGCAGTCGCAGAGCCGCCGTATCCGGGCCAGCCGAGGCCGGTGGCTGGGCACGATCAGATCGGTCGGGGTACCGTTCGTGGTGCATGATGCCAGCCTAGCGGGACGCGACGACGCCCCGGGAACCAAGACCGAAACGCACACTGGTCAGCCCCACCGACGGGCGGGGCTGACCAGTGGTGGCGTGTCACACCGAACCGGGGCGGACTCGGGGAGTACTCCTAGACGATCAGGGTCCGCAAACGGTGCAGAACCACCGTGAGCATCGCCAGGTCGGTGTGCTCGCCTTCTTCGGGTTGCAACTGCGCTCTGATTTCGTCGAAGAAGCCCTTGACACGGTGCACACGCCGCTTGTGGTGGGCCCGCCAGTCTTCCACGGCAGCTGAGACCTCTTCGTGGGTGTCGTAGGTGAACGCCTCGGCGGTCTGTTCCACGATGACCGAGGCCAAATCTGACAGCCACCCGTAGAGGTCTTCACGGATGGAGACGCGGGCTAGGGCATCCCAGCGGGTCCGGCGGGGCAGATCGGTGATCAACTCCAGTAGCTTCTCAGCGTCGAAGTAATCCTGACCGTGGAAGTAGACCCGTGCGATGCCGGCAGGATCCTGATCGAACCGGTCGGCAATGCCGGCGATATCCAACAAACTGTAGGATTCGAACAGGGTTGCCACGGTCTCTGCCAATTCGTCGCCGACGCCAGCCTCGCGGAGTTTCGTAGCACGGCTGGTGGCCGCCTGATGCATATCGCCGGTGAGCAACTGCCCGATCTTTGGTTGGACGGCTGCCACGGTGTCCTGGAACCGTTCAATACGGGAGTGCATCGGCTCGGTGGTGAGCTGGTGGTGGATCAGCCAACGCATCAGCCGGTCGGTGAGCCGGCGGAGATCTTGCAACATCTGCATCCGCACCCGGTGGTCCAGCGTGGCGGGAAGATCATTGATCTGTTGTTGCAGGGCCGGTAGCTGGTAGATTTCTTCGGCGACGATGAAGGCGCGTACCAGGGTCGACAGGTCCGCGGCGGTTTCTTCCTCGGCCCGGAAGATGACGGTGATGCCGCCGGAATCGATGACGTGGTTGGCTAGGCGGGTGGCGATGATCTGGGCACCCAGCGGGTGTTGCAGGATCGCATTCTCACCGGTTTCTTGTAGCCGTTCGGGGAAATAGCGCACCAGCCACCGGCTGAACCAGGGATCGGTGACGATATCGGTTTCCTGTAGCTGCCGTGCCAGGGTGTTCTTGGCGTACGCCAGCAGGATGGACAGTTCTGGAGTGTAGACCGGTTTGCCGTCCTTCAACCGCTGGTTCAGTGTGGCGTGGGAGGGGATTGATTCCAGCTCGCGGTTGAGTCCACCGTGCTCTTCCAACCAGCTCACATACCGGATCAATGCTGGCATCCAGTTCAGGCTGAGCGATTCTTCCACGCGAAGCAACCGGTTCTGGCTGGCGTTGGTGTCTAGCACCAGGTGCCCGACCTCATCGGTCGTCGAGGCCAGCAACTCCTCGCGATTCTCAGCTGTCAAATCCCCGGAGGCGATCATGTTCTCCAGCAGGATCTTGATGTTCACCTCGTGATCGGAGGCATCCACACCCGCGGAGTTGTCTACCGCGTCGGTGTTGACGCGCACGCCGTGGGCGGCAGCTTCCACGCGGCCGGCCTGGGTTGCACCCAGGTTTCCGCCTTCACCGATGATGCGTGCCCGAACCTGGGAACCGTTGATACGGATCACGTCATTGGCACGGTCTCCGACGTCCTCACTGGTTTCGGACTCGGCCTTGATGTAGGTTCCGATACCGCCGTTGTAGAGCAGGTCAACCGGTGCCTGGAGGATATAGTGAATCAACTCCTCTCCAGACGCCGAGGTCACCGATTCCTCCAGGCCCAGGGCTTCACGCATCTGCTCGGTAATCTCAATGGACTTCGACCCGCGGTCGAAGACGCCACCACCGGCGGAAATCAGGTCGCGATCGTAATCAGCCCACGTCGAACGAGGGGTGTCATACAGCCGGCGACGCTCAGTGTAGGACGCCTCGGGGTCCGGGTTGGGGTCAATAAAGATGTGCAGGTGGTTGAACGCTGCGATGAGCTTCAGATGCTGCGATCGTAGCAGTCCGTTACCGAACACGTCACCGGACATATCACCGATTCCGACCACGGTGATCGGGTCGTGATCGGCATCTAGCTCCAGAGCAGCAGCATGGGAGCGTACGGACTCCCAGGCGCCACGGGCGGTGATACCCATTTGCTTGTGGTCGTAGCCGACCGACCCGCCGGAGGCAAAGGCATCGGCCAGCCAGAATCCGTATTCCGCCGAAATGGCGTTCGCGGTATCGGAGAAGGATGCGGTGCCCTTATCGGCAGCCACCACCAGGTATGGGTCGGTGCCGTCGTGGCGGATCACCCGCTCTGGGGTGATCACCGTGGTCTCTTCGGCGCCCAACTGCTGGTTATCGGTAAGATCCAGCAGACCGCGGATGAAGGTCTGATAGGCATCACGACCGGCTTCGAACCAGGCGTTACGGTTTTGGGACGGATCCGGCAGACCGTGGGCAAAGAACCCGCCCTTGGCGCCAGCCGGGACGATCACGCCGTTTTTGACCTGCTGAGTTTGCACCAGGCCGAGGACTTCCGTGCGGAAATCTTCAGCGCGGTCCGACCAGCGCAGACCACCGCGGGCAATCTTGTCGTAGCGCAGGTGGGTACCAGAAACCTGGGGGCTGTGGACCCAGATCTCGAAGGCCGGGCGCGGTTGTGGAGCGAAGTTGATCCGTTGCGGCAGGATCTTAAAGCTCAAGCGAGGGCCACCACCAGCCGCCGAGGAGTTGTGGGGATCCAAGTAGGCATTGGTCCGAACGGTAGCGTCGATCACGGTGATGAAGGCCCGCAAAATACGGTCGGCGTCCAGACTGGCGACATCGTCCAGGGATGCTAAGACCTTGTCCCGGGCCTGCTCGGTGGCCTCCACCCGGGCCTGACTGGCCTCCCCGTCGCTTTCTTCGCCTTCAGCTTCGGTTGCTTGCGGATCGAACTTGGTGGCGAATAGTTCCACCAGACCGCTGGTTGCCACCGGGTTGTTCAGCAGGGTGGTGGCCACCAACTCGAGCGAGGAGGGGAATGACAGCTGACGCAGGTAGTGGGCGTAGGCGCGCAGGATGGCGACTTGGCCCAGTGGCAGTCCGAGTTCAATACCCAGTCGGTTGAACCCATCGGAAGAGTTGGTGCCGATCAGCGTGGCCGCTGCGGTTTCTTCCAGCAGGCTGGACACCACGGTCAGGTCGAGTTCGTGTTCGGCCTGGACCCCCAAGTCGTAGAGGAAGAACTCGCGTTGATCACTCGGGCTGATCATGAACGGGTATTCGTCAATGACGCGTAGCCCCATATCGCGGAAGACCGGGAGCACATCCGAGAGGTCTTTAGACTCTTTGGAGTAGATCTTCACCCGCGCCTGCGAGCTATCGGAAGCATCCGGGATGGCATAGACCGTGGGTTCGTTATCGTTCAGGGCGGTGAACCGGGAGATGTCCTCCAGTGCGTCTTCGACCTCGTAGCGGACTCGGTATCCGGGAGGGAAGGCCTCGTCCCAGATCTGAGCTGCATCAACGCCGCTCTCTTCGCCGAAGACGGCCACGGCTTCTATATCAATGCCTTCTTTCCACGACCGGATGGCCTGAGCCAAGTCGTGGCGCAATTGGCTCATGTCCAGCGATTCCACGACGCCAGTGTCCTGGTACTGGCTGGCAATTTTGATTCGGAAGGTGACCCGAGCCAATACTGCCTCGCCGAGGAGCACCTGGTATTCAAGGGATTCACCGTGGAGGACATCCATCAAGATGTTCTGGATGCGCTTGCGCACCGAGGTGTTGTAGCGGTCTTTGGGCAAATACACCATAGCCCGGGCGTAGCGTCCGAAGGGATCCTGATGGACATAAACGGCACTACGACGTCGCTGGCCGATATGCAGAACAGATTCCAAGGTTGCCCAAACCTGTTCTGACCCGGACTGCAAGAGCTCTTCGCGAGGGTAGGTCTCCAGATGGTCCAGTAATTGCTGTTCCGAGTGGGAGTGGGGACCGAATCCTGAAAGCCGCACCACTGCCCGTGCTGTTTCACGAGCGACAGGTAGCTCCTGAACCGGGGTGGTACGAATTTTCGCGGTGAACAAACCAATAAACCGGTTCTCTCCGGTCACCTTACCGTTCTCGTCGTAGGTCTTGATGGCCACGTAGTCCATCGGAACCTGGTTCTGGACCCGCGAGACGGCGTTCGTTTTCGTCACGATCAGCGGATTGGGTACCTGGATCTGTTGCTGACCGGACTGGGTCAGCGGCCGCCTTCCCGTTCCTTGACGTCGCGACAGGATACCGAGGCTGTTGGCACTCTCCCCGGCCAGCACCACGTCGCCATCGGCGGTGTGTTCCAGATCGTAGCGACGGTATCCCTGGAAAATGAATCCGCCCTTGACCATCCATTCCAGCAGTGCTGCCGTCTCATCGACACCACTTGTTGAAGTCGGTGCCTGCTGACGGAGCTGGTCAGCAACCTGTAGCGCCTGGGTCCGCATTTTTTCCTGGTCCCGAGCGACCAGCGAGACGTCTTCCAGACTGTCCGACAACTGTTGCTCCAGCTCTGCAACTTCCTGTTCGTCAACCTTTTCGTAAAGCCGGATGCTCATCCAGGACTCGATACTGACCGTGGTTCCTTTCGGACCCAGCAATGCGTCGGATGCGATGTTTTCGGCTGTTTCACCGCTGAGGCGGGGACCGGTGCTAGGAACCGGGAACACGGACTGCAACTCAGCTGTCTCAGCGTCACGGTGCACGATGAACATTGGGTGGTTGATCAGCTCAATCCCGTGGCCGGAGCCACTGAGCACCGCGGTCACCGAATCCACCAGGAACTGCATATCCTGTTGGACCACGTACACTGTGGTGACGTGTCCCGCATTGTGAATGTCAACGCTGGCCTCGTGCGCGGGACGAGCCATAGCGAGCTCGAGGTGGTGGTCCAGAATCGAGCGGGCATCAGCATCGCCCAGTTTCTCTCGGTCCTCTGCTGAGAGATCATGAAAATAGGCTTGTGCGAGTTCTTCCGTTCCGGTGGACTCCTTTGTCCACAGCGGTTGTGTCCGAGTCATTCAGTCCTCTATCAATAGAACGGGTCTGGTCTTTCACCGGCTCTGACCGGTCGAGAAAGATGGTCACGCCTTTGCAACCATCTTCCACCCTAGAGAGTTCTCTCAGCCGATGAAAGACTCCATGGAAGGCATATCCCGGATGAGAAAGATTTCTCAGCTAACGGCGATGACGGGCCCGCCGGAGTTGCCGACGGGTCCGGGGTTGGTCTACATGGTCCTGGTTCTCCTGCTGTCTGCACTGCCCCGCTTCGGGAGCGTGGGAGTCCGAGGCAAACAGTACATGGTGTCTCCCCGCTTCCGGCGAGAACTGCTGTTGCCGATGCTGAGCTTGATGGTGAGTGTGTTGTCGCGAGCGCGAGTCAGGCGGTTGTGGCGACAGCCGACGCGCGAGTTCGTTTACCGCGCGTCGCAACGGCGACTTCGGAGCGACTTCGATCAGTGCCTGCCCCCGCAATAAGGCGGTACGACACTGCTGGGGTTGATCCGGCAAGAAAACCTCCAGCTTCAGCTGCGGCCCAAAACGTTGCCACACCTCGGTGATGCCTCGTTTCGGGTTGAATCCAGAACTGGCCGAACTGACCTGGTTGAGCACTGGAATCACCTCCCCGGAAATCTGCTTCTCGCCGATCTGCTCAATCCCGCCGATCAAGCGCGGTAGTCCAATTGGGTCGGCGGTCCCGACCGCGACGACGGTGTCGGCGGCGTGGATGGCACTCAGCGTGGCTGCATGACGTTGTGGGGCCGGAATGTCGAAGCTGAGCTCCTCATCTTCTTCCAGCCCGAATCCGGCATCGATCACTACCAGGTCCCAGTCGCTTCGGGCCTGGGCAAAGATTGTCTGCAAGGAGCTGGGGCGCAACTCTGCCCACCGGTCCGGTCGTGTCAGGCCGGTTAACACGTCGAGATACTGACCGCCCACACCGACCCTGTGGCAATGCGATCTGAGTTCCTCGACGCTCAGCCGGTGATGCTCAGCCGCTCGCGAGGCCTGAGCAATTCCGGCCGAGTCGTCTAATAACCCCAGCATGGTGGCCACACTGGCGCCGTGGGTGTCGGCATCGATCAGCAGCACGTGTTTGCCCCATGTCATCAG
Source organism: Auritidibacter sp. NML130574 (assembly GCF_003185725.2). Lineage (GTDB taxonomy): Bacteria > Actinomycetota > Actinomycetes > Actinomycetales > Micrococcaceae > Auritidibacter > Auritidibacter ignavus. The sequence goes on along the minus strand of NZ_CP031746.1, from coordinate 279,061 downwards.
TTCTACGGCCAGGTTGACCGCAACCGTGCTACGTCCCACGCCACCGTGTGGCCCCCACACGGCGATGACGTTCCCGGCCTGACGCATCGTTCCGTGAACCAGGTCCTCTGGGTGCTCCTGCTGGCCTGGATCCGTCTGGTGCGTTACACCACTGGTGGGATCCGTTTGCAATAAGGCTCGCAATGCGTGGTCGGTGGCATCGCGGGATTCATGAGGTCTCAAGGGTTCGGTATCGCGTGCCCGTGGCAAGGTGGGCTGGAGGTTCTGAATCCATTCGATTAGTTCTTCACCGGTGGTTTCGGCCCTGATGACCTGAATGTCTAAGGCTTGGAGCCGGTGACGCTCGGCGGGCATATCGCAAACCACTCCCCAGCGCAGATGTTCCATCCCCGACTCGGCGAAAGCGTCGGTGGTTTCCAGACCCACCTCGTGATAATCCTCGGCGATCAGTGCCACATCGATCATCCCACTACGGGCCAGGGCAATCAGTTCGGCCACCGATCGGCACCGGTGAGAGACCATCACCTCAGATTGCATTGACTCAATCGCGGCGATGTGATCGAAACGGGCTGAAAAAGTCGTGGCAACACGCACAGCAGTCATCGTGTTCCTACCCTTCATTACCTGGGCTAGCCGGGACGATGCTGATCTTGGCTGAAGCTGCCTGGGCATCAATGATGGCTGGTAATTGCTCAGGAGTGAGCAAGACATAGACCGTCAGCGTGGAAGAGGCACCTAACCCACTGCGTTGGTCCTCGACAGCGACAACCTCGGCGGACTCAGCGGTGAGCTCGGCGTTGGTATACCCTTGGCGTTGGTCGTCTGGCTGGGACACCCATAAGTCGACTCGGGAGCCAGGTTGCACGGCATCGGGGACATCTTCCGCAGTCCGAATAGCGAACTGCTGGCGATCTTCCGGGTCGTGTTCCGAGACCGTAGCACGGGGTAAGAACTCGCCCTGACGAATCGTGGAGGTTACTGCAAAAGTCTCCGGTAACGGCTCATCGGCCGACCAGTAGTATCCATCTGCTTCCGACAAATGCGCCTGCACCACGGTAAAATTCTCAGCGGTGATCGGTTCACCGGGTGCTGCGTCAGCCGAGGCGGCCCAGTACCCCTGCCGAGAGTCTGTCGCCTGCACCACAAACACCATGGCGACCACTGATAACACCACCAAGAGGATGCCAATCACCAGTTTGGGGTCTTTGAATCCGGGACGTCGGATCCGCGCTGCGATGGGGCGAGGGTCTGTGGTCATGGGGGTCTTTCTGTGTCTCGTCTCTTTCGGTGCTGAGTCATGAGTTGGTGGGAGCAAAGAACCATTGGCATCTACGAGTACGAAAAACGATCATGCCGGTGCCGGCCCCCTGTCCACCGTAGGGATTTATGTGACCGAATGCACTCAATGAGGGAAAAATGTGGACAATTCGCCTCGTCTATGACGCAACGTGTCACAATAGGAGCAACAGAGAGCGATCCTGTTTAGGGTCTTAAACCTCTAAGACGACTTCGCTGGAAAGGACGTGACATGCCACGCTTTCTGACCCTCCCAGATGTCGCTGAAGAGTTGCAGATTTCTGTCGGTGCCGCTCGCAACCTCGTCCAGAGTGGGGAACTCGAGGCATTTCAAATTGGGGGCCGCGGACAATGGCGGGTGGATTCAGAACGTTTTGAAGCGTTCATCCAGCGGTTACACGACGAACAGCACGCCAAGATCGAAGAACAAAAGTCAGCTCACCAGAACTAACTGTCTGAGGCAGTACGTAATTGTCCTCGGCCACTATCGGTCGTCGAGAGCCACAGCAGACGTGGCGATCATTTGTATCTGGTCCACGGGAATCAGCCGTAGTCCCCGCACTGCAGGTCGCCTGCGGAATTCGTCTCGGGCATGTATGGCTACCTCGCAGTAGTCCTGTCCCACCCGATCGACCGTTCCTTCCACATAAATTCTTCCCCACCCGGCCGTGATAGACACCGGCTCACGTCGACGCGCTAGTTGACGCAACACGCTCGTGAGTCGCGGTCCGCTTCGTAAGGTCGATTCCGGCGGTCGAGCTGTTCGCGTTTCTGCTTCCAGGCCCGCTATGGCGCGTTGCGGTATAACGACTGCACCGGACTGCGTCCGACCACCAATCCAGTCTGGACCAACTGAAGAGACCAACAGCCGCTGATGTTCTCCATCGGCAAATGTCATCTGCACTGTCTCTCCCCGGTGTCCTCTCAACCGGTCCGCAAAAGAGGTTTCCGCCCAGTGACCGCGCGTAAAATCAGCGGCCTCAGCATCACGAACCTGCCGCAGTTCCACGCTCATTTGGTGTTCGAGATCAGCAAAAAATTCGTCCCAGCGCATGGTGCCTCATTATTCCTGCTTACCTCTTTCGTGGCAATCATCACCATTTTCCTTTCAGCACCATTGACCGCGTTTGATGATGTTTGATAATTTTTTGGGTACTTAGACAGTTTTCAAGCCCTAAGGAGAGCCCATGGCAGTGGTGAAAAGCTCATCGTCCTCCGGTCAATCGGGTCTTCGCGCCTCCGATGTTTGCTTGGTGCTGATGAGCGTGATCTCCGGCCCGCTGTTGTGGTGGTTCAGTACTGCGATCAGCCCCACCTCAGCGCAGACCGCATTGTCCACCCTGGAATACCTCATCGCCACAGCATGCTCGGTGATTGGGATCGGCATCTGTGCGCTCTGCGTCATCTATGCTGTGGTGAGTCTTCTTGGAGTCACCCTCTACCGTTGCGGTCACCGCATTCAAGGTGTCGCGACCTTGCAGGTCGTGCCCGTGGCTGGTCGGCGACTCATCGCGACGTTATGTGGGATCAATCTCCTCATCGCCTCGCCGGCCATCGCCGGCGAGACTACCCACGACGGTTTAGCCTTGTCTGACACAAGAGCAATTGAATCTTCTCAACGAGAGCACATTGCCGGCTGGGACGTGAGCGCCCGTGTCTCTCCCGACCGTGAACACACCGGACTGCACACTCCGACTGACGTTGTTCCTGGCTGGATTCCCAATCTCAACTACGACACGTCGGGAGACGACGCTAGCTCCGATGCAGTCCCTGATGTCCCCGGCAAAACCGTCATCGTCGGTACCGGTGAGTGTTTGTGGGATATCGCCCATGAAGAGCTCGGGGCAGATGCGACCATACATGAAATTGATCTCCGTTGGCGCCAGTGGTGGTCCCACAACCAAGATGTGCTCGGATCCGACCCCCACACTGTCAGTCCAGGAACGGTTTTGTCCTCCCCACCTTTTCGCTCCTAAACCCGTTTTGTCCGCCCACGATCTGTTCTTCCCACCGCCTATCCTTATGAGGAGATAACCCCATCATGACGCTCCCCTCCGTCTCTGCGACTGCTGGCCCTCAGTCCGTCCAACAGCGCGCACTCCCCCGACAGTCCAATTCTCCGGTCAGTAAACCAGCTTCAGTCTCCGTCAGTCCCGTCCCGTCAGCGCTGACGGGATTTCACGACGAGAAACTAGCGGCGTGGACCAACACCCGTTCTCCGCTCATTCACTTCAAACCCAGTACTGTGTCCGCCCCGGCAATTAGCACACCAGACCAAACTCCTGCAGACACGGAGCCTGTTTCGCACCGGACTCCCGCTCAGTTGCCCGACGCCACTCCCCAGGACGATCCGGTCGCCAACCGCCAACGGCAGATAGCCCAACGAGCCCTGGCAGAACAGCGTCGAGCCACCGAACGCCACCTGCAAACCATGACCCGAGTGCTCGGCCAAGCTTGTGTGGAGATTGAATATGGGTTGCGAAGCTACCACCAACTTCAAGGGTGGATGTCGCTGGAGATGATCGAGAAGATGAGGTTTCGGGCCCAACTCGCCCAGCAGGGTCGACCCCAGGAATCGGACGGTCAAAAACCGATGAATGTTCGGGTACACCGAATGCGACTACAGCGAACCCCTTCGCAGTGCTACGAATCCAGTGCCACCATTATTGTTGGCAACCGATTGCGGGCGATGGCACTTCGTTTTGAGAAGCACCGCGACAGGTGGAAAGTGTGTGATTTCGAGTTGGGGTAACCCTCACCTGGGTAACAGACACCGTTGCCCAAACCTAGCTACTCATCCCAAATGCGCCAGTGCCGAAACTTCTCACATGCTGAGGCCCGCAACCCTACCGGATCGCGGGCCTCAGCCAAGCCGTCAGAGGCGACACATGTTATTTTTTCTGGGCGCGGGCTTTCTTCGCGGCCTTCTTTTTCTCTCGTTCGGCAGCTTTGCGCTCCGCGCGAGATTGCGTCCTCTCACTACCGTCGTCTGTGCGACGAACCTCGGTTTTCGCAGTCCCGGTTCCTTCTGAGGACGGGGCCGTGTACTGCAACTTGCCGGGCTGTGTGTCAGTGTCCAGACCTTTAATTTTCAGCTGTGGCGCCATGGTCACCTCACGAGAATCGGTGACGCCTGGAAGGCTAGCCTTCTGTGGCTGGGTTTTGACGTCGAGAGTGAACAGATTGTGGACCGATTCCTGGCGAATTGCCTGCATCATGGCTTCAAACATCGTGTAGCCTTCACGCTGGTATTCGACCAGAGGATCACGTTGGGCCATGGCGCGCAACCCAATACCTTCTTTAAGGTAGTCCATCTCGTAGAGGTGCTCTTGCCATTTTCGCCCGATGGAATTGAGCACCACCTTGCGCTCTAGTTCACGCATATTATCGGAGCCGATCTCTTCTTCGCGGTCCTGATACAGCACTTTTGCATCGGAGACAAACTCACGCTTCAAATCCGCAGGCTTCGCCCGGTGCAATTCACCGAGCTGTTCCTCGAGTTCTTCGGGGGTCAACTCGACCGGATAGATCAAGCGCAGATCTTCCCACAACGTCTCTGGGGACCATTCGGAACTTCGTTCCCCGGCCGTGGCTTCATCAACGGCATCGCTAATGGAGTCCTCGATGAAGTGCTCGACCTTTTCGGCCAGATCTTGGCCTTCCAAAATCTGACGACGGTCAGCGTAGATGGCCTCACGCTGACGGTTCATCACGTCGTCGTATTTAAGGACATTCTTGCGCTGTTCGGTGTTGCGCGATTCCACGTTGGACTGCGCATTCTGAATCGCCTTCGTCACCAGACCGGATTCCAGGGCAAACTGGTCGTCATCACCGGTGCGTTGCAGAATCTTCCGCGCCATACCCGGGTTGAACAGTCGCATCAGATCATCGGTCAGAGACAAGTAGAACCGAGACTCGCCGGGATCCCCTTGACGTCCGGAACGACCTCGTAGCTGGTTATCGATCCGTCGGGATTCGTGGCGTTCAGTTCCCAGCACATATAGGCCACCGGCCTCCACAACTTCTTCGCGCTCCGCCTGGGTCTTCACCTTTTGCTCAGCAAAGACTTCGTCCCAGATTTGCTCGTATTCTTCAGCATTCTCTTCGGGGTCGAGCCCGCGTGCCTGCATCTCGGCGACCGCATTAAATTCGGCGTTACCACCGAGCATGATGTCGGTACCACGTCCAGCCATGTTCGTTGCCACCGTCACCGCGCCTTTACGACCGGCTTGAGCAACAATGGCAGCTTCTCGCGCATTGTTTTTCGCGTTAAGCACTTCGTGACGTACGCCTTTTTTGGCCAACAACTTCGACAAATATTCAGATTTTTCAACCGAGGTGGTCCCGACCAAAACCGGCTGACCAGATTTATGACGGGCCTCGATATCATCCACGACAGCATTAAACTTCGCCTTCTCGCTGGCGTAGACAATGTCTTTTTTATCGATGCGCTGAACATCTTTATTTGTCGGAATCGGGACAACGCCGAGCTTATAGGTGCTCATAAACTCTGCAGCTTCAGTCTCAGCCGTACCCGTCATCCCCGACAGCTTGTCGTAGAGGCGGAAATAGTTCTGCAACGTCACCGTGGCCAAGGTCTGGTTCTCAGCCTTGATCTTCACACCTTCCTTGGCCTCAATCGCCTGGTGAACTCCCTCAGAGTAACGGCGTCCTGCCAACACGCGTCCGGTATGCTCATCGACGATTTGAACCTCGCCTTTGAGAACCACATAGTCCTTATCGCGGGTAAAGAGTTCCTTGGCTTTCAGCGCGTTATTCAGATACTGAATCAGCGGGGTATTGGCCGATTCGTACAGGTTGTCGATTCCGAGCCAGTCTTCGACCTTATCGATACCTTCTTCGGAGATCGAAACGGTCCTCTTTTTCTCGTCCACTTCGTAGTCAGTATTGCGCTTCAGCCGCGGAGCCAATTTGGCGAATTGTAAATACCACTTCGAGGCGTCGCCCTGAGCCGGTCCGGAGATAATCAACGGCGTACGTGCCTCGTCGATGAGGATTGAGTCAACTTCATCGACGATGGCGAAGTTGTGTCCGCGTTGCACCAAATCGTCGAGCGACCAGGCCATATTGTCGCGCAGATAGTCGAACCCAAATTCGTTGTTAGTCCCGTAGGTGATGTCAGCTGCATACTGTTTTGCCCGTTGCGCAGGACGCTGCTTGGACAGAATGACGCCGGTTTCCATCCCAAGGAACCGAAAAACGCGTCCCATCAAGTCTGATTGGTACTCGGCCAGGTAGTCGTTAACCGTCACCACGTGGACGCCTTGACCACTCAACGCGTTCAGGTAGCTGGGAGCTGTGGCGACTAGAGTTTTACCTTCACCGGTTTTCATCTCAGCGATGTTTCCCAGGTGCAAGGCAACACCACCCATGAGTTGCACGTCAAAGTGGCGAAGTCCCAAGGTACGGGACGATGCTTCACGCACCGTGGCAAATGCCTCGGGTAAAAGTGCATCCAGCGATGTACCGTCTTCGATTTCAGCACGGAAGCGATCGGTTTCTGCCCGAAGTTCGGCATCAGACATGTCCCGATAGTCATCTTCGAGCTGGTTGACAGCATCGGTATAGGCCCTCAACCGCTTGAGAACTTTCTTCTCACCGGTCTTGAGGATCTTCTCGATGAAAGAGACCACAGTGTTGACTCCAAATTCACAAATCGTCTCAGACCCTCAACGACGAAGTCGTCACAGGTCCAGGAACAAAGCATTCAACCAGACTAGTCTACGTGGTTTAACCTGAAAGAATCCTTAGTATGGGCTTTGTCCATGAGTGACCAAGATCTACAGTTCAGGGATGAAAAAGTGGCCTTGTTGCGTGTGCAACAAGGCCACTTCGAGGTCTATCGCAGGCCCTCAGCGGGCCAAGACGTTTAAGCGCTAGCTTGCTGATCCCGGTAAGCCCGGATTTGTTCGTCGGAACCTTCAGGTTCAGTGTCTTCACCCAGGCTGATCACGCCGTAGGACCAGCCACGTCGCCGGTAGGCCACAGAGGGACGTCCCGACTCTGCATCAATGAACAAGTAGAAGTCGTGGCCCAGTAGCTCCATGTTGTCCACGGCATCGTCGAGCGACATGCTTTCTGGCGGAAAAACCTTCTGACGGATGGTCACCGGCGCCTCACCGTTTTCTGCCAGGTGCCGTTCCTGTTCTTCACGCTCAGCTTCCTCGCGCTGGGCTTCTAGCACCTGTTCCACCAACGACACAGAGTTGTCCACGGGCACCGAATCGGCGGTGATTTCGCGGACCGAAACACGTTTGCGGTGAGACTTGCGCCGTTCCCGTAGCCGGCGCAGTCGTTCCTGAATCTTATGGAATACCTTATCGAAGGCCACCATTTGGTCGTCGTCGGAAGCTTCAGCACGCACTACGTTTTTGGGGCTATGTACGGTTAGTTCCACGGTCATCGACCCGGAGGCGCCGGTGTGAGATGGCTGAGCACCGAGCTTGATTTCGACCCGTTGGGCTTCTTGAAGTAGGGACTCGATTTTCTCGAGGCGTTCTTCAACATAATCGCGGAACGATTCCTTAATGGAAGCGCCGCGGGCTACATAGGAGATGTCGATGGCCATAATGTCCTCCTTAGCTAAAACAAGCACGGTGGTAAGAGAAGTTTAACCTCCCTTCACCACCGTGCTCTGTTGGTAATGCCGAGTCTACCCATTGATTGCCAGCTGTTCACGTTGCCATCTCCGGTTTAGCTCAAATCGTCGTGCGAATGTTTCTCAACCGTAGCGATCACCGCTGCTGCGAGCACCTCCCATCCCGCGGCTTCCAGAACTCGTGTGGCCCCGGCCAGCGTCGCCCCGGTGGTGAGCACATCATCAACGATCATCACCGGATACCCGGTGAGTTGTTGCGCAATTCCGCGTCTGACCCAGAATTTTCGTTCTGCCGCGGTGACTCGTTGGGCCGCGGTGCGACCAGCGTGCGATGTGCGGGCGTTTAATCTCCAACGATGTCGTAAAAACTGTCGCTGGCGTATGATGCCGGGCACGGGCGCTCTGGTTACCAGTGTGTCAAGCGGGTCGAAACCCCGACGGCGCCAACTAGCCGCAGAGCTCGGGATCGGCACCGCCACGACCGGCAGCTGCGTTGCGCTGGTGCCATATTGTTGTGCCACAGCGTCCCACACCAGGTCCCGGGCTACCAGCATCGACCTAGCCAGTGCGGGTGCAAGAAGCCGATGCAACCCGGTCCGGGAGTGGTCTTTGAACGCCAGGATCATGCGGGCTAACTCACGGGTGTATTGTCCTGTTGCCACCACCGGCAAGGGGCGGTCGGTGCCGGGTATAAAGGGAAGGGATGGTGCCCAGGACTCAGCACGTTCCGGATGAAGGAGTTGTGGCATCACGGTCTGCCGACAGTGGTGACAGAGGTGCTCGGCGGTGGCGTCGCGGCGCTGACAGACGACGCAGATGCGAGGCATGAGGATTCCGGCCAATTCACGGCCTGCAGTGCTCACCCAGCGCGCGCCAGGGTGTTCGCGAAGTCGATCAAGACGGCCTGCCCATCGCGTCAGACGAGGCCTCGGCGCCGGTGGCCTGGGTGGTTCGTGCCTGAAAGATCTCATCTTCCCAGTCTCGCGCTTTGCTGGTTGCAACCCCAGCTACACTCAGAGACTGTGGAGAATGTTAGCCGGGGTAGGACAAGTCGTCGGCGTTATCCTCTTGGGCACGCCAATTGGTCCCGACGCGGATATACACCTCGTCGTCGGTTTCGGCGTACACCGTGGCGTTGCCGGCCCCGGTCGAAAAGCCACGCATACCGAGCATGGGTTTAAAGGTCACGCTGGTGCCAGCCAATCCAATCATTTCCAGCTCGACGCGTTCGCTACTGGAGACCTCGCCGATCAGGACCTCGTTCATGGAGTACCACTGCACCCGGTTGGCCGGGGCTGCGGTTTCAACCACGAGTGGTTCCACCAGACCCAACGGCTTACCCGAATCATCGCGGACGATACCGGAAATAAAGAGTTGCTGGCTGTCGTCCCGCTCTAAAATCATCGCGATTCGAGATCCTTCAGGAGAAACCCGTACGGCTTTAATCTCCCCATCCATCAACCACGGGACACTGATTTCCTGAACCTGTTCGCCGTCGAATTCGCTGGCGAGCAATGTCTGTTCGCTACCTGAGACAGCGGCTTCGGCGTTCTCTGACTCCCCAGCATCCTCGGAATGCTCATCTTCAACGCTGGAGACAGTCCAGGCCCATCCCCTGTTGTCAAGTGAAGGAGCCAACAGATCGGTTCCAGACGCCAGTTCCTGAACCGCCGACCCGTTGGTGGCCCCAACCATCTGGGTGGAGTCCTCATTCAAGAACACAAAGCGGTTGCCTTCCACGTTCATCGTCGGCTCGTGGGGCCCCAGACTACTGACGTCTGCAACGCCAGGGATCTCGGTGATGTTGGAGCCCTGGTAATAGACCAGTTGGTTGGTGTCATGGTTGATGGCAATTTGACGAGCTCCAACGGAATACGTCGTGGGGGTCTCCCGGAACTGCGGATCAGGCTCTCCTGTATCCACATCTTCCAGCCCCACGGTGAGTTTCACATCCGAAATCCGTGGCCGGGTGCCCAAGGTCATCTGCAATTGATGCTCAATGCGTTGACGCTGTAGGGCGCTGGTGCCCGCCAGCGAATCGGCCTTCACATCGATCGAGGCTGTGCCGGAACTGATCGGTACCGATGGGCGGGCAAGTTCGACCTGCTCCATTGGGTTGGCCACAGCACCTTCCAGATAGCTGGCTGGACCGGTAATCAAGGCCTCGACGATGGCCGTGGCTTGACCGGGACGGTCAAGGAACCACCGGGTATCCGGTACGGCATTGTGGTAGTCGAAGTCGTAGAAGTACAGAGTTTGGGAGACAAACAGTGCCGAGAACTGTGCGCTGTCTAAGGCAATGCCGTCGGGTAGCTCAGAAATCCGCCACTGGCCGTCGACCTCAGTCAGCTTGATTTCCAGGGCTTCAGTCGTCTCCGATGGGAGCGGGGACATCACCCCCTGTGCATCCACCGCCGAATCAACCTCAAGCTGCACCGTGTAGGTATCGGTATCTTCAGTCGAGACCACCGCCGGAGATCCTTGATACACCAGGGTACGGGCCAGCGGGTCCCATTGCTCAGCCGCCGAGTCTGTCAGGTAGCTCCGCGCCACAGCGAAGTCATCTTGAACCCCGGTCGCTGCCACAATGAACCCATTAATGATGGACTCGGGTGAGGCATCCTCGGCCGGTCCGGCAGGGTTAAAGGTGTGGGTGACCGATTCCCCTGTCGTACCCAAGTCTTCAGATTCTCCGACCGGACCAGACTGCGGCAATCGGGAACACCCAGCCAGCACCAGCGCACACGCCACCAGCACGACCAGTGCTCTGAGTGTTCTAGTCATCAAGCCCCCTCCGAGATCGTGGCACCAAGGCTTGCTCATTCACCCGGTCTGGCATTTCGTGGCCGTTCGCAGGTTCGTCTGGGCCGGGGCCGATTTCGGAAGCGCTACGACGCTCCGAGCACTCATATTCGGGAGGCAGTTGCAGCGGGTAGGGCTTGACGAGTTCTCCACCAACCTGGCGGGGTAAGACAAGACGGAAGGCAGCGCCGCGGTGGGGTTCGCCCCAAACATCGAGTTCGCCGTGGTGCAAGCGCGTATCTTCCACGGCAATGGCCAGGCCCAGACCGGAGCCTCCGGTGGTGCGTGTCCGGGCCGGGTCAGCACGCCAGAACCGGTCGAAAACACGCTCGAGTTCATCTTCGCTCAAGCCCAGCCCGTGGTCACGCACCACGATCGCAATCTCTGTCTTATTTCCGGCCACGATGACATCGACCGGTTTCGATTCGCCGTGTTCAATGGCGTTATTGATGAGATTGCGCAGAATGCGTTCGATGCGACGGGAATCGACTTCTGCGGTGAATTGGTCCCCTTGGGGCACAATGGATAGTTCGGTCTGGTTATTATCGGCCAGTGGCTGGGCAGTCAGTAGTACGTCGGCGACCAAATGCAACAGGTCGGTGGACTCACTGGCCACCTGGGCTGCCCCGGCATCGAACCGCGAGATCTCCAAAAGATCAGCGAGCAACGCTTGGAAGCGCTCCACTTGGTGATAGAGCAACTCGGTGGAGCGACGATTAACAGCATCGAAATCATCACGTGAGTCATAGAGCACTTCTGCTGCCATCCGCACCGTGGTCAGCGGTGTCCGTAACTCGTGAGACACATCGGAGACGAACCGCTGTTGAATCTGAGACAGATGCGCCAGCTGGGTGATCTGGTCCTGAATATTGTCGGCCATCGAGTTGAACGACCGAGACAACGTCGCGACTTCATCTTCCCGGTTGACATTCATGCGCACCGAGAGGTCACCCGACGACAACCACTGGGCGGTTTCGGCCGCCTGCTGGATGGGGCGTACCACCGAGCGGGTCGTCACCACGGCAATCACGACATTGAGCAAGATCAAAATCGCACCGGCAATGAGGAGCACGCTCATCACGTAATCCAGCGTGCCTTGTACTTCAGAGATGTCGTAAATGAAATACAACGCATAGTAGTTACCTGGCGGTAACACGACCTGAGTACCGAAGGCCAGCCCCGGATCTGTTGCCCCGCCGGTGTCAGAGGGAATGGCCACCGACTGCCAGTAGATCCCATCGCCTTGTTCGACTTGGCTCGCCAAGTCATCGGTGATGACGTCTTCACTCACGCCGGCTGAGGACATCGAGCCAACGAATTGGTTCTCGTCATCATCGAGGGGAACCAACACGAAATCGCGGGCAATGGCCCCCGAGGTATTGCCACTTAACGCTGCCAGGGTGTCGTTGACCAAAGAGGCCGTGGATTCTTCGTCAGCGGTTGCCGCGGAGTCAAAGACTTCTCGTGCTTGGCTCAGCCCGTGATTAGCCTCGGCCTGCACTTGATTAAACCGGGACTGGAACAGACCCGTGGTCACCTGATGAGTCAAGAACAGCGCCAGGATCAGCACGGCAATCACCGAGAGCAAAGCGGTAATCATCACCGTGCGTAGCTGCAACGAGGACTGCCAACGTCGCCAAAAAGTTTTGAACGGCCGAGAAAGGAAGCGATTCTTGCGCGGTTTTTCTGCCCGCTGGGCCTCAGGCGCTGCCGGTCGGGCGGTGTTTGCTTCGGAGGTCGTTTCTTCTGACTCGACGGACAAGGCTGCGCTCAAATCTGGCCGGCTTTATAGCCCACGCCACGAACAGTGAGAACAACTTCGGGATTATCGGGATCCTTTTCGACCTTGGAGCGCAAGCGTTGCACGTGGACGTTGACCAACCGGGCATCGCCTTGATGCCGGTATCCCCAGATTTCCTCCAACAACGTTTCGCGGGTCAGCACTTGCCCGGGGCGACGGGCTAACGCGGCCAAAAGATCGAATTCCAGCGGTGTCAGCGAAATGCGTTCACCGTTGCGGGAAACCTCATGACCAGAAATATCAATTGTCAGATCGCCAATAGTGAGGCTCTCCTGAGCACGGTGGTCGGTTTCGCGCAACCGGGCACGGACACGGGCCACCAACTCGGCGGGCTTAAAGGGCTTGGGCACATAGTCGTCGGCTCCAGCTTCTAGCCCACGAACCACGTCGGCGGTCTCAGATTTAGCGGTCAACATCACCACCGGCACGTCTGATTCCATGCGGATCTCGCGCAGAATGTCAATGCCGTCCTTGCCGGGAAGCATCAGGTCCAACAGCACCAGCTCCGGGCGGATCTGACGAAACATCTCGTTAGCTTGGTTGCCATCAGCGCAGAAATACGGTTCAAACCCGTCGTTGCGCAAAACAATACCAATCATTTCGGCTAGGGCTTCGTCATCATCGACGACCAAAATCTTGGGTGTAGCCACCGCTTCCCTCCCGGCTCGGACTATATGATCCCAGACCACCAGCATAACCGAGCCGGCCAATTTCGCCGCGGCGTGTTGCATGCGCGCGCCCCGCAACTCACCCTGTTTGCACCGCAAAGTTGTCCTATAACATATGAACTAGTCCGAGTCTGAGCGGGCTGAGTCCCCAGAAATGGAGAGATCGTGAGCTTCTATCCACCCCCGGGCCAAGGCCCCGGCACACCCTATGGAGGGTACCCACAACACCAGCAACCCTCGGGGTGGGGACCATACGCCACACCGCAACCACAATTGATGCTCACGGTGTCCCGTCCCGGCGCGATCCCGCTGACTCCGTTGAGCATCGGCGATTTGTTTAGCGGGGTTTTCGCAACGTTGCGCACCGCACCTGGGGCCGTGTTGTTGCATGGGCTCGGCTACGGTCTCGTCACGTTTCTTTTGTACCTGATGGCAGTCGCCCCGGCTTTCGTCACCATGTACGTCGCGTTCACCACGGTGCTTGATGGGGGCCTACCCACCTCGGAACAGATCGCATCCGGAAGTGTGGCGATAATCGTCCTTCCAATGCTGGCATTGGTGTTGCTGTTCCTCGCGTCGGTATTTTTCCCGGGGCTGGTAGCCATCGTCACCATGCGCGGTACGATCGGTACCTGGACCGGATTCTTTCAATCCTTCCGCCTGTTGCACGGTAGCTACTGGAAGCTCATTGCTTTGTCGGTACTGATCAATATTGCCGTCATCGCGCTGTCGGTGCTCGCGTTCCTCTTGATCGTTTTCGCTGTTGCCGTCCTGGAGATCCCTGCGGAGCTCTTTGCCGTGATCATGATTATTGTCATCCTCACCGGGGGGATTCCCATAGTCTGGCTGACGATCAAGCTGATGCTGGCCCCGACGGTGATCGCGGTCGAACAAGTAGGCCCGTTGACCGCGCTTCGTCGTTCCTGGGTGCTGACCAATAATAATTTTTGGCGTTCTTTGGGGATGACCTTATTGGTCACTGTCTGCATCGTTATCGCCAGATGGGTGATTTCTATTCCGTTGGCTATGCTGGCTCCACTCTTTCTGGCTTCGGCCGGAAACGAAGCGGAAGCGCTGACCGGCTTCCTGCTGGCTCAGGTGGTCATCGTCGGGGTCAGCAGTGTGGTCTCCGGGGTACTGTATGCGCTGTTCACCATCTTCATTGCGTTGCTCTACACTGACTTGAGGATCCGACATGAAGGCATTGGTGCCCAGCTAGCCCACGATGCTGAATCCATCTCGGGTCCCATCGATGAGTTCAGTATTGATCCGACCAAACGCCGTAGCGATTCTCAGTCGGCCGATCTCGTGCCGGGTCGCGACGTGCATTGGCAGCCCACGCCGCCACCGGCAGGTGCACCATTCACCGGACCGGCGGGACCGAATGCTCCCTACTATCCGCCACATCCGCCCATTCCATCTAACCCACCCATGGGGCCGCCGACATGGTCATGATGTCCCCGCCACTGACCCCAGACGCTGAGCAAGCCCGCCAGTGGACCGAAGAAGAGCTGTCCAAACCCGAATACGCGGAGGCAGATCCCGGCCCGATCATTGAGCTGATCGATAACCTGGTTGAGTGGTTTCAAGACCTGGCCACCGTCGAATTCTCCGGTAGCGGCGAACTGGGTGTGATCGTGCTAGCCCTGGCGTTAGTCGCCCTGCTGATTGCCTTAGTGTTGTGGTTACGGCCGGGCCGCACCGGTCGGGTCAAGACAACATCAACCGACGAGGTTGAGGTCGCCGCTGACGTTACGGCCACGGAGTATCTTGACCGGGCCCGCCGACATGTGGCCGAGCAGGACTATGCCCACGCACTGGCCGATGCGTTACGGTCGATGATCCGCGACGGGCAACAACGGGATCTGGTCTCAGAACGTCCTTCCCTCACCGCGACGTTTGCCACGACGGAACTCGCCGAGGCCTTCCCCCCATTCACCGAACAATTGGAACAAGCCGCCGTTCGCTTCAATGCCACGTTCTACGCCCACCAATCCCCCAGCGCCACAGATGCCACGCAGATGATCGAGTTGGCGGAAAAGCTCCACCAAGCCAAGCCGGCCCCTGCCACACCCCGCGATGACAGCGTTCCCGCTCAGCACGCCAAGGATCTGGTGCCCCGATGACCGCAGCATCCTCTCTACAGTCTTCGGCACGTACCTCACAGACCGGTTCCCGTCAAACCGGTATCATCGTGGTGTCGGTCATCGCCGGAATTCTGGTGCTCGCCGGCGTGGTGTTTTATGCCTTGCTCCCCAGCACCACTCAGGGGATCCCCTATTCCACCGACAATCCCGGCCGTTATGGCTCCCAGGCCATGACACGCATCCTGGAAGATCGCGGTGTCTCGGTCCACACCGCTGCAACGGTTGACCAGTTGGAAGGTCAACTCAACCAGCATCCGGACGCCACGGTGGTATTGATCGATGAGAACAACAACCTGGCTTCGGCGCCCCATGATTCACGGCAACGCGCCGCGGAGGCCATTCCACCATCCCAGCTGGTGATTTCAACCTCATCCCCGGAGCTACTCGAACACTTCACCGACGAGTTCTCGCGGGACTACGCCACCGTGTCCAGTCACGACGGCGGGATCACTGCGGGCACGACCGAGGACTGCCAGCTGGAGCACGGGCGGGTCGCCGGTGAGATTGACAGCTCTTCCTGGGCGGTATCGGTCCCCCGCACGCAGCGTGAGTCCGGCCAGATCTCCACGTGTTTTCCCGTACCCGAGAACACATCCTCCGACCAAGCCACGGCGCTCCTGGCCGAAACAGCAACCGGGATCACGGTACTGACCTCTCCGAAGATCTTCACCAATGAACGGATCGACGAGCGAGGCAATGCCGCCTTGGCCTTACGCCTGGCCGGCTCGCGCGAGGACCTGATCTGGTATACCCCGGACTTCACCGAGCTCCTGGACTCCGATGCTCCGCTGTCTGAGGCGCAACTGCCTCGTTTCGTGGTCTTTGGAATCTGGTGGGCGGTCGTGCTGGCCGTGCTGGCCATGTTCTGGTTAGGACGTCGCCACGGCCCGATCGTGCGCGAGCCATTGCCCTCGGTCGTCAAGCCGGCCGAAACCACGGTGGGCCGAGCCCGCATGCACCGACGTGCCGGACACCACCTTCAAGCTCTCGAGGCCTTGGAACAGGCCACGTTGCGTCGCATCGCCCACAGCATGCGATTAGGGCGCAACACCGACCCGCAAACCATCATGCGCCAGGCTGCACTCCACACCAACCAGCCGGTCCAGGACATCCAGCAGCTCTTCAAGATCAGCTCCGGACTCGTCCCAGCCCACGGTAGCCACAACCTTTCCCCCGAGGAGATGGTGACCACTGCCCAAGAACTCACAGATTTTGAACATCTCATCGACCAGGTACTACGCCCCGATCACGGGAGGAGCACGTCATGATGCACCAGCCACCGGCTTTTCCGCCATCCCAGCCACCCCAGGGTCACCCCCCACAGGACCAGTCTGCGCGGGCACAGTCGGCAGACGACCTGCGGGAGGAACTCAACCAGGTGCGTGGCGAAGTGGCTAAAGCCGTCGTGGGCCAGGACCAGGCCGTGACTGCATTGCTCATCGGTATTTTGTGTCGGGGGCATGTGTTGCTCGAAGGGGTCCCCGGTGTAGCCAAGACGCTTTTGGTCCGGTCAGTGGCCAAATCGGTGCAACTAGACTCCCACCGAGTGCAATTCACCCCGGATTTGATGCCCGGCGACGTCACCGGCTCGCTGGTCTATGATTCCAAAACCGGGGAGTTTGAATTCCGCAAGGGCCCGGTGTTTACCCACGTGCTGCTCGCCGACGAAATCAACCGCACCCCACCGAAAACCCAAGCTGCCTTGTTGGAAGCCATGGCCGAATACCAAGTCTCTACCGACGGGGTAACCCGGCGGTTGCCGGACCCGTTTATGGTGGCAGCCACTCAAAATCCGGTCGAGCACGAGGGAACCTATCCCCTTCCGGAAGCCCAACTGGATCGGTTTTTGCTCAAGGTGGTAATGGATCTTCCCGAGCGCGATCAGGAACGAGAGATCCTGCGCCGTCATGCGGCGGGTTTCTCGGCCGCAGATCTCGACGCCGTGGGCATCCAGCCGGTGGCCGAGGAAACGACCTTGCTCAAAGCCCGCGCCTCGGTGCAACAAGTCGCCACCGGTCCAGAAGTGCTCAGCTACATCACGGACATTGTCCGCGCCACGCGGCAATCCCCCTCTTTCCAGTTGGGTGCTTCCCCGCGCGGTGGTACCGCTCTGATGCACTGTGCCAAGGCTTGGGCTTGGCTATCGGGCCGCAACTTCGTCACCCCCGACGACGTGCAGTCGCTGTTGCTACCGACCCTACGCCACCGGGTGTTGCTGCGCCCGGAGGCCGAATTGGACGGTGTCGATACCGACCAAGTCTTGACCGGACTACTCTCCAGTGTGCCGGTCCCCCGCTAAACACCGTCTCTTTCCGTCCTCTCCCACCATCCTCGACACACTAAAGGCAGGTAGCTACGAGTTATGGTCATCTCCTGGCGCGCGATGATTCTGGCTATTATCGGCCTGTTTCCCATCCTGCTGTTTCCGCGCTGGTCAACGCTGGGGTTGTGTGTGCTCGGGCTGATCGTGGTGCTGTGTGCGGACGCACTGACCGCCGTTTCGCCTCGCCGGATGTCCTTCTCCCGTTCCGCGCAGGGCAGTATTCGGCTGGGTGAAACGACTACCGTTCAGCTGGTGGTGACCAATCAGAGCTCCCGGACATTGCGCGGTTCGGTCCGGGATGGGTGGCAACCCACCGCTCAGGCCGACATCCCGGAACAACCGGTCACGATTCCGGGCCAGGAGTCCCGCCGGCTTTCCATGCACCTGACCCCCACTAGGCGCGGCACACTGCGCTCCCGAATCGTCACGGTCCGTAGCTGGGGCTGGTTGGGGCTGGCGGGCAAACAATACACGCATCGCGCCGAGGGTGCGATCACGGTGATTCCACCGTTCAACTCCCGGCGTCACCTGCCCTCGAAGCTAGTCTCGCTGCGGGAAATGGCCGGGAGGTCGGCGGTCTTGACCCGCGGGGCCGGGCACGAATTTGATTCTTTGCGCGAATATGTCCGTGGCGATGACGTCCGCGATATTGATTGGCGGGCTACTGCCCGCGCCCAAGAACTGGTGGTACGCACCTGGCGACCGGAACGGGACCGTCGGGTGTTGATCCTCATCGATACCTCCCGCACCTCGGCCGTGCGGAGCGGAGACGGCACCCGACTGGATACCGGCATTGAGGCCGCGCTACTTTTAGCGGCACTGGCTGATGCTGGCGGTGACCGTGTCGAAGTTATCGCCCTGGACCAGAAAGTTCAGGCCCGGGCCTCTTCCACCCGGCGTGGGAAACTCTTGCACCAGATTGTCACGGCGCTGACCGATGTATTCCCGCGGCTGGTGGCCGCCGATTTCACCCAGGTGTCCTCGCTCATCTCTCAGACCGTGAAACAACGAGCACTGGTGGTACTCATTACGGCCCTGGACACCGCAGCCATTCAGCAAGGTTTGCTCCCGGTGTTACCGACGATTGCGCGCAAACATCAGGTGGTGCTGGCCTCGGTCACCGATCCGGAGCTCGAGGCCATGGCGGCCGAACGCGAAGACCTCGAGACGGTCTTTCAGGCCGCCTCGGCAGAACAAGACGAACATCGTCGAGCCGGTCTGATTGCCCAGCTACGACGGTTTGGCGCCGAAGTGGTCGAAGCCGATCCGCAGGATCTCCCGCCCCGGTTAGCCGATACCTATCTGCATCTCAAAGCTGCGGGACGGTTGTAGTCGCGTCATGATGGGCCGGGCACCCGCTGGGAGAACTCATCGGCCACACCGCGTAATGCTTCGATGCAACGTCCCAGTCCTACTCCCGTCATCGGCCTGGTCGCTCGGGCTACCAGTACGCTCGAGGCCAGGTCCCAGGGGTCCAACCCGACGCGTTCAGTGGTTTCCACCAGCTCTACTCCAGCCCGGGGCGGGTCAATGCCGTCGAGTCGCTCGAGGTCGCATTCCAGGTGTAAGGGGATTTGGGAGTGGCGGAACCGTTCAATCCATTCCCACCGCCAGCTGGCCCAACGTCCCACCGGATCGGTTTCCAGGGCCGGAAAGCTGATGCTGACGCCAAGTGGTGGACTGTCTTGGTCGTTGGTGGCCAGGGTGTGCAATGAGGTGAGTAGCCTGTCGTCTTTCCCGAGGTGGTGGGTGTCTAGATCGACCTGGAAAACCAGCTCGGACCCGGTGGGACAAAGCTGGTCGGCAAGTAGTGCCCAGTACGTCTCGAGCTCGGCGATATCGAGGCTCCGTTCGGTCAAATACCCCGAGGCCGTGGCGATCGCTCCTCGTAGTCCGGCAACAACATCGGTGTCTCGAACCACCAAACGCAAGGTAGTCTCCGGCAGAATACGGGCACTGATCTGGACGAGCTCGGCCAGTGCCTCTGCCAACACGTGGGCAACATCGCGACGAGCGCCGTGATCTCGGATGATCTTCTGACCGCCGGGGCCCATCAGCACGGAGAACAGGGTCACCGGGCCGGGAACCTCGAGCATCAACTCTGGCAGGGGACGCTCTTGCTGGTAATCGGCCACCCGCTGGAACTGCTCACGCAGGGCTGTAGCATATCGGCGTTGTTCTTTGCCCGGGGTCGCTTCGGTGGCTTGTACTTGCCAGCCGTAGCTGCGACGATTGGCCACCAGAAACCCGGGTAATCCGACAGCAAGTTCGGACAGTGGTTGCCAGTACGGCAACTGAGGCAGGTGGGGACCGGGCAACTCATCAAGCAGGATGCCCAGAGTCTCACCCCACGCGGTTGGACCCCCGGGGCCAGGGTCCGGGGTGCTGAGACTAACGCGCAGAGCAGGGAGATCGGGTTTCTGTGCCTCACTGGACACGGTCGCCTCACCTGGTCGTCTCATGGTCCTCCGCGCCCTGGGCAGTGTCGCTCTTTTGGTCATCGGCGATGGCCTGATGGTGCCGGATCACTTCGGAGACGATGAAGTTCAAAAACTTCTCGGCAAATGCCGGGTCCAGATCCGCGTCCTCAGCCAGCCGACGCAACCGGGCAATCTGGGCTTTTTCCCGCTCCGGATCAGAGGGTGGCAGATTATTCTCAGCTTTGAGTTTGCCGACCCGCTGGGTGCATTTGAACCGCTCGGCCAGTAAATAAACCAGAGCAGCATCGAAGTTATCGATACTGCCACGAATGGCCAGGAGTTGCTCGAGAACTGCGGGTTCGGCCAGCTCGTGAGGTGAGGCATGCTCGGATGTGCTCATATCACTCACTGTAGTCAACGTATCGCGGATCTGTCGCCGACAGGTTATACCCAAGCACCCATACGCTCTGCATTGACCGCACGGTGGATGGTGGTTTGTCCCACCACGCGGGTGCCTTGATACACCACCGCCGTCTGACCTGGGGCTACCCCGGAGATGGTCTCATCCAGTTTCATCTGCCATACCGTGGCTTCAGCGCCATCGACCTCATCGCTGGCGACGCGGACGCGTCCAGGCACCGGGTCAGCGTGAGCACGGACCTGCACCTGGCAGTCGAACCACTCACCGGTGGCCTCTTCGTCGAGCGGTTGTCCCGCCCAGGATGGCCGGATTCCGGTAATCCGGTCGATGTTGAGCATCGCGCGGGGACCAACCACAACCTCATTTTCTTTCGGCCGGACTTCAAGGACGAACCGTGGCTTGCCGTCCGGGGCCGGCGTGCCAATTCCCAGGCCTTTGCGCTGTCCAACCGTAAAGGCCTGCGCACCGCGATGCTGGCCTAGCGCGGTCCCAGCGGTGTCGACAATCTGCCCCGGACGCATCTCAATGTGCTCTTCGAGCCACTCGCGGGTATCACCTTCGGGAATGAAGCAGATGTCATAGGAGTCTGGTTTCTGCGCCACCGACAGTCCGCGGTCGGCGGCTTCAGCGCGCACCAACGACTTCGAGGGGGTATCCCCCAGGGGGAACAGACAGTGTTCGAGCTGTTCTGCGGTGAGCACACCGAGCACATATGACTGGTCCTTGGCATCGTCAGCGGCACGGTGTAGCTCCAGGTGGCCTTGGTCGTTTTCGATCACCTTGGCGTAGTGTCCGGTACACACCGCATCAAATCCCAGGGCGAGGGCCTTTTCTAACAGGGCAGCGAATTTGATGCGTTCATTGCACCGCATGCACGGGTTTGGGGTTCGTCCGGCGGCATATTCGGCGATGAAATCATCGACCACATCCTCTTTGAACCGCTCGGAAAAATCCCACGTGTAGTACGGAATACCCAGCTTCTCACAGGCACGCCAGGCGTCACGGGAGTCTTCAATCGTGCAACAACCGCGAGACCCCGTTCTGAGGGTGCCTGGCATTCTTGACAGTGCCAGGTGTACGCCGACCACCTCGTGACCGGCATCGACCGCCCGGGCAGCAGCGACTGAGGAGTCGACACCGCCACTCATGGCTGCAAGCACTTTCACGATTCTTGCCCTTTCTCTCCCGTGGTGGAATGGTGCGGATCTTGCGTATGGTGTGGCACCGGGCCTCTACCATAACAGCTCGATGTAACACCACCAGCACCCTACCTATTCCCGGTCAGCCCCGATGGGAGTTGGCGGTCACAATATGAGAATCCTGCCCGGCCATTCCGGCCCGCTGAGCGGAGGCGTAGACGCCCGGTAGGACGGAGAGCACGGCCTGAATATCAGCCTCGGTGGTGGTGTAGCCGAGCGAAAACCGCTGGGTTGAGCGTGCCATCTGCTCATCGGCTCCTGTGGCGGACACAACATGAGAGGGACGGGACACACCAGCGGTACAGGCCGAACCAGTCGAGGACTCAATGCCGGCCATATCCAGTCCAAACAGCAACGAGTCTCCCTCACAACCGGGGAAACAAAAATGCACGTTGCCGGGCAGACGACGAGTCCCCACCGGCACGTGCTGCCCGGTCTCCGGGTCCCGGTCCTGGTCACCTTGCAACTGTGCCTCTGGAATGGCCTGCTGGATTCCGGCGATCAACCGATCCCGAAGTCCGCTGAGTCGTTCGCGCTCGACCTGTTGGTTGGCGGTGGCAACTTCGGCGGCTGCGGTGAAGGAAACGATCAGTGCCGAGGCCATGGTTCCGGAGCGGATATCGCGCTCTTGGCCCCCGCCAAAAAGTACTGGCGCTACCTGGGCGTCGCGACGCACCAGAAGCGCGCCGATACCGATGGGCGCCCCAATTTTGTGTCCGGAAATAGCCATGGTGGTCACCCCCGGGTGGTCGAAATGTAACTCCAGGGCACCAAACGCCTGCACCGCATCCACATGGAAGGGTAGCTCCGCGGCTGCGGTGGCCTCGGCCAATTCGGCAATCGGTTGGACGGTACCGATCTCGTTATTGGCATACATCATGGTTGCCAGCGCCAGCTGATCGGCATGCTGATCAATGGCGTCCTTCCATGCCTCGACCTCTACCCGGCCGGTGGCATCGACGGGGACTTGAATCAGCTCGGCGCCGTGGTGGGCCTCCAGGGCTTCGAGTGTGTCGATCACGGCGGCGTGCTCAATCCCGGTAAACAGAATCTGATGGCGTCGGGGATCTCGGCGGTGGCGAGCATGATAAAGGCCCTGCAGGCCCAGGTTGTCCGATTCGGTGCCCCCGGAAGTGTAGATGACCTCGGTGGGGTGAGCTCCCAACACGGCGGCCAGGCGGTCTCGGGCGTCTTCAACCCGAAGCTTGGTGCCACGCCCAGCGGTATGCAGTGACGAGGCATTGCCGATCCGTTGGGATTGATCCACAAACGCCTCGATCGCCTCGGGCCGGGTGGGCGAGGTGGCGGCATGGTCAAGGTAGACACGATCTGCGGAAGTATTCACAGTCTCCAGTCTAAAACTCCTGGACCATCACCCTCGATTGCCGTGGTGTGCAACAGAGCAACCTAGCGGGATAGCGCACCGGGTTTCGGTATGATTCTCACCGTGTCAACCTCTGATTTCCCGAATTCCCCCAACCCTTATGAGGTACTCGGGGTGTGTGCTGACGCAAGTCAGGACGAAATTAAGGCCGGGTACCGCAAGGCGCAACGTCAGGCCCACCCGGATCTGGGCGGTGATCCGGCACAGTTCGACCTCGTCACCCGTGCCTGGGAACTGATCGGAACCGCCGAAGCCCGGGCAGAGTTTCACCGCGATGCCCGGACGCGCTCGCCACGGTCAGCGGGTTCCTCACGGGCCACAGGCACCTCGGCGACATCGTCCACCACGAGGCAACAGTCCTCCCGCCAGACCCCGAAACCGGTCACCGTCGTACCGTCTTTGGCTCAGGGGCCGGTGACGGTTCAGCTGGGAAAGACCAGCGTGATCGT
The DNA here is from genome assembly GCF_003185725.2 of Auritidibacter sp. NML130574. GTDB lineage: Bacteria > Actinomycetota > Actinomycetes > Actinomycetales > Micrococcaceae > Auritidibacter > Auritidibacter ignavus. Next base: position 255,532 of record NZ_CP031746.1, on the reverse strand, counting down.
CGATGCCACCCTGGTCGAATCCTCGGTGATCGGCCGTGTTCCTACCGGTTTATTTTCCTCTGGTCGCAGCGGTGCCTACGTGCAGGTCGCCAGCACCGTGGCCCCCTCGCTACGTCAAGCACTACCGGCGGCCCGCATCGTGCTGGGCCTGAAAACCAAGGAACTCACCCGTCATTTGAAAAACCACCGTCGCGATAATGCTAGGTCCTTGCTCGGAACAAACCTTCCCCCGTCGACGCAGATCCCCATGGTAGTGTTGTGCGGTTATCGGCTGGCCTGTGTGTGGCTGATGAAAGCATCGCCGGGAGTCTACCAGTGGGACGGGGGACGATTATTCGCCGAGAATCGACCGGTCTCTCTGCCAGCTGATGCCACCCGGTCCCCTTCTGCCCTGGCTGAGCTAGCCACCTTGTTCCCGGAATTGACCGTGGGCCATTTTGTCGCACTCATCCCATCGGATCAGCACCCGTTTGCCCCGGACGTCACCAGTACCGGGCCGCACCAGACTTCCTGCGGGCTCGAAGATGTGCCGGCAAACCTGAATAACACCATCCGACATCTGAAAATGTTCCTCGGCGTCGACCACCAACACCATGTGCTCGATCGGAACCTGTTGGGATCGCTGGTGGCCATGTCGCCGTTCCCGAAAGACCGCTCCCATCCCGCGCGCTAGACAGCGACACCAGACTCCGTAGAGATGACACAGTAGTCATGACTCCATAGGAAGAAGAAACACCCGCCATGTCCGCTCCCGACCGGCACGACACCAACCCGCACACCCAGGCCAGTCTGCATCCCGACACCGCCAACCCGGGATTCCGGATCGTATTCGAAGCCCCCGAAATTCCCGGTAATACCGGTAATGCCATCCGGTTAGCGGCCATTACCGGTGCCGAGTTGCACCTGATCGAACCACTGGGATTCAACTTCGCCGATGCCCATCTCCGCCGGGCAGGCCTGGATTACCACGACTTGGCGGTCGTCACGATCCATCCGGATGTGGACACCGCCTTCCACGCACTGGCCCCCGAGCGGGTCTTTGCCTTCACCTCCCACGCCACCTGTCTGTACACCGAGATTCAATACCGTCGCGGGGATGTCTTACTCTTTGGCAAAGAATCCACCGGGCTGACCGAAACAACACTGCAACATCCTGGCATCACCGATCGGGTCCGGATCCCGATGCAGTCGGGACGACGCTCCCTGAATTTGGCCAATTCGGCCTCCATTGTCACCTATGAGGCCTGGCGCCAGTTCGGCTTCGCCGGTGGAGCCTAAACATCACGAATGAATTAAGGTTTCAGGGCGTGGCCTAGCGACGCAGGTGGCGAAATCTTTCTATGCTGGAATGACGATGCAGACTGAAACACCGGGTATTGCCCGACTCCTCCAGCTTTCCGGTGAAGGCGACCGTGCGGCCTTCGCAGCACTTTTTGATACCTCCGCACCCTCGGTTTATGGTTTTGCTCGCGCTCTGCTGACCACCCAAGAACAGGCCGGCGAAGCTACCGTCTCGGTGTTCACCACCTTATGGGAGCAAGCGCCCCACTTTAATCTCGATTTCACTCTGGACGCTAGCGATGAAACCGCCCGGAACCGTACTGCTGCCACCTGGATTATTTCACTCGCCCAGCGCACCTTCGCTGAGCTCATTCATGCCGGGCATTTCACCGAGATCAACGACGAAGCCGGGTTGCTCCCCCTGGCCGCCGAACTGCCGGAGTTGCACGGACTGTCTGAGGCCCAGTTGCGCGCGTTGACCATCATCTGGCTAGGAGCCCGCTCCTACCCGGAAGCAGCTCGGGAGCTAGGAGTGGGAGTTCCCACCCTAAAATCACGGTTACGTGATACCTGTTCGCGGTTGTCACAACGCTATATTGCAGCGGTCACCGGGGTCTCTGACACCACTCAAGATCCGATTCTGGCAAAACCGGTTACCCCGGAGGTCACCGCACGCACCGGCCAGAGTCCCACCTTTTCACAATCGATTACCACCGATTTGGAGTCTGGCCTGGTCGACGAATTGGCTGCTCTGGTGGCCACCAACTCAATCGATGAAGACGAGCGCATCGCCATTGATAGCCACGTTCACCGGCTGGGCCGGGAAAAAAAAGAACAGTGGCAACTACGCATCAGCCTTTTGCAACGCAGCCTAGCGTGGGGGTTCCGCCGACTGACTACCGAACCGGAGTCTTGGATGCTCGATCAGCTACTGGAATCCTTGCCAGAGCAGAATCTTGGGGTCGGCTTCGTCGAGCAGTTTGATACGCACGAACCCGAACCTGAGCCGGCCAGCGGTACTAAGCGTAAAATCATCTGGGCGGTGGTCATTGCCCTCTTGCTGGCTGCCGTCATTGCCATCTCGACGCTTCTGGCCTCCAGCGACGATATCGTTTCCACCGTCGATGACGCCCACGATACCCAGCTGACCTCGCCTCAAGATCTCAACGCCGGCGGTACCGTGCAAGCCCACCTCTCCCGGGATGAAGACGTGGCATACCTGTCCTTCTCCTCGGTGCCAGATCTGGGAGCTGACCAAACCTATCAGGTCTGGCTCTTTGCATCTGCCGGCGACTCTCCCTCTTCGCTCGGCCAGTACGATGCCACCCAAATGGAAGACCGCCATGTCCAATTCCGTGGGGTCAACGGCTACGAGCAGCTCTGGGTCACCATTGAGCCTGAGAACGGCTCAGACTACCCCACCACCGAGCCACTGGTCCAGATCGATTTGCATTAGTAGTCGCTAAAAGCCAGCGAAGGTCAGCTCCCCGTTGACGGTCACCAGGTGAAAGAGTTCAGCGGCTCGCGACGGATTTGGGTGATTTGCCTCGAGTTGCTCGGCGACCCGCTGATGCATCCACTCCGGATCCGGATGCTGTGATGCGTGGCAGTCCAAGGCCGCCAATTTTTGCCCCACAAAATCGGTGACATCCATGCGCACGGTATGTCGTGTAGCGGGTGCACCGTAGAGCATGAGATAACGGATCTTGACCGCGTCCCACCCGTGCTGAGCCAAACGCGGAAATGCGAAGGGGTTTTCGACCGCCGGATAGATGGCACGAGTGACCGCTTCTCCGGTGGCCAGATGATCCGGATGAGACTTCTGCAGGGACGACCAGTCGCGCTCCGGGTGCGGGGCCAGCACCAGATCCGGTCTCATCTCACGCATCAGATGCACCAGATCTTCTTCCAGGTCCGGGCCCGGGACCACTGCCCCGTCCCGATACCCTAAATAGTCCACCGTGCTGACCCCGATCGTCTCGGCAGCCACTCGTTGTTCGTGTTGGCGTTGAGTTGCCAGGGCACTGCGTTCCTGGTCGTGGAAGCCCCCGGCGTCGCCGTCGGTGACAATCCCATAACGAACCTGGACCCCGCAGGCTACCAAACCCGCTAGGGTTCCGGCTGCCCCGAAATCCAGGTCGTCGGGATGAGCTCCAATGGCCAACACCGATCTAATCGTGTGCTGTTGCACGAACGTGGCGGGATCAAGTGTCAACAAATCTGCGCTCACAGTGGCCTGTCTTCTACTCGTGTGTTCCGGTGCGCCGTCTCAGCGCAGATCTCAGACTAGCTTAGTTGCCCAGCTGGGATTCATCACCGAGGGTCACCTGAACTTCTTGCTGTTCGCCGTCACGGGTAACACCCAAGGTAATTTCCGACCCGGCGGCGTGCTCACGAACCGTGGCAGTCAGCGCCTGAGAATCCGCGGTGGGTTTACCGTCGGCGGAGGTAATGACATCACCTTCTTGAATACCGGCTTCATCGGCCGGCGATCCGTCGGCGACATCCACCACGCGAGCGCCAGCGGCGAAGGCTCCCCCACCGCCAGATCCGGGGGCCAACGGACCGGCGGATTCTGACCCGTCGGTGCGTGCAGCCTCAGGGGTGACCGACACACCGAGGGCACCGTGAGTGGCTTCACCGTTTTCGATCAGTTCACCGGCCACACGCTGGGCGTAATCGACCGGAATAGCAAAGCCCAAACCGATATTGCCTTGTTCACCACCGGATGAGCCACCGGCCGAGGCGATGGCGACGTTAATACCGATCAACCGTCCTTGAGAATCCACCAGCGCGCCACCGGAGTTACCCGGGTTAATGGCAGCATCGGACTGAATCACGTTGATGTGGATGACGCCCGAGGACTGCGACTGTTCTTGCTGTCCAGGAAAATGGAACTCGAACAGCCCATCGTCGTCACCTCCGGATCCCGGCCCACTGTCTGGTTCCGGAGCCGCCGAAGACTGGACCGCGATGGTGCGATCCATTTGGGAGACGATACCGTCAGTGACGGTCCCCGAAAGACCCAGCGGAGCACCGATCGCGATGGTTTGATCTCCGACGTTGAGATCGGAGGAGGATCCCATCTCAATCGGCGTGAGTCCCTCAGCATCGATCTTGATGACAGCCAGGTCGCTGAGCGGGTCGGTGCCCACGACTTCTGCGGTGTAAACACGGGAGTCTGCGGTTTGCACACTGAGCTCGGCATCACCGGTGGCACCCCCGAGGGTGACCACGTGGGTATTGGTCAGAATATGGCCTTGATCATCCAATATCACCCCGGAGCCACTCCCCGCCCCGGAGGAAGACGCCGCCGAAATCGTCACCACCGAAGGCGATGCCGTCGCTGCCGCGTCGGTGACCAGAGTGGTGTTTTCCTCACGGTTGACCCCGCCGGTGTTCCCGGAGCGATCCCCGCTGCGGTCCTCAGCGCTAAACACGCCTGAGGAATCATCGTTGAGCGCAGAAAACCCGTACAGTGCGCCTGCGCCGATCCCGCCGCCGAGTAAGCCGGCCAGTAACGCAATGGTCAGCACTGCCGGTAAACCGAAACTTTTTTTGTGCTGTTGCTCGGGCGCGTCGTGACCGTGTTGAGCTGAGCCAGTCTGGTCGGATGGGCCAAGCGCCGAAGCCCCGTCGAGGGGTGCAGTCGCATACGGTGGCTGTCCCGGGGACTGAGCGTTCTGCTCAGCACCAGCCGGTGGAAAGACCGGGCCGGTGGATTCATCGGCCTCGGATGGCGTGGCCGGGGCACCCGCAGGTCGTTGCGACGGAAACGGTGGCATGTTGCCACCAGGCTGGGAGGAACTGTTTTCCGGGTTCTGAGAGTTATTCAGATTGCCAGACTCGCTCATGGGTTGTTGATGTCCTTCCATTTCAGGGCCTTGACTCAGGTGAGCTGGAGATCATTCTCCCCTACGTTTCTGGAGGTTCTGAGAGTAGCAACTGGACGTTAGCTGGATGCTGTCTCGATACTGTGGAGCGTGCACTTTAGCAGCGCTACCCCGTACACTCTAAAGGGTCACCAGTCCACCCTGATGTCACAGTAGGCCAGGTGACGTCAGGTAACCTGTCCGGTCCGAAGGAGTGAATAATGTGACTCCAGTAATGCCCCTGGCTTCCTTCACCGTGTCGATGTTTAGCCTGATCGTTGTGGCGGTATTTCTGATCGTCGTGGTGGGAGGCTTGGTGCGAATCCTTCGCCGCCCGAAATTGTGGTCGGATCAACGTTTCGGCCAGGGTAGATCCGGCCAGCGGTCGCGTGAGCGCACTCGCCCAGAGAGTAAAGCTCGGATCCCACTAGACGACCTTTTTCAGCAGGCCAATCTCGAGCTACTCGAGGCCGATCACAGTATCCATCGCGCTGAAGAAGAGGTCGGTTTCGCGATGGCTTCCTATGGTGAAGAGGCGGTCGAGGAATTCCATCTGAAGGTCCAACAGGCCAAAGAATCACTCTTGCAAGCGTTTCGGACCAGTCAACAGGTGGAACGTCAGCTCACGGAGATCCCAGAGCACCAAGCCCGTCAGCAACTCGAAGAAGTTCTGGCCACCGCCAACCGAGTTGATGAGGTCTTGGAACAGCAAGAGGCGTTCTTCGACAAGTTGCGGGGCCTAGAGGATTCTGCCGAAGAGGGGCTACGCAAGCTCCGCTACGAGGCCGACGATATTGACCTGAAGATTGAACCAGGGCGCCTGGTATTAGAGCGACTGACCGAGCAGTATCAGGGGCCGAGTTTAGAAGAGGTCTCCAATAATCATCGTCATCTCATCAGCGGGATCGCTGAACTGCGTGGCACGATCGATCAGGCCGCCGAATTGTTGAACGCCGGGGATCGGTCTCAAGCAACACTGGCTATTCGGCAGGGCTGGGACCGTGCCGTGAATCTCCGTTCGCTTGCCGAAGGGATCCTGCACAAAGAGGTCCAACTTTCCACAGCGGTGGAGAATCTCAACGCCGGACTCGTCGACTCAGAACAAGATATCTTGGCTGCTGAGGCGCTGATGGAGCAGGGCGACTACAGCAATTTGCGCCCCCCGACGACAGGCCTACGTCAGGCGATCGATGAAGTGAAAGCTGGGCTCCAGCAGGACAAGATCGATCCGGAGAAGCTCTTGGACCGGTTGTCCCAGGCTCACCAGCGGCTCGCTGAGCGACTCGAGCTTATCCAGAACTACCACGATAAACTGGCCCGCGCCCGGACCGCGCTGGGTAAAGAGTTGCAACAAGCTCGAGCCAAAGTGCGCGGTAGCTCTGACTACATTGGCAGGCGTGGTCGATATATCGGCTATAGCGCTCGTGCCAAATTCAATGAAGCCCAGTCCGCACTCCAAACCGCCGAGCAACGGGCCGAGACAGATCCCATCGATGCCTTGAACAACGCCCGCCGCGCTTCTCAATTAGCTGATCAGGCCGCCGAGATCGCTCACAACGAGCCCGATGATGGCTTCGGTCCTACGTACCCGATCGGGATGGGGCGCACGAGATGGGACCGAAGCTCCACCGGGTCTATCAGCAGTGGCATCCCCTTCCCCATGAAACATCGGGCGGGTTCACGGAGTCGTCGAGCGTCGCGACGTCGTCGCTAGGCTGAGGCCCTCAGCTAAACCACGAGATTGGTTCTGGTCCTTTGTCGTCTGGCTTCGTAGAGTTAAAGCAATCATCAATATCGTATCCCTGACCCCGATACCCTAGAGAGGTTTCCTGTGGCACAGCAATCAATTTTCGGTCGTATCGCGACCCTAGCGAAGGCTAACATCAATGCGTTACTCGACCGAGCAGAGGACCCGCAAAAGATGTTGGACCAGATGGTGCGTGACTACACCGCCTCCATTAAAGAAGCTGAAGCCGCCGTGGCCCAGACCATCGGCAACCTGCGGATGCTGGAAGATGACCACCGGGAAGAGATTGACCAGGCAAAATCCTGGGGACAGAAGGCACTGGCTGCCTCGCAACGAGCTGATCAGTTCCGTCAAGACAGCGATGGCTCCTCAGCGGATAAATTCGATGACCTCGCCAAGATCGCTCTGGAACGTCAGATGCACGCTGAGAAAGCGGCCAAACGCTCGGAGCCGGCTATTGAGTCTCAGCGTGAAGTCGTTGATCGGCTCAAGTCCGGTTTGCAGCAGATGAATAAGAAGCTCAGCGAGATCACCTCCAAGCGTGATGAGCTGGTGGCTCGTGCGAAGTCGGCGCAGGCCCAGTCCAAGGTCCAGGAAGCCATTGGTTCGCTGAGCTCCTATGATGCCACCAGTGAGGTGGATCGCTTCGAAGAGAAGATCCGGCGCGAAGAAGCCCGCGTACGAGGCATGGAGGAACTGAATTCCTCCAGTCTGGACGCCCAGTTTGAAGCCTTGGAGGATTTAGGTGAGAAGAGCGAGGTGGAAGCCCGGCTGGCAGCGTTGAAGGCCGGTCAGTCCTCCAATGGTTCTCAGGCGTTGCAGGGTGGGGAATCCGAAGAGGAACTCTTCGCTCAGTTGGAATACACCCCGGACTCAGAGACGAAGAACGCCTAAGGTTCTCTTATCTGATCTCATCCTTTTCTCACGCTTCGGCCCCGAGAACAGCGCTGGTACTGTTCTCGGGGCCGTGGCGTGGCGAGCTCAGGAACTGAGCCCGACTCCGAAGCACGCCTGGGTCGTGCTCTTAAACCGTGGCAGCAGTGCTGGATTCGACACTGCGTGCTGTGGGCTTACGAGAGGCCAGCAATCGGCCCAGTAGTCCATGGTGTGGAGCCACGAGCCACAGCAAGAGGAAGACGGCGGTGGCCACCAAGACGATCGTTCCCCCGGTAGGCAAATCGGCGGCCCAGGACAGATAGAGTCCCAGAAAGGCACAGACTGCCCCGATCACCGGGGAAAGCACCATCATCACCACGAGACGGTCGGTCACCAGTCGTGAGCTGGCGGCCGGGATCACGAGCAGAGCGACCACGAGAATATTGCCGATCACCTGGACTGAGACCACCACAGCAACCGAGACCAGCACATAGAGAATCACGTCGAGTACCAGCACAGGCAAGCCTGCTGCCGCAGCCATTTCCCGGTCTAGGGATACCGCGACCAATTCTTTATGCAAGAGGAATAGGGTACCCAGAATCAGCACGGCGGCTCCGGCGACCACGTAGATATCAGAAGTCGGGATGCCGGTAATCGAGCCAAAGAGGAATGATTCCAGGGAGCCCGAGTACGCCGGTGAGAACGAGATGATCACAATCCCCAGGGCGAAAGCGGCCACGAAAAAAATACCGATCACCGAATCTTCTTTCAACCGCCGGTTCTGTGAGAACACGGCCACCAGGATCGCGGTGATCACCGCAGCGATCATGCCTCCCAAGACCAGTGATCCCTGCAGGATAAAGGCGATGGCCAGTCCGGGGAACACCGAGTGAGCCACGGCGTGCCCGATAAAGACCATGCCACGTAACACCACGTAGTTCCCGACAATCCCACAGACCAGCGCGGAGAGAACCGCGACGAGTAGGGCTTTGGGAAGAAATGACAACAAGGGGTTGGTGAGGTCCTGTAGAAACTCCGGAAAGCTGAGAAAGTCCATATGATGAAGGGTCCTTCAAGACGGTGTGCTACACGGCAGAACGGGCAGAGGCCTCGGAGTTGAGGCCGAGGGCTTGCAGCAATTGCGAATTCTCGCTGAACCCGAACGTGCAGCGCCAAATGTTCTCATCCCTGAGCTGTGCCGGAGTACCCGAGGCGGTCACCGTGCGGTTAATCAGGTAGAGACGATCAAACGTATGCAATGCGCTCGCGAGGTCGTGGGTGGTCATCAACAACGCTCTGCCTTCTTGGGCGAGCTCGCTAAACAAGTCCAGGAGGAGTTCCTGAGTGGGGATGTCCAGGCCGGTGAAGGGCTCATCCAATAACAACAGCTCGGGTTCCAGCGCGAGAGCTCTGGCCACTAGCACGCGCTGTCGTTGACCGCCCGAGAGCGCTCCGACGGGGCGGTGGGCCAGATCGCTAAGATCAACCCGGGCGATAGCCCGGTTGACCGCCCGAAAATCGTTGACTGTGGGGCGTTTGAACCACCCGATGGTCCCGACTCGTCCGGACAGCACCACGTCCTGAATGCTCAGCGGGAAGTCCCAGGAAAATTCATGACGTTGTGGCACATACCCCACCCGGTTGCGCAGTGTCGTGTTGCCGTGTGAGTCGGTGTAGTTCACCTGCCCTTGGCGTGTGGGAACCAGGCCGAGGATCGAGCGCATCAGGGTGGTCTTACCGGCCCCGTTGGGGCCAATGAGACCGACCTGCTCCCCGCCCTCGACACGCATCGAGATGTTGTTCAACACCGAACGTGAACCGAGATCCACCCAAAGATTCTCGACGGTGAGTCGCGTTGCGTCAGCCTTCTGTTTTGCCTCGGTCATGCCTCAGCGTCCTGTCGCTCAGCCTGGCGCCGTGCCCGGGAGGTGCGAACGACGGTGAGGATGATGGTTACGATCAGCACCAACACCACCACGCCAACCACGATGGCAATAAGTGTGGTCTGATCACCCTTACCCTCCTCGGAGGCATGAGCGCCGGCGGCAGTCTCCCCATCGGCTTCGGACTGTTCTGCTGCCTGCTGACCCTCACCGTCAGATGTGGTCGCTGGCTGGGCATCAAAGGCCTCTTGGGGATTGGTCTGACTGCCGACAGCGAAGCGCAACGTTCCTGCGGTGGTCACGGTCTCTCCGTCGGTTAAGGGGACGTCAATCTCAGCGTGCAACAGGTAGACGCCGGGCTCAGTGAAGACCCAGTTGGCATGCACGTGGGTATTGGTATCGGCCCAGATCTCTTGTTCTTCCTCGCCAATCGTGGTGGAGTCCCATAGCTTCTGCGGTGGATCGAAATTACCGTTCTGCAGGAACAAGACGAAATCCCCGGGACCCTCCACACCGGTCAGTCGCAAGGTCATGCCACGGGCCATCTGTGCCACGGCCGCCGGATCTTGGGTGTTCCAGCCCAGCCAGGGCACCTGGTGGTTCTCGGTTTGAGGAATCAGGTATACATCTTGGCCGGGCTCTGCGGGGACGAAGCTATAGTTCTCGTCCTCGGGCGCCGGTTGCCTTGCGTCGTCTGGGAGGTGATAGACGATATCGTCGAAGTACCGCCAGGTGGCCGGTTGGGCGGTATCGTCACGGGCCATCAACTGCCACTGCCCATCAATCACCCGGGGGCCGACGTCCACGTGGCCGGAGGTGATGACGGTTTGGTCCTCGCCAATATTTTCATCGGCGTCCACATGCTGTTCCAACGCCGCATCTTCGGTGGCCCCATGCGCCGGGACAGCCGGTACTGCACCGAAAGACACCAGGGTGCACAATCCCAGCACCACTGTCGCCAGGGATCGGCTGATGCCACGGACCGCGTGGAGGGCATGAGAAAAAGTGAGGTTCCCGTCGTGCGGGCTAGCAGGGGTCGGAAGGGTTATCACTGGTCGTGTTCTTTCGTCTCGTGCGGTGGAGCCCGGTTTAGCCCAGGCAGTCTTTCAGTGAGTCGGCGTTGAAGCGCATCATGTCCACGTAGGTGTTCACTTCCTCGTCGAAGGCGTCACCGTAGATCGTGCAGATCTCCACATCCAAGTCATGCGCTGTTTGGACCAGCACGTTGGACCGTGAAATGAGGCCGGGCTCGAGGAATACCGCCGGAATTTGAAGGTTCTGGATGGTTTCCACCAGCCGGCGACGTTGCTGAATAGAAGGCTCGGTCGAGGGCTGAGGGGTGACAAATCCCGCGATGTCTACGTCATAGGCATGTCCGAGGTATCCGAACGCGTCGTGTGTGGTCACCAGATGACGTTGAGCTTCCGGGATCTCCTCGATCGTGGTTGCTACCTGTTCGTCAAGCTCTTCGAGCTCGGCAATGTACTCTGCGGCGTGAGCGCGATAGTACTCAGCGTTGTCCGGATCGATCTCGACCACGGTATCGCGAATGACCTTGACGTAGGCGATGGCGTTGGACACGTCATGCCACAGGTGCGGATCAATCTCACCGTGGACGTGAGCACCCAGGACGGCTTGGGGCAACTGGTAGATCTGTTCTCCGGTCCGCCCCAGGAATCGGAAGGAGGGGTCCGGTGGAATTTCTTCCAGCGCTTGAGTGGGAACACTGATGACCACGTCTTCGGGGTCATAGGCTTGTTGTACGTGCTCGCCTCCCCCACTGGGGTCGTAGAGCACCTCAATCTCGCCGGTGTCGACATTGGCGGATATATCAGCGTGTCCCTCGTCCAACACCTGCGCGCTGTCATCGACCTCGTGCGGATTGACGCCGACAGCAAAAGTGACGGTCTTGTCCTCCGCCAGGGGCTGTGCCTCAGATGAGTCGTCGATGTTCACCGTAGCGTTGACGGTGAGCTGGTACACGCCAGGCTCGTTGAACGCCCACGACATATGCGTGTGGGCATCGAGAGGAAGCTGGGCGTGATCCTGGTGGTCAATTCCATCGGAGGTGTCGATGTAAAACCGCGGGTTGCCGAAAGACTCTGTCAGATAGGCAACGAGATCTCCTGGTCCTGAGAAATCGGTGGCCGTTAGTTCGACAGTGGAACTGCGCGTCACCCCGGACAGCTCGGGGTTCTGTAAGCCGTCGCCTTGAGCGCGCATGCCCAGCCAGATGGTGTCCAAGGAGACATTTTCCACCAGCGGAATAACCTCTGCGGAATATTTGATCGCCGATTCTGCCAGGGCCACGTTCGGGACATCCTCTCGGATCGTGGCGTCCAAGGTGCGGATCACCGATTGGTCCTCAAGCAACATGTAGTTCGAAAACGCCGCATCAGCGTAGGCAATCTGACGCACGTCTCGTAGCGTGGGCTCGTAGCTATGCGGGTCGGCGCCTTCAGGCACGATTTGTTCCACATCCATCCGGTCACCGACCACATTGCGGGTCAGATCAGCCAGGATACCGGTCGTGGTCACAACCGAAGGCTTTTCGGGCGTGGACAAACTGCCGGTCGATACACCGCCGCACCCGGTCAGTGCGAGTGCGGCGGTGATCGCCGTGGCAACCCAGGCTTTAGCTCTGGGCATGCTCGTCCACGGTACCGACAGCGTTCAGTGTTGCGCGTCGACGCGCGTAGAGCAACGCGGCGGTTCCGAGTGCCACAACACCCGCACCGATCCCGACCATGCTCAATACCTGTTCGTCAGCACCAGTCTTCGCCAAGGTGCACGGAGTTCCCTCCGGAGTCAGCCCCTGACCGGCGGTCAATTCCTGACCGTTAGGAGCCACAGAGGTAGCCGGCGCGGAGCTCTCGTCGCTCTTCTGCTCGGCGTCCTGTTGGTCACCCTGGGCGAGATCCTGGTCGGTATTCTCGTCCTTCGGGGTAGCTACCGACGCACTGCGAGCGGTCTCAGCTCCCACCTGGAAGGTGTAGGTGCCGGTAGCAGACTGGCCATTGGCCTCGAATTTCAGCGAGACCTTATAGGTACCCGGTTCGGTGAACACCCAGTTGCCATGTTGGTGGGTGTTGGCCGGAATCTGGTAGCTCTTGGGGCCACCAACAGTGTCGAACACCTTCTCACCAACCAGCTGCCCGAAGTTCCCGTTAAGGAACACCGCCAGCTCACCAGGGCCCTCCACATTCTCCAAACTCATGGTCACACCCTGAGAGCCAGGACCATTGACCACAGATTCGTGCTGAGTATTCCATCCCACCCACGGCACGCCGGGTTCTTGAACCTGCTGAATCATGTAGACGTCCTTGCCAGACTCTGCCACATATTCCAGATCGCCCGGAAGACTATCAGCTGAACGCAACGCAGCATCACCGAGAACAAACGTGAGGTCCTCAGCATTGCGCCATACCGGCGGAGCCGTCCGATCGTCCTTCATCTTGGCAACAAACTTGCCATCTTCGACAACCGGGCCCAGATCGAAGTGTCCTTCGCCGGCGCTCAGACCAGTAGCCTGCTCACCCTGTTCGGCCCTGGTAGCACCGTCCTTCGCAGTGCCATCCTGACTGCCACTGGCATCGCCCGGAGGCACGACCTCGCGGCCCTGACCGTATTGGCGGTTCCATTCTTCAACCGGCAAGCACTGAGGAGCCTGTTGCTGGGCCGAACCTGCCCCAGCACCGCCCGATCCTCCACCGTTACCGGCACTAGCTTCACCGCCAGTACCGGTTCCAGCGCCGTCAGCACCGGTTCCGGAAGAGTCCTGGTCGCCGGCATCGTCAGAGCCAGCCCCGTTGGAGCCACCATGGTCACCGTCGCTACCTCCGGCTGGGCCGGAATCCTCTCCGGAGCCGCCGCCGGAACCGTTTCCGGGCTTCTTCGAGCTGTCGTTGCCCTGGTCTGCCGGCTTGTTGTCAGGAGTGGTGCCCACCTTGTCGTCACGGTGCTTCGGGCACTTGTTATAACCCTCCGGAAGGTCCGCGCCAACGGTCACCAGATAGGTAGCGGCATTGGTCTTTTCGGACTGACCAGTTTTTTCGTTGTGGGCCTCAGCTGAGACGCGGAGGAAGTAGGCCCCGGGCTTGGTAAAGAACCAATTGGCGTGAACGTGCGCAAGGTAATCCTGGTGGATCGTACCCGGCAGCTTGTAGGAATCCCCGGTCAGAAGCGACTGGACTCCTCCCAGGCCCCCCGAGCTCCACAAGTAAACCTCGCCAGGACCGGTGACCTGTTCAATCTTGAAGTCCACTGAGCTGTAGTCGGTACCATTGAGTCCTTGGCTATCCCAGCCAGGCCAGATCAACGAATCGTCCTGAAGAAGAGGCAGATAGTATCCGGATTTGCCGGCAAGTTCAGCGGGGATGCCATCAGACTTGGGCAAGGTGGTCTGAGCCTTGTCCTTGACGTTGAGTTCGACATCTGCTGGGTCATGGATCACACCCGACCCAGTGACATCTTCTTTCAGCGTCAAGGTCGGCTTCTTGTCGATCATTTCCAAATTGAACATATCGACGTGGCCGTGGTCCAGTTTGAGTCCATCCCAGCAGATCTCGTCGTCAGCGGGCTTACCCTGACTCGGTGAGGGCTTGGGTTTGTCCGATGCAGACGGTGAGGGCTGCTGTGACTCGCTCGGCTGTTGCGATGGAGAGGTGTCCTGGCCGGGGGTACCGTCATCACCCGGAGTCTGCGAGTCTGTAGGTTGCGACGGTGTTTCCGGCTGAGTAGGCGCCTGGGTCGTCGGTTCCACCGTGGGAGTGTTTTCCGGGTCAGGGATTGGTTCAGGGGTAGACTCCTGGAAGTCCCCGACGCGGAAACGGTAGGTTTTTTCCTCGGTGGGGGCCCGCTCTCCAGTCTCGGAGTTGATCGCCACACCGCGGACCGTCAAGTCATAGTAGCCAGCCTTGGTGAACGCCCAGTTCGCATGCACGTGGGCGTGATAGTCCTGGTGAATGGTACCGGGAAGTTTATACCCATCGTCGGTCAGTAACGAATCCAGTTCGCCCAGGCCTTTTTGGGTCCACAGGTAAACCTCGCCCGGTCCCGACACGTCGAGAATTTCGATATCAGACTGGTCGTAGCCCGTTCCGCGCAGCCCTTGGTTGTCCCAGCCCGGCCATACAATCTGGGGGTTCTGGTTCAACGGCAGGTAGTACACCTCGGCTTCATGGAGGGCCTCCGGCACAGCTGGAACGGCGGGGAGAGTCATCTTCGCCTGTTCCACAACGTCCAACTGGACTGTCTCCGGGTCATGCATCACGCCATGACCGGTCACGTCTTCTTTCAACGAGAGTGTGGGTTTGCCATCTTTGGCGTGGAGGTAGAACGCGTCCACGTGCCCTTTATCGAGCACGACTGGACGAGATGTTTCCTCAGGCTGTGAGGGGGTAGCGGTCGCTGCCGAAACCGGGAGACTGGTGAGTCCCAGCAGCGCCATCAACAGACCTAGCACGCTCACAACGGCGGTTGTCGTGAGTGCTCGGTGCGAGCGCCCGGCCTGAGGCCGAGCCTGTAATGAGTGATTTTGCATAGTCTCATTCTTTTCTAGCGTTAAACGCCTCGGTGATCATGAGTACTCCGTCAGTATAGCTAATACGAATCATTACCATTAATTATGACTGATACATGACATCCTGACACCCCAAGGCGTGGTCCCCAGCCGCACAAATCACGTCACTTGGAGCACGAGCTGAATACAGTGGAAGGGCTCACAGGGCGCCACATGCAGGTACGTTGTGCGCAGGTATGTCGTGGATTTCATCCCCGTTTGAATCGGACCGTACTACCTGTCCTGAGGATTGGGCTCCCTGTAGCCAAGAAACTGCCTGGTAGAGATCAGTTGACCAGCGTCACCCCATTCTGACCAATACCACCAGACCAACAGACACAGGCGGTGTTCGCCTTTTACCGAAAAAACAACACGAAGAGTATCGCCCATTGCGACGGGAGGCTCGCAAGAGCTCACCGTACCGGCCGGCCACTCACCGCATGGCCGTCTTTGCGTGGATACACAAACGGCACCTGCCTAGGATCGTGCCTAGTCAGGTGCCGTTTTCTCGTTGCGGGGACAGGATTTGAACCTGTGACCTCCGGGTTATGAGCCCGGCGAGCTACCGAACTGCTCCACCCCGCGGCGACAGGTATCTACTATACGCCGGAGGGTGGAGCAGTTCAAATTAGCGTGGTGTACCGTTCACCACACGGTGGTGTGATGCTTACTCTGCCTCGGAGTTGTCCTCCTCTGCGGTGTTCTCATCCGAGTCCTCAGCATCGTCGGCGTTGGAATCCGAATCCACGCCTTCAGCCTCTAGAGCCCGGCTCAATGCGTCGTTGAGCTGGTCCTGTGCTTCGCCGTAGGCAGCCCAGTCACCATCCGCCATAGCCTCTTCTGAAGCCTGCATCGCATCCCGTGCGTCTTGCAGGGCCTTTTCTAACTGCTGTTGCGGGCTGGTTGCTTCAGGTGGCTGTGGCTGGTCGGAAGGTTCGGTTCCTTCTTCATCACCGGCTTCAGGTGGCGGAGTATCTCCGGCACCGGCCTGACCTTCCGCAGAGGTTTCAGCGCCGGAATCTCCACCGAAGATCTGGTCGAGCGCTTCAGCCAAGGTATCGGCGAAGCCAACCTCGTCACCGAAGGCCACCAGGACCTTCCGCAAGACCGGGTAGGAGGTTTCACCGGTGGACTGCACATAGACCGGCTGGACGTAGAGGATACCGTCCGCAGCAGGCAGGGTGATCATATTGCCGTTGATCACATCCGAAGCACCCTGACGGAGCAGGTTCAGCTCCTGCGACACGGTGTCATTGGAGTCGAAGTTAGCCTGGGCTTGACCGGGACCCGGTGTCGTGGTTTGACGCGGCAACTCCAGCAACTGGAGGTGACCGTAGTCCTCGGCCTTCTGGCCATCCTCGCCAGTACCGGCATCACCGTTGGCTGCCAAGAAGCCATACAGCACGTTGCGCTGTGCGGCACCTTCGGTGACCTGCGGGATGAACGGTGTGGTCAGTTGGAAGGCGGGTTCTTCCTTGCCCGGCAGCTGCATCGACATGTAATACGGCGGGATGGAAACATCCTGAGCACCCGTCTGCTGATCGTTATTCTCAGCGTTAGTCGAGATCGTGGGGTCGACCGGCACCGACCAGGCGTCGTTGTTTTCGTAGAAGTCATCCGGGTCGGTCACATGGTAGCGACCCAACAGCTCACGCTGAACCTTGAACATATCCGAGGGGTAACGCACGTGATCCATCAATTCCGCACTCATGTCAGAGTATGGCTTGATGTGACCGCCGTAGACCTTCTGCCAGGCCTGAAGCAACGGGTCCTCGGGCTCCCATGCATAGAGGTCGACCGAACCGTCATAGGCGTCCACGGTGGCCTTGACTGAGTTGCGAATGTAGTTCACCTGTCCCGATGGGTTGGTATTCGGGTTGGTGTTCAGCGAGTCGACGGTCACCGAGTCGAAGTCCTGAGAATCTGAGTACGGGAAGGCATCCGAGGTGGTGTAGGCATCGACAATCCACTTGACCCTCCCGTTCACAATGGCCGGGAACGCGTTGGAGTCAACCTCCAGGTACGGGGCAACCTTCTCCACACGATCGACTGGGTGGCGGTCGTAGAGGATCTGGGAATTCGAGGTCACGTTCTGCGAGAACATGATTTCGGTGGAACCGAAGCGGATCGCATACGATAACCGATTGAAGATATTACCCACCGAGGGGCCACCATCACCGGAGAAGGTGTAGGTAGTGTCTTCTTCCGATTCGGCATCCTGGGGACGGTCCAGTTCCTGGTCCGGATCGCCATCTTCCTTACCCACGATGGAGTACTGCGGTGAGTTCATCCCGAAGTAAATGCGTGGCTCGTAATCCTGGTCAGATGCCAGCTCACCGTCGGTGGGAATACCCGAGAGCAAGAAAGCCGGGCGTCCACCGCCTCCTACCTCCGAACTGTCCGCGGCGGTGAGGCCATACCCGTGGGTATAGGTAATGTGCTGGTTCACCCAGGAGGAGTCCGGGTTCACGTTGACCTCACGGGGTGCAATGATGGTGTCGCGCACTTCGCCGTCAACCTCATAACGGTCCACGTGCAACGTATTGGGGAACGAATAGTACGGACGGAACTGTTGCAACTGTCCGAAGGTCCGGGACAGCAGGTTTGGGTCCATCAAACGAATATTGGCCGTGGTGGCCGATTCGCCAGCCAGCGCTCCCGCGCTCGCTTCGGTCTCACCGGCATAGTTGGTGTATTCCATATCGGAGAGCCCATAGGCCTCACGGGTGTAGTTGATGTTGCGCTCAATGAACTCGCTTTCCAAGGCCCGCTCGGTCGGTTGCACCCGATACTGCTGGATCAGGTAGGGGTAGGCCACCCCGGCCACCAGAGCCGCCACAATGAACGCGGCTGCACCAATGATGCCGAACCGCCACCGACCGCGTAGCCCGGTAAGAATGAACAGCGCGATCACCAAAACGGCAGCCACAGCCAAAATGGTAGAGGTCGGAATCACCGCGTTGACATCGGTGTACATCGCACCGGCCCAGTTGCCTTCTTGGTTCTGCAAAGTGCGGTACCGATCCAGCCAGTAGTTGACACCCTGCAAGAGCATAAACAGCGACGCGAAGATCACGATGTGCCAGCGTGCGGTGCGCGAGATCTGAATACCACCGCGTTCTTGGATGGTGATCGCACCGAAGAGGTAGTGCACCACCAGTCCGACAATGCCAGCCACCAAGACCACCGACGTCGCAAAGCTGACAATCGTGCCGAGCATCGGCAGAGTGGCCATATAGAAGGTCAGATCCAGGCCGAACTCTGGATCAGTTTCACCATACGGCTCTTGGTTGAGGAACAATAGGACTTGTTGCCAGGAGTTCATCGCCGCCGCTCCGGCGAAGAAACCAATCAAGAGCGGAACACCGATGAGCACGAGCCGGCGGACCGATTCAATCTGCTTTCGAAACTGGTAGACGCCATCGCGCATCGAGGTTGCGTCCGCATCGGGGCGCTTCCGCCAGGCAAGCCACATTGCCAGCCAGGTGACGAATGCCATCACACCCCCGGCGATGACAAATAGTACACCGCGCGTCAGGTGTTCGATCCAAAACACCGAGGTGAAATCGAGCTGGCTGAACCACAGCACTTCGGTGTAGATCATCGCAAACAGTACGAACAGCGCCACCAGGGCAGCGAGAATAATGATCGTAATGATCAGCGCACCGGGACGACGTGAATTGTTCTGTTGCTGTCGGTTCGACGAGCCACCCGGTCCACCCGAAGAACCCGAGGAGGAATTGTTATTCCCCGACGAGCCACCGGATGAACCCGAGCCCGAGGAACGGCCTGAGAACAGGTCGCCAAAACTTTGCCCGAAACTCACGTTTGTTCCTTATCTGCAGGCGTTGGACGCCCGACTTGTGTCGAATGTTGGGTGATGTGTTGAGTAGTCCTGCTATCCGCAGGTGGTGACGTTTTCTGCCTCTGGTGTGTCGTGAGATTTCACGATCTCCACAGCCTGTTCCAGGCTCGACACCGAATACACGGTGATCCCGTCGGGGACCTTATCGTCAAGTTCTGGACAGTTAGCCTCTGGGGCCAGAAACACGGTGGCTCCAGAGCGTTGAGCACCATAGACTTTTTGGAGAATTCCGCCAATGGGGCCGACAGTACCATCGGGGTCGATGGTACCGGTGCCGGCAATATGGTCACCGTCGACCAGGTTCTCCTCGGTGAGTTTTTCAATAATGCCCAGCGCAAACATCATCCCCGCGCTGGCACCGCCAACATCACCGAGGGACACTTCAAAGTCGTAGGGGAAGTCGAACTCGGAATCTAAGTAGATCCCGATCTGGTAGCTACCGTCCTCAGCCTCAGTGACGGGTACGTCGATCTTGTGTTGCTCGCCGTCCCGCTCAATGGTGAGCGTCACCGGCTCCGGCGCGGAGTCGTCAACAGCATCCTTGAGTCCTTGCAGACCGGTAATGGGGTGACCGTTGGCAGCAATCACCTGATCTCCTCGACGCAACAGGTCAGTGGCCTCAGCGCCTTCTGCAAAGTCGTGGACGAACAGATGCTGGGTGTAATCGATCTCCAGATACTCCAACGCCGCAGCCATCGCCCACGACTGAGAAGTATTCATCGCCACCGTGTTGGTCTCTTGAACCTCAGAGGATGACACGTTCGAGGGATAAACTGTGGCCGAAGGAGTCAGAGAAACGTGGGGGAACATCCAGCCAAACAACACGTCGATAGCAAAAGTCGCTCCGGTGGGCGGACCTTGAACCGACACGGTTGTCATATCCAGCGCACCGTCGACGGGATAAGTCTCGGTACCCTCAATCGACAAAACCGGTTCCTCCCCCTCACCAAGATCAACGTCCCCGATGGTGTTGACGGTCAGGCCGGGGTGTTCGGCAATGTAGGACACCGGAAATACAACCCCAGCCAACAGTGCTACAGCCAGCAGAAGACCTGAAATCCACACCATGCGGCGTCGCTTCACCTCGCGTGGCGATTCAGGGCGCACGTCGGCTGAGTCATTCACCCGCAAGGGGGTGAGATCATCCGGTGATAAAGACATGCCGTCCGAGCCTTCCTGACAGTGCGCGCTGGCGGAGAAGAGAGGTCTCCCAATCCCTTCTATTCTAGAAGAAGAAATAACATCTGTACGACAGCGTTGAGCCTCGTGACATCGGCACGAGGTACCGGTGTGCCTTCAGCGAACCTCAACGGCAACTACCGCGCGAAGCTGTCATGGTGCGACCGGAATCGGTAGTCTATGACTCATGACTACTCCCCCGGATGGACCACGGAATGACCACGGCGACGACGGTTCGGACAATAACGATCCGTTTTCCGAGATGTTGCGTCGCATGTTTGGCGAGCAGGCTCCTAACCCCGAAGAAATTCGTCGAGCCATGCAACAGATGTCCGGCCAGTCCGCGATGCCGTTGGATCCGGCCATGTTTAACCCCGCCATGATGCAACAGATGATGTCACAATTCCAGGCCATGATGTCCTCGGGTAATTCTGATGAACCGGTGAACTGGGCACTGGTACGCCAAACCGCCCGGCAGGCTGCCGCCGGCGACGACCCATCGGTGGGCACCTTCGCACGACGGGAAATCGAAGATGCCTTGCGCCTGGCGGAGCTATGGTTGGATCAGGCCACCACTATGGAATCCACCGGATATTCCGGCGTGGCGTGGTCCCGAGCCGAATGGGTCGAGAAGACTCTTGACCAGTGGAAAGAGATGACTGAGCCGGTTGCCACCTCGGTCTCACAGGCCCTGTCTCGGGCTTTGTCCGAACAGCTTCCCGGCCAGCTTCCCGAAGAGATGCGAGCTGCCATGGGCGACATCGGTCCGATGATGAAGAACATGGGTGGCACCATCTTCGGTCTGCAACTCGGCCAAGCCTTGGGCGAGCTCTCCCGCGAAGTTCTTTCGGGAACCGATTCCGGTTTCCCGGTGGCCGGCCACCGGCTGGTCATGCTTCCGGTCAACGTCGAAGAATTCGGTGATGGCCTGCAGGTTCCAGAAGATCAAATCCGAATTTATCTCGCCTTGCGGGAAGCGGCCCGAATGCGTCTGTTTGTCCATTCACCGTGGCTGGAGCGTGATTTGATGGCCGCCGTGCAACAGTACGCGGCCGGTTTAACCATTGATTTGAGCTCCATTGAAGATGCTGCCCAGTCGGTTGACCCCATGAACCCCGAGTCTATGCAAGAGGTCTTCTCCGGCCGAATGTTGGTCCCTGAACCCACCGGGACCCAGAAGGCTGCCCTGGAACAGCTGGAAACCACCTTGGCCGTCATCGAGGGTTGGGTCGATGTCGTCACCACTCAGGCAGCTCAGGCACTGGAATCAGAAGCTGCACTGCGCGAGATGATTAATCGTCGCCGTGCCACCGGTGGGCCAGCAGAACATGCTTTTGGCTCGTTGGTCGGCCTGGACCTTCGTCCTCGTCGATTGCGGGAGGCTGCTGCATTCTGGCAGAAGATTACCGACGAGAAGGGCACGGAATACCGCGATTCGATCTGGGAAGAACAGCTGTGGATTCCGACCGCTGAAGATCTTGACGATCCCGACGGATACGAAGCACGTCGCCAGGCTCAGGCCGAGCAGACCGAACAGATGGATGAGGAGCTCCGCAAGCTACTCGATGGTGGCTTCAACGACGACGGCCAAACACCGGGAAAGGATCGTTAATCCTCGTCACCGTCGTCCCCAGTCGTCCAACCCAGTTGCGGTGAGCACGCACTTGCGAAACGTCGTGCATGGCTGAAACCCTCCAGATAGGCCATCGCTTCATCCATCCGAGAATAGCGAGCAGCCATCCGGTGAAAATCTGCGTCATGCCCGCCGTGGGCTAAATGAACCAATTCGTGGACCAGCACACCGTCAATGACCCACTGAGGCATACCTTTCAGCTGGGTGGACAACCGAATCTCTCCGGTAGCCGAGGTGCACGACCCCCAGACTTTGGTCTGCCGGCTCGACCACCTGACACTCGCCGGCACAACCTCGGAATTCAACCATGTTTTGGCTAAAAACACCGCCCGGTCGTAGAGGTCCTGGTCGCTGGTTTTCATGCGGTTGTCGCGTTTTTTCTCCAGACGCTGGATCAGGTCAGCGCTGGCATGAAAGATTGCTTCCTGACTCAGCCGGCCCGGTGCAGCGATGTGCAACATTCCGTCTTCGTAAGAGGCTTGGAAGCTTCTCGTGCGCCGGAGCGAACGAATAATTCGTACGGTTCGACCGTGATACTCATAGACTTCGGCGACGCGGCCACGACCCAACCGGAAGGGACCGTCTAGGTGCCGAAAGCCGTGTAATGTTGAGGGCGAATGCTGGGTGCTGTGCTGTGGTAGTGATGTCATGGTGTCCATTCTTCGGTCACGGCAACCCTACCCCAACAAGGCGTGTTGGACTGTGGACAACAACACCTGAGCAAACCAGTTGTGGACAACCGTCTGCACGAGCTCACGGTCTTTGCGATGATGGCAGTCCGGACCCTTCCGGTCAGCCGGTACTGGCCCGAATCATCGTCGTCCCAGGAGCTACTTCATGCAAATCAACCCCGGCCTGTCTTTCGTGAAAATTTCAGCTGGCCTGGTCCAAATCGGTTCAGGTGAACGATCTCTGCAGATCTCTGGCGCCACACCGCAAATCACCGCGCTACTGGAGAAACTGCGTCGCGGAATTCCGGATGGTAGCGAACCACGTCACGGCAAACAGGCCGGGCTCAGCACTCAGGAAACCTGGCGACTGATCTCAACCCTCGACCCAGTCTTGTTGAACTCCCCGGCCGAGCCGTCCCCAGAACCAAGCACCGACTGTGACGTTGCCACGGCCACGGCCACCCTGCAGGCGGTAACCGTGGAGCCCAGCTCGCAGCATGACGCTGACGAGAAGACTTCGGTGCAGGTTTGTCCAGTTGATGCACCCACTTTGCACACTCGACGCGCTCAGTCCTCCGTGCAGATACTGGGGACTGGTCGCAGTGGGCGCGCCTTGGCACTCCTGCTTGCCAACGCCGGCGTCGCAAGGATGTGGGTGTGGGATCCCCAACCTGTCACAGTCAGTGATCTCGGCACCGGGTTCCTGCCCGAAGATCTTTCACGGTGCCGGGGTGTCGCCACCGCCGAACAGTTACGTCACCAGTTTCCTGACATCGAGATTTTGCCCCAGTCACACCCCGTCGCGCCCCAACCGTGCGGTGACCTGTCTGTCTGCATCACACGAGGCGGACTGGCCACGGAGTTTCTCGCCCAGGCCCAACGTCGAGCTCAACCAGTGCTACCAGTCACCCTTCACGACGATCGCGTCGTCATCGGCCCCTGGCTTTTGCCCCAAACCTCGCCGTGCCCTCACTGCTGGATGGCACGCGAAGCGGAGCTCGATCCCTCTTACGCGGATCGACAGCATGCGTTGCGAGCGCAAGCAGCAGGTCGTGAACCTCTAGGTTTGGCCTACGCTGTCGCTGGATTAGTGGGCATTCAAGTGCTGAATTGGATCGATGCCACACCGCTTCGAGATGTCCTGACGCTGACCGATGCCGGCGAAGTCCCCGGCGCTGTACCCGGTCAAGTACTCAGCGTCTCGGCCCGAACCGGTGCCGTATCAAGCTTCACGATCAGTGAGCATCCCCGCTGTTGTGGCGCGGTCGCCTACTCCTGACACGCAGCTAGCCATTCTGGTCTTCCTCCCTGGGGGCGGAACTGACGAGGTGGAGCACCGCATCCCCGTATTTCGACAATTTGGCATCCCCGATTCCGGGGACCTGGCGCAATGCGCTCGCTGTCTGTGGCACCTTTTCAGCGATGGCCACCAAGGTCGCGTCTGTAAACACCATCATCGCCGGCAACTTTTCTGACTTGGCGGTGGTGGAGCGCCACTCTTTGAGTGTGTCCAGAAGGTGCTGGTCATAGGTGGCTGGACAGTTTTGACAGCGGCCCAGTTTCCGGGCCACCGGTGTTTCCAGTGGCTGGCCACAGACCCGACACTGTGCCACCTGTGAGCGCCCGCGACGCTTACCGTGGAAGTCACCCGGAGAGGACCGCTGGGCCTGGTTCGATGCCGACACACCCGTGTGCGGTGAAGGAATCGTCTGCGTCGATGACGCTTGCGGGATCAGGGCCGAGAGGAACCGTGAGGGCTTGGACTTGTTGCCAGTTCTTCCGTTGCGGTGACGCGGCCAGCTGAAAAAAATTTCATTCCGTGCACGCGTAATACCCACATAGAACAGTCGTCGTTCTTCATCAATCTCGCTCTGGGTTTGAGCAAAACCAATCGGGACCATTCCCTCGGTGAGTCCGGCCAAGTAAACCGCGTCCCATTCCAATCCTTTAGCTGAGTGCAACGACGCCAAGGTCACCCCCGAAACGGTGGGCGGATGCTCATCGGTGTCTCGGTGCTGTAGTTCCTGGACCACCTGGTCGAGACTGAGCTGTGCACCGTGATCATCCAGCATTCGGCGACCCAAGGTAATTAGTGCGTCAAGGGACTCCCACTTCTGTCGCACTGCACCGGTGGCTTGGGGCGGATCAGTGCTGTATCCCAATGAGGTCAGGATCGCTTCCATCAGCTCCACCACCTGTTCGCCCCGCACCGCAGGTGAGGCCTGAGCGGCGGAGCGTAGTTGCAAGACAGCTTCCCGAACTTCAGTGCGTTGGAAGAACCCTTCGGCGCCTCGGAGCTGGTAGGGAACGCTGTGTCGGGTCAGAGCCTGTTCGAAATGCACCGATTGGGCGTTGGTACGGAACAGTACCGCAATATTTTCCGGGAGTTTTCCGTCGGTGATTTGCTGATGGATATGGCTGGCGATCTGGTCTGCTTCGGTCTGTTCATCCTCACATTCCCAAAACACCGGCGCCGGACCATTATCTCGCTGAGAGACCAACTCGAGCGGACGAGGCCAGGGAGGCATTCTTCCTCCGGCTTGTTGGCCCTGTTGGGTCCGTTGTTCCAAGAGTCGATTGGCCAAGGCCACAATGTGCGGGGTGGACCGATAATCCCGGATCAGCTCGATACGTTGAGCCTGCGGATAGGTCGTTGTGAACTCCAACAAGAACCGTGACGTGGCCCCGGTAAAAGAGTAGATGGTCTGCGAGGCATCACCCACCACGCATAATTCATGGCTGTCGCCCAGCCAGGCCTCTAGCAACCGCTGTTGGAGCGGGGAGACGTCCTGATACTCATCGACGATAAAGACCCGGTACTGACGACGTACTTCGGCTGCAATAGCTGGCTCAGATTCGAGGATCCCAACCATCAACAGCAACACATCGTGGAAGTCCATCAATCGCTGGTCGGCTTTGAGATCTTCATAGGCTTGAAAGAGCCGAGAGAACAACAACGGGTCCCACCCGCTAGGCAACGGGCGGTGACCTGCCTGATGTTGGTAAGTCTCCGGGGTGAGCATCGAGATCTTGGCCCATTCGATTTCTCCGGCAAGATCTCGGACCGTGGCTCGATCGGTACTCATCCGCAGCCGGTTAGCCGCATCAATAATCAGTCGGATCTTATGCTCTAATAGCCCAAACATTGGTCCACCAATTGCTTGGGGCCAGAAATAACTCAGCTGCTTCAACGCCGCGGCGTGAAATGTGCGTGCTTGTACTCCCCCAGCGCCTAGCACCCGGAGACGAGCTCGCATTTCCGCAGCGGCTTTGCTGGTGAAGGTCAGCGCCAACGTGTGAAACGGACTATAGGCTCCGGTGGCCACTCCGTAAGCAATCCGGTGGGTAATGGCTCGAGTTTTCCCGGTCCCGGCCCCGGCCAGAATGCACACGGGTCCGTGCAAGGCGGTGGCTGCCCGGCGTTGCTCCACGTCGAGGCCTTCAAGCATCTCCTCGGGTGAACTCACCGTGGCACCTCCTTGACTCGATAGATTGTGCAACGTCCGGCCCAACGTCGCTACGTGGCTTCAGCGGTCACCTCAGAAACGTAGCACGCTAAGGCGCTCAGTTTTGCAGTACGTGTGGGTCCGGAAGAGGCCCGCCATACCAGTGCTCGATCAGCATTCGTGCGATCGATGCGGACCCGGGTAGGTAGATCTCGCCACGCTCAGCCTGAGACCACATCTCGGCTTTGGTAAACCACGTCACCGACCGCATCTCCTTGTTATCCGCTCGAATTGTCTCCACGTTGGTGGCACGCGCCCGAAAACCTAGCATTAACGATTGCGGGAACGGCCACGGTTGCGAACCGAGATACTGTGGGTCAGCCACGTGCGCCCCGGCTTCTTCGTAGACTTCTCGGATCACCGCTGCCTCGAGGGATTCTCCGGGCTCAACGAACCCCGCCAGTGTGGAGTACCGGTTCGGGGCCCATGCCGTATTATTTCCCAGCAGTATTCTGTCATCGTCATCGGTGATGGCCACGATGATGGCCGGATCGGTGCGGGGGAAGTGCTCAATTCCTTCAGCGGGGCAGGTTTTAACCCAGCCGGATTGCTCAGTGACCAGCCGGTGTCCACAATGCGAGCAGAACCGGGTCCGGGAGTGCCAGTTGGCAATCGCCACCGCCTCCACGAAAAGGCCGGCTTCTTTGCCAGAAAGCCCCGCTGCGACTTCTCGAACCGAGAGCCATTGCACTCGCGCCGGATTAACCTCCGCCCCATCCCAGCGGTGCGGGTTGAGTAACTGTGGTGCAGTATCTTTTGACCCGGAAGGCACCAGGACAATGTCGTTGGGGCTGATCCCGTCTAGGTCCTCGGGGGACAGGTCTACTACTCGTTCACCGCGTCCCAGATAGACCGCTTCTTCTGGAAGCGGGCCTTGGGGGTGGTCGAACACGAGTGCGCCCCGATAGACCGGAACCTGACGGGCGTGAAGTCTGAGGACTTTGGTTTCAGGAGCTGACCAGAGGGTTGGCAACCAGGCAGGGTCCTCCCGTTGCAGGCACCCTCGGTCCAGGTCTTCACGAGCTAGTGGCAAAGCACCAAGAGGAGGGAAAGTCTGCTGATTGCTCATGGTTTCTACGGTACTGGAAACGCGCTCGCTTCTGGGGAGTCATTCCTCAGGGCATAACGGTGCGTCGCTGAACGCTGGCTGAGTATTCCAGCCAAATTGTGGACTCGCCAAATCACAAGCGGGCCGGTAAAGGTGGATATTCAGTAGGCTGGATGCTGTGAAACGCACACCCATGGAACTCGCCGCCCTCGCCTCCGCAGCTATGCCGGGACTAGATATTGTGGGTGTAGCTTCCACCGGCGAACAATCCCCAGAGTTCGACAATGCCCTGGTGACCGACCGAGATAACACCATCTGGCGGGTCCGCTCGCCGCGCACTGACCAAGCCGGCATGAGGTTGGAAACCGAATTGGAGGTGCTGTCTGGTTTTACTCCCACGATTCGGGCGAAGTTACCTTTCCGCGTGCCTTCTGTTGCCGGAGCTGTGCAACTGGATCGTCGTCGAACTTTTGTCTATCACCAGATCCCCGGCGAGGAACTGGACCTCGACACCATTGTCTGCCTGCCCGATATCGTTCGGGATGACCTCGGACGGATCACCGCAGCAATCCACGAATTACCACGTTCGGTTGTGGAAATTGCCGATCTGCCGGTGTATACCGCTGAGGAACATAGAACCCGTCGTCTCAACGAATTGGACCAAGTCGCGCTGACCGGAAAAATCCCCTCGATACTCTTGCGACGGTGGGAAAATGCTCTGGAAGAAACCCAAATGTGGGGGTTCACTCCCACGGTTGTTCACGGAGATCTGCACGAAGAACACTTGTTGTTCGACCGTGGTCGAGCAGTGGGTTTGATCGGCTGGACTGACCTTCATATTGGGGATCCTGCGGTCGATTTTTCCTGGTTAGCTTCAGTCGAGGATCCAGTCTTCGGTGAACAGATCATCGATGCCTATTACCGATATCTGGGCGCTGCCGCCGATGAGCGGGATTTCCACCTGATGCGACGGGCATCATTGAGCGCTGAATTTGCTCTGGCCCAATGGCTGATGCGTGGCATCAACAGTCATGATCAGCGTATGATCGATGATGCGGTGTCGATGCTGGACGATTTGGCCGCCGACGTTGCAGAAACCGGTGGCCAGGACGTGGGCTCGGAGCTGTCAAAGCCTCATCACTCCTCGGTCGCGGCGCCCGATGAAACTAATCCGGCACATTCCATGGCCAAAGCGGACGACGGCACCTCTGCTGAACAGGTCCAGCAGGTCAACGAGCCAGAAGAGGTCACTGCCCCTATCAGCACCATCAACGCTAACCTCAACGCTGAGGATGGTGCCGTGGTGACCGACGCCGATGTCGATGCTGACGACGATGACGCGACCGAAGACGAGAATCCAGTCCGAGATGATCCCAAAGCATCTGAGGCCTCGCCACCGGAAGCAGACAACGCAGACGACGGTGATCAGGTCGATGACGATGCCGGCGTTGTCACCGAACCGGTGTCGTTAGACGCCATTCGTCAGATGACAGAGGACCGCGAGTCAGACTCCGCGTCGCAGGCCGAGGATTCATCATCTCGCAACTAGTCCTCCTCCGTCGCATTGGCAGTGTTCCCTATCACCGCGACGATAGCCACTCAATCTGCTCCGTGGGGTTCGGTGGCTTCCAGCGCTTGAGCCAGCAACGCTTCCAGTTGCTCGGCGTCAGCAAGGTTGACCGGAGTTCGTTCTTCGCCATGTGCAAGGTACACAAAACGTCCCGAGATATTCGCCAGGGGAATATCATGTAGCCGTGACCAGGCCAAACGGTACAGCGCCAGCTGAAGTCCTTTATGTTCCAAGTCGTCTGGGGTCGACGGCACCATACCCGTTTTCCAGTCAACGAGCTCCCACTGCGCGGTGGGGTCGAATTCCTGATCCGGGTGGTCTCCCCCGTTCCGAAAAACAGCGTCAATACGGCCACGAATGGTCACCGACCCGACTGTCGTTTCCACCCCGGCTTCGATGAACGCTGGTGAGCGTTGCGCCCATCTGGTGTTCAGGAAGTTCTCTCGCAGGGTCGTCACACCGGTTTGTTCGTCCCAGACCTGGTCGGCATCCTCGACCGGGTCCTCGAAGTCGAGCATGCCCGTGATGCCAGAACGCTGACTGGCGAAATGTTCCTCAATCCATTGGTGGACGAGCGTACCTGTTCGGGCTGCTTTGATCGGTCGACGTGGCATCGGACGTTTCAGTGACTTCGCTACGGTGTGCGGGTCGTCTACCAAACTTATAAATGCTGAGGCCGAGAGGTGACTTGGCAAGTGAACCTCACTGCTCTGCGTCATATCTTCGTCGGGTTGGGCCCACTGCACGCGTTGAGCCAGCTCGTGGTCTTCAATATCCGTGACAGATGTTTCACGCGCATCGGTCACCCATTGTGCCGCTTGTGTCACCGCTTGGCGACGTGGGTAGTGGCGAACCAGAGGTTTTCCGGCCCGGTCATCGATCCAGTAAACGCCGTCATAGAAGTCCGTTGCATTGATTTGGTAAATCGATGCGCCATCGAGAGGATCGACAGGCCAGGTGGAGACCAGGATCTTCTCAGCCCGCGGGTTCTTATCTCCGACGACTTCGGGGTCTGTTGAATCAACCCAGTGTCCAGTTTCGACCCCGTCTAGTCCCTGAAAAATGGTCAAGAACTCGGACTGTTCAACGGCTTTCTTCTTTGTTCCCACCCAGTGGCTTCCTGAGAGCCACAACAAGTGCTTGGGGCGGGTGAAGGCAACATAAGCTAGTCGCTTTTCTTCGAATCCATTGCGGATCTTCACGTTCTCAGACAACCGATGATAGGTCACCCGATCCTGATCTTTCGTGGAGAACGTGGTGTTGCCTGCTCCTGCACTCCACTCTTTTAGGGTTTCGGCCTGGTCGAAAGGCCACTGATACTCGTCTGGAATATCGTGGCGAAGCCCCCAGGGTAATGCCCCGCTGGAGGTGGAAGTCCATCTCTCGGGTTTCTCCGACGGGAATTTTCCTGCGCTCAGTCCGGGAACGAACACGGCGTCCCACTCCAATCCTTTGGAAGAATGGACGGTGAGCAACTGGACGGCTCCGGGGCGTGGTTGAACGGCGGGTAGTGCCAGCCCTTTTTCTTCTGCCTCAGCGGTTTCTATCCATGCCAGAAAGCCCGACAAATCAGACGTCAGGGAGTCGTTCAACCCTTGTGAGAACTCGTCGACGACATCGTAAAGGGCTTCCAGGTGTTGCAGTGCCTCGGAGAGTTCGGTTCCTGGATGTGCCAGAACTTCTGCCTCAATCCCACTACGGCGGGCAATCATCCGGAAGAATTCCGGAAGATCCAGTGAACGCAACTCTTGGAGCGAGACTAATAGGTCCGCAACACGGTGCAGTCGTTGGAGCCCTTCCTCGGTGAATCCGTGATGGGCTGCCTCCTCAATCGGCGGTAACTTATAAAGTGCTTCGATCAGTGACACTTCTTCAGCATCTTCGGAGACGAGTGCCTCGGCGAGCTTCTCAGCATTCCAGATCTGTTCTGGGTCATCAGACCGGAGTTCCGACGGAGGTTGAGCGTCACGTCCATGACGCACGAGTCCTCGGGCATAACGGTTAAGTGCCCACAAGTCGGCTGTTCCGATTCTCCAGCGCGCATTACTCAAGATACGTACTAGAGCTTCGTTTTCCTGCGGAGCGGCAACCACACGAGCTAACGACAGCACCTCGACGACGGCGGGAACCTCGACAAGCCCCGTCATCCCCAGGATTTCATAGGGGACTCCTCGCGCTTCGAGTGCTTCAACCAGAGGCAGGAAGTCTGCCTTGCGACGACAAAGAATGGCAGCCGACTTCTCGGTGTGATGTGGCTGGTTCGAGCCGGGATCGGTAATCCCCAGGCAGTCTGCGACGGTGTCGGCCAGCGTGCGTGCTTCGTCTTCGGAGTCTTTGAACCAATTGATAACCACGCGTCCGGGTTCACCGGTCACTCCTGCCGAGAGTTCTTGGACCGGGACGGGCCTGCCGGTGGTCGGTTCTCCATCCAGTTGCCCGATAATGGCATTGGCACCGCGCAAAATGCGCTCTCTATTTCGCCATGCCACGCTCAGGGGCAAGATATCGGCTGGAGCCCGTGTGTCAACACGGTCGTCATCGGCACGCCTAACGGCTGGGAAATATTCGGGAAAAAGACCCAGCTGACCGGCGGAGGCACCTCGGAATCCATAGATCGACTGGTTGGGGTCCCCCACAGCTGTGACACAGTGACCTGCTCCCTGGGAGGATTGGGGGCCGAACAGCGAAGAGAACAGCATCATTTGGGCGTGCGAGGTGTCTTGGAATTCGTCGAGGAGGACGACCTTATACTTCTCGCGTTCGCTGGCGGCAGCTTCGGGAATCGTGGAGGCGATCAGTTGGGCATAATAAACCAGGTCCCCATAATCCATGAGGTTATGGTCCTTTTTCACCTGGGCGTAACGTGCAACGATATCGGCCATGGTCATTTTCACGCGGAGGCTGTTAAAGATCTCCGTGGCGTATTTGGGCCGTTTTGCCCCGGTGTCTAGACGCTGGCCGGACTCCAAAATTTCGATCACGTGCTCTTTGATCTCGTGTGGTTTCACAAGATGTTCGTTGGCTTCCGCGGCGAGTTTTTTGACCGCCGAGATCAACGAACTCTCGGTAAAGTCCAGTTCGGACACATCAGCTTCCCAGTTTGCCACGATCTCGGCGATGATCTGGAATGATCGGGCCTCTCCGATCATTTCTGAATCGGGTTCGACACCAATGCGTAGCCCGTAGTCTGCTACCAGCGCATTCGCATAGGAGTGGTAGGTGGAAACGCTGGCTTGTCCCGGGTCGTGGCGGTCGAGAGTCAAGCCTAGTGACTCGTGGCTCGCGAGGTTTTCAATGGCGGCGTTCACGCGTGCTGCTAATTCACCAGCGGCTTTGCGAGTAAAAGTGACGCCAAGAATTTCTTCGGGACGCACAAAACCGTTGGCAGTCAGCCAGATGACTCGGTCTGTCATGGTGCGCGTTTTGCCCGAGCCAGCACCAGCGACCACCAGGAGGGGGTCTGGACCGTATTCGATGACGGCGCGCTGTTGTTTCGTGGGATACATCCGCTGTTGGGGTGGCTTCGCGGACTGAAGGATATCGGCCAGTTCTTCAGCGCTAAACCGAACGTCTCCCCAGGTGTTTCGTTGCGGTTGAGCTGCTAAAGGTTCCACTCTGTGATCTGCCTTCCTTGCCGTGTGATGGGTGAGAGGATCTGGTAGGACGATTTCTGGAACTCCCCAGGGTCCCACCAGGTCAGATAGCTCGCTCCAGAGACGCGTCGCGCCGCGTCCCGGATCTGTTGGCTAGCCCAGTTTTCTTCCGGGTGCTTGGGATCCTCGGGAACAACCGGCTGTTGGTGTTGGACTTTTAGGTTCTGGTTGGTGGTGCCCAGCTGGACTAGCATGGCTCCACCTGGGGTGGTGGGCTGAGAAAACTCGGCCGACTCGAGCTTCGTTGCCTTCAAGACGCCGGAGATGATCAGGGCCTGATAGGTGGCCAATTGTGGCAGGCGGTCAACCTCTTCGCTTCGAGGCATCGACTTGCCGGTCTTGAGGTCTACCACGGTTGGACGTCCCTGTGGGTCTTTTTCCAGCCTGTCAATTTTTCCGTTAACTTTCACGTCGAGATCCTCAACCGTGAAGGTGGCGTTGACGCCCAATTCGGTAGCAACCAGACTCCGGCCGTCGTGACGCATGGCGATGACATACTCGCTGAAAAAGCTCAGCATATCTTTGATCCGCTGGCGTTCTCCCTCGGCCTGCCAGCTTTCGGGGTCAAGCTCCAGGGCGCGGAGTAAAACCGGGAACAATTCTTCCAGTCCGGCTTGCAGGTCTTCGGCTCGTCCCTGGTGGTATTTTTCAGCCAATGCGTGCACGAAGGTGCCGCGCTTCAAAGGCTCTGACGAGGAGGTTGAGGCTCCGATCTTATCGAAGTACCACTCGGCTGGGTTCTCCAGAGCGGTACCGAGGCTTGAAGGCGACAAGGAGATCATGGGCCGACCAGATTCGAGATCTTCGGCAACGGCTGCCGGGTGGGTACTGGACAACGGTGCCAGCCCCCACCAGAAGTTGGGGTTGGCGCTGGAGACGCCGTGGTCGCTTAGCACGGCCAACGCAGTTGCTGCATCACGTTGCCGGCTTTCATCGCGATGTTCTGGTTTCTGACGGGCTGAGTTCTCCAGTTCTCGACGCAGGGTGGCGACCAGCATCCTCCGCGTCAACGGTGTGGGCACCGAGGTTATCGGCCGTACTGGCTGGTCCTCAGTGACGTGCCAGGGCTGGATTCGATCAAGGAAAGCACTAGGTTGAGATTCTTCGGTAGCGACCGCTGAACCGATCACGATCTTGCGTGCCCGGGAGATGGCCGCGGCGAAGGTGCGCATTTCGTCGGTTCGAACTTCCGCGATCCGGTCTACCAGTCTGTCATGGGTCGTTCGACCACGCACGAGGTCGACGAGGTCCCCGGTTTTCAACAATTGTCCACGCACTCGGGTGTTGGGCCAGATGCCTTCTTGGACTCCCACAATGAGGACTGCGTCCCACTCACCGATGACCGCAGACGACGGGGTCAGCACCGAGACCGCCTCATCAAGGTGGTGAGTCTCCGATAGCGAGTCCATGGGGAGGTCTTGGTTTTCCAAGTATTCGACGAATCCGGCGGACGTTTCGCCGGGGAATTGATCTTCGTATCGTTCGGCGGCGTCAAAAACGGCGATCACGGCGTCAAGGTCGCGGTGGGCCTGAGCCGCCTGTTGCGCCTCACCTTCCAACGCGGTAGTTTCCCACGATGTCGCGACGCGAGCTGCCTGCCATCCGGCCCACAAAACCTGACTCGGTTCAGGTGAGTCTGACTCCACGGCACCACGCATAGCGTTGAGCATCGTGCCAATGCGCACCACGGAACGAGCATAATCCGGAAGGGCACGCTCAGGGTCCAGACTCAGCATCTGGTATACCAGCTCCGGAGAGTCGACCAGTATATCCAGTAGCTCATGTGAGCCTCGGCTTCCGCCCTGGGCTTGCTCGGTTTGCAGTAAACGGCGTCGTAACTGGCGCACGTGTACCGCGGTGGCACCGCCGTAGCGACCGGTGAGTAACCAGCTCAACCGCTCCGGTGCAAGACCGGTCCCCCGCGGTGGTGCCGGACTGCTGGCAACGGCCACCAGGGTGAGCAGCGGTGAGACCGCTGCCTGCTGGTTGAGCATGACGTCGGCCATGCGTCGGTGCACTGGGATCCCCTCTAAGCTCAACGAACGGGCGATGGCATCGACCCGGCTCGCGGTGCGGGCAATGACGGCCATGTTCGAATAAGGAATCTTATGTTCTAAATGCAGTTGCAACAGTTGTTGGTGCACCAACAGTTTTTCTTGGCCAGCACTGGCCACCCAGCGTACTTCGGCACGCTCATCGTTGTGGTTTGTTGTGGTCTCGGCCTCTTCCGAGGTGGGAGTGGCAGGCACCGTTGAGGGCAACCCCATGGTGACGGGAATACGTTGAGCGGCCCGACGCCAGGCTTGGAAAACCGGTGCCGCCATGCGGTGCTGATGTGTCAGTTCGATGATCCGCTGGCGACGTTGCTCGCCGGAGAGATCGCCCCTGATCATCCGTTGCGGTAGCTCGGAGAGCAACTGCGGTGTCGCTCCGCGGAAGCCCTGCACCGTCGTGGTCGGGCTGGCCGTCATCACCACATCCAGGTCACTTGCCCAGATCTCTAGAAGGCGGTAGACCGCTGGGTTGGCGTCCTGGATGTCGTCGATGATCACCACCGGACGCCGTTGACGCTCTGCGTCGAGAAAAGAGCGGTGGGCTGGGTCAGCGAGATAATCGGCCGCCCGGGTAATCAGTCCCGCTGGGTCGAAGGCCGATGCTGAACGCAGATCAAGGTCATCGCGATAGTCCTGCAACAGCTCAGCAACAGCTACCCATTCGGGGTAATGATACTCTTCTCCCCACCGTTGGAGTTGGCCCGGTTCAATACCGTATTCGCTGCAACGATCGATCAGTTCGCGAACCTCACGCCGAAATCCAGCCAGCCCCACGGCCTGTTGCAATGACTCGGGCCATTGTGGCCCGGTGTTTTCTTCCCGGTAGGTCTCCAGAATCTCCGCGATCTTTCGGTCCTGTTCAGCACCAGCTAACAGCCGAGGTGGTTCCTCCACATGTTCCAGATAGCCTTCGGCACGCATCCGCCGAATCACATCAAAGGCAAATGATGCCACGCTGCGCACCGGTGTCTCTGCCCGTGTACCCAACCCTTCGGCCTGCAACCGCGCGGTCAAAGCGTTTCGAACCTGGCTGGCTGCTTGGCGCGAACCCGCCAGCATGACTACCTCGTCTGGCTGACAGTCGGTGATCATTCGCTGGACCGCGTATTCAATCGCGGTGGTTGTCCTCCCGGACCCGGGCGCGCCGATCACCAGGACGGGCCCGTGACCGGCTGGCAGCGTGACAACACGGCGTTGGTCAGCATCAAGTTCAACAGCGGAAGCGACGGGCTGGAGAGGCTGGAGGAGTTCAAACCCAGGCTGTGGCTCAGACATAGTGTCCATCTAACCGCACCACCAAGGACAAGTTAAGCCTTGGCAGAATTGTCGCGGTGTTGTTTCCACCACCGCAAGGCGGTGGGTTCCCCCGGAGGCGTCGACCACGTAGCGTAAGACAGGTGAACGAAGCTCTACAATCGATTGCCCCACGTCCCGATCAGCCGTGGCACTGCGGTGCGATGGTGGGGTTTGATCTGGAAACGACCGGTCGGGACCCGCGCCAAGCCCGGATTGTCACGGCCTCATTAGTCGTCGTGGATCCGCAGCGGGTCCAACGGGCCAATGCTGAGTGGTTACTCAATCCCGGTGTGGAGATTCCTGCTGAGGCAACCGCAGTGCATGGGATATCCACTGAATATGCCCACATGCACGGGACCGCTGCGCGGGAGGGAATTGACCAGATCGCCGGCACGCTGGCTGACTTCATGGCAGCAGGTTTCCCCGTGGTGGCCTATAACGGGGTTTATGATTTCACGGTATTAACCGCAGAAATTGCCCGCCACGGGCTAGAGACCTTGACGATCTCCGGGGTCGTTGATCCCTACGTCTTGGATAAACAGGTCGACACCTACCGCAAGGGTGGACGCACGTTGGGCAAAGTCGCTGAGATCTACCAGGTCCGGCTCGATAATGCGCACGCCTCAGCCGCCGATGCATTGGCTGGTGTGGAGATCGCCTACGCCATCGCCGAGAAGTACCCTAAGCTATCCGTACCTTTGTCCGAGCTCTTCGAATTGCAGAAACGGTGGAAATCCGCCCAGGCAGAAAGTTTTGAAGCCTACCTGCGCCGGAGTAAGGATCCTGAGGCGACAGTGTCGCGCCATTGGCCAGTCGAAGACCTCGACGGTTCTACTCGGTAGCGGCCGCGGCAGCCTTGGCTGCTGCCGGGAGCGCCTCGGCAATCCTGTCGATGGCCTGCTGGTCATGAGCCGCGGAGACAAACCAATCCTCAAACACGCTGGGCGCGATGTAGATACCTTGTTCGAGTAACGAGCGGAAGAACGGCGCGAATCGGAAGACCTCCTGGTTCTGCGCGTCGTGGTAGTTGCGCACCCCGTGGTCGCTGGTGCCAAAGGCCACGGAGAAAATCGTTCCCGCCACTTGCAGGGAATGGTCCACGCCTTCAGCATCCAAGGCCTCAGAGACCAGTTGCTGAATCTGCCGGGAGGCATGAGTCACCTGCTGGTAGACCTGCTCATCAGCATTGCTGAGAGTCGCGATACCGGCAGCCATAGCCACGGGGTTTCCCGACAGGGTTCCTGCTTGATAGACCGGCCCCAACGGGGACAACAGGCTCATGATCTCGGCGTTGCCGGCCACCGCTGCCACCGGCATACCCCCGCCGATCACTTTGCCAAAGGTCCACAAATCCGGAGTCCAGCCCTCGGGTTGACCGGTTAACCCCCAGCCTCCGGTGGGGGTAGCGCGGAATCCGGTGAGGACTTCATCCCAAATGAGTTTGGCCCCGTGGCGCTGGGTGATTTCACGTAAGAAGCCCATGAACCCTGGCTCAGGCGCCACAATGCCCATATTGGCCGGCACGGCTTCGGTGATCACCGCAGCAATCTGCTCGGGGTAGTCAGCGAAGACTTCTTCCAGGGCTTGCCGGTCATTGAAGGGCACGACCAGCGTTTGGGCGGCCACCGCAGCAGTCACACCGGCCGAGCCCGGAAGTGACTGGGTCGCCACACCCGATCCCGCCGAGGCCAGTAGCCCATCGGAGTGGCCATGGTATCCCCCGGCGAATTTCACGATCAGATCCCGTCCGGTGGCACCGCGCGCGATGCGTAGCGCGGTCATGGTCGCCTCGGTCCCGGTCGAGACAAACCGGATGCGATCGATCGGCAGAATGGATTTCACCAGTTCGGCTAAGTGTGTCTCGTCCGGGGTGGACGCACCGAAGGACAGGCCACGGTCGACCGCTGCATGCACGGCCTCCACCACCGCCGGATGTTGGTGCCCCAGGAGCATGGGCCCCCATGAGCCAACCAGATCAACGTACTCGTTACCTTCGACGTCGGTGAGGTAGGCACCCCGAGCACTGACGATGCTCGGCGGGGTCAGTCCGACGGATCCGAACGCGCGCACCGGAGAATTCACCCCGCCGGGCATGGCGGCTTCGGCAGCGCGGAAGGCCTGCTGGTTGCTGGTGAAAGACGTAGGCTGGTCGGTCATGGGATTCTCACAGTCCTGTTCTGAGCTGGACGGGGTCGGGCGGGTCTGGTTGGAACTCACTGGGCCTTAGATCAGGCCACGGTGGATCCAATCGGCGAGTTCTAGGGCGTAGTAGGTCAGCACCTGGTCAGCTCCAGCCCGACGGATGGACAGCACCGACTCGGCCACGGCGGCGTCGCGGTTGATCCACCCGTTAGCGGCAGCTGCTTCGATCATCGCGTACTCTCCGGAGATCTGGTAGGCCGCAACCGGTACGTCCGAGAAGTCGGCCACCTCGCGCAGGATATCCAGATAGCTCATCGCAGGTTTGACCATCACCATATCAGCGCCTTCTGCTAGGTCGAGCTCGGTCTCCAGCAGAGCTTCGCGCCGGTTCGCCGGGTCCATCTGGTAGGTTTTACGGTCGCCTGTCAGGCTGGAGTCTACCGCTTCGCGGAAGGGTCCGTAGAAAGCGGAGGCGTATTTGGCCGAGTAGGCCAGGATCCCGACGTGTTGGGCGGAGACCTCGTCGAGGGATTCACGGATGACCCGGACTTGGCCATCCATCATGCCAGACGGGCCGACCATGTGCACCCCGGCTTCGGCATGGGTTTGGGCCATTTTGCCGTAGAGCTCCAGGGTGGCGTCATTATCGACCCGTCCGGTCTCGTCGAGGACGCCGCAGTGGCCGTGCTCGGTGAATTCGTCCAGGCAGAGATCGGACATCACCACCAGATCGTCACCGACTGCCGAGACAACCGCGCGGATGCCACGGTTGAGGATGCCGTCGGGGTTGAGTGCTTCGGATCCGGTGGCGTCGAGTTTTTGCGGGATCCCGAAGATCATGATGCCACCCAGTCCGGCTGTGGCGGCCTGGGTGGCAACCTGTTTGAGAGAGTCTTCGGTGTGCTGGACGACGCCGGGCATCGAGACCAGCGGGTTCGGCTCGGTCAGGCCCTCTTTGATGAAGACGGGAAGAATGAGTTGGGAGGGATGAAGCCGAGTCTGTGCGACCATCCGACGCACGGCAGAGTTTTGACGCAGGCGCCGGGGACGTTGGAGCGGAAAAGACATGGTCCTTCCTTCTCCCCTGCTATGGGGGGTCGGCAGTGTGGGTTCGGCGCTGGTGACAGGCTGATGACAGCTGGTCACCGCGCTCCTACGGTCCACTCTAGTCGTCATCTCGTCGTTATAGTTCAGCGGCCATGGCCCGGCCGGCGGTGCGTCCGGTGAATAGACACCCGCCGACAAAGGTGCCTTCTAGCGCCCGATAGCCGTGGGATCCGCCTCCGCCGAATCCGGCGGCTTCGCCGGCAGCATAGAGTCCGGGGATCGGGGTGGCGGTGGCATCCAGGGCTTGGGAGTTTAAGTCGGTTTGGATCCCGCCCAGGGTTTTGCGGGTCAGGATGTTCAGTCTCACAGCAATCAGTGGCCCGTTGGCCGGGTCGGTAAGTTTGCCGGGGGGAGCGACTCGGATGAGCTTATCTCCCCACGAGGCCCGGTGGGAGCGGATAAAGGTGATTTGCGCGTCTTTGGAGAACGGGTTGTCCAGTTGCAGATCGCGGGCGCGGACTTCGGCCTGGACCTGTTCGGTATCCAGCGGCACCTCTGGTTCGAGTTCTTGCATCAGGGTCAGCAACTCATCCAACGTGTCGGCCACCACGAAGTCTTCGCCGTGGTTTTTGAACGCTTCCACCGGCCCTGGGGCACCGGGGCCCAGCCGTTTCAGTAACAGCTTCAGATCCTTGCCGGTCAGGTCGGGGTTTTGTTCACTGCCGGAGAGCGCGAATTCTTTTTCAATAATCTTCTGGTTCAGAATAAACCAGGAGTGGTCGTATCCGGTGGCCCGTAGCTCAGCTAGCGTGGCCAGCGTGTCAAAACCGGGCAGAGCCGGCGGGTTGAGCCGGTGTCCGGTCGCATCCAGCCACAGCGAGGAGGGGCCAGGCAGGATTCGGATACCGTGGCGCTCCCAGATCGGGTTCCAGTTTTTTATGCCTTCCACGTAGTGCCACATGCGGTCTTGGTTGACTAGTCGGGCTCCAGCATCACCGGCAATAGCCAGCATGCGCCCATCCACGTGCGCCGGGACCCCGCTGATCATCCGCTGCGGTGGGGTGCCCAACCGTTCGGGCCAGAAAGAGCGCACCAACTCGGGGTTGGCGCCGATCCCGCCGGTGGCGAGCAGGGTCGCTGTAGCTCGGAACTCAAAATCATCGATCACCGCACGATTGGTTGCCACACCGCGTTCAGCATCGTCAGTAGCTAAGACAGCGCCGCGGACACCGACAACCCGAGAGTTCTCGACGATCAGCTCGTCAACCCGGTGGCGATGGTAATACCGCACCAGGCCACGGTCGACGTAGCGTTGCAGCTTGCGGGCGAAGGGCGCGACGAGTCCGGTTCCGGTGCCCCAGGGGATGTGGAATCGGGGAACAGAATTCCCATGGCCGGTGGCGGTACTGCCACCACGTTCAGCCCAGCCCACCACTGGAAAGAAGCTCACGCCGTGGCCGGTGATCCACTCGCGCAGTTCCTCGGCGGCGAAGTGCACGAAAGCCTCACCCCAGGCTTGGGCCCATTGATCTTCGGGATGGTGCCCTTCCAGCCGGTCCCAGCCGGCACTGGCGCGCCAATCGAGCAGGGCGAGCTCAAGGGAGTCTTTGATCCGCATGCGACGCTGTTCGGCGCTGTCGACCATGAATAATCCACCAAAGCTCCAGTACGCCTGGCCTCCAATATTGCCTGCGTTCTCTTGGTCGATCACCGCCACGCGGTGTCCAGCCTCGGCCAGCTCGCAGGCGGCTACCAGACCGGCCAGACCGTGACCGACGACGAGGGCTTCGAATCCATCCGCAAAGTATGCCATAGATCACATTTTAGGGTAGCTGGAAAGCACTGACACAGGACTTTAAAGGTTGCGTAAGATCTGTAGGATGCCCGCAGCGTTCGGGGCGGTCGCGGTGCCGGCCATGGTGATGTCCAGTTCGGTGGCGGTACTGGCCGTTGGGCGCCCCAGGGCAATGAGTCGGTAGTGCGCTAGCGGCGCCGGAAGCTCACCTGCCCGCTCGGCCAGCTGGCGCACCGCTGAGGAGGCGGTGAGCACCACCGGGGTACGCGGGTTCAACGCGTGCAGGTCCACCAGCCGCTGAGCGCTCTCGGGGCGTGGGGCGGCCAATAACCGTCGCCCTGCCGGTCCGGGATAGACCACCGTGTGATAGATCGGCACGTGATCGACCCGATAGCCGAGCCCACGCAGTCCCGTCACCAACGTCTCAGTGGCTGCAGCTGATTGGGGTAGTGCCACCGGCCGCGCCGGCTCGACCGGCAGTTTCCGGGACCCAGGCAGGTCGGTGAGAATGCCGTGCGCGGACGCTTCGGTGGTGGGGGTCCAGACCGTGCCCGGGTAACCGTGCTCGCCCACCTTCCGGGCGGTGCCGGCCCCGGTAGCGACCACGACAGTATCGCCGTCGGCCAGCCGGGCCCAATCAAGCCCCAGCAAGCTCAGCGCGCGGACGGTATTGGGGCTGGTCACCACCACGCCGGCGAACACGCCAGCGTGGAGCCCTGCTACGAGACGCAGGCCCGGCACGCGGTCCTCGGCCAGCACGAAATCGGTCAGGGGGCAGAACTGCACGCTGATACCGTGCTCACCCAGTCCGGCCTCTAATTGCGACGCTTGGGCCGGGTGCCGGGTGATCACCACCGTGTCGGTGATCACCTCGGTCATCACGACAGGCTACTCCCACCGTTTCCGCGCGGCGGTGCTTCGGGCAACAGCTCAGCCCCGGAATCCAGGAGTTCTTCGGCAACGGCCGTACCCAGTTGCCACGCATCGGCCCGGGAGTGGTCGTCATCGATCAGCTGGTCACCGTCGACACAGACCGGTACCGACCGATTGGCGCGGATCAGGTTAACCCCGTCCATCCCGGCGACCATGGCCTGTAATGCGAGCGTGCCGGAGTGGGCGTCCACGGTGGCCAGGGCCCCGATCGGGGCCGCACAGCCGGCTTCCAACCGGGCCAACACCGCGCGTTCGGCAGTGACTTGGAGCAGGGTGGCGGGGTCATTGAGTTGTGCCAAGGCGTCTTCGACCGCCGATCCGAGCAGGCGAGTGGTACTGACCTCGACCGCCAGCGCTGCTTGACCGGGGGCCGGTAGCATGACCGAGGGGTCGAGCCGTTCGGTAATGGCCCAGTCCATGTCCACTCGGTCGAGCCCGGCACAGGCTAGGATAACCGCGTCCAGATCGCCACGGTCCGATCCGGCAGCGGCCGGTGCGTTGTCGTGGTGGTGTTCGTAGCCGACCACCCGCGCCAAGCGGGTGGCGACATTGCCACGGATATCGATCGGTTGCAGATCGGGCCGGTAGTGGAGCAATTGCGCCACGCGCCGGGGTGAGCCGGTCCCAATACGGGCCCCTGCCGGGAGCTCATCCAGGCTCATGCCGTCTCGGGCGCACAGCGCATCGCGGGGATCAGCTCGGACGGGTACGGCCGCGATGCGCAAGGACTCGGGCTGGATCGCTGGCAGGTCCTTCAGCGAGTGCACGGCCAGATCCACCCGACCCTGCACCACAGCGGTCCGCAACGCTGCAGCGAACACTCCGGTGCCACCCAGTGAGGCCAGCGAGCCGGTGGTCACATCACCTTCGGTGCGGATGATCTGGGAGGTGATCTCCACCCCGGGTAGCCAGTCGCTGAGCTGATCGGCAACCTGCTGGGCCTGCGTGCGGGCCAGCGCGGAACCGCGAGTGCCCATCAACAACATCCGGCCGGGCACGGAGTCGGTAACGGTCATTTAGGCCAACACCTCGGCGACGTCATCGATCTCGATGTAGTGACCGGTGTAGAAGGGGACTTCTTCGCGCACATAGTGCCGGGTCTCGTTATTGCGCAGATGCCGCATCATGTCAACGAGCATATCCAGTCGGGGCGCTTCCAGGCCCAACAACCATTCCCAGTCGTTCAGGCCGAAGGCCGAAACGGTGTTGGCCCAGACATCCGGGAAGTCTTGGCCGAGCTGGCCGTGGGAGCGCAGCAAGTCACGCCGTTTGGCCGGATCCATGGTGTACCAGTCGTAGGAGCGCACAAACGGGTAGAAGCACAGCCATTTGCGGGGTTTACGGCCCATCGCGAAGGCCGGCACGTGGTCCCTATTGAACTCCGCCATCCGGTCGGCCCCCATGGCGGTAAAGGCTACGTGGGTTCCGGCAAACAGATCGGCGCGACGCACTTGGCGGATGGCCTGTTGCAGGGCAACCGGGTCCTTACCCCACATCCACACCATCACATCGGCTTCGGCTCGCATACCGGAGACGTCATAGAGACCCCGTACGGTGATGCCCTGTTCGGACAGATCAGCAACTAAGGCGCGGAAGGCCTCGGCATCACGCTGTTTTTCCGAGGCCGACCGGGCCGAGCCCACGGAGTTCTCGTGACGGTTGCGGGCAAAGACCGTGTACGTGGTGAACCAACTCGTGTCCAATTCGGGGACCGAGCTGGCCTGTTGTTGCACCGTACCGGGGGCTGGGGTGCTGTTCTCCGTCTGTTCTGTCATGACGGTCTCACTTCCTCTCGTGTCGGATGATCACTACGTCAGGATTGATCTGTCGGGGTGCTCACAGGCGGTGGTGATTTGATCAGCTGGCGGGCCCGCTGACGCACATCAGAGATGATCGCCAGCAGTCCCGTGCCCGACACCCACGGGCCGGCGGCCATCATGGACTCGGGCTCCATCGCCTCCAGCAACGCATTCACCGCGCGGGTATGGGCTGGAGTCGGCGAAGGCA
The DNA here is from genome assembly GCF_003185725.2 of Auritidibacter sp. NML130574. GTDB lineage: Bacteria > Actinomycetota > Actinomycetes > Actinomycetales > Micrococcaceae > Auritidibacter > Auritidibacter ignavus. The sequence continues at coordinate 211,914 of NZ_CP031746.1, read as the reverse complement.
AGGCCTCGCGCCAGCGCACCACCGCTGAGGCACGCACCCGGGCGGCAAAGTTTTCCGTGTCAACACCGAGCAATCGGGGCACGTCGGTCAGTGCGGCGGTGATGAGCTGGTCATCGGTGCTGTGATACCCCAACGCGTGCCCGGCAACGGGATCGGAGATGCGGCCGTAACTGAGCCGGAGCACATGTCGGTGGGTAGCACCGGTGGGGTTAAGTCGTTCATGCAGCCAGGCCCACTTGGCCGAGACGTGGGTCATCGCCTTGGCGGCCACATCCGTGACGTCAGGAGCCACCAGCAACCCGGTCCCGCGCGGGGCAGCGTCCAGTTCGGGGTGGTCGACTAGCAGTGTCACCAGGCCCACACCGGTTCCGGTGGCCGGTTGCGCCTCGGTCGGAAGTTCGGGTGCCTGGCGCCTCGCGCGCAACGTGGTGATCAGCCGGTAGCTCGTCACGGCGTCACAGGCCAGCACGAGGCGGTCGCCGCTCAGCTCGACCTCGGATGCCTCAGCGGCGGTGATGAGTACTCGGTAACCAGAGCCGCCGGGGGTCTCAGCGTCCGCGAGCGAGGTCACCGGGGCTGAGGTCACCAGATCCACTCCCCTCTCAGCTAGCTCCGCGGTCAGGGCGTCGATGATCCGGTGCATACCACCACGTAAAGAGTTCACCGCGGCCCCGGGCCGACCGGACCGTTTCAGCGCCGTAATGGCCGCCGCCAGCGACCCCTGTTCCACCATCGCGTCCAAGAGACCGGGGATCAGCTGACGCACGTCCGCGCTCGCCGGGTCAGTGGAGAGCACGCCGGCGACCACCGGGGCCACAAGGTTATCGACCACAGCCGGGCCCATACGGTCTGCGACTACCTCGGCGAGGGTGATCGGTGTCTGGTCGGTTAACACCTGTCGGTAGTCATCCACGGGGGCCGAGAGGTCTTGTTGGGCCCGAGCGATCCCTTCAGGACCGAGAGCTGTGGCTACATCGGGGCTGTGCAGATCTCCGGGAATGCCGAGCACGCCCACTGTCGGGGAAGGAATCGCCCCCCGGTCGCGGGTGTACAGCCACGAGCCACTGGCCTGTGGTGCCACGATCTCCTCGCCTAGCCCCAGTTCTGTGATCAGCTCCGCCACGGCGGGACCACGGGTGGCAAAAGCTTCCGCGCCAGCGTCCACCCGCAACGACACGTTCGGGTCGTGTCTCACCTGCTCATCCGTCGGATTGATCGCCTCACCGAGCTCCAGACCGGCCAACGCACCACCAGGATGCATTGCGGCCTCCAGCACCGCGACGCGAGCCCCGGCCATGCTCAGCTCCCGGGCCGCGGTGAGTCCGGCGATGCCACCGCCGATAACCACGACGTCGTAGTGGTTCCCCTGCAACCCGGGTAGCTCACTCATGGGGTAACACCACGCCCTGGGAATCCTCAGCGGACCGCACTCCCACCGAGATGGAGTGGATGAACGAGACGAGCTCGGTCAATACCTCCGGGTCGGTGCTGGGTGGGACCCCGTGCCCCAGGTTGACCACGTGCCCGGGGGCGCACTCGCCGGCGGCCAGCACCGCGCGGGTGTGGGCTTCAAGGGTGGGCCATCCGGCATCGAGGAAGGCCGGATCGATATTGCCTTGCAGGGCGCGTAGTGGCTGGGCCTGCTCACCACGGCGGGCTTGCAGGCGTCGATAGGCCTCGTCCAGCCCGATGCGGTAGTCCACGCCGATCACCGACGCTCCTGCCTCACGCATCAGGTCCAAAATCTCAGCGGTGCCGGTCCCAAAGTGCACCACCGGCAGGTCGAGTTCGGCTCGCAGGCTGTCGAGCTCCGCCAAGGCTAGCGCTGAGTACGGCATCACCGAATGCTGATAGTCAGTCCGCGATAACGACCCAGCCCAGGAATCGAAGAGTTGGACCGCCGAAGCCCCCGCGCGCACCTGGGCGGCGAGGAACAGACCGGAGGCGTGGGCGGCCCAGCGCATCAGCGCCTCCCAAGTCTCCGGTTCCCGGTGCATCATGGCCCGTGGCCCCAGGTGATCCCGGCTCGGTTTGCCCTCCACCATATAAGCGGCCACGGTGAACGGCGCTCCAGCGAAACCAATGAGGGGGCGAGGCCCGAGCTCAGCAACGGTACGCTGTACTGCTTCGGCAATTGGAGCAAAAATTTCGGGGCCGAGTTGATCCAGATCTGGTAGCGCTGCCACATCCTGTGCAGTCCGGACCGGTTTTTCGAGCACTGGCCCCACACCGGGCTGGATCTCTACGCCAATTCCGGCCAAACGGAGCGGGATCACAATATCGGAGAAAAAGATCGCAGCGTCCACGTCATGGCGTCGCACCGGTTGCAGAGTGATTTCACTGGCCAGTTCGGGGTTCACGCAGGCATCCAGCATGGTGGTGCCTTCCCTTAAGCGTCGGTATTCGGGAAGCGACCGGCCGGCCTGACGCATAAACCACACCGGACGGCGACTAGGCATCTGCCCTCGGTAGGCTCGAATCAGATCGGACTGTGCGGTCGATCGTCGCGCATCGTCGGTGAGCAACGGGTGATTTGCCCACACGCTGGAGCCACCACGGGATTCTTGAGTCATGACCCCATTCTCCCACGTTGAACCTCATGCCCCTGAATGTAAGACGTGGTGATCAGCCGTCAGAGGAAAAACCATCGCGATGGCACCCCGGACTGTTCAGGCAAAGATGACAAACCGTGAGGCATCATACTTAGGGTGCGCTCACTTTAATCGGTGAGTGCACTGGCCTAGCATGGAAGTCATTGTGGCATTATTTTCGTTGGTTGCTGCGCACACCTGGCTTGACCTCGAGACGGTGGCGGAATTAAGCAACGGAGTTCCAGGGGTCGCCTCCACGGTAGAAAACTCTCCCCATTTACAGGGGGCAGTGTCTCTTTCGACCTGTAACCGTGTCGAAGTGTATGCAGAAATCGCTACCGGAGCCGACGCGGCACAAGCCCAGGTTGACATCCTCCAGAGCATCGCCGACCAGACCGGTCTGCGCCTAGACCAGGTTCGGGATGCGTTCCATATCCTTCCGCACGACGAGACGGTACGACACCTCTTCGAAGTCGGCGCCGGACTCAAGTCTGCTGTCGTTGGTGAACGCGAGATCGCCGGACAGGTGCGCCGGGCCCTCACCGAGGCCAAGCAAGCCAACACCACCACGGGCAATCTCACCAAACTTTTCGAAACTGCGTCCCGGACCGCCAAACAAGTCGGTACCGAAACCGCGTTGGGATCGACTGGACGGTCGGTCGTGTCTGTGGCGCTGGAGCTAGCAACCCAAATCCGAGCCGGGTCAACCGTCGTGGCGACCAAGCGGTTCTGGGAAGATGCCAATGTGTTGCTGGTGGGTACCGGTGCATACGCCGGAACCACCATCGCCCAGCTGGAGCAACTCGGCGCTCGCAACGTTGCAGTGTATTCCTCCTCGGGCCGAGCCGAGCAGTTTGTCGCCGATCGTGGTGACTGGGCCATGGCAGTAGATAGTGACATGGTGCATGAGGCTTTTGCCGAAGCAGACGTCGTGATTGGCGTTTCTGGGCAAGAGCGGACCATCTCCAAACCTGAGTTGCAACGACTGCGTTCCGGCCTCCCGCATCGCTTGACCATTATCGATCTAGCGCTCAGCCATGACTTCGATCCCGATATCGCCGATCTTGACGGGGTTGACGTGGTTACGCTCGAGTCGGTCAAGATGGCGGCGCCAGACGAGCAACAAGAATCCATTACTCGGGCCAAAGGCCTCGTGGACCAAGCCGTCGAAGATTTCCTCAGTGAGTCCAAACAGCGCTCTGCCTCCGATGCCATTGTGACCTTGCGCGAGCACACTCAATCCGTACTCGAGGACGAAATTGCTCGCGTGCGGCAACGCCACGGATGTACCGCAGCCGCCGAGGAAGTGGAATTCGCCATGCGTCGCATGGTGCGTCAGCTCTTGCACGAACCAACAGTGCGGGCACGTCACCTGGCCGAAGAAGGGCGCCTAGCGGACTACGAGCTCGCACTGGAAACCATTTTCGGTCTCGACGTGGCCGCCGAAACCGCTGAAAGACAGCGCAAGAAAGCTGAGCGTCAAGCAGCACGCAAGCGTGCACAGACACCCGAGCAGACACCGGTAGCCGATCCCACGTGCCCCCACTCCGATCATCGTGCCGAGAGCGCTTAAGCACTCACCACCGGCCACCTCTTTCGCTCACCTGCGACACTTCTCATCCAAGAGCTCGGTGCACAGTTTTCACTGGCTTTGTGCTCTCTTGGACGCGCATTCATCACTTATATTTTACCTTTCATCTATTTTCCCAGCATAGCGTCGAGTGTGTTAAGAGAGTTGCCTCTCACGGCAAAAGACTTCCGATAAACTCCCAAGTCACTGGCAATATTGCGATTCCATCAGTAAAGTATGAGAATCGTTAACTACGTTTTTTTCGAGGGATGACAATCACTCGTAATTTCAGTAGAAATACGACAGACATTCATCACCGTGGAAGGATGGCGAACTCTCCATGGTGCAGACCACACCGATACGTCAAGGACGGTTAGCAACTCGTGACACGTCTACCTAGAAGCCAGCGTCGAGAACAACTTCTCACCATCGCTGCTCAACATTTTGGAATCAACGGCTACGTCAGATCCTCTATGGACGCCATTGCCAAGGAAGCCGCAATTTCCAAGCCAGTTCTCTATCAGCACTTCGAGGGCAAAGAAGACATCTACCGCGCCATCTTCAATGACCATCTCAAAATGCTCGGCGAGAAACTCACCCAAGCTTTCGACGAAGAAAGCGACTCAGAGCGACAGTGCGTTTACAAGTGCGTTGCCGCAGCCTTTGAATTCGCCTCGCGCCCTGATCGTCCATTCCGAGTCATTCTGGACCGTTCGACTCCTCTGGAGGGTGAGCTCGACCGAGTCCGTCGGGAGTTTCTCGGAAAGATCACCGACAAAATCCACACCTTACTGGTTGACGACTCCCATCTCACCGACCAGCAGACCAGACTTGTCTCTTCCATGGTCACGATTACCGTGATTAGCGCAGCCCACGGTTGGACCTATATGTCCAAGGATCAGCAACAGACCGAGGAACTGGGCCCGAACCAGACCGCCGAGATCGTGACCGACATGTTGCGTGAGGGCATTTCTGTGTTTCGGAACTGACAATTACGCCACTGGCCGAAGCCCGCGGCAGACAGGGCTGAGAGCGCACGGAGCCGAGGGCATCTCCGCTAAGCTGGGTTCCCGAAACAACACTAACCGCGTTCACGGCTTGTGAAGGAGAGACATGGAAATTCGTATCGGTGTTCAACACGTCACCCGTGAAATTGTGTTCAAGACAGATTTGCCGGCTGAGAAAGTGGTCGAGCAAGTCCAAACCGCCATCAAGGATGGAGGTATGGTTCAGATCGACGATATTAAGGGTCGTACGATCCTGGTCCCCGGCAATGTTGTAGGCTATGTCGAGGTAGGAGACACCACGTCTGGCCCGGTCGGTTTTGTCGCCAGCTAGACTCGACCATTCCTCACTACGACACCACGTCCCCGGTGTCATTGACGCCCCTGGATGACCGGTCGTCTGCGATAGAACGCTACCGCTTAATACAGCTCAGAAGACTAAACCGCGATCGGCTCCACTTTTTTGTCCATTGTGTTGACCCGCTCGTATAGTCCTCGATTCAGTGGCACCCTACAATCCGACTGACACATACCTTGGGTTGTGGGGTACCACGAGAAAGTTCATCTCAGATGTCAGATTCTCTTCACCAACAGCCCGGTGTAAACCAGGCCGATCCGGACGACCAACTCGTGTCCGACACCTCGCCGCATGGGTCTACCTCAGACAAGACGTTCGCAGATTTCGGCCTGCGCGACGATATGGTCCAGGCCCTCGTTGCCAAGGGGATCGTTTCCCCATTCCCTATTCAGGCCATGACTCTGCCGATTGCTTTGGCAGGCCAGGATATCATCGGTCAAGCTAAGACCGGTACCGGTAAAACGTTGGGATTTGGTCTTCCGGTCCTGGAGCGTGTCATTGGCCCCGATGAGCCTGGTAGCGACTCTCTGCCCTCCCCCGGTGCTCCCCAGGCTCTGGTGATCGTGCCGACTCGCGAACTGGCGACCCAGGTCGGTGAGGACCTCGGATTGGCGGCCTCACGTCGTAGCGTGCGGGTGACGACCATTTACGGTGGTCGGGCTTATGAACCACAAGTTGACGAACTCAATCGTGGTACCGAAGTCGTTGTTGGAACCCCGGGACGACTCATCGACTTGATGCGTCAGCGTCATCTGAGCTTCGACCATGTGCAGACCGTCGTTCTGGATGAAGCCGACGAAATGCTTGACTTGGGTTTCTTGCCGGATGTTGAAACCTTGTTGCAGGCCGTTCCAAATAAGCGTCAGACCATGCTGTTCTCGGCCACCATGCCGGGTCCGGTGGTGGCGATGGCCCGCCGGTTCATGACGCACCCCACTCATATTCGTGCCGAAGATCCTGACGACACTCAGGCCACCAAAAAGGACATCCGTCAGCTGATCTACCGTGCTCACCATCTGGACAAAGATGAGCTGATCGCGCGGGTACTACAGGCCAGGGAGCGAGGTCGCACGATTATCTTTACTCGTACCAAGCGCGCAGCAGCACGGTTGACCGATGAGCTCACCCGGCGCGGCTTTGCAGCTGGTGCGATCCACGGCGACTTGGGACAGGGCGCGCGCGAGCAAGCTTTACGGGCCTTCCGCAATGAGAAAATCGATGTGCTGGTCGCCACCGATGTCGCTGCCCGCGGTATTGACGTCGATGATGTCACCCACGTGATCAACTTCCAGTGTCCCGAAGATGAAAAGACCTATCTACACCGGATCGGTCGGACCGGTCGGGCCGGGCATAAGGGCACTGCGGTGACACTGGTGGACTGGGAAGACATCCCGCAGTGGAAGCTGATTGCCGCTTCGCTAGGCCTAGACCAAACCGAGCCCATTGAGACCTACTCCGCCTCCCCCCACCTGTTCGAAGACTTGGATATCCCAGAGGGAACCAAAGGAAAACTCCCAAAGTCACAACGCACTCACGCTGGTCTCGACGCCGAAGATCGTGAAGATCTTGGTGGTAAGGATTCTCGATCGCGGTCCCGCAATGGTCGACAGCATCGTCGCGGACGCTCCCGGCGTCGTTCGGCTGGACACCAGCAAGACCAGAGCCAAGAACGGTCTTCCTCGTCGAAGCACAAGGCCCAGGCCAAGAAGGCCTCGGGTTCTTCGCGGAGGCGTCAGCGCACTCGCTGGAAGAACGGTAAAGTGGTTTCCTCGAGAAGGAAACAGAGCACAAACCAGCAGAACAACCGCAATTAGTCGGTGTGCCACAGCACCTGGAGTCCTGAGCTCGCTCGAGGCTCCAGCGCTTTAACCGTTTCTACCGCCGTGGTATATTCACCCAACCGGTTGGGTTTACCGTTGCCGTGAAAGTCCGAAGAACCGGTCGTCAACAAACCATATTTCCTGGCCAGCTGACGAAGCTTATCCCGCCCCTTAGCCGAATTATCGCGGTGGTCAACTTCAACGCCGTCTAGGCCAGCCTCGATCATCTCGGTGAAGGTACGGTCTGATACGGTACGTCCTCGCTTCGCAGCCATCGGGTGTGCGAAGACTGCTACCCCACCTGCTTCTTTAATCAGCTCTACTCCGAGTGCTGGATCAGGAGCATAGTGAGGCACATAGTAGGACGAGTCACTCGATAGCAGGCTGGTAAACGCTGCCGAGCGGTCCGGGACCACGCCGATGTCCACGAGTGCATCGGCGAGATGCGGCCGCCCCACGGTGGCATCGTCGTGGGTATGTTTGAGCACTAACTCCCAGCTCAAGTCCGGATAGTCTCGGGCGATCCGAGCGGTCATTTCTTGGGCTCGAATGATGCGAGCCTCTCGGGCTCGAGCAATTTCAGCTGACAAACCCGCGTGCTGTGGGTCATGCAAATAGCTGAGCACATGAACGCTGATCCCTTCATCGGTCACGCACGATAATTCCATGCCAACCACCAAGCTGATGCTGTGACGCTGCGCGGCTGAGATCGCCTCATCCCATCCTGCCGTGGTGTCGTGATCGGTCAGCGCAAGTCCTTCCAATCCTGCCTCTGCTGCTAAACGCACGACCTCTGCCGGTGGCTGGGTACCATCCGAACAGGTTGAATGCGTGTGCAGATCAAAGGCCATGCTCATAAGTGTAAACGTCATACAACAGACAGGTAACCTCCCCGGCGGGGTGCTGGGGATTCATGAGAGCATGGAACCATGACTGAATCATCCGCTTCTTCTGCACAACATCGTTCTTCGACCTCCCGGGACCAGCTCGACGAGCAACCAGAGCAGGCTCTCTCTCAGCGGGGTGAGAACCGTTCCCGTCGCCCAGAGTCCCAGGCATTTAAAGACTTCATGGGCTCCCAATGGGCTCCGGTCGAGCACCCAGAATTCTCCGCCTATGCGGTGGCCTCTTACGCTGCTACACGCCGAAAAGCGGTCTCGGAGCGGTTCCCGGGTGAACGCCTGATCATTCCGGCCGGCGCCCCGAAAGTCCGATCCAATGACACCGACTACCGGTTCCGGCCTCATTCGGCATTTACGCACCTGACCGGACTCGGTATTGACCACGAGCCCGATGCGGCGTTGGTGATGCAACCGGTTGAGCCGGGTACCGGGGACCAAGGGTCCGGGCACGTTTCGACCCTGTATTTCCGTCCCCTGGCTACCCGGGACTCCGAAGAATTCTATGCCAACGCCAAAATCGGCGAGTTTTGGGTGGGACCTCGACCAACCTTGCGTGAATTAGAAGCTCGCACCGGACTGAAGACCAAGAGTCTCGACGAACTGGAATATGCGGTCACCGTCGATGCCGGAGCCGTGGAGATTGGTGGCACCCGGTTGCGCGTGGTGCGTGGCGCTGACCTGAATATGGAGGCTCTGGTTGACACCTCCCGGATCAACACCGGCGTTGATCTAGAAGCCTCCGACCGACTCGACGCCGAGCTCTCCGAATATCTGTCCGAACTCCGCCTGGTCAAAGACGAATGGGAAATCGGGGAACTTCGTGGCTCCGTGGACGCCACGGCCCGAGGTTTTGACGACATTATTCGGGCGCTACCGGCCGCAAAGCAGGTTCAACGGGGCGAGCGGGTTATCGAGACCGCATTTTTTTCTCGAGCTCGGCTCGAGGGGAATGACCTGGGTTATGACACCATTGCCGCTGCCGGCAACAACGCCACCATCCTGCACTGGATTCGGAACACCGGTCCGATTGTCGACGGGCAGTTGTTGCTGGTAGATGCCGGTGTGGAAGCCGAGTCCCTGTACACCGCTGACATCACCCGCACACTACCGATTAATGGACGGTTCTCCGAGCTTCAGGCCCGGGTCTACAACGCTGTGCTGGCAGCTGCCGATGCGGCTTTCGAGATCGTGCGGCCGGGGATCCGATTCCGTGATGTTCACGATCGTGCCACCGAAGTTCTGGCACAGCACCTGGATGCCTGGGGAATTCTTCCGGTCAGTGTTGACGAGGCTGTCTCCTTGTCCGGACAACAGCATCGCCGTTGGATGCCACACGGGACCAGCCACCACCTGGGGTTAGATGTTCACGATTGTGCGCAGGCGCGTCGCGAGCTTTATATGGACGGCGTGCTGGAACCGGGCATGGTGTTCACCATCGAACCGGGCCTGTATTTCAAAAACGAAGATCTGGCCGTTCCCGCAGAATACCGGGGTCTTGGCATTCGGATCGAGGACGATATTCTCGTAACCGACCAGGGCGCCGAGAACCTCAGTGCCACCATTCCACGCACCGTCGACGAGGTGGAAGCTTGGATGGCATCACTGCTGGGAGAAAACAACCGGCAATAGTTCGGTGCAGGGGATAAGCTAGTGATCCTCCTGCGAAGTCTTGCGACGGGGCTCAGGTTGCTCAGATAGGGAGCTCTGGGTTCCGTCGCTGGCCTTTTTCTCTGATGCCTCGGATGACTCGGATGGCTCCGATGGTGCGGATGGATCAGCGCTGGCATCACCATGGGGTTCTGTTTCGCGTCGGGGTTGAGAGGCGTCATCAATCCGGGCACCGAACTGTGGCCGGCCGTCGGGAAGGTCTGGGAACCCGGACCGGGTGGTGGAGGCCTCCGAGGGCTCCTGGACCGGGGTCTGCGCGGTGGTGGGAGAAGAACCGGTCTGGCCACTTGGCGGTGGTGTTTCGGGGGCGGTGGTACCGGTCGAGCCAGGCTGATGGGCCGGTGTCGGACTGGTTGGCATCGGTTGGGGCCCGATGATTTGTTTGGCTTGGTGAGCAACGGCAAAGTCGCACAGCAAGTCGAAACTCACGGCAGCGAATCGGGGTATGTAGTCGTACTTACCAGCACGTCGACGCAGTGCATGCCCGATGACACCAAAGATCACCCACACACCTACGCCCAAAGCAACCGAGGCTAGAATTTGGAATGGGGCTTGGGCTGGCATCAAGGTCGAGATCAACAGCCCGATAAGCAGGCCAAAAAATGCCCCCTGCAAGGCGGCCCTGCCGACCACGGCAGGATATCCTGAACGATTGCGCAAGGACGTCACCAGGCGCACGTCGCGTCCAACAATATGAAAATGATCCACATTAATACCGGCTTCGACCAACCGGTCGACAACCTTCTGCGCATCGTCAAAGTGACGATAATTTCCCAATAATTGTCCCTGGGGCAGACCTTGGCCGAGGGGGTCGGTAAAACCGGCATTCATAGACATAGTTCTATTCTCCCCATTTTTCAGAAGTGAATCCAAGTCAACGCACATTGTTTGGCTGATAGCGTCGAGTCTAGCCTTGACCTACAGTAGAACTATGTCCAGGAACATCAGCGAACTTGAACAGATTGCCCTGGCTCGTTTACGTCACATCGAGGATCCGGAGATTCGCGTCCCCATTACTGATTTGGGGATGGTGTCTGCGGTGACGGCATCTGTGGACGACACTTCCGGTCAGGCACCCGCATCTGAAGAAGTTCCTGCGCATCACCTTCGCGCCGAGATCCTGCTGACCACGCCCGGGTGTCCGATGCAAGACACGCTACGAGACCAGGTCTTCAACGCCCTGGTCTCCTTGCCCGGGGTGAGTAGCGTCGAGGTAGCTCTACGTCCCATGGACAGCACGCAACGCCGAAAACTCGTTGATTCCCTGCGTTCACGCCATTCCTCGAGTTTAACCGCCGCGAGCGCTGGGGATCCCCACCAGCCACTGGTGCTCACCGTAGCTTCGGGCAAAGGTGGAGTCGGTAAGTCAACGGTAACCGCAAATCTGGCCACCGCGTTGAGCAAGTGTGGCTACCGGGTGGGCTTAATTGATGCCGATATTCACGGTTTTTCCATCCCGCGTTTGCTCTCGATCACGACCCGCCCCACTCGCTTGGAAGAGATGATCTTGCCACCGGTGGCTTATGGAGTCAAAACGATTTCGATTGGGATGTTTCTCGACACCGACCAACCGGTGGCTTGGCGGGGACCGATGCTCCACCGTGCCCTGGAACAGTTCATTGGCGATGTCCATTGGGGCCAGCTCGATGTCCTGCTGGTGGACTTACCACCGGGGACGGGAGACATTGCTATTTCAGTTGCACAGCTACTCCCCCAGGCCCAGCTTCTGGTGGTGACCACACCGCAGTATGCTGCTGCCCATATTGCTGCTCGAGCCGGAGAACTAGCCACCAAAACCCATCAGGCGGTAGCCGGAGTCATTGAGAATATGGGGCCGATGACCCTCCCGGATGGCACCGTGATGGACGTTTTTGGAGCCGGCGGTGGCAAACAGGTTGCCCAGCATCTGGCGGAGCATCTGCACGACCCGGTCGAACTCTTAGGGACAATCCCCCTGGACCCAATTCTTCGCACCGATGCTGACCAAGGTCAGCCCACGATCATTTCTCATCCAGACTCTCCCAGCGGAAGGTCGTTACAGATTATCAGCGAGCGCTTGGTCGAAACCGCCCAAATAGGCTCACCCATGATGAGCTGATCAGCTGGATTTCTGGGTAAAGGTACCGTACAAGTGGCGCCCAAGGCCAGCCCCCACCGAAATGATCCCAATAGCACGGTACCCCCGGTGGGTCTTTGATGCCTCGGAATCTACACGCTGAGTCATAGCATACGTCTAAGGGCCGTCACACGGTTGCACGAGATCTCGCACTCATCAGGGGCGACTGACTTCTTCCTCGCGAGAAATCCGTTGCCGCACGTTGAGTCGCTCTAGCTGGGTCACGTGCTGGGGTCCCAGCTCGTCCACGCTGGTAACCTGTAACAATTGCATAGTCCGGGTCAGCTGTTTAGTGAGGATTTCAAGCATCCGGTCCACCCCGGCCTCACCACCGGCCATCAATCCGTACAACCAAGCGCGACCTACCAGTGTGAAGTCGGCGCCTAACGCGATGGAGGCCACGATATCGGCACCGTGCATAATGCCGGTGTCGATCATGATCTCGGTCTGGGCTCCGACCTCACGAGCGACTGTGGGAAGTAGCTCAAAGGGCACGGGGGCACGGTCTAGTTGCCGTCCGCCGTGGTTCGACAACACGATCCCGTCCACCCCGAAGTCGGCAAGCTTTGTGGCTGCTTCGAGGGTCTGTACGCCCTTGACCACCAATTTTCCGGGCCATAGGTCGCGAATTATGCGCAAATCCTCGTCGTTGATCGAGGGATCGAAGATCGTGTCAATCAGTTCGGAAACGGTACCACCGGTCTTGGTGAGGGAGGCAAATTCCAAAGTCGGAGTGGTCAGGAAATCGAACCACCAGTGGTATTTCGGAATCGCGCCAATGACCGTCATCGGAGTCAGCTGAGGTGGAATCGAAAAACCGTTATAGGTGTCGCGTAGCCGCTGACCGGCCACCGGAGTATCAACGGTGAAGAACAGCGTGTCAAAACCACTCGAGTAAGCACGATGGACCAGGTCGTAGGTGGCATCACGATCTTTCATCACATACAGCTGGAACCAGTTCCGCCCGTTGGGAGCCGCTGCTGCCACATCTTCTATCGAGGTGGTGCCCATCGTGGACAGCGAGAAGGGCACTCCACAGCGGGCTGCCGCACGGGCACCGGCAACTTCTCCCTCAGTCTGCATCATGCGTGAGAACCCTGTCGGGGCAATCCCGAACGGATACGCAGATTTCCCACCGGTGATGGTTGTGGAGGTATCGACCTGGGAGACATCACGCAGAATTCCGGGGTGAAATTCAATGTCTTGGAAAGCTTGACGAGCTCGTTGAATGGACACTTCTGATTCTGCGGCACCGTCGGTATAGTCAAATGGTCCTACCGGCGTATTTTTCTTGGCCAACTCGCGCAGATCCCAGATGGTCAGGGCCTTGTCCAAACGGGCTTTCCTGCGGTTAAGCTGCGGCTTCTTGAATTGCATCAGTTCAGCAAGCTCGTTGATCTTAGGTAGCTGACGTTTGACCATGATGTCTTGTCTCCTTCATGGGACGACACAGAAGCCGTCATTCGGGGTGGCAGGACGTGACGTCGAAACCTTTAGGTGGCTTCGTTATCAAAAGGGGTGGACGGATTTTCGTCGGTATCTTCGGGGTTCTGTGCAGAGGCGACGTCTTCGTCAGAGACAGCCGTCAGACCGGTCGCGGTTCCAGACACCTGTGCATGCTGGATCGAGGCTGGTTGATTCTGAGACGACGATTTCTTGCTGGCCGGCGTCTCCAGTTGGGTGCTGGAGGCTCCGAAATCATCGAGGGGTTCTGCTAGCGCTTCACGGATGATGCGCCGGGGATCGTACTGCCGAGGATCATATTTCGCCCAGTCGATATCATTGAAATCGGTTCCGGTCTCTTCTTTGAAGGAGTTTTTAGCCCCCTCTGCCATCTGGCGGAGCTTCCGAATCCAATCTCGTAACGACCGTGTATATTCTGGGATTTTTTCCGGCCCCAACAGCAGAAGCACGAGCACCACCAGAACGAGGAGCTCGCTACCGTTGATACCGAAAAAATTCATTCTCCTAGCCTAGCTCAGTAGCCAAGCATCAGCAGTGTTTGCGGTGTCATTCTGACGACGAAAACATCTGCGTCAGCCCGTCATCGACACGGTCCAGAACAGAGTCATCGGCTCCTTGGGCGTCAGAAACCAGAGAACGCTGGAACACCGCAATAGTTCGAATCATGCCAGATGCCTCAGATTTGGGGGTGTTGGAATCGACCCGGTACAGAGTCTGATCTGTAGCAAACAGCGCTGTCCAGGACTCGTCGGGGTACACGTGGATCACTGCATCTTCGGCGCTGGGTTCCAGCGGGCTGAGTTGATCCGAATCTAATAAGCTCTCATCGACGGCACAGCCAGACACCCCGTCGCGTTCATCGAGCATCTTGCACTGTCGAACCACCGTTTGGTTCTGCGCATCGATACTGTTGTCGCCGGGCTGATCGCTGAGGGCTCCGGGGGAAGTATAGGTTGTCGAAATGGTTGCCCAACGTTCGCCACGGTTGACCACGGTTGGTCCCTGGGTCATATTCAACTGTCCAAGGCGGGGTACTGACCATCCTGTCGTTCGTAGCTCTGGAACAGAGCTGGTTGCCACTCGCCGGCCGATCATGTCTAAAGGCGCACTCGAGCCAGTCATGGCCGAGGCAGCATCATGTTCGCTTTCGGTTAAGGACCAGGTGTCCAGCGCAGAACGACCACCGGTTGTGGCCGTGCTGTACGATAGTGGAGACACCCGCAGATTGTGGGGCAACAGCTCATCATCTGCTACTTCCGTCGAAGCCTGAGTATTCTGTCCGCCCATAAACCACGCCGTCAGTAATATTCCGGAAGCCACTAAACAGATCACTCCCAGCCCGATCACGACTTTCCACCCGGGAACGCCGTCCTGTGTCTTCAGGCGAGCGACATAGTCCTGCGTGGATGTCTCCGGGCTGGAATCCTCGGGTTCAGCCGACTCAACCTCGAAGACAGTTCGTGAGGGATTGACGCGTTCTTGGGTCTTCGCTGCACGTTCAACCACGTCGAGGGCTAAAGCCCGCTCCCGGCACAGCTCGCGACATTGGGGACAATGCGCCAGATGATGTTGCACTTTCGCCTCGGCGTGTGGTGACAGCGCCCCCTCCAGATACGCATCGATGCGCATCGTCGGGTGAACCGTGAAGTGGGTGAGCGTTTTCGACATTTAGGCACGCCTCTTCTTTCTCTGATGAGAAATCGCGGAGTTGGCCATGGGGCTATTCTCGTGCTGAAATCTGAGAAAACTCTGAACTGAGCCGGCCTCATTTCGGATCTCGGTGGCTCGGAGGACAAAGCCCGTACAATAAGGGGGCAGTGTCTTGGGAATCGTCACGTACCTCTCGTCCGATTCATTGACAACACTCACGAGCGAAGCCAAAGGAGTCTCCCCTCATGAAGGCGCTGAGCCCGCATCAGACCGATAAACACGCCAGCTGGGCTTTTGCAGAAGCCCGCCCTGTCGAGGACGAGGTGATGCTCACAGCGCGTGAACGTTCCGAAGAACTCGGAATCCGGGCCGTGACCGAAGGCACCGCCTCGTTGTTGACTGTTCTCGCGGCCACCAAGGCCCCCCGGACGATAGTAGAGCTAGGTACCGGCGCTGGGGTGTCCGGGTTGTCGTTGATGCGTGGAGCACCACGAGGTGCAGTTCTGACCACATTGGATCCCGACGCTGAGGCTCAACGCAGTGCTCGGGAGAGCTTCGTCGCCGATGGGTACGTTCCTTCGCAAACCCGGTTGATTACCGGTCGCGGTCGCACCGTTTTACCCCGGCTATCAACGGGTGCTTATGACCTGGTCTTTATTGATACCGACCCGCTGGTCTTGGGTTTCCATGTAGAACAGTCCGCCCGACTTTTGCGTCCGGGCGGACTATTGGTGATCAACGACGCCTTTGATGGTGATCGCGTGCCACGTCCTGCGGTCCGTGACCAGACCACCGTAGCCTTACGTCAGGCGGGTAAAACACTGGCTGAACAGACCGATGTCTGGTCGCATTCCACGGTGATTCCCACAGGTTCTGGTGTGTTGATCGCAATCCGCGCTGTAGCTACGCAGGGATGAGATGCTGCTACTTCGCCAGGACCTGCTCCAGGGCGTCTTTGAGCGCTTGAGCTTCTTCGTCGTTGAGTTCCACGACGAGACGGCCTCCCCCGTCAGCAGGGATCCGCATCACGAGTTTGCGGGGCTCCCGGGTTACTTCCAATACACCGTCTCCGGTTCGTGGTTTCATCGCTGCCATACAGTCTCAGTTCCCTTCTAGTTTACTACTCACAGCGCTGGCGACTACTGATCCGACTGGGGAGTTGCCGAGCGTTCGTCGGTAACCGGTACAGTTCCACCCAGCTCAATGATCTTACGGTCGCGTTCGGCCAGAGCCTCAGTTAGTCGATCCAGCACCTGGTCCACTTGATCTGCCCGATATCCTCGCAACGCCGTCGAAAAACGTATCTGGTCAATGTCGTCGGGACGGAGCCGATCAGCCGGCGGGACTAACACCGGTGGAAGGGCCCGCTCGGGTTCGGCCAACGGGCGAACCAGATGGCGAACCTGCGGCTTGGCCAGCGCCAACGCAATCGCAGCAACGGCCACGACCCCCAGTGCAAGGATTTCAATCAAGAACAGATTTACGCCCATGTTCCTAGTATCTCATGAACTCCCCTTGGATATCGCTACCTGATTGTGGGCACGGAGCTGTTCTCGAACTTCATCGACGGTGTCCACTACGCAGAAGAGGTCCAGATCAGTGGGGTCGATCGTTCCCGATCCCACAAGTTGATGCTCCATCCACTCCACCAATGATCCCCAGAATTCGCGTCCCACTAACACGACGGGAAACGCCCTGACCTTTCCGGTTTGAACCAACGTGAGCGCTTCAAAGAGCTCGTCAAGGGTCCCCATTCCGCCCGGTAGCACCACGAATCCCCGGGAATACTTCAAAAACATCAACTTGCGGACGAAGAAATATCGGAAGTTGATCCCAAGGCTCAAGTACTGGTTGAGCCCCTGTTCCCGGGGCAATTCAATGCCGAGCCCGATGGAATCCCCCTCGGCCTGCCAAGCGCCCCGGTTGGCTGCTTCCATCACGCCAGGTCCCCCACCGGTGATCACGGCGTAGCCTTCTTGCACCAGCATCTGGCCGATCTCCATTCCCAACTCATACCCGAGGCTACCTTCGGAGAGGCGAGCGGAGCCAAAGACCGAAATAGCAGGGCCGGTTCCCGCCAACGCCCCGAAACCTTCAACCAGCTCTCCCTGCATACGCAAGACGCGCCAGGCGTCTGAGGACGGCGGATCGATGCTATGCCTGTGGGACGATTTGGCTCCCTCGGATTCGAATAACAACTCGTCAAACGTCGGTTCGTCTCGTCGTTGGTGCCCTAACACCTGGGGGCCACGGCGAACCCGTTGCTGGGACAGTTCATCGTCGGCAGATCCTCGGGAAGAGCAAGTAGTCATGACTGCCACTTTAGCGAGATCTGACATACTTTAACCGTGCCTTTTGATCCGTCCTCATTGAGCCTGCCAACCTCTCAGCCGATGTTACGCTCACCCCACCCTGCTATGTCCTCAGCACAGGCGCTGGCTGCGCTTGGGTCGCTTCTGGCGCTCGTGCTAACTGGTTGTGGCGATCCCGAAGAACCGCTGACTCCAGGCCCAGCCCCAGAGGACAGCGTGGTAGTGGCTGTGGGAGTCGACGCGCCCGGCTTGAGCTCGGGGACAGAGCCATCTAATGTCACCGGTTCCGAAGCGGATTTAGCCTCCCGGTTGGTCACTGAGAAACAGGTCGTGGACGACGAATCAGAACTGTCGTGGGCTCGCTTAGCCCACGCCACCAGCCAGCAGGCTACCTCCATGCTCACCACCGGCGAGGCGGATCTGGTCATCGCGCGCCAACGAGTTCCTGACACCAGCGATGGCGTCCAGTGGGCTGGCCCTTACGCCACGATCTCACCAGCATTAATCACCGCGTCTCAGCCAGTGCCCAACGATAACGCGACACCAACTGCCACGAGCTCTTCCAAGGAATCGGAGCAACTGATTGGTCCGGTCACGATTTCAGATCTGTCCGATCTCAATGACGCCAGTGTGTGTATTGTGGCAGGATCAAGCGCTGACATTGATGATCACCCCGGTCGCGAAATCACGGTCCAGAATACCTACGGTGAGTGCGCCACCGGGTTGGAATCGGGTCGATACGACGCCGTGGCCGGGGACGACCTGGCCTTGGCTGGCCTGTTTTCTGAGGATGCACTTCCTGCCGAAGCCTATTTTTATTCCTGGGACGAACTGCTCGAGGCCTCGCAGAGCGCTGGAAACGAGGATCCTGTGGACGCACTTCCCGACGAGTTGACTGAGTCGTCGTTCTATTGGGTCGGATTCGCACCGGAGACCACCGGCTGTATCGCAACCACCCAGGCAATCAGTCAGGATCTGACCGACGGAGAGCTCGAATCACTCCTCGACCACTCCGGGTTCCCTGGTGGTTACACTCTCCAACTACCTCAGGCCACTGATATCACCACCGAATACTGCTCAGAAACACCCGATGAGGATGAGCAGAAGTAGCCACGGTCCAACGCGGCTATTGTTCTAGATACACTTCAGGCCGTGCCCTTGACCCGCCATCGAAGTGGGCTACCAAGGAACACGGCCTGAAACAACGCGTCTACCCCTGCGGGACGGTCGCTCCTTACGGAATAACCAGGGTCTGACCCGGGTAGATCAGCTCCGGATCAGCGATAGTTCCGGAGTTAGCCTGGTAGATGGCTTCCCAACCGCCAGACACCTGGTGTCGCTGTGCGATCTTGCCCAGAGTGTCACCGGCCTGCACGGTGTAGTTTGCCGAACCGGCTGCGTGCTGAGGACCGGAACCAGCCTTTGCGGAGCTGGACGGAGCATCGTAGCCAGTGGACTGGTTAGCGTGCTTGCCCGTCGAAGCCTGCTGGGGCTGCTGCTGAGCCTGCTGAGGCTGTTGCTGAGCCTGCTGCGACTGCTGAGCCTGCTGCTCGGCCTGCTGGGACTGCTGCTGAGTCTGCTGTTGCGAAGAGCTCTGGTTGGACTCGGTCTCGCTGGTAGCCTGACGTGGCTCGGCCTCGCCGGAGGCGCCAATCTTGGCGGAGCAAGCTGGCCATGCACCCCAGCCCTGGCCCTCCAGGACGTTTTCTGCGACGCGGATCTGCTCGGAACGGCTAGCATCAGCCGGGTTACCAGAACCGCCGTAGGCTTGCCAGGTGTTCGGGTTGAACTGCAGGCCACCGTAGTAGCCGTTGCCGGTGTTGGTGGACCAGTTACCACCGGACTCGCACTCGGCCAGGGCATCCCAGGTTGAATCCGGGGCTGCGGAGGCCGTATCGATCGTACCCAGCAACGGAGCGGCTAGAGCTGCTGCGGCCAGAACGGAGGTCGCAGCGAACTTACCGCGACGCTTCTTCGGCTGGGTAGCGACACGATTCTCAGTAGTGGTGTTCACGGTCTTTGTTTCCTTCCTGCGCCATTTGGCGTTGGGTCTAGGTCTGTTCGAGCACGTGCCTCGAGACGCGGTGTCCTCGCGGCGGACAAGACGTGAACACGGCGGTTCCACCGGCTTGCCCTGTTGTGCTGAACTCGAGTGGCCACACTACATGCGATCTAGTCGTTATCAAAATGTGACAATCCACCCCCACCTGCCAAGTTCAGGTAATTCACATAATGCCTTGTGATCGCCTGTCTTCAGCGGATATTCAGCGACTCAGATAGCCAAAATCGAGCCGAATGTGACCAGTTTGTTACACATTCCCTGAGAAAAAGGGGGTCAAATCACAGAAAAATATACCCGGATGCTCAGCATATTTTGATGGTCTACTCAGTTTCGGGATGTCCTAGCCCACGGTGAGATGTGACCGATAACATACAGCCCGGATTAACGAGTAAGCCCCGACTGTCCGGTGCGGTCGAGGCACGGGACAGTCGGGGCCTGACAAAGTATCGCGGAAGATGCCCCTAGGCGCCCGGGTAATGGCGCTCGTCTTCGCCCACGTAGATCTGACGTGGGCGTCCGATGCGTTTGACCGGATCCTGCATCATTTCACGCCACTGGGCGATCCAGCCGGGCAAGCGACCTAGCGCAAACAGAACAGTAAACATCCGCTCTGGGAAGCCCATAGCTTTGTAGATCAGACCGGTGTAGAAGTCCACGTTGGGATACAGCTTGCGCTCGATGAAGTAGTCATCGGCCAGGGCCTTTTCTTCCAGGCGCATGGCAATGTCGAGCAACTCGTCATTACCGCCCAGCTTGGACAAGATCTTCTCGGCGGTGGACTTTACGATACGGGCACGCGGGTCGTAGTTCTTGTAGACACGGTGACCGAAGCCCATCAAACGGACGCCGTCTTCTTTGTTCTTGACCTTTTCCATGAACTGCTCAGGGGTAGCCCCAGATGCTTGGATCTCACGCAGCATGTTCAGCACTGCTTCGTTAGCACCCCCGTGCAACGGGCCGAACAGGGCGTTAATACCTGCCGAGACCGAAGCGAAGATATTGGCATTGGCCGAGCCGACCAAACGTACGGTGGAGGTCGAACAGTTTTGCTCGTGATCAGCGTGCAGGATCAAGAGCATGTCCAGAGCGTCGGTCATATCCTGGTCCAGCTCGTAGGGCTCAGCCGGAACGCCAAAGCATAGTCGGAGGAAGTTCTCCACGTAGTTTAGCGAGTTATCCGGGTAGAGCATCGGCTGGCCGATCGCCTTTTTATAGGCGTAAGAGGCAATCACCGGAACTTTCGACATCAAGCGGATGGTGGAGATGTGGACCTGTTCCTCGTCGAAGGGATCCAGTGAATCAGCATAGAAGGTGGACAGTGCTGAAACAGCCGAGGACAGCACGGCCATCGGATGAGCGTCCCGCGGGAAGCCGGAGAAGAAATCCTTGATGTCTTCGTGCAACATCGTATGACGGCGAATATTGTCGTCCCAGGCCTGCAATTGGCTGGCTGAGGGCAGTTCGCCGTAGATCAACAGGTACGAGACTTCCAAAAACGAGGAGTGCTTGGCTAGTTCCTCGATCGGATAGCCCCGGTAGCGCAAAATTCCGTTGTCACCATCGATATAGGTGATCTCTGAGCGGGTATTTGCGGTGTTCATGAATCCAGGATCGTAGGTGACGGTCCCGGTTTCTTTGAGCAACGGTGCGATGTTGATGCCGTTGTTTCCGACGGTCGCCTTCTCGAGGTTGAGCTCGAGGTTGTCAGCGCCGAGATTCAGCGTGGCTTGATCATTCCCACTCATTGGTGCTTCTCCCTCATCAGGTGTGTTTGAGGATCACGATGTGCCACAGACATTGTTGGGCACGACACATTCAACATGTATAACTTACCAACATTGGGTAGAAAATAACGATTCTTACTCCGTCATCTAGGTCATCTTGACCGAGTTCGACAGCCGGAGTCCTAAAGGCCCACGCTGATACGGTGAGCTGCGACCGCCACCACGTCGTCCGGGGCGGTGATCGACAACCGCACGTACCCATTGCCAGCCTCAGAATAAAAGACTCCTGGCCCGGTGACGATACCGGCATCAGCGAAGCGTCGCACTAAGTCCCAAGAATCTTGCGGGGTCGCCGAATCCGCGGTTCGTCCCGGTTGGCACACCCAGAGGTACAGCCCGGCTTCGGAGCCGTGAACCTCCAACCCAGCCTGGCGCAGAGCCGACATCAGCTGACCGCGACGGGTTCGATAGCGGGCCTTTTGCACCGCCACGTGTTCGTCGTCGTTCAAGGCCGCCACCATGGCGGCTTGCAGTGGGCCGGGCACGACCATTCCGGCATGCTTGCGAATATTGATCAGCTCAGCGATCAGCGTGGGGTCCCCGGCAATGAAGGCTGCTCGGTAGCCGGCCATGTTGGACTGCTTTGATAAGGAATACACGCTCAAAACCCCACGGAGATCACCTTGTGTCACAACGGGGTCGAGAATGGAGGGAACGCGATGATCTTCCCAGTGGTCCCAGCCCAGTTCGGCGTAGCACTCATCGTTGGCGATCACTGCGCCGAGCTGGCGGGCGTGGTCTACGGTGCGGGACAGCTGGTTGCGGTCCAGAACGTCCCCGGTGGGGTTGGCTGGAGAATTTAGCCAGACCAGTTTCACCCGCGCTGCGGTCTCAGCGTCCACCGTTGCGAGGTCGTCGGTGGGGATGGAGACTGCTCCAGCCAGTCGTGCACCGATGTCATAAGTCGGATAGGAGATCCGAGGGCGGACCACGACATCACCGGGCCCTAGTCCTAACATCAAGGGTAGCCAGGCCACTAGTTCCTTGGACCCAACGGTCGCCGCGGTGTGTTCGGGACCAAGCTCTGGAACGTTGCGGCGTCGGGCGTACCACTCAGCAATAGCTCGACGCAGGTGGTCGTCTCCGCCAGCAACGGGGTATCCAGGCCAGTTACTGGCCTGCACCAGCGCCTGCTGGATAAAGTCCGGGACTGGATCGACTGGGGAGCCGATCGACAAATCGCAGACGCCGTCAGGATGTTGTTCTGCCCGCTGCCGATAGGGCGTGAGTTCTTCCCAAGGATAAACCGGAAGTTTGACCATCTGTGGCTTCTTTAGGCTTGGGGCGGAAGTGCCGCGATAAGGGGGTGATCTTTCGGGATGACTCCCATTTTGGCAGCACCTCCGGGGGAGCCGAGATCGTCAAAGAATTCTACGTTGGCGTCGTAATAGTCTTCCCATTCTTCGGGAAGATCATCTTCGTAGTAGATGGCCTCGACCGGGCATACTGGCTCACACGCCCCACAGTCCACACACTCGTCTGGGTGAATGTAGAGGCTCCGTTCACCTTCGTAAATGCAGTCGACGGGGCACTCATCGATGCAGGCACGGTCCTTCACATCGACGCATGGCAACGCGATGACGTAAGTCATGAATCATCCTTCGGGAACCTGAGCGGAGCGAAGATCAGCGACAACGTGTCCTCGCTCGAAGGGGTGTGTCGACAACCCAGTCTAATGCTGTTGTGGCCGATGAGCCCCGTGTGAAGCCGAGGTGTCAGGGCTGGTACTGGAGCATGGCTCGGACTCATGCTGGGCTGTTGACTGCTGTGTTTTTGCCCCACGTGGGGAGAACAATTGCACCCGCAGGATCACCATGGTCACCACGCCAACAACCGGAATACCAAGCAACCACGCGGCTTCAGCAATCACTTCCACCGGCATCATCTGCCAGGCTAGGGCCGAAACCGGCACCGAGAACACATCTGCCCCGGGCCAAAAGGCCATCAGGCAGGCCATCCCGTAGCTGGCCAGGATGGTCACTGCCGATGCCCAAAGCCGATCAGTAAGACTCGTCAGCCAGAAAGCAGCCAGCACCACCAGACCCAGGGCAAGTACCACGCCCCACGGCAGGGCAACGGACCCGATCCAGACCACGTTGAAGTGCACGACATTGCCGAGGAACCCTACGAGCGCTCCGAGACAGACCGCACCCACAGCGGTCACGATGGGCTGGAGGAGACTGGGACGATCTCGATCGGTTTCGCCTGCGACCGGCGGTGCCGGTGGGTTCTCTTCGGGTGGATAAACGGTCATGAACTGAATGCGTCCTGGGTGTGGTGTGGTTTAGTCTTTGGCCCGCTGGCGAGCGCGGAAGAGCTTGATGCGCTCATGGGCATCCAGCACGACCTTCCGAATACGAATGTCTTCGGGCGTGACCTCCACGCATTCATCTTCACGCGCGAATTCCAGGGACTCTTCCAAGGTTAAGGTGGCCGGCGGTGTCAGCCCTTCAAAGGATTCCGCCGAGGCAGCACGCATATTGGTCTGTTTCTTTTCCTTGGTGATATTGACATCCATGTCTTCATTGCGGGAGTTTTCTCCGACGATCATGCCTTCGTAGACGTCCGCACCGGGCTGGACGAAGAAGGTGCCTCGTTCTTGTAGATTGATCATGGTGAACGGGGTGGCCACCCCACTACGGTCGGCAACCATCGACCCCGAGGAGCGGTAGCTAATGTCTCCGGCCCAGGGCGCATAACCGTCGGAATACGAGGAGGCGATACCGGCACCATGGGTGTCAGTCAGGAACCGAGTGCGGAATCCGATCAGACCGCGGGCGGGGACGGTAAATTCCATGCGCATCCAGCCGGTGCCGTTATTCGTCATCTCCTGCATAATGCCCTTGCGCGAGGCCATCAACTGGGTTACCGCGCCCATGAACTCTTCGGGGATATCGATCGTCATCCGTTCAATCGGCTCGTGCATCGTGCCGTCAATGGTCTTGGTCACCACCTGGGGCTTACCCACCGTGAGCTCAAAGCCTTCACGACGCATCTGCTCTACGAGGACGGCCAGTGCCAGTTCCCCACGGCCCTGCACCTCCCAGGTGTCGGGACGGTCGGTGGGGAGCACGCGTAGGGAGACGTTACCGATCAGCTCGCGGTCTAGACGGTCCTTAATCTGTCGGGCCGTGACCTTCGCGCCTTTGACCCGTCCGGCCAACGGGGAGGTGTTGATACCGATGGTCATCGAAATCGCCGGCTCATCGATGGTGATCTGTGGTAGCGGCTTGGGGTGATCCAGATCAGTGAGCGTATCACCAATCATAATGTCCTCAATACCAGCCACGGCCACGATCTCACCGGGTCCGGCTTCCTCGGCAGCGACACGTTGCAATCCCTTGGTGGCCAATAGTTCGGTGATCTTCACGGTTTGTGAACCACCCTGGTACGCCCAGGTGACCTGTTGGTTTTTGCGCAGGGTGCCATTGAAGACGCGCAACAGCGCCAACCGGCCCAAGAAGGGCGAGGAGTCGAGGTTGGTCACGTGCGCCTGCAGGACTTCGTCCTCGTGGTAGGTCGGGGCCGGGATGCGCTTCATGATGGTGTCGAACAGCGGCTCAAGGTCTTCGCTATCCGGCAAGTCGCCGTCGGCTGGCTGATTCAGCGAGGCGCGACCGGCTTTACCCGAGGCATAGACCACCGGCACGTCCAAGACCGCATCCAAGTCGATTTCACGCTCTTCGGCAATATCGGAGGCCAGCCCCAACAGCAGGTCCATCGATTCGGAAACCACACCGTCGATACGCGCATCGCCACGGTCAGTCTTATTGACCACCAGGATCACCGGCAGGTTGGCTTCCAGCGCTTTGCGCAGGACGAAACGGGTCTGCGGTAGCGGGCCTTCCGAGGCGTCCACGAGCAATACCACACCATCGACCATCGACAGCCCACGTTCTACTTCGCCACCGAAATCGGCGTGGCCGGGAGTATCAATGACGTTAATGGTCACGGTCTCAGCGGTCGCTGAGGGGCCTGAGTAGAACACAGTGGTGTTCTTGGCCAGAATCGTAATGCCTTTTTCGCGCTCCAGCTCCCCGGAATCCATCACGCGATCTTCGGTCTCTCCGTGTTCATCAAACGCCCCGGTCTGGCGCAACATGGCATCAACCAGAGTGGTTTTACCGTGGTCAACGTGGGCAACGATGGCAACATTTCGGAGGTCTTCGCGGTGAGCTAGGGTCATCAGCGGGTTATTCCTTCACAGTGGAAAGTCAGTAAAATTTGGCCACAACAGCCGTGCAAATTTTATCAGGTCTGCCCCGAAGGCCGGTTCGCCCTGTCCATGATACGGGAGAGCACCGAGACTACCAGTGCTGGTGCCACAACGCCTCGCTACAGAGGGAATCCGCTATGACGACACCTTCCACGACCTCGAGTTCCCCCGGTACTTTTGACCACGGTGCGGGCAAGATCGTGCCCTTGAGCCTGGGGGCAATGGTGGGGTTCATGATTCTCCTCGCGCTGAATCTTCGAACCTCCGCTACCGCCGTGGGACCGGTTCTCAACGATATTGCCGAGTCGGTGGAGCTCAGCGCGGTGGGCGCCGGCGTGTTAACCTCGCTACCGGGACTGTGCTTCGGTGCACTGGGTTTCGTTGCCGTCCGGTTCGCCCAACAATTCGGGCTCACCGGAGGTTTGACCATGGGGTGTGGACTGATCTTGATCGGCGGACTGGCCCGAGCGCTTACCGGGAACGCCTGGTTGTTCCTCTTCTGTACCGTTGTGGCCTTGTCCGGGATTGCAATCGGCAATGTGCTGGCGCCAGCCTGGATCAAAACCCACGCCGGCACCGCCACGGTGGGCTTAATGGGCACCTACTCTGCCGTGGTCACTGCCTCGGGAGCACTCGGCTCACTGACGGCAGTCCCCTTAGCACAGAGCCTGGGAGCAGCGCTGGAGATCACCGGATGGCGTGCAACCCTGGGATTCTGGGCTGTAGCAGCCATCGTGCCGGGGATCATGGGCATCCTCCTGTGGGTGCACACGGGTCGGGATCGGCCTCGGGCGGTCACCCCATCCGCTACCTCCGTGAAGATCTACCGCAGCCCCCTGGCGTGGGCCATGACCGGGTTCTTCGCGTTCCAATCCATGAACGCTTATGTGCAATTCGGGTGGCTCCCACAGATCTATCAGGACGCCGGGGTCTCTCCCGCTGTTTCCGGAGCCTTGGTCTCGATCATGTCCGCCGTGCCTATCATTGGCGGGTTCGTCATGCCGTGGATCATTTCCCGGAGCAAGAACATCAGTGGCTGGATCATCGCTCTCGGGCTCAGTACCGCAACAGGATATCTTGGGCTCTTAATCGATCCAGCCGGCGGCGCCTGGATCTGGGCGATATTCTTCGGTTTCGGTGGCTGGGCCTTCCCCACCGCCATCGCGCGACTTTCCGACTTCGTCCAACCCATCGGCTATATGATTGCCGCCACCGGACCGGTGAGCATCGGGGCTCTTTTTTCCGCGACGGGCTCCTGGACAACGCCCTTAATCGTGATGATGGCCACTATCATGGTGCTCCTGATCTGCGGGTTCTTCGTCGCCCGAAAAACAACTATCGAATCTCAATTATCGAGGCTTGATATCGTCACCACAAAATCATAAACAGCGTCGACACATTCTTCACCTTGATCGATTCACGACCTACCAACACGTATTACATCTACCGTTTACCTCCTGGTGATCCCATAGTTAACTCCGTTCCTCACACTGTGTAGCTGGCGTGCGAATGCGCCAATTACTCACACCGTACGGGGAAGGCAGGAATGTCCACAGTACGCGTCCGGGATCCGGAACAAACAGCGTTATCGCAGGATTCCGACCAAGACGAACTGGCAACAGAACGACGCAAAGCCAGGCGTAAACGACTGTCCAAGAACTGGACCTTCTTTCTCCTCTTCGCTGGCCCAAATATCCTGCTGATCTTGGCTTTTATTTATTATCCGTTGATCAGCAATATGTATTACTCCACCTTGGACTGGCGTTTGGGCTCCAGCACCGCGACGCAGATCGGGCTCGATAACTACGTTCGTTTCTTCACCTCTGATGACGGCCTCGAGGTCTGGCGGGTCACCGCGATCTTCACACTCGGAACAGTGGCCGGGTCCATGATTCTGGGCTTGCTCATCGCCCTGGTGCTCAACAAAAAGATTCCCGGACGCACTGTCGCCCGCACCGCGGTGTTTTCGCCCTATGTTCTTTCTGGCGTGGGTGTCGCCCTGGTCTGGAATTTCATCTTCAACCCAGAGCGCGGCGCACTGAGCCACATTCTCGACTGGTTCGGCCTGGACTCGCCGCAATGGTATTTGGATGAAGACTGGGCACTGTTGATGGTCATCATCGTCTATGTCTGGAAGAACCTGGGTTTCTGCGCCGTGGTGTTTCTCGCCGGTCTGCAATCAATCCCCCAAGACCTTATCGAAGCCGCTACTATCGACCGCGCCGGTCCGATTCGCCGGTTCTTCTCTGTCACGCTGCCGTTGCTCACCCCCACCGTGTTCTTCTTATTGGTCACCAACATCATCTTCTCGATGACGAATGCCTTCGACATCCTGCGGACCATGACACCCACCGGGCACGGAACGAACACGATTATTTTTGAGGTTTATTTGCAGTCCTTCGGCGCCTATCAGCGCGCCGGCTACTCTGCCGCCATCGCGGTGGTCCTGTTCTTCACGCTGTTCTTGATCACCGTGATTCAGATGCGGTTCGTCGAGCGAAAGGTGCACTACCAGTGAACCAAGAAACCGACACGATGAGTTGGCGCAAAGCCTTTGCCCCTCGTCATCTCGCCGACACCCTGCTGACCGGTTACCTGCCGTTGCTTATTGCCTTCTTGATCATTGTGCTCCCGCTGGCCTGGATGGTCTCTTCTAGTTTCAAACCACCCGCGGAGATCATTACCGCCGATCCCACCGTTCTTCCCCAAGACCCGACCCTGGACAACTACAGCACGGTGGCCGATCGCGTCCCGCTATTGACAGTGCTACGCAACAGTGTGATTGTCACCGCGATCGGCGCTGCGATCAAAGTCATTTTGGCGATTACGACCGCATACGCTCTGGTCTTCATCCGGGTCCCGGGTGCAAATCTGATCTTCCTCGGTATGCTGGTCGCCCTGATGGTGCCACCAGAAGTCTCGATGTTACCAAACTATTTGACCATCACGAGCCTCGGTGGCCGGGATACCCTGTGGGGAATTATCTTGCCCGGCTTGGGCACGGCCTTTGGGACGTTCCTGTTACGCCAAAACTTCAAGGCGCTACCGAAGGAACTCTTTGAAGCCGCAGAACTCGACGGTGCCGGGCACCTACGCAAGCTGGTGCAAATCGCCGTGCCTGTCTCCCTACCTGCCATTGCGACAGTCACACTGGTCACCGTGGTCAACGAATGGAACAACTTCCTGTGGCCGCTGATCATCGTTGACACCCCCGAGAAAATGACCCTGCCGGTGGGGCTCAACCTGTTGCAGTCAATCGAAAACTCCCCCGGATCCTACGGCATCCTGATGGCCGGAGCTGTGCTGGTTATCGTTCCGATGCTACTGATCTTCGCCGCGCTCCAACGCTATATCGTTGCCGGGCTGACCCAGGGCGCGGTCAAATAGTCATCCTCACCCCTACCCACTAAAGGAGAGAATACCCATGAAGACCCCTCGATCCCCCCGAGTCCTCAGCGGTGTTGCCGCCCTGAGCATCTGCGCCCTGGCGCTGACCGCATGCGGTCCCGACACCTCCGGAGACGGACCGGAAGAACCCAGCGACATCGATTGGTCCAGCATCGAACCAGCCGATGAGATCACCTTTGCGTCCAACCACCCCGGTGCTTCCGTCGACATCGAAGAAAGCATGATTGAGGCTTTCACGGAGGAAACTGGCATTGAGGTCAACTTGATCAATTCCGGCGGTAACTACGAAGAAACCTCGCAGTGGTATCAGACTGGTGGTAGCGATACCGCCGACGTCGTGGTGCTCTCAGACGCCACCTGGTTCCCGAACTACCTCAACGATTCGCTGTTGCCGCTGGATGATGTACTGGAAGCAGCCGAAGTCGATACCGATACCTATGTGGAAGCCCTTTACGAGGACTACAACTACGAGGGTTCCCACTATGGTGTGCCCTACGCTCGCTCCACCCCGCTGTTCTACTACAACGCTGACCATTACGAAGAGGCCGGCATCGAGGAAGTTCCTGAGACCTGGGAGGAAGTCGCCGAGGTTTCCGAGAAGCTCATGGAAGCTGATGTCGCCGATTCCGCTTTCGTCTACCCGCCTCAGCCAGAGTACCCGGCGTGGACCATGGCTAACCTCGTGTGGGGTTATGGTGGCGCTTGGTCAGAGGAATGGGACTTCGAGATCATGTCCTCTGACGCTAACGTTGAGGCTCTCGAATTTGCTCAAGAATCAACCAGTGATTGGGCCTCGGTGGCATCGGGAGACCAGGCCGATGATTTCAGCGCCGGTGTGTCTAGCCAGATGATCCAATCCACTGGTTCCCTGGGTGGTGTCCTGGAGAGCGCTGACTTCGAAGTTGGCGTTGCCTTCCTCCCTTCGGGTCCGGAAGCAGAAGGTGAAACCCCCACCGGTGGTGCCGGCCTGATGATTTCGGCTTCGTCCACCCCGGAAGAGCAACTGGCAGCAGCTAAGTTCTTGGGCTTTGTCACCAACTCGGAGAATACCGCCGAATTTTCGGCCGGAACCGGTTACGTTCCGGTGCGCACCGATGCTGAGATGAGCGACGTCTATGATGAAACTCCCGAATTTGAGACGGCTGTTGACCAGCTTGAGCGCGCTCGCGTTCAGGACTATTCTCGCGTGTTCTTGCCCGGTGGCGACCTGGCTATCAGTGGCGCCTTGCAGGAGATTTTGACCAACGACGACGTCGATGTCCGCGACAGGCTCGAGAGCCTGCAGGAGGAGCTCGAGGGCCTGTACGAAACCGAGATCGCCGACGATATCGAGAACTGATCCGGACCGAGAGTCCGCGTTCTGCTTCACTATCCCACTCACCGGGGTCATCCTGGCCCATTCAGGATGGCCCCGGTATAGCCCTCAAGGAGCCACCTACTTATGGCATCAGTGACTTATGACCACGCCAGCCGGATCTACTCTGCCGGATCCCGTCCGGCCATCAATCAGCTCGACCTGGCCATCGACGATGGTGAATTTCTCGTCTTGGTGGGCCCCTCAGGGTGTGGCAAGTCAACTGCACTCCGGATGCTGGCCGGTTTGGAAGACGTTGACGAGGGGCGCATTCTCATCGGTGGCGAGGACGTCTCGCACCAAGACGCTAAGGCACGCGACATTGCCATGGTGTTTCAGAACTATGCTTTGTATCCTCACATGACCGTGGCCGATAATATGGCCTTCTCCCTGAAAATCAGCGGTGTGTCAAAGTCGCAGAGACGCGCGAAGGTCGAAAAAGCCGCCAGAATTTTGGACCTACTCCCCTATCTCGATCGCAAGCCCAAAGAGCTCTCTGGTGGTCAGCGTCAGCGCGTGGCTATGGGCCGGGCGATCGTGCGTGAGCCCAAAGTGTTCTTGATGGACGAGCCACTGTCGAACTTGGATGCCAAGCTACGCGTACAAACCCGTACTCAGATTGCTGCACTGACCCGTCAGCTGGCAACGACCACCGTATATGTCACCCACGACCAGGTCGAAGCCATGACCATGGGTGACCGTGTCTGCGTACTCAAGGAAGGGGTCCTGCAGCAAGTTGATACCCCACGTAACCTCTACGAGAATCCTGCCAACGTCTTTGTCGCGGGCTTCATCGGTTCCCCTGCGATGAACCTCGTGGCAGCCCGCCACGATGCTCAGTCCATCCAGCTTGGTGGCACCACCGTGCCCGTGGCTGCGGAGACGTTGAACAATGCCACCAGTGATTCCGTGACTGTTGGTTTCCGCCCGGAGGACCTGCATGTAGACCCCACCAACGGGCTGGAGATGATTGTCGAGCTGACCGAGCAGCTGGGCGCTGACGCCCACGTCTACGGTACGTTGGAGGGGATTCGAACCCACCAGCCCGTCGTAGTCCGCGTGCCGGGACGTCGTCCACCACAGCCCGGAGATCGTATTCGGGTCTCCCCAGACCCGGAACACCTGAAGATTTTCGATGCACAGACCGGTTTACGTATCAACGGACCTGTCCCGCCAGAGACTCCTCACGCCGAACTATCGGACGTGGAAGGTCTTGCAGACACCGAGTAACCAGACCGCCACAAAACCAACTACGCTCGATTAGTTGGTCGCCGCTTCTTGTAGCTCCACGATACCCGTCTGGCGTTGCCCTGAGGAGTCCTCCCAGACCACCTCGACCTCGTCGCCGACATTGCGAGACCGAATGACTGTCGAGATGTGATCTGAGCTATTGGCTACTATGCCATCAACCGAAATAAGTCGATCGCCGGCACGGAGACCGGCTTCTTCAGCAACCGATCCGGACAGCACGTCCTCAACCATCACCTGATGATCGGCACCACTGATGATAATGCCCAACGCACCGTCAGCTCCGATCGAAACAGTCTCAGACTCCTCACCAGCCAAGACCTGCTCCACCACAGACAACACCTGGGTAATGGGCACGGCGAAACCCTCGACCTCTTCACTGGTAGTCCCTTCTGAGACGGCCGTGGTCAGCCCAATCACCTGCCCATCTCCGTCCACAGACGGTCCGCCAGAATATCCTGGCACAACGTCCTGAGTCATCTGCATGACCCCGGAGATGCGGGAGGGATCACCGCCCTCACTGAACTCTGACGACGCCAGGATCGTGACATTCAGGTCCGAGACCTCCCCCACAACAGAGGTCAAGAACCCCTGCCCACCCCCGTTGCCGACCGAAGCGGTTCGATCACCAATATCTGGGGTCTCAGTGTTAATGGAGGCCACCTGTAAGGCGGGAGCATCCACGATCTGCAACACCGCAACGTCATGCTCAGCATCTCGGCCCAGCACCGTGGCCGTATACGTTTCGCCCGTATCCGCTACAGTTACCGAAACCTGCGACGAGCCTTCCACCACGTGGTAGTTAGTCACCGCCAGCCCCTCCTCGCTGAGTACCAAACCGGTACCGGCCCCAAAGGCCGCCAGGTGAGTAGTCTCCACTAAAAGCACCCCCGGCGCTTCATCGAGACGTTGCCCTGAATCAATCTCAGTACTACCCCATCCCGTAGCACTACCCGGGACCGAAAAATCCACCGGAATCCCCTCATGGGCCAACTCCAGCTCGTCAGCCAATTGCGTCGCAGTATGATCCTGCTGAGGCCCTGCATAATCCTCCGCCAGTGGCTGATTCCGGTGCTGAGTATTGACGGCGGAGTCGGCGGTCATTCCTTGGAACGTTTGGAACCCCACCAACAAGACCCCATAAGCCAACACCGCAGCCGCGATAAAGCCCAAGACAATGACGGTCCAATAGCCTGCACCGTGTGAAGAGGGCTGCGGTGACCGTGCTGGAGCGATCGACCGAGGCGGAACCTGCGGTAGTTGGGCGGTCGGTGTCGGATCGTACAAATGAGCGGGATCACCGTGAGGTGACCCCGCTTCGTTCCGGCGGTTCTGATCTGAAAAGTGCAGAGTTAGCTCCGTTACACTCACCGATTACTGCAATGCGGCGAGCGCCTGTTCGTAATCGGGCTCATAAGACATTTCCGATACCAATTGTACGTAGCTGACTTTACCTTCTTCATCGAGCACTATGACTGAACGGGCTAGCAGACCAGCCATAGGGGCATCCGCAATGGTGATCCCATAGTCCGTTCCGAAACGAGAACGGAATGCTGAGGCATTGGTAACCTGGTCGATTCCTTCAGCGGCGCAGAAGCGACTGTGCGCAAAGGGCAGGTCCATCGAGACGTTGAGTACCACGGTGCCATCTAAAGAAGTTGCCTCTTGATTGAAGCGACGGACCGAGGCTGCACACACTCCCGTATCCAGCGAGGGGAAGGTCGAGATGAGCAATTTCTTGCCAATAAAATCATCGCGTTTGATATCCGACAGATCGGTTCCGGCCAGCGTGAAATCGGGGGCGAGGTCTCCGATGGCGGGGAGCTCACCGCTGGTCTGAATGGGCTGGCCCTTCATATTGATTGTTGCCATACAATTAGCATATGGTCTGAAGCGTGGAACTAGCTAGCACTGCCCAACACAGCAATATCACCGACACTGCTCTAGTTCTCGAAGGCGGAGGAATGCGTGCCTCCTATACCGCTGGGCTGGTGGTCAGCCTGTTGGAGCAGAACATTCTTTTCGACTTTGTTGCTGGCATTTCGGCGGGCTCCACCCTGGCCGTCAACTACGTCGCACAGGACCCCCTGCGGACCCGTCGGAGCTTTGTGGAATTCGCAGGTGATCCTCGGTTGGGTAGCTGGTGGACCTGGTTGCAGGGCCACGGTGTGCTGAATTCCAAATACATCTACGAAGATTCCTGCCGTTCTGAAGGCGTTCTACCCTTTGATTTTCAGGTCTACCGGGACAACCCCGCTCAAATTCAGCTGGGTGGTTTCAAAATGGCTACCGGCGAAACCGTATGGTGGGACAAAGAAGCCACCAGCACGGAGGCTGCGCTCATGCGACGGGTGAGAGCATCCTCGACCATCCCGATCTTAATGCCGAAGGTGAACGTCAATGGCGAGCTGTTCCTCGACGGTGCTTTCGGGATTGACGGTGGGGTGCCACTGTCGACGGCACTGGAGCACGGCTATGAGAAGCTACTCGTGGTTATGACCCGGGAAGAAAGCTACTGGAAAGACAAGCAACGCTTCGAGCCGGTGATTCGATCTTGGTTCCCACGTTATCCGGCTGTCATTGACGCCATGCTGACCCGGCACGAACGCTATAACGAAACCAAAGAAAAGCTCTTCGAATTGCGGGATCAAGGCAAAGCCTATCTGTTCATCCCCGAGGTCATGCCGGTTAGCAGTGGTACCCGAGATTTGCGCCTACTTCGTGAAACATACGAGCGTGGCTACCGACAGGCTCAGCGGGAGCTTCCCGCTATTCAGGAATTCCTCGACCTACGCTAGAGACTTGGTTCCCAGGCTAACGGTAATTTTCCGCTGGTTCGGGAAGTCCAAAGACTCGGTCAAAGAAGTAGGCATAGACCGGATTGTAAATCAGGAAAAATACCAACAGCACCGCTTCGAGAGCCAAGGCCTCCCAGATGGAGACGTTTAAGATCACGGCAACGGCGGGAATCAGGATACTCAGCAACCCTGTCTCGAATAGGACCGTGTGCAATGCGCGGACCCACCAGGGTCGATGCGTGATTCCGTTGAGACGCTCGAGGTTTTCAAAGATCCAGTTGAACACCAGGTTCCACGTCAACGCGACCGTAGAGGACACCACCCCGACCAGAAAACTGGATGAGGACGCGTGACCCAGCAAGAACAAAATCAGGGTCGTGAATCCGACGGCCAATCCCTCGAAAACCACCGCATAGCAGATTCGGCGCAACAGCGGCGAGGCGAAGACACGCCGGTTGACCCACGCCGGTTTGCCTCCGGGGCCGACGGGGACCCGTGGAATGTCTGATCGTTGCGAGGCGGTCGTATCTTTTCTATCAGTTGGTGTGGTCACGATGTGCGAGGTTATCAAATAGTGTAGGCAGTCGTCTCTTCACGGTATGCCCTCGGGTCGTTGTTAGGCGTCAGTGGGGTACAAGCTATCGAGAAAGGACTTAAGCAGGGCCACGAATTCTTGCGGTTTTTCGGAATGCACCCAGTGGTTGGCGCCGCGGACAGTGGACTTTCGCACCTTGGGAAATAGCTCCCGCATCACCACCGCACTGTCGTCGTCGATGTAGTTCGACTGCTCCCCTTTGATCCACAGCACCGGCCCTTCATAGCTTGCGGTGAGCTCTGGGAACCCTGCGATGGCGTCCAGGTTCTGATACAGCATCTCCAAGTTGGGTTGCCATTGGTATCCGCGATCGGTTCGTCGCAGGTTTTGCATGAGAAATTGCCGAATCGAGTCTTCCGGGATAGGCTCGGCTAGTTGCTCTTCGACTTCGGAGCGCTCAGACACCGATTGCAAGTCAACCGATCGCAAGGACCCTAACAAATGATCAAAGGTCGAGTAGTTGCCGGTATCGGTAGGAGATATATCTTCAACAATCAGTGCTTTGAGGAGATCAGGGTGCCGGAGCGCAAGAGTCATGGCCACTTTGCCACCCAGAGAGTGACCCAGTAGCACGATCGGTTCCTCGCTACCGAAATCCGCCCGTAGCATCTCGGCGACCTCGTCAGCGATTTCTACGTAGTCGAAGTCGCGGGTCCAATCACTGCGCCCGTGATTGGGCAGGTCAATCAATAAGCTAGTTGCATCATCGGCCAGTGCTTTCGCCGGCGAGGTGAAATTTCGACCGCGTCCCATCAGTCCATGCATAAAGGCGATTCGACGCGGTCCGCCTTCGATTCGATGCGTGGCAATGTGCATATTTCCAACCTAGCGGATTCGATGCAGATGGAAGCGACCGAACGTCTCGCAAGGTCGCAATCGAGCGTGGCATCCGTGCATGTCAACGGCTGGTCCTACAACTGTTGTGACCTACTACGTCGTATTTTTATCCACCGGAAAAACTGTCCGCCAGATCGCGGATGAGACCTGGTGTCACGTGATTAAACGAATATCCTTAAAAGTGTCCTTGCGATCACAAGAACAACTGAAGGGATATAAACCATGGCAGAGAACCTACTCGACTTCACTGGTAAGACCGCCCTGATCACAGGTGGCGCAACCGGGATCGGTCGTGCAACTGCGCGAGTTTTCGGCCAGCAGGGTGCCAATGTCGTAGTGGCCGATGTAGCTTCCGAAGCCGAAGAAACAGTTGACCTGATTATTCAAGATGGTGGCACCGCAACATTTGTCGAAACCGACGTGACAGATTCCGATTCGGTGAAAAACGCAGTGGCAACCGCGGTCAACACCTACGGTGGACTGGACGTAGCTTTCAACAATGCTGGTGTTTCCGCTCCGGACGCTTCCGTCCCGGACATGGATGAAGAAGCCTTTGACAAGGTGAGCGCGGTCAACCTCAAAGGTGTCTTCTTAGCTTTGAAGCACGAGGTCGGGTACATGAAAGACAACGGTGGCGGAGCCATCGTCAACACCGCATCCATTGCCGGATTGATCGGAAATTACAACATGTCTCCCTATGTTGCCAGTAAGCACGGTGTCATTGGACTCACCAAGGCCACGGCCCTCGAATTCGCCGATCAAAACGTTCGCGTCAATGCGGTAGCTCCCGGACTTGTTGCCACTCCCATGACTCAAGAGTGGCTTGACGACCCGGAGACCCGAGACAAGGTTATTGGAGATACCCCCATCGGCCGTGCCGCGGAACCTGAAGAAATTGGTCAAGTAGCGCTCTATCTAGCATCGCCTCTAGCGAGCTTTGTCACTGGCACAGTTCTTCCAGTAGACGGTGGCCAGACGGCGCAGTAATTGTTCATCCCCTGAGCTAAGGTTGGTGCCCGCCGGCTCGGTGGGCACCAACCTTTTGTGTTAAACGTGAGCTTGCCAAGACCAGGCGTAATCCTATCCATATCAAGGGCATCTTGATGCCAGTCAGCGCGCCAGTACAGTCACACGACCTAAAAGATCCAGGAGCCATAGACATCTAGGACTCCAGATGTGTGGTGCCTTATTCCGTATCCGTGTTGCGGTCGGCCATGAGGCGCCAGTCGTCTCGAAGTATTCAGCACATCTCCATCACGAGCGCAACGACATTTCGAAACTTTCCCGCCCCACCGTCTCAGTAGTGTAGCGTTGGCGTCCTTCGAGGACGGAAAAACCATCACGTGCCCTGGCACCCGATGTCATACACCGTCCGAAAGAGTGACAGGATAACTACCCATTACTGGATGCACTGCTCAAATCATCGCCGCACAGTCTGACGCCCTCACCGTCAGCGCTATCTCGTTTCCCTGTTGTAGCGAACAGTTCACTGGCACGCTATTCGGGAACAGCGGTCACACCGCACTATGCCTCGCTCAAGAAACGAGGCCAGCTATGGCCGCATTCATTAACTTGCAATTCTGCGCAAAAGCTGTTTTAATGAATCACTCGTCTCGCTGGAAATCGCACCCAGGTCATGTTCCAGCACGCGACGCGCAAACATCGTGAACCTGACGATGTAGCATTCTCGCGCTCGATATATCACAACAGCGGGCGCACCACCGGTTTTAGACAAAACTCCCTACCGGTTCCATCCTTAGGCTGTGCCACCAGATATCCGTCCCGCTAACGTGCACGGATCTCACCTGCACGCGTGGAAACGACATTCCAGCCCCTGCTGTTGGCGTCCTTGAGACGAATTTGCCTCGCGCAAAACGCTACGACCCACTGAACGTTATTGAACTTTTGAAAGGATTATGATGAACGCAACGACCGCACAGTTAAATCAACTCTTGAGTTTGGCCACAGAACTGCAAGGTCACACCGTTACGAGCCTGGATGCAATTACCTGCCTTGATCTCACTCAGCGAGAGCTGAACGGTAATATGAAGAGCTCCGAGGCGTCGCTACACATCGCCACGTTGCAATCGCGACTGGCATTGGCCGCCTAGTCTGGAGTATCTTGCTTCTTTTTCTTGGCGGTAGCTTTGATAGCTTTCTTGGTTTCGCGGACCGCAGCCAGAGATTGTTCGTCATAAATGTCTGCCACCGAGCGCATTGCCTCCGGGTCTCCATATTCTCCGGAGGCTTCGCGCCATCCGGATCCAGAGAATCCCAACTGTTTGCCTAAGAGTGCCAAGAATATTTTGGCTTTCTGGTCGCCGTAACCAGGGAGTTTCTTCAACCGCTTGAGCACCGTTGCCCCGTCGGGGTCTCCTTGGGTCCAGATGGCGGAGGCGTCACCTTCATATTCGTCGGCGATCACGCGACAGAACTTTTGCACCCGTGTTGCCATGGAACCAGGGAAACGATGGACCGCAGGTGACTGTTGGAAGACTTCCACCAGTTCGTCCGGGTCGTAACTAGCCAGGGCTTCGGCCTCCATGACGCCTGTTCGATCGGCAATTTTCTCTGGTCCAGCAAAAGCCAGTTCCATGGATACTTGCTGGTCGAGCAACATGCCAATCATCAGCGCGAGTGGGTTGGAACTCAGTAAACGATCCGCGGATTCATTCTGGCTCAGGTGCAGTTCAACGGTCTCAGACATAGTCTCATTCTGTCATGGTCTCCCTACTGAATTCATCGGTTGCTGTGGTGGCGAGTTAGCTAAGGCGCTGCTCAGGATACCGCGACAGGTTAACCGGAATGACAAGGCTGGTCCAAAACACCTAGCCAACGTGGACATCGACGTACCAGAATGGTGAGCAATTGAGATTGTTCTTGGGCTGTCGAGCCCCTAACCCACCCCAGAGAAAGCAGGTCCTCATGAGTGAGCAGTTAATGACATACAACCGTTTAGGACGAGCCGGTATTAAGGTCAGTGAGCTGTCTTTCGGTTCCTGGGTGACTTTCGGCTCCACTCTGGATACCGGCTTGGCGAAGGAATGCCTCCAGGTCGCCGCCGAATCCGGGGTCAATTTCTTTGACAACGCCGAGGTGTACGCCGGTGGTGCCTCGGAAACGATCATGGGCCAGGCCATCTCGGAACTGGGCTGGGCTCGGCAAGATTACCTCATTTCGACCAAGCTTTTTTGGGGCATCGAGGACAACATCAACTTGCGGAACACACTGAACCGCAAGTACCTCTTCCACGCAATTGAGGGCTCCTTAGAACGCTTGGGTTTGGACTTCGTCGACTTGGTGTTCTGTCATCGTCCGGATCCCGCTACCACGCTTGAAGAGACGGTCTGGGCCATGAGCGACATGGTGTCTTCCGGCAAAGCTCTTTATTGGGGCACGTCAGAATGGTCAGCCGAAGAGATTCGTGGCGCCTTTGAGATCGCCGAGCGACACCACCTGCACAAGCCGTATATGGAACAGCCCCAGTACAACCTGCTGAACCGCGAGCGCGTCGAAACAGAGTACGCGCGGCTCTACGAAGACTTCGCTCTCGGTCTTACTACGTGGAGCCCCTTGGCTGGAGGCATCCTCACCGGCAAATATAGCCAGGGAGCCCCTTCAGGTAGCCGGGGATCCAGTGCGGAACACAGCCACTTGGTTGCCACCGCCACAGCACCAGACGTTGCAGAGAAAGTGGCACGATTGGGATCTCTTGCGGAGGAACTCCAGGTCACTCCGGCGCAGCTTTCTCTGGCGTGGATCCTCCATAACCCGCGTGTTTCCACCGTGATTACCGGCGCCAGTTCGGTCGCGCAGGTGCAGGAAAACATGAAAGCACTCGAGGCTAAACAACGTCTCGATGCATCTCGTTACCAGCAACTGAACGAGATTTTCTCCTAATCAGCGTTGTGCCGTACGAAGCCACTGATGGTCACCAGGCCGTGGCCCCTTAGGGCACTCTGAGTTCTCGGAGCGGATCACGCCGAGAGGCGATCATCGCAGGAATCAGTGCAGCTAATAAGGATGTGATGATCGCTAAGATGCTCAAGGCCAGGAAAAAGCTCCAGTCCGGCAGTGGATCGCCTAGTAGCCATAGCGCTCCACCGCCTATCAGCGTGCCGACCAAGGAACCGATCACCGACAGTTCGGTGAATTGACATAAGACGAGAGTCAGAATCATCCACCGGGATGCTCCCAATGCGCGACGACGGCCGAAGTCCTTGCGACGCAACATCATCAGCCCCGATAGAATTACGGCCGTCAATAAGCCGGTTAATCCGAGAATGGCCAGAACTAAGAATCGTCCAAATTGTCCCAATTGTCCTTGCACAGCAGAACGAAGTTGTGCCATTTGCTGGCTGGTTTCGACCCTGATGAATTGTGGGTCGGTTACTTCCAAGACCGCAGGGATAGCGTCATTGAGTGCCCCAATATACCCCGGATCTTCAGCAACGACCGTCATCATGGATACGGTTTGGTGACGGCCTTCGTGGTCCTCTGCCGGTGCCGGTACGAGCACGCTCGAACCCAAGTGGCCAAGGTTCTCTGGTGGTATAAAACTTCCCATGAGGGAATAAACCCGTCCATCGGTCAACTGTGCTCCCCCGATGGCTGCCTCGAGTCGCATTTGTTGCACCGCGTCCCGGGCGGCATAGCCCTCGAGCTGGCCATCAGAGCGTTGGTGATATTCGGGAATGCCGGGGATGCTCATGCCCCAGAACTGTCGAACCGCGACAGGACCCCCGCTCGGTGACAATGTGCTATATCCGTCTTGGACCGGGCCGAAAGCTGCGAACCACTCAACGCCTTCAACGCGTTGAATATTTTCCAACGACTTCGTCGTCAATCCCGCATCCGGTTCTGCGTAAATTGTCAAAGATTTGGTTCCGACATCATCGAGGGTAGACACCACAGACTTTTCTGCCCCGACGGTCCGGCCGGTGGTCAGCAGGACCGCAATCATCATTCCACAAACCATCAAGATTGTGACGATGGTGATCACCGGTTGGCTACGGTTCATCGCATCAGCTTCGCGGATGAGGGTCAGGATGCCCGGACCCGTCCGCTTACTTGTGAAAGATGTCACCGGTCAGTCTCCTTCTGAGAAGCTGAGATGTTGGTTGCACGCAGCTGCCAGCGCATGGTCATGGGTCACTATCACCACGGTCGCTCCCGAATCTGCCTGCTGTTGCAACGCCGAGAACACGACCTCCGCAGAGCTGGGATCAAGATTTCCCGTCGGTTCATCAGCTAAAACAATTTGGGGATCTCCCAGCAGGGCTCGGCACAGGGCAATGCGTTGAGCTTGTCCACCTGAAACTTGCCCAGGCTTATGATCTGCACGCAATTCAACACCAAACCGATCTAGTAATGTCATTGCCGCTTCACGATATCGACTTGGCCGTTGGCCGCGATAAACCGCCGCCTCAGTGACATTGGCCATAATTGTTCGCGAGTGGTCCAACGCTGCATCCTGAAACACGAAGCCATAGCAGTGCGCTCGAAGTCTCGCCCGGGACGCATCGGAGAGGTTATCTACCCGTTGATGAGCTAACTGAATGCTGCCAGCAGATGGTGTCAGCATCAGCCCTAATAAATAGAGGAGCGTGGATTTTCCACAACCTGATGGACCGGTGATGGCGGTGGTAGCAGCGGGTTCGAACTCGTACGACCAGTCCTCAAATAAGAGCGCAAAATTTTTGTACCCAAAACTCAGTGATTCGGTTGCCAGGCAAACGTCAGTCATCCTTGTTCACCCGGCAAACGCACCCTGATCCCTTCGTCAACCCCGTCGATGACCGACATGCCTCGCGCCGAGGCTTTGACCGTCACAGAGTGCTTGACACCACTCTCGTCCGTCACATACTGCTCACCAGAGGCATCTGTTGAAATGGCAGCGTCAGGAACGGTGACACCTTGTACTGGTTCAACGAGTTCGACGACCGTATCCAATAACGTTTCGCTCTGCGTCGACAGCGTCGCACATTGATCGCCGCACACCGGTTTGTCATCTGCTCCGACAACGGCTAATTCAATGGTTTCAGCATCAGCTTGGTCATTTCGCTGACCGACAACTCCCTCCCACACCTGGTCCTCGTGACTAATTTTCACGGCAGTTCCTGTGGCGATCATCTCGGCCTGTTCAGATGTGACGCGTAACGCAAACCGAGGCGCAGTCGGCAACGCATTGATGATTTCTTCACCACCGTTCAGAGACGAACCAACGGTGAGACCATCACCCGCGATGCTCATGCGGGCGGGCAAGGTCGGAACGAAG
Source organism: Auritidibacter sp. NML130574 (assembly GCF_003185725.2). Classification (GTDB taxonomy): domain Bacteria; phylum Actinomycetota; class Actinomycetes; order Actinomycetales; family Micrococcaceae; genus Auritidibacter; species Auritidibacter ignavus. Next base: position 169,880 of record NZ_CP031746.1, on the reverse strand, counting down.
ACGATGTCACCTTGACCAACCACTCCGTTATCGTCAACTCCCAGGGCCTTCTGCCACGCCTTAATCCCGTCGACTGTTCCGGAACCGACTTCACCATCTGCTCTGCCGTGATAGTAGCCCAACGCTCCGAGCATCACCTGGAGTTGCCGAACATCTTTACCTTTGTCTTTTTCTTTGATCTCCCGATACATCGGCACGTCACCTTGAGCAATGCTCACCGCACGCCCATCCACCGTGTAGGCGCGAGCGCCGTTGCCGGCACTCTGATTCGGACTGATATCAATACTCGTGAGCGTGCCAACGGCTTGATTACGAGCTACAGGTTGAGCGCGCCATACGGCGGCGGTGTTCAGCCTGAGCTCATCGCCAACTTCACCAGAGCTTGTCTCCGTCAGAGTGTAGGCGCGTTCCTGAAGAACTTCTGATGGGGGTTGAAGAACCGTTTTCAGCCCCCATCCAACGCCAACACCTACGGCTAGCACCAGCACCGCGCCCAACGCCAGCTTCAACCAGGTCATGGGTGACCTTCGGGACGTCAGGGACCGAATATTATGGGATCCCACGTCAGAGAACCCTACTGCTCACGTGTGACTTAGCCTTCAAATTTCGAGAACGGGCAGTCCTCGTAGCGAGAATAGTGCTCTTCACTCGACATATCGGGATTATCGGGATCAGCACGCGGGTCCCAATCACTGGTACCACTGAGCACTCCTTCTTTAAAGACTTCGAAGCTCGGCGGTTCAGCCACGTTGTGACCGTGTTCCACCATGCACTCTGAGACTGCAACTGCAGTGTCATATTCATCACGCCACTGCTCGTCGCTCATTTCAGATAAAGGCACATTATCGTCACCAAATTGGTCAAAGCAGGCTTCACGATCGCGCTCTACTGCTTCTGCCTGGTCCTCGTGGTACCCATTCGGGAACTCCATGGACCCCTCGCGGACGTCAACCGTGACATCCCATCCACGGTCCTTCATGCAGTTCCCAACTCGCTCAATGTCCGTGATCTCTGCCTTGCTATTTTGGTTTGCTTCAGGCGAAGGGTTTTTTTGGGCCCCATCGGAGCCATCCTCGTTAGTAGTCCCACAGCCGGACAATCCTGCAACCAGCAGGACAGTAGCAGTACCTTGGACACAGCGAGTCAATATTTTTCTAGTATTAAATAGACAGAACATCATAACCTATCCGTTATTTTTGCAATCTCATGAGAGCTCTGTCTTAGTGATCGCAAAAGATCCGGGCAGCTGTAAACCGTCCTCCAGCACCATTACTGACATTGCTAGAGGTGATGATCTTTTGTTTGGTGTAAAAAGTCGTCTGACGATACTTGGCCCCTCCTTTGAAGGATTTTTCGTATCTCACATCGCCACGAAGTGCCGTGTGAACGATGGTGCGGTTACCGGTAGCCGTGGTCGCCACCGTGCCACCTGTACAAGATTTTCCGCCAAGATTCCGGCTTGCTGCCTCAGCCGGATGTATTCCAGAAAACATCAATCCAAAGATCATTAAAAATGTATACGTCACCACGACAAAAGGTCGCTTAGAGGGGATATATGACGAGTTCTTCTGCGATACTTTCACTGCGCTCATTGCGGGCTCCTTTGCATCATGTCTCCCCAGACGAAGAGACATGAAAAGTATCACACACGAAGCTTGTAAGGTCAAGGAGAATTTTTTGTCTTCATTTTCCTGCATATTGTGTTTATTTTCGACATGCAGGTCGGGGCTCAAGTCTAAAACGAAAGCTGAAACACCCCGCGCACGATCGCGCTGATCCCGCCGAGTCCCGCCAGCGTCATGGCCATTCGTCGTGCTAAGAGAGCGGAAACATAGCGGGACAATAAAAGTGCGATCGCCAGCCCGCCCACTATTGCCACCACAAGAAAGACCACTAACACGGCTAACGAGACTCCGGCCTCTGGGGAATCCTCCACCGCCCCCGTCCACAGTTTCATCACCACCGGCAGCGCTCCCATGGTCATAAAGATCGGTTGCAGGGTGGCGGCAAATGAGCGCTGGTCCCAACGTGAGATTCGAGCATAAATCACCATGACCGGGGCAGCGACCCCTGAGGTTGAATTAAATAATCCTCCAAGAGTTCCTGTCACGACCGTGGCGGTGCGCCCAGTGAACTCTGGTAGATCTCGCAAGGACACAGTGATCAGCAATGCTAGAACGATAATTGTCCCGAGCAGGATGGACAACCACGCGGCAGAAAGCTGACTCACCAGCCAGGCGCCCGCCCACGCACCTGGAAGGGCCGGGATAATGATCCACCAATACTGGCGCCAACGAATTCTTGACCACACGCTGAGCATAAGCAGAAAGCCAGAAATCGTCGTGGTCATGTTGGTCAGCAACACCCCGGCGGTCGGCCCAAGAACCAACGACAGTACCGGAGCGACGACCAATCCCACGCCGGTCCCTGACAATCGTTGCAGGACCGTGCCAACCATCACGGCTAGCACGATGATGATAAGCGTGCCCACGATCTCATCGTATGTCAGCACCGAAAACTATGTGATGTGTTGCACGCTTTCAGCGAGACACCGCCCCTCATGAACCGGTTGACTGGAGTCTTGGACCCACGGCACATGACCAATGCGTCGCCCATTGTGGTCGATGAGCACGCCCATCCTTTTGAAGTACTGCAGCACGAGGCTCCGGTCTACAACCCGTACCGGAAGATCGGAGACAATCTCAGCTTCTGTCTCAGCAGCATCACGGAGGGACTTCAACCACGTGACAACATACAAATTCGCGCCTCCGCCCACGAGTGTTGCGCATAATCTGGCACCTGGTATCTGTTCGATTCGCCTCGAAACGTCCAGGAGGCGATGTGCTGAGACCATCATCCACAGCACCAGGACTCCTGGCCACTGATCTTGCATATGAGCTGCTTCAACTCGTTGGGCTATCTGCCGGGACCCGAGCAACCGCCGTACGATACGGCGAGCTTGAGCAGGCCCGAGGTTCAGACGCCGACTCGCCGTTGCGGAATCTACTCGACCGTCACATTCCAGAAGACTCAGAACAGTATAACTACGGTCGTCGAAGGCCATATCAGACAGATACAGAGTTTTGCTCTTGTCCTGATGTCGACGACCAAGCGCACCGTGGTACCACCCAGATCCGTCGAATCTAATATCCGACATCAAAGACACAACGGTATCTGATATCCCTTCAACCAAGTCGACATCCTGATTGAGGATTTCTTATACCCTGGTTCGAGCACGAGTCATGATGAACAGTTGCAGATGATAGGGGCCGGTTGTCTCATTACCAGCAACTGAACGAGATTTTCTCCTAATCAGTATCCTGCCGGCCTCAGCGCGGGAGCTGGATGTCTCCCCTATCTGCCGAGCCGTGCTGATGGTGAGCAATCGCGTGACCAACCAACTGGTGTGCGAAACTCTCGCACACCTGCGCACAACGCTCGATCATTGCGCCACGTTGCACCCGTCTTCCACCACTGCTGCTCGGTGCTCGTGACGCCATTCGTCTTTTCACCATGCAGATCGAGGCTCATGGTCAAGCCACTAGCTGAAACACTCCCCGCATTATCGCACTGACGCCACCGAGGCCGGCCAGTGTCATGGCCATTCTGCGTGCTGTCAGAGCGGAGACGTAGCGGGAGAGAAAAAGCGCGACCGTCAAACCCAATCCCACCGCGACCACAATACAGACCAACAACACCACCAGCGGGATGTCTGGTTCTGGGCCGTCCATCACCGTTCCCATACCTAGTTTCATCACGACCGAGAGTGCTCCCATGGTCATGAAGATCGGCTGGAGCGTGGCCGCAAAAGAGCGCTGGTCCCACCGTGAGAGCCGGGAGTAGATTACCATCACCGGCGCGGCGACTCCCGACGTTGAATTAAACAGTCCTCCCAGTGCACCTGCCACCACTGTTGTGGGGCGCCCCGTCAACTCTGGTAGCTGACGTAGAGACACGGTGACCACTATGGCAAGCACGACGATCGCTCCCAGGACGATGGACAGCCAGGCGGCAGAGAGCTGGCTCACCAGCCAGGCTCCCGCCCATGCACCGGGAACAGCTGGGATAATGATCCACCCATAGTGACGCCAGCTGATGCTCGACCACATGCTGAGCATGATCAGAAACCCGGACACCATCGTGGTCATATTGGTCAGGAGTACGCCGAAGGCCGGACCGAGCACAAGTGACAGTGCGGGGGCAACAACTAGGCCCACACCGGTTCCCGATAGCCGTTGCAGGATCGTGCCGACCAGTACGGCTATCACCGTGATGGTGACGATGGTCCAAGCGTTCATGTCTCCACAGTAGGTTAACATCGACAAGTGTCCGTCGTCTCAGGCGTGCACGAGAGCTCTAGTGCTGTCCCTTTGCGTCGTTATCCCGGCCCCGTTGAAACACCCCAACGAACATTCCCGGATGACGCGGCGGTGGACTGAGCCGTTGGTTACGCACCGGGACGATCCACCAGATGAGTGTCACCAGATAAACAGCCAGGCCACAGAGAGCGAGTCCACCCCAGAGGGCAAATTGTTGGGCCAGATCCACGGAGTCCGGAGTGCGTTAGACGGCTGCCAAGATCAGACCACCCAATAAAGTCACCAAAAATGCCGGAAGCCCGACAATCAGGCCGAGAACCTGTGTGTTTGGTTTCGAGGTCACCTTGATCAGGAAATGGGCCACGGCATGTGGCCGAACGCAGAGCGTGACACAATAAAATACCACCGTGGCCAATGCTTGTGGCTCGCGAGAAATTGAACCAATCACAGTTCCTGGTGAATATTCGGCCGTTTGCCAGGTGACGAGAAGGACAGCCACCACGGTGAACAAGACCCCACCGATGATCTGCGAGAACAGCAACGTCGGAATAAAGCGAGGGCTTTGCGCAATATAGTCATCTTTTACACCGCAAGGGCCCTGTGTTACACGGGGTAGCATCCCATAATCCCGCCCCAAAAAAGTAACACAAATTCCGCAGGTACGGGATCATCACTGCCCACATCACCCCTCAGCACGTCCGCGGCGGCCAGGACAACCAGGAGGGCCAGCACCAAGAGAGTTGCAATATATACCAAGAGCTGTTGGCCAATATCGGCGATCCAGTTAAATTTTCCGGGCGACGTGAACGAGGGATCCCGCGTTACGGCCGAGGACATATCAGTACTGTAAACCGATCCTAACGGATCATCCAGGAAGTGAGGAGACAACCGTCACCTAATCTTGCAACGAGACGGCGACCGAGACCCTCCAACGCTACACGTTAAAGCGGAACTCGACTATGTTCTGGCACGGACAAACATCTGCCGTTAGGCGACCTTCATTCGCTGGTCTCCCATCACGTACTCAAGGGAGAGTTCGCCACCGACGGCCTCAAGGTAACTGCGGATGGTGCCAACCTTCGCGCTGTCGAGGTCGCCTTGCTCGATCTTCGAAACCTGCCGCTGCCCGACGCCAATGCGCTCTGCCAGCTGCGCTTGCGTCAGTCCGGCCTGCTCCCGTAGCTCTCGCAGACGGTAGGCGCGAACCTCAGCAAGCATCCGCTTCTTGTGCGCCTCAACCCGTCCCCGGTCAACAGGATGCTCGGCGACGAAATCCTTCAGGTTCTTTGGCATTTCAATCACTCTCTTCTCAGTCGGGCCAGATGCTCGTCGAAGAGGTCGTCGGCCAACGAAATGTGCTTCTTATACCAGCGTTTCCAATCGCCGATCTTATCTTCGGCGATCAGCATGATCGCCACTCGCTCTGGATCGAACGCGAACAGAACGCGCAACTCGGACCGGCCAGACGAGCCGGGCCTGAGCTCTTTCATATTCTTATGCCGGGACCCGGCTACACTGTCGACGATCGGTCGACCGAGCTGGGGCCCTTAATCCTCCAGCAACTCGATCGCGGCGACCACCTGCACACGCGAACCGTCATCCAGTGAAGCGAGCCACTCTTCAATTGGCTCAATGTCGACGCTCCACATGCCCTCACCATAGACCCTGCAAGTTCTACACTCAAGTTCTCATAGGGACTGGGAGTGCTCCCAGAGATTAGAGCGAAAATCGCCACCCCATATTTCGGCAACTTTTCCTATGCTCCGCGAGAGCTCGCCACGCATACAACGAGAGTTCGTCCTTCCATTGCCGTCCGCATCGACAAATCTCCGCCCCGGTCCGATGCCCTCTTCACGGGTGCGCATTCAAGGGTTGCCGAGGGCAGCGTAGAGCCCCTCGGCAAAGGCACGAGCCCCACGGTGGAGATTTTCGTACGTCTTGTTGCCGTCATCCTCGACCAGTCGCCACCTAGTGGCTTCAGATTTGGAGGGGTCAGCGAGAACGCCTCGTTGAACAGCGCAGTCTCCGAGATATCCTTCCGGCCAAGCTTGGCCTGTGACTCGACGTTCATCCGGATGGCGACGTGCATGACAGTCTGATGATAGTGCCGGGTTTTCCAGTACAAGCGCCCATTCTCCCATGCCCACGGGTGGACATTGGCTGCGTCCATATCCGGGGCGTTGTCCTCGAGCTTCTCGGCGAGCCCTACTTGCCTCCGCAGTGCGACCTTCGCCCGAGACGCCTGATCGCGCAGCCACGAGTAGTCCTTGTCCTTGTCCGAACGGTTCCGCGACCACCCCGGCAACGCCCGATCAAGGATTTGCTGGATAACATGCGCTCGCTCTGACGCCTCGGTCCTGGGGCCACGCATGACGGTGCCGACAAATGCAAGCCCTGAACCCGTGCCCGGGTGGACCTGCGCCGGTATGGGCGAGAATCGGTCGATCTCAATGATCGCCCAGCCGGTGTCGAGCTTCGCCATGACCTAAGTCTGAAGGAAGCCCCGTCACATTTTAAGCATCCCCACCATCTGTTCGGATAGAAGGGAGTTACTGGCCTGAGGACTCCGACATGACGGATGCCACGACGTCGAAGTCCTGGTACACCGTGAGGAAGAGAATCACCTTCTCGGGGAGCAGCGTCACGATCTTGTTCAGCACTCCCTGTGGGTAGCCCTTGGTGGGCGTGCGTAGCTCGGGGGTGGACCTGAAGCTGGGTCGTGCTTTCCAGCTTCGCGACAGGCAGGCGGGCCTTGTCGATGATCTTCTTGACACACTGGATCCAGAGCTTCGGCAGGTCGACGGCCGGGTACGAGTCTTAGATCTCAGCGAAGACAGGCTTTTCGACGACAATTTCGTCCGGACCGTCGTAGAAGCCTAGCAATCGAAGCTGAGCCTCGACGAAATCCTCGGTCGGTGATCCGTTCGTTCGCCATCGCTACTTCTTCGCACCGGTGGTTGATCCGCTACACGTTAAAGCGGAACTCGACCGCATTCCGGCACGTACGGCCATCTGCAGTCAGCGACTACAAAGCCCGTCCGCGCAGGTCGACGTCGCCCTTTGGCCACGACTCGAGCGGGGCGATTGGCAGGATGAGGATCGACGGGCCGAGCTCATCCACGACAGATTCGCCGTCACGTCCGATCGACTTCTCGCGGGCATAGATCCGAGGCCAACCACATGGAGCGTAGAACGGGACGACTTGCTCTCGACAGCACAAGTAGTCGAACGCGAGTTGGTCAAGATCCCGCACCGACTGCTCAGCCCACCCCATGAGCTCACCCCCGAGACGCACCCCTTTTGCGTCAGCGCAGATCAAGACACCGCCGACTCCCACGATCGCGACGACCTCCGTACCGACAGCGATCTCGCCGCGCACCCATCCCACGTGGTCGACGACGCGGTTCTCGGCCCGTGCCCTGACGTGGACATCATGTGACGCGTAGCCGTAGGACTGCTGCGGATCCCACTCTCCGAACTCCTCGAGATACTCACTACCGAAGAATTCTCGAAGCTCACGCCAGATCTGCCTCAGTGCGTTGCTGATGGGCGATGACCTCAATCGAATGATGCTTCACGCATCGACCTTCCACGGATCCACCAGTTCTACGCCGGTGTGCTGGAAGTCCTTCACATTGCGCGTAGCGCAGGTTGCTCCGTGCGCCAGGCAGATCGCGGCGGTCTGCGCGTCGGCGGTACTGATCGGCGCTCCCGCGCGCTCTCGAGCCACGAGCACGTCGGCATAGCGGTCGGCGGCCACGTCATCGAACGGCAACACAGCGCGGCCGCCCCTGTACGGTGCGAGCGCCACGTCAATTCGTCTGGTCAGCGCATCTCTGCGCCGACCATCCGGCAACCGCCGCAAACCTGCCAGCAGTTCTGCGAGCGTGACGGACGTGATGGCTACGTCACCCTCCAGGGACGTGAGCCAGTCCGCTACGCGTGGCTCGGGCAAGGGTCGAAAGATCTCCGAGATCACGTTTGTGTCGAGGATGATCACTCGAAGTCCACCGCCCGCGCGACGTCATCGCGCACCGGGATCGGTAGCTCCTCGACTCCCCCGACATCCTGCGCGGCTGCCAGCAGAGCGATTCCTATGTGCGGCCGGCGTGCAGCTTTGGTCAGGATGGCGCGAACTTCGGCTTCCATCGACCGACCGTGCTCCTTCGCCTGTGCAGCGAGTTGCTGCTTCACGGCGTCGTCGAGACCGCGAACGATGATGGATGACATCTGCGAACACCTCCTCTGATATCAATCATGATAGCAGAGCACCTAGCAACCGCGACAGAGGCGAGGGCCCTCCAAGTACGGCACTGCCCCGGTCCTCTCATGACGAGGCAACCGGGGCGGTGCTCGGATCATCGCAGAGAGCGCCGATCACACGTTGAACCTGAACTCGACCACGTCGCCGTCTTGCATGATGTAGTCTTTGCCCTCCATTCGGACCTTACCGGCAGCCTTGGCCTCGTTCATTGATCCGGCCGTCATCAAATCGTCGAAGGAGACGATCTCGGCCTTGATGAAGCCCCGCTGGAAATCAGTGTGAATCACGCCGGCAGCCTGTGGAGCGGTGTCTCCTTGGTTAATGGTCCAGGCCCGGGCTTCCTTCGGGCCGGCGGTGAGGTAGGTCTGCAATTTTAAGGTGTCGAAACCAACGCGTGCTAGCTGGTCCAGTCCTGACTCTTCTTGGTCGTTCAGGGCCAGCATCTCCTGGGCTTCTTCCTCGTCCAGTTCAACCAGGTCTTCCTCGAACTTGGCATCCAAGAAGACTGCCTGCGCCGGCGCGACCAGCTCAGCTAGTTCTTTTTTCTTGGCCTCATCGTTCAGGACCGTCTCATCGGAGTTAAACACGTAGATGAACGGCTTGGCAGTGAGCAGATTGAGCTCTTTGAGCGCCTCGAGATCAAGTTTCTCCGACTCGATGACCGAGAAGATCGTCTCGCCACGTTCCAGCACCTTCTGGGCCGCCACCATGGCATCCAGTTCCGCCTGCGGGCGTTTCTTGCCTTTGACTTCTTTTTCCACTCGAGGAATAGCCTTCTCGAGAGTCTGCAAATCCGCCAGGATGAGCTCGGTGTTAATGGTTTCCATATCGGAGGTCGGGTTGATCTGTCCGTCGACATGAACCACATCGGAGTCCTCGAAGACCCGCACCACCTGGGCAATGGCCTGAGCTTCACGAATATTGGCCAAGAACTGGTTACCCAGCCCCTCGCCTTCCGAGGCGCCTTTGACGATTCCAGCGATATCCACGAACGATACCGTGGCCGGCAGAATCTTTTCCGAGTGAAACATCTCCGCCAGCTGGTACAAGCGCTGATCGGGGAGGTTGACCACGCCCACGTTCGGGTCAATAGTCGCGAAGGGGTAATTCGCTGCTAGCACGGTCTGTCGCGTGAGTGCATTAAACAGGGTTGATTTCCCCACGTTGGGAAGTCCGACGAATCCAATAGTTAAAGCCACGGTGTATCACTCTACCGCGTCGCGGTTTCGTCTCCAGGCATGATATGTCCCGCTCGCCAAGACCCGTGGTCAAGGTCATATCGCAACCGCTGGTGAGATGTTGAGGGCGTTATTCGGTCAGAGTAGCCTAACGTAGGTTACCGTCGAGACAGATCGGCTGTGCTTGCGTTTCATCGATCACGCTCGGCGGTTGTGTGTCGCTTATCCATACTCGATCACCTGCGTGCCCGGCTCAGGGCAAGGTACCACCGGGGTCGCAGGACACAACACCACAGAAAGTTGAGGTCCGACTGCATGTCAGCCGCCACTTCAGTGACTGAAGCACAACAGTCACCAGAAGACGATCTTTCCGACTCTTCCGCACCGTCAAAGGTCAATTGGCCGGTCTTTTGGGGCGCCCTGATCATCCTGGTTGCCTTCGTGTTGTTTGCATCGATCTGGCCATCCACCGCCGAAGATGCCATCTTTGGGGCCATGGGATGGGTCTCGGAGAACTTTGGCTGGTACTACGTACTCACCGCGGCCATCGTTGTGGTATTCGTACTGATTGTGGCGCTCACCCGGTCCGGACATACCCGGCTCGGCCCGGACCATGCCCGCCCGAAATACAATATGTTCACGTGGGCGGCCATGCTTTTTGCCGCCGGTATTGGCGTGGACCTGATGTTCTTCGGCATCTCCGGTCCGGCCACGAACTATCTGACTCCCCCGGATGTCGCTCCCGAATCTGAAGAGGCCGCTCGGATGGCCCCGATCTGGACCATCTTCCACTACGGCATCCCCGGCTGGGCCATGTACGCACTTCTGGGTATGGCTTTCGGCCTGTTTGCCTACCGCTACCACTTGCCGCTGAGTATCCGCTCGGCGCTGGCCCCGATCTTCGGCAAACGCATCCACGGCCCGGTGGGCCACACCGTCGAGATCGCCGCCACGATCGGCACCATCTCCGGTATTGCCGTTTCCCTAGGTATTGGCGTGGTGTTTTTGAACTACGGCCTGTCGGCCATGTTCGACATCCCCCAGTCCATGACCGTACAGATCGCACTGATGGCCATTTCGGTGCTGATCGCCATCGTCTCCACCGTCTCCGGTGTGGATAAGGGTATTCGCCTGCTCTCCGAGCTGAACATCTACCTGGCCATCGCTCTGCTGGCTTGGATACTGATTGCCGATAACACCACCCAGCTACTCAACGCCCTGGTCCAAAACATCGGGGATTTCTTCTCGTCCATGCCCTCGATGCTGATGAACACCTTCGCCTACACCGATGGTCAGGCACCTGAGCTACCCGCTGATCAGTGGATGGCCGACTGGACCTTGTTCTTCTGGGCATGGTGGATCGCCTGGGCGCCGTTCGTTGCCCTGTTCCTGGCGCGTATTTCCCGCGGTCGCACGCTACGCGAATTCGTCGTCGGCGTGCTACTGATTCCTTTTGCCTTCATCCTGCTGTGGGTCTCCATCCTGGGCAACGCCGCGCTGGGCTTCTTCCAGTCCGATCCCACCTTCCTCGAAGAGACCTACAACACTCCCGAATCTGGGTTCTTTACCCTGCTGGAGCAGTACCCGGGCTCGCTCTTCACGATCGGATTGGCCGTGCTGACCGGCCTGTTCTTCTACGTCACCTCGGCAGACTCCGGTTCGCTAGTGATGGCCAATATGACCTCAAAGGCCACCATGGCCGACTCCGACGGCCCCAGCTGGTTGCGTATCGTTTGGGCGGTGGTCACCGGTGCACTGACCCTGTCGATGCTGTTTATTGATGGCGTTTACACGCTTCAGGCCTTTACCGTGATCGTGGGTCTCCCGCTGTCGATCATGCTCTACCTGGTGATGTACAGCCTGTGGAAGATGTTGCGGCATGAACGCCTGGTCGCCTTGTCGCAGGCCCGGGCGCTACCCACCGCGCTCTCCTCGCGCACGAACCAGTCCGGTGAGCGCATCAAGTGGCAGCAACGTTTGCGTCATCGGATGAGCTTCGCCAGCCACAAGCAGTTGACCGAGTACGTCAACACCGTCGCTGCTCCGGCGATCGAAGAGGTCGCCGCCGAAATCGAGGCCCTGGGCGGAGATGTCCAGTGCCACCGTGGCCAGCACCCCGAGCATGGGCTACCCTATGTGGATCTGGTCGTGCACTTCACCGATCAGGAAGACTTCAAGTACCAGGCCTACCCGGTCGCATACCCTGTGCCGAGCTTCGCCACCAACATCCGCACCGTTCAGGAGGTCTTCTTCAAGCTGGAGGTCTTCTCCAATACCGGCTCTCGCGGGCGTGATATTTACGGTCTGAGCAAGGACCAGGTCATCTCCGACGTGTTGGATTCCTACGACACCCACATGGCGTACATGTCCATGGCCGGTGAGGACGGGGCACCGGTACCAGCCGATGAGACCTTCACCCCCGAGACCTGGAACGACACCGACCAAGCTGATACGAGTTCTATTGACCAGGTACCGGTTCCTGAGCCCACCAGCGCCCAGGACACCAACTCCAAAAATTCCTGACCATCTCCGACGGATTCCGCAAGGCTAGGTAACACTCTATGAGCACAACCGAACCGACAACCCTGTACATCAACGGTCAATGGAAGCCAGCCTCTGACGGCGGTACCCGCACCGTGATCTGCCCGGCCGATGGCACCGAGGTGGATGTGGTTTCTGAAGCCACCACCGCCGACGTGGAAGAAGCCATCGCCGCCGCCCGCGCCTGCTTCGACTCCGGAGTGTGGAGCTCAGTGCCCGCCGCCGAACGCGGTGACTTCCTGCTTCGGGTCGCCGATGCGATCACCGAACGTAAGGACGAGTTCGCCCGGGCTGAAGCCCTGGATACCGGCAAGCGCCTGGTCGAGGCCGAAGGCGATATGGACGACATTATCGGTTGCTATCGCTACTTCGGCAAGATCGCCGATGCCAACCCGGGTCGACTGGTCGACACCGGCGACGCCTCAGTGATCGACCGCGTGGTCTACGAGCCGGTCGGCGTCGTGGGGATGATCACCCCCTGGAACTTCCCGCTGCTACAGGCCGCCTGGAAGATGGCCCCTGCCCTGGCCGCTGGGAACTCCTTCATCATCAAGCCCGCCGAGCTGACCCCGCACACCACCATGTTGATCATCGACGTCTACGACAAGCTCGGCCTGCCGGCCGGCGTGGCCAACCTGGTGCTCGGCTCCGGTGCGGTCGCCGGTGCCCCACTGTCTTCTCACCCCGACATTGACATGGTCTCGTTTACCGGTGGGCTCAAGACCGGCACCACGATCGCCCAAGAAGCTGCCAAGACCGTCAAGAAGGTCGCCCTGGAGCTGGGCGGCAAGAACCCCAACGTGGTCTTCGCCGACGCCGACTTTGACTCCGCCGTCGACAACGCCCTGACCGCAGCGTTTTTGGACTCCGGGCTGGTGTGCTCGGCTGGCACCCGATTGATCGTGGAAGAGTCCATCCACGATCGGTTCGTCGACGAGCTGGTTGCCCGGGCCGAAAAGATCGTGATGGGCGGCCCCTTCGACGAGAATGCCGAGACCGGTCCGCTGATCTCCGCCGAACACCGCGAGAAGGTCACCGATTACGTCAAGCGTGGTGTGGAAGCCGGCGCCACCCTACGCGTGGGTGGCCACTGGGGCGGTGCAGAGCACGAGCACGGGTTCTTCTATGCTCCCACCATCTTGGACAACTGCACCCAGGAGAACCCCGCGGTGATCGAAGAAGGCTTCGGCCCGGTCATCACCGTGGAGACCTTCACCACCGAAGAAGAAGCCGTCGCCATCGCCAACCACACCGAATATGGTCTGGCTGGGGCCGTGTGGACGCAAAATATGGGGACCGCCAACCGTGTCTCCCGCGCTCTGCGTCACGGTACGATCTGGATCAACGACTACCACCCCTACGTCCCGCAGTCCGAGTGGGGCGGGTTCAAGCGCTCCGGCATCGGCCGGGAACTGGGCCAGATGGGCTTGGGTGAGTACGTCGAGGCCAAGCACATCTACCACAACACCGAGCCGGCCCCGGCCGACTGGTTCCCTCGCCACTAAAAATCCCGGTTCTTTGATCCCGGTCCATTGGACCACCCAACCGAAGAAGTGAAGGAAGTATTCATGGCTGACCATACCGATCCACACTTTGATTACATCGTCGTCGGCGGCGGTTCCGCCGGTGCCGTGATCGCCGCTCGACTCTCCGAAGATCCCAGCATTCAGGTCGCGCTTTTGGAAGGTGGCGACACCGACCAGGGCCACGACGAGGTGCTGACCCTGAACCGCTGGCCAGAGTTGCTGGAATCCGGATTTGACTGGGACTACCCCATCGAGCCACAGGAAGTTGGCAACAGCTTCATGCGCCACGCCCGTGCAAAGGTACTGGGCGGTTGTTCCTCGCACAACTCCTGCATCGCCTTCCACCCGCCCAAAGAAGACCTGCAAGCCTGGGTGGAGATGGGTGCCGCCGGCTGGGGCCCCGACGAGGTGCGTCCGCTGATCAAGCGCATGGAAACCAACGACAACGACTATGATCACAACGGCTCCGACGGTCCGGTGGAGATCATGAACGTCCCACCCAAAGATCAGGTCGGTGTGGCCATCCTCGAAGCTGCCGAACAGGCCGGGCTGCCCACCGTGCAACACAATTCCGCCGACACCGTCGGTGATGGTGCCGGCTGGTTCCAGATCAACTCCAAGAAGGACGGCACCCGTGCCTCGTCCTCTGTGTCTTACCTGCACCCAAACATGGATCGCGAGAATCTGCACATCTTCACCGGCCATCGGGTCACCCGGGTGCTGTTCGACGATGTTGCCGGGTCCAAGAAGAAAGCCGTTGGGGTCGAGTATGAAGACAACGCCTTCGGCCGGTTGAAGACCATGCGTGCCGACCGCGAAGTCATCGTCTCCGCCGGTGCGATCGACTCGCCGAAGCTGCTGATGCTGTCCGGTATTGGCCCAGCCGAGCACCTCAAGGAATTCAACATCGACGTGGTCGTGGATTCCCCCGGTGTGGGCTCGAACCTGCAGGATCACCCCGAAGCTGTCATCTCCTGGGAGTCCAACGTCACCATGACCCGTGAGGCCACTCAGTGGTGGGAGATCGGCATCTTCAAGGACACCACCGGTGAGCACGATCTGCCCGATTTGATGATGCACTATGGTTCGGTCCCCTTCGATATGCACACCCGCCGTCAGGGCTACCCCACCGCTGACGAGGCCATCGTACTAACCCCGAACATCACCCACGCTAAGTCGCGCGGTACCGTTCGCCTACGTTCGATGGACTATCGGGACAAACCGAAGGTGGATCCCCGCTACTTCACCGACGAAGAAGGCCACGATACCCGCGTGGCCGTCGAAGGCATCAAACTGGCCCGCAAGATCATGGATCAGCCGGCCATGGCCCAGTTCAAAGGGCGCGAGCTGTTCCCGGGCGAAGATGTCACCTCCGATGAAGACATCGCCGATTACGTGCACAAGACCCACAACACCGTCTACCACCCGGCCGGCAGTGTCCGCATGGGTGCTGACGATGACGAGATGTCACCGCTGACCTCGGACCTGAAGGTCAAGGGTGTCGATGGCCTGCGCGTTGCCGACGCCTCGGTGATGCCTCAGATCGTGGCCGTGAACCCGAACATCACCATCTACCTGATCGGTGAGCGGGCTTCCGATCTGATCAAGGGCGACCAGTAACAGCCTCTCTCGTCGCCGGGTCGACAACCTGGCACCGAACCGCGCCGGGGCGGAGAGTCCTCACGGATTCGCCACCCCGGCTTTTTCTTAACGACAAGGGAACAACCCGCCAACTGTCGAGATACTGTCAGCGCACACCGTCTCGCCCCACCCTCATGGATATAGAACGCTTATTCTAGTCACTCTCCACAATTCACTCGATCTCACCTTATCTTGGCATATCTGTTCTATAGAGTGGATGGCAAGAAAGGAGGAGTCGAACATGGTGCGCACCGCCAGTTCAGCCCCACCGCACGGCCCGGACATCACCGCGTTCCTTGATCTGCAAGCCGCCGATCAAGCCTCCTTAGGCGAGCTCGCTCACGGGCTCACTCAACTGCTATCGGCTTTTAACGCGAAATTGGATGCCGAGGACAGTTATGAGATGTTCGCGCATTGGTCTCGTGCCGCAGAAGTCTCCGACTGGAATACGTCTCTGGCTGGCTCCTCTGAACCACAACACCCTCAAGAACCGGAAGATCTCCTCGCCCCAGAGGAACCGCATAATGCATTCCCAGAGGTCGCGCGTCGCGTTGAACAATCAGCAACCCTGCTCACCAGCGTTCAAACTCGGCTACTGTCCTTCGCCCATCAGGCCACACGAAGCCCGGAGGATCAACGAGCTCTGCTCGGTGTCCCCACAGGTTCATCAATGACTTATGGAAACGGGCGAATCTTCTACCTCGAAGCACTCGGTCTGGGTAAGCCCGATCTCAAACGGCGTCAAACTCGAAGCGAATATCTGGTCCCAGCTCCTCCGCCAGGCTTGGGTGAGGCACAGCCAGTCCAATATCCCGAGCTCATCGAAGCATTCAGTACCGGTCGCATCTGTGTTGATAACGCCGACCGGCTCATTAAGCTTCTCAAAGATCTCCAGCGTTACGGCCGCCAGTGCCAGGTTGATCAGGAGCGTATCACAGAGGTCATTCATGCGATCTTGCCCATTCTGATTGAGGATGCAGCGTCGATGAGCGTCTCTGAGTTCAGCAAAGTCTGCAAAAACCGGCTACAAACACTCACCTACTACTTGGACGAAGATGGCCCCGCACCCGAAGAAGAACTCGACCCCAAGAAGGCCACGGATGAATTTTGGGTGCGACCACTATCCGGCGGTGGCGTGGAATTCGGGGGCAGAGCTTTCGGCTTGAGTGCAGAGCTATTGTCAACTTTGGACCACGCGGCCAATAACTACGCCGTGTTGAAAAATCATCGTGGCGCTGGTGCTGGAAACGCAAACCCAGAGACCAGGGTGCCTGAGAGTCCTATCGCCACTGCGCTCAAAGCCAACTTCCCGCAAGTCGACCCCGAAGCAGTAGCTGCCATCGACGAAAATTCCCGAGAGATCCTTTATGCCGAGCACGCTCTGTTCAATCATTCAACCCGTAAACGGCGTAGCTTCGAAGCTCTCATGGCAGTGTTAATCGCAGGCATTGGTGTGGGACAGAAAAAGAACGGTTTAGCGCATACCCGCGGACAGGTCACCAAGGTCCTTGTCACCATGGACTACGAGACCTTCTCCAAACAACTTCCCGAACGGTATCGACCAGAACAACCTCGCACCGGGGCCGAGCAGTTCCTCAGATCAAAGCCACCGGGGTCAGATGGCCCGGATCGGCCCGGAGAAAACGGACACGCTTTTAGATCTGAAGGACAGTTCACCGGAAGCATTCACCCATCCAGACTCCGAACGCTGGCCTGTGAAGCGGGAATCGTTCCGATACTTTTCGACGGACGAAACGACATTCTGGACTACGGACGAGAACGCCGGGACTTTAGCCCTGCCCAACACCGAGCCTTGGTCGCACGGGACAAGGGGTGCACAGCCCCCGGATGCACCATGCCTGCGTCCTGGTGCCAGGTGCATCACATCGTGGAATGGGAAAACCACGGAGCAACGCGAATCGATAACGCCGCACTGGTCTGCTCGCGACATCACACGGAAATTCACCAAGGGAAATGGAGTATTGCCCGGATCGATCGAGACGGTGTCTGGTACGCCGCCGCTCCGTGGCATCTTCCCGACCTCACCTTACGTCGCAACGGCTATTTCCTTCAGTGATCTGCCGATAGCAACCGAAGCACCTCGCTCGTTGAGACGGTGGTGACATGCGGTGATTGGAGCTCTATCAGACGAATCGCTTCACGATGCAGTTCCGGTGTCGCTCCGGCACAAGCATCTTCCACCACCACGACGCGTTGCCCAGCATCGATGGCACTGAATACCGTCGAGAGCACGCAACAGTCCGTGGCAACACCACACACCACTAATGCGGAATCGCGATCGACATGGCGCTCAAGCCCCTCGGTCCATTTCCCGAACGTGGGACGATCCACTACGGTGTCATCCGAAGGGCTCGTCAAATCCCAGACCGGGTCGTCGGGATCGAGCCGAAATTGGTTCCAGCGATCGTAGTAGGCCCGCCAACTTCCGGTTTCGTGGGGATCACGGACGAATCGAGTACGGATCACTGACAGCCCGCGAGCGCGAATGGCTTGAGCGATCTGCCCAGCATGGGCCTCGGCCTCGAGGTATCCCGGACACCCCCACCCCAGCTCAGGGTCGTGGAAGACCCGCTGAAAATCAATCAGCGCCAGGACGGGGTGAGGGCCAAGAACAGCGTTCATCTGATCTAGTCCACAAAGAGATCTTTTTGCAGGTCCTTCTCATCCACGCCCGGGCTGTACTTGGAAAAGTCCGTCACGCCGTGATCGCGCAAGACCTCTTCACACAGCACGGTGGCTCCGGCGTACTTCTGCGGTGCTGAAGTCAGGATCGCATGAGCCGAATCCGAGTATACATCTGCCGTGCGGGAGACCTTCATCATCTCGTCTCCGCCCAAGGCATACTGTACTGCCGCGGTCTGGATGGTGGTTTCAGGCCATAGCGTGGTAGAGGGGATACGGTGTTCAGCGCCAATGCCCAACGCAGCGAGGGTCATCCCATACTTGGCCAGCATGTATGCCGGGGCTACACCTAGCCACTTCGGCGAGGTGTTCAGCGGTGGCGACAGGGTCAAGATCCGCGGGTCGGAGGACTTCTTCAGGTACGGCAACGCCGTCCGAGTCAACAAGAACGTCCCACGGGTATTGATGTCATGCATCAGATCCACCCGTTTCATCTCGATCTTGTCCGAAGGCTCAAGATTAATAGCGGAGGCGTTATTGATGACGATATCGATTCCACCGAATTCAGCCACCGTCTTGTTAACTGCCTCGACGACATTGGATTCCTCACGCACGTCCCCCACGAGAGGAAGCGCTTTCCCACCTGCCTCACGGATCTCATCGGCTGCGGTGTAGACCGTGCCCGGTAGCTTTGGATGAGGTTCAGCAGTCTTGGCCAGCAAAGCAATCTGGGCCCCGTCGGACGCTAGTTTCTTGGCGATCTCTAAACCGATACCCCGTGACCCTCCAGAGAGAATAACGGTCTTGCCGCTCAAAATGTTGGATGATTCGTGAGTCATCGTGGTGTCCTTTCTCAACACAGCCGAAGTGATCTGAGGCACACCCATAGCCTACCGCTGTCAGAGCCGGCGGAGATAACCTGGTTACAGATAACGCCCACGGTGGTGGAACTGACTTTTGTCACTCGAGAGTCCTGATCGGCGACACTGCACCACAACGAGCCGGTACGGAAAAGTGGATGTCATGACTACTCCAGCGATCGACATCGAAAATGTCACCAAAAGATTCGGCCAGTTAACCGCCGTGGACCACCTCTCACTGCGTGTTCATTCTGGCGAGATCCTGGCCTTGTTGGGCCCTAATGGGGCCGGAAAGACGACACTGCTCGATATGATTCTGGGCTACACCACGCCACAAAGCGGATCCGTTAAGGTCCTAGCAGGCCCGCCGACTGAGGCCAGTGGCCGTATCGGTGCCGTGCTCCAGACCAAAGGCCTATTGGAAGACCTCACGGTCGAAGAGACCCTACGCATGATTGCTGGTCTGCATCGACACAGCCTCCCGATACCGGAGGTGATGGAAAAGGCTGGGGTCACTGCTTTCAAGAAGACCAAGGTCGGCAAGTGTTCGGGCGGGCAAGTCCAACGACTCCGGTTCGCCCTGGCGATCCTTCCCGACCCGGAGATTCTGCTACTCGATGAGCCCACCTCCGGCATGGACATCACCTCGCGTCGAGGGTTTTGGGACTCGATGACGAGCTGGGCGCGTGGTGGGGGAACCATCATTTTTGCCACGCATTATTTGCAAGAGGCCGAAGAATTCGCCGACCGCATCGTGGTGATGAAATCTGGGTCCATCACCGCCGACGCACCGGCTGACCAACTCGGAGGCACCAGCACCATCACGGGAACATGGCGCCACTCTCAAGAACCCTTCGAGGTACTACCGGAAAAAACCGCACTCGATTGGGACCCAGCAAAACGACGGATCAGCATCCGAACCGATCGGTCCGATCAGCTGGCTAACGAATTGCTAAATCACGGATGGATTTCCAACGTTCAGATTACTCAACACGGGCTGGAAAACCTGTTGGAAGGAGACCCCTCATGACCGCCATAGCTTCACACACCACCACGAAACCTTCACACGGGGGTTCGCCAGCTCGGTCCACCCTGAGCATTTTCGTCCACTACCTGGCCTGGGACACGTGGCGGTCCCTACGGATGTGGGAGTCGACCTTCTTCATCCTGGTCTTACCGGCCATGTTGTACCTGATGTTTGGGGTGGCCGGTGATGTTGCCGAGTTGAACTTCGGCGACGGCAATATGACCGCTTGGGTGATGACCTCCATGGCTTGCTACGGTTCGGTGATCGCTGCTACGGCGGTCAGTAGTTCCGCGGTAGTGGAAAAGCAACACGGCTGGAATCGAGTGTTAGCGCTCACGGGGCTGTCTAACCCCTTGTTTATGGTGTCCAAAATGCTGATGGGCATGATTTTGGCCATTCTGCCCACCACGCTGATTCTGATTCTAGGAGCCACCACGGGAGCGGAATTCGATACAGTGGGGCATTGGATAGCTACGGCAGCACTGACCATTGTTGGCACCATCCCGTTCGTGTTCTATGGGCTCGCCGTGGCGATGATTTTCCGTGCCCAGTCCGCGGTCGCCATTGGGTCTGGTTTCCTGGTCGTGTTGGCCTTCCTCGGTAACCTGTTTATACCCTTGAGCGGAACACTGCTGGAGATCGGTCGCTTCACGCCAATGTATGGTACCGGCCAGCTGGCTCACTATCCCCAGGCTGAGGGTCTCATTCTGGATCAGGAAGCTTTCGTCACCGGCGAGTTTGAATCCGATTCCCTGGCCTGGATTCTGGGGATCTCCCTGGCCTGGACGGTGATTTTCGCCGGCTTGTGCTGGCTGTCCACCCTAGGCTCTACCCGCCGATAAGATAAGAGTCGATGTATCCAGATCAGCTCAGTCGGGACGAGCAACGCGAACAACTGCGCTACGGCGGCGGTTGGCTCGCGCTGTTGCTCATCCCGGCTACGAGCGTCGTCCTGTCAGATCATCCGCTGTGGGCCAAGATCGCCGGCATCGCCTGCTTGGTCCTGTTCGCCGGGTGCTATCTGTGGATGTTGACCCATCCGCGCCCGTGGCCACTGCTCCCCCGGGTCGCCACGACCCTTGTCTACACCCTGGTGCTGGGTCTACTCGTGGTCCCAGTGGCGTTGCTGACCGGAGCGGATGCAGGGATGAGCCTGACATTTGTCGCAGCGCTGTGGCTGTTCACGCACAATCTTGTTCCCGGGGCAATTGGTTCCTTCGTCTCGACCACACTGGCCGGCACAGCGTTACTGATGATCAGCGACCAAATGGATCTCTGGTGGCCCCTGCTGCTGTCACTGACCTTGGCCTGGCTCATGTTGTTTTTCATCCGCTATGTCGTCGAACGTCAGGAAGTGGAGCGCCAAGTCTCGGAGCGAGACGCACTAGCCGCCCAACGGGAAGAATTAGATCGCCAGGTCCACGATGTCTTAGGCCAGTCGCTGACCGCCATCACGGTCAAGACGCAGTTAGCCATGCGATTGCTCGACACTGACCACCAGGCCGCCCGCGCGGAGCTGGAGAGTATCCTGGGATTGGCCAGGTCCTCCATTAGCAATGTCCGCACTGCGATCACCACTCTGGAAGCCCCGGATTTAGGCAACCAGTTGGAGGTCGCACTGGAGATGCTCCGTAACCAAGGAATCCACGTCACGACCACAGAAATCCCGCGACAGATCGCCCCGGCCACCGCGGAACTATTCGCCTGGTGCCTGCGTGAAGCGGTCACCAATGTGCTCCGGCATGCGCAGGCGAGCACCGTGAATATTGAGATCACCACCCATCGGTTGCGCGTCAGCGATGACGGGATCGGGATCACTCGTCCCACCACCGGATATGGTCTGGCTGGGCTTCGCCATCGAGCCGAAGCAGCCAAGGGGACTTTGACCATCTCGTCCTCGGACCGTGGCACTGTGTTGGAGGTGAGTCAGTGAATCCGATTAAGATTGTGCTGGCCGATGACCAGGCGCTGGTTCGTCAGGGGCTGGCGGCCTTGTTAGATTTGGAACAGGATCTTCAGGTGGTCGCACAACTGCCCGATGGCGCCTCGGTGGTGGAAGCCATTGCAGACCACGGCGCGGATCTGGCCATCCTCGACATTGAAATGCCCGGCACGGACGGATTGGCCGCTGCCGCTCAGGTCAGCGAGCAGACGCAGGCCAAGATTCTGATCCTGACCACCTTTGGTCGCGCCGGATACTTGCAACGCGCACTGGATGCCGGGGCACAGGGGTTTATGGTCAAGGATTCCCCCGCTGAGGAGCTCACCGCAGCCATCCGGTCGATCATGGCCGGTCGGACCGTAGTCGATCCGGCCTTGGCTGTCCAGGCCCTCACGCAGCAAAACCCTCTCACCTCCCGGGAACAGGACGTGTTGCGCGCGACGCTGACCGGTCGTTCAGTCCGGGACATTGCCGAGCAGTTACACCTCTCCGCGGGGACGGTGCGGAACCTGCTCTCGGAGGCAATCAGCAAGACCGGCTCGAAGAACCGCGCCCAGGCCGCCGGATACGCCCGGGACCAGGGCTGGTTGTAGAGCTGGTTTTAGAGGAAGACCCATACCAGCAGGGTCATCGAGACTAGAGTGATCAGGATGGCAGCGACGATATTGACCAGCACGCCTCCTCGCACCATCTGACCGATGGTGACGTAGCCGGAACCGTAGGCGATAGCGTTCGGCGGGGTAGCCACCGGAAGCATGAACGCACAGGTTGCGGCCAGCGCCACGGGTGCACACAGCATCAGTGGTTCCACCCCGGTCCCCATTGCCACGCCGGAGGCTACGGGCAAGAACGTGGCAGCGGTGGCAGTATTGGACGTCATTTCGGTCAGGAGCAAAATCGCCACGGCCGCCAACGCCACCAGGATCCACAGGCTCATCCCGCTCAGACCGGTCGCTTGTTCACCCAGCCATTCCGAGAGTCCGGAATCGCTGAACTGACCCGACAGTGCCAGGCCACCGCCAAAGAGCAGTAGCACACCCCAGGGAAGTTCCACGGCAGATTCCCAATCCAATAGCCGCACCCCCGACTCGGCGTCCGGACCGGCCGGCAACAGGAATAGCAACAGGCCGACAGCAATGGCGATCCCAGCATCGGAGATGAAAGCATCTTCCAAGCCGAGCACGTACTCCGACAGCAACGGGATGAAGACCCAGCTCACCGCCGCCAGAATAAAAATGATCAGCACTCGGCGCTCACCGGAACTCACCGGCCCGAGTTTCTCCGACTCTTTCTGCAACATCTCACGGCCACCGGGAATGTGCTTGATCTCGGGTTTGAACAGCACCTTGACCAAGATGAACCACGTGGCCAGCATCAGTACCACAGCCAAGGGCACCCCGACCAGCATCCATTGCCCAAAGCCAATGGTCATGTCCTCGTTACTGGACATGTGAGCGGCCAACAGTGCATTGGGCGGAGTTCCAATAATGGTACTGACCGAGCCAATGGAGGCCGCGTAGGCAATGCCCAGCATCAGCGCGGTGCCGAATTTCGTTTTCACCATCGACTCCACGCTGGCCTCGGCGTCGCCTTCCTGTGTCACTTGATTGACCAGCACCAGCACCGACACACCGATAGGCAACATCATCACCGCGGTTGCGGTGTTGGAGACCCACATCGACAGGAAACCGGTGGAGATCATGAAACCGCCGACCAAGGCCGAACTATTTGATCCCATCGAGCGCAACACCAGCAAGGCAATGCGACGGTGCAAATTCCAGCGTTGCATCGCCAGAGCGAGCAAGAAGCCACCTAAGAACAAGAAGATGACATTATTGCCGTAGTTGGCCCCGACCGTATCAAAGCTGACGCCCTCGCCCTCTGGAGTTTCCTCGGCGGGAACGAACACCGGAAAGATCACCAGTGGCAACAAAGCGGTGGCGGGAATCGGGATCGCCTCGGTCATCCACCACACGGCCATCAATACCGCGGTGGCACCGGTCAGCCGGGGCCAGACTCCCGTGTCTGCGGGAAGCAGGAAGTACACCAGCAGTGCCAGCACGATGCCGAGACCAAGTCCGATCAACCGACGCATCAAGTCACCGTCCGCCGGAGCTTTCATCCCCTCAGAGAGTTCGGTCTGGGTCGAGCGATACTGCGTGGACGGATATTGTGACGAAGCGTGTTGAGTCTTGGTGTAATGCGACGAGGCGTAATGACGTGTCGACTTCTCTGAACTCATCGGACTGTCCCCCAACGGTCCTCAGCGCATCACGCGCCAGCGCACACGCTGTTGCTACATATTCCTGTCATCTTCTCATACTGGCGTTAGTCAATACTGACGTTATTTATCTCACGTTAGCAGGTTCAGCAACGGGGCACGAACTAGGCGCTACTGGTCTCGCGCCCCATCGCAATCAACGCGCCGATCAAGCCCACGCCGGCCACCACCGCGCCACCGATCATCATCACGTTCAGTTGGGGATAGCTCCAATTGGCGAACGCATGCATCAGGGGCTCGACTATCGCCACGGTGCCGTCTTCGACTGTGGCAGCGATCGAGTCGTCCACCAGCCGGCCGATGCCGGTACGCAAGGTGACTCCGCCAAGCACAATCACCGCCCCGGAAATCAGCCAGACGCTCCAGCGGGCTCCGGGGGCGGCCAGCAACAGCGCTAGGACGAAGGCCACCGCGGCCCCGCCCAGGACCAGTGGCCAGTAAGTCACGTACTGTTCGATCAACACCAGGTCATCGGCCGAGATGAGTTCTGAGGGAGGAACTTGCGTGTCGATCACCAACTCGCTGGGTACCCAGCCAGTGGGATCAACACCGTCGAGCAGGGAAATCTGGTCGAGTTGCTCGCCCAGCACAACACCGGCGAGTTGGGCCACCGGGGTGAGATGGATCGAGAGGTATCCGGCATCGGGTTCGGCCGGGGTGGAGGCCTGTTGCAGCCCCTCAACCCAGTCCTGACGGGTCATCTCCACGGCTTCGCCCCACGCCTGAGCGAACCGGGAGTCCTCCACTACCAAGGACGCAAAATTCTCGGTCACCCCACCCAGCGCATCGGAGAAGGGCAACTGGGATTCCGCATTCGAGGTCACCTGATCGGCCACTAATGCCGGGACCGCGTCGAGCACCTGCTCATCACCAGAAATCTCCCGTAATGGTTCTGCGGTGTGTAACAATGCATCAGCTCGCCATCCGGTCAAACCGATCACAGTGACGATGCCGATAACCAACGCAAAAATGCTGGCAAAAAGCGTTCTCATGGTGTCCTTCTATCCCGGCGGTAGTAGTCTGGGGGACGTCCCTAGACTACTGTAACGGAGGCAATGTGAGTGGTGGTTGTGTGGTGAGCGCATGGTGATCGATGAACCTGCACTACCGGCCACAGCGGCGCAGACCTCGGCGGATCGCCCCTGGCCGGTGCGCTTACTGTCGGAGAATCTCAAACACTATATTGATCGGGCCCCGGCGACCTGGGTGGAGGGTCAGCTGATCGAGCATCGCGTGGTACGTGGCAATGCGTGGATGACACTGCGCGATATTGAAGCCGAGATCTCCCTGCCGGTCACTGCCTGGCGCAATGTGGCCTCGCACCTGGATCCTGGAGTGCAACAGGGCGCGCGTGTGGTGGCCTGGGTGAAGCCCAACTTTTACACCAAGACCGGTCGGTTGTCGATGATTGCCCAGGATATTCGCCCGGTAGGCATCGGTGACTTGCTGGCCCGAGTCGAGCGCTTGCGACACGCGTTGGCCGAAGAAGGCCTGTTTGCCCAGAAGAAACCGTTGCCCCTGGTGCCGGCACGCATCGGTCTGATTACCGGCAAAGACTCCGACGCGATGAAAGATGTCATGCGCAATACGCTCTTGCGTTGGCCGGCCACCGAATTCACCGTGGTGCACACCGCCGTCCAAGGCGCCCAGGCGCCCACCGAGATCATCGAGGCCCTGCACCAGCTTGATGCCGATGAGCGGGTGGATCTGATCGTGATAGCCCGTGGCGGTGGGGCCTTAGAAGAGGTGATCCTGCCATTTTCGGATGAACGGCTCGTGCGCGCGGTGGCGGCAGCGACCACCCCGGTGGTCTCGGCAATCGGGCACGAAGCCGACCGTCCGGTGCTCGATGATGTGGCTGATCTGCGGGCTTCCACTCCCACCGATGCGGCCAAGCGTATTGTTCCCGACGCGACGGTGGAGGCCGAGAGCATCGCTCAGGCCCGGTTAAGGATGGCCGCTGCGGTGCAGCGGCTCGTCACCGAGCAGGCCACCCACCTGGCTACGGTGCGTTCCCGGCCGGTGCTACTGCATCCTGAAACGATGATCACCACCCGCCACGAGGAACTCACCGGTGTGCTGACACGAGCACGGACGGCGATGCGTCAGCTGATTTCTCGCGAGCGAGAGGTAGTCGAGCAGGTGATGGCTCGGGTGCGTTCGCTGTCTCCGCAGTCCACACTCAACCGTGGCTATGCGGTGGTGCAGGCTGAGCAGGGCTTGATTCGACGGGCCGATCAGCTACAGGTCGGCACCCCGGTCAACATTTTGCTCTCCAGGGGAGACTTCCACGCCGAAGTCACCTCAATCAACCCCAGCACAGACGACGAAGGATGATGATGACACAAGGATTCTCGACCGCCGATACCTCCGATATTGCCCAGCTGAGCTACGAGCAGGCCCGCACTGAACTGATTGAGACCGTGACCCGGCTGGAATCCGGTGGGGTGGAACTAGAAGAAAGCTTACAACTCTGGGAGCGCGGTGAAGCCCTGGCACAACACTGTCAACGTTGGCTGACCGAGGCCCAGCAACGCATTGACCAGGTCCGTGCCGAGTCCGAGACGACGGCCAGCACCAACGAGACCGATGAGACCGATGAGTAGGACTCAGCCGTGGCGGTAGCCCTCTAAAAACTCGGCGATCCGGTGGATGCCTTCTTCGAGATCACGCACGGCCGGCAAGGTCACCAAGCGGAAATGGTCGGTCGTGTCAAGATTGAAGGCCCGACCGTGTGAGACCAGGATTTTTTGTTGTCGAAGCAGGTCGATCACGAACTTCTCGTCATCGTCAATCGGATACATCTCAGGGTCGAGTTTCGGGAACAGATACATCGCGCCGTGGGCCGGTTGCACGCTCACCCCCGGGATGGCCTGGAGCATTTCGGTGGCCAGGTTGCGCTGTTCCAGCAGTCGTCCACCCGGGAGAATGAGGTCGTTGATGGATTGATACCCGCCCAGCGCCGTCTGGATCGCGTGCTGGGCCGGAACGTTGGCGCACATGCGCATATTGGCCAGCAGAGTCAGCCCCTCAAGGAAGTCTTGAGCGCGATATTTGGGCCCGGACACGGCAACCCAACCGGCCCGGTATCCAGCCACCCGGTACGCCTTCGACAACCCGGAGAACGTCAGGGTGAGCACATCATCAGACAGCCCGGCGACGTTAATGTGGCGTGCTCCATCGTAGAGAATCTTTTCATAAATCTCATCGGCGAGTAGCACCAGCCCGTGCCGGCGAGCGATCTCGACCATTTCCATTAGTACGTGGCGCGAATACACCGCCCCGGTGGGATTATTCGGGTTGATCAGCACCAGAGCCTTGGTACGGTCGGTGACCAGAGACTCGATGTGCTCGGTGTCGGGGACCCAGCCTTCCTCTTCCACACACCGGTAGTGCACGGCTTCACCACCGCAGAGCGTGGTGGCCCCGGTCCACAGCGGATAATCCGGCGCGGGAATCAGTACCTGGTCCCCGTCATCGATCAGGGCTTGGAGGACCATGGAGATCATCTCTGAGACCCCGTTACCGATGAAAACATCATCAACCGAGATATCCCGGATGCCACGGGACTCATAGTACTGCGAGACGGCGGTGCGGGCCGAGTAGATACCCTGAGAATCGGAGTACCCCTGGGCATGGGGAAGATGGGAGACCATATCCTTCAGGATCGCCCCGGGGGCGTCAAAACCGAAGGGGGCCGGGTTCCCAATATTCAGTCGCATGATCCGATGCCCGGCGGCTTCGAGACGCTGAGCTTCTTCCAGGATCGGTCCGCGCACATCGTAGCGAACATTATGCAACTTGGATGACTGGCGAATTTCACGCGGTCGTGCTGGTGTCATCGGGACCGACCTCCAGGGTCTAAGGGGTTGTGTTGATTAGAGAGTACTGGGTGCTGCGGACGGTTCGTCCAAAATGTCGGAGGCCTCCAGCAAACCCGCTGACGACAACCACGACCGCGCCGCTGAGGCCTCGTCGAGGTCCAATCCCTCAGCGGGCCGCCGGGCCTGGTACACCATCCGGCTCAGGTTGGCAAGTTCTTCCCCGCTCACCGCCTGGTAGAGCTCATGGAGTGGTTCTTCCACCGATGCTTGAATCGACTCCGGGTCACCGATCACCAACATCCGACCTTCCGGGTAGTCGTGGCTTTCCAGCACCCGAAAAGACAGGTCAGCGATGGCTGGATCGGGCGCGTACAGCCACGTCAGGGCATCTGGTTCAGACTGTAACCGGGCCAGCTCCTGCTGGTATCCCGCAAAGGACTGTGGTGGTTCCGACCACCCCTGATCACAGGGCTCCAGCTCGGCTGCCACAACCTCCACCAGCTCATCGGTCAGCGCACCGGTTCCCATCTGTAGGTGCTCACACCGCAAGGAAGACTCCTCAGCGCTCTGCGAGGAGGTAGCCGGCGAGACAGCGGAGTCGATGTCAACCGAGTTGTGCAGATCGTCGGCTGATTCCAGTTCGTGGTAAGCAGCCGTGGCGCGGGTAACCACCGGCTGGATACGCAGGGTGGCCTCTGAGGTCGACAGAATATCGGCGGATGTGGAATTGACGATCTGATCCGCCGAGTCGACCGATTCGTCTCCGGACGTGTCCTTCATGGCCTGTTCGGGGTC
Source organism: Auritidibacter sp. NML130574 (assembly GCF_003185725.2). Lineage (GTDB taxonomy): Bacteria > Actinomycetota > Actinomycetes > Actinomycetales > Micrococcaceae > Auritidibacter > Auritidibacter ignavus. Next base: position 141,039 of record NZ_CP031746.1, on the reverse strand, counting down.
GTCAGCGGCGACCAGCTGCACCGAGTTGGCCACGACCAGGGTGTTCTCGGCTTCCAGCGCCTCCGAGAGTTGTTGCCCGGAACTGGATTCCAACCCATGGCGCTCAGCGGCAATACCGCGGGTGCTCAGAAACTCCACGGTGGCCACGGCCATGGCTTCATCCAGGGGGTCCGGGCCGGCAAGCACGCGGACGGTAGCGACCGAAGGATCAGGATCGACGGCTTTCTGATCGCCACAGGCGCTCAGGCCCATCACCGCTACCAGAGTGATCGACAGCGCGCGGAGGCTACGGGGCATGCCCACCAGTCTAAAGGTTTCGCCCGACCACGTGCTGAATCACAACACCTCACCACAGTTACTACACTGGGAGTATGGCAGAAACGACGTCGTCTGATTCGGGACGGAAGCTTCCGTTCTCGATGATCAGAAAACTCGACGATATCTTGCACGGCCGTGTCCACCATCTGGTGCGCCACCATGCCGATACCGCCAGTGGCTGGTTGGACCTAGCTCAAGAAGCCGCCTACGCCCAGCGAGTGGAACAGTGCTTAGAGGCCTTGACTCAGCTCGAGCACGCCCCGGGGTCTGATCGACCGGAGGTACGGTTGGCTGCCTATCGCACTCGGGCCTCCGTGCTACATTCGCTGGGTGAGACCCAGCGGGCCGAACAAGATGTGACAGCACGTGCCGAGGTATTGCGTTCGGTAGGCCAGTACCATCAAGCGGATCTGGAAGAGCAACTGGGGACCATGTTGTTTGCTGAACCGGATTCGTTCTCGGCCACGGTCCTGCAGGGTGTCGTCGATACCGAACGGGAGGCGCTCCAACGCCACCGTTACGACACAGTCCTCTCCGATGCCTTGATTGCCCTGGCAACGATTCGGGTCTGCGAACACGCCACCGAGGAAGCCCTGGAGTTGATTACCGAGGCTCTGGACGTCATCCGATGGCGACGCGACGAGGGATTGGTGGTTTCCCGGTCCGCGACCGATACTGCACACATGTTTGCCGCCCACGTTTATTTGATGACCGAACAGTTCAGCGCCGCTGCCGCTACCGCCGGCGAGCTACTCTCGACCGGTTGCCACCGCGCGATTCGGGCTGCGATGTGGATGGTACAGGCCGCAGTGGCCCACCACCGGGAAGACTCTGCCTTAGCCGCCGAGTACGCCGTGCAAGCCCTCGAGACCTACGTGCGGATCGGAGCCCGATCTGGCGCTGCCTCGGCAGCGGGGCTGTGCGCTGCCATGGCCTCCCAGCTGGGCGAGACCTCCGTGGCAGTCACCGCCTGGAAGATTGCCGCGGCCGAAGCCGAGCAAGGCGAAATCCCCGAGTCCGGCGGATTGCTCTTTGCCTTGGGGCATCAGTTGTTAGAGGCGGAGGAGTATAAGGACGCCGAAGAGGTACTCACCGGTCTGGTCCGGCGAGCCGAGATCTCCGGCGACCGTGCCTCTCAGGCTCAGGTGCTGGTGGATTTAGGGCAAGCACTGCGCCGTCAACACCGGACCCAGGAGGCCATCGAGCATTGGCACCAGGCCATTGAGCTGATGCTATCGACTGGGGCCCGCCAGGAGGCGGTGCACGTTTATTTGGCCCTGGGCGCACTGCATTCGACCGAAGACGAGCCCCGGCGTGCGCGCACCGCCGTCCAGCACGCCGTGACAGTAGCCCGTCAACTGCCTACACCCAATATGGTCTTGGCGCAGGCTCTGAACGCGCTGGGTCATTTAATGTGTGACCAGGGCGATCATGAGGGCATTTTGCATCTCAACGAGGCCATTGAGATTGCCCAGCATACCGGGGCCACCTGGTATCAGGCTGACTACATGGACACTCAGGCCCGCGGGTATTGGTCGTTGCACAACGGCGTCAACGCGGTAGCCACCGCGCTGAACGCTGCCGATCTGTTCACCACGGCCGACGATCCCGACGGCGCGGCCCGCGCGGAACTTTTTGCCGGCCACGTCTTGCTGGAACAGGATCGCGAGGTCGAAGCGGCCACCCTATTGTCTCAGTTGCTCGAGACCGAGACGCTGGATACCGGTGCCCGCATTGCTGCACTGATGGGCTTGGCAGAAGCTCAGGAACGCACGGGAGACAATATGGCCGCCCAACAGAGCCGACGGCGGGTCGAAGAATTGGAAGCCCAGGCGCTGAATCGTCGTGATGAGAGTACGTGCTAGCGTGAGCAACTTGATCGAGTAGCTGATCTCACGAGTGCTCAAGGAGTCGCTCGGCCAACTCCAAGCGCTGCTCGGCCGCCTGGACGTCGTGCTCGGACAGTGTGGACAACAGGCTCAGTACTACCGCGGCGGCTCGCCCACCCAACCCAGAGGCGTCGACCGGATCCCGAAACGGAGCCGTTCGGGCCATAAGGTTTGGGTGTGTGAGCTGGTCGAAGTACGTCTCGACCAGGCGCCAGCGCTGGTGTAGTGTCACGCTCGTCTCAGAGACCGCCAAGTGACCGATCAAGCAGGCCAAATCGTCAATGTGGTGACCCGGTCCGGCCGCATCCACGTCGAGAATCGATCGGATCGCACCGGTGGTGGGGTCCAGCAGCAGGTGCGCTTCATAGAGGTCACCGTGGACAGCAACCTGGGGGCCGGGATCGGTGGCATCCAGACGGCGATGAATTTCGGTGCTGAGCTGTTCGATCCGGCCAGCCTGACCGAGGAACTGATGCTGTGCCCCGACCGCGAATTCACTGACCCGCTCGGCCCAGGAAGCACGATGGGGCAGATCCACTAGCTGGTCGGGAAGTTGTTCCAACACCGCGCGCAGTTCGCACAGGCTGAAGGCCTCGCCACGACCCGAATTGACCAGTTCGGTCAGCGAGATTCCGCACCCGGCGTCCAGGACCAGGATGTCGCGGGACGGCTCAGCCACGGGAAGCACCACTGGCACGCCGGCGTCTGCGCACACCAGATGCTTCTGGTAGATCTGGTCAGCTTCTCCTTCCGGCAACACCTTCAGAAAGAAGCTATGGTCCAGTCCTCGACCGAGGTGGAAATCCGCCCGTAGCACCGCGCGCCGCAACGGACGGTAGGCCACCATGCGCAGACTCCGCAATTTTCCCAGGTGTTCGAAACGTTGCTGGACGGTACTGGGAGTACTGGCCAGTTTCAATCCGGGCAACAACGGGTCAGCCGGATGCTCCCAGAGCTCCAATTCGGTGCCATCGTCTGCGGTGATCATCTCTGCCACACCCACCGGCAAGATCTCGGTGGTGATACCCCAGTACCGGCGACTCTCCCGGCCACCGTCCACCACAAAACCTTCGATTAGCCAGGTCAGCTCGGGCCCGCGTCGTTGGGTGTCAATCACCGCGGCTCGATCGAGACGAAACCCCTTACGCGCACAATAATCGCGCAAGAGCTCAATCAAGTCATGGCTGTTCATAGCGGATTAGGCTACCAAATCCCAGCCGTATCGGTTCGCGACGGTCGGCAAATGTCCCCGCCAGACTAGATCGCCCGGCGCCGATCCAAGACTTTGTCGAGGTCGAGTTTGCGGTGGGCCTTGGCAGTAACCTTGGCCTGATACTGCGGGGAAACGCCGTCTTTCAGGTGCGTATCGGCCGACGGTTGCGGAGTAACCTCGGTCGCCAACGGTTCGGGTTGTTCGCGAACGATTTCGGCAGCGTCCAGATACATCGGCCGTGGAATACCCCGGCGGGCGACTGACTTTTTCGGCACCGGGGCTTCTTTGATCCTGAGCTCAACCAGCGGGGTGTGGTCCTGTTCCTCAGACCGGCCCGGCTCGTCAGTAGTGCGCTCTGCTACGGCACCGGCCTGTGCTTGACGATCAAAGACCGGATGGTTGTGCTCAACCTTGGCCGAGCTCTCAGGTGTGCGATCAGCGTCGTGCTCGGTGTCGGTGTCAGCTGACGATCCGGCTTCCACCGTCGTGGCAGGCCGTTCGCTGTGACGCTGAGCATCGGCCCGACGGTACTGATCGCGGATCGCCAGGGCGCGCAGACTGGCCAAGGACGCCACGGAGACCACAAGCGACAGCAAGGCCCAGGCCCACATAGCGGCACCAAATAGTCCGGCAACAGCAGTCACGATGAAGACCAGGGTCGCCAAGACGGCCACAGCAAAAATTGCTGTTCTCCCCCACCGGATCGTGAACGTCGGGGTTGATGTCTGTTCTGCCATGATTCTCCTTGGAGCGGTGGCGGTCACCTTCGGCCGGCGGACTCGGACGTCTTCGCGACGACCCATCATGATCATCCACACCAGAACTGCAAGCACCACCACCACGGAGGTTGCAATCTGCAGCTCGGGCAGGTATCCCAACGCCTGCGACAGGGATTCCTCGAGCTGGGTTATCCGATGGTCCACTCTTTGAGAGTACTCGCCCAGAATCACACCGGTGTGATTCACCGGTGGTGTGTCACTGCTTTAGCGGAAAATCCGCCTGTAACTGGGCCACAAGTCCACCTAACGGCCACTCTTCAGTGCTGATGGCAAAACTATCGTGATCGGTCCACATGCCATTGATGTGCAGATAGTTTTTTCGCAACCCCTCATACCGCATACCAAGTTTTTCGACGACCCGGTGTGAGGCAATGTTCTGCGGAACGATATTGATCTCCACCCGGTGTAATCCCACCCGATCAAACAGATAATCGATCGCCAGCGCAACCGCAGTAGGCACAATATTGCGCCCGGCGAGGCGGTGATCGACCCAATACCCCAACGCGGTTGACCGGACCGAACCCCACTGTACCGGCGCGGCCACCACTTGGCCGGCCACTCGGGCATGGTGCTGACCGGGTTGTTGAACACAGAGCACCCAGGGAAAAGAATGCCCCGCGCGGGCGTCACGATTCATCGCCCGCACCATGTGGCCAAAGGTCGGCAATCGGTCAGCTTCGCCCCATACCGGTGGATGGGTAGCATCCCACGGCTGAAGCCATTGGGCGTTCGCAGCTCTGACGCTATCCCACTCGGCGCCGTCGCGTCGTTTGAGAGGACGCAACACGAGGTTCTGCCACCGCAACGCGACCGGCCATTGCGCCGAGACGCCTTCAAAGATCTGCACCTTCCCCATGGTAGAACACACCCCTCCCTGATGCCCCAGTACATAGCTCGCTATCAGTGGTCTCACGAGTATGTCCGCAGATCACGCTCGCTCCCGTTCACGCTGGGAGAAGGTGAGACAATGGAGACGACAGCTAGGTGCGGTCGAGTAGCCAGCGAAGGAGGAGAATGGACAAAAAAGCTTTCCGAACCTTGATGAGACAACGCCGTGTCGCACTGGGCAACGCTGAACGTCTGCGACAGTCACACCTGATCTGCGAACAGTTATTGGGCTGGTACGACGCACAGCGGGATGCCGGTTTAACACCGTTTAGCCGGGTAGCGTCGGTTATCAGCTACGGCACTGAGCCGGATACTACCGAGTTCGTCACCGGACTTCATGAGCGCGGGATCCAGGTAATTGTCCCGGTTCCCTACGCCGATCACACGATGCGGTGGGCTGTGTGGACTCCCGATGTCGAGCTGGAAGAAACCGAATTGAAAGGACTCAGCCAGCCCGTTGGCAAGCGTTTTGATCACGACATTCTCACCGAGGTGGAAGCGATCCAGGTTCCAGCGCTCGCCGTGGACTCTCACGGCCACCGCATGGGGCAGGGTGGCGGCTTTTATGACCGTGTTCTTTCCCACCTTGCACAGACTCTCGATCAGCCTGTCGTAACCCTCAGTCCCGTGTTCTCGCACGAGTATTACCCGGATTTCTCGCCGATTCCAACCGATGACCACGATCAACCCGTCAACGGCGCGGTCACCACCGCTGGAATCCATTGGACCGTGTCCGACACGAAAAATGAGACGCGAAATCTGCGGGTAAACTAGCGACGTTATCTTCTCGTTATTTTTTTCATTCGGGCCAGGATCAGGAGTGCCTTACTATGCCGGTGTATTCATATGTTTGTCGAGACTGCTCTCATGCTTTTGATATTCACCAGTCTTTTTCCGAGGACTCCCTGACAGCCTGCCCCAAGTGCGGTGGCGTCTTACGCAAGAAATTCGGCTCCGTGGGGGTTAGTTTCAAAGGGTCCGGCTTCTACCGGAACGATTCTCGAAGCTCAACGGACTCGTCGTCAGCTTCTTCTTCGAGCGAGGCGAGCTCGGCATCGTCCAGCACGACCTCTTCATCACAGTAAGACATACGGGGACAAAACCGGCAGTGCAGTTATTGCACTATTGACACAGTAGCGATGCTCAAGTCTCAGGAGGACATCAGCGATGTCACCACGTCATCACGCAATCCCAGACCTGACCGATGAATTTGACGAGACCGACGAGTACGTCCTGCCGGATTATCGAGATCCTGAAGCCATCCCTGAACTGTCTGGTTCCCAGCTAGAGCAGATGCTGTCTGTTGCGACCAACCCAGAAACCCCTGAACCAGAAGGCGAGTTGGTCCCTAACGACGCCGTGTCGGAGCAGGACTTAGACGCAGACATAGCCAACAGCGATGATCTGTGGTCCGAGGAGGATGCTTCAGACCCCCAGCTGTAGAAAGCAGCTTCATGCCTGTTGATCCTGCTCAACTCGATCTCATCCATCGTGCTCAACACGGGGACGAAAGCGCCTTCGCCACCTTGGTCGAGGGCGCTTCTCGTCGTATGTGGGCAGTGGTTTACTCGATCACTGGCAATCAGCACGATGCTGAAGACGCCATGCAGAATGCACTAACGTCAGCATGGAGAAATATGCACAAATTTGAACCGCGCGCCAAGTTCTCAACGTGGGCATACCGGATCGCCGCCAACGCAGCCCTACAGTTTGTTCGTGCACGACGCGATGTCCTAGACGACGAGATCGGGATGACGCAGGCCGATACTAGCCCCACTCCCGACGAGAAAGTCAGTACCGTCATGGTCGTCCGAGCTGCCCTCACCCAGCTAGGGGAAGACTTTCGGGAAGCCCTGATCTTGCGCGAATATGGTGGTCTCACCTACGAAGAGATCGCGACACAACAAAAAATCGGCATTCAAACCGTCAAATCCCGCGTTAACCGCGCTCGCGCGAAGCTCCGTGAAATCCTCATCGAACAAGGTGTTAAGTAGTCGGCCTAAACCTCGGGATACTGGTCCAGGAAGGATCTCATTCGCTCTCGCGCCTTGTCGTCGGTCGCTTCACCCTCATGTTCAGAAGCCGGGATGTATCCGACATCAAACGTCACCATCACCTGCTGGTCTGGATACCAGAGGTAACCGTAGTTGAAGTGTGACTCCCCAGTATCGACAAGGACACCCGCCTCGGGCTTTCCGCCCTCAGCCTCACGCTCCACGACCCGGTCTTGGTCAGCGCTCTCCAGAACATCACGGGCGCCGGTGCCAGCATCACCTTCGAAGAAATATAACACTGAGGGGTCGACGACATCCACGTTCATCGTCATAGCTCGATCATACCTATGGACCTGTGACTGGTTAGTCAGGGGAATTTCACCAATAATCTCTCCGTCTTCAAAAGCTCGGTTGCCCCCAACGCAATAATTCAGCGTCCTATTAATTCTTAATTCGCTGAGGCAGTACTTCAGGATGGGGGGTGCTTCTATCGTTTTCGTCAAGCTGCTGGAACAAGTTGTGCTGGGCGAGATTCGTAGAACGTGCCGTCTCTGAGCATGGCGAACAGGACGTCGGATCGGCGTCGGGCGAGGGCGATGACGGCTTGGTTGTGGCGTTTGCCTTCGGCGCGTTTTTTTCGTAGTAGGCTCGCGAGGCGGGGTCGCCTTTAATCGAAGCAAAGGCAGATAAGAACAGCACTCGTTTGAGCACTTTGTTGCCGCGCCGAGATGGGGATTCTCCACGGATGGAGGTCCCGGATTGGCGGGTCACGGGTGCGATGCCAGCATATGATGCTAAGTGGGCTGCGGATTGGAAGTCTTTACCGACCACTTCGGTGAGAATGCGTGCGGCAGTCCTGACTCCAACACCGGGCATGGAAGTCAGGACTTCGGTAAGAGGGTGCGCATCAACCACCAACAAAATTTCAGCTTCAACATCACTGCGTTGCTGCGTGAGTTGCTGTAGTTGGGCAGCTAAGCGACCAATAATATGCTCAGCAGCATGAGTGCCGGTCACGATAGTCGTTTGCTCGGCTAATGCCCTAAAGATCTCATCGGTCAACCGTGCTGCCATGCGCGGCGCAAGCTTTTTGAGCCGAGCTCGAACGTGGCCTCGACCGGCGCGTTTCAACCCCGCAGGGGTTGGATACCTGCCGAGTAAATCAACGACTGCTGGGTGTGCCAACCGTGGCCCCAGCACGCGCTCTAATGCTGGATGGATCTGCGTCAGCAGCCCTCTGATCCGATTGCGGACTTGAGTCAGCTGGGCTGCCAGGTCCTCATCAAAACCACACAGCATTGACAACTCCGCGATCTGTTCTTCAGCCACGGTGATACCCCGCAGCGTGTGTGGCATGGTGCGGGCAGTTTCGGCAATGATGTAAGCATCTCGGGCATCCGTCTTCGCCTGACCCGGATGCAGATCAGCGACTCGACGCATCGTCAGTCCTGGCAAATACGCCACCTGAGTATCCATCTGCTGAGCTACAGCGACAACCAGCGCACCGATAGTTTTCGGCTGTTCTACTACGACCAGCAACTCGCCGTGTTTGGCGACAAGATCTGTCAGGAGTTCCTGAATCTTGGGCTCGGATTGTGGCAACGGTTTGTCATGCACTACCCGGCCCTGCTGATTGACTGCGGTGGCGTGATGCTGAGACTTTCCGACGTCGATACCAACGAATACTTGGGGTTCCATATCGATCACCTTCTTGGGTGCGTTCCAATAAAAACAAGGTGACCGGTGGTTCGTGCGTTCACATCCACGTTACGAAGACCCACAAAAGTTTGGAGCGTGCTTCTATTAGCGATCCGAACGAACCAGACTGGTTCCGGTGACTACACCCCCCTGATCATCAACGACTGGGGGCAACCATCATGCCGGAACCAGCTGGTTACCTACACTGCATATCCTGCCGGAAAACAGTGACACCTAAAAGGTAACGGGGTGTGTCAAGGGTTGTGGACTGAAGTGTCCCAGGTTTTGTTCCGTCTGAGTAGATGGGAAAATCTGGAACATGCCAAGAAAATTTGACCAGGATGTGAAGGACCGCGTGGTTCGCTTGGTGGAGGATCGCATCCTGGCAGAGAACATGTCGATGCAGGCTGCGTGCCAGGCAGTTGCGCCGAAGCTGGGCGTCTCATGGCATACTGCTCGGCAGTGGACACAAGCGGCTCGCCGTGACGGTCGTATTGCCGAGCTGTTGTCCGAAGACCTCGTGGCAGAGGTAGCCAAGCTTCGGCGTGAGAATCAAGAACTTCGCGACACCAACGAGCTGTTAAAGGCCGCGTCGGTTTTTTTCGCATCGAAACTCGACCCAAAACGTCGGAAATGATCCAGTTCATCGATAAACACCGGAATCATTTCACCGTCGAGTTCATCTGCACGACGTTAAACACACACCGTGTTGGCGGCTTCCTTACTTCTCGTGGGTACCGCCAATCTAAGGCTCGGGGATTAAGTGTCCGTAGCCTTCGTGACGCCGCCCTAGTAGAGCGCATTACCGAAGTTCATCAACAAAACTACGGCGTCTACGGGATTCGCAAAATGTGGCACGCGCTGCGCCGTGAAGGAATCGACATTGGACGTGAACAGACCGCGCGTCTGATGCGCCTTGCAGGTGTGTCTGGCAAAGGTAAAGGCCGGTCTCCCGTGATGACACATAAGCCCAAGGGACCCGACACTCGCCCCGACTTGGTGGGTCGTGAGTTTCGAGCCTGTGGGCCTAATCGGCTATGGGTGGCAAACATTACCTATGTGCGCACCAGAAAAGGGTTTGTGTACGCCGGCTTCGTAACTGATGTGTTCTCCCGGAGGATCGTCGGCTGGGCGTTGTCTGACTCGATGCGCACCGAAGCGTTGCCGTTGCAAGCACTCAATCAAGCCATTGTGTGCGCCAAGAAGACCACCGGTCTAGTTCACCACTCGGATCACGGCTCGCAATATGTGAGCATTATCTACAATGCGCGTCTTGCTGAGCATGGAATTATCGCGTCGACCGGTACTGTTGGTGACTCTTATGACAATGCACTGGCTGAAAACGTCAACGGTTCCTACAAAAACGAGCTGATTTATACCAGGTTGTGGACCGACGTGGTTGATGTTGAGATTGCCACGTTTGAGTGGGTGAATTGGTGGAACGAGTCAAGGCTCCACCAGAGCCTGGGCTACCGCACGCCGGCTGAAGTAGAAGCCGAATTTTGGGAACACCACCCCAGTCGAGAAATAATGGAAATCAAGGCACAAGCCTAGGAACAAAACCCGGGGCACTTCACGCAAAGCCCCCGCGTATCCTGCGCCGTCTAGAAACTCGAGGAACACCGAGTTTGGGTAGTTTCCTCGAGTCTGCGTCTAGAACTATTTGTCTGATCATAGACAGTGCGAGAAGCGCCGTCGGAGGTCAGGCCAACGTCCTCGGAAGCAAATAGAATATCCACCATCAGCCGGATCGCATCACGCGGGGTATAAAACGCACCCGCAGCCTTACCCTTCGTGTCAAAGGCCTTGTACATGACGTGCTGGAACAGGTCGCCCATCTGTGCGTCGGGCAGATCCTGCATGCTCATGTCGATGGTGGCGAAGTGCTTCACAACCGGCCACAAGCGGTGCGCAGTGTCAAGGGTCTTCATCTTCACTGCGAAATCGAAGGCATCCAACACGTCGCGCACGGAGGAAGAAAACGCGCCAACGTAGTCCATCAGCGCGTCGTAGACGTGATCGTCGAGCTTGGCAATGGTGGTCAAGTTCAGCCGGGAGCTATTGAAGAAGGACAAACCGAACTTGCTTTGGACCTCCCAATCAATCATTTCCTCGCTGTACCCCTCCGAGCATGCCTCCTTGGGGCTAAAATCCCTACGGTAAACGTACTGTCCAAAAACATTCTCGGGACACGCACATTCCGTCTCGTCTTCTATTGCAACACCACGGATAGACACCACCCGGTTACGCTCGAACAAAGCATCGAACTCCCCCACGCACTACCCCTTCGCTCCATACGAGAAAAGAAGCTTCCCGTTTTGAGAAGAATCTTATAAAAAGACCCCCATTTCCGGGACCTGCTCGCCTCCTCGATTCACTCTTCGCCTGCGGCCTCATCGCCTGGGCCGTGCGACTGCCGCCCTTCATTGGGTTCGTCGCCTCCGGCTTCGCACTCAATGCCGCGGGTGTGAAACATGTCGAGTCCCTCGATCTTCTCGCCGTCATCGGCGTGACCCTCATGCTGTTTTCCATCGGCCTGCGTCTACGTACTGGTCATGACACTCATCTGCGCGGGCCTCATCAGCGCCCTTATCGCCGTTGCCCTTTTTAAAGGGTGGCGGACTGTGGCGCAGCTTGGTAGCGCACTACACTAGGGGAGTAGGGGTCGCAGGTTCAAATCCTGTCAGTCCGACAAAATCTTTAGGGGGCTATTCGTCCAGCTCCCCCATCTCCTTAGCAGCAGCCATCAGCTCTGCCAAAGCTTCAATGACGGTTCCCAATTCTCATATTGATGGTGACTGGCGCATAGGCTTGAGGTGGAGATGGCGTCCGTGCCAGTGTTCAATCAGCCAACGGTCATGACTGGCGATGATTAGGGTTCCTTGCCAGTTGCGCAGCGCTTCTTCAAGCGCGTCCATCGTATCCAAATCGAGGTAGTTGGTAGGTTCGTCGATTATTAGCACGGTTGGACGACGGGCCAATGCGATTGCGAGTTGGGCGCGGCGTTGATTCCCTGCCGACAAGTCGGGAATTGGGGTGCGCCACATAGACGGATGCAAGATTCCTTTCCCAGCCGAGCCAACCCCGTTCCTCCACGTCTGCGATTCAAAGCCTGGGTCTGACTCAGCTGGAAGCCTCTGCAGCACCTGACCGACGGGTTCATCGCGGGTAATGGTGCCCTTGCTGGTCACCTTGGTCGGCGGGTTACCGGAAGCAACCCAGTTCAGCAGGGTTGATTTCCCTGCCCCGTTTGTCCCCGTCACGAGGAGGTGTTCGCCTCTGCTGAGATCGAACGTGACCGGCGCAAGCCGACCTACCACCGTCGCGTCCCTGGCTGAAACGGCCAGACCAGATCGAGGGTCAGTTTCGAGGGAGGGGAACTCCAAATCGTAGTGACGGGGTTTTCGTACCTCGCGCTGGACAAGGCGCTCCAAGCGAACATCATCTGCACGCGTTCTCTTTACCGCTGTCGCTGCCGCCCGGTCCGTGAAGAACTTCTTCTGCTTGCCAACCGCTGTTTCGACCCGGACACCACCGCGGGCAATCTTCATGCTCTCGTGCCGGTGCTCGTGCAACTCGCGCTTTTCGTCCTGTTGCGCGGCGTGGATCTGCAGGTGCTTCTCTCGGGCGGTCGCCTTGGCGGCTAGGTAGTCAGTGTAGTTGCCCGCGTTGCGGTAAACGCCCACTAGCTCCTCACCGTCTACTTTGGCTAATTCCTGCCACACGGTGATATCCATGTCGTAGATAACGGTGGCGGAATTCTCGATGAAAGCCCGGTCATGGCTGGCGGCGAGCACTGGACCGTCCCAGTTATTGACGACAGTTGCCAGGAATTCGATGGCCTCGCCGTCCAAGTGGTTGGTCGGTTCATCGAGGATCAGCACCTCAGGCCGGATGATCAGCAGCACAGCTAGCTCCAACCGCGCACGCTGGCCGGGCGAAAGTCTGACCAACATCCGATTTGCACCAGACCCAGTCAGTTCGACGAGACCCAGCCCGGCAAGAGTCTCGTTCACGCGTGAATCCAATGACCATACATCCAGCGCGTTCAACCGAGCGAGGATCTGATCGTACTCGCCCGCAAGACCATCCTGCCCAGACGCGATGGCCTCAGTGACTTGCTCAAAACGCAACAACAGCTCCCTGAACGGTGCCAGTGCCGAGTCGAGGAACTGCGCAACGCTGCCGTCGAAAGACTCCGGATCGGGAATACGCTGAGGAACAACGCCAGAAACAACTCCTCCCGAAACGGGTATCAGATCACCGGTCAGAATTTTCAGCAGCGTTGATTTACCGACCCCGTTCGGGCCGATTAAGAAGGCTCGCTCACCGGCAGAAACGTGCAGACTCACACGGTCGAGGACGAGACGGGAGCCATAGGAAAAAGAAACATCATCGAGGGCAATTGCGGGCATAGTGATCTCCCGGGGGGGGGTAGAAGCTTGGGTCACTTCTCAGCAGGGCTGAGTGGAGATCACATGTTCACCGGAACTGCACACTCCTCGATTAACGGGCGTCACCAACTGGCAGGGTATGACGAGATTCTACATGCCGAGCACAGGCTAAATCCAGAGATGCTTCATTTGAACTACTCCCTACGCGACCAGTTCGACAGTTGGGAAATCTGGGACAACAACCGATACTTTTAGAGTGGCGAGGGGCAGCCCCCATGGTGGACAGTGGCACGCCAGCGGCAAGGAATGACCAAACCGCAGCCACCGTACAAGCAGCCGGACTTGACAGATCAAAAGTGGACTCCCCGTCAATCTTCCAGGAATTGATAATCGCGCAGGTGGCCCGTCAGATCACTCGGGAGGAAGCGGAACGCCACGAGGCTATCGTCGATATGAACAACCGCTTGCTGGACGGCGCAATCGACGTGGAGCCGCGATAAGCTGCCGAACGCGAGTAAAATCCGGCGCCTACACAAGGCATTGCAGGATCGGGGGCTAGACGTTGGTTTGGACCAGATGGGCGTAGCCAGCGACCAGTGGGGGTTCGCTTCTCCCATGTTGGACAACTACCGCCGGACGGGGAGCCTAAAAGGTGTTGAGCTCCGCTGTACTCATCCGGGCATGCTTCCCTGGGGCTAAAATCCCTACGGTAAACGTACTGTCCAAAAACATTCTCGGGACACGCACATTCCGTCTCGTCTTCTATTGCAACACCACGGATAGACACCACCCGGTTACGCTCGAACAAAGCATCGAACTCCCCCACGCACTACCCCTTCGCTCCATACGAGAAAAGAAGCTTCCCGTTTTGAGAAGAATCTTTCGAAAAGACCCGTTACATTTATTTATAGGTCCTTCTAGGGTATTTCTTAGGTCTATCCAAGGACCTGGTCGCTGGCTCTGGTATGGCTGTGTTGCCCTGTCATTTCATGGTCCGGGGGTGTTGCCGCCAGAGGTCCAGGACGCGCGTTGACTTCTCATAGGGATGCGGCCCAAGCAGTGTGTTGAGGTCTGTTCGTAACGTGGGTGCAAGCATCGGGTGTCATGATCACAGCGGCCTTGCTACCAGCAGTGAGGAAGACTGCCATGACAACAACCTACGATGTGATCCTGGGGCTAGACGTTGGTAAAAGCGCACATTACGGATGCGCCCTGACAACCACCGGCGAGAAACTCTACGACCGGGAATTACCGCAAGACGAAACCGCATTGCAAGACGTCATCGTTCAGCTCCAAAGGCACGGTTCAGTGCTGGTGGTGGTCGATCAGCCTAACACCATTGGTGCCTTACCGATCGCGGTGGCCCGAGACTGTGGCGCCACCGTGGCATACTTGCCGGGGCTTGGCGATGCGCAAGGCTGCTGATCTGTATCCCGGCCGGTCCAAAACTTGATGCCCGGGACGCGTTCATCATTGCTGATACCGCCAGAACCATGCCCCATACGCTACGAGCCGTGGATCGGGAATCTGATCTGTTCTCGGCGTTGAAAGTGCTGGCTGGGTTTGATGATGACCTGGCTCGGGAATGTACCCCAGCCATCAACCGACTACGATCCTTGCTGGTGCACATTTACCCGTCACTGGAACAAGTCTTCACCGGCACCGTCCTCACACGGCCCATGGTCCTGGAGTTGTTGATTCGGTATCACGGACCCCACGGCCTGCAGGCTGCTGACAAATCGGGGGTAAAACGCTGGGCGAAAAATCATGCCCGCAAAGACCCCTCCGCGTTGATCGACCAGATCTTCGCGGCCCTAGCTGAGCAAACGGTCACCGTGCCTGGAACAGCTACCGTGGAACTGATCATCCCCAGGATGGCCGCCCAGATCAAAGAGCTCAAAGCTCAACGCGCTCTGGTGGCCACCGAGGTGGAAGCGATGGTCGATGCTCACCCTCTTACCCAGGTCTTGATTTCTATGCCAGGAGTCGGAATCAAGACCGCCGCCACGATCCTGCTCACTGCAGCAGACTTCAGCTCCTTCCCCACCCCAGATCACCTGGCCACCTACGCCGGAATTGCTCCCGTAACGCGCCGCTCTGGGACCTCGATCCGAGGTGAGTCCCCGGCCCGCTCTAGCAATAAACAACTCAACAACGCCTTATTCCGATCCGCATGGGTGGCCTCCTGCCACGACCCGGTATCGAAAGCCCACTACAACAAGAAACGCGCAGAAGATAAGAAACATAACGCCGCGGTGATCTGTCTGGCACGCCACCGCCTCAACGTCATGTTCGCCTTGGTCCGAGATACCAGCTTCTATCATGCTACCCCAAACAAAGTTCCCCAAGCAGCTTGACTTAAAGCACAGGGGACACCCCCCCGTCGACGGTACTGAGCATGCTCCATCGATGCCAGGTTTCGACGATTCCGAGTGAGACAACTACAATGCCGACCAGCTTGATGAGCCCGGCGACGACTACTCAAACGACAGCATCGTGAGCTAACCCCTCATCCCCAGTGTGGGGGACGTTGCTCCAGCATCCACCGGTCGCGTTCAGACAACTGAGCGTGGCCGGTGGATTTTTTAACGCGCGGAGTGGACACCGGGTGCGCCTGATCTGCGCGGCGTGTTACCTCCGCCGTGAGGTGCTGATCACCGTCGGGGTCAGGTTGACCTGTCGGCCCCACATCCACTCGACGGTGTCCACGCCGACGCGGTTGCGGGCGGTGCTGAGATGGCTCGTGCGGAGTCATCACGGGTCACTGTTCCGTCACATCGTTGGTGTCGGGCTCTTTGCGGTGGGAGCGACTACTGCGCCGGGTGCGTTGTGTCTGCTGATCCATCGTGCCCGGTTGCAGACCGATAAGATCACCCAGTCGGTCCACAGTTTTTTGCGGTTCGGCAAAAGAATCGATACTCCACACCGATACTGGCCGCCAGCCCGCTCGCTGAGCAGCCAGCGGGCGAAGTCGCGATCGCTCACGTACCGAAAGGTGCTGATAGTGGCTACTACCGTCGGTGGTGACCGCCAGGGGGACCGTGTAGTCCTCCCCACCGGGAGTAGGCCGGTAGATTTCTGGATCCGGGTTCCAGATCAGCAACTCCGCATGTAAAGCACCATCGGTGATCACCCGGGCGCCCCGGGCGAGGAGTTCCTCAGCGATCGGTTGCACCAGGGGGTCGGTGGTCGATTTCGTGACGCCGCCAGCCACAGCCTCGGTGTCTGTCCGTGGGGCAGAAATGAGTTCTATCATCTCCCAGAAGTAGCCGGCCCCAGCGGATAAACGAGCGGGGTCGACCTCTTGGGGGTGAATGCAGCTGAGCACCCGAAACGACTCGCGGGCACGGGTTGCCAGTCTCGCGTAGTACTCCACGCCGTGTTGTTCGGACAGTGGCCCAAAGTGGTGTACCACGGTGCCGTGGGAGGTGCGTCCATAACCCAGGGAGAAGATCACGGTGTCGCGCACCATTGACCCCGCCCGCTCCAGTGGTGCGACCACGAAGGGTTCGCCGTGGGGGGCAGTCTCGGCATTGAAGAAGCTGGTGGCCCAGCGGTGATCAGCGAGGTTGACGCGTATTGCTTCGGCCACCCTGCGGGCGTGCAACGGTGTGGTGGTCAACACCGCCACCGAGCGATGGGGGAACGTCTGGAACTGTTCAAAGACCAAATCGACCACACGATTGACTTCAGCAGTGGTGGACTCCACTCCATCGTCGCCGTAGCCCGGGGTACCGGGCGCGGTGAGGTATTCGACCTCGGCCCCTCGGGAGGTATAGGCCCCGGTGATTTCCGCGGCGGTGGCCATTTTGTCCAGTTGTCCGTCATAGAGTTGGGTCCCGAGTAATCGGACCAGCGCCTGGGAGACACCACGGTGCATGGTCGACAGTGCGGTGGTCGGCAACACTCGGCGCAGGGCCACGCATACCGATTCGGTCACGGCTGGTTCGCTACCGGTGGTGGGTTCCACGCAGACGTGGAACGGCTGGGGCCGTTCGGAGACCGGGTCTCCGAAGGCAACCACCTGTTGAGCCCGGGCCATCGCGCCCAGACCCGTGGGCAAAGCCAAGGAACCAGCATCCAGGATCAACACGGCATCGAAGTGCAGTTTCTGCGGGGCTTGCGCCAGAGCCATCGGCGAGGACATCCATACCGGGATCAAGGGCTGCAGGAGCTCGGGATCAATGTCAGCGAGGTTCTCGAGTGTGGTCTCGCCCTCTTTGAGCATGGTCCGTAGCGTCGAAGCGGCAGTCTCGTGAGTGTCGCAGACCTCGTTCCAGCGCTGGGCCAGCGCCCAGTTCAACGAGGAGGCGCCCAAGTCCAGATGCGTCCCATCGGCAAGACGGTACTCGGCTTCTAGTGTGTTCAGCTCGTCGCCGTCCATCACAGTCAGGGTCTCGTCGGAGGACAGCATCGCTTCCAGCACGGACTGCCACCAGGCCATCTCGAGTTCAGCGACCACGTTGTCTGCGGTGACTTCCCGTTCGGAGAAGTCGCGAAGTAGCTCACCGAGCCCGTGTTCAGTCAGCTGATCGACGACCAGGGTCCGTTCGGGCAGTGTCTGCAACGTTTCAGCGTCGTCGACCAGACGTTGGACGACATCGGAGAGATCGTTGATCGACAGACGCGCCAGCTCTTCGGCTCGCACCGCTGGTGTGGCCAACCGCTCTTGGAGCTGGGAAATATTGTCGGTCAGCACCGACAGCTCCCGTTCGAGGGTGTCTAGTCCGGTGGGGATTTTAGGATGGCGTTTGGAGGTGGAGTACTGATTCCACGCGGTGAGTTGTTCTTGGACTTTCTCCAGAGCGTCGTGTAAATCGGGCACCGACACGCCGGGCCGCACGTACTCTTTAGCCACACGACGAAGTTTCGACCGCGTCATCGCCGACATCTCGATCTCGTGATCGCGTCGCCAGGATCCTGACCCTGTGGCAGCAATCAGATCGGTCACCGGCCGATCGAAAATATCGGGGGTGAAGTGGTCCAGGGAGCCGCGCACACTTTGCAGCAGGGAAACTTGGTCGTTCCACTCATTGATGTTCGTCCCGGTCCGCAGGTGGGCATCCTCAGTGGCCTGGACCATCAGCTTTCGAACTCGCGGGAGGTGGTCGTTAATGTCTTCGGCCAGCTGGTAGGCAGCTTCGGCTTCTTGCACGTTGCGTAACCGCGCACCATACCACGGGGATTCGGTGGCGGCCCGTGAGAAGGCACCCAGTCTGGCCGCCGAGGTGAGCTTTTCAGCAATATCGTCCCGTGCGACGGTGGAATCCAGCACCGAACGTTTCAAGCGCACCGAAGTGCATGGTGGCGGGTCCAAGGCGGTGAGCTCAGCCAGGGCGCGCATGGCCTGGTAAGGCGAGCAATTCCACCGCTCGCGCACCCGGTGGAGGCTCTCGGCATGAGCAACCAGCTGATCACGACGTTGCACCAGGGTTTGGTTCACCCGCTGGGTGGCCGGCTCTTTGGCAGCTTCGACACGTAGTAACGCCTGGATCATTTCTTCACGCAACTGAGCGGAAGTATGGGTTGCACTGACGTGGAAGAGCATGCTGGCTAGTCCCACCGCGTCGGCACGACGGTAGAGCTCGTTGAGTGTCGTGGTGCGTTCAGCCACCATCAACACCCGGCGACCATCAGCGGCCAAGGCTGCTGCAGCGGCCAGCGCGGTCTGTGTTTCGCCGGTTCCCGGAGGAGCGGTTACCACCACGGAATGTCCGGAGCGGATCAGGTCCACGGCGGTTTGTTGTGAGGGGTCGAGGTCGAAGACGAGTGGCTCATCGGCGGGGTCGCGCTGGTCCAACGGGGTGAGGTCCACCGCCTCCAGACTCGATTCTTCGGGTTCGACGAGTTCGGTCGCGAATTCGGTGCCGGCTTGCGCACGGTAGAGGTCGCGGAGCACGGGGTGATCAAATCCGGTGATCGCCGAAACCGATTCGTCGGTGAGATCAGCGAAAGTCGAGAGCAGAATACGGTGTTCGACCACCAGACCTCGAACCTCAGAGCTATACTCGCGCATCAGCTCCAGTGCGGGCAGAGGCTCGAGCTTATTGGTGGCGTAGGCGGCACGACGGAACTGCTCTGGGTCAAGTTCTACACCGTAGACCGAGTGGAAGTACCGGGCCAGGGCCGGGTTGAGGATAGCTTGTCCGGTGAGCTGGACGTCAAAGTCTTCGCGTCCATTGCGCTGGCTCAAGCGCACAGGAGCCAGTAACACAGGCGCTGACATCTGGTGAGATGCCCCGCCATCGCTGATCCGCCAGGTCGCAATGCCGGCGGCGACGAAGCCGACGTTGATCCCACGATCTTCAGCGAGTTCGTCGATCTTGGAGATCATGGCGGTGGCGGTAGCTCGAGCCGAGTTTTGTCCGGGTTGATCCCGCATCAGCGTGGAGAGGCGGGTGCGACGTTTGGTCAGAAACTGTGTCAGCCCCGAGGGGTGGGAGTGGGTGATTTCCAGGGAGTTTGCCGTGGTCGGGGCAAACCGCAACATGGTGTCAGACTCTTGCCCGGTCGTGATCTGGTGTAGCCATTGGCCGAAGCTGATCTCGGGATCGTCGAAACCGGCTGTGCTCGGTGCGGAATCATCGGCAATGAAGTCGAGATCGGTGCTGTCCAGTTCCTGGTTTTCGGCGCCACCGAGCTCTGTGTCGTCATCACGACGAGTGGGATCCGTTTCGTTCACAGCAGCCTCGTCCTTCCTGATCGATAGTCCTCGCTGAAACTATCCAACCGCACATTGGGCGAGATCGGGCGGTGAACCACCGAGATGGTCCCAGATTTTCTCACGGGGATCGCTTTATTACTCCCATTCGATGGTTCCCGGGGGCTTGGATGTCACATCCAACACAACCCGGTTGATCTCATCGACCTCATTGGTAATGCGATTGGAGATCTTGGAGAGCACGTCGTAGGGCACCTTCGCCCAGTCAGCGGTCATCGCATCATCGGAAACCACCGGGCGTAGTACGATCGGGTGACCATAAGTTCTGGCATCACCCTGCACACCCACGGAGCGAACATCAGCCAACAGCACGACCGGGCACTGCCAGATCTCCCGATCCAACCCGGCTGCGGTCAGCTCGGCACGCACAATTGCGTCGGCGGCCCGCAGGGTGTCGAGACGTTCTTTGGTGACTTCGCCGATAATACGGATACCCAGGCCGGGGCCAGGGAAGGGCTGACGCCAGACAATCTCATCAGGCAGGCCCAGTTCAGTTCCCACGGCGCGGACCTCGTCTTTGAACAGGGCTCGCAGTGGCTCGACGAGTTCAAATTCAATATCGTCCGGCAACCCGCCCACGTTGTGGTGGGACTTGATCACAGCGGTCCCGTCTCCCCCACCGGATTCGACGATGTCGGGGTACACGGTTCCCTGGACCAGGAACTTCACTGGGGGCAGATCCTGATCAGCGGTTTCTGCCACAATCTCGGCTTGTGCCCGTTCGAAGGTGCGGATGAATTTTTCGCCGATGATCTTGCGCTTGGCTTCGGGGTCACTCACACCGGATAACGCCTGCAGGAAGTCTTCTTCGGCGTCCAACATCACCAGACGGGCTCCCCCGGAAGCGGCTCCAAAAGCACGTTCGATTTCGACTGATTCGTCGTGGCGCATCAGTCCGTGGTTGACATAGACGCAGGTGAGCCGGTCACCAATGGCGCGTTGCACTAGCGCGGCGGCCACCGCGGAGTCCACCCCGCCGGAAAGGCCACAGATGGCTCGAGCGTCACCGACCTGATCCTTGATCAGTTGCACCTGCTCGTCAATAACACTGCTGGTGGTCCATTCCGGACGCAATCCGGCACCGTGGTAGAGAAAGTTCGTGATGGTGTCCTGACCGAAGGGAGTATGTTTCACCTCGGGATGCCACTGGACGCCGAAAATCTTCTTTTCGGTGTTCTCGAAAGCGGCCACACTGGCATGCGGAGTCGAGGCAATGACGGTAAACCCTTCGGGGGCTTGCGACACCGCGTCGGAGTGCGACATCCACACCGTCTGGTCGGCGGGCTGACCCGCCAGCAGTACCGAGTCTGTCGCTAGGCTGGTCAGCGGTGTGGAGCCGTATTCGCGCCGTTCGGTCCGCGCCACCGTACCACCCAACGCCTGGGTAATGGCCTGGAATCCATAGCAGAGGCCTAGCACCGGGATGCCGGCTTCCAGCAGGTCCGGGTCAATTCCGGGAGCGCCGTCTTCGTAGGCCGAGGATGGTCCGCCCGAGAGGATAAGCGCGGCGGGTTTGCGCGCCACAATGTCTTGGACCGGGGTGGAGTGCGCGACCACTTCGGAGTAGACATGAGCCTCACGGACACGCCGGGCAATCAACTGGGCGTATTGAGCTCCAAAGTCCACCACCAACACGGTGGGGAAATCAGCGGCAATGTCTGGGTTATCTGCGCGGGATGGATCAGTCACGTTCTCAGTCTAACTGAGCCGCACCGGGGCGCTGCGCCGTTTTTCGGGACCGGATCTTGTAGACCACGTAGGCGATCAATGCCAGCAGGAGCAACCCGATCACCAGGTATTGGAACCAACCGGCGGCCTGTTCCAGCAGGTACCAGTTCTCCCCGAGCAGAAATCCACCGTAGACAAAGATGGTGTTCCAGATCGCTGATCCGGTCAGGGTCAAGAGCCCAAACTTCCACCAGTTCATGCGCTCAACTCCCGCCGGTAGCGAGATCAGTGAGCGGAAGATCGGCACCATACGACCGAGGAACACGGTCCAATAACCGTGTTTGTTGAACCAGTTTATGGTGGCGTCGATCTCCCTGCGCTCCACGAGCGGCAATTTCGTCAACAGATTCACGGTGCGCTGGTGCCCCAGCCAGGCACCCAGCCCGTAGAGACAGTATGCGCCCAGGACTGATCCAACGGTCGCGAACAGCACCGCGGAGGCCCAGGTGAACTGCGCCTGGTCGGAGGCGGCGCTAAATCCGGCCAGGGGCAGGATCACTTCGGAGGGAATCGGCGGGAAGAGGTTTTCGATCAGCACCAACAGCCCGACACCGGTGGGGCCTAAGGCGTTCATAACCGCCACGGCCCAATCGCCGATCAGGCCAAAAGCAGAGTCGGCGGAGTTGGCCTGGGTGGCCATCAACTCCTGGAGCATGATGGTGTCTCCGATCGTTAGTACCGGCGCACTCCTTCGGGGTGTTCGGCAAGTTCTTGGTGGGTCCGTTGAGCTATTTTATGCTCGGTGTAGAAACTCAAAAATGGCACCACGCCACCGCCGGCCATCGCCAACAGCGTCCAGCCGGACCAGCGCATCAGCGCCCACAGTCGGAAACAACCCACCAAATACACCACGTACATCCATCCGTGGACGATGAGTACTAGCAACGACAGGTTTACTCCGCCCAGCACGGAGTCCGGGGGGTGTAGTCCCAGCGTGTTATCCGCACCATCGAAGGTGGTGCCACCGGCGAAAAGCTCGAGGTCGAAACCGTATTTCAGGATCATTTCGACTACCAGCGCCAGGAGCAAAATACCGGTCAGATAAGCGCAGATCCGGTAAAAGGTCAGGGCTCCACGAATCTGTTTGTGGGTGCCGCCAAAACGGCGTTTGCCCACCGACTCAGGGCGGGGTGGCGCAGCCGGCAGATCCTCTTCGGTGATCTGGTCGGGGTCGGGCAGGGTGTTGGGGTCGATGGGAGGTTGTCTATCAGTCACGATCTGTCACGGTGCCTTCGTTGGGTCGAGCTCACTGGTCGGCGGGTGGTTCAGGGTCATGCCCATAGTAATTTCGATAGGCTACCACCGCCGCGGCCTTTTCGGCGCGGGCTTGTTCGCGTCGTTTTTCGAGTTCTTTGCGTCGCCAATGCTGTTCCCACAGCCGGTCGAGTTCTGCCTCGCGTTGGTCTTTCAGGTAGTCATCGCGCACGAATCGCCACCACAGATACAGCGCGAAAGCCGCAAAAATCACCCACTCGATCGCGTAGAAGACGTTGAGCCACACCACGTCGGTTTCCTGCTCCGGGGCGGAGACACGGACAGCTTCCAGGCCATCGGATGTGCTGGACGAGCCGGGGGCCTGAACGGTGTGCACCGTCCCTTCGGTGTCCTCGAATTCTTCGACGACAACATAGCCGGCATAGAGCGGCTCATCCCAGATATTGGTCAGCTCGGCGGTAGCCAGGGTCGAGACGGTTACCGGGGTGGTGGACAGATCAGAGCCGGTATCCGGCCCATCGGCAGGAAGGAGTCTTCCGGTCATGGTCACGGTCTGGCTCGGTTCGATGCCACTAGCCTCAGTAAACAGGCGTTCTGCAACGCTGAGGTCCGTGGGGTTCTGCTCGGTGGCCTCAAAATCCAGCGGTTCTTCGCGCCAGCCCCACACCACCGGAATACTCACGTTACGATCGGTGCCGGTCACCGTGGCACGCGAGACGATCCAATATCCGGTCTGGCCGTCGTGCACGCGGTGAGCAACTTGGACGGTGTGCTCGGGCTCAACAGTGCCGGTGAAGTACACCATCTGGTCAGCCTGAGTGGAAACCATAGCGGTAAATGGTTCGAAGAATTCGGTCATCTCCACCGGGTTTTCGGTTTGTTCCGGTGGCGGGGCAGGGTTGGAGACTGCTTGGCGGGCTTGCCAGACCGACAGGGCCATGAACACCGCCGAAACCAGGATCGCGACCGCTAGGAAACCCAGCCACCGAGGCTTCAGCGCGGTACGGAGCATCAGACCTCGCTTTATCGGGGGTAGCTACAGCAGATGGGAAGGGGTTAGACCTGGGCGATCTGAACTTCGACTTTCTGGAATTCTTTCAGTTCGGTATATCCGGTCGAAGCCATGGCACGCCGGAGTGCGCCCATCAGGTTGGCGGTGCCGTTGGTGTGATCGGTAGGTCCCAATAATACTTCACGCAACGGGGCGACGGTGCCCACATGGGTGCGATCGCCACGGGGGAAGACCGGATGGGCGGCTTCCAGGCCCCAGTGCCATCCCGCTCCAGGAGCTTCTTCGGCTCGGGCCAGGGCGGCGCCGAGCATCACCGCGTCAGCGCCCATACCCAGAGATTTCACGATGTCTCCCGAGTTTCCGAGACCGCCATCGGCGATCACGTGCACGTAGCGTCCACCAGATTCATCCATGTAGTCGCGACGGGCCTCAGCAATATCGGCAATGGCGGTGGCCATCGGCACCCGGATGCCTAAGGCACGACGGGTGGTGGAGGACGCGCCACCACCGAATCCGACCAGCACCCCGGCAGCACCGGTGCGCATCAGGTGAAGAGCGGGTGTGTACCCGGCGGCACCACCGACAATCACCGGAACGTCCAGCTCGTAAATGAACTGTTTCAGATCCAGGGGCTCGGAGGTTTCGGAGACATGCTGTGCCGAAACGGTGGTACCACGAATGACGAACATGTCCACCCCGGCGTCCAGCACGGTGCGGTAGAACTCTTGGGTGCGCTGAGGCGTGAGCGCCCCGGCGACCACGACTCCGGCGTCGCGAATCTCGGCCAGCCGGGCGGTGATCAGGTCGGGCTGGATCGGGGCCGCGTAGAGCTGCTGGAGGCGTGCGGTGTTCTCTGGGGAGAACGCTGCAACTTGCAGGTGGGCGATCTCTTCCAGAATCGGTTCCGGGTTTTCATAGCGGGTCCAGAGGCCTTCGAGGTTGAGCACGCCCATGCCTCCGAGCTTGCCCAGCTCGATCGCAGTGGCCGGAGACATAACCGAGTCCATCGGGGCTCCGATGACTGGCATGGAGAACTTGAAGGCATCGATCTGCCAGTCCAGCGACACATCTTCGGGGTCGCGGGTCCGGCGGGCCGGAACAATATTGACCGCGTCCAGCGGGTAGGATGCTCGGCCTCGTTTGCCGAGACCGATCTCAATCTCGTGACTCACTAGTTGGCTCCAGATTTAGCGGTTGTGGTAGTTGGGGGCTTCCACGGTCATCATAATGTCGTGGGGGTGGGACTCTTTGAGCCCAGCAGGGGTGATCCGCACGAAGCGGCCGTCGCGCTTCAAGGCAGGAATGTCGGCGGCGCCAGTGTAGAACATGGTTTGGCGCAGACCGCCCACCAACTGGTGCAACACGGCACTGACCGGACCGCGGTAGGGCACCTGTCCCTCAATGCCTTCGGGGATCAGCTTCTCTTCGCTGGGCACATCGGCCTGGAAGTAGCGGTCCTTGGAGTAGGAACGGTGACCATCACGGGTTTGCATCGCACCCAGCGATCCCATGCCGCGGTAGGCCTTAAACTGTTTGCCCTGGTAAAACACCAGGTCGCCAGGAGATTCTGCGGTGCCAGCCAACAACGACCCCAGCATCACCGAATCGGCGCCGGCGACCAGCGCCTTGCCGATGTCACCGGAGTATTGCAGACCGCCATCGGCGATCAACGGCACGCCGGCAGGGATGGTCGCTTTGGCGGATTCGTAGATGGCAGTCACCTGGGGCACGCCGACACCGGCCACCACACGGGTGGTGCAAATAGAGCCGGGGCCCACCCCGACCTTGACCGCATCGGCTCCGGCATCAACCAGAGCTTTCGCGCCGGCGTAGGTGGCGGCCTGTCCGCCGATAACATCAATATGCCCCGCGGCAGGTTCCTTCTTCAGTCGGGAAACCATGTCCAGCACGCCGTGGGTGTGACCGTTGGCGGTATCGACCACGAGTGCGTCGACTCCGGCGTCTACCAAGGTCATAGCACGGTCCCAGCCGTCGCCGAAAAACCCGACCGCAGCCCCGACCAGCAGGCGCCCTTCGTGGTCTTTGGAGGCCAGCGGGTATTCCTCGGCCTTGTCGAAGTCCTTGACCGTGATCAGCCCCTGGAGGTGGTTGCGATCATCGACCAGCGGGAGCTTTTCGATCCGGTTTTCAGACAACAACCGGATGGTTTCTTCACGAGTAATGCCGACGTGGGCGGTCACCAGTGGCATCTTCGTCATGGCCTCGGCCACCGTGATGGTGTCGAACTGTCCTCGGGGCACAAACCGAGTGTCACGGTTGGTGATGATCCCGACTAACGTGTTGTCTTCTTCTACAACCGGCAAGCCGGAAACCCGGTAGCGGCCACAGAGTTCGTCCCACTGGCTCAGAGTGGCTTGCGGAGAAATCGTGACCGGGTCGGTAATCATTCCGGACTCATTGCGCTTGACCTTATCGACTTCCGAGGCTTGGTCTGCGATGGACAGATTGCGGTGAATCACTCCCATACCACCCATGCGGGCCATGGCGATCGCCAGACGGGACTCGGTGACGGTGTCCATGGCCGCTGAGATGATCGGGACGTTGATGTTGATCCGTTTGGTGAGCCGGGTGGCGACATCGGCGTCAGCGGGAATGACTTCAGTGGCATTCGGTAACAGCAACACATCATCGTAGGTCAGCCCCACAAACCCGAAGGGGTCGGCGGCTTCGGTGACTGGCTGTTGTGACGGTCCAGAGGTGTTGTTGTTCACGATGGTCGCCTTTCACGAGATGATGCAGGAACAGCACCAAGTATTCGATCAGAACACAGGTTGGTTCTCAGTCTATTCCTCTGGGGTTACGGCGTCACGGTCGGTGACCGACGATGACCGACCTCGGCACGGGGTATTGGGGCCTGATATGGAGCCGCTGGCAATGGCTACTCACCGAAGGGGTCCGCAGGTAGGGTGTGAACTAGATGAAAAGGGGTTTCTCGTGACGGCACCATTGAAATTTTTTCACAGTTCACTGCTGAATCATGCGCCCAAACGGGTTTGGGACTGGTATTCCAGCCCGGGGGCTCTGACTCGGTTGACTCCACAGTGGTTGACCACGGTGGTAGAGCCTCCCACCAACGGCCTGCAACCTGGCTCGCGAACTCACCTGGTGCACGGGGCACCGTGGGTCGATGCGGTGGTCTCAATGGTGCCGGGGCTGCAGCATCTCACGCCGGTGGGTACCAGCTGGGTGGCGGAACACACCACGTTAGAGCCGGGAGTATCCTTCACGGACGAGATGGTGTCCGGACCCTTAGCATCCTGGGAACACATCCACCGGTTTGTGCCCAGTGGCACCGAGGAGACTCTGGTCTGCGATGAAATCACCTACGAGTTTCCCGGTGATCTCCGGGAGGTGCTGCGACTGCGCGAGGAATTTGAAGAGCAACTGGAACGCGTTTTCCGCCACCGCTCCCGGGTCGTGGCCGGCGACCTGAATTTCCACACCGATCTCGCGTTGAGCACGCCGTTGACTATCGTGATCGCCGGCGCCTCGGGTCTGGTGGGTACCCAGTTGGTGGCCCTGCTAACCGCCGCTGGTCACCGGGTCATTCGGTTACAGCGCCGTCGTGGTGAATCGCGTCGGCTCGATGAGGACCGGTTCAGTTGGGATCCTGCTCGGCATCAGCTGGACTCGGAGGTGCTCGAGGACGCGGATGCGGTCATTAATCTCGCCGGTGCATCGATCGTGGGCGTGATGACCGAAAAGCATCGCAACGCGATCTTTGCCTCCCGGGTGCAGACCAACTCCACGCTGGTCGCGGCCATGAAACGTACCACTCGTGCTCCAGCCAGTTTTATTACGGCTTCGGCCTCGGGGTTCTATGGTCACGACGCCTCCCCGCTGTCTCTGGTGGCTGAGCCGATTACCGAAGATCATCCCAGCGGTGACGATTTCTTAGCGGCTGTGTGCCGTCAGGTTGAAGGCATTGCCCGTGAGGCCGAAGATCTGGGGATCCGCACCGTGGCGATGCGCACCGGCCTCGTACTCTCAGCTCGTGGCGGTTTACTGGCCACGCAATTGCCCCTGTATTTTGCCGGCGCGGGAGGCCCGTTGGGTCCGGGAACCATGTGGATGCCCTGGATCGGGCTCGATGATCTGATCCAGCTGTATGTTTGGGCGGTGACGCACGATAGCATCACTGGCCCCCTCAATGCAGTCGCCCCGGCGCCTGTCCAGCAACGCGAATTCGCCGAGGTCCTCGGCGAGGTGATCACCCGGCCCACACGCCTACCCACCCCCGGGTGGGCGCCGGCGCTGGTGTTGGGGCGACAAGGCAACCGTGAATTAGCAATGGCCTCGGCGCGGTTGAGTGCCGAGAAGGCGTTAGCTTCTGGCTACCGGTTCCGCGCCGAGACCATCGATGAGGCGATTCGACAGATTTTTGGGCGTTAGCCCTCCGTCACCTCGACGTCGAATTCCTCGGCGTAGGCCTGAGCATCCAACAGAGGACCATTTTCGGTGACCTCCACGCTGAACAGCCAACCCTTACCGTAGGGGTCCTGATTCACCAACTCGGGGTCGTCCACGACCTCCTCATTGATGGCAGCCACGGTCCCGCTCACTGGAGAGTACAGATCAGACACCGATTTGGTGGACTCGAGCTCACCGCAGACCTCACCGGCGGTGACCTCATCACCAACCTGTGGCAGGTCCACGAACACAATGTCGCCGAGCTGTTCGGTCGCGAACTCGGTGACACCGACTTTCACCGGGCTGGACTCATCGATCCACTCGTGTTCGGCGGAATATTTCAGGGTTGACAGGATTGCGGGCATCGCAGGTGTCCTTTACTTTGTGGTGGGTTGATGGAAGCTGTTTCTGGAAGCTACTGAGACGATATACCGGGTCACCGGTTACGCTGGTAGAAGGGCAGGGGCACCACGGTGAACTCGTGCTGTTTACCGCGAATGTCCACAGTGAGCACTGTACCTGGTTCCGGGGCCGGTGCCTGGATATAGGCCAGTGCGATCGGATATCCCAGGGTAGTCGACAGCTGACCGGAGCTCACTTCTCCGATGGGCTGTCCCTGCTCGTCCAGCAGGTGCGCCCCTTCGCGGGCAGCGCGTCGACCGGTTCCTTGCAAGCCAATCAGCACTCGGACCGGGGTCGCCTCGTTCTCCCGGTCGGCATCTACCGCGGCACGCCCCGGGAAGTCTTCGGTCTTTTTGGCCGAGACCACGCCCAGCGACCCGGCTTCCGCCGGAGTAGTGTGCTCGGTCAGCTCGTGACCGTAGAGTGGCATCCCGGCTTCCAGGCGCAACGAGTCGCGACACGCCAGCCCACAGGGTAGTAGTTGCTCATCAGCTGCCCGAAGTTTCTCCCACAGGCTCACCGCCTGGGTGGCATCCAAGAACAGTTCAAAGCCATCTTCCCCGGTGTAGCCGGTTCGGGCCACCACCAGTTCGCCCAGGTTGTCAATCTCCCAGCGAGCGCAACGATAATATCCCAGCTCGGTTACGACGCTGGCGGCGTGTTCATCGATCAAGTCGGTGAGCACGCTGGCGACGATCTGTTCTGCGGCCGGGCCCTGCACAGCAATGATTGCGGTGTGCTCGGTGGTATCGACGAGTTCAGCTGGCTGCGCTAGCCCCTGGTTGACGCCAGCGATCTGGTCGCGGACCGGGTCCACGTTCGCGGCGTTGGGGACCACCATGAAACGGTCCTCGCCCAGCCGGTAGACGATCATGTCGTCCACAATGCCACCGGATTCGGTCAGAGCCAGGGTGTATTTGGCCCGGCCGATAGCCATCGGGGCGAAGTTTCCAGCTAGCGAGCTATTGAGCAACTCCACAGCGCTGGGACCGGAGATCAGCAGGTTACCCATATGCGACAGATCAAAGATACCGGCATGAGTGCGCACCGCTTGATGCTCCACACGCTCGGAGTCATAACGCAGTGGCATGTCCCAACCGGCGAAATCGGTGAACTTGGCACCGGTTTGCTGGTGCGTCTCGTACAGTGCACTCGTTTTTAGCTGTTCAGTCATGGCTTTACTCCCCCTGCTGTTGGTCGTCGCCGGATACCTCAAAGGCTTCAATGGGCGGGCAGGAACACACCAGGTTGCGGTCACCGGCCGCACCATCGATGCGTCCCACCGGCGCGAAGTACTTACCACGACGCAACTCGGGAACCGGGAAGGCGGCTTGTTCGACCGAGTAGGCCCGATCCCAGCTGGAGCTGATCACAGCATCCTGGGTGTGCGGTGCCCGACGGAGCACCGAATCCTCGGCGGCCACCTTGCCGTCAATGACTTCCTGAATCTCTTCACGCATGGCATGCATCGCCGCCAGAAAACGCTCGATCTCGTCCAGCGACTCGGACTCGGTCGGCTCGATCATCAGTGTGCCCGGAACCGGGAAAGCCTGGGTCGGGGCATGGATGCCGAAGTCGATCAA
Organism: Auritidibacter sp. NML130574; assembly: GCF_003185725.2. GTDB lineage: Bacteria > Actinomycetota > Actinomycetes > Actinomycetales > Micrococcaceae > Auritidibacter > Auritidibacter ignavus. The sequence goes on along the minus strand of NZ_CP031746.1, from coordinate 110,774 downwards.
GCGCTTAGCCAGGTCTTCGACAGTAATCCCGGAGTCCTTGGTGAGCTCGCGGACGTCGATGATACATTCGTGCGCGACCAGGTTGTTGTCTCCGGTGAACAGGATCGGAAAGTCCTCGTGGATCCGACGTGCCAAGTAGTTGGCGTTGAGGATGGCAGTCTGCGATGAGGCCTTAAGTCCTTCAGCACCGGTCATCGCAATATAGGCCCAGGAGATGGGCAACACGCCGGCGGAACCGAAGATGGTGGCCACCACGGGATTGCCACCGCGGGCTGTCAGATCGTGGGCACCGTCGTCTGCCAGCGGGTCACCGGGCAAGAAATCCACCAGGTGCTCCCCCACCCCGATGGGCCCCACACCGGGGCCACCACCACCGTGCGGGATACAAAAGGTCTTGTGCAGGTTCAGGTGGGAAACATCGCCACCAAATTGGCCGGGCTTGGCCAGCCCCATCAGCGCGTTGAGGTTGGCGCCGTCAAGGTAGACCTGACCGCCGGCGTCGTGGATCTTCGCGCACACCGCGCGCACCTGGGTTTCATACACGCCGTGGGTGGAGGGGTAGGTGATCATGATCGCAGCGACCTGATCCCCGGACTTCTCCAGGATGCTGTCCAGATCTTCCATGTCGATCGAGCCATCGGGGGCGGTTTTGACCACCTTGACGGTCAGTCCGGCCAACACTGCTGAGGCAGCGTTGGTGCCGTGGGCCGAGGCCGGAATCAAGCACAGACGACGCTGTTGATCACCCTGAGCGATGTGGTAGTTGCGGATCGCCATCAGACCAGCGTATTCACCCTGCGAGCCAGCGTTGGGCTGGACCGAGACGGCAGCGTATCCGGTGATCTCCGCCAGCCAGTCTTCCAGTTCTGCAATGAGCTCGCGCCAGCCGGCGGCCTGATCGGCCGGAACGTAAGGGTGAATGCTGGCAAATTCGGGCCAGGTGATAGATTCCATTTCCGTAGCGGCGTTGAGCTTCATGGTGCACGATCCCAATGGGATCATGGTCCGGTCCAGCGCCAGGTCTTTATCCGCCAAGCTGCGCAGGTAGCGCATCATCTGTGTTTCGGAGTGGATGGTGTTGAAGGTCGGGTGGGTCAGGTAGTCGCTGGTACGCACGAGGGAAGAATCCACCACATCGGCGATCTCGTAGGAAACTTCGTCCAGCTCGCGTGTAGCGCTGGCCGGAAGCTCGGCGCCAAAAGCCTTGGCAACCGCTTCCAGGTGCGCAATGGTGGTGGTCTCATCCACGGACACACCCACGCGGGTCGCATCCACGTGGCGCAAGTTGATATCGGCGTCCAGGGCCTGGCTGATGACCTGCTCGGCTTGGGCTTCGGAGCCGGTGTCGACCACGAGAGTGTCAAAATAGCTGGTGGTGGCCAGGTTTAGTCCGGCCGAGGTAAGGGCCTCGCCGAGCACGCGGGCCTTGGCATGCACCTCGGAGGCAATCTTCCGCAACCCGGCCGGGCCATGGTAGACGGCGTACATGGAGGCAGTGACCGCCAGCAGTGCCTGCGCGGTGCAGATATTGGAGGTCGCCCGGTCGCGTCGAATGTGCTGTTCGCGGGTTTGTAGGGCCAAACGGTAGGCCGGGGTTCCGGCGTCATCAGTGGAAACACCCACCAGACGGCCCGGCAAGGAACGCTCCAGCCCGGCACGAGCCGCCATATAAGCCGCGTGCGGACCACCGTAGAACAGGGGCACACCGAACCGCTGGGTGTTACCCACCGCAATGTCAGCGCCTTGCTCACCGGGAGGGGTAATCAGGGTCAAGGCCAGCAAGTCAGCGATGACCGTCACGAATCCGCCGGCTTCTTTGGCGGTGGCAATCACCTCGGACTGGTCACGGACCCCACCGTTATTGCCGGGTTGCTGCAGGATGATGCCACACAGGCCTTCTTCCGGCAGATTGTCGGTGACGTTGTCAGGGTTGGAGAGGTCACGAATGTCGATCTCCAGGTCCACCATGGTAGCCCGAGAGGTCACTACCGAGAGGGTCTGCGGGAAGATGTTTTCGTCGACCAGGATGATGCCTTTGGATTTCTTCCGATTGGCACGGCGCATCATCAGCATCGCTTCGGCGGCGGCGGAAGCTTCATCCAGCAGGGAGGCGTTGGCCAACTCCAACCCGGTCAGGTCCATCACCATGGTTTGGAAGTTCAACAATGCTTCCAACCGGCCTTGGGAGATTTCGGCCTGGTAGGGAGTGTAGGCGGTGTACCAGGTCGGATTCTCCACCACGTTGCGACGAATGACTGCCGGGGTGAAGGTGTTGTAGAAACCTTGCCCGATCATCTGGGTTTTCACCTGGTTTTTACCGGCCATCTCCCGCAGGCGATCCTGCGCCTGTTCTTCGCTGAGCGGGGCGGGCAGGTTCAGCGGCTCGGTAATCCGAATGTCTTCGGGAACGGCGGCGTCGACTAGATCCTCAACGGAGGCATAGCCGACTGTGTCGAGCATGGTCTGGACATCTTGTGCGGTGGGTCCGAGATGACGGGTGATAAATGAGCTCATCGGAGTACCTCTCATTGTGCTGTCGGTGGCCCACGACCGGTAGTCGTGTCCCCGCTCTGTTCAAGACCTGAGAGTTTTAGCCGCACTCGGTCGGGACCGGGTCCGGTTTTGCACCGTCGGTGAGACCTGAGTGACTCAGGGCTACTTTCCAGAGTTGCCTAACACAAGCGATTCTGTGACCTGAGAGATTCTTGGGGGTGTTACTCCTTCGGTACCTCCTCCGGTGTTGCCACCGAATGAGATTCTCCCGCCTGCGCTCAACGGCATCACCGTCAGTTTACGTGATCTGGGAATCACTGCTCAACACATCACCATTCTGACGGGCACACTCACGACACGCCGGAAAAAACACGTGTGGCCCCGCCAATTCAGGCGGGGCCACACTGAAGATGTCAGGACGCATCAGCACGGTCAGCGCCGGTGATTAGTCCTCGTCTTCGTCTTCGTCGGTCTTGTCGGCGACCAGGGTTTCAGTGGTCAGCACCAGACCAGCAATGGAGGCTGCGTTCTGCAAAGCTGAACGGGTCACCTTCACCGGGTCGATGATGCCCTGCTCCAACAGGTTGCCGAATTCGCCGGTCTTGGCGTTAAAGCCCTCGTTGGCTTCCAGCTCAGCGACCTGAGAGATAATGACGTAGCCGTCCTCGCCGGCGTTCTCAGCAATCCAGCGCAACGGCTGCACCAGAGCGCGACGAACCACACCGACGCCGGCGGCCCGGTCGCCGGTGAGCTGGTCCAGCTCGGCGTTGTCATCCAGAGCCTTCAGTGCGTTGATCAGCGCGGTACCACCGCCGGCGACAATGCCTTCTTCCAGGGCGGCACGGGTCGAGGAGACAGCGTCTTCAATCCGAGCCTTACGCTCCTTGACCTCGACCTCAGTGGCTGCACCAACCTTAATCACACCGACACCGCCGGCGAGCTTAGCCAAGCGTTCCTGGAGCTTCTCGCGATCCCAGTCGGAATCGGTGGCATCGATTTCGGACTTGATCTGAGCCACGCGCGCTTCCACGTCAGCATCGGAGCCAGCACCTTCCACGATGGTGGTGTTGTCCTTGGTCACAGTCACTCGACGGGCGCTACCCAGGACTTCCAGGCCAACCTGGTCCAGCTTCATACCGAGATCTTCGGAGACCACCTGACCACCGGTGAGGATCGCGATATCCTGCAACATGGCCTTGCGACGATCACCGAAGCCCGGAGCCTTCACGGCCACAGCATTGAGTGTCCCGCGGATCTTGTTGACCACCAGGGTGGATAGTGCCTCACCGTCGACGTCTTCGGCGATGATCATCAACGGCTTCTTCTCGTTGAGGACCTTCTCCAACAGGGGCAGGAATTCCTGGACGTTGGAAATCTTGGACTGGGTGATCAGGATATAGGGGTTCTCCAGTACCGCTTCCTGACGGTCAGTATCGGTGACCATGTAGGGCGAGAGGTAGCCCTTATCGAACTGCATACCTTCGGTGATATCCAGATCGGTCGAGGTGGTGGAGGATTCTTCGATGGTGATCACACCGTCAGTGCCCACTGCATCGAAAGCGCGAGCCAGCAGTTCACCGACTTCGTCGTCGCCAGCGGAAATAGCCGCCACCTGAGCCAGGTTCTTGTCGGTGACGTCCTTGGCGTTGTCCAGCAGACGCTGTTCCACAACAGCCACGGCCTGCTCGATGCCCTTCTTGACTTCGTTCGGGGCAGCGCCGGCAGCCACCAAGCGCATACCCTCATTGACGAGAGCCTGAGCCAGCACAGTGGCGGTGGTGGTACCGTCACCAGCGATGTCTTGAGTTTTGGTGGCAACTTCTTTAGCCAGCTGGGCGCCCATGTTTTCGTAGGAGTCTTCCAGCTCGACTTCGCGAGCGATCGAGACACCATCGTTAGTAATGTTCGGGGCGCCGAATGCCTTGTCGAGCACGACGTTGCGACCCTTGGGCCCCAAAGTGACCTTCACAGTGTCGGCCAGACGATCGATACCGGCCTGCAGTGCACGGCGAGCATCGTCATTGAACAGTAGCTTCTTGGCCATCTGTTCTCCTTCCGGTTATTTCAGGACAGTCTTTTCACTCAATCTGTTCTGTCAGTGAATGATCAGCGACTGAGCAGACTTACTTGGTGACAACAGCCAGCACGTCACGTGCGGAGAGCACCAGGTACTCTTCGCCGTTGTACTTAACCTCAGTGCCACCGAACTTGGAGAACAGCACGACGTCGCCTTCGTTGACGTCGACGGAGACGCGCTCGCCACTATCGGTGATACGACCGGGACCAACGGCCACGACGGTGCCTTCCTGTGGCTTCTCCTGTGCGGTATCGGGAATGACCAAACCGGAAGCGGTGGTCTGCTCGGCTTCCAGCGGCTGGACGACAATGCGGTCCTCAAGGGGCTTGATGGAAACTGCCATAATCAAACTCTCCTGTAGTTCTTTGTCACGTTTTTCGTGAACTGAATCAAGGTTTTTGCGCCGGGCGAGCCAACCGTCGTCGCGGGTGCCGGATGGCGTCTGGCATTTAGCACCTTCACTGTTCGAGTGCTAACTCGACTCTATTCTGTGATTAGCACTCGGTCAAGATGAGTGCCAGCCTGTTCTGCTCAGAGAGGAGCAGGCGGTAACGTGAACATCGTGCCAACACACCAACCCACTGCTGAAAACGCCGAAACCTGGGCGCAACTGCTCTCTCCGGCCGGTCGCGCTCTGCTCGATAAGCTCACCACCGAGACGAGTTATCACCGTGAAGATCCCCTGCAGTTAGCGACGCAACTGCGCCGGGACGGCGTGGACTCCACGCTCGCTGCCGCAGTGCTCACCCAGCTGAAGTTGCGCGAAAAAGCCCACGCAAAGTTCGGCGAGTTCGCCCAGCACATGTTCTTCACCACTGATGGGTTACAGCAGGCCACCCGCCTGGGCGTGGCGGCCCACCATGCCCGCCGTTTTCAGGCCCACGGCATCCAGCACGTGATTGATCTCGGATGTGGGATCGGCGGCGATGCCATGGCTTTTGCGGCGATCGATTTGCAGGTCACCGCGGTGGAGGTCGACGACATCACCGCGGCGGTGGCCACCTTGAATTTGACGCCGTTCCCGCACGCTGAGGTGATCGCCGCCGAGGTCGAGACCTGGGTCGCCGATCATGCCGAGCAGCTTTCGGGAGCCGGGCTGTGGTTGGACCCGGCCCGACGTGAAGTCTCCACCGCCGAATCCGCCCACCGGATTTTCGATCCGGAGTCTTTCTCTCCCCCCTTGTCCTTTGTCGAACGGCTCGCCGATGCCGGACACGCCGTCGGGGTCAAGCTCGGTCCCGGTCTCGCCCATGACTCCATTCCCACCACCGCCGAGGCCCAGTGGGTCTCGGATCACGGGTCGGTAGTGGAGGTAGCCCTGTGGTTCAATGATCTTGCCCGTCCCCGGGTGCGCCGAGCCGCCTTGGTGACGACCGCCCACGGTAGTGCTGAGTTCACCTCGGATCGGGAGTTCGGTGACGATCCCAAGGTAGAGGTCCGTCCTACTCCCAGTGTGGGTGGCTATCTCTACGAACCCGATGGCGCGGTGATCCGTTCGGGGCTGATCCGCGAGTTGATGGCTCGGGAGTTTGGGGCCACCGCGCAAGACTCTCCCAGCTGGTTGCTCGATCAGCACATCGCTTATTTCTGTTCCGATCACCTGGTCGACAGCGACTTTGCGACCGCTTATCGGGTTGTGGAGGTTCTGCCCTATCATCTGAAAAAGCTCAGGGCCTGGATCGCCGAACACGGGATCTCTCGCCTTGATATTAAAAAGCGTGGAGTGGACGTCACCCCTGAGCAGCTTCGTCGGATGCTGATGGCAGGTACGGCGAAAACTCGCAAGAAAACCAAGGCCGGTGGCCATCAGGCGACCTTTGTCCTGACCCGGATCGGTAACTCTCGAGTGGCGCTCGTCGTCGAACCGGCCGAGCAGTCCTGACCGCACCCCCGCCGAAAACTGGTCCTAGAAGTAGACCGCCACCGGGCCGTCGTGATCGTCGATAATACGGACCGTGGTGCCGAAAATCTCGGTGAGTACCTCGGGTTGCATAATCTCTGCGGTGGGGCCGGCATGAGAAATCTGGCCGTTTTTCATCGCGACAATATGATCGGCGTACCGGCCGGCAAAGTTGATGTCGTGGAGCACGATCACCACGGTGCGACCCAGGGCATCGCAGGCTCGGCGCAGTTGGTGCATCATGTGCACCGAGTGGGACATATCCAGGTTGTTCAGCGGCTCATCGAGTAAGAGGTAGTCGGTTTCTTGGGCCATCACCATCGCCACATAGGCGCGTTGGCGCTGACCGCCCGACAGCTCATCGAGGTACCGGTCCTGGAGGGTGACCAGATTGAGAAATTCCAACGCCTCATTGATGGCGCGTTCGTCGTCGACGGTGAGTCGCCCTTTCGAGTGAGGGTAACGACCAAAACCGACGAGTTGGCGGACGGTAAGACGGGTGATGAAATGATTCTCCTGACGCAGGATGGCCAGCGTTGTGGCGATTTGAGCCGAGGGCACCTTGTGCACGTCCTGACCGGCGACGGTAATCCAGCCGGTATCAGGTTGCTGAAGCCGTCCGATCATGGTCAATAGCGTGGACTTACCGGCACCATTGGGGCCTACCAACGCGGTGACTTGCCCGGCTGGGATTGCTAAGTCGATGGGGCCGATCTCAGCGTCTTCTGAGTATTTTTTGGCGATATTGCTGATCTGAATCACAGTCGCCCCTTTCTCATGATCACGACCAGGAACACCAAGCCACCGATCATTTCAATGATCACGGTCACCGCCCCTTGAGCATAAAAGATATTGCGCAACACGAAGTACGCTCCGGTTAACACCACATAGCCGAGCAATATGGCCACCGGGAAGATGCGCTTGTGATCGTAGGTGTCGGTGAAGCTATAGGCCATCGCGGCGATCAAGAACCCCAGGAAGGTCATCGGCCCCACCAACGAGGTGGTCACCGCCATCAGGATCGAGACCAGCAGCAGGGTTTTCATCACCTCGTGTCGGTGGACCAGCCCCAGGTTTTCAGCCACCGGTTTGCCGAGGCTGAGGACGTTGAGCCGGTTGGCTCGGCGTAAGAGCAGAAACGCGACGACGATGACAAGTGGGATGACGACCGGTAAGAAGTCGGTGTTGGCGTTGGCGAGATTGCCGAAGGTGCGTGCCGAGAGCACATCGAATTCATTGGGGTCCAGCATCCGTTGCATAAAGGCCGACAGGGAGCTCAGCCCGCCACCGATCACGACACCAACCAGCAGCATGATGTGCACGTTGGAAAATCGGCCGGAGAGTAGCCAGCCGTAGAGCAGTGAGGCGAGTCCGACCATCAGCACCATTTGGAGGATAAAGGGCACCAGGCCCCGGCCGATCGCTGCACCGGCGATACCGAAGAAAAACACTAAGGCGGTTTGGATCGCCACATAGAGGGATTCGAACCCCAGGATCGAGGGGGTCACGATCCGGTTGGCGGTGGCTGTCTGGAAGGAGACGGTGGCCATCGCGTGGCAGGTGGCGACCAGCATCATCACCACGATGGTCGACAACCGCGATTCGACAATCAGCCAGAACCCCTTGTGCCCGAACGGGACCGGAATACCGTAGGTGAGCATTCCCATCGTCGTCAGCAGGGATAACACGATCAGTGAGGCCACCAGGATGAAGTAACGCTTGCGGTGCCGTGCGGTGACAAAGGACCCGGTTTTCGCCCGATGTCGTTGCGGGGCCTGCGGAGTTTTAAACACGCGTGCGCCTCCTGACCAGCAGGTAGACGAACACGGTCGCTCCCAGGACACCCAGGATCATCGAGACAGGAATCTCGAACGGCATGATGATGGTGCGACCAATGATGTCGCAGACGGTCACCACACAGATGCCGACCAGACACACCCACGGCAGGTTTGAGCGCAGGTTATCTCCACGGAACAACGAGACGATATTGGGCACGATCAGGCCCAAAAACGGTAACGCTCCGACGATCACGGTGACCACACCAGTGGTCACGGCCACCAGAGCAATACCGGTAAAGAGCACCAGCCGGTAGTTCAAACCGACGTTGGTGGCAACTTCTTCACCGAGTCCGGCCACGGTGAAGCGGTCGGCTGTCAGAAAGATCAGCACCAATACGATCGCGACAATCCACAGTAGCTCGTAGCGTCCTCGCACGATCGAGGTGAAGGATCCGGCAAACCAGATGCCCAGGTTCTGCAACATGTCGTATTGCAACGCGATGAAGGTGGAGAAGGATCCCACCACAGCACCGAGCATGATGCCAACGATGGGCACAATGAGTGATGATTTCAGCGCCACGCGCCGCAGGAAGAGGAAGAAGACGATGGTACCGATAAAGGCAAAGAGGATCGCTCCGACCATACGCATCATCAGGGTCGGTTCGGGTAGTAGCAGCCAGGTGAGCATCAACCCCAGACCGGCCCACTCAATGGTTCCGGTGGTGGAGGGCTCAACGAACCGGTTTTGAGTCATCAGTTGCATGACCAGTCCGGCCACCGACATGGCGGCACCGGCCAGGATCAGTGCCAGGGTGCGTGGCAGCCGGGTAATGAAAAACATCTGCCGTCCACCCTCTTGGCTCAGGTCGTAGACGCCGATGAACAATGATGCGATCACCAGCCCGAGGGTGACCAGAACGCCGAGGGCTAAGGGCCACATGGTGTGCCAGATTGACCGGTGAGCTGTGGGGCCACTGGTTGGTGGTGTAGATGTCTCGGAACGGGACGGGGCCCTGTTCCGGGAGATCGTCTCTGACATGTCTCCTCACTTCGGCCACGAAATGGCCTGCCCCATCGGTGCGACGGGACAGGCCACCTGCTCGGCCAGGTCGGGATTAGTTTTCAGCCCCACCAGCGTCTTCAAAGGCCTCAGACATCTGGTTGAACAGCTCGGTATAGTGCTGAATGTCTTCGGCAGTGTAGAAATCAGGGCTCATGTAGATGACCTGATCTTCTTTCACCGCGGTGACGTCAGCCAAGGCTTCGGACTCTTCAATGAGTTCTTCAGCCGAGGAATACCCCTCTTCGTCACGGGCGCTGGTACCTGCGTCGCGGTCCAGAACAATCAGCCAGTCGGGGTTGGCTTGGGCGATGGTTTCCACGGAAATGTCGTCACCTTGGTGGTTAGCGGAACCGTCTTGGTCCAGAGCTGGAGTCAGCCCGATGATGTCATAGACCGGGCCCACGGCCCGACCGGTGGTCGGAGCTGAGTAGTTGATGTCCCCACCGGAGGTGATCAGCCCGGCTACGGTCCAGTCCTCATCGTAGGCGGCTTGTGCATTGTCGATGGCCACGTCGAAGTCATCGACAATCTGCTCGGCGTCCTGCTCACGCCCGAAGATCTCGCCCAGCAAAGTGGTCAGCTCCCGATACTGGTCAGCGACGTCACGGAAGCCTTCTTGTTCCTGACCTTCGCGGTCAACGGGGGAGGAGACAATGTTGGTGTCCACCATGGTTGCATCGGGAGCAGCTTCCTGCATGGCTTCAGTGTGCTGATCGAAACGTTGACCGTTCAAAATCAGATCCGGTGCGGCAGCGGTGACCTGTTCGAAGTCCGGTTCACGGTGGTTTCCGATATTGAGGATGTCCTCGTTCTCGCGGTAGGGCTTCAGGGTCTCGGTATCGGGCATCAGATCCACCGGTGCTGCCGAGAGCTCAATATCCCAGTCAGCCAGGGTCCCAAAGATCCGGTTATCAGTGGCCACAATGGATTCAGGGTTTTCGGGCAACTCCACCGTGTTGCCACCCATGTCGGTGACCTCGGTAGCAGTAGCACTACCGTCCTGTTCCGAATTGCCACCGTTATCGTTGGCCGACTCGGTGCCACCACAGGCGGTTAATCCCAGGGTTGCGGCGGTCACGAAGGCCATGACGCCCAGACGAGTGCGAGTCTTATTCTGCATTCTTGAACTCCAATTGAGTATTTGGTGAGTGTTCGCAAGCCTCAGGGTGGGACCCTTTCAAAAGGCTGGGCTTACCTAACTTCATTTACGCTACTAGAGCATTGCCAATTCGTCCACCGTTACCTGCCAGATATTCGCCATTCACTCATCGTTATCTCAGCGCCATCGAGCCATTTCGCCAGAAAAACCGCAGGCTTTCTTTTCGTCCGCACCTGTCGTGTGGCATAAAACACTCTCGCCGGGTGGCTGTGGAGGGAATGACATGGAGCTACCGAGCGTGGTTGGTGGGCAGAATATGTCGAACGATGTCAGCCCGGCATGTCGCACCAGGCCACAACTGGGATACCGGCTGATGCACTGGCTAAAATCATCGGTATTGTTACCGCTCGGGAAAGGCTCAAGTACCGCTGATGCATCTACCCTTCGCACCGTCTGAACCCGCAACACTGGGAATTGAGTGGGAGTTGGGGCTGGTTGATCGCCAGACCGGAGTACTACAACCTCTGAGCGATCGGATCGTTGACCGGGTGGTGGCACCCTCTGAGCAACGACCCTATTTGGTCTCCGGTGAGTTTATGCTCAACACCATTGAGCTCATCACTGGTGTGTGCCGTACCGTTGACCAGGGATTAGACCAGCTGGCTGCCGCTGGGCGAGAAGCTCTCAAGCACGCTCAGGCCGAGAACCTGCTGTTGTATTCGCAGGGCACTCACCCCTTCGCGTCGCCACGACAGGAAACGGTGGCTCCTCAGCAGCGTTATCAGCGGATGCTAGACCGCACCCAGTGGTGGGGCCAGCAGATGGTGATCTACGGGGTCCATGTGCATGTTGGGTTACCGAGTACTGATGCGGCGATGCCGGCGATCAACCAGCTGATTAACTACTACCCACACTTATTGGCATTGTCAGCCTCCAGCCCGTATTGGGAATCTCAAGATACCGGATATGTCTCCCAACGGACCTTGATTTTCCAACAGCTACCAACCTCAGGACTTCCTTTCCAGTTTGAGCAGTGGTCCGGGTTCGAGTCGGTGGTCAGCGATCTGATCAAAATCGGGATGGTCGACGATGTCACCGAGTGCCGGTGGGACGTTCGCCCGGTGCCCCGTTTGGGCACCGTGGAAATGCGGATCTGCGACGGGGTCTCGACGCTGAAAGAGATCGGTGCGTTGGCAGCGTTGACCCAGTGTTTGGTGGCTGAAGTGATCACCCCTGAGTCAGACCGGTACGCCCCGGTGGAGATTATGGCACCCTGGTTTGTTCAGGAGAATAAATGGCGGGCTGCCCGGTACGGGCTGGATGCGATCGTGATTATCAATGCCGCCGGGGATGAACAGCTGGTCACCGAACACCTCATGGAGACCATCAACCGGTTGGAGCCTGTTGCCCATCGGCTGGGTTGTCACACGCAGCTAGGCTGGGTGGAGGATTTGATTCGATCCGGGGGCCCGGCGGCGCAACAACGCCAGATTGCTCAGCGAGGAGACCCGGGGCGCGCCCCGGATGTTGCGGATCTAGCCCACGTGGTGTTGGATGCGGCCGGTCGCACCGAGCATTCACTGCTCAACTGGGGTTAGACGCTAATCTGGTCGACTGGTTGGCTCGGGTTGGCGGAGAAGTCCAGACCGGAGGGAGCCACCCCGGCCGAGACGAGATGCGCACCCAGGGCTGCCACCATGGCGCCGTTATCGGTGCAGAGCCCAACCGGCGGGATGGTCAGCGAGATACCGGCTTGCTCGCACCGCTGGGCCAAGAGGTCGCGCAATCGCGAATTGGCGGCTACTCCCCCGCCCAGAAGCACGTGGTCGATGCCGTGCTCTTGACAAGCCAGGACCGCTTTCGAGGTGATCACGTCTACGACGGCTTCCTGAAAAGAGGCGGCGATATCGGCCACCGGCACCTGGTCTCCGCGAGCGCGGAACTGCTCCACAGCCCGAGAAACCGCGGTTTTTAGTCCGGAGAAGGACCAATCGTAGCGGTGCGGGCCAGGCTCTTCGGCGCTACCGACGAATTTAGGGGCGGTCAAGCCACGTGGGAACCGAAACGCGGTGGGATCGCCTTCTGCAGCAAGTCGGTCGATGACTGGCCCACCGGGGTATCCGGTGCCTAGTAGCCGGGAGACCTTATCGTAGGCCTCACCGGCGGCGTCGTCGATGGTACTACCCAGCAGCTCGACGTTGTGGGCCAAGGAGGTGACCTGCAGAATTTCGGTGTGACCACCGGAGACCAGTAACGCTCCCAGGGCCTCCGAGTCCTCGGAGCCGAAACGACTGTGGCGTGCTGGCACGTCGTCGGTGTGGGCTTGATGGAGAAAGCCGACCCCGATGTGGGCCACCAGATGGTTGATTCCATATAGTGGCTTACGATAAGCCACCGCCAGCGCTTTAGCCCCGGCGACACCGACCATCAACGCTCCGGCAAGTCCGGGTCCGGCGGTGACTGCGATGGCGTCCACGTCCTCGGGGCTCACCTGGGCTTCCTCGAGGGCCGCATGGAAGACGGGCAGGAATTCGGTGACGTGGGCACGGGCGGCGATCTCGGGGATCACCCCGCCGAAGGCAACGTGTTCGTCCATCGAGGAGGCCACCTGGTGGGCCAGCAATTCTCGACCGCGCACAATGCCCACACCGGTTTCATCACACGAGGATTCGATGCCGAGCACCAGCGGTGCCCGTTCGGTCGGCATGGTCACAGGATGTGTCGGGAAGGTCATGAACGCGCTTTCGGGTCGTCGTGGGTCGGGGTGTTGGGCAGTATTTTACGCATCACCAAGGCATCGACTCCGGGCGGGTAGTAGTGCGGGCGGGTTGAAATGTGCTCAAATCCCAACTGTTGGTAGAGCTGTTGAGCGCCGGGGTTATCGGCACGTACCTCTAAGAGCAGGTCGGTGGCGCCACGTTGCTGGGATTCGTCAAGCATCCACTGCATCAGGGCGGTCCCGATACCCTGGCGACGAACGGATTCTGCTACCGCGATGGTTTGGATATCGGCCAGGGGTAGCACACACATCAACCCCGCGTAACCGACGACCTGCTCTGTTGGTTCGCCGGTGGTGACCGCAACCCGATAGGCTCGGGTCCCGCCTTGCTCCGGTGGGGTGGTGGCGGCCAGTTCGTCGTGGAAGAAGGAGGCCGGCCAGGCATCCAGAGGGAACAGTTCTCGTTCCAGCGCATGCACGGCGGGGATGTCCTCGGCTGTCATCTGACGCAGTCGGTAGGCAATAGTCATCGGGATCACCCGTGGCGCATTGCGGCCGGGATGTGGGCGTCGTGACCGCGCAGGTACATCGGTGTAACCGGTTCGAGCCCACGGCCACGGCGGAGTGCCCGGATGCCGTAGTGCCCCAGGAATTCTGCCAGCGGCTGAGCCCGGTCCCATCCGGGTACGGCGTGCAGAGCGTCAGGGTACAGCCCGGCTCCGGCGCCGACAACCGGCAACCGGGTGACGTCTTCGGCGGAGGTGACAAAGGGGCCGTGCAGGCGCTGGGATTGTCCCCCGATCAGCTCGTAGTGGGCCCAGTACACCTCGTGTCGGCGGGCATCGGTGGCGACCACCAGTTCTTCGTACCCCTCACGCCACAGTGGTGCCACAGCCTGTTCGGCGAGCGCATCCAAGCTCATCACCCCATAGCAGGGAATGCCCCAGCTATCAGCCAGGGTGGCGGCGGTGAGCACACCGACGCGCAGTCCGGTGAAGGGGCCGGGGCCCACCCCAGCGAAGACCGCCTGAAGGTCCTGGACCCCCAGGCTGGCTTCCTCGAGCACTTCCGCCACATAGCCAGCCAAAACTTCGGAGTGGCTCCGTGTGTCCTCGGTGTGCCGGGTGGCGATGGTGTCGTGCCCGGTGACGATCGCTACCGAGGCTCCGGCAGCGCAATCAACAGCGAGATAGTACATACGGGAGTATCCCACCTTAGGGTTGGTCGGGGCCAGTCGATTCCTCGAAGACGACGGCTGGGTGATCAGGAATCAGCTCGGCAAGGTGAAAACGGCTGTGGTGGTCGCAGACAACGATCCGGCGAGATTCGTCGTGGTCGTCTGCGTCGGAAAAGTCGGTCACCATCGGTGCAGTGGGATCCGGGGTCCCACAGCGCTGAAAGTCTAGTTCGAGCCAGCCGGTAGTGGCGAACAGGGCCTCTGCGAGGCCACGGCCCCATTCGATGACGGTTACGGACTGCTCGAGATCGGTGTCGAGGTCGAGGCTGGCGAGCTCGTCGGCGCCCGAGATCCGGTAGGCATCCACATGGACCAAGTCTGGCAGTCCGGGGTGCTGGTTGCGGTGGTGGTGGGCGATGACGAACGTCGGGGATTTCACCGGGTCGGTGATCTTCAGCCCGGTAGCCAGGGCCTGGGTGAAGGTGGTTTTGCCGGCACCGAGGTCTCCGGTGAGCACCAGCCCGTCACCGCCACGCAAGTGCGTGGCCAGATGATGGGCTACCGCGGTGGTTCCGGTTCGATTAGCCACGGTGATGACCAAGGAGTCCTGGGACTTGGTGCTCTCAGCCATCGATGCCCTCCGATACGTGGGGGTAGATGTGTTGCCGGGGTACCCGCTGGGAAATGCGGCTGACGATCTCGTAGTTGATCGTTCCGGCAGACTGTGCCCAGTGGGCCGCGGAAAGGCCCGAGCGTTCCCCGAAGAGTTCCACCTCAGCACCGACGGGTGCAGTAACGGTGTCTTCGGGGCTGATATGCAAGTCCACGACGAATTGATCCATGGCCACGCGCCCGCAACTGCGGTAGATTGTCCCGTCGATCCACACCGGGGCTTCCCGAGCGATCCGCGGGATGCCGTCGGCATAGCCCAGGGGGATCAAGGCCAGCCGGGTTGGCGCGCTGGTGTGATAGAGGTACCCGTAGGAGACCCCTTGGCCTTTCGGCACCGGTTTATTGTTGGCCACGCGGGTGCGTAAGGACATCACCGGGCGTAGTCCGAGGTCTTCGGCGCAGCGGTCGGCGAAGGGGCTGAGCCCGTAGATCGCGACTCCGGCGCGCACCAGATCCAGGTGGGTGTCGGGGCGGGACAGGATAGCCGGAGAGTTGGCGATATTGCGCAGGTCGATGGTCAGCCCATGGGTGCGGGCCCGCTCAACGGCCCAGTGGAAGACACGGAGCTGTTCGTCCACGTCTTCTTCTCGTTCGGGTTCATCGGCTACCGCCAGGTGGGAAAACACCCCGACGGTGCGGATGAGTCCTTGTTGTTGGTACCGTGCGGCGGTTTTGACCAGGTCTTCCCACTGTTCGGGAACGCAACCGTTGCGACCCAGCCCCGTGTCGATTTTCAGGTGAATTTTCGCGGGGGTGCCCATCTGTTCGGCCACCGAGGCGATATGGGGTAGCTCCCAGCCGGAGACGCCCAAATCGATATTGTGTTCCACCGCCTGGGCGAAGTCCGTGCCGGGTGCGTGCAACCAGGCCAGGGTGGGGGAGGTAATGCCAGCGGCCCGTAGCTGGAGTGCTTCTTCGACCAGGACCACGCCCAGCCAGCTGGCACCGGCCTCGAGTACCGTGCGGGCAACGGGGATCAGCCCGTGACCGTAGGCGTCAGCTTTGACGACGGCCATCAATTGGGCCGGGGCGACCCAGTCTTTGATGACGCGAATATTGTGGGCGAGGTTGGCGTGATTGATCACGGCGATCCGGTGCCCGTCTGGGGCCTCTGGGATGAACTCAGCAGAAGACATAACGACTCCATTATTCCACCACCGCTACGGCGACGGTACCGAATGTGTGGGATTTAGCCTCGTGAGGCGAGTACGGCTCGAACGGCCGGGGCTAGGTCCGAGGCGGAGACTGGTCCGGCGTGGCGTGCGCTCACGGCCGCGGCCCCGTGGAGGTGGATGGCAGCCAGCACATGGTGCAGCACCTGGTGTTCGGTGACAGGCGAGTTCGTGCGTGTCCACGCCGTGGCCAAACTGACAGCGATCAGCCCCGCCAAGGTGTCGCCGGTGCCGGCTGTGGCGAGGTCGGCGCTTTGGGCCGGGTGGAGTCCTCGCTGACCCGATGGGGTGGCCACGACGGTATCGGCGGCTTTCAGCACCACGTAGCAACCGGTTGCCTGCGCCAACGCGGTGGCCCAGGCCAGCGCGTCTTTGTCTCCACCGATCGTTGCCGGAACTGCCTCAGTGCCCACGAATCTCTGGCTCAGTCGCGACATTTCCCCGAGGTGCGGGGTCAGCACGGTGGGTGCGGTCCGCGAGCTGGTGCCTCCGAGACGGAGTCGGTCGAGCCACCCCTGGTCCACCAGGTCTAATCCGGTGGCATCAATGACCACCGGTAGGTCGTGTTCCACAGCATGGTCGAGCCCCTCGTCGAGCCGTTGCCGGCTGGTTGAGGTGTCGTCGAGCCCGGGGCCGATCACCAGGCTGGTGACCTGGGGCACCGGTGCGGCGGTGACCACGGTTTCCGGGCGATCGCCGAGTACGAGCGGTCGTAGGCTCGGCACGGTTTCTGGGTCGGCGATCAGGTTTACCATGCCGATTCCGCAACTGGCCACAGCTCGGCTACACAGCAGGGACGCGCCCGGATAGGCTTCGGATCCGGCAATGATTCCAACGACACCGCGGGAATATTTGTAGTCGGTAGCCCGTGGGGGTGGAAAACACGTTGTGACGTCGTGGGGGTCCGGGCACCACACCGTGGGTTGGTAGGATAGGTGCTCCTGCAACCCGATATCAACAGTGTGCACACGACCGGCGTGCTGGTGCCCTGCCGAGAGCAACAGTCCAGTTTTGGTGGCCCCAAAAGTGACCGTGGCGGTAGCGGTCAGCGTGTCTCCGTCCAGCTGTCCGGTATCGGCGTTGATCCCGGAGGGGATGTCACAGGCGATAACTGTGGTCTCCGGACGGGGTCGATCGATACCTCTCTGGGCCAGCACGGCGCTCATCGAAAAAGGACCGGAAGCGCCAGTGCCCAAGACCCCATCGATCACCACGTCGGTGCGCTGGCCCAAGGCGGTGACGAACCGGCCCCCTGCTCGGTGGAACGCGCTCACCGCGTCCTGCGCGTTCTGCTCCGGATTGCCGAGCACCGCAATGGCCTCGACCGAGACCCCACGCTCGGCCAGCATCGACAGCGCCCAGAGGGTGTCAGCACCGTTCTTTCCTTTGCCGATCAGCCCCACAACCCGGCTCCCATAAACCGCACCGTGAGCAGTCTCCGCCAGGTAGGCCAGTACGTGGTGCGCGAGTCCCCAGGCCGCACGGCGCATTAAAAGCGCCGAGGCGCCACGGGCAATTAGGGGCGCCTCGGCCTTTCGGACACTGGTTCCAAAGTAGAGCTTTTTCACGAGAGACCTTAGCCTTCAGCGACCACCATGGCTGCCGCCCAGCCACCGTCGTGAGACAGGGACAGGTGCCAGCGACGCACGCCCTTCGCTTCAGCAATATCGGCGATCGTTCCGGTCACCACCACGTAGGGTTGCCCGGATGCTTCGGCGCCGATGGTGCAGTGTTGCCAGTTCATGCCACCCGGGGCGGCCAACGCTTTGGCAACGGCTTCTTTGGCGGCAAAGCGGGCGGCCAGGGATTGCAGATTGAGCTCACGTTCGGGCGGGGTGAACAACCGTTCCTTAAGTTTCGGGGCTTTGCGAAGTTGCCCCGCAAAGCGGTTGATATCCACCATGTCTATCCCGATACCGATGATCATGTGCTCAGTCTACCGTTCCCTGTTGTTCGTCCTGGTGTTACTGTCTGCTGGCACCCCAGAGGAGCGTTATTCCACGGTGACCGCTTTGGCAAGGTTGCGTGGCTGGTCCACGTCATAGCCCTTGGCAGCTGAGAGTTCCATGGCGAAGATCTGCAACGGCACCACGGTCAACAGTGGCATCAGTAGCGGCATGGTCTCCGGCACGTAGAAGACCTGCTCGGCGAATTCCTTGACCTTCTCGTCTCCTTCGGCTGCCACGACCACGGTGGCTGCACCGCGAGCGCGAACTTCCTGAATGTTGGAGACCACTTTGGCGTGCAATGAGTGTCGGTCCCGCGGAGAGGGCACCACCACAAACACCGGTTGGCCCTGATCGATCAACGCGATGGGGCCATGCTTGAGCTCACCGGCGGCAAAACCTTCAGCATGGATATAGGCCAGCTCTTTGAGTTTCAAGGCACCCTCGAGAGCCACCGGGTAGCCCACGTTGCGACCCAAGAACAACACCGAGTTGTTCTGCTGCATCTGTTGCGCCAAGTCTTTGACCGCCGCAGCGTTTTCCAGCACCTTGTGAATCTTTGCCGGGATTTCGGCCAGTTCGGCCAAAATATCCTTGATCTGCTGGCTGAAAAGTTGCTTCTGTAACTGAGCCAGGTAGAGCCCCAGCAGGTATGCTGCGGTGATCTGGGCCAAGAAGGCCTTGGTGGAGGCCACCGCGATTTCCGGGCCCGCATGAGTATAGAGCACCGCGTCCGACTCGCGCGGAATGGTCGCTCCGTTGGTATTACAAATCGAGACGGTGCGCGCGCCCTGCTCGGAGGCATAACGGACCGCCATGAGCGTATCCATGGTTTCACCGGACTGAGAGATCGACACCACCAGGGTGGAGGGATCGATGATCGGATCACGATAGCGGAATTCGTGCGAGAGCTCGACTTCCACCGGGATCCGTACCCAGCGTTCAATGGCGTATTTAGCCACCATTCCTGCGTACGCGGAGGTTCCGGCGGCCAAGATCACAATTTTGGAGATGGCCTTGAGTTCTTCTTCATCAATGCGCAGTTCGTCCAGGGTCAGCCGACCGCTCGCATCGTGACGTCCCAACAGCGTATCCGCCACTGCGGTGGGCTGTTCGTGGATTTCCTTTTCCATGAAGGTCTCGTAGCCACCCTTTTCAGCAGCCGAGACGTCCCAGTCAACGGTGAAGGGTTTGCCTTCGGCCGGCTGGCCCTCGAAGGAAATGATCTCCACTGAATCGGCGCTGATGGTTACGATCTGGTCTTGATCCAGTTCAATGGCGTTGCGGGTCTCATCGATGAAGCCGGCAACGTCAGAGCCCAGGTAGTTGGCGTCATCGCCCAGACCAACCACCAACGGCGAGTTGCGACGCGAGGCCACCACGTGATCCGGATGCTCGGCGTGCACAGCCAGTAGCGTGAAGGCCCCTTCGAGCCGGTTGACGGTCAGCCGCATGGCCTCGGTGAGGTCCTGGTGCGCCTCGGTGCGGTAGAGGTGGCCCATCAACACCGCGGCCACTTCGGTGTCGGTTTCAGAGATGAAACTGTAGCCATCGGCCACCAGCTCATCTTTCAGGGCCGCAAAGTTTTCCACGATCCCGTTGTGGATCAGAGCGAGTCGGCCCTGATCGGCCAGGTGGGGGTGAGCGTTTTCGTCCGAGGGCACACCGTGAGTTGCCCAGCGGGTGTGTCCGATACCGACCTGCGCTTCGGGCACAGGGTGCTCGGCGATGTTGTCCAGAAGGTTCTGGAGTTTGCCTTCTTTTTTGCGCATTTCCACGTGGCTTGGTTCCTCCGTGGCAATGACCGCAATACCCGCGGAATCATAGCCACGGTATTCAAGTCGTTTCAGGCCGGTCGTCAACACGTCCACCGCGTTGCGCTGTGTCACGGAGACTGGCTGTCCTGCGTATCCAACAATTCCACACATGGATTCAACAATAGCCGGTGATGGACCACTTCCAGACCATTGAGTATCGTTGTCGCCGGAATTGAGCTACCTGTCACCCGATGCGCACCACTGATGTCACTCACAGCACGGTGTTTACCGTCGTGGTCCATAATAGAGCGGTGACTGATTCTCAATACTCCACACCCTCGGTGCCCAAAGTTTTTGGTGCCCGGCAGACCCCGGTGTCGCCGGTGACTGCCAGCAACCCCCGGGTCGGTTCGCCACCGATGGAAGAGCAAAATCACTACTCGCCGTTTATTGAACTGGACCGTCCAGCCTGGGCCCGGCTCGCCCATGAGCTAGAACAGCCCTTTGATGAGTCCGACGTGGAACGTTTGCGGGGACTGGGAGAGCAACTCTCTCTACAGGAGGTCGCCGAAGTATATCTGCCCTTGTCTCGGTTGTTATCGATTTACGTCGATTCCTCGTCGAAACTGCGCCAAGCCTCCAATGAATTCCTCGGAGAGTCCACCCGACGCACCCCCTACGTCATCGGAGTCGCCGGCTCGGTAGCAGTCGGAAAATCGACCACGGCTCGCGTACTCCAGGAGATGTTACGTCGCTGGCCCAATACCCCGCGTGTGGAACTGGTCACCACAGACGGTTTCCTGTACCCGAATGCAGAGTTAGAGCGTCGCAATCTGCTGGGTCGCAAAGGCTTCCCGGAATCCTACGACCGACGTCGCCTGCTGCGGTTCGTCTCCGATGTGAAAGCCGGTAAACCCGAAGTGCGGGCTCCGATGTACTCGCATTTGACCTACGACATTCTGCCCGACCAACAAGTGGTGGTCCGTCGTCCGGACGTGTTAATTATGGAGGGGCTGAACGTGTTGGCCCCACCCACCGTTCGAGCTGATGGCACCGCAGGGTTAAGTGTCTCTGACTTCTTCGATTTCTCGATCTATGTTGATGCCCGGACCACGTTCATCAAGCGCTGGTACACCGAGCGTTTCATGGACCTGCGCAAATCGGCTTTCACCGACCCCCGCTCCTATTTCCACCGCTATTCCACGCTGTCGGATGCTGAAGCCGAGCGTACGGCATCCGATATTTGGGATCGGATCAATGGCCCGAATTTGAAGGTCAATGTACTACCCACACGCGGGCGTGCCAGACTAGTGTTAACCAAGGACGAGCATCACCGCGTCAAGCGGGTTTTAATGCGGAAAGTTTAACGAAGCGTTCGATGGCTCCACCACGCACACAGCTCAGCGCCTATCGGGCGGTGGCCTCTGCTGTCATCGTCGTGCTGGCGCTGACTTCGTGCGCCTTAGCCGAACCGAGAACCTCGGCCACCCACCGGATGGAACACCGGGTACAGCACCCGCACGAGCACCCGCGGGTGGAGTTTGTGATCGACTCACCGCTTATGGTCTTTCCCGCCACAGGACCCCCGTCGTCTCGCGAGCCCCTCTTACAGGCCCGGAGCGCTCCAACTCGCCAGGAATCGGTGCTGGAATCCTCGCCACGTCCGGCGCGTCAACACTCGATTCTGCACAGTTCGCCCCGGCCCTTGCGACAACAGTCCATTGTCGAGCCATCCGCTGTCCCGACCGCGCCGGGTCCGAGCGCCGGTACCGCCTCAGAGTCGAGCCCAACATCGCCGAGTCGCCCGGAGCCCACCGAGACCACGACTGTCGAAGAACTCGACCATCAGGACCCCGCCTCCATCCACGTCATGGTCAATAAGCACCACCCGCTGGAACCAATAGACTACGCGCCCGAGGACCTGGTGTCCGTTCAGGGCACCGGCACCTCACAGACTGTCACCTTACGCCAGGAGGCTGCCACCGCACTGGAAGAGCTCATGGAAGTAGCCACAGACGATGAGGTCACATTCTCCTTACTGTCGGGCTACCGGTCCTATGAACGACAAAACCAGCTCCACCGGCAGTATGTGGCCAGTCATGGTACCGATCAGGCCGAGCACTTCTCTGCCCGTCCCGGCTACTCCGAACACCAGACGGGGCTGGCCGTGGATGTGGCCGGAGAGAATCATCACTGTGTGCTGTCGGCCTGCTTTGGCGAGACCGTCGAGGGCCAATGGCTCGTTGACCACGCCGCCGAGCACGGCTGGGTGATCCGTTATCCGCAGGATTCCGCCGAGCTAACCGGGTATGCCTATGAGCCCTGGCACCTGCGATACGTCGGGAAAGAACAGGCTGAAGCAATTGTCGATGCCGGGGGCATTGCCGAAACAGCGTGGGGCTTTGAGGCTGCCACAACATATCCGGAAGAGTCACACTAGTCACACGGTTCTCTACGTCCTACGATGAATGTCATGCTCCAAGGATTCAAAGACTTCATGATGAAGGGCAATGTCATTGACCTGGCCGTGGCCGTGATTATTGGTGCGGCATTCAGCCAGGTCGTGACCGCGCTGACTGACTCGGTCCTGATGCCGTTGATTTCAGCGCTGGTGGGATCACCGAACTTCGACTCTTTCGCGGTACTGGAACTGAACGGCAACGAGATCCGCTTCGGCGTCTTACTCACCGCGGCCGTGAACTTCCTGCTGATCGCCGCCGCGGTTTACTTCGTGATCGTGCTACCGATGAATAAGATGATCGAAGCTCGCAACCGTCGACTCGGCATCGAACCCGAAGAGGACGCCGTGGCCGAAGACGTTCAGCTACTGACCGATATCCGCGATTTGCTAACCGCCCAGGCCAAGGCCCAGGGTACCGATCAGCTCGCAGATCACTCCCGCGACGAATCCTCTGGACGCCACGCCGAATAGATTTCTCCCACCATCAACAGCTCAGCGCCGGCCAAGTGCCCGGCGCTGAGCCCTTTAACCGGAACCATCCAAACACGGTGCCCAGTTCAGCGTGGCCTGTTCGCAATCCGGTGCAGTAATCAACGTCCAGCTCAACAAGACGAGGCCGGTAGCCAGCACCACAATCCCGATGAACAGCACCCACTGCCACCGCAACAGGTGTTGGGCTGGTTGTGGCATCACGTCCCCGGCGTCAACGTTGTCCTGTTGCGACGGGTCGACGAGATGTTCTGATGCCATGATGTTCGAGATCCTTGACAGGAGATTTACAGAGCGAGCTGTGTGGCGACCTCTTGGGCCAGATACTCAGCTTCCCGCTCAGCCTGCGCCTGATCAGCGGCTTCGACCATGACGCGAACCACCGGCTCGGTTCCAGAAGGACGCAAGAGCACCCGCCCGGTTTCGCCTAGTCGGGATTCCGCCTCGGCCACTGCCTGCTGTACTGCGGGATGATCTTTCACTGCGGTTTTGTCTACGTTATTGACGTTGATGAGCACCTGGGGGAGCTTCGTCATCACGGTGGCTAATTCGGCCAGCGACGATCCGGTTCCAGCAACGCGGGCAGCGAGCTGGAGACCAGTCAAGACGCCGTCGCCGGTGGTGGCGAAGTCCGAGAAGATCACGTGGCCGGACTGTTCGCCACCCAGGGAGTATCCGCCTTGGTCCATGGCTTCCAGCACGTAGCGGTCGCCCACCTTGGTTTCCACGACGTTGATGCCCTGGTCTTGCATGGCCAGTTTCAGGCCGAGGTTCGACATCACGGTGACCACGAGCGTGTCGTCTGCGAGCTGGCCGGCTTCTTTGAGCGCTGTAGCCATGATGCCCATGATCTGATCACCATCAACCACATTGCCCTGGGCATCAACGGCCAGGCAACGGTCAGCATCCCCGTCATGCGCGATCCCGAGATCGGCCCCGCGGTCCACGACAGCCTCTTGGAGACGTTCCAAGTGGGTTGAGCCGTAGCCAGCATTGATATTCAGGCCGTCGGGGGCCGCCCCGATGACCACCACATCGGCGCCGGCGTTAGCGAAGGCCTGCGGGGAACAACCGGCGGCGGCACCGTGGGCGGCATCGATCACGACCCGCAACCCGTCCATCCGGTTGGGAAGACTTTTCAGCAGGTGAAGCACGTAGCGGTCTTCTGCGTCGGCGAACACCCGCACCCGCCCGACCTCAGCTCCGGTGGGGCGTTGTGGTGGCTGTGACATTTGCTCCTGGATGGCGTCTTCCTGTGCGTCGGAGAGTTTCAGGCCACCGCGCGCCAAGAATTTGATGCCGTTGTCTGGGGCAGGGTTGTGGGAAGCCGAAATCATCACACCGAAATCGGCGTTGATATCGGCAATCAGGAAAGCTGCCGCCGGGGTGGGAAGCACCCCAGCATCGTAGACGTCGACGCCGGAAGCGGCGAGACCAGCCAAGACCGCGGCGTTGATGAATTCCCCGGAGATTCGTGGGTCTCGGGCCACCACGGCCAGAGGACGACGGCCGTCGGTGGTGTGATGACCTAAAACCACCGCCGCGGCCTGCGCGAGCTGTACAGACAGTTCGACGGTCAGTTCTTCATTGGCTTTGCCTCGAACGCCGTCGGTTCCAAACAATCGAGTCATTCCACTTAGTGTAATCGCGAAAGGTAAATGCCCGAGATTCACCACGCACGTGGGATCGTTTCCTGGTTTTTGCCGGCCTGTGATTTCGTATCGCACGGTGAGAAAACAGTCGGCACCGCACCTCGACGGGTTCTTGCTGGGGTGCCTTGGACACAGCATCGGAGGACCAAAGCACGTATGCTGGATCACATCACCACTATTCACACAGAAGAGGTAACGATGATGCGCAAACTCAGCGCCCTGCGGGCACTGGTGATTGCAATGCTGTGTCTCATACCGGCATTGCTCGCTGGATCGTCTGGTGCCTGGGCCGATGCCCAAGAAGTACCGCCCGGGGATTCAGGAGACAATCAGGTCGCCGGTGACGACGCTGGTGAACTGTACGTGATCGGGACGGATACGACCTTCGCTCCCTTTGAATTCCGGGATCCGTCCGGCGAATTGGTCGGTATTGACATCGATATTATGACCGCGATTGCCGAGAATCAGGGCTTCCAAGTCGAGTTCCGTTCGATGGGCTTTAACGCGGCCCTGCAAGCGTTGAGCTCCAATCAGGTCGACGGTGTGATCGCTGGTATGGGGATCACCGACGAACGCCAGGAAGTCTATGACTTCTCCGACCCATACTTCACCGGCGAGCTGACCATCGCTGCCAACGAAGGCAGTGGCATCACCGGCTGGGAAGACCTGGAAGGGGAGACGGTTGCGGTCAAGACCGGGTCCCTATCCGAAGAGTGGGCCCGAGAAATGCAAGAGGACTACGATTTCGAGCTGAATTCGCTGGACCAGACCACCTCCTTAGTCGAATCAGTCAAAGCCGGCCACGACGCCGCGCTGGTTGATGACTTGCCGATTATTGCCTACGGAATTCAACAGGGCTCGGGTTTGGAACTGGTCTCTGATCCCGAGCCGGCCGGCGATTACGGTTTCGCCGTCAATAAAGGCGAGAACCAAGAATTGCTGACCATGTTTAACGAGGGCTTGCAAGAAATTCAGGCCTCGGGTGAGTACGACGAGATCCTTGACCGTTATCTGGGGGAAGATGCCGAGGGACCAGATAATTCGACATTCATCGGCCTGTTGCAGACCTCCCTGCCGGCCCTGATGATTGGTCTGGGAAACACCCTGGCGATTACCGGCATTTCCTTTGCCATGGCGATGGTGCTCGGTCTGGTCTTCGGTTTCTTGAAGGTCTCCTCCAATATCGTGTTGCGCGGTATTGCCACCACCTATGTCAATCTCTTCCGGGGCACTCCGGTTCTGGTCTGGGCGTTTTTCTTCTACTTCGGTCTCCCCCAGCTCATTCAAACAGAAGTCAATATTTGGTTGGCCGGTGCCCTGACGCTGTCTCTAAACGCCGGTGCTTATATCGCCGAAATTGTTCGCGGGGGTATTCAGTCGGTTGACTCCGGTCAGCAAGAGGCGGCTCGGTCACTTGCCCTAACGTCCGGACAGTCTATGCGCTACGTGGTCTTGCCACAGGCCTTCAAGATCATGACCCCGTCACTGATCAACCAGCTGGTGATTATGATCAAAGACTCCTCGTTGCTGTTGGCTATCGGTTTCGGTGAGTTGCTCTATCAGGCGCAGCAGATCTACGCTGCCAACTTCCGCGTGACCGAAGTGCTGGCCATTGCCGGTCTGATCTACTTCATCGCCATCTATCTGCTGACCAAGCTCGCCAACTTTGTCGATAAGAAGGTGAATCACTGATGAGCCACACATCATCGAATCCCCACACCTCGACCATCCCCCTGGTGGTCGATGATTCGTCCAACATCATCCGGCTCGAGAACCTCCACAAGTCTTTTGACAAGAATCATGTCCTCAAAGGTATTGATGCCACGATCAAAGTTGGCGAGGTGGTCTGCATTATCGGCCCGTCGGGGTCCGGTAAATCCACGTTATTGCGCTGTCTGAACCGGTTGGAAACTCCCAGCGACGGCGCTGTTTGGGTGGGAGGCTACAACCTGGCTGATCCCAAGGTGGACATCAACGAGGTTCGTAAACATGTCGGGATGGTGTTCCAGCACTTCAATCTCTTCCCCAATATGAACGTCCTGGACAACATCACCTTGGCCCCGCGCAAGGTGAAGAATAAAGCCGCCCAAGATGCCAGTGACCAGGCGATGGCCTTGTTGAAGCGGGTCAACCTGGAGGATAAGGTTGAAGCCAAAACATCGTCCCTGTCGGGTGGCCAAAAACAACGTGTGGCGATCGCACGCGCGTTGGCGATGAACCCCGAGGTCATGCTCTTTGACGAAGCAACCTCAGCATTGGATCCTGAGACGGTCGGTGAGGTTTTGCAAGTCATCCGGGATCTGGCCGGCGGAGGCATGACCATGGTGCTGGTCACGCATGAGATGGGTTTCGCTCGCGAAGTTGCCGACACCGTACTATTCATGGACGATGGCCAACTTGTCGAGCGCGGGTCGCCTGCCGAGGTCTTTGAAAACCCGCAGTCTGCACGGCTACAAGACTTCCTTTCCAAGGTGCTCTAAGCCCGGACCAGCGGCGTTTTTTAGAGAACCCTACAAGCCAACGGGGACCTCGCCATCATGGCGAGGTCCCCGTGTGGTGTGCTGGCTGAATGCGCCAGTACAAAAAGGAGTTTAGCGCTTGGAGTACTGCGGGGCCTTACGGGCCTTCTTCAGACCGGCCTTCTTCCGCTCAACAGCGCGCGCATCGCGAGTTAAGAATCCGGCCTTCTTCAGGGCAGGACGGTTGTTGTCGCGATCGATGTCGTTCAGCGCACGAGCGACGCCCAAGCGGACTGCACCGGCCTGGCCGGAAGGGCCACCGCCACGCACAATAGCGATCACGTCGTAGGCGCCGTCAACGTTGAGAAGCTTCAGCGGGTCGTTGACTTCCTGCTGGTGGAGTTTATTCGGGAAGTAGGTGTCGAGCTCGCGGCCGTTGACTTTCCACTCACCGGTGCCCGGAACCAGACGCACGCGGGCGATGGCCCGCTTCCGGCGACCCACGGCGGAACCGGACTGAGTCAGGGCAGGACGCTCTGCAACAGTGGCACCTGCATCGACAGATTCGGTTGATTCGGAGGTGTAGCTAGTCAGCTCCACTTCCTCGGTGGACTCATTCTCATTCAGAGTCATGGTTCTCCTTAGAAAGAATTAATGGGGCTGACCCTACTGGGCCACCTGGTTCAAGGTGTACTCAACGGGCTGCTGGGCAGCGTGCGGGTGCTCGGAGCCGCGGTAGACCTTCAGCTTCGACATGAACTTGTCGTTGAGCTTGTTCTTCGGCAACATGCCACGAACAGCCTTCTCGACGGCCTGGACCGGGTCTTTCTCCAACAGCTCAGCGTAGGAGGTGGAGGTCAAACCACCCGGGAAGCCGGAGTGACGGTAAGCGCTCTTCTGCTCCAGCTTGTGCCCGGTCAGGGTCACCTTGTCTGCATTGATAATGATGACAAAATCGCCCATATCCATGTGGGGGGCGAAACTTGGCTTGTGCTTGCCGCGCAGTAGCGGAGCCACCTGGCTAGCAAGACGCCCCAGCACCACATCGGTGGCGTCAATAACGTGCCATTGACGATCGATGTCGTCTGGCGTTGGTGTAAACGTACGCACTATTCTTGCCTTCGTTAATTCGGTATCGGTCTGCAACATTCGACGAGTTCTTGGGCGTGAGACCAAGTTGACTCGACTGTATCTTGTGGGTGCTTCCGGTACACCAGGTGAGGGCTGGCGTGAAGCCGGGTCGATATTTCCCAGCGCGATGAGACTTTGCAACGATGCAACGACGTCAGTCTGATCAGCGTACAGTCTGGGATGACTCGCACAACAGCAACCTAGTTTAGCGCGAGTCTACCCCTAACACCAAATATGGGGCATGTGGGCTGTGACGAAACTAGCGTTCTGTGTCGCGTTTGGCTCGAGTCTGTTCGGCTCGCGAGGCCAGGTCTTCATCGTTAGGGTAGTCAACACCACTGAGGATAAGTCCCTCAGCGGGAGCCAACCGCACCTGCGAGTCGCGAACCTTGGCCGCTAAACGGTGCGCCAGCCACCCCGGGTCCTTCGACCCCTCCCCCACCTGAATCAGTGCTCCCATCAGCGCCCGCACCATGTTGTGGCAGAAGGCGTCTGCGACCAGCTCCGCGGTAATGATGCCACTGTCGTCGCGGGTTATACGAATGTCGTGGACCGTGCGGATCGTGGTGGCGTCGGGTTTAGGTTTGCAGAAGCTGAGGAAATCATGTAGTCCCAAAACCGTGTTGGCTTCGGCCTGCATGAGGCTCACGTTGAGTTCACGACGTAACCAACAGGTGAAATGCCGTTCGAGAGGTCGGAAGTTCTCTACACGGTCGGCTATCCGGTACCGATAACGGCGCTGGGTGGGCGAGAATCGAGCATCGAAACCTTCTGGAGCCCGCTCGGCAGTATAAATGTGGATCGCTCCGCCCAGGTGTTTGAGAGTCCCGTTCAGGCGTCGCACCAAGCTTTCGCCAGGATCCAGTGCAGACTTACCGCGGGCAAGCCCCCACCATTCGTCCTGAGTCAGGTCGAACTGAAACACTTGGGCTTCTGCGTGCACGCCGGCGTCAGTTCGACCGGCAACCACTGTCCTTATCTCGCGACGAATAAGTGTGTGTAGCCCCTGTTCGATCTCACCTTGCACCGTGGTGAGTCCTGGTTGACGGGCCCAACCGTGAAAGGCGCCTCCGTCATAACCACAACGGACTTTAACCCGCACCGAACGGCTAGTACGAGCTGATTTATTCGCGGGCCTTGGTTGCACAAAAACGTTCTGGGCCCCGGGGGGTGCCTTCTCGTCGTCCATCACATCTAGTGTAGGCACTGAGACGAAAAGGCGGTGTGAACCCTGCTCATTCGTGTAGGGCTCACACCGCCTTGGTGTCAGGCACGTGCCTGGTGAGGTGTTGACAGCAGATTATTTCTGCTCTTCGTCAGTCTCTTTGGCCTCGTCTGCTGTTGGAGCGTCAGCTTCATCAGTGGATTCAGTCTCCGTCTCGGCAGGAGTTTCAGCTTCGGCCATTTCGGCTTCTTGCGACTCGTCGACAATATCGTCGGCAATCGGCTGCTGTTGTTCAGCCTGTTCGTCCTGCTCGTCGGCAGCTACCACCTCAGCAGCGTGCTTGGCTGCGTTTTCGGCATCCTGAACCACAGCCTGTTTGGGCGAAACCGGCTCCATGACCAGTTCGATTACGGCCATCGGGGCGTTATCGCCGGAGCGAGTACCGATCTTGGTGATGCGAGTGTAGCCGCCTTCGCGGTTCTCCATAGCTGGGCCAATTACGGTGAACAGTTCGTGCACGACGGACTTGTTGGTGCGAGAACGACCAGCAATCATGGACTGCACCTTACGGCGGGCGGGCAAGTCACCGCGCTTAGCGAAGGTGATCAGACGCTCGGCGTAAGGTTGCACTCGCTTAGCCTTGGCCAAGGTGGTCTTGATGGACTTGTGCTCGAAAAGGCTCGCCGACAGGTTGGCCAGCATAGCCCGCTGATGAGCAGGGCCGCTGCCCAGGCGCGGACCTTTAGTTGGGGTTGGCATGGTTTTCTCCTTGGGATATTCCCGCACGCGTGGCGGAAGCCACCGACACAGGAATCACTTATTCGGGTTCGGATGTCTTCTCAGTAACCAGTACGGAACGGATTTAGTACTGGTCGTAGGACTGGAAGTCACCGTTGTACTCTTCGCCGCCGTTGTACTCCTGGGAGTCGGTAGCCAGAGGATCGAAGCTTGCCGGTCCAGAGTCCTTCAAGGACAGGCCCAGCTCAGCAAGCTTCTCTTTCACTTCGTCAATGGACTTCGCACCGAAGTTCCGGATATCCATCAGGTCGGTCTCAGAACGAGCCACCAGCTCACCGACGGTATGGATCCCTTCACGCTTCAGGCAGTTGTAAGACCGCACGGTCATCTCCAACTCCTCGATGGGAAGGGCCATATCGGCAGCGACGGTATCATCGGCCGGCGAAGGGCCAACCTCAATACCTTCGGCGGCAACGTTGAGCTCACGGGCCAAACCGAACAGCTCCACCAGCGTGGAACCGGCCGAAGCCAGCGCGTCGCGCGGAGCAATGGATTCCTTGGTCTCCACATCCAGTACCAACTTGTCAAAGTCGGTGCGCTGCTCAACACGCGTGGCTTCGACTTTGAAGGTGACCTTCAGGACCGGAGAGTAGATGGAGTCGACTGGAATTCGTCCGATTTCAGCGTCCGGGGTCTTGTTCTGAGTAGCGGTAACGTAGCCACGACCGCGCTCAATGGTCAGCTCCATATCGAACTTCCCCTTCTCATTCAGGGTCGCGATATGCAGTTCGGGGTTGTGGATCTCAACGCCTGCCGGCGCAGTGATATCAGCGGCAGTTACCTCGCCGGGACCCTGCTTGCGCAGGTAAGCCACGACCGGCTCATCGTTTTCCGAGGAAACCGAGAGCTGCTTGATGTTGAGGATAATTTCGGTGACGTCTTCGTTCACACCGTTGACGGTAGAAAACTCGTGAAGCACGCCATCGATGCGGATGCTGGTCACGGACGCACCGGGTATGGATGACAGCAGGGTCCGCCGTAGCGAGTTACCCAGTGTATAACCAAAACCAGGCTCCAAGGGTTCAATAACGAACCGCGAGCGTTGAGTTGATACGGGTTCTTCAGTCAACGTGGGGCGCTGTGCAATGAGCACTGACATTTCCTTTCAGCGAGGCGTCCGCCATATGACGCCCGCAGGTATGGGGAAACGAGGGAGATAATGATGTTTTGCTGTAAACCAGTAGGCCTCTTCCGGCGCATGGCCCGCGGAATTAGCTTACTGATCCACAGTTGGTGTGCTCAACGGTTTAGACGCGACGACGCTTTGCCGGGCGGGCACCGTTGTGGGCGACAGGAGTGACGTCTTGGATCGATCCGACTTCCAGTCCTGCTGCCTGCAGCGAACGAATCGCAGTCTCCCGTCCAGAGCCGGGGCCCTTGACGAAGACGTCGACCTTCCGCATGCCGTGCTCTTGAGCGCGCTTCGCAGCTTGCTCAGCAGCGGTCTGAGCTGCGAAAGGAGTGGACTTACGGGAGCCCTTAAAGCCCATCTCTCCAGCTGACGACCAGGAAACCACAGCACCGGTGGTGTCAGTAATGGAAACGATGGTGTTGTTGAAAGTGCTCTTGATGTGGGCTTGGCCCTGGGCGATATTCTTCTTCGAGCGACGACTCTTACGTACGGTCGCTCCGCGTCCCTTCGGGGGCATGTTTCTCTCTCCTACGAAAAGCTATTGAGGTGATTAGACAGTAAAGCTCTGGGATTGATGGCCCAGGAGACTACTTCTTCTTACCAGCGACGGTCTTCTTCGGGCCCTTACGGGTACGTGCATTAGTCTTCGTGCGCTGACCGTGGACCGGCAGGCCACGACGGTGGCGCAAGCCCTGGTAGCTACCAATCTCCACTTTGCGACGAATATCAGCGGCGACCTCACGGCGGAGGTCACCCTCAACCCGATAGTTTCCTTCGATGTAATCGCGCAACTCCACCAATTCAGCGTCGGTGAGATCCTTGACACGGGTATCGGGAGAAATCCCGGTCGCCTCAAGGGTCTGCTGCGAGCGGGTACGACCCACCCCGTAGATGTAGGTGAGAGCGATGACCACACGCTTCTCGCGCGGGATATCAACGCCTGCTAGACGTGCCATATGGCCGTTCTCCTTGTTCTGTCGAGCAAAGGTCTGCAACGGTACGTCCTGAACCGTGATGATGGTCTCTTATCATCTGCTAACCCTAAGAATCGACGATCTCAGAACAAGATCGATCAATACTGTAGTCAGCCAGTTCAGTCTCCGGCCTTTGCTGTGTCCGGAGGTTGAGACACATGAATAGTTCATGTGCTCTGCACCGCTGTCGGCTCCTGGACGAGCCTTCGTTCTCAGCGCCTATTGGAAGGGCACCCCGCGGGGTGTTAGCCCTGACGCTGTTTATGGCGTGGGTTACTGCAGATCACCATAACGTTGCCATGGCGGCGAATAACCTTGCAGTTATCGCAGATCCGCTTCACGCTTGGCTGAACCTTCATGGTTCCTCCTTGAGCGTTGTGCTAGTTCTTCTATTTTTATTTGTAGCGGTACACAATACGACCCCGGTCCAGGTCGTACGGGCTAAGCTCGACTACCACTCGGTCTTCGGGAAGAATCCGAATGTAGTGTTGCCGCATCTTGCCTGAAATCGTCGCAAGCACAACGTGCTCGTTCTGAAGGCGGACGCGGAACATTGCATTGGGCAACGCTTCGGTTACGGTGCCCTCGACTTCGATGACGCCTTCCTTCTTAGCCATGTCCTCCACAATCGCTTGGCCCACGCAGTCTTCCTGAAACAGGTATACAAAGGCTACGTGGGGACGAATACTTGATGCGCTGTTCGTGATCTGTGATCTGGCGACACGCCAATCCACTGAAGACAAAAACAGCCAACAAATTATGTTATCTCAGACAGGCACATTTTTCCAGCTCGATCCGCCGTGGGACGGCTTACGATGCCGTGGAAGGCAAGGGAACCGGTGTCACACCCAACGGTTGGAGTTCGCTGGCTCCCCCGTCTTCGGCGGTCAGTACCCAAATTCCGTCCTGATGACGGGCAACCGAGTGCTCCCACTGGCTGGCGCGCGATCCGTCGTTGGTGACCACGGTCCAGTCGTCGTCCAACACGGTCGTGTCGATACCGCCACGAACGAGCATGGGTTCGATCGCGAGGCAAAGCCCGGGTTTGATGCGTTGCCCT
The DNA here is from genome assembly GCF_003185725.2 of Auritidibacter sp. NML130574. Lineage (GTDB taxonomy): Bacteria > Actinomycetota > Actinomycetes > Actinomycetales > Micrococcaceae > Auritidibacter > Auritidibacter ignavus. Next base: position 77,600 of record NZ_CP031746.1, on the reverse strand, counting down.
CGCATTCCGGAGTCGTAATTGAACACGTCGGGGGCTTGGTGCATGGCTGTGCCGATGCCGTGCCCGACGTATTCTTCCAAAATCCCCAGGTGCGAGCCTGGCTGGGCCCGCACGTAGGTTTCGATGGCCTCGCCGATCTCTCCGACATATTTGGCCGAGGCAAAAGCAGCAATGCCACGCCACATCGCTTTGCGGGTAATCTCAGAAAGTCGCTGGTCTTCCGGGTCAACCCCGGTGTTGTTCTCATCGGCTACGATCACGGTCCGAGCCGAATCGGAATGCCACCCATTCAGAATGCAACCGCCATCAATTTTCAGCACGTCACCAGACTGCAAGGGTGTTGCGTTCGGAATCCCATGGACCACCTGGTCATTGACAGAGGCGCATATGGAGTTCGGGTATCCGTAATATCCCAGAAAATTTGAGGTCGCTCCTGCTTCGGTGATGGTCTCAGAGAAAATCTCGTCGAGTTCCAGTGTGGTGGTGCCGGGTTTCGCGGTCGCAGCGACCGCGTCCAGGGCTCGAGACAGGATAAGTCCTGACTGGTGCATCACTGCCATCTCATTGGCGGTCTTCAGTTCAATTTTGCGACGGCTCATGGTCGCCTCCTGACGGTGCTCGCAAAGGTATTCTCACGGTGTGCGCTCAAAAATCAACAACGCCGGCCGAGAATGCTCGGCCGACGCTGTGATGATGTGGTGGCGACTGCGTGATTACTGGTCTTTCCTCGGACGAATCACGGGAAGTGTCCCGGTGCGTGCACGAATGTTGTACACGGCTTGCAACAACCGCTCGGTGACGTCATCGATCATGCCGGTGCCGTCCACGCGGGCAACAATACCGTCCTTGAGGTAGGCATCAACCAGGTCCGCAGTTTCTCGGTGGTAGAGCTCCAGGCGGTGTTTGATGACCTCTTCGGTGTCATCGCTACGGCCTTCGGTCTCGGCGCGGGCCAGCAGGCGTTGCACAAGTTCGTCGTCGGGCACTTCCAGAACCAGAACGGCAGTAAGGGTTTTACCCTGGTTGTCCAGGATGTTGTTCAGGGCCTCAACCTGTCCGGCGGTGCGAGGATATCCGTCCAAGAGGAAACCTTCGGTAGCATCCGACTGGGCCAGACGATCCTCCACCATGCGGTTTGTGACGTCATCGGGTACGAAGTCACCGTTATCCATATACTGCTTGGCCTCACGCCCCAGTTCAGTGAGTTCCTTGACGTTATAACGGAAGATATCGCCGGTGGAAATCGCTGGAATTCCGAGCTTATCGGCGATCAGGGCCGCCTGCGTGCCTTTACCCGACCCTGGAGGGCCCATCATCAAGATTTGAGACATGTGTGATACCTCAGTCCTATCTACTCTGCTCTACACAAGGATCAGACCACTAACGCAGGAGTCCTTCGTAGTTGTGTTGTTCCATCTGGGCATTGATTTGCTTGATGGTCGTCAGAGCAACGCCCACCATAATCAAGATCGACGTACCGCCGAACGGGAAGTTCTGATTCGCACCGATCAGAACAAAGGCTACCAGCGGAATCATGGCGATAACACCAAGGTACAAGGAACCCACGAACGTGATACGAGAAATCACGTATTCCAGATACTGCACGGTGGGCCGGCCCGCCCGGACGCCTGGAATGAATCCGCCGTAGCGTTTCATATTGTCCGAAATGTCCTGCGGATTGAACGTGATGGTCACGTAAAAATATGTGAACCCAATCGTGAGCAAGAAGAAAATCAGCATGTAGACCGGGTGCGACTGCGTGCCGAAATACTCCTGCAACCAGACCACCCATTCTTTGGGTTCTTCTTGACTACCGGGAGCTGGCTGGTTGAACTGGATCAAGATCTGCGGAAGCATCAGGATTGAAGAAGCGAAGATCACCGGAATGACACCGGCCATATTGACCTTGATCGGAATGTAGGTCGAGGTACCGCCGACGGTGCGACGACCAATCTGACGCTTGGCGTATTGGACCGGTACGCGACGTTGCGAATCCTCGACGAACACGATGGCCATAATGGTCAACAATCCCACGACCATCACGATCGCAAAAGTCTGCCAACCCTGGGTGGTCCAGATCTGGCCGAGTCCGGCCGGGAAGCCAGCTGCGATCGAGATGAAGATCATCAGCGACATACCGTTACCCACACCGCGTTCGGTGATCTGCTCCCCCATCCACATCAGCACCACGGCACCAGTGGTGAGGATCAGCACCAACAACAGGATGGAAGGGATGCTGCTATCGGTGAGCAGCGGGAGGTTGCAGTTCAGCAGTGCACCCGAGGAAGCCAAGGTAGACAGCGTGGTCGCATTCAGTAGCGCCAGTGCAATGGTCAGGTAGCGGGTGTACTGTGTGAGCTTGGCTTGTCCTTCGGCGCCTTCCTTATGGAGGCGCTCGAACCGTGGGATCACGACGCGCAACAGTTGGGTGATAATCGCGGCGGTAATGTAGGGCATGATGCCCAGCGCGAAGATGGAGACCTGGAGCATCGCGCCACCGGAGAACATGTTCACGAACGAGTACAGGCCACCTTCGGTTTCACCGCTGGCCAGACACATTTGCACGTTGTCGTAGTTCACTCCCGGTGCAGGGATAAAAGAACCGATCCGGTAGATCACAATGACACCGAGCGTGAATAGGATCTTGGTCCGCAGATCCGGGGTCTTAAAGACCCGTGCAATCGCGCTGAACAAGCGTCCTCCTGAAGGGGTAATGGTCGAGGTGGCCGAAGCCGTTCGTAGTCTGCGTGGGTGGGCCATAACCCGCGCATCTGCGGGTGTGGTGATGACACACCGTAGAGATTCTAGCGTTAAATGCCTCGGTCCTCGATTCGTTGCAAGACCTCCTGCACAGAATCGAGGACCGATTGGCCTGAATCGGAGTGTTTCGCCTTAGCGAGCCGTGGTTGACCCTCCAGCGGCGTTGATCTTTTCAACAGCCGACTTGGAGAATGCATCGGCGGTGATGTTCAGAGCCACGGAGATCTCTCCGGTACCCAGGATTTTCACCGGCTGGTTCTTGCGCACCAAGCCACGCTCCACCAGAGAATCGACGGTGACCTCGCCACCGTCGGGGAAGTGCTGAGCGAGCTTGTCCAGGTTGACGACCTGGTACTCGGTGCGGAATGGGTTTTTGAATCCGCGCAGTTTCGGAAGGCGCATGTGCAACGGAAGCTGACCACCTTCGAAACCTGCAGGGACCTGGTAACGAGCCTTGGTGCCCTTAGTACCGCGGGTAGCGGTCTTGCCACCCTTACCGCCTTCACCGCGTCCGTAACGCAGCTTGGTCTTCTTCGAACCGGCAGCTGGACGCAGGTCATGCAGCTTGACGATGTCTGGGCCGTTCTGGCCTTCGTTGGTGTCAGCCATTATTGACCTCCTCCACTGTGACGAGGTGGCGCACGGTATTAATCATGCCCACCGTGGACTCATCGGCTGTACGGGTCACAGTGTGACCAATTCGCTTCAGACCGAGCGAACGCACAGTCTCACGATGCTTGGGTTTACGGCCCACGGTTGAACGGATCTGGGTAATCGCCAGAGTCGCATCCGAGGCCGTGATGTTCTTTGGAGTTGAACCGTTGTTCGTTGCCATGATCAGGCACCTGCCCTTTCTTCGGCCTTCTTGGCGCGATCTTCCTGCATGGTGCGAAGCATGGCGTGCGGAGCGACCTCATCGACAGGTTTACCGCGACGGGCAGCAACTTCCTCGGGTCCTTCCAACTGCTTGAGCGCATCGATCGTGCCTCGCACAATGTTGATGGCGTTCACTGAACCCATCGACTTGGAAAGCACATCGTGGATTCCTGCGCACTCCAGCACAGCACGCACCGGACCACCAGCGATCACACCGGTACCGGGGGAAGCAGGACGCAACAGCACAACGCCGGCAGCGTCTTCACCCTGCACGATGTGAGGAATGGTTGTCCCGATACGCGGAACGCGGAAGAAGCTCTTCTTGGCCTCTTCAACACCCTTGGCGATAGCGGCCGGAACTTCCTTGGCCTTACCGTAACCAACGCCAACCAGACCGTCGCCGTCACCGACGACAACCAGAGCGGTGAAGGAGAACCGACGTCCGCCCTTGACCACCTTGGATACGCGGTTGATGGTCACCACGCGCTCGAGGAACTCGTCGCGGTTGTCGTTGCCACGGGAGTTGTTACGGCGGGAGCCGCGTTCGTTCTTGGCAGCGCGGTCACGACGGCCTCGACCGCCGCGCTCACCACGACCACCAGTGCGTTCGGTGTTCTGGCTAACCGAACCTGATGAGGTCTCAGACACGGCGTCTTCGTTAGCTTCAGTCACCTGATTGTCCTTTTCGTTGGTGTTTTCGCTCACAGTTTCAGCCCCCCTTCGCGTGCTCCTTCAGCTACTGCCGCGACGCGACCGTGGTAACGGTTACCGCCACGGTCGAAGACGACCGCTTCAATGCCGGCTGCTTTGGCGCGCTCAGCGACGAGCTCGCCAACCTTACGCGACTTCTCGACCTTCTCAGCGTCCAAGCTCCGAAGATCGGCTTCCATAGTGGAAGCTGAAACCAGGGTGAGTCCCTTGGTGTCGTCGACCACCTGCACGAAGACGTGTCGGGCTGAACGGTTGACGACCAAGCGAGGACGTGCCGAGGTTCCGGAGATATGCTTGCGAACACGCTGGTGGCGGCGAGCCCGAGCAGCGTATTTGCCCTTGCCTTTGACAGTGACGTTCGACATCACTTACCTGCCTTTCCGGCCTTACGACGGACCTGCTCGCCCAAATACCGGATGCCCTTGCCCTTATAAGGCTCGGTTCTACGAAGTTTCCGGATATTGGCTGCGGTTTCGCCGACCAGCTGCTTGTCGATCCCGGAGACAGTCACCTTGTTGCCGTCAACTTTGAAGTCGATGCCCTTCGGCGCGTCTACGGAAATGGTGTGGGAGAAGCCCAGGGAAAATTCCAGACCCTGTCCCTTGGCCAGCACGCGGTAACCGGTACCAATGATCTCCAACGTCTTGGAGTAGCCTTCGGTGACACCCACGATCATGTTATTGATCATGGTCCGGCTCAAACCGTGCAACGAACGCGATTCGCGCTCATCGTCGGGACGGCTGACAGTAATAGTGTTTTCTTCCAAATCAACGGTGATAGGCGATGCAACGGTGAAGCTCAGCTCGCCCTTAGGTCCTTTCACATCGACCTGCGAGCCATTGACCTTCACATCAACGCCGGAAGGCACGGTGATCGGAAGACGTCCAATACGTGACATTTTCTCTACCTTTCGTCCGTGTTCCGTTACCACACGTAGGCGAGGACTTCCCCACCTACACCTTTGGAAGCCGCCTGACGGTCTGTGAGCAGACCGGAGGAGGTTGACAGGATCGCAATCCCCAAACCGCCCAACACACGAGGCAGGTTGGTGGACTTGGCATAAACGCGCAGACCGGGCTTAGAAATACGGCGCAGGCCAGCAATAGCGTGCTCGCGCTGCGGGCCGAACTTCAGCTGGATGGTCAGGGTTTTGCCAACACGGGCCTCTTCTTCGGCCCAGTCATCGATGTAGCCTTCGTTTTTCAAGATCTCGGCCAGGCGGGTCTTCAGTTTCGAAGACGGCATGGATACCGAGTCATGTGAGGCCGAATTTGCGTTGCGCAGACGGGTCAACATGTCTGCGACAGGATCGGTCATAGTCATGTGGGCTTCACGCCCTTTCTCGCTGTGGTTTCCCGGACCGGTACACCGGATGGGACCTGTAGCGTAGATAGATTACTGGTCTTTCTTGAATGGGAAGCCCAGAGCGCGCAACAGCGCACGGCCTTCGTCATCGGTCGTTGCGGTGGTCACGACGGTGATGTCCATACCGCGTACGCGGTCGATATTGTCCTGATCGATCTCGTGGAACACGGTCTGCTCGGCCAGGCCGAACGTGTAGTTACCGTTACCATCGAACTGCTTGGAGGACAGACCACGGAAGTCACGAATACGTGGCAGAGCAAACGAGACCAAACGGTCCAGGAATTCCCACATGCGGTCGCCGCGCATGGTCACATGGGCGCCGATGGGCATACCTTCACGCAACTTAAACTGCGCGATGGACTTCTTGGCCTTGGAAACCTGTGGCTTCTGACCAGTGATGGCGGCCAGATCCTTGATGGCACCTTCGATGACCTTCGAGTCACGAGCTGCTTCACCAACACCCATGTTCACCACAACTTTGGTCAGGCCCGGGACCTGCATCACGTTGCTGTAGTTAAACTGGTCCTGCAGCGACTTCTTGATCTCGTTCTGGTATGTGGCCTTCAGACGCGGGGTGACCTTGGGGGCTGCGGCCGTATCGGTGCTAACCTCAGTCATCACAGCTCCTTTCCAGAGGCCTTGGCGTAACGGACCTTGACGGTCTTGGTTTCGCCGTTCTTCTCGACTTCTTCAAAGCGGTAGCCAACGCGGGTCGGCTTGCCAGACTCGGGGTCTACGATGGCAACATTCGAAATGTGCATCGGGGCTTCGACCACCTGGATACCACCTTCGGTAGCGCCCTGGGGTCCCTGACCGGCACGGACGTGCTTAGTCACGCGGTTGACACCTTCAACGAGCACGCGCTCATCTTTGGGGAACACGCGCAGGACTTTGCCCTGCTTGCCCTTGTCCTTGCCTGCAATAACCTGCACGAGGTCGTCTTTCTTGATCTTGGCCATGGGACTAGATCACCTCCGGTGCCAGTGACACGATACGCATGAACTTCTTGTCACGAAGTTCGCGACCGACCGGGCCGAAAATACGAGTGCCACGGGGTTCCTGGTCACCCTTGAGAATTACAGCTGCGTTCTCATCGAAGCTGATGTAGGAACCGTCAGCGCGGCGTACCGATTTCTTGGCACGGACTACCACGGCTTTGACGACATCTCCAGCCTTGACGTTGCCACCGGGGATAGCGTCTTTTACGGTTGCGACGATCACGTCGCCGATGGATGCATAGCGGCGTCCAGATCCTCCGAGAATACGGATAGCCAGGATTTCCTTGGCGCCCGTATTGTCGGCGACCTTAAGCCGCGACTCCTGCTGAATCACTTGATTACTCCTGTCGTCGTGCTGGTTCTCCCCCGAAGACCGGGTGAGCCTAGCCGAACGGTGAACTGATAGCTTTCGCCTTCTGCTTTCCCTCACCCTGAGAGGCTCGTGGCGTCGAACAACGAGCAATCTCGACGTTGTTCAGACCGCTCGAGAACACTCATTCACGTCATCCACGTGCAGGGCAAGGCCGAGGCATTTTCGGCGAAAGTTCTGTGGTTCTTGGCACGTGAGATGGATGGTCTCACCATCAAGAGCACACAGACTCTTCATCTTACACGCCATACTGGCGCTATTTCAATCTAATGGCATGGTGGTGCGGGTGTTAGTTCGCTCTCTGTCGATTGGCGTCGTCCTGAGAAAAGCACGTGACAAAGTCTCAGTTAACGACACAGGCCCACCACAAAAGTGGTGGGCCTGTGTTACTCAGTGCGCCTGGGATTACTGAGCGCGCTCAACAATCTCAGCCAGCCGCCAGCGCTTGCTCTTAGACAACGGGCGGGTCTCCATCAAGTCGACGCGGTCACCCACACCTGCGGTGTTCTCCTCATCGTGAGCCTTCACACGCTTGGTGGTGCGAACGATCTTGCCATACAGTGCGTGCTTTTTGTGGGACTCGATCTCCACGACGATGGTCTTATCCATCTTGTCGGAAACCACGATTCCACGAAGAGTCTTCCGGTAGTTACGCTCCGGAGCGGCTTCGGTGGCGGCGGTGTTCGTTGATTCGGTCACTTGTCCTCCTCCTCAGCCTTCTTCTTGGACTTCTTGGTTTTCTTCTTGGATTCTTTGACGTCATCAGCCGGAACGTCGACATTCTCGCGAATACCGAGTTCACGCTCGCGCAGGATGGTGTAGATCCGTGCGATATCGCGCTTGACGACCTTGATACGACCGGTGTTTTCGATCTGACCGGTGGCGGCTTGGAAACGCAGGTTGAACAGTTCAGCCTTTGCTTTCTGCAGCTCTTCGGTCAGGCGGGCGTTATCGAAGCCATCGAGAGCTTCAATGTTGAGTTCCTTGGAACCAACTGCCATGATCACTCACCACCTTCACGACGAACGATACGTGCCTTCATCGGCAACTTGTGGATGGCCAAAGTCAACGCTTCACGGGCGACCTCTTCGGAAACACCGGAAAGTTCGAACATCACTCGTCCGGGCTTGACGTTTGCAACCCAGTACTCAGGCGAACCCTTACCGGAACCCATACGGACTTCGGCAGGCTTCTTGGTCAACGGACGGTCCGGGAAAATATTGATCCAGACCTTACCACCACGCTTAATGTGGCGGGTCATGGCAATACGAGCTGCCTCGATCTGGCGGTTGGTGACGTAGGAGTGGGTCAGAGCTTGGACACCAAACTCACCGAAGGTCACTTCGGTTCCACCCTTAGCCATACCACGACGACCGGGACGGTGCTGCTTGCGGTACTTCACACGACGTGGGATCAACATTAGGCGTTGCCTCCTTCAGTTGCGCCGGTCTGTGCCTTGGCGTCCTGTCCCCCGCCGCGACGACGACGCTGGTTGTTGCGGCCACGGCCGCCACCGCGTCCACCACGACCGGACGGCTTGGCAGCCTCGACTGCAGCCAGTTCCTTATCGGTCAAGTCACCCTTGTAGATCCAGACCTTCACACCAATGCGACCGAAGGTGGTCTTCGCTTCGAATTTGCCGAAGTCGATGTTGGCGCGCAGGGTGTGCAGAGGCACGCGACCTTCACGGTAGAACTCCGAACGAGACATTTCAGCCCCGCCCAGACGGCCCGAGCACTGGATACGGATACCCTTGGCGCCCGCACGCATTGCGGACTGGATGCTACGACGCATCGCGCGACGGAAAGCCACACGGGCGGCCAGCTGCTCAGCGACACCCTGTGCCACGAGCTGGGCGTCCATTTCGGGGTTCTTGACTTCCAGAATGTTGAGCTGGATCTGCTTGCCGGTCAGCTTTTCCAGCGACCGACGAATACGATCGGCTTCTGCACCCCGGCGACCGATGACGATACCCGGGCGCGCGGTGTGGACGTCCACACGAACGCGATCGCGAGTGCGTTCGATCTCCACCTTGGCGATGCCAGCACGCTCCATACCATCGGACAGAAGTTCACGAATGCGAACGTCTTCTTTCACGAAGTCGGCGTAGCGCTGGCCTTCCTGGTTGGAGTCAGCGAACCAACGGGAGACGTGATCGGTGGTGATACCGAGGCGGAATCCATTGGGATTAATTTTCTGACCCATTTAGTTGGTCCCACCCTTCTCTTCTTCGGTCGCAACGACCACGGTGACGTGGCTGGTGCGTTTTCTGATCTGGAAAGCGCGTCCCTGGGCACGAGGCTGGTAGCGCTTCATGGTCGGTCCTTCATCTACGAAAGCTTCGGAGATGAACAGTTCGTCTTCTTTGAAGGACAGACCTTCACGGTCTGCTTTCTGACGGGCATTGTCCACCGCGGAGGCAACAACCTTATACACCGGCTCCGAAGCACCCTGCTGAGCGAACTTCAGAATAGCCAGCGCTTCAGTCGCTTGCTTACCACGAACAAGGTCGACAACGCGCCGGGCCTTCATTGGCGTCACGCGCAAGTAGCGCGCACTTGCCTTGGCTTCCATTGCTTATCCTCTTTCGAATCTCGCAGGGCCCGCCTTAGCGGCGGCCCTTCTGGTCGTCCTTGGAGTGGCCGCGGAAGGTTCGAGTTGGTGCGAACTCTCCGAGCTTGTGTCCCACCATGGCTTCGGTGATGAACACCGGAACGTGCTTCCGACCGTCGTGGACAGCGATGGTGTGACCAATCATGTCCGGAACGATCATGGAACGACGGGACCAGGTGCGGATAACGTTCTTATTGGTCTTTTCGTTCTCAGCAAGAACCTTCAGGTAGAGATGCTGATCAACGTAAGGACCCTTTTTCAGGCTGCGTGGCATTGAGAGATCAGCTCCTTATCGTGATTTCTTGCCGGTACGACGACGACGAACAATGAGTTTGTCGCTTTCCTTATTCGGGCGGCGGGTGCGGCCTTCCTTCTGACCGGACGGGCTCACAGGGTGACGACCACCGGAGGTACGACCTTCACCACCACCGTGCGGGTGGTCGACCGGGTTCATCACAACACCGCGAACAGTCGGGCGGACGCCCTTCCAGCGCATGCGACCGGCCTTACCCCAGGAGATGTTGATCTGCTCGGCGTTGCCGACTTCACCGATAGTGGCGCGGCAACGAACGTCAACGTTGCGAATTTCACCGGAGGGCAGACGCAACTGGGCGTACTTGCCCTCGCGAGCCACCAGCTGGGTGGAGGCACCAGCGGAACGAGCCAGCTTAGCGCCACCGCCCGGGCGTAGCTCCACTGCGTGCACCACAGTACCCAGCGGGATATTGCGTAGCGGCAGATTGTTACCCGGCTTGATATCAGCGTTCGCACCCGATTCGACGATGTCACCCTGCTTCAGCTTGGCCGGAGCAATGATGTAGCGCTTCGCGCCGTCGACGTAGTGCAACAGTGCAATGTTGGCAGTGCGGTTCGGGTCATATTCAATGTGTGCGACCTTGGCCGGAATGCCATCCTTGTCGTAGCGACGGAAATCGACCAGGCGGTACTGGCGCTTGTGACCGCCGCCCTTGTGACGGGTCGTGATCTTGCCGGAGCTGTTACGCCCACCAGTCTTCGTCAGCGGACGAAGCAGTGATTTCTCGGGCGTGCTCCGCGTGATTTCTGAAAAGTCGGAAACCGACGAGCCGCGCTGGCCCGACGTAACCGGCTTGTATTTACGGATAGCCATATCTTTATTCCTCGATTAAGTGGTCTCCGGCTTAGAGAGCCGGACCTCCGAAGATGTCAATGGTCCCTTCCTTCAGAGTGACGATCGCGCGCTTGGTATCTTTGCGCGAACCCCATCCGAAGCGGGTGCGCTGACGCTTCCCGGGACGGTTCATGGTGTTGACCGAATCAACTTTGACATCAAAAATCTTTTCGATGGCAAACTTAATTTCGGTCTTATTCGAGCGCGGGTCGACGATGAAGGTGTAACGACCCTCATCCATATCGGCGTAGCTCTTTTCCGAGACGACGGGAGAAATGATCACGTCGCGCGGGTCTTTGTTGATGGTGCCGCTCATTTGGCCTCCTCCTTCTTGTTGCTGCCGGCGGCAGCCACGAAGGCCTCGTAGGCCGGCTTGGTAAAGACCACATCATCACTCATCAGCACGTCGTAGGTGTTGAGCTGATCAGTGTAGAGGGTGTGGACTCGTTGCAGGTTGCGGGTGCTCAGGGCAGTCACATCGTCACTGCGATCAATGACTACCAGGAAATTCTTCCGACCGGTATTCAGCTCCTCCAAGGCGGCCTTTGCGGCCTTAGTGGACGGAGTCTGTTCGGTCACGAGAGCTTCCAGCACGTGAATCCGGTCGTGACGAGCACGGTCGGACAGTGCTGACCGCAGAGCGGCAGCTTTCATTTTCTTGGGGGTCCGCTGGGAGTAGTCCCGCGGCACCGGGCCGTGGACAATACCACCGCCGGTCATCTGAGGCTCGCGGTTGGAGCCCTGACGAGCGCGACCGGTACCCTTCTGGCGGAATGGTTTACGGCCACCACCGGATACTTCGCCGCGAGTCTTTGCTTTATGAGTTCCCTGCCGTGCAGCCGCTTGCTGTGCGACGACGACCTGGTGCATCAGAGGCACATTCGTCTCGGCACCAAAGATATCGGCCGGCAGATCAACCGTAACTTTCTTGACAGCCATCTGCTCATGCTCCCTTCGCTGCATCGCGAACCAGCACAACCCGACCCTTGGGGCCAGGAATGGCGCCCTTGATCAACAGCAGGTTGTTCTCTGCATCGATAGCGTGCAGAGTAAGGTTCTGAGTGGTAGTGCGCTTATTGCCCATACGGCCGGGCAGGCGCTGGCCTTTGAAGACGCGGCCCGGGGTGGAAGCACCACCGACCGAACCGGGTTTACGGTGGTTCTTGTGCTGACCGTGGGATGCGGCCACACCGGCGAAGCCGTGACGCTTCATGGCACCGGCGAAGCCTTTACCCTTAGAGTTAGCGGTCACGTCAACCTTTTGACCAGCTTCAAACTGTTCAACGGTGACGTCCTGGCCCAGCGTGTACTCAGCGACATCAGTGGTACGGATCTCGACCACATGGCGACGCGGGGTGACGCCTGCCTTCTCGAAGTGGCCGGTCAGTGGCTTGGTGACCTTGCGGGGATCAATCTGACCGTAGGCCAGTTGAACAGCGGTGTAGCCATCTGATTCTTCAGTGCGAAGCTGCGAAACCACGTTGGGCTCTGCCTGAACCACGGTCACCGGAACAAGGTTGTTCTCCTCGTCCCAGACCTGGGTCATGCCGAGCTTCGTGCCCAGCAAACCTTTTGTTTGACGGTTAGCGGTCATAGTTCTCTCAGCACCTCCCTAACCTAAAGCTTGATTTCAATATTGACGTCCGCGGGCAGGTCCAAACGCATCAGCGAGTCGACGGCCTTCGGAGTCGGGTCTACGATGTCGATCAGCCGCTTATGAGTGCGCATTTCAAAATGCTCGCGACTGTCCTTGTACATGTGCGGAGAACGGATCACGCAGTAAACGTTCTTCTCAGTTGGTAGCGGCACCGGGCCCACTACCTGAGCGCCTGCGCGTATGACCGTATCTACGATCTTCCGTGCTGAAGTGTCAATCACCTCGTGATCGTAAGACTTCAGACGGATGCGGATTTTCTGTCCCGCCATGGCGTCTTGCCTCTTTCGTCCTTGTTGTCCGTACCTGTCCCTGTGTGCGATTCAACGGCCATGGACCAGACAATTGCGCCTCATCGACCGTCTTCGCTTATTCCACCTCCAGCAACAAATCCGAAAACTTCGGGTTCCTCGCTCCTGAAGGGCTCCCATCCACGCGCTCGGGCGTGTCGAAATCTATGTCGGAACACTACGCTCGAGGAGAGGGAGGGAATTCTGCTCACGGGGCGAATACCGATTCAGACACGATGATTCGCTCGTCCTTGCTGAGCAACTTATCTAGTATGACATGTTTTGTCTCGCAACGCGAATCCTCGGGTCTCGTTATTGGCAAGATCACGTTATTGCCACGAGACCTCGACACACAACAGGGCCCCGCCTCCGAGACATCTCGGTAACGGGGCCCTGTCGACGAGCCTCAGGCTGAGCTCAGCCGAACTCAGTCAGAGGTCTTACTTGACGATCTTGGTCACACGACCGGAACCAACGGTGCGACCACCCTCACGGATAGCGAAGCCGAGGCCCTCTTCCATAGCGATCGGCTGGATGAGCTCGACTGACATCTCAGTGGTATCGCCAGGCATAACCATCTCAGTACCTTCCGGCAGGGTGATGACGCCAGTAACGTCAGTGGTGCGGAAGTAGAACTGCGGACGGTAGTTGGAGTAGAACGGGTTGTGACGGCCACCCTCGTCCTTGGAGAGAATGTAGACGTTACCCTCGAACTGGGTGTGCGGGGTAATCGACCCCGGCTCAGCAACAACCTGACCACGCTCAACGTCTTCACGCTTCAGACCACGCAACAACAGACCACAGTTCTCGCCTGCCCATGCTTCGTCGAGCTGCTTGTGGAACATCTCGATACCAGTGACGGTGGTCTTCTGGATTTCGCGGATACCGACGATTTCAACCTCAGAGTTGATAGCCAGAGTACCGCGCTCGGCGCGACCGGTCACCACGGTACCGCGACCGGTAATGGTGAAGACGTCCTCGATCGGCATCAGGAACGGCTTGTCCTTATCGCGAACGGGGTCCGGAATGTAGGTGTCAACAGCGTCCATCAGTTCTTCAACGGACTTGACCCACTTCTCGTCGCCCTGCAGAGCCATGTAGCCGGAGGTGCGGATCACAGGAGCCTCGTCGCCATCGAAGTCCTGCGAGCTCAGCAGTTCACGAACTTCCATTTCAACGAGCTCAAGCAGCTCTTCATCATCAACCATGTCGCACTTGTTCAATGCAACCAGCAAAGCGGGAACGCCAACCTGGCGAGCCAGCAGCACGTGCTCGCGGGTCTGAGCCATCGGGCCATCGGTGGCAGCAACCACGAGGATCGCACCGTCCATCTGGGCAGCACCGGTAATCATGTTCTTGATGTAGTCGGCGTGGCCCGGGGCGTCAACGTGTGCGTAGTGACGTGCTTCGGTCTCGTACTCGATGTGGGAGACGTTAATGGTAATACCACGCTGGCGCTCTTCAGGAGCACCGTCAATCTCGTCGTAGTTACGTGCCTCGTTGAGGTCAGGGTACTTACCGTGCAGTACCTTCGAGATAGCTGCGGTGAGAGTGGTCTTACCGTGGTCAACGTGGCCGATAGTACCAATGTTGACGTGCGGCTTCGTCCGCTCGAACTTTGCCTTCGACACAGATTCCTCCTAGAACTGTTCGACTGGAGAAGGACATGGCAGCCGCTTGATGTGCGGTCTGACTTTTCTACAGTCTACGCGTCAGATTTTTCTTTTCTAAATTCCCCGGATATCAGGACCGGCGCCCGTCGCTTGAGGCCTACTCGGCCGAGCAGGCGGACCGGACCAAAAGTCCTGTCTAGCCCCGTCCCTCCGGAGTGTGGTCGAGGCTGTGTGACCGGTGGGGTGAAGCGTCTGTTCTCCACCCCTCCGATCCCAAGTTGTTTCAGAGTGATTTTACCGGATATTTCCGGTACCGATGACTCTTACTGGCCTGAGTGCTTCTGGATGATCTCTTCCGAGACAGCCTGTGGCACTTCACCGTAGGAGTCGAAGGTCATGGTGTACACAGCGCGACCTTGAGTCTTGGACCGCAGGTCGCCGATGTAGCCGAACATCTCGGACAGCGGTACCTGTGCGTTGATGACCTTCACACCCTGAGCGTCTTCCATCGAACCGATGGTGCCACGGCGGGAGTTCAAGTCACCGATCACATCACCCATGTATTCCTCCGGAGTGCGGACTTCAACGGCCATCAGTGGCTCCAGCAACACCGGCTTAGCTCGACGGACACCTTCTTTGAAGACCTGCGAACCAGCCAGTTTGAAGGCCATTTCCGAGGAGTCCACATCGTGATAGGCACCATCCTCGAGGGTAGCCTTGATGCCGACCATCGGGTAGCCGGCCAGCACACCGAACTGCATAGCTTCCTGAATACCCTGGTCCACCGAGGGGATGTATTCGCGGGGAACCCGACCACCGGTGACGGCGTTGTCGAACTCGTAGATCTCACCTTCGGAGGTTTCCATCGGTTCGAAGGTAACGATGACCTTCGCGAACTGACCGGAGCCACCGGTCTGCTTTTTGTGGGTGTATTCCACGTTTTCGACCTTCTTGCGGATCGTTTCGCGGTAGGCTACCTGCGGCTTACCCACGGTTGCTTCCACTTTGAACTCACGCTTCATGCGATCCACAAACACGTCGAGGTGCAACTCGCCCATACCGCCGATTTCGGTCTGGCCGGTTTCCTCGTTGTGGTTGACCGTGAAGGTCGGGTCCTCAGCGACCAGACGCTGAATAGCGGTGGAGAGCTTCTCCTGGTCACCCTTGGATGCGGGCTCGATAGCCACGGAGATCACTGGCTCGGGGAACTCCATTGATTCCAGAATGATCGGATCGGACTTGGCAGACAGAGTGTCACCGGTAGTGGTGTCTTTCAGACCCACCACAGCGTAGATGTGGCCTGCCTGAGCTTGCTCAACGGGGTTCTCTTTATTGGCGTGCATCTGGAAGAGCTTGCCAATGCGCTCCTGCTTGCCCTTGGTAGCGTTCAGGATGGTGTCACCCTGGGAGATGGTACCGGAGTAGACGCGGATGTAGGTCAGAGTACCGAAGAACGGGTGAGCCGCGATCTTGAAGGCCAGAGCAGAGAACGGCGCGTCGGTGCTGGGTTCACGGGTCAGTTCGACAGACTCGTCACCGACCTCGTAGCCGTGGACAGCGCCGACGTCGAATGGTGCCGGCAGGTAGTCAACCACGGCGTCCAGCAACGGCTGAACTCCACGGTTTTTGAAGGCCGAGCCACAGAACACGGGGTAGGCCTCGTCGTTGACAGCCATGGCCCGGACGCCGGCCTTGATGTCCTCTTCGCTCAGCTCTCCGTTCTCGAGGTACTTCTCCATCAGCTCCTCGGAGGACTCAGCAACAGACTCCACCAGTTCGTTGCGGTATTCCTCGGCGCGCTCCTGGAGCTCAGCCGGAATCTCCTGGGTTTCATAGGACGCACCCAAGGTCACGTCACCCTTGGCGTCACCTTCCCAGACGTAGGCCTTCATGGTGACCAGGTCAACAACACCCACGAAATCACTCTCAGCACCGATCGGCAGCTGCATGACCAGTGGCTTGGCCTGCAGGCGGTTCACGATGGTGTCGACGGTGTGATAGAAGTCTGCACCGAGCTTGTCCATCTTGTTGACGAAGCAAATGCGTGGGACGCCGTACTTATCGGCCTGGCGCCAAACGGTCTCAGACTGAGGCTCCACACCTTCCTTTGCGTCGAACACAGCAACGGCACCGTCGAGCACGCGCAAGGAGCGTTCCACCTCAACGGTGAAGTCCACGTGTCCCGGGGTGTCGATGATGTTGATCTGGTGACCTTCCCAGAAGGAGGTTACAGCCGCGGAGGTAATGGTGATACCGCGCTCTTTTTCCTGTTCCATCCAGTCGGTGGTGGACGCACCATCGTGGGTTTCGCCCAATTTGTGGTTCACACCCGTGTAGAACAAGATACGCTCGGTGGTCGTGGTCTTGCCGGCATCGATGTGGGCCATGATGCCGATGTTTCGAACCTTCTTGAGGTCAGTCAGCACGTCTTGTGCCACAGTGTCTCCCTTGGGGTTGTGACCGGAAGTTCAGGAACTGACCGTTCTGCGGTGTCTGCCCAAACCTGGCCGTTGGTTATCTCGTGATCTGTAGTTATGGTCGGATCTCGGGATGCTGGCTTACCAGCGGTAGTGTGCGAAGGCCTTGTTGGCTTCGGCCATCTTGTGCACGTCCTCGCGACGCTTCACTGCAGCACCCAGGCCGTTGGAAGCGTCCAAGATTTCATTGGTCAGGCGCTCGGTCATGGTCTTCTCACGGCGCACCTTGGAGAAGCCCACCAACCAACGCAGGGCCAGCGCGGTCGCACGACCGGGCTTGACCTCAACCGGCACCTGGTAGGTTGCACCACCGACGCGGCGGGAACGAACTTCCAGAGCCGGACGGATGTTGTCCAGAGCTTTCTTCAACGTTGCAACGGGATCGTCGCCGCCTTTATCGCGGGTACCGTCCAGTGCACCGTAGACAATGCGCTCTGCGGTGGACTTCTTACCATCGATCAGCACCTTGTTGATCAGCTGGGTGACCAGCGGGGAGCCGTACACCGGATCAACGACCAGCGGGCGCTTAGGAGCAGGTCCTTTACGTGGCATTACTTCTTCTCCTTCTTTGCACCGTAACGGCTACGTGCTTGGTTGCGATCCTTGACACCCTGGGTGTCCAGTGCGCCACGCACGATCTTGTAACGAACACCGGGCAGGTCCTTCACACCACCACCGCGCACCAGCACGATGGAGTGTTCCTGCAGGTTGTGGCCCTCACCGGGGATGTAGGCGGTGACTTCGATACCGCCGGCGAGACGCACACGTGCAACTTTACGTAGTGCAGAGTTCGGCTTCTTCGGGGTCGTGGTGTACACACGAGTGCACACGCCACGACGCATCGGGCGGCCCTCCAGGGCAGGAGCGCCCACCCGCTTGGACTTGGGGGTGCGGCCCTTACGGACCAGCTGCTGAATTGTAGGCAAACTATTCTCCGTTATGTATGATCTCGGTCGACCGCCCCGTCACGCACCCAGCTCATGAACGGGAGGTGAACTCGAGGACGGTCTGGACCGAAGTCCGTGGTTTATTTCTCGCTACCCGAAACTCAAAAAGTGTTTGGGCGTGCAAAAAGGTGGCATTTGTTGCGCAAGAACCCCGCAACCCGGACTGTGTCCTATTGCCACACTGGAAACAATCGATCTTATAGTACCAGGTCTAGCACCAGAATGGGAACTGAGACTGTTCGTGGTCCGTAGGGCTAGTTCATACTGCCGGGCCGGTGTTGTACTTCTTCGGCAGCTTTATACAGTCGGTACTTCTGATACAGGTCGCGCTTGAAGTTTTTATCCTGCCGATACTGAAGCGGAGTGTAGACCTGTCCAGACTTTTTGAGCTCAGAGATGTAGTGGCGTTGCTGGTCGTTGGCGTAGCGTTGGGCAACCGAAAGCGGGATCGTCGTTGACAACGCGAGGTGCTCAACATGTGCCGGTGCTGGTTCATCAAAGTCGCCGAGCAGATCTCCCAAGTAGAAATCCACGGGGTTACGTCCGGCCGCGGTGAGGTAGTAGTGATGACGTCCTAGCCGAGGGTTCATTTCTAAGAACATCGGTTCCCCCGTGGTGGGATGGACCTTGATATCAAACATGGCGAAGCCGTGCCAGTCAAGGCTGTCGAGAATTTTCGCACCGTGGTGATGAATGGTGTTATCCGGTACAGCAATCACCGCGCGGGCATTGCCTTCTAGTCCCACAGCATGATCTTCCACGATGACTTCACAGAGCCCCGACAAGGTGATGTTTCCGTCTGCGTTGCGGTACATCGTCAGGATGCGTAGCTGGGAGTCAGGCCCTGGAATGAACTCCTGGACAATGAGCCCTCCTCGATACCCAGCGTCAGTTGCCTTGTCAAGAACCTCTTTGAGGTTCGCGTCGTTATCGATGTAGTGGACCTTACGGCGCCCTTCGAAACGTGTGGAGGCCCATTGGCCACCATCATCGGCTTTGAGCACTACCGGATACGACAGTCGTGCGCCGTGAAAGGAATTGAGGAAATCATCAGAACTTGTGGTCTGCTCAGCTGCCGCATGGGAGTCATAGATCAAGGTACGCGGGTAGGGCACAGAGTATGTCCGACAGAGCTCATAAAAATGTTCTTTGAGCGCCGCACGGTCGAGTTGTTCGACAGTGACGGCGGGGAACACGTAGCCAGCTTCGCGCAACCTGTCTGCTTTTTGGGCCACAATGCGAACCAGATGATCGTATCCGCTGTGGAGCACCAAGGGCCGATCCGGGGTGTGAGCATTGACCGAAGTAGCAACCTGTTCTACGTGTGCTGTTACCGTCTCTGGGTCGAACATGGGACCGGCCGGGTAGAGCTCGGTGAGTTTGCTTCCTCCAACAATCAGGTTCTGCCCGGTTGGCACCACCGCAGACATCCAGCCGAAGCGTTCGTGATATTCCCGGGCGAGACTATAGGCCCCCAAATCACCTCCGGTGATCACCGGGACAACGGGTTGCTCCGCGCTAATTTTCGAGCTCATAAACGCCAGACTATAGCAACAGCACGAGCAAGGGCACTCCCCCAGCCGATCGGACTTGATTCCTTGAGTGGAGCGATCCGAGGAGCCACTTGTTCAGATCGATACGGTAGGTTAGCGATGTGACTTCACGACAGGACCTCCGGATTACTGACATCTCAACCTCCACGCACGAACAGTTCCTAGCCTCCCAACCAAGCGCGTCTTTTCTGCAAAACCCGCGCTGGCCCCAGGTGAAGACAGGGTGGAGAGGACAGTCACTGGGTTGGTACCGCGGTGACGAACTTGTGGCCGTCTCCCTCGTGCTGTATCGGGGTATTCCAGCGCCGTTACTCCGCAAAAAGTCGTTGGCTTATCTCGCCGATGGTCCGGTATTCTCTGCTGACACCGTTGCCCTCGGGGACATTCTGGAGCCGCTGGTCCCCTACCTGCGTTCTCAAGGCGCGTTCCTCATTCGGATGGGATTGCCGTTCTCGGAACGGTCGTGGAGTGCACATACCGTTCGTTCGACACTATCCAAAGGCGACGAAACTCTTGTCACAGAGCTGGATGCCGAGTCCGAGAACGATCAGGTCGTGGAGATGACCCGATTGCTCGACGACCAGGGCTGGTCCCGCCCGAAGATTACCGCGGATTTCCAGGCCGGCCAAGCGCAGTTCCAGGCTCGGATACCCTTGCCCGAGCTGTCTGAAGCAGACCGAGCCGATCGAGAATCTGAAGGTTTTCAGGAAGCGGTCGAGCAGGTCCTGTCACGAATGGACAGCACTTCGCGTCGACAGACCCGTAAATCCACGCGCTCGGAGCTGAAAATCACCGCTACGGGAGCGGAAGCTCTCGATCGCTGGCAGCAACTTTTTGAAGAAACCGCCGCACGGGATGGATTCTCGGGCAGGCCGCAGGAGTACTTCGAGCGCATGGCCACGGCGCTGGGCGAGTCTGAAGTCTCAGACTTCAAGGTGCTACTGGCAGAATACGAGGATCAGCTACTGGCTTCGGCTATTTACGTCCAGCAACAAGACACCGGTTGGTACGTCTACGGAGCCTCGTCACGGGCCGAATCCAAACGCTACGCACCTCGCGCTTTGCAGTTGGAACAGATTAAACTGTCGTTAGAGGCGGGCTGTCGCTGGTACGATCTCGGCGGGATCTCACCAACTTTGGATAAAGAACACCCCTTGGCTGGTCTGAGCCGGTTCAAAACCACTATGGGCGCTGATGTGCACCAGACTTTGGGTGAATGGGATTTGCCACTCAACAAGTTGCTGGCCAACGGGTTCAACTTCTATATGAACCGTCGTGGTTAGCTCACTGCGTTAGTCCCCGACCGGGGCCCAAGCGCACCCAAGGTTATCTCGATCTCCTTTGATGATGACGCTTACCCATCCCGGCCATAACTTGTCATGCGGTGTGTTTGGCTCGTAGGAACCCAGCACCATCACCTCCCCGGTTTCTTCTGGGAACTCGTTCAGTGTGGGGTCGCGCTCGGAGAGGGGCGCGCTCATGTCGTCCGGGACGAGGTAGGTATGATGAGTCGAGACCGGATATCCTTCCTCGCCACGGGGAGCAGGACAGACTCCACCAAATGCGGGATAAGGGTCAGTCCGGACAGGCCACCACGTTTGAGTTCCTTCCAGATACTCGGCGTTAACCACACGTGTTCGCTCCCCCGAGCCCCGATCAGAGCACGGCGCGTCATCGCCTGGTTCCCGCAAAAATTCGTGAACTTCTAAACCCCCATTGACAGGTGTTACGGAATCGACTGCATCCCCGCAACTTGCTGTCCGGGCAAAGGGCATCGGAGACTGCTCAGGTCCGTCTTCCGTGGCAATCCACATGTACCACCGAGCGTCGTAACCGTTGCCTTGATAACGCTCAATTTCCACGCCCGCATCCACGATACCGTTCCCGTTGAGGTCTTCACGGATCACTTCACCGAGTTCATAAGAATAGGGTAGGTGAGATAGTTCCTGCTCGGCCTCGGTCAGCTTAGCCTCGTTAAGGGTCAACTCCGTCGTGTCTGCTCCAGGCACATAGCCGGAAAAGTGAAAACTCATCGAGGTGAAATCGGTATCTTCCAAACCCTCAATTTTTGCTTCGGTCTGCTCCTCAGATTCCTCGTTCTAAGGCGTGGACGAGGCGGAGGAAGACTCAGGGGAACCCGCGCCCCCGCAGGCAGTCAACATCAAAGCAAGGACGATACTGCCGATAAAGTACGTCGTGATGTTGCGATTTCTCGGTGAGCGCATGAGATACATAGCACTCAGCCTACCTGCCGACCCGCCCCTCGTGTACTGTTCCCACGACCAGCCAGTGATCTCGAATCCCATCATCGGGCCACGTCACTTCACCCGCAGTAACCTTGGAGTAACTATTGGTCTGAGCTAGCTGAAGCCGTGTCCGTGGCGGGACGGACGCGGAGAAAATTCAGTTGACTGGTTTCAGCATCAGCTCCACGATAAACCCCACAGTTAGTGCGGGGACCGACCTGTTAACGAACCATGAGCAACACGTTCAGTGTTTCGGGACACCGCGAGAAATTCCCGTCTAGCCAAACCGAATACCGATCGGCAAGTCTTCGTAGGCGACCCAGCCACACCCGAGAACCTGTGAACCATCGAAGATGCCCCCGATTGCCCACCATTCACCGTCGATTTTGCGATCACTGCCATCCCCCTCACCGAACGGAAACAATATCGTGAGCTCAGGGTGCGTCTCAGCATTAGTCTCAGCTATCGATGCGCTTTCTTTGTACGGATTTACATGCGCAATATCGACCGGAGCCGTCATTCCTTCGTCTCCCGTCAGAGAACAAATTCCGCCGTACCCGATAACAGGTGCCACTTGCACAGGCCACCACGCGCCTGCTAGATCAAAATAGTCTGCGGCGATAGTGCGAGTTCGTTCGTGCAAGCCATGCTCTGCGCAGGAGACATCGTCTTCCTTAGCGCGTAAGTGCTCATGCACTTCAAGTCCGTCATTCGTAGCAGTCACGGATTCGACCTGATCACCGCAATTTCCGGACCGGGCGAACGGGAGGGGCGACTGTTCCGGACCGTCTTCCGTGGCAATCCACATGTACCACCGACCGTCGTAACTATTGCCCTCATAACGTTCAATTTCCACGGCTGCGTCGACGATGCCGTCCCCATTGAGATCCTGATGAATCACCTCTCCGAGCTCGTAGGTAACTGGAAACTGTGGATCTCCCGCCTCCACCGTGCCATCGACGAATGTCTTCTCTTCTGAGTCATCGGTATCCGAATAACCCACAAATTGAAAACTAATCGAACTAAAGTCGGTATCTTCCAGACTCTCAATTTCCGGCTCGGTTGGCTCGGGCGGTTCCTCACTCGATTCCTCAGTCGAGGGTGTATCCGGCGCAGACGAGGAGTCCTCGGCCTCAGTCGGGGGTTCCGGGGCGTCTTGCGTATCCGTGCCTGGAATCGAGGAGGTATCAGCTGCCTCGGGATCCCCCGATCCAGCGCAACCAGTCAGCAGGAGTAATAGAGTAGCGAAGCCAACAAAGTACCTGGTCAGTGATGTGGTGAGTGAGTGTTCGTGATGAGATCCAGTTAACGCCATAACTGAAGTCTACAGGAAGGTTCAACGATCATTCAGGGCCTCGCTTCTTCCATCAACTCATCTCGTCAACGCGCTTTTAAACGCCGATGGCGCCGACTCCCCCGGGAGTCGGCGCCATCGGTATGAAGGACTTCGTATCGGTTAGCGGAAATCGCCACCCAGACCGTAGTCATCCAAGCTAATCGCGTGGTAGTCGCCACCGATCTGCTCCATACCCGGGTAATCGAAGTCCGGGTAAGCAATCGGAGAGGTGAATAACTTGTTCTTGGCTTCCTCGGTGGGTTCCACGACCACGTTGGAGTACCGGTCCAAGCCGGTACCGGCCGGGATCAGCTTACCGATGATCACGTTCTCCTTCAGACCCAGCAACGGATCGGTCTTACCCTCCATAGCCGCCTGTGTTAGAACGCGGGTGGTCTCCTGGAAGGATGCAGCCGACAGCCACGAGTCTGTAGCCAGCGACGCCTTGGTGATACCCATCAGCTCGTCACGGCCTGAGGCCGGACGTTGACCCTGGGCCACGGCAGCGCGGTTGGCGTTGACGAACTCGGTGCGGTCGGTGAGTTCGCCGGGCAACAAGTCGGTGTCGCCGGACTCGATCACGGTAATGCGACGTAGCATCTGGCGAACAATGACTTCCACGTGCTTGTCGTGGATGCCCACGCCCTGGGACTGGTACACGTTCTGAACTTCCTTAACCAGGAACTTCTGAGCGGCCCGCGGTCCGAGCACACGCAGCACCTGCTTGGGGTCAACCGCACCGGAGACCAGCTGGGTACCAACAGCGACGTGCTCGCCGTCTTCCACCAGCAGGCGGGAGCGACGCAACACCGGGTAGGCGATTTCGTCGGAGCCGTCGTCCGGGGTGAGGATCAGCTGGATCTGACGGTCGTCGTCTTCGATCCGAACGCGACCGGCCACCTCGGAAATCGGGGCCACACCCTTCGGGGTACGGGCCTCGAAGAGCTCCTGAATACGGGGCAGACCCTGGGTAATATCGTCAGCCGATGCCACACCACCGGTGTGGAAGGTCCGCATGGTCAGCTGGGTACCGGGCTCACCAATGGACTGCGCAGCGATAATACCGACAGCTTCACCAATATCGACCAGCTGGCCGGTTGCCATCGAGCGACCGTAGCACTTCGCACAGGTGCCCACCTGGGATTCACAGGTCAGCACGGAGCGGACCTTGATCTCGGTGATGCCGTTGCTGATCAGCTTCCCGATCAGCACGTCGCCGACGTCCGAGCCGGCCTCAGCCAGCACGGTGCCGTCGTCTGTGGTGACGTCGGTGGCCAGGGTGCGTGCGAAGCACGAGGTCTCCACGTTCTCATCCAAGACCAACTCGCCGTCCGCGTTGGCGGTAGCAATGGTTTCGGTCAGACCACGGCGGGTACCACAGTCGTGCTCGCGAATGATGACGTCCTGGGAGACGTCGACCAGACGACGAGTGAGGTAACCGGAGTTTGCGGTCTTCAACGCGGTATCGGCCAGACCCTTACGAGCACCGTGGGTTGCGGAGAAGTATTCCAGCACCGACAGACCCTCACGGTAGGAGGACTTAATCGGACGCGGGATAATCTCACCCTTCGGGTTGGTCACCAGACCACGGATACCAGCGATCTGACGAACCTGTAGCCAGTTACCACGCGCTCCCGAGGTCACCATGCGGTTAATGGTGTTCAGTGGACCCATACCAGCGCGCATGGCCTCGGCGACCTCGTCGGTTGCCCGCGACCAGATGTCGTTGAGTTCACTGCGGCGCTCGTCGTCAGAAATCAGACCGGTGTCGTACTGGCCCTGGACCTTGCTGGCCTGGTCTTCGTACTTGGCCATCACCGCAACCTTGTCGAAGTCCGAGGTGATGTCGGAAATTGCCACAGTCACACCAGACCAGGTACCCCAGTGGAAACCAGCGTTCTTCAGGTTGTCCAGGGTGGTAGCGGTGTCGATCAGCGAGTAGCGCTCAGCCAAATCATTAACCAGTGCGCCCAGGGTACCCTTGGTTTGACGCTCATCAACCCAGGGGTAGTCATCCGGCAGCAGGTCGTTGAACACGACCTTACCCAGCGTAGTTTCGATGGTTGCCGGCTGACCGGGTTCCCAGCCTTCCGGAGCTGATACCGCCTCGGATGGCACGAAGTTCTGCACGGTGATGGTCACCGGTGCATTGAGGTGCAGTTCGTTGTTGTCGAAGGCCATGGTGGCTTCACCCACGTGGGTGAAGTGACGGCCGGCGCCGACCTCGTCCTCACGCACGGTGGTCAGGTGGTTCAGGCCGATAATCATATCCTGCGACGGAACAGCAACCGCGCGGCCGTCCGAGGGCTTGAGGATGTTGTGGCTGGAGAGCATCAGCACCCGAGCCTCGGCCTGAGCCTCAGGGCTCAGCGGCAGGTGCACGGCCATCTGGTCACCATCGAAGTCTGCGTTGAACGCAGCACAGACCAGCGGGTGCAACTGAATGGCCTTACCTTCCACCAGCTGCGGCTCGAAGGCCTGAATACCCAGACGGTGCAGAGTCGGTGCACGGTTGAGCAGTACCGGGTGTTCGGTAATGACTTCTTCCAGCACGTCCCATACCTGGGGGCGGGTGCGCTCTACCATGCGCTTGGCGGATTTGATGTTCTGCGCGTGGTTGAGGTCCACCAGCCGCTTCATGACGAAGGGCTTGAACAGCTCCAGAGCCATCTGCTTGGGCAGACCACACTGGTGCAGGCGCAACTGCGGGCCCACCACAATCACCGAACGGCCGGAGTAGTCAACACGCTTGCCCAACAGGTTCTGACGGAAACGGCCCTGCTTACCCTTGAGCATGTCCGATAGCGACTTCAGCGCACGGTTACCTGGTCCGGTCACCGGACGACCACGACGCCCGTTGTCGAATAGCGAGTCCACGGACTCCTGTAGCATCCGCTTTTCATTGTTCACGATGATCTCGGGAGCACCCAGATCCAGCAGACGCTTCAGACGGTTATTGCGGTTGATCACACGACGGTAGAGGTCGTTGAGGTCCGAGGTGGCAAAACGACCACCATCGAGCTGGACCATCGGGCGCAACTCAGGCGGAATCACGGCCACCGCGTCCAACACCATACCCTGCGGGGAGTTATTGGTGGTCAAGAAGGCGTTGATGACCTTTAGACGCTTCAGGGCACGAGTCTTGCGCTGGCCCTTACCGTTCTGAATGGTTTCGCGCAATTTTTCAGCTTCTGCCTGTAGATCGAAGTTCTCCAAACGACGCTGAATCGATTCGGCACCCATGGAACCTTCGAAGTACTCGCCGTACTTGTCACGCATGGAGCGGAACATCGACTCGTTACCGATCAAGTCCGAGACCTTGAGGTTCTTGAAGGTCTCCCAGAGCTCTTCAAGCTTCTTGATCTCGTCGTCGGCGCGCTTACGGATCTGGGCCATGGTCTTCTCAGCAGTGTTGCGTGCCTTGGTGGTAGCTGAGGACTTGGCACCCTCGGATTCCAGCTGGGCCAGCTCATCCTCGAGATCCTTGGCCACTGCGGCGATGTCGGCATCCCGCTGGTCAGCCAGGTGCTTGACCTCTTGGTCGTGTTCCACCTGCAGATTAGGCAGATCCTGGTGACGAAGTTCTTCGTCAACATCGGTGATCATGTAGGCAGCGAAGTAGATGACCTTCTCCAGGTCCTTTGGTGCCAAATCCAACAGGTAGCCCAGGCGGGAGGGCACACCCTTGAAATACCAGATGTGGGTCACCGGTGCGGCCAGCTCGATGTGGCCCATGCGCTCACGGCGGACCTTGGAGCGGGTGACTTCCACACCACAGCGCTCGCAGATGATGCCCTTATAGCGCACGCGCTTGTACTTACCGCAGTAGCACTCCCAGTCGCGGGTCGGTCCGAAGATGCGCTCACAGAACAGACCATCTTTTTCGGGCTTGAGAGTGCGGTAGTTGATGGTTTCGGGTTTCTTGACCTCACCATAGGACCAATTGCGAATCTGATCCGCAGTGGCTAGCCCAATGCGCATGAGGCCGAATGAGTTTTCAGTGGACATGGTCCGTAGAACTCCTGATGTCTAAAAAGGGGATGAAAGCTTTCTGGCGGGCGTGCTGAATCAGACGGTTTAGACTTCCCCGATGGTATCCACAGAGTCGGGCTCTGCGTGGGAGAGATCGATACCGAGTTCTTCAGCGGCCCGGAATGACTCCTCATCCGAGTCCCGCATTTCAATGGCCTGGCCTTCAGAGGACAAGACCTCAACGTTCAGGCACAGTGACTGCATTTCCTTGACCAGCACACGGAACGATTCCGGAACGCCGGGCTCAGGAATGTTTTCACCCTTGACGATGGCCTCGTAGACCTTCACACGACCGTGCACGTCATCGGACTTGTGGGTGAGCAACTCCTGCAGCGTGTAGGCAGCACCGTAGGCCTCCAGCGCCCACACTTCCATTTCACCGAAGCGCTGACCACCGAACTGCGCCTTACCGCCCAGCGGCTGCTGGGTAATCATCGAGTACGGGCCCGTGGACCGGGCGTGAATCTTGTCGTCCACCAGGTGGTGCAACTTCAGCATGTACATATAGCCGACCGAGATTGGGTCCGGGAAGGGTTCACCGGAACGACCATCGAACAGCTGCGCCTTGCCGTTTTCACCCATCAGGCGTTCACCGTCGCGTGAAGGATTCACCGACTGCAGCAGTCCCTGAATCTCTTCGGCTTCAGCACCGTCGAAGACCGGGGTAGCCACGTTCAGTGGTCCGGTCTCACGTGGCAGGTTGGGCAGGTTGCGCAACCACTCGGGCTCGCCTTCGATCTTCCAGCCGTTGGCCGCAATCCAGCCCAGGTGTAGTTCCATCACCTGGCCGAGGTTCATACGACCCGGAACACCTAGCGGGTTCAGAATGATATCGACCGGAGTACCGTCGGCCAAGAACGGCATATCTTCCACGGGAAGGATCTTGGAGATCACACCCTTGTTACCGTGACGACCAGCCATCTTGTCACCATCGGTGATCTTACGCTTCTGAGCCACGTAGACACGGACCAGCTGGTTGACACCAACCGGCAGATCATCGTCGTCTTCGCGGTCCAGGATGCGGATACCGATCACGGTTCCGGATTCACCGTGCGGAACCTTCTTAGAGGTGTCACGAACTTCCTTGGACTTCTCGCCGAAGATGGCGCGCAACAGGCGCTCTTCGGGGGTCAGCTCGGTT
Source organism: Auritidibacter sp. NML130574 (assembly GCF_003185725.2). GTDB lineage: Bacteria > Actinomycetota > Actinomycetes > Actinomycetales > Micrococcaceae > Auritidibacter > Auritidibacter ignavus. Next base: position 49,468 of record NZ_CP031746.1, on the reverse strand, counting down.
TCACCCTTCGGAGTGACGCGACCGACCAGGATGTCCCCGGCCTCGACCTCGGCACCGATGTGGATGATGCCACGCTCGTCAAGCTGTGACAGCACTTCCTCGGAGACGTTGGGGATGTCGCGGGTGATCTCTTCAGCGCCCAGCTTGGTGTCACGGGCATCGATTTCGTACTCCTCAATGTGGATCGAGGTCAGCACGTCATCGGAAACCATGCGCTGGGAGAGGATGATCGCATCCTCGTAGTTGAGGCCTTCCCACGGCATGAATGCCACGAGCAGGTTCTTCCCCAGGGCCAGCTCACCGTTATCGGTGGCGGGCCCATCAGCGATGACCGACATAGTCTCCACCCGATCACCTTCGGCCACGCGCACCTGCTGGTTGTAGGCGTTGCCCTGGTTGGAGCGAGCGAACTTCTGGATCTTGTAATGGGTGGTAGTGCCATCGTCGTTCATCACGGTCACCATGTCGGCGGAAGCCTCGGTGACAACACCGGGTTTGGTGGCGGTCACGGAGTCGCCAGCGTCCAGCGCGACGTACTTCTCCATACCCGTACCCACCAACGGCGCTTCAGACTTCAACAGTGGCACCGCCTGACGCTGCATGTTCGCACCCATCAGCGCGCGGTTAGCATCGTCGTGCTCCAAGAACGGGATCAGGGCGGTGGCTGCCGAGACCATCTGACGTGGGGAGACGTCCATGTAGTCAATATCGGACGGTTCAGCCAGTACCGGTTCACCGTCACCACCGCGCTGACGACACAAGACCTGTTCTTCAGCGAAAGAGCTATCCTCGTTCAGCACCGCGTTAGCCTGGGCAATCTGGGCGTCCAGCTCGTCATCAGCGGTGAGGTACTCAACACGGTCAGTGACCTTACCGTCAATGACCTTGCGGTACGGGGTCTCAATGAAACCGAAGGCGTTGATCCGACCGAAGGTTGCCAACGAACCAATCAGCCCAATGTTGGGACCTTCTGGGGTCTCAATCGGGCACATACGACCGTAGTGCGAGGGGTGGACGTCGCGGACTTCCATTCCCGCGCGATCACGAGACAGACCACCTGGGCCCAGGGCGGAGAGACGACGCTTGTGGGTCAGACCGGCCAGTGGGTTGTTCTGGTCCATGAACTGCGAAAGCTGGGAGGTTCCGAAGAACTCCTTGATGGAAGCAACCACAGGACGGATGTTAATCAAAGTCTGAGGGGTAATAGCCTCAACGTCCTGGGTGGTCATCCGCTCGCGCACCACGCGCTCCATACGAGCCAGACCGGTGCGGATCTGGTTTTCAATCAACTCGCCGACGGCGCGAATGCGACGGTTACCGAAGTGGTCGATATCGTCCATCTCGACGCGAATATCGACCTCTTCACCGTTGTGTTGACCCTTGATGGTCTTCTCGCCAGCGTGCAGAGCACAGATGAAGTGAATCATCTGCGCCACATCCTGCTCCGTCAACACGCTCGATGCGGGGTCGGACAACGGAGCGTCGACGCCGAGCTTGCGGTTGAGCTTATACCGACCCACTTTAGCCAGATCGTAGCGTTTCTCAGTGAAGTACAGGTTAGCCAGCAGAGTTTGGGCTGGATCCACAGCTGCCGGTTCACCTGGACGCAACTTGCGGTAAATGTCCAGCAGGGCTGCCTTCTGGTCTTCGGTTTGGTCCTTTTCCAGGGTCAACCGCATGGAGTCATATTGACCGAATTCTTCGAGAATCCGGGACTCCGACCAGCCCAGGGCCTTGAGCAACACAGTCACCGGTTGCTTGCGCTTACGATCCAGGCGCACCGAGACCTGGTCGCGACGGTCAATCTCCAGCTCAAACCAGGCACCACGGGACGGGATAATCCGGGCCGAGTAGACGTCCTTATCGGTGGTCTTGTCAGGGTGGCGTTCGAAATAGGCACCCGGGGAACGCACCAGCTGGGAAACCACAACACGTTCAGTGCCGTTGATGATGAAGGTGCCTTCTTCAGTCATCAACGGGAAGTCACCCATGAACACCGTCTGTTGCTTAATTTCACCGGTGTTGTAGTTCATAAACTCCGCCTTGACGTACAGCGGAGCAGCGTAAGAGGAGTCTTTCTCCTTCGCTTCATTTTCGGTGACCTTAGGGTCAGAGAATTCCGGATCAGTGAACGACAGCGACATCGTTCCCTGGAAATCCTCAATGGGTGAGATTTCCTCGAAAATATCGGAGAGCCCGGATGTGGTAGCTACCGAATCATCACCGATTTCCTGGGCATGCGCAACACGCTGTTTCCACCGTTCGTTACCGACCAAGCGGTCGAAAGATTCGGTCTGAAGTGCTAACAGGTCGGGCACGTCCAGAGGTTCGGCAATCTTCGCGAAAGAAACTCGGCCTGCAGAGGCGGCGTGGCGAGGATTGGTAGCGGCTGAATTATTTGAGGTGCTCGAAGCGACCAAAAGAGTGATCCTTTCACAGACCTTCTGTGTACAGTTCTGACTTCCCTACACACCGTGTCGCATCCGGTGCGACACGCGAGGTTGGCCGACCCACCGCTATATGAAGGTCAAGACCGTATACCGTATATTTATCGTGGCGTGCCAGAAGGGGCTCATGACACGACACATGGAAGATAGGGATACGCAAAGAAACAGCTTATCACATTTCTATCCTGACCCCAAGCCCCTGCTGAGACACTTGTGGCCCCACGCCATCCATGGTGCGGGGCCACAAGCAGTTCAGTCGATGCTAAGCAGCTGATGCCACTGGCATTACTTCAGGGTGACGGTAGCGCCAGCACCTTCCAGCTGCTCCTTAGCCTTCTCGGCAGCTTCCTTGTCCACGCCTTCCAGCACGGGCTTCGGAGCACCATCGACCAGTTCCTTGGCGTCCTTCAGACCCAGCGAGGTCAGTGCGCGAACTTCCTTAATCACGCCGATCTTCTTGTCGCCAGCAGCTTCCAGGATAACGTCGAACTCGGACTGCTCGTCAGCAGCGTCACCGTCACCGTCGTCACCAGCAGCCGGAGCAGCAGCAGCGGCAACCGGAGCAGCAGCGGTCACGTCGAATTCTTCCTCGAATGCCTTGATGAAGTCAGACAGTTCGACCAGGGTCAGCTCTTTGAAAGTGTCCAGCAGTTCTTCAGTGGATAGCTTAGCCATGAGTGTGGCTCCTTTACGTAGTGGGTTCTCAGGTTCAAGAACTCAGATGTGAAGTTTTTGGTGTGATCAGTTGACCACGTAGTCCATCGCCTCGACGATGGGGTTAGGCGGCGTCTTCCTGCTTGGCACGCAGTGCCTCGGTCGTACGCACGGCCTTCGACAGCGGGGACTGGAACAGCGCGGCGGCCTTGGACATACCACCCTTCATTGCTCCTGCCAGCTTCGACAGCAACACCTCGCGAGATTCCAGATCCGCAAGCTTCTTAACACCCTCAACATCGAGTGCGGCACCTTCCATGTAGCCGCCCTTGATGACCAGGGCCTCATTGTCCTTGGCAAAGTCACGCATAGCCTTTGCTGCTTCAACCGGCTCACCTTCGATGAAAGCGATAGCAGTCGGACCGTTGAGTAGTCCCTCGAAGGCATCTACTCCGGCTTCTTTGGCAGCAATGTCAGCAAGCGTATTCTTCACCACGGCGTAGTGGGTGTTCTCACCGAGAGAGCGGCGCAAGGTCCTGAGCTGCTCCACGGTCAGACCACGGTACTCTGTGAGCACAGCAGCATCCGAGTTGCGGAAACGCTCCACCAACTCAGCCACTGCGGCCTCTTTTTCAGCAGTCGCCATGGCACTCCTTCCGATTGCTTCAGCCGGTACCTAACGGCTTCGACACAAAAAACGCCCCGTGCAGGCGTGCACAGGGCGCAGCAATACTGAAGATTGTGATCAGCAGTCTTCAACTGGCTTGACGTTCACACCTGCGCTGGTCGCTTTTGTGTCAAAAGCTTTATAGTCATTCCGTCGCGGCGCTCATGTTGTCAGATGGGCACCAGAATTAACGACCGGCGGTCTTTGGTGGTTAATAAGCTACCCTACCGATTCCCGCAACACCAAATCCACGCTTGGAATGAGAGCGAGATCATCAGCGGACGTGTTTGCTAGCGGGCTGAGAGTGTTGCTGGGGTTGGCCCGGTCGCTGAGACCTCCGGCGAGTTTTGATCTCATAGGCGACGAGCAACAGCACGAGCCACAGTGGTCCGACAAAGACCGCGGTACGGTACTGTTGCGACCATCCCATGATCACGACCAGGAGGGCGAAAAACACCAACACAATCCAAAACACCACCGAGGCTGCGGGAAGTTTGAAGTGAAGCTTTTCGCGTTCCTCTTGGCTGAGCTGGGCACGGAATTTGCGGTGGGTGATCATGACCATAGTCCAGTTGATCAGCGCAGCCGCCAACGCCACGGACATCAGGTACCGAAAGGCGAAATCGGGCCAGAGCATCACCACCACCACGGCGATGACGGTCACCGCCGAGGAGATGAGCACACCCCAATACGGCACGCCACGTCCGGAGACCTTGGTGAGAAACGAGGGAGCGTTTCCTTGCAGTGCCAGCGAGTACAGCATCCGAGCGTTGGAAAAAAGTCCGGAGTTATAAACGGAAATGACCGCGGTGAGCATGACCAAGTTCAGGATGTGGGCAGCTCCGGTAATGCCGACGGCATCAAAAATTTGCACGAAAGGACTGGAATGCCCGTCGATCTGGTGCCAGGGCACCACGGACATGATGACAGCCAGAGCCAAGATATAGAACAGCAGGATGCGCAGAATGACTTGGTTGATGGCTCGGGGGATGGATTGCTGCGGACGGTCAGCTTCCCCGGCAGCCACCGCCACCAGTTCGGTGCCGCCGAAGGAAAACATCACGACGGCCATGGCGGCGATGATGCCGGTCAGTCCCATGGGCATAAATCCGCCGTGGTCCCACAAGTGGCTAAAGCTGGGGTCTGGCAGTTCGGGATTGGAATTGACGCCCAGGATAACCACCACGGTGCCAAGCACAATCATGGCGATGACTGCCACAACTTTCACCACGGCGAACCAGAATTCGAATTCGCCGAAGGTTTTGACACCGACCAGGTTGATGAAGGTGATCAGCACTAAAAAGAAGGCTGCTGAGACCCAGGATGGTACCTCGGGGAGCCAGTAGTTGACGAAGGATCCGACCACCGCCAGCTCGACCATGGCTACCGCAATGTAGTTGAACCAGTAGTTCCACCCGGAGACGAAGCCAGCCCGCCGACTCCAATATTTGTGGGCATAGTGGGTAAATGCTCCGGCCACGGGCTCGTGGACGGACATCTCCCCCAAAGCACGCACCACCCAGAAGATGATGAGGCCACCGATGAGATAGGCGATGAGAATGGCGGGCCCGGCCAGACTGATGGAATCGGCAGAACCATAGAACAGCCCCGTACCAATAGCGCCGCCCAGAGCAATCATCTGAATGTGCCGATTCTTCAAGTCTCGTTTCAGACGCTGGTCGTGTTGAGCGACATCGTATGCCACAGCGGTGCTTCTTTTCTGTCGTGAGGTGGATACAGGGCGACAAAGCGTAGACGGACCTCGCAAAGGTCTAGGTCATCGGCTCTGCAGATCAGAGTACCCTCGCTCCGTGGTGTTGTGAACGCAAAATGTCAGGCGTGTTAACAACGATGTGGCTCTCTGGGGGCCTGTTGTGGGAGTGGGAGACTCTGAAAACTACTGTGGCCTTCACCGAGACAACCGGTGAAGGCCACAGCTAACGGGCTACCGGAGGGCTTTAGGCCTGTTCAGTAACAACCCGAGTGAGGTTAGGATCCACGGAGATGCCGGGGCTCTGCGTCGATGCCACGGTAACGCTGGAAATGTAGCGTCCCTTAGCGGAAGAGGGCTTGAGCCGGATAACCTCCTCCAGTGCCGCGGCGTAGTTCTGAGCCAGCTTCTCAGCATCGAAGCTGGTCTTACCGATGATGAAGTGCAGGTTGGAATGACGGTCGACGCGGAAGTCGATCTTACCGCCCTTAATATCTTCAACCGCTTTGGCAACGTTCGGGGTCACGGTTCCGGTCTTGGGGTTCGGCATCAGGTTACGGGGACCCAGGATCTTACCGAGGCGACCGACCTTACCCATCATGTCCGGGGAGGCCACGGCGGCGTCAAAATCAGTCCAACCGCCCTGGATTTTTTCGACCAGATCATCGGACCCGACGTAGTCGGCACCGGCTGCTTCGGCAGCGGCGGCGTTGTCACCGGTGGCGAAGACGACAACGGTCGCGGTCTTACCGGTACCGTTGGGAAGGTTCACGGTACCGCGAACCATTTGGTCAGCCTTGCGGGGATCCACTGACAGACGCATCGCCACATCCACGGTGGCGTTTTTCTCAGCGGGGGTAATGTCCTTCAGAAGCTTGATTGCTTCAAAGGGGCTGTACTGACGGTCTTCAATTTTGGCCGCGGCTGCCTGGTATGCTTTGCTGCGCTTTGCCATCTGCTAAATCTCCTTATGCAGTCGTGGTGTAACGGGCCGCGCTCGACCCATGCCACTGAAATGTTTTGGGTGTTGTTGACGGGCAACAACGATGATCCGTATGGACCTGGTTAGTCTTCGACAGTGATACCCATCGACCGTGCAGTGCCGGCGATGATCTTGGTAGCGGCTTCAATGTCGTCAGCGTTCAGGTCAGCCATCTTGGTCTGAGCAATCTCAGCCAGCTGATCCTTGGTGACCTTACCGACCTTATCGGTGTGCGGAGTCGAAGATCCCTTGTTCACACCGGCTGCCTTTTTGATCAGCTGCGCCGCCGGAGGGGTCTTGGTAATGAAATCGAAGGAACGGTCTTCGTAAACGGTGATTTCCACCGGGATGATGTTTCCACGCTGGGACTCTGTGGCGGCGTTGTAGGCCTTGCAGAACTCCATGATGTTCACACCATGCTGACCAAGCGCCGGACCAACCGGAGGTGCCGGATTAGCAGCACCAGCTTCAATCTGCAACTTGATCAGACCAGCGACCTTTTTCTTGGGGGCCATATTCGGGTCCTTTTCTATCGTCGTTCTTCGATCACAGGAGCGTGATCGAAGGGGTGATCACCGTGGCGCGGTGATCGAGGTCGTAGCGCCCGGCCAAAGCAACCGGGACCACGAAGTCTTTTCTACACTTTGGTCACTTCACTGAAGGACAGGGTCACCGGCGTCTCGCGTTCGAAGATGGATACCAGCACCACCAGCTGCTGGGAGTCAACTTTGACTTCCGATATGGTAGCCGGCAACGACTCGAACGGCCCTTCCTTGACGGTAACGGATTCGCCGACTTCGAAGTCGACGGTGACTTCCGGAGCCACTTCTTGCACGGCTTCCTTGGGTGCAGGTTTGCCTTCGTCCTGGGCCTTCTTCGCGGCTTCCTGCAGAATCGAAGGGGCCAACATGTCGTAGACCTCGTCTAGGCTCAGCGGCTCGGGCTCGTAGGCGTCGGCGCCGACAAATCCGGTCACGCCAGGGGTGTGGCGCACCACGCCCCAGTTTTCTTCAGTAAAGTCCATACGCACCAGCGCGTAGCCGGGAATCCGAACACGGTTGACGACCTTGCGGTTGGAGTTCTTAATCTCCACAGCTTCTTCCATGGGAACTTCGATCTCATAGATCTCGTCAGCGTCCATGGTCTGAATGCGCGTTTCCAGGTTGGTCTTGACACGACGTTCGTAGCCGGCGTAGGTGTGCACCACGTACCACTCACCAGGCTGGCGACGAAGCTTCGCGCGTAGTTCTTCGCCGATCTTCTCCAGATCGGTTTCGCCATCATCATCGCTGTCGGTCTCGGCCTCGTGAGCCTGGTCAGCTTCCTCTGTGCTTGTTACGGCGTCAGTGTCGCCAGATTCTTCAGGAGTGGATTCTGCAGACGCTTGGGCCTCAGCGACGTCGTTGCCCTCAGGGTTTGCCACGGCATCCTGGTCTGCAACGGTGTCATCGGAGGCCACAACCGACTCATCGATGGACTGTTGCTCGCGTTCTTGCTCGGACACGTGATTCCTGCTTTCCTCGGTAACTTGCTGGTCTGATGGCCGTGACAGTTGCCGGCCTGAGGCTCTTAGACAGTTTCTTGACCGCCGAAGAGGAACGACGCTCCCTGCCCAAAGAGCCAGTCCAACACAAATACCACGGCGATCACGATGATCACGAAGACCAGAACAACGCCGGTCATTTTCAGCAGTTCTTCGCGGGTCGGGGTGACGACCTTACGGATCTCATCAACGACCTGACGCAGAAACAACATGATGCGGCTGAAGAAACCACGCCGTTCGGAGCGGCTCTGGCCACCGTCCTGAGTTTCGTGCGTTGATTGTTCGGCCACGGATCCTCGCTCGGTCATCAATAAGGGTGATCTGCTGTACGCTGGCGGATATTCCGGCAACTTACTGCGCAGGGCAGACAGGACTCGAACCTGCAACCTACGGTTTTGGAGACCGTTGCGCTACCAATTGCGCCACTGCCCTCGGTGTTCGGGGGGTATTTCACGCACCACAACAAATGGTGAGTGGACACCGAATGACTAGTCTACGATGTTGTCCGCTCATCACCAAATTGAACACGGAAGTTGCACGAAGTCGCCTATCGCCCCGGTATCTGTCAGACGGTTTCAAGTATTGTAAAGAGTGGCTGGTGTCCCCGCCCTCGGTCGGTGATGGCTCAGAAGAAAACGGGTACGAGTATCCTCGCCTGCTTCGCCGACGGTAGCCGGTGTCACTCAGCGTGTGAAGGCAGAACAATATGTCGAAGGGACCTACATCATGGTTGAACCCGCCCGCCGCGTTTCCGCTCGGTTAAATGCCATCACCGAGTCCGCCACTCTGGCGGTGACCGCGAAAGCCAAAGAGCTCAAGGCCGCTGGTCGCGAGGTGATTGGATTTGGCGCTGGAGAACCAGATTTTCCCACTCCTGACTACATCGTTCGCGCCGCGGAGGAAGCTACCACCGATCCGGTCAACCATCGCTACTCCCCTGCCGGTGGGTTGCCCGAGCTCAAAGAAGCCATTATTAACAAGACACAACGTGATTCGAAGCTGAGCTACCAGTCGCAGGAGGTGTTGGTCACCAATGGGGCTAAGCAAGCGGTGTACAACACCTTCGCTGCTCTGCTGGACCCAGCCGATGAGGTGCTGGTGCCTGCACCTTATTGGACGACCTATCCCGAATCAATCAAGTTGGCCGGTGGAGTCCCGGTCGATGTGTTTGCCGGCCCGGAGGCCGATTACTTGGTCACCGTCGACCAGCTCGAGGCTGCTCGCACCGAACAAACCAAAGTGGTGCTCTTCGTCTCACCGTCGAACCCCACCGGAGCCGTGTACTCGCGCGAACAGACCCGTGCCATTGGCGAGTGGGCCCTGGAACACGGTTTGTGGGTGGTTACCGACGAGATCTACGAGCACCTGCTCTACGATGGGGCCGAAGCACAGTCCATAGTTTCGGTCGTCCCCGAGCTCAAGGACCAGACCATCATCCTCAATGGTGTGGCCAAAACCTACGCGATGACCGGGTGGCGTGTTGGTTGGATGCTGGGCCCGGTCGACGTCATCAAGGCAGCCACCAACCTGCAATCTCATGCCACCTCGAACGTCGCTAATGTTTCTCAGCGGGCTGCCATTGCCGCATTGAATGGTTCGTTGGAGGCCGTCGAAGAGATGCGCCAGGCCTTCGATCGTCGTCGACAAAAGATCGTACAGATGCTCAACGAGGTGCCCGGATTCTCCTGCCCGACACCGCGTGGCGCGTTCTACGTCTACGTCGATGCCCGCGACGCACTGGGCCGGAAGATCAACGGCCGTGTCGCCGAAACGTCACAGGATTTGGCCACCATCATCCTTGAGGAGGCCGAGGTCGCGGTGGTTCCCGGTGAAGCGTTCGGTCCCTCCGGGTTTTTGCGACTGTCTTATGCACTGTCGGACGAGGACCTCGAAGAAGGCACCTCTCGCCTTCTGCGTTTGTTCTCCTAAGACCGCCCACGACCGATAGTCGCACCGGAGAAAAACTACTAGCCTGGAAAGTGTCTGGGATAACCCATCAGGGTTGTACCCGGGATTTCTGAGCGGTTTTCTTGACTGTTTTGACGAAAGGATACCCCTGGTGCGCATCGGAATCTTAACCTCTGGCGGAGATTGTCCCGGGCTCAACGCCGTGATCCGGTCAGCGGTGTTGCACGGCATCAAGTCTTTCGACGACGAGCTAGTGGGAATTCGCAACGGCTGGACCGGACTTATTGACAAAGACTATTTCGAGCTCCCCCGCCAGGTGGTTCGGGGCTTGGCACGCACCGGAGGCACCATTCTTGGTACCTCCCGCACCCACCCGTATAATGCTGAAGGCGGTGGGCCGGAGAATATCAAGCGCAATATGGAAGACATGGGACTCGGCGCGCTGATCGTCATCGGCGGAGAAGGCACCCTCGCCGGGGCGCAACGACTCTACCAGGACGGGATCAACCTGGTAGGAGTGCCGAAAACCATCGATAACGACCTGCGTGGCACCGACTACACATTCGGGTTCGACACGGCACTGTCGATTGCTACCGATGCGATGGACCGGTTACGCACCACCGGTGAGTCGCACCACCGGTGCATGGTCGCTGAGGTGATGGGACGTCACGTTGGCTGGATCGCATTGCACTCAGGCCTCTCCGCCGGCGCCCACGCAATCTTAATCCCAGAATTCCCAACCCCGATGGAGCAGGTCAGCGAATGGGTCACACAGGTGCACGAACGCGGTCGGTCGCCACTTGTTGTCGTGGCTGAGGGGTTCATCCCTGAAGGCCACACCGATCCAGTGGCAGAGGCCGGGGTGGAAGCATCCGGCCGCCCGCGACTGGGTGGAATTGGAGAGTGGGTCACCCACCAGATCGAGGATCTAACCGGCATCGAGACCCGCAACACCGTTTTGGGACACATTCAACGTGGCGGGGCACCCACCGGATATGATCGGGTGCTCTCAACCCGATTCGGCATGGCCGCCATCGATCTGATCCATCGCGGACACTACGGTCGCATGGTGTCTTTGGCCGGTACTGAGATCGTCGACGTTGACTTGGACCAAGCTCTGGCCGGTTTGAAAGAAGTCCCCCAGCAACGCTACGACGAGGCGAAGGTTCTTTTTGGTCGATAATCCACGCATGCACCCGACCGATCCCTCGGATCAGCACAAACGTGTGATCCTGTTAGCCTGGGCCACCTCCATGGGGGCGGACCCCCAGCAGGTGCTAACCGTCGCGGACCAGCCCGGCTCCGGACCCCACCGTTTTCCCGTGCTCTCCGACCACGCCGATTCGAAGATCGCCAGCGTGATTCGGATTTACAACATCACGTTCATCTACGGTCCGTCCTGGTTTCTACAGGCCGCCAATGAGATTGATGACGAAATTCTCCCCCTGGAATCCACACTCATTCGTCTCGGCGCCTCGCACGGGGCACGCTCGCTGGGAGAAACCACGCTGTACTATGCCGAGGACCTCCCCGAGACCAGCGGGTCGGATGCGGTAGCGATCAGTGAGGACCGCGAATTTATCACTGAGTTAGAAGCCAGGTGTCCTTCCGACGATGTGGGGGCAGCCGCACTGTCGCAAACCGCGCAAACCTTTGCGGTGGTCTCCGACCAAGACCCCGGAAATCTGCAGGTGGTCGCCGGTTCCGGTTACGAGGAATGGGCGTCGCTAATCGCGGATCTCACGGTGTTGGTTGACCCGGATTTCCGGGGCCACGGCTTAGGCACCTACGCCGTCGCCGTCGCCGCCGAAGAGGCCTTCATGGCGGGCCTGATCCCCCAGTGGCGGGCTGCCATGGGCCACCGCGCGGCCCAACGGATGGCTGATGCCATGGGCTTCCAACTCAGTGGTTCCCAGACCACCCTTAAATTTGAGGCAACCGAATCCCACGCCGGATAGCCAGTGGGAGGCTGGAGCAACAGAACACCCTAAAGCCCTGGATGGGCGCTACGAGCGTGAGGTGCCGGGGCGTTGACGTCGTAGATTCATCAAACCGGTGGGTCGCCCCACGGTATTGCCGGCATCTGTGGCCACCAGGACTTGTTGCGTCGCTGCCATATAGGTGTAGTCGGGTGCATCCTCGGCACCGTTCGGGGCGTGGTCGTCGGCGTGATCTGCGGGGAGCTGTTCCCGGATGAGCAACTCTGCCTTAGGGTCCACCGCCCGTTTGATGACTGCCAAGGCGATGGGTCCCATTTCGTGGTGATGGCCCACGGAGGTGACCCGCCCCAGCGCGCGAGCTTTGTCGAGCCTGGCGCGGTCGGCACCGGTTTCGCCACCCTCGGGGCGCAGAATGACATCCGCGCCGGGTTCGGGTAGCCCGTGAACCGAGCCGTCGAGAAGAAGTTGCACCAGTCTGCGGGGCGGATGGCCGAGATTATGAACACGGGCCACGGTTTCCTGCCCCTTATAGCAACCTTTATTCAGGTGCACCGCGGTGCGGAGCAAGTCTAGCTCATGGGGAATAGAACGCTCGTCGGTATCAACCAATTGACGAGGTCGCCCCGCGGCGACGCGTAGTGCTTCAGCACTCATCATGCCCGCCCAACGGTAGCCGTCAGGCAACAACTGCTCATCACGGTTCGAGCCGGCCAGCGCGGACCGGTCCACTAGGTATTCGTACCAGGACCAGTCCACTCCCGGGTGGTCATCAGGGTCGACGTCCGGGGTATAGGCGTATCCGCCCGGACCGATGTGTGGCCAGGGATCCTGCCAGCACGGGGTCGCGTCCCATCGGGACACTGGGGCGGTCGTGGCCACGACAGCCAGGTCGTCGCTACGGTCGGCAATCTCTACCCGGGAGGCAAACTTCATCGCCTCCAACCATCCGGCCAGGGAGGCACCCAGCCCGGGTTCTACGGTCATCCAGGTCGTCTCGCCGTCGTCAACCAGGTGTACCTGGAAGTCCAAGCGCCCGTGCAGGTCCAAGAATAAGGTCTCAGTGGAGGTTCCCGGTGGCAGGGTCGCCAGATCCTGGGAGCTCAGCACGTGCAATAATTGCAACCGGTCAGCTCCGCTGATGGTCACCACGCCACGGTGACAGAGATCCACCACGGCCCGCCCCCGGTCCAGCGCACGTTGTTCGGCAATGGGATGGCCATAGTGAGCAGCAACGGGCTCATCCACCCCGCCAGCGGCCACGGCGCCGGGCACTGCCGTGGGTGGTAGCAACAGCGGTGACGGATCGGGAACAGTGCGTGTCGTATCGGGTTCAGTCAGCATCGGTGAGATGAGCTCAGGATAGATCGTGTTTTCCCGGGGTATGGACGGTGCCGGGAGCAAGCCGGCCATCGGTGAGACTCTTCATGCGGTCCAGGCTGGCCGAGGCGTGCGGTTGCGCCGAGGACGATGCGGTCTCTTTCACATCCCAGCGCCAGAACAGCTGGCCGTTAACGAGTCCCAGGATGCGTTCGGCGCTGTGGTACTGGCCCGTCAGCTCCCCGCGCATCACGGTCTCGGCGCGCAGGCTAATCTGCGGACCACGCACCACGCCGTAATACAGCTCGCTGAGTGATCCCGGGTGCGTGATGGTAGCCGTGATAGGGAATTCGTCCTCCGAGAACCGCAGCGATTCCACATCATCAGCCGACCGGTAGGCCGGCACCACATCGGCGGGTTTCATCCCGGGACCCACATCGGCGTCGTGGCGTTCGCGCGCCAGAGACCAGAAGCCGGTTTCGATCGTCAACGGGCGAATCAAGGTGGCGTCGGCTTCACACAGCCAGGACTCGGCACGATATTCCAGGAAGGGCAACCCGTACTCGGTGAAATCAACCCTTTGGTAAAAGATCTCGTCAGACTCTGTGCCTTGGCCGAGTCGGCCCTGCCCCTCCCAGGAACCGATCAGCCAGCTCAGTGGTGCCAGCTCGGGAACGAGGTCTACCGGCAGTTCCATCACCATAGAAACGAGGTACTCCTACATCATCCTGGGCGCCTGGCCACGGGGCGAACGCCCAGGATCAGATTGCGACGGCTACTTTTGTCCTTTGAACAGCCCAGCGATCACCAGCACGGCGACGGCGGCCATGCTTAGTGCAATCAGGCCCAGCAACACAAGGAAGAAAATTTCAAGTGCGAGAAGATTCATAACCCCTATCCTACTGCACTGACCCGGCTACGACCGATCCTTACGGGTCGAGGCCCGGGTGTTCGACCACCAGCTTTAGTGACGACGTTGGATGTGGCGCCCTTCATGATCGGCGTGGAGCCACTGGTCGGCAAATTCTCCGGCGGTGAACGCCTCCAGATCCTCGTTGACAACTTCCAGCAGTTCTTGGTCTCCGCCAGTGTCGACGATGTCCAGGCTCAGTAAGGGCTTTTCGGTCTCACGATCACGGATCACCACCGCGTCGCCGATAACTTCGGAACCTGCGCCAGGACCCGAAAAAGCCGCGGTGAGGACTCCCCCGATGAAACGAAACACTCGTTCCACCCGGTCACGACCGGCTGGTTCCAGAGCGACGGTGAAAAATTCGTGTGCCGGGCGTCGGGCTTGCTCGACCGAGAGCTCGCGAGAATATTCAGTCATGTCACTACCCTAAGGCTTTTAGATCAATGCGGGCACTACCCAGACGGTGAAATACAGCAGGATGCCCAGCCCCAGCACGGGAACCATGCCCACTGCGATCGCCGACACCGGTGCATCGCGGATTTCGATGGGGGGTGCGCCCAGGGACTGGAGTTCGGCGGTGGTGCGCCGACCCAGCACATACACCATGTGGTGAACCAGTACGACCATCAAGGCTCCGATCCCGGAGGCAATGACGGTAGGAACAGAAAGTACCAGCGGGTGAGGTAGCTGCAACGCGGTGGTGGCGGCGATACCTGCCACGATCCCTAGGGCACTAGCAAGAAAACGTTGGATGGGAAACAGCGAGACCACACCGGCCACCATCACGCCGATGAGTGCGGTGAAAGCCAACCAGTTCAGGCCCCCAACTTGTTGGGTGGCCTCGATCTCGGCTCCGTAACCGGCGTAGCGCAGGATCCGGTCAACGTCCATGCGGGCAATCAGCGACCACAGTCCGGTCGCGGCCATGATGGAGATCGACACGATTGCCAGTCCCAGACGCGGCGGACGGTTTCCATTTTGCGGTCCCGCGATTAATTCGGTGACGAACAGCGCGATCAGGCCCAGCGATAAGGTGATCGCCACCGGGGCCATCCAAAGGTCCGGGCGTGCCATCTCGAAGGAATAATTCCCGCTGAACCGGGTGTCCTCAGGCAACAGGGCCAATAACCAGGTGGAGATCATCCCCACGGCGGCAATCACGGCGATGAGCAGCACTGTCAAACGTCCCTTGACGAGTCGAGCAAGACCCACGCTGAAGACAATAACCAGGACGGTGACAACCCCGGGCACAGCCCACCGGGCCACGTCGTTGGTCATCAGCACAGCCAGGGAGAGACCCGCACCCGCCAGTAAGGTTCCTAAAGCCGCATATATTAAACGCACGTTTTCATTCTGTCATGGCCTCGGACTCTCGCCGGGATTTCGTGTCTCAGCAAACTTTGGCCTGCAGGCGGACACCGGTACTGTGGAGGCTATGAACTCCCTGCAGGTGCGTGACCACGATCTTAATTCCCAAGAGCTCAGTTATCTTCAGGCCTTGGCAGCCCTGGGGCTTCGCGCAGATAATAATGAGCCTTTTTCTGATCAAACCTGGGTCGAGATCCGTAGCGGTCGAGCTGTGGTGTTCACCGCGGACTCTACCTCTCATCCTGGATGGGCGGTCGCGGCGGCACTGGTTGGCCAGGGAAACGCTGAGAACCCATATCTCGTGGAGATGGTGGTTCATCCCCAAGAACGCGAGCGCGGTCTCGGCTGTGCTGTGGCGGATAAAATCGCCTCGTATCTTCAGCAAAACGCGCCCGCCGACGCGCTGGTGACCGCCTGGAGTCACGGCAATCACGAAGCCGCCAATATTTTGGCCCAGCGGTATGGTCTTGCCCCGGTCCGTGAGCTGTGGCGGATGGGGCTCATCGGCTCTGAAGGGTCCCACTGGCCAGATCACCCGCCGCAAGGTTATCGGTTCCGGACCTTCGTACCCGACCAGGATGAGCGTGCCTGGCTCGAGGTGAACGCCGCGGCCTTCGTGGATCATCCCGAGCAGGGCAAAATGACCCTTCAGGATCTGCAGTCACGGATGAAACAGGACTGGTTCAGCGCTGATGGGTTTTTTGTAGCTGAGCAGGAAGATACCGGAGACATGGCGGGATTTCACTGGACGAAGGTGGTTCCCGGTGCTGAGTCCGGAGAGGTTTATGCCGTCGGTGTTTCCCCCGAGGCTCAAGGTAGCGGACTGGGACGAGCCCTCACCGCACGCGGGATGAACTATCTTGTCGAAAATGGTCTCACTCATCTGGTGCTCTATGTCGATGCGGACAATACACCCGCGACAAAATTGTATGACTCGTTAGGATTTTCTGTGGAGAATGTCGATGTCATGTTTTCGTCGACGACGTCCCGACATCATGTCCAGGAGAATGATTCGTGAGTTCGGTAGCCGAATATATTCAGGATCTCACCGCTCAACGTACCTCATCTGCGGTGGAAGATCCCGGTCCAGCATCTGACATCGTCGCCTGTGGAATCCTCCCTTGGCGTTGCGAGCGTGGCGCGCTCGAAGTCTTATTAATTCACCGTCCCCGGTACGACGACTGGTCGTGGCCCAAAGGCAAACTCGATGAGGAGGAGACTCTACCCGAGTGCGCGATTCGCGAAACACGAGAGGAGATTAATCTCGACGTCGAGTTGGGCATCCCTCTGCCGATCATCCGGTACCAGGTGGAGGGAAAGTCAAAAGAAGTCTGGTACTGGGCGGCTGAAGTCACCACGCAGCAGC
The DNA here is from genome assembly GCF_003185725.2 of Auritidibacter sp. NML130574. GTDB lineage: Bacteria > Actinomycetota > Actinomycetes > Actinomycetales > Micrococcaceae > Auritidibacter > Auritidibacter ignavus. The sequence goes on along the minus strand of NZ_CP031746.1, from coordinate 32,652 downwards.
CCCGTGCTGATCAGGGTGAAGTCGATCGGGTGGAATGGCTTTCCGTAGAGCAGGCTCGTCAACGGTTGACCAATGACAATGACCACCAGCCTCTCGACGCCCTGGTTGAAGCATTCGAGAATAAGACGTTGAGAACGCGTCCCTGCCTGTTTTTACGTCACGCCAAAGCCAAACCACGCTCCAGCTGGTCGCGGGCCGAATCGGAACGCCCACTGGCGGCCACCGGGCGTCGTCAGGCCTGGACCGTAAAACGCCTGCTGGAGGCCTGGTCGCCACAGCGAGTGATCTCCTCGCCCTGGGTCCGTTGCATGCAGACTGTGGCGCCTTTCGCCAAGCAGGCTAAGCGAAACGTCAAACAACGCGATATTCTCACCGAAAAGCAAGCCGGTAAGAAGGCATCGAAAGCCACCAAAGAGTTCCTGGCGCAACTTGGTAAGAACCGCCCGCGGGTCATCTGCACTCATCGGCCCGTTTTCCCGCGTATTTTTGAGGCTATCAAGGCACACCTCAAAAAGTACGCCGAGTCTAAAGACCTACGAGACCGGTTACTCAACGCCCTGCCAACGGACAACCCCTACGTTAGCCCTGGTGCGGTGATTGTGGTGCATCAGGCCGTGGATCGCCAGCTACGTATTGTGTCCGTCGAGATCTACGATTCCTACGACCTTTAACGCAGATAGTGACGTCTGCCGGGGACATGCCGGTAGGATTCAGGACAAGAACTATTCGGAGTGAGGAAACTGAGATGACTGAGGTACAGCCCGGATCCGAGAACCAACCGGCCAAGAACGTCCATCCTGGAGCAACCATCAGATTGTCTGAGTCCAATGATCGGTTTGAGCTGTGGGACAACGGCGAATTCATCGGCTTTCTCGGATTCAGTGTAAACCCCTCTACCGATGAGAATGGCCGTGAAGTCCTGCACCTGCAACACACCATCATCTCCGAAAAATATGGGCGCCAGGGGTACGCACGCGCCCTGGTCACCATGGTGTTAGATCAATTGCGTAAAGATCACGTGCAGGTCATCTCCAGTTGCTCCTATATCGACCGTTACTTGCAACGCTACCCGGAATATCAAGACATGGTCGTTGACTGACACCGACGATAAACCGATTTCAGCACACATCCCAATACACCCCATAACCTTCAGGAAGAGGCTACCGACGTGTCTGCGTCAGCTGAGGATATTGTCACGCCCTACGAGGACCTTTTGGCCGATGTTCTGAAGCATGGAACCGCCAAAACCGATCGCACCGGAACCGGCACCTATTCGGTGTTCGGACGTCAGATGCGGTTCGATTTGAGCTCCTCGTTCCCGTTGATCACCACTAAACGGGTCCACTTCAAGTCCGTGGTGCTCGAGCTGCTGTGGTTCCTGCGTGGTGAATCCAATGTGCGGTGGTTGCAAGAACGTGGCGTGACCATCTGGAATGAATGGGCCGATGAAAACGGCGATTTGGGGCCGGTCTACGGCGTCCAGTGGCGATCATGGCCCACTCCCAGTGGCGAGACCATTGATCAGATCAGCCAGCTGATGCAGAATCTGAAAACGTCCCCGGACTCCCGTCGGCACGTGGTGACCGCATGGAACCCGGGACAGCTCAGCGAAATGGCGCTTCCGGCCTGTCACGCACTCTTCCAGTTTTATGTCGCTCCGACGGCTGACGGTTCGACCCCAGTGCTGTCCTGCCAGCTGTACCAGCGCTCGGCCGATATGTTCTTGGGAGTCCCCTTCAACATTGCGGAATACTCATTGCTGACGCTGATGATCGCCGACCAGTTGGGATACCAACCCGGTGAATTCATCTGGACTGGCGGTGACACCCACATTTACACCAATCACGTGGACCAGGTGAAAGAACAGCTCACCCGGGCGCCCTACCCGTACCCGCGGGTGCGGATCCGGCGAACACCGCAGGACTTGTTCAGCTATGAGTTCGAGGACTTTGAACTCCTCGATTACCAGCACCACCCGACCATTAAGGCTCCCGTTGCAGTCTGATCACATCTCAACCGAAACCCCATCGACACCTCAGCGCCCACGGATCGGGATGATCTGGGCCCAAACCTCCACCGGGATCATCGGCGATCAAGGGGGCATGCCCTGGGACGTTCCGGAAGATCTCAAACACTTCCAACGTGTCACCACCGGCCACCCGGTGGTGATGGGACGTCGCACCTGGGAGTCGTTCCCCGAAAAGTTCCGCCCGTTGCCGAACCGGGATAATATCGTGGTCTCCTCGTCTCTGGACCCCGACGAGGCGTCAGGTGCCAGTGTGTTCACCGACCTCGACGCGGCGCTGGATGCCGCCATCGAGCGCGCCGAGAACGGAGAAGTCTGGATCATCGGCGGAGCAACCCTCTATGTGGCGTTGCTACACCGTGCAGACCTCATCCAACGTTCCCTGCTTCGCGTCAACGTTGGCGGAGACACTAAAGCGCCTGAACTCGATGAAGCCTGGCACCTGACCCAGGCCGATCCCGAAAACCCCGAGCAGTGGCACCGTTCCCGGTCCGGAGTGGACTACCGGTTTGAACTCTGGGAAAGGACCACTGCTGATGGCTGAGCACGACACCTCCTCATCCACGCACTCCACGGACCCGGGGACGACAACAGATAGGGCCCAGGTGCTGACCTTTTTGGCCTTGATCGCTGCTCCCATTCTCGCCGTCGTCAGCGCCGGGATGGGACTGGTGCTGATCTTGACCGAACGAACCATCGCCGGAGTGATTTTCATTCTGATTCCCACCCAGGCATTTCTTGCCCTGGGTATTTGGGCCTATACGGCCCGAAAACGTAATTTTTCCCACAGTTCCTCACCATCCAAGTCGGTAGAATAGATGAGCATGACCGTAGATGATGCACAACAATTCCAACATGCTGACCCCGCGCAGAACCAGACGGTAGGAATCGTCGGATGGCGTGGCATGGTGGGGTCAGTCCTGATGCAACGGATGCAAGAAGAAGGGGACTTCTCCAAACTGAATCCCGTCTTCTTCTCCACATCTTCTCCCGGTGCGCCGGCCCCGAGCTTTTCTTCCGCTGAAGACAACGGTGTGCTGCAAGACGCCTACGATATCCAGGCGCTAGCAAAGCTTCCGGTCATCATCACCACGCAGGGTGGTGACTACACCAAGAAGGTCCACCCGCAGCTGCGTGAAACCGGCTGGGACGGCATCTGGATTGATGCCGCATCCACCTTGCGGATGAGCGCTGACTCGTTGATCGTGCTGGACCCCATCAACCGGCCCGCCATCGACGCCGGTTTGCGCGACGGTATCAGAGACTTTATTGGCGGTAATTGTACGGTGTCCTGCATGCTGATGGGCCTCGGTGGCCTCTTTACCGCAGGGCTCATTGAGTGGGGCACCGCGATGACCTACCAAGCAGCCTCCGGCGGCGGCGCTAAGCACATGCGCGAGTTGCTCTCCGGTTTCGGCACCCTGCACCAGTCAGTGGCCGATGAATTAGCTGATCCGTCTTCGGCCATTTTGGAGATTGACCGCAAGGTCTTGGCCTCCCAGCGCGACGGGTCCATGGATACCACCGAGTTCGAGGTACCCCTGGCCGGTTCGTTGATCCCATGGATTGACTCCGAGCTGGACGGCGGTGTCTCCCGCGAAGAGTGGAAGGGTGGCGCTGAGACCAATAAGATCTTGGGACGGACCGCCGAGTCCGAGCGCATCCCTTTTGATTCGATTTGTGTGCGGATCGGTGCGTTGCGTAGCCACTCGCAGGCCTTGACCCTAAAGCTGACCCGTGATGTTCCCCTGGATGAGATCACCGATCTGATCGAGCAAAGCAACCCGTGGTCCAAGGTCGTGCCCAACACCAAGGAAGCGACCATGCAAGAGCTGACCCCCGTCGCAGTTTCCGGGGATATGACTATCCCGGTGGGCCGGTTGCGGAAGATGCAGATGGGGCCGGAGTACCTGTCGGCCTTCACGGTCGGCGACCAGTTGCTCTGGGGCGCCGCCGAACCGGTGCGCCGGATGCTGATGATTGCCACCGGTAACCTCTAAACGCCGCCAACCACAGTGGGGCTAAACCTTTTGTTGCGAGTTAGGCCCCGCTGTGGTGTCAGTAGAGCGTGGGCCAGTCCTCTAAGACCCTGTCTGGGAGCACTCTTAGAAGGTCACACCCACCAACACAGGTTCCGGACGTAGCTCAATACCCCAGTGGTCCAGCACTCCATCACGCACCGTGCGGGCAACCTCCAGCAGGTCCTCGGTGCTGGCCTCTCCCCGGTTGGTCAGCGCCAGAGTGTGCTTGGTCGACAGTGAAGCCCGCCCGTGGTCGAGGTGAAAGCCTTTGTGGAATCCCGCGTGGTCGATCAACCAGGCTGCCGAGAGTTTTACCATCCCATCACCGGCACCAAATCTCGGGGCGGCCTCGGGCAGATGAGTAGTCCGTTCGACAGGCACAATCGGGTTGGTGAAGAACGAGCCGGTGGACCAGGTATCGTGGTCGGCCGGGTCCAAGACCATCCCTTTGCCCGTGCGCAGTCGGATCACTTCCTCACGGATCCGGTGGAGTCCGGCGTGACTGCCCAGCTCGACATCAAGCGCTTTGGCCAGTTGCCCGTATCGGACCGCAGCGTTTTCTCCGGTGTGTTTCAGGTGAAAATCCACGCTGAGCACAATCCACCGTGGTGAAGCGTCGTGCTCGACTCGTGTCCCGGCCAGGGCGTCGTGCAGGCTCCGCTTGATGACCGAGTCCCGGTATCCGAAGTCCAGCTCATCGGCGGCCAGTTCCACCACGCGGTGGGTTTCTCGGTCCAAAGCCCGGATGCGTTGCAACGATTCGGAAATATCGGCCCCATAGGCACCGACGTTCTGGACCGGAGTGGCCCCAACCAACCCGGGAATCCCGGAGAGCGTTTCGACTCCGCTGAGGCCTTGTTCGACGGTATAGGCCACAAAGTCATCCCAGGTTTCTCCGGCAGCCACGCGCACAACCGTATAGTCATCGTGTTGCTGCAACGTGTCGATGCCCCGGGTGCAAATCTGCACGACGGTTCCGGGGAATCCCCGATCGGCCACCAGCAGATTGGAGCCACCGCCGAGCACCAGAAGTGGCTGATGGGCCGCATCGGCGGCGGTAACGGCCTGAATAAGCTGGTCTTCAGTCTCTGCACGGATGAGGCTCTGCGCCGGGCCGCCGACCCGAGAGGTGGTCAGCTCAGCAAGCGTGATCGGCGACGGGCTCATGCCACAGGATCCAGTTGCACGAGCACCTGTGCTTTGGTGAGCACCTTGCTGTCACCGTCGTCAGGGTTGGTGACGACCAGATCAATACGGACCACCCCAGTGTCTGCGGTGACGGCACCGACCTTGGCGGTAATGGCCAGGCGAGCTCCGGCCGGGCCGGTGGTAAACGGCTGGGTGGGGTCTGCTTCCGGGGTGGTCTCAGCAACGGGCACCATGGACGTAAAGCGGGATTGGTAGTCCAGAATACGACCGGGATCGGTGCACCAGTGGCTGACCAGATCCACCGCGGTGCCCATCGAGAGCATCCCGTGAGCGATCACGCCGGGCAGTCCAGAGGCCCGGGCGGTCTCCTCGGACCAGTGGATCGGGTTGGCATCACCGGAAATTCCAGCGTAGCGCACCAAATCGGCCCGGCGCAGTTCCACGGTGGTTTCAGAGATGATGTCTCCTGGGGACAGCTCGGAGACGACCGGCAGTGCTGGTTGTGCTTGTGGTGACGTGGTCATCGCTTAGGCCTCCTCATCTACCGCACGCACCAGCAGGCTGGAGCGCACGGTGGCTACCTGCGTGTCGGTGGCATCGGTCACCACGGTTTCGGTGGTCACCATCCGGTGTCCACCCAGTGCTTTATCCGAGGCAACCGTGGCGCGGGCGAACAACTCGTCACCGGCCACAATAGGACGGGATAGGCTGAAGCGTTCATCGGCGTGAACCACCCGGGAGAAATCGATCTCTGCCTCGGGATCCGCCAACACTGCAGCTTCGGCACGTTGAGCCAACGTCACCAAAAAAGTCGGTGGCGCCACCAGGTCCGCATAGCCAGCCTGCTGCGCCGCCTGCACCTCACGGTGGACGGGGTGGGTGTTTTTGGTGGCCAAAGCAAAGTCGCGAATCTTTTCCCTGGCGACGAGATACGGTCCTACAGCCGGGTATTCACGGCCGGTGATCGGTGAACTCACGAATCGTTCGTCCTCTCAACTTGTCAAAACAGTCCGCACGCAATGATCCCAGTCTACCCAGCACCGCGAGAAGTACTCAGTTACGGGGTACTCCCCCGCGCTGATCACGGTCGCGCTGAGCTTGGCGAAAACGAGTCCACTGCGCAAAGAGGTGAATGACAAGTCCCAACCCGATGACGCCCAGCGCAATCCAGGAGATCACCATCACCTGAGCAATAGCGCCAATAATGGCCAGGAGAATCCCCAGTCCCAGGACCGCCATCCCACTCAGAAGCGCGCGTCGGTACACCGTGGATCCGGTCTCCCACGGGTTATACCCGCCACGTGGATTGTCTGCCATAGCATCCATTATTCCGGTTCGGATGACCCTAGCCGCATATGTTGCCCACGCGACCGGCACCGACAGCGGTCCCCCACCTGGATCAGATCTAGGGCTCGATCAACTCATTGATGTCATCGCCAATGCCAGGCTCGCCACCGGAGCCTTACTGGTTGCCAGGGTTGTCGGGCGAGAGTTGCTGTCCGTGCTCGTCTGGGGCTTGGCTGGGCTGTTGTTCTCCCGGAAGACCAGATTGCTGGTCCTGTTGCCCCGGCTGGTTCGGCCGGCCTGGCTGGTTCTGGTTGTTTTGGTCACCTTCCCCGGTTTGCCCGTTGTCTTCTTCCACGATTTCTTCGGCAGGCGACGGGCTGGGCTCGGCATCGCCTTCGCCACCATCAGGACGCGAAAAGATCCACCGCAACACACCGGCCACGATCACCAGAACCACCACGATCAATCCCCACCAGATCCACGACTTTCCGCCCCGCTGCGGTTGATCAGGCTCGATGACGTCCTCGGACCGGTTCACGTGGAGTGGCTCGGAATACCCCTCAGCACCGGACTGATAAGAAGAATCCGGACGGTGTCGGTCATAGACCTCATCATCCGCTCCCGGAGGATCGAAACGTACCGTGGGGTCCGTTGAACCGTGCTCGCCGGAGGAGAGATGATCCTGCGGACTACCCCACGAGGAGTTATTGTTGTTGTTCCACGGATGACGGTCATTCATGTTCTGGCCCTGGCTGCTCGTTGGATAGGGAGCGTACCCGGCAAACCTTTCGCCGGTTCCGTGTCACTGGTGAAATTCAGCAATCAGTAGGAATGTTCCCGACCCTCACGAGCAGTTTCCAGCACATGTGGTGCGGTTGGTGATTTAGCAGTCAGGCATCCGCACGGTGACAGCCAAACCGCCCCGGGAGGTTTCCTTGTACTTATCCATCATGTCGGCACCGGTGGCACGCATCGTTTCCACGGCCATGTCGAGGCTGACTCGGTGCTCGCCGGCATCATCGAAATTCGACATCCGCGCGGCGTTAATGGCCTTCACAGATGCGATCGCATTGCGTTCGATGCACGGAATCTGTACCAAACCACCCACCGGGTCGCAGGTCAGGCCCAGATTATGCTCCAGCGCTACTTCCGCGGCGTGCTCGACCTGCTGCGGTGTGCCGCCGAGGACGGCGGACAGTCCGGCAGCAGCCATAGCACAGGCCGACCCGACCTCTCCCTGGCACCCGACTTCGGCCCCAGAGATGGAAGCCTGCGATTTGATGATAATCCCAATCGCTGAGGCGGTAAGCAGAAACTTCACGATGGCGTCGTCGTCAGCTTTTTCCGGGTAAAACTGCACAAAATAATGCATCACGGCGGGAATAATCCCGGCCGCTCCGTTGGTCGGGGCCGTCACCACACGTCCCCCAGAGGCGTTTTCCTCATTGACCGCCAGCGCATAGAGGTTCACCCACTCCATCGCGCTGAGGGGATCAACGTTCTCCGGCGATGCTTTCTGTTCCTCCAGAAGTTGTTGCAGGTGTGCGTAGAGCTTCGGGGCTCGCCGCATCACCAGCAACGTGCCCGGCAACATCTGTTCGGTACGGTGTAGCCCAGTATGCACGCACTCTTGCATCACGTGCCAGATCTCCAACAACCGTTCGCGCACTTCATCGGGGTTGCGCCACTCGATCTCATTCTCCCAGGCGATCTCGTCAATCGACTTGTCCTGGGACCGGCAGTGAGCCAACAGTTCTTCACCGGTGGTGTATTCATGGCGAGCGTGGCGTTCGGTCGTCAACGGAGCGTTCAGTTCGTCCTCGGTGACGACGAACCCCCCACCAATCGAATACAGCACCTGAGCGGCTAACTCCTCGCCCTGGTCATCGTAGACCGCGCACCGCATCGCGTTGGGGTGTGCTGGCAAGGATTTGTTCTGGTGCAACACCACGTCACGGTAAAAGTCGAAACCAACCCGTTGTGTACCGGCCAACAGAAGAGTCTGTTCTTCTTTGGCCTGGTTGATAATATGATCGACCTTTTCAACATCGATGGTGGCCGGATCATATCCGGCCAGTCCGAGCACCACCGCCTGGTCCGAGTGGTGACCCACACCGGTGGCACCCAGAGAACCAAACAGCTCCACCACTGCTCGGTGCGTTCTTCTCAACACCTCGGGGTCAAGATCATTAATGAACGTCGCAGCGGCCCGCATCGGTCCTACCGTATGGGAGGATGAAGGCCCCAGGCCGATGGAAAACATGTCGAGTGCACTCAGCGCCATGATTACTCCTGTATTTCGCCGATCAGGGACAGCCTGCATCGCATCGAGGTTTCACCACCCCGCGCGATGGCGAGTTACAGCTTTCGCCACGACACCGGATGGTGTCATTCCAGTCTTGCATAAACCCCTCGCACCGGTGCGATCAGAAAGTCACAATAGCCTGACCTGGGGGTGAGTCTGCTACCGGCGTCCGCGGGCCGGTGTGGCTGTGCCCGTAGCAGACCATAGTTGCCTATATCGTGGCCATATCTATCCATGCGAGCTCCTGGAACCTACCTCAGCCGTCACGCACCAGCGGTGGCCCGCTCACCACAACGCTTAACTTTGGTGGTCAAGTCAACATTCCCGCCCTGGCTGACCAAACATCCTGTGTCGGCTAACCGTGCGCACTACATAAAGTCTCAACATCATGCACAGCCGGAGTGTGATCTGGCATAATCTCATGCTCGTGAATGCAGTGATTATCGCCGTTGTCGTTATGCTCGTGCTGGCCGTTTGCCGTCTGCACGTCGTGATTGCACTCTTCATTGGTGCGCTCGTCGGAGGCCTCGTCGCCGGCATGGGACTGGAATCAACGATGGTTGCCTTCCAAGACGGGCTCGGAGGGGGCGCGCGCGTCGCACTCAGCTACGCCCTGTTAGGTGCTTTCGCCATGGCCGTGGCCAACTCCGGGTTACCGAAATTGCTCTCCGACGCGATCGTCAAACGCCTAGATCGCTCCAGCGAGGACAAGTCCCACCGCATCGAAGTAGCAACGCGCTATACCCTGATTGCTGGCGTGTTGCTGATGTCGGTCTTCTCCCAGAACCTGATTCCGGTCCACATCGCGTTTATTCCTCTGCTGATTCCCCCACTGTTGGGGGTGCTGAACCGACTGCGTCTCGACCGGCGCGCCATCGCTTGTGTGCTGACCTTCGGCCTGGTCACAACCTATATGTATGTCCCGCTAGGGTTCGGGCAGATTTTCCTCCACGACATCTTGCTCTCCAATATCGAATTGGCAGGATTGGATACCGCCAATATCAACATCATGTCGGTCATGGCCATCCCGGCTACGGGCATGCTCGTAGGGATGTTAGTGGCGGTGTTTATTACCTACCGCAAGCCGCGTACTTATCGACAACTTAACATCACCGACACGGCCACCGAACCGACCGATAACACCCCGACCGAGCCCCAGCCCAGCACCTATAAGATCATCTGCTCTCTTGCGGCGATCCTCGCCTGCTTCGGGGTCCAAGTGATCCTGAATATTCTTGATTCCGAGGCCAACGGCTTGCTCGTTGGTGCCCTGTTGGGACTGGCCATCATTCTGGCCTCCGGAGCGGTAAAGTGGAACGAAGCCGATAACGTATTCAATCAAGGCATGCGCATGATGGCCATGATCGGTTTCACCATGATCACCGCACAGGGTTTTGCCGCGGTGATGGCGGAGTCCGGAGCCATCGAGCCACTGGTGGCCGGTACTCAGGAACTGGTGGGTGATCAGAAGGCCCTGGCCGCATTGGCCATGCTGGTGGTTGGCCTGGTCGTGACCATGGGCATCGGTTCCTCGTTCTCCACGCTACCGATCATTTCCAGCATTTACGTTCCGCTGTGTTTGGCTTTGGGATTCTCACCGGCTGCGACCGTGGCTATCGTCGGTACTTCCGGCGCCCTGGGGGACGCCGGCTCCCCCGCCTCGGACTCCACCTTAGGTCCCACCGCGGGCTTGGGCGCTGATGGCCAACACGATCACATCAAAGACTCGGTGATTCCAACGTTTCTGCACTTCAATATTCCGTTGCTGGTAGCTGGCTGGATCGCAGCCATGGTCCTCTAAGCCACCATGAACTATACCCAGAACCCCATGGCTCCGGGGCGCTCACAGATCCCAGCCGACTAAAGCGTCGCCACCACGGCCATGAACCAGATGAACATAAACAGCAGGAAGCCAACCACCAAACCGATAACAACCCAACCGATGATGGCGCCGGCTAGCGCAAGGCCACGGCCCCGTTCTCCAGTTTTCGTAATCTGGCTGAGCGAAATATGCGAGCAGATCACACCGACAACGGGAATGAGTAGCGAGAACACAAACCCAACAATAGCCATAGTGTTAAACGGCGCATAGTACATCGGTTGCCCGATGGGTGGATAGACGCTCTGGCCGTTGGCAACAGTGCTGGGCTCTTGTTGCGGATATCCCGCAGGTGGCGGGGTACTGTACGCCCGGTAGCTGTCTCCTGGAGCATCCGTGGGCTGAGAAGAACCAGTGGCCCATCCGCCGTAGGGGTCGTTCTGCGACTCGTGATTGTCGGTCATGTGTCGTCCGTTTCTTGCCGAATGCCCGGCCCGGGCACCGTGTCTATCGTTTCTAAGTTTCTGGCTTCTGATGCTCATAACGTAAAACCGGACCGAAAAAGAACCCTAGTGCGTTGGCCTGAGAATAGTCCGTATCATAAGCGTAGTGAGAGACCAAACTACTGGGCAGACCCTTCTGAATGGCACTTGCCGGTATCAGCCAACACTTGTTCGGTGAGCGCTTCTGCTGCGTCAAAGAGATCGGTGTCGTGATCACCGAGAGGGTCGCGCAAGTACCCGACATAGTCCCGGTACACTTTCTCGGCCTCTGCATCATCGCGAGTATCTGCGAGACGCTCCGTCGCATCTGCATACTCATCTGTAGCCGACGGATCCGTGTAATCCAATTCCCATGCGAGCTGCTGATAGTCAGCAAGCGCGTCGCAGAAGGCTTGGTTAACGTCGCCTCCGACCGGACCGCTAGTGTCACTTCTCGCACCGTCAGTGGCATCGGCGGTCGAGTTAAACGAGTCCCCGCCGAAAGGATCTTCACCCAGCGGATCCTGGCTCAAGGGGTCCTCACTCATGGAGTCTTGTCCAAAGGGATCTGCAACTTCCGATGGCTCCGGGCTGGCTTCTTGCTCTGGCTCAGCACTTTCTGTTTCTTCAGCTGTAGCCTCTTCACTCGGCTCATCATCAGACTGCCATGGCAGGCTCCCGAACGCAAAAGCCACCACCAGAGCAACAATAGCAAGAACAGTGACAACCCAGCCGATAATAATACCGGCCAGGGCAAGGCCTCCTCCTCGTTCCCCAGACTTCTTAATCTGGCCCCGGGCAACGTGACTCAAAATCGCACCCACAGGAGCAAACAAAAAAGCCAGAATAAAACCAACGATGCTCAACGTATTCATGGGTGGCTGTTGCTGGGGTGGCATACCACCACCGAAGTTGCCGTCATCTCTGCCACCGTAATAACCCCCGCCGGGGCCTGCACCCCAGCCGGTAGGGGGCACCTGACCTCCGAACTGCTCACCCGCGTTCCAGCCGGCGTTCGGGTCGCCATAGGGCGACTGGCCGGACGGTGGTTGTTGCTGATCCCCGAATTGTTCGTAAGGGTTACTGTCCGCAGAGTACCGGGGTGGAACCTGCGGGGGATTCGACGCAGGATACTGTGGCATCGGCCGCGTGACCTCGGAGGGCTCTTGCCCTTCAGAATCGGGTCCGTAGGGAGGGTAATTATTCGACATCTCCGTTTTTCCTTCGCTCTCTCCCGCTGAAATCCACCTCAAGAGGTCCTGACGATATCAAACCATGAGCCAGCGCTTCTTCGTCAAGGGGTCAAGCGCCTGCCCCTGATACGGTGTTCTCTTGTTGCGGGGTGTGCAGTGTTCAACTTCTCACGCCAGCTATGAAATGAGTCATTCGACACTTTTGTTCCCACATCAGCAAAATTTTTCTGATGATCGCGCACAAAACCTGCTAACACGGTTCTCAGGGTAGGACTATCCTGGCGAATAGAGACTCTCCAGCCAAGGCCCCGATAGAGCGCCAGGCCCGGCGGATCGCTATGCCAGCCTCCCCATCCCCAGTTAGTCCTATAGTAGATGCCGTGCCTTCGGCTCTGCCTCTGTGCAGATCGCGTGTACAGATCTCTCCAGCGTTTCTCGCACATGGACTTGGTTCACATATGTTCCCAAATGAGTGCACGTCAAGGTGACCTCATGCGAACATCGGCACTATGCCACACGAGACAATGTCTTGCCCTAGTTGCTCGGCAGCCTCTTCGCTGAGTTCCACGAATTCGACATCGGTGTTACCTACGGGATCGCGCAAAGCTCTGGCGTACTCTCTGTAGAGTTCTGTCGCGCTGGGATCGCTATGAACATCTGCCAAACGATCATATGAACCGGCGATCTCTTGCATCTCGCCTTGGTCAGAAGAATCTAACCCCGCCATGTTGTCCAAGACCTCGTTGACCGCATCACAATGTGGCGCATTCAGATCTCTGCTAACCACGGCGCCATCAGTCTCATCCGGGTTGACGTCATATGGTTTTCCCCCGAGGGGGTTCGGCCGTGACGCTTCGTGGGTCTGCGTTGGCTCAGCGGACGTGTCCGTTGAATCCTCACTAGTGTCCTCGTCGGGGACGGCACTTGCAGTAACTTCGGTTTCCAATTCGGATATTGTCTGGGTGAACATTGAGAACAAAAAGCCACCAACAGCAAAGAACACGACCAGACCTAAAACAGCGACGGCGGTTTGGGTCCATCCAATGATGATTCCAGCCAGCGCCAAGCCCTCACCACGCTCACCGGAACGTTTAATTTGGCCCCGGGCAATATGACTGAGGATCGCACCCACCGGTGCGAGCAGAAAAGCGAGAATGAAACCGACGATACTCATCGTATTCATCGGCGGTTGCGGATATGGAGGCACGCCACCACCGTAGTAACCACCTGGCGCCGTCCCGCCCCATCCACCGTCAGGTGGAATCTGGCCATAGGAGTTAGGGTCACCAGAAAACTGCGTAGGATCCTGTACTGGATATGGCGGTATCGGCCTCGGTGGGTCCGTATCACCGTTTCTCGCGGAACCGTCGCCGTAGGCAGGGTTATTATGCGACATATCGTGCCCCTTCAATCGTCACAGCCGGAATACGCCTCGGCTGTTACCAATACATCAAATCACAAGTAAGCGTTGAGAAGACAAGATCATAAAGAAAAGATGCTTCTCGGTTCTCTGAACTCAAGGTATGTACTTTGTGCCGATGAGTTAATGGTGTCTGCCCATTCTTCGTCACCGATTCAGCTCTGCCATCTGGCCTGACTGAGCCAAGGAGCCTCATTGGGACCATCACCGAGAGATGATCACGATCCGGCAAGAACATAGGTTCTTGGAGGTGTCCGGTCGGTTCCAGCTTGGTCGAGCCGGCCTGCACGTCCCATTCGTCGAATGAGCAGGCGAGCAAGTTCGACAGAAAAAACACCCCACAAAACGGTGGGGATGAACACCGACTTTTGGTACCGCCCTTGGACCTGGCAAGCACTAAGGATCGTCGATGCCTTGAACAACAACGTCGCCTATCACGGTGGTATCGCCAGCCCGACCACCATTCGACGGATTGCGCAAGAATCCGCTGAATTCCTTAGGGACTGCAGCCGCGTGCGAGCGACCATTCGTGCGAGCTCAACGAGCGTATTCATCCGCGAACATTTGGCTATTTCTCGGATCGTGGAGGGCACTGCTTCCCTGCTCGCTGATGCCGTAGCAGGTTTCGCAAATTATGAGAGTCACGTCGGCATCCACCGCTGACTCTGCCCTGTGAGATGCTTCAGCTCTCAGCTCCCGGTTCTACTGCATCGGTTAACCAACCCAAAAAACGTCCCGTGGCGACGCCCCAGAGAAGGACGGTCGCGAGCGCACAGGTAAAAATCATCACGCCCACCGGCGAGGGCATAAAGCCCATAAAAAACGCAACAACGCTCACCGTGTTCAGTCCTGACTGGTTTACCGGATTTTCGCGAACGCCACCCCGAAGGCCGGCCTGGCACCCGTCGGTTCCAACTTTCACTGCCCACCGGCTATGCCCGTGCTCACTGCTCGCGTGGCCACCAGCGACGACCCGTTTTATGCTGGAGAACACGTGAAAGAGTACCTTAGGTATGCCAACACGAAGTGCCGGTCCTCTGGTGTGTGAGTGATCCCGCACTCAGGGATGTTTCTCCTTAGTGTTTCGGCACACAGTGGACCTACCCAACGCAGGGACCATCAGTGTGAGGAGAAAGAAATCCGTGCCAGAGTAGATCGTCGACGGGCGCCTTCGTCAATGGGAAACATCCTGAGCGCAGGAGCAGTCGTGGAGGATCTCATCTACTGCATCGAGGCTTGACCTCATGTCGTGTGGGCCGTCGTTAGTGCCTCGGAGAGGTTCCGCGTGTTGACAAGGGTAGCTGCGGACAGACTCGAACTGTCGACCTCACGATTATGAGTCGTGCGCTCTCACCAACTGAGCTACGCAGCCATAGTGTGCTCTGATCAAGCAACCTATATATTTTCACATAGTTAATATCAGAGAGTCAATTTGGGGTGGCGTGATCGCGACGACGGATTCTGTAGATCATCGGTGGTAGCGACGCAGATCTGGATCAGCACGAATGACTACCATGCCAGATCGTGTTGACCACCGATTCCATTCAGACAATACCGCCGGTATACATCCGACGGTGATGGCCGGGCTCGAGCGGGCGAATTCCGGCTATGCCGGCCCCTCCGGGGATGACGATGTCACTGGGGAACTCAGTCGTTTAGCGACAAACTTATTCGGTCCTGATGCCGTGATGTTTGCCGTATTCAATGGCACCGGTGGAGATATGGTGGCTTTGCAGGCAATTTGTGGCCACTTCGGCATGGTATACGCACCTGCGAGTTCCCATATTCTCAGCACCGAGTCGACCTCGATCGAAGGGCTGGCGGGGATCCGTGTCCGCCCCTGTCCGGCCCACCCGGACGGCACCTATGATATGGGGCAGTTAGAGACGGTGCTCACCCCGTCAGTAGTTCGAGACAATATTCATGTACCACGTGCGGAAGCGGTCACACTGGCGCAAGCCCCCGAACGCGCCGGTCTCTATTCGCCACAGCAACTGCGCCAGCTGACCGAGTGAGCACATCGGCACGGGTTGAAGGTCCACATGGACGGCGCACGTCTTGCCCAAGCGGCTGTGAGTTTGAACTGTTCTTTAGCAGAACTGACCGTTGATGTTGGTATCGATGTCCTTACCCTGGGCGCGACCAAGCTCGGCGCGTTAGGAGCCGAGGCGGTCGTCGTGCTTCACACGAGGGACCAGGGCGACACTCTCGGTGTCGTCGAGCGGGTTCGCAAATACACCACGCAGTTAGCTTCCAAACAGCGGTTCTTATCGGCCCAGTTGTTGGCTCTGCTTGATAACGACACCTGGTTAAACAACGCTCAGCACGCTAACGATATGGCGCGCTACCTAGCCGAGTGCGCCACACACTACGACTGGGCTCGTCCGGTTCGCGAGCCCCGCGTCAGTGGAGTATTCATCGCACTACATCCCGACAAGCTGTAGCGTGGGCGCCACCGCTATCGATTACGGCAGTGGGACACGGATGCTCAAGGGTGGCCGGTGGTACGCCTGATGTGCCCCTGGCAAACTTCGCCGGAAAATATCGAGACGTTGTGGAACGACCTCACCGACTGAAGGCACCTGTTTTTGGCTCATTGACAAGTGCCGGGACCTACACAAAGACCCGCACATTGGCCTGTGCGGGTCTTTAGTCTCTGAGCCCCGACCGGGAATCGATCCCGGGACCTCCATCTTACCAAGATGGCGCTCTACCACTGAGCTATCGGGGCAACGAGGAATGAGTTTACCAATGAATTTCGCAGAAGTGAAATCGAGAGGGCAGAATCGCGACGAACATGGTGAACGTCACGATTTCCTTCAGATAGGTCGGGTCTCAGCCAGGGCTAACCGGCGTACCAGAACGTCTTCGAGCCTTTTTTGAGCATGATGGTCTGCTCGACCATCTCGCGCAAAAGAGACCAGTTCACCTCAGCATCCCACGGAATCGTGAATTGGCTCTTGGTCGACTGATAGCCGGCCTGGCTTACTCGAGCGCGGAACTGCTCCAGGATGACGAGTTCGGGTCCCACCGCGATATGAGTTTTCGCCACACTGTAGGCGATAATAAATGTTCCGCCCAAAGTCAGCATGGGGGTGTTCCATTTGATTTCCACTGTCAAGCCAGCGTGCATGGCCTCAGTAAATCTGACGAGCGCAGCGAATTTTCCCTGATGCTCTGTGTCAGCTATCAGGTCGAGATAGTCCTGGAAGGTCACGATCGAAGCGCTCATTTCTTCGCAGCCCGCTTCTTCGCCTTGGACCAGCGTTCCTTCTTCTTTGCGGTCCGGCCCTCACGACGCGAGGTGGTCTCACGATCTCGACGACTTGGAGCGAGCCCACCACGGTCTTCCGGACGCCCCCGGTCCAATCGCAGGTTAAGACGTCGTCCGGCCACCGTGGCATCGCGCAGGGTAGCAAGCTGTTCTTTGGAGAGCTTTTCGGGTAACTCCACCAGCGAGTGCGTGGGACGAATACTGATGTCGCCGATCTCGCGGGCATCAAGGTTGGCCTCATTGGCGATAGCGCCGACGATATTGCCAGGACGCACGCGGTCTTTATGTCCCACTGCGATCCAGTAGGTGGCCTTGCCATCGGCTGGGGTAGCCACCCCACGATCGTGGTTCTTGCGGTGGCCACGTGCCGTGCGGTTTTTCTTCCCCCGATCGAGTTTCATGGGGGGTAGATCGGGTTCTTCGGCGAACAGGGGTCGGCCGTCTTGGGCCATCATCGCCAACGCCGCTGCGACGTCAACGGCAGCCACATTGTGTTCGTCGACGTAGGTGGTGACCAGCTCGCGGAAGGAGGCGATATTGGAATCTTCTTCCTCACCCAGGGTGGCAGTAATCTGGTCGGCAAAACGCTGTACCCGGGAGGCGTTGACTTCTTCAAGGGATGGCAGTTGCATCTCTTCTACCCGTTGGTCGGTAGCTTTTTCGATTGCTCGCAGTTGGTGACGTTCGCGCGGGGTCATCAGGATGATGGCGTCCCCGGCCCGTCCGGCACGACCGGTGCGACCGATGCGGTGCACATAGGAAGAGGTGTCGTGCGGAATGTCGTAGTTGATCACGTGGGAGATCCGTTCCACGTCGAGCCCGCGGGCGGCCACATCAGTGGCGACCAGAATGTCGATACGGCCGGCACGGAGATCTTCGACGGTCTTTTCTCGAATATTTTGTGGAATATCGCCCGATATCGCGGCCGCGCGAAAGCCTCTGGCCTGGAGTTTTTGGGTAAGTTCCTCGGTCATGTTCCGGGTGCGTACGAAAGTGATGATCCCGTCGGTGTCCTCGGTTTCCAGGATCCGGGTCATGGCCTCGAGTTTCCACGGGAAAGACACCTGGATGTAGCGCTGACGAATGTTCTGGGCGGTGGTTGATTCAGCTGCGATTTCCACTTGGGCCGGGTCGTTGAGGTAGTCCCCAGAGATCCGCTGAATCGCGCGTGGCATGGTGGCTGAAAACAGCGCGGTTTGTTTATCCTCGGGGGTTCCGCTCAGGATCCGGTCGACTTCTTCCGCGAATCCCATCCGCAACATCTCGTCAGCCTCGTCCAAGACGATGTAACGCATCTGAGAGAGGTCCAAGGACCCTTTTTCCAAATGGTCAATGACGCGTCCAGGGGTTCCCACGACAATGGCGGCGCCACGTCGCAGTCCTGCCAGCTGAGGGCCGTAGGCCGAGCCTCCGTAAACTGGGACGACGGTGGCTTGCGGGATTTCGGCAGCGTAGCTGGTGAAAGCTTCAGCGACCTGCAGCGCCAGCTCACGAGTGGGAGCGAGCACAAGAATGCGGGGAGCCTGGACCTCAGGGTCCCCCTCAAGAGTGTCGAGCAACCGGGCCAGGGCCGGAAGCGCGAAGGCGGCCGTTTTGCCGGTACCGGTTTGGGCTAAACCAACTACGTCGCGGCCCTGGAGCAATAGCGGGATGGTTTCGGCCTGAATTGGCGAGGGCTTCTCATATCCCAGTTTCTCTAAGGGAGCCAACAGTCGTTGGTCGCTGATCAGGTCCGAGAAGGTCACGTGGCCACTGGTCGTGGAGTTTTCGGGCACAGACATGTGCTGTGATGATTCAGTCATCGTGGGGTCCTCTATAGGGGGCAAGGAAACGAATTGGGATCGTTTTTCACACGTATTCCGGAACACCCCTGGTACGCTCCAACAGCGCACCGCGCCACAATTCTGGCACCGAGAACCTCGCTCGCCTCAGGCGCGAGAAGACAGCTAGTTCTTTGCCACAGGACATCCCGGGCTATCACAGGATGTTTCGGGGGCAGACCGGACGGTCATTCCTCTAGTGTACGCCACAAGCAACCAGCGGTGACACCTGCAAATACGCCAGCATCATCAGGAATCTCGTAGCTGAGCGAAGGCCTGACGGAGGTCTTCGACGAGATCATCGGCGTCTTCAATACCCACCGACAGTCGAACCAGGTCGTCGGGAACGGCCAATTCGGTCCCGGCTACCGACGCATGGGTCATCTCTGCCGGGTAATTCATCAGTGACTCCACTCCCCCCAGGGATTCAGCCAGCTGGAACAGGCGCGTGGACTCGGCAATCTTCTTCGCGACCGGGGCACCACCGCTGAACTGGGCCGAGACCATGCCACCTCCGGCTTTCATCTGCCGGGAGGCCAGCTCGTATTGCGGGTGAGTCGACAGTCCCGGATAGTGCACCTGGGAGACCTGTGGCTGTTCGGTCAACCATTCGGCCACAGCGGTGGCATTGGCCACGTGCCGGTCCATCCGGACACCCAGGGTCTTCAGCCCGCGGGTCACTAGGTATGCGTCCATCGGACTGTTGGTGGCCCCCGCGGCAGCTTGTTGAAATTGAACCTTGTCGGCCACCTCCTGATTTTCGGTCACCACGGCGCCACCGACTGTATCGGAGTGTCCGCCCATGTACTTGGTGGTGGAGTGCACCACCACATCGGCGCCCAGTTGCAGTGGCAACTGCAAATACGGGGTGGCGAAAGTGTTATCGACCACCAACAACGCTCTGTGCCGGTGCGCCAGCTCCGCTAGCCCGGCGATATCGGCGATCTTCATCAGCGGGTTGGTCGGCGTTTCGACCCACAACAGCTTGGTCTCCCGGGCGGTCATCACCTGATCGACCTGGTCTAGGTCGGACATATCCACCACCGTGTGAGCCAGGTGCCACTGTCCCAAGATCTTGTTAATCAGGCGGTGGGTACCGCCGTAGACGTCATTACCCATCACCAGGTGATCACCGGGAGCCGCCACTGCCATCAGCAACGCGTTTTCGGCGGCCAACCCCGAGGTGAAGGTCATGGCGCGTCCGCTCGCAGAATTACCGGTTTCCAGGGCAGCAATCTGGTTCTGCAGGGCATCACGGGTCGGGTTGGTGCCACGACTGTAGTCATAACCTTGCCGCAACTGGCCAATCGCTTCGGGCGCATAGGTGGTTGACAAGTACACCGGGGGCACGACCGACCCGTTATTCGGGTCAATGTCTTGGCCAGCGTGAATAGCTCGAGTGTTGAAACCGTGGGCACGTTGCTCAGTCATGATGACCTTCGTGAAATCCTTACTTGTCGTAGCTTGTGATAGCTCGTATTCGCCCGTCTTAGCGGGGGCTCAAGAACATTAACAGGTCGTGGTGGGTCATAATTCCAACCGCGAGGCCGTCTCGTGTGGCGATCACTGCCGAGGTGGTTGCCAGCGCGAGGTGGGCATCGCTCAGTGAGGACCGAGCCCCGAGTAATACCGGTTGATCCAGCTTGACAGTGCCGACCGGGTCGGCCGGAGTGAACCGTCCCTGAGCCAACCCCGCCATTAAGGTTGCAGTCGTGATCATCCCGCGCACTTCATTGACCCGAATGTCGGCGGTTGAGGCACTCACCACCGGCAGCGCGTCAATGCCGTACCGGTTCATGATCGAGATGGCCTCACCGACTGTGGTTTCGGTGCGGGCGGTGACGACCTCGGGCAGTGATCCCGGCAACCAGGAGTGTTTATCGTCCAAGAGCTCGGCCACCGTGGTCTCGTCCAGCTGTTGCTCAGCGGCGGTACTATCGGCAGTATCGGAGGCTCGGCCCTTGGGGCTGTCGGCACCCGCGGCGAGGCCGTCCCGGTAGGCTGTTCCCAGGCGATCGGGAATAACGGGAGTTCGCTCGCCGGTGGAGAACCCACGAGTGCTCATCCACGTATCGGAGAAGATTTTGCCCAGATAACCACGGCCGGAATCGGGCAGGATCACCACCAACACGTCATCGGCGGAGAGCTTCTCGGCTTCCCGTAGCGCTGCCACCACGGCCATACCGGATGATCCGCCCACTAGGAGCCCTTCTTCGGCAGCCAGCCGTCGCGTCATCGCGAAGGCTTCGGCGTCGGTGATAGCATACACTGCATCGGGAAGGTCCGGGTCATAGTTGTCCGGCCACATATCTTCGCCCACACCTTCTACGTAGTAGGGCCGGCCGGCGCCACCGGAGTATACCGACCCGTCCGGGTCAGCGACCACGATCTTGACCGGGCCACCCTGACGCTGCGCGGAGACATCCTTCAGATAACGTCCCGTACCGGTCATGGTCCCACCGGTGCCTGCCGAGACAACCAGATGGCTAATTGCCCCGGCAGTGTCTTTCCAAATTTCCGGCCCAGTGGTTTCATAGTGGGATTCGGGAGCAGCCGGGTTGAAAAATTGGTTGGGCTGATAAGCCCCGGGAATACTTTCCTCCAGGCGGTTCGCGATCCCGTAGTAAGACTCTTCCGAGTCGGGCGCGACCGCGCTCTGGGAGACCATCACATCGGCACCGTAAGCCTTCAAGACGTCGCGTTTTTCAGCTCCGACCTTATCGGGAGTGACAAAAACCGACCGATAGCCTTTTTGTTGAGCCACCAGGGCCAATCCCACACCGGTATTACCTGACGTGGGTTCCACCACGGTTCCGCCCGGGGCCAGCTTTCCCTCGCTTTCAGCTCGCTCGATCATCTTCAGCGCGATGCGGTCTTTGACCGAGCCACCGGGGTTGAGATATTCGAGTTTGGCCAGAATGGTTGGTTGAACGTCTTTCGCCACCGAGTTGAGCTTCACCAGCGGGGTTGAGCCAATGAGGTCGAGCACGTTCTGGGCGTAGCGCATTTGTAATGACTCGTGATCAGGCTGACTGGTGTGCTGTTCGGTGGTATGGTCCGGTTCAGTCATAGCCACCACGGTACCGCGTTCGCCCCCGGGGTGTCAGCGACTTCGGAACGAAACGACATCTTTGACTCGAAACTCCACAAGAACCCCATGACAGTAACCCATCGTGTGCGTAGCTTCACGACCGAGGCAGCAATTTCCTTGGCGCATACGCTGAAACCCCTGCAACGTGGCACGGGCGATCCGACCACTCAGCTACGCAAGGACGGTTTCTGGACGGCTCTGTGCCCCAACAGTCCCACCGTGTTATGGATCCAGCCTCCGGCCAGTACCACACAGCCGACCACGGTAACCGCCCATGCGTTTGGCTCCGCGCCGGAGGCCCTCGAGCAGGTCCTCGCTGGTGTGCCACAGTTGTTAGGAGTCGACGAGTCGGCGCTACACGGGTGGGCGGAGTTCGCGCAGGCGCTACAGGCTGATGCTTGGCGTGGACTGTTGCCGTCTGCGGTCATCCGAGCCCACCATGAGCATCCTGGACTGCGACTGCCGGCGACATCCGATCTGGTGGGCGAGCTATTTCGGGTGGTGCTAGAACAGAAAGTCACCCACGATCAGGCCCGGGCGAGCTGGCGATGGTTGGTGCGTTCTTATGGGACGCCTGCTCCGCAGGTGCCCCTGACAGGCGCACCACGGCTAATGGTTCCGCCCAGCGCATCGCGTGTATGGCAGATACCGAGTTGGTCATGGCACCGGGGTGGTGTGCAACCGCCGCTGGCACGGACGATGACTGTGGTTGCTTCCCGAGCCGACACACTCGCCACGCTGGGCCAGACAGTGAGTATCGACGAACTTGCGTCCCGGCTGACCGCCCTACCTGGTATCGGCCCCTGGACTGTCGCCGAGACGTTGCAACGGACTCATGGGGCCGCTGATCTGGTCTCGGTTGGGGACTATCATCTGGCTCACCACGTCGGCGAAGCACTCATCGGGCGCAGAGTGGATGACCACCAGATGCTGGAACTCTTAGCACCTTTCGCCGGCCACCGGCACCGTGTGGTGCGTTTAATTCACCTCTCAGGGCTGCGTTTTTCGCGTTTCGGGCCGAAGCTTGCGCCCATGGATTTTCGAGGTTTTTAGGAGTCCTGGTTCTGAGTGGCCCGCACCTGGTCCATATCCAGATCCCGAACCTTCGAAATCAGATCCTCAAGCTGTTCTGCCGGCATAGCGCCGGGCTGAGCGAAGACCAGGGTCCGGTCGCGCAAGGCCATAAGGGTTGGGATCGAGGAAATATTGGCCGCGGCAGCCAGCCCCTGTTCGGCGTCGGTGTCGACCTTGCCGAAAACGATATCGGGGTGGTTTTCCGAGACCTTGTCATAGATCGGGCCAAACATCTTGCACGGCCCGCACCACTCAGCCCAGAAATCGATCAACACAATGTCATTGTCGGTAACGGTCTGCTCAAACGTGGATTCAGTCAGATCAATAGTTGCCATGGTCCCAGCCTAAAGGATCGGGATATCTGGTTGGCCAGGCTCAGCTCTAGGCCTGAAACCTGTGGACAACCTACGCCCACAGACCGCAATGACACCGGATACCACGCGGAAAAAACATCGTATGTGTCTGGATGGTGGCAGGTGAGGGATTCGAACCCCCGAAGGCAATGCCAGCTGATTTACAGTCAGCCCCCGTTGGCCGCTTGGGTAACCTGCCGCAAGGTCCGCGTTTCTCGCGAACGACAACCCACCCTACCGCAGATGCGAAAAAAACCCTAATCTTACTAAGCTAGAGTCACCGTGATGTTCACCATCACCGTGACAGCATGTCCCCACCATGGTTCAGAGGAGACCGTTATGGCTAAGGATGCCACCTTCGACATCGTGTCCAAAGTCGATCCGCAGGAGGTCGCGAATGCGCTGAATCAAGCGACCAAAGAGATCGCACAACGCTACGATTTCAAGGATGCGGCTGCCTCGATTGAACACAATGATCAGGTGATCACCATGCACGCTGCCTCAGAGGATCGCGTCAAGGCTGTGCTGGATGTGTTCCAGTCCAAGTTGGTCCGTCGCGGTATTTCACTGAAGTCTCTTGAGTCTTCCGAGCCCTTTGCCTCAGGTAAAGAGTACCGGATCACCGCCACCATTAAAGAGGGCATCGACCAGGCGACGGCGAAGAAGATTTCTAAGCTCATTCGCGATCAGGGACCCAAGTCTGTCAAAACACAGATCCAGGGTGATGAGTTGCGGGCGACCTCGAAATCCCGCGACGATCTTCAGGCCACCATTGCTTTGCTCAAAGACTTCGAAGATGCCGATCTGCAATTCGTCAATTTCCGTTAACCGCTCAACGCTAGTGTGACAAAGCCTGAGAGACGATCACGCAAGGAGAATCATGCTGTTGCTCGTGGAACCCCATCACCCGGTACGTTATGTCGATATGACCGTCGGCCGGGCATTGGTGCGTCGCAATGTCGAAAACCGTAGCTTGGACACGCTCGAGTGGGAAACCACGGACGATTACCAACCTTCGGAGGTTCTGCCCGCCGCGCTCCGTCGCGGTATTAAGACCGGTCGCGGGCTGATTGTCGACGAGGGCTTCGTCAAGACCTTCATTTCCGCCGATGTCCTCGAGGATGCCCGCGCACAACAACGTGCTCTACAGGACGAGTTGGCCTCGGTGCGCCGGACGGGAAACCAGCCTGCTTACGAACAGGCTCGCCGCCACCAGGCCGAGATCGATGAGCGCGCTGATTCCACCCGTGAGGCCACTCTGAAGGCTGCGGTGGCAGCCAAACAAGAATTCGTGGCTGAACCCATCAAAGACGAGCTACAACAGCACTGGATCGCGGTTACTCAGCGTCCGGTGGAAACCTATCCGGAGCCCAGTAACCATGACTAACGACGAGAGAGGCTGTGTTTCGGCTAGTTAGTCAACTAATCGAGCTGCCCCAAAGACCGCGCCATTCCTTCGAGACGTTGCACCCGATCTTCCATCGGCGGGTGCGTGGAGAACCAGGCTCTGGCGCTTTGACCACCGAAGGGGTTAGCGATCATCATGTGAGCTGAGCTGACCAACTTATTGTCTTCTTGGGGCAGTGGTGCGGCCTGGACACCGTGCTGGAGCTTGTACAGCGCCGAGGCCAGAGCGAGGGGATCTTCGGTCAGGCTGGCTCCATCCTGGTCCGCATCGTATTCGCGCGACCGGGAGATGGCCAATTGGACCAGACTGGCCGCCAAAGGCGCCAAGATCATCGTCAGGATGAGCCCGATGATTGCCAAGGGATTACCGCCGTTATCCCGACCGCCACGACCGGCCCCGACGAACAGCAACATGTGAGACACCGAGGTAATCAGTGAGGCCATGGCCGCAGCGATCGAGCTGGTGAGGATGTCGCGGTTGTAGACGTGCATCAGCTCGTGCCCTAACACTCCACGGAGTTCTCGGGCATTGAGCATGTGCAAGATCCCTTCAGTACAGCACACCGCGGCGTTCTGCGGGTTCCGTCCGGTCGCAAAAGCATTGGGAGATGAGGTCGGCGAGACATAAAGCCGGGGCATGGGCTGCTGGGCCCGTTGCGACAATTCTTCCACGATTCGATACATCTCGGGTTGGTCTTGTGGCGACACCGAGTAGGCGTGCATCGATTTCAGCGCGATCTTATCGGAATTCCAGTAAGAGATCGCGATCGAAATCAACGACATGGCACCAAAGACTCCGATCCATATCATTCTCCCGGTTGCCAGTGCAATCAGCCAGCCGATTGCCAGCAGGATCACGACCAAGACCATGAACAGCACAAAGGTTTTCAAGCGGTTGTTGTGACTATGCACCGGTGACCCCCTGTGTAGACCGCGTTAACATTAATATTATGCCCAGCTTAGGCGCCCATCCTGAGTGGTAACTGATCTTCCGTGCTGGTGAGAGCAGTTATTTGTGTTGACGGGAGATCGAGACCATCTCCTCATTGGAGAAGACTTTAACCCGTTCCCGACTAATCCCTGCGGTCTGCGAGAACTCTTCTCCCAGTTTCACCTCGTGCGCATCCAGCCGGTGCCATCCTTCCCAGTCGGTGTAGCGGATTCCACGAGACTCCAACAAGTCAATAATGGCGTGTTCATCCGGTTGCTCGGCGGTATAAAGGTGCGGTTCGTCTTCGATGATGTGCCCGATGGTCTCCAGGGCATCGCCTTTAGTATGACCAATCAGCCCGACGGGACCGCGTTTAATCCATCCAGAGGTATAGAGCCCGACCACCGGCTGGTCCTTCTCATCCAGCACCCGACCCTCGCGGTGAACAATCGTGCCGGTTTTGTCGTTGAACCGCACCCCAGCCAACGGGGAACCGAAGTAGCCGATGGCCCGGTAGACGGCCTGCACCGGATAGTCGATGAACTCCCCGGTGCCCTGTACGGTGCCGTCTCCGATCAGTTCCATGCGTTGCATTCGAATTCCGGCGACATGCGTGCCGGACTCATCCGACAGAATTCTCTGCGGTGCTTGTAAGAAGTGCAGGTGCAATCGACGAGTTGCCCCGGTGTCTTCTCCGGATTCCTCACGCTCTTCTTGCTCCAACATCCAGTTGCTGAGCGTTCCCACCATGTTCTTGATCTGGTTATTGCTCTGCGCAACCTGTTCTGAGGCTTCATCGAATTCAAAGTCGTCCGGGTAGAGCACGATGTCCACATTGGGCGAGTGCGCTAATTCACGCAATTCCAAAGGCGTGAATTTCATCTGGGCCGGACCACGACGGCCGAAGATATGGATGTCTTTCGCCCGGGAGTTTTTCAGGCCCTGGTAGACGTAGTCTGGGATCTCTGTCGTCAGCATTTCATCGGCGGATTTCGCCAATACACGAGAGATATCCAGGGCCACGTTGCCGTTGCCAATTACTGCAATAGATTCTGCAGACAGATCCCACTCGTGAGGTGTATGCGGGTGGGCGTCATACCAGTTGACAAATTCCGCAGCTCCGAAAGAGCCCTCCAACTCAGCACCAGCAATGTTCAACGTTGCATCGTGTACCGCACCGGTCGAGAAGACTACCGCGTCGTAGTAGTGGTGCAGGTCTGCCAAGGTGAGGTCAGTGCCATAGTCAACGTGTCCAAAGAAACGAATATCGCCACGGTCCATCACCCGGTAGAGGGCTTTAATAATGCCCTTAATACGCGGGTGATCAGGAGCCACTCCATAACGGATTAGTCCAAATGGGGCCGGATAGCGGTCGAAAATATCGATGCTGACCTCGAAATCTCGTTCTGCCTTAGTCAGCAGATCCGCCGTGTAAATTCCAGCTGGCCCTCCGCCGATAATCGCTACGCGCAACGGTCGGTTATCACTAGCAGTCACAAGCCATCCTTCAGTTTGAGTCGTCTCACCCATCTGCCACGGGGTGTAGCCAGTTCACTATGAGAGCATGCGGTCGGCTGACTCACCGGTGAGCATTACGACGCACGCCCCGTGCCCAGCTCGGCGGGTACACCCCAAGTCATGAGCTCACTCTACCGATTTCCGAACGCTACCCCGACGCTAAATCCGCCACACTGGCCCAGGGCGAACACCCGTGTGGGTGGATTCACAACGGACCGGATCAGGCCAGTGGGCCCTTACACACATGACGCAGATGATTAGACTAAAGGGCATGGCCGATGAATCTTCCACGAGCACCGGGGTCTTCACCGAGCTTTACCAACAGCTACCCCACAATCTGTTAGGGCGAGCCTGGTCGCCTGCCGACGGGATGCCGTTGCAGACACTGGCCGAACGGCTGGCTGCTGGACCGATCTCCGCCGAACTGCGCGACGCACATGAGCCGGTTCTCAGCGTCAACGACCTACCGATTTCTCTCGTTGAGTTCTATCTGTGTTTAGGGTCCTGTCCGGAGCTACTGGAAACGACCCATTTCTTTTTCGACCCGGATGAGTTTTTCATCGTCGATGACCACCTGGTATTTCTCGAAGATGAGGAAGAATCTGCAGCCTGGGGGATCCCCGTCGATCAGTTACCACTGCCCGACCCGTTGCTCTGGCGACGTACCGTCGGTGCAGACACACCAGATGGTGAAGGTGACTGGCTCTGTGAAGATGGCACGATCTCAGAAGTCGTTACTGACGTCATCACCTGGGCCCTGAGTGATCCCGACGAAGATGCCGAGGACCATGCCTGATTTCCACGATGTTCCCCTCACCTCCCATGCCCCAGAGGGTTACGTCTGCCCGTTTTGCGGTTTGGTCTCCGGAGACGTGGCTGATCCCAATAACCGGTGTGAAGCCTCCGATGTCGTCTATCAAGACGATGATCTGATCGTCTTTGTTGCCGTTGACGGTTTCGGCCCACATAAAGGACACGTCATGATTTCCCCGGCCGAACATTACGAATCACTGTATGTCCTCCCGGACCGGGTGCTGACCCGCATTGCCCTGATGGCCCGTGAGGTCGCCCTGGCGATGAAGCGTGCTTGGAATCCTGAGGGCATCTCCACGCGACAACATAATGAGCCGGCCGGCAACCAACATGTCTGGCACTACCACCTCCACATTTTCCCGCGCTACTCCGACGACAGCCTGTATCGTCAGCTCCGTCAGCCGGTCGAAGTAGCTGACCGCCAGCGCATCGCCGAGGGCCTACGCCCGCATCTCATTGCCTCGGCCACCCGGTTGAACCTGGCCTGCTCCTGACTCGTGCTCCCTGGCGTCACCGGCTGACAGCCACCTGTGGACAGCGTTGTCCTTATCCACAGTTGCTCCTGAGCGAGTCCTCCCGATGCCAGAGGCGGTTCTAGTCTGGGTGCAACAAACGGGTCACGCCTCGCACGTTGACCAGATCCTCGACCACGACCAGGCGGTGTGTCATGGCAAAAACGCAGAATTTCCAGGCTAACCAAAGCCAGGGGCCAGATTGGAAAAGTTGGTTTGTCGACACCGAGGGGGCCCCGAGTGTCAGTCTGGGCGAGTTACTAACCACCATCGAGCACCTCGTCTTGCTGGCCTCAGAACAAGCGAAAAACCCCAGCATCTCGGCACAACTGGCGCACTTCGGAACGGAACCGGCTACAGATTGGGACACCCTGTGGGCGAGCGCGGAACGGGTAGCCGATGATCCGGTGCAGTCACGAGTTATCACCCCACCGAAAGATCTGGACAATGCGTTGCCAGAGATGCACCATCGGCTGGAGAAGATCTCGTATCTTTGCGACGCCATCAAGACCGGACTCACGCAGGTGACCCAGCACGCCTTAGAAACCAATGTCGATCGCCAGAGACTACTTGGCATACCAGAACAGCAGACAGGGATAACTCAGGTCCGACGGTATCTCAGCCAAACACTCGGTGTTGCCGGAACCGAGGCCTCAAAACGGGCTCGGCGAGCGGATCTGCTCGAACCGAGCCCGGCCCGATTAGGACGATCCCCTTCTGCTCCTGTCCTTCCGCTCTTGGCGCGATCTTTTCACGCCGGTCGGGTACCCACAGCCAACGTTGATCGGCTGGTGCGGCTGATTTACGACGTGCGGACATACGGCCAGCAGACAGCCACTGATCCGGAACTGGTACACCGGGTGATCGAGGCGGTCGAACCAGAACTGGTGGAATCCGCACAAACCATGAACCCCGCCGTCTTCGCTAAGATGTGCCGGCGATGGTTGCACACCATAGCATCCACGATCGATCAGGACGGGCCAGAACCTGCCGAAGTGCTATCTCCCCGGACGGAACAACGCCTTTGGGTTACCAAACGATCCGACCGTGGCGTTGATTTTGGTGGCACCGTTTTCGGGCTGGGCGCCGAACTGTTGCTGACACTAGACGCTGCAGCTAATCAATTCGCTCACGCTACCGGGGGCGGTATTCAGCAACGCCTGGAATTCCCCGAACAACCAGATTCCATTCCCCACCCCATCCGCACCGCATTGCGCGTTGCGTTCCCAACTTTGGATCCAAACACGGTTATGGTCGAGGACCGCCACGGCAACACCCTGACTGCGCATCACCATACGTGGTTCGATACACGCAAACGCACCCGACGGACCTTGGATGTGGTGGTAGCAGCACTCTTGGCAGCTGTCGGGCTCAACGCCGAAACCAACGGCCTCCCCCGCCACCGGGGTAGCTCAACCAGAATTTTGACCCTGATGGATTACCAGTCGCTACTGGCCACCTACCGCAACCATCACAACGCACCACACAGGGTGCCTACTGTCATGGCGGAACAACGCGTAAGCCAGGGCCAGTTCCTGGGGCCACTATCTGCAGCGGAACTGCGGATCGCCAGTTGTGAGGCAGAACTCATTCCCGTGGTGTTCGGTGGTCGTTCGGAGGTTTTAGATATCGGGCGGGCTCGGCGTCAGTTTTCGCTCAAGCAGTATCAGGCCGTGGTTGCTCGAGATCGAGGGTGTACCGTTCCGGGGTGCACGATCCCGGCCCTATGGTGCCAAATCCATCATTGTCAGCCGTGGAGTCACGGGGGTTCAACCGCGGTGGATAATGCCATTCTGGTCTGCGCAGCCCACCACGCCGATCTCCATCACGGCACGTGGCGATTCGTCGCGCTCGATCACCACGGCGCGTGGTTTATTCCAGCCCCGTGGGTAAATCCGGACTCCACCCCGCAGCGAAATCGCTATTGGAAACACTAGCCTTCCAGGCTAGTTTTGGCGCTCCACGACGTAGTGGGCAAAAGCAATCAGGGCTTGTTTAATCGGAGAGTCGTCGAGGTTTTCGATAGATTCCAAAGCCTTACGCTCCCAGACCCGGGTCAGTTCCCACGCCCGCTCAAGCACCGGGTGCGTGGCGATGGCTTCCAAGGCCTGGTTAACCTGTTCTTGGGTGTCCAGCGGACCATCAATCAAAGCCACAGCTTGCTGTGCCGACTGATCACCCTCCGCAGCTACCTGACGCAGCAGCAGGGTCGGCAAAGTCGGGACGCGTTCTTTCAGATCAGTGCCGGGGACCTTTCCTGATTTCTCACCTGGAGAGACCAGATCAATAATGTCATCGGCCAGCTGGAATGCCATGCCAACGTTATGACCGTAGTTGCGCATCATGGCCACAACCTCGGACGAGCACCCGCCGAGCAACGCGCCAATGTGCGCGGTGGTAGCAATCAGAGAAGCGGTCTTACCATCAATCACCGCCAGGTAATGATCCAACCGATCTTGGTCTGCACGCGGTCCGACAGTCTCCCACATCTGGCCCATGACCAAACTTTCAAAGGTTTGGGCATGGACCCGGATCACTTCCGCGCTCATCTGCGACATTCGCATCGACGCGCGGGCAAAGATCAGGTCACCGGCCAAAATGGCCAAAGAGTTATTCCACTGCTTATGTGCTGCCGGCACCCCACGACGCATATCGGCTTCATCCATCACATCATCGTGATAAAGCGTCGCTAAATGGGTCAGTTCCAACGCCACCGCGGCACTTCGAATGTTCTCTGACGGGGCATGAACTTGACCGTTGGCAACTCCGGGATCGGCCAACATGCTGGCCAGCACCGCCAGCAGGGGGCGTAACCGTTTTCCGCCCGCATCGAGCAGGTGTCGGGTGGTTGCTTCAGCGAGCTCATCTGCATTGCGCAACGCCTCGGCAAGTTCCTCTTCAATGGCGCTGAGAGACTCGACGAGCACCGCCAACAGGTCAGGGTAGTCGTCTAGTACCGAGAAGCCTGCCGGTAATGAAGCAATGGATGGTTCGGTCACTCGTTCAACCCTATCCCATGCGTTGAGATTGTTGGCACTTGGTCAGTCCACATGTCGCGAACGGTTCTGTCTGGAGTATACTCCGGACATCCTCGGACCCGATGTGACGAACACCTCCGGGGATGGTCGATCACCGTCCAGACAGTGAGCTGATTACCGGTGCATAGAATCCGGTATCTTGAAAGATGCCATGCTTTATACTCTGTCTGTTGCGATCGACCCCGCCGAGTTTTCCTCTGATCTGTCTGCCTTATTAGCCACGGATGTTTCGGCCGCTTGGGTGCGTGAGGGCTACGGCACCGTCGGGTGGGGCATCACCGCCCAGCACCACACCAATGATGCGCAACGGTTTCAGAGTTTAGCGTCGTGGTGGTCTCAGCAAGCACACACCCCGGCACCTGGTACCCACTACCCAGTCCCCCGTACCCCGGGCTTATCATTGGGGATGATCCCCCCGCGGGCGATGATTTCTGCCACCTTCGATGCCCGCTCGGCCACCGACACCGTTGCACTCGTTCCAGAGGTCCTGTTGATTCATACGCCTGGAATAAGCACACTGGTGTGGCAGCTTGATGACTCAGATTCACGTCTGAATCAAGGCTCACAATTCAGCCTATCGATAGAGCAACTCCGTGCCCGGTGGCGTGAGCTACAGGGCGCAGCCCACCTGCCGATACAGACGCCCGAGGGCTGGTCGGCAACCCGTGACGCCGAGACCGTCTCGGCGTCACGTATCAGCCGCGGAACGTTCCGGACCGCTGTGGGCCGGGCCCTGGACCACCTTGAGACCACGAACCTGGACAAGGTGGTATTAAGTCGGGACCTGGTGGTGGTCTCGCGGTCTGAGGGCTTCCGCCTACCCACGACTGCCTCCGCACTGGCTCAAAATTATCCGCAAGCGTGGACCTATCTGGTCGATGGGCTGGTAGGCGCTACCCCCGAATTACTGGTGGGCCGGACCCATGGACGGATGACCGCACGGGTCCTGGCTGGAACGCTGTCCCGACAACAGGTCGAGTCCCTGGCTCAGACGTCAACCGAACCGGTCGATGTGGGCCGGGAGCTTTTGGAGGATCGTAAACAGCGATTTGAGCACCAGGCTGCTGTGGAGTCCCTGTTAGGTCGGCTCCGCCCACTGGCTGAGACAGTGCAGGCCGA